>NC_020514.1:2706845-4060268 GCF_000347635.1 Paraglaciecola psychrophila 170 | reverse complement strand
TTGACTTTTTTAGTAGCGCAATCGTTTCAGGTATGTATTGAACATCTCTCGCTTTCCATCGACCTCGGGATATAATTATATCAAAATGTTTGTTAATAGTAAGGTCGTTTATCACCCGATCAATGAGATCATTGCAACGTTTTATACCTTGTAATGGTACAAGAGGCTTGCAGCCACTTGATGTTGCTAATGATAAAGTCTGATTTTTTTGTAGATTTTGGTGCAAAACTGAAAACCATTGTTCGGCATTGCTGCCACCGATTAATAAAATATTGAATTTTTTTAGGTGCCGCGTCAATACATTTACTTTGATCATACAAGTTGAAGTCATTTCTTTCCCTCATTTAAAAGCAACTGTATTGTCGATGTGGGTTGTCATAACCCAGATACGAATCATATAGTTTGGTTTGCTGAGTAAAGTGAGTCTGTTGAAAATAGGAATAGCCCATGTAGTTAGTGCTATACCTAATGTGACTGACAAAGATATAAGTGTCGACTTGTAACTAGTGGGGGTGAATTTCACTTTTTTAAAGGGTATTTCAACAAATCGATAAGTTAAGGTGGCGAGTACTATTGAAATGATTAATACACTGAGTCTATCGAATTTTTCTAATTCTACAAATTTCTCAAACAAATAGGCCTTATAAAATATAACAAATTGACGTGGTCAACCTAATACGACCACCTCAGTTAAGCTACTTTTTGTAATACATTGTTTTGTTGCTCAAAGTGATTAGGACTTTGGTAACCCAAGTACGAATGAATTCTATGGCTGTTGTACCACATGGTCATGTAATTCAATATATCTTGTTGGGCGCTAAATCGTGTAGAGTAATTACGCCAATGCACCCGTTCTTGCTTTAGACTCCCGAAGAAGCTTTCTGCCACAGCATTGTCCCAACAACACCCTTTTTTACTCATGCTGCCGACAAAACTATGTGCCTTGATAAGGCGGCGATAAGCTTTGGTCTGAATGCACAATCAATCTTGCTTTGGGTTGTCGTTGCCATATTGCCATGGTTAATGCGTCACACACTAAGCTGGCCTTCATTCTTGAACTCATACTCCAACCCACGACTTTGCGTGAATATAAATCAATCACCACCGCTAAATACAACCAGCCTTCTGATATCCAAACGTGGGTGATATCCTGCACATAATGCACATAAGCTTGGTCAGGCTTTTGTGCTGCAAAATCTTGCTTTAGCTCATTGTCATAAATGGGCTTTTTATGGTCACTGTTGGTGGTGGCTTTATATTTCTTTTTATACCGCACCCACACGCCTGCTTCTTTCATCAATTGAGCTGTTTTCCTGCGACTCACTGGAAAGCTCAGCGTATTCAATACTTTTTGAATGCGTCTCGCCATAGGTATTATCGCTGAACCTGGCGATATCTTTTACCCCTTCCAGCATCTCTTGATGCGTTAGACCATCAGGTTTATCCGTTTGACGCTTCTGGTAACGGTAATAATTGTTACTTTGTACACCGAGTAGTCTGCACATTAAGCGCACAGGCCAGGTCTTCTTATATCGGGTAATAAACGAATACTTCACTTCTTTTTTTTGGCAAAGAAGACCGTCGCTTTTTTTTATATCTCACGCTCCATTTCGAGACGCTTGACTTGCCCCTTCAAGCTGCGGATTTCGGCTTGTTCGGGTGTCAGGGTGCCATTACCTCTAAAAGCACGACCATTATCATCTTCGGCCTCTTTGAGCCAACGACCGAGTATCTGAGGACTGAGGCCTAAATTCCTAGCCGCCTCTACACGACTGTATTTTTGCTCTACCACCAATGCGATGGCATCCAATTTAAATTCTTTTGAATATTTCTTGCGTGCTGTCATTACCTATCTCCAGTTAAGGCTATCATGTCTTAACTAGGGGGGGCGTATCTATTCAACCACGTCAAATAGCCAATGCCAGAGGTAAAAAGAATAAGAAATATTACCAAAAAAATTACTGATTGGATTTGATAACACATCCCATAATATTGCGTTCAGAAAGAGCGAAGATAACTAGGGCGGGGAGTAGTCGCTTAAGACGTTTGGTATAAAATTCTCTAAAACTAAGTCGATGCTCGTTCAGAGTTCGCCATATTTGGCCCATACTTAAATAGCCAGATATGACGAAAAAATATCAACACCTAAGTAGCCACCTGTAATTTGGTGTGGTGAAATATGAAAAATCACTACACTCAATACGACCAAAGCGCGTAATCCTTGAATACCTAGTCTGAAATTATTTTTGTGTTCCACATTGGCGGGACTTTTTTTCTATATATACACACTTCAACTTCTCTTGATATAACTACTTGTTTTAATTGGTTTTAGTCAAACCTACACACATAATAAACACAATGATTGCAAGTTCCCCCCAGCCACTTTCACAAATATTTGGGCTATGCATGCAGTAATATCATACAGGGGCATGTGGCCAATAAATATAATAATAATATTGCTTTGAAGAAACGAACTAAATTCGTAACTTTTATACTTTGATATAGCGTAACGGCAAATAAGGTATTTGCAATTCTGATTTCAAGAGGCCCGCTTAAACCGTGGGCTATGAGAAAATTTTCAATCATTCACTAATTAACTAGAGTAGTTGGATAAATATAAAATATAGCTAACTATTTACTAATTCCTTAAACGTGTACACTCAAGCTTGCAAAGGATGTTTTTTATGAATACCAATCCGGTATTTAAATAATAGCGTGCTTTAATTTTCAAGTAATAAAATAATGTGATAACCAATGTTGAGTAATTGTATAAACCGATATGGCATTGCGATATCTACTACGATCGCAATGATGATCTTTGTAGTATTAACAGTGGGTATGGCCACTCAATGGACATTTGATCTCTTTCAGCCCCAGTTTTTATGGAAAGCTTATAATCATTACTTTTTGAGCATGCTCGAAGGGAGTCTAGATGTGCCTGTGGAGGCAATAGGCAAAGAAGGGGGGTATTTTAATAGTAAGGCCTATATGTATTATGGCTTGTTGCCTACCTTTGTCCGCGCACTGCTTTTTCCCTTTATTGATTTGTCCCAAACACCCGTTTCATATTTCTCAGTTTTGTTTTTTACCTTAGTTGGGCAGGTTGCATTACAAGTTAGTTTTATAAAAGTATATTTAAAAATCTCAAAATCAAACCGGCATGCACTTAACTTAGGCTTACTGGTCGGAGTTAGTTGCCTTTTATGGTTTGGTTCTGCTTCATTCATGATTTCGCAGAATGCGACTCTCTATCATGAACCCTATGCTGCCAGTTTATGTTTGGTAAACATTTATCTAGCCCTATTGCTTAATGACGGTTTTTTTCAAAAAGAAAACCGGAACATTAGTTTAATTCCCTACGCCCTGCTAGCCGGATTGTGTATCCACGCTAGAATGCCCACAGCATTAACTTTATATCTAGTGACGGGTATTTTGATACTGGTACAAACAGTGCGAGTTAGAAAACAGACTCAATTATCAGTCGGCCCTTTTAGTATTCTGATTCAATCATTACGTTCGTTTTGGCCGGCCATTTCAATACTGGGGTTGTTTGGAATGAGTATATTGTGGTTGAACTATGCTAAATATGGTGATGCACTATCTTTTATGGGAGGAAATTATGGCTATTTTTTTCTGGAAGGCTTTAGTGAACGAGCGTGCAAATTAATACCCCAATCAGACTTTGCAAATATACTTCGACTGGTTCCTAATATAATTGTTTATCTTACAGGAAGTGCAGACCTGCATTGGAGTTTATCTTGGCATCTGGCGACTGGTTTTGGCCGTTTAGAAACCCCGTTGGTGCCACTTGCTATATTGTGGGGGCTACCAATTTTTTGTTTTTTGTATGTTTTAGTAACTCTAGCAAGGGATTTTAAAAGCAATACCAATAAAATACTCTTAGTTGCACTTATGCTATTTAGTGTTGGTGCTTTTTTTCAACTAAAATACGCCACCATTACTCATCGCTATACGGCTGAACTATGGGTGCCACTGTTTGTTTGTGTATTGTATTTGTGGTTTCGGTTAATAAACTCTACAAAAGATCTATCCGAAAACCGGGTGCTGTTGAAATTAAAATATGCATTGGGTATGTGTCTATTGGTTACTGGGATTAGTTGTCAACTATATTTAGCACTTACTCATGATTATTACATTAATGATGGTCCAGGAGTGCATATATGGGATTATCATTACTCCGATGAGGATAATGCTTACTTAAGATCACTAACACCCGAGAAAGTGGCCGAATTTCGATTAGAACACAAAGCACAGAAGAATCAAAAATGTGCAGAACTGGCAGAAAAACTTGGTCGTTAGTGCTAATTAAAAAATAGGCTGTAAATAATATGATTCAACTAGAGTAGTACTAACTGCACAAATTTACATTTTTGACTTCGCTTATCATTTTTTTTAATTACCAGGAATTACCGTGTGCATTATTTTGTAACTTCGTCTTGAAGCTTTTATCCCAATGGCAGTTTGATTTTTGGCGAACGTCTATGTGTAAATTCAGTACATATTATAAATAGAATAGATGCTTTGGGTTGATTATCCATCTTTTGAAATAGACGTTAATTCACCAAAATGCGATAACATCTTACCTATACATTTGTCATTTTATTTATTGGAAAAGTTATCTGAAGCTATGAAATGGTCGTTTAATTTATCGAATAGACCCCAGCGAGCTGTTACATAAGCAGTGTTTATGCGGGAGCTCTTATCGGTGTCGTAATTGCAAGAGTCATACGTCAAAATGTAGAGTAGTGGTTACAATTTCAAAGGATTGGTGGCAGGCCAGCTTAAAAAAAGCGCTAAATTGAATTAAGTTACCGCCATAAACGCATACGGCTGTTACTTAAATTATAATTTTTTTAGCAATAATCTATGCCATTGGTTGCCAAATGAAGATAGCGAAAAACATTATCTAGAAAGAGGCCGGTTATCTTTTCGCGAAAACATAAAAAGTAATCAGGAAAATCACTTTTTGCCCTTACAAATGATTTAGCCCCAACCACAAAGAACAGCGCTACAGGGCCTATCAGGCGATAACCATATTAGTCATATTTACTGTTAACAAAAGACAGGAACGGGTAGTTGGGCAACATTATAGTAAGGCTGTACTATATTTTAAGCGTGATTTAAGGCGCGCCTCAGGCTCCTTCTCATCTAAGGGAATAATGATGACAAGCATCTACTTCTAAGGTTATGATATGCGCAAAGAGCAATGCCATAGCGCCAATTTAAAGGTGTTTTAGGATGTTATTTTTGATCCTCAAATATAACTAATATTTTTTGAGACACTTTTAATTAAAGAGATAACCAGTGTATGCAAAGATTAAAACAGGCCTATTGGGATCTAAGGGCGAGTAAAGGAAAATCATTACTCTGGTTTTATCGAAGTGTAATAGCCGAAGTAAAAGTTAGAATGCTTTTTCTCAATATTAAAAATAGATCAGATAAAAGGCATAATTTGCCTAACGGTTTAATTCTTTCTCTTACTTCATATCGCCCCAGATTTGCTAAGTTGCATTTGACTATCATGTCATTAATAGCCCAAGACATACGACCCGATAAGATTATTTTATGGGTCGCAGAAGAAGATTACGCTTTCCTTCCTGAAAAAGTTTTGCGATTAACTAAATTTGATATTTTTGATATAAATACTACCGATGATTATGGACCTGGGACAAAGATAATACCGGCATTATCTTTTTATCCAAATCACTTTATCGTAACAGCTGACGATGATTTATATTATCCAAGGCATTGGTTACGAATGCTGACTCGTGAGTGGAATGGTGACTTTAAAATAATTTTTGCTCACAGAGTGCATGAAATAACATTAAAAAATGAAAACGAATTCAATGATTATGCAGACTGGACATTTGACATAAAACATAACAAAGCTCATGAATTAAATTTTGCGACAGGGGTTGGTGGAGTTTTGTATCCGCCTAACGCTTTGGATAAGCGAGTTCTAGATACTAAAACTTACCTTGAAATATGTCATAAGGCTGACGATGTATGGTTATATTGGATGGCTAGATTAGGTGAATCATGCGTGGTAAACACGCAATGGCCATTTGCTGCAACTACATGGCTAGGAAGTCAAAAAGTTGGCTTAGTTACGGATAATCTAATACAGGGTAGAAATGATTCATATATAAAACAGATGAATAAAAAGTTTGGTTTGCCGTAATTTGTTAAACGAGAAACATAAAGGTAAATAGTTGCTTACGAATAAATAACTATTACGTACTTGCCTGACAACAACGTATTTGTCGCCAATTTAGAAACGCGTATCCAATGCATCATTGATTATCTAGGTCCCCAGTAGCAGAGATTTTATTCTGGTAAAATTGTTACGGGATGTCGATTAAATGTAATTTATTAAATCGGGGGAGAATGACGTTAGTGATACGATAAACTTCTATGCAGTGTATGATATGGTGCTAGAAATTATATGTCTAAAAGTTGGACCTTAACTTGGTTTGAAAGCTACGTATTGCAAAATACAGTGTTCCCCTGTATTTAATCGAAGATTCCAATAATGATTTTTTATGTTTTTTAACACAGTTTTAACTTCCTGTGTATTTTACTAATAGTTTTTACAGACATTATTTTAATCAAGCTGCATAACTCGCTTGAAATTCCTAATTTATTCTTTTAATGTTGAGGTGAATTGCATTAGACGGAGCATAAATTATTGTTTACATTTTTGTATCGCTCCCCTCGATTCTTTCTACATAATCTCGATTATACGTAGTGACTGCGGTGGAATTAAATTATGCTTTCCTCTTCTCAGATTTCATAACCTTTGTCGGGATCATTTATTACTTCATTGCAAAGACTAACGATACTTAGTCTAGTTTATTATTTTCATACGCTTACTAGTAACGTTTTTATTGCCAACCAAGTCTTCAACATAAACCTTAACAATAAAAGAGGACACTTTTCGTAATCTCGTTCCAGGCAAGAATAGCGTCACTACTTTGTTTTCGTCAGGCGTTAAACTCCCATTCAATTTAATTGTCTCGTCACTTACAGTGTCCAATATACTTTCTAAGAGGCCTTTACTCTTGTCGGATTTACTTGCCGTTTGTTCTACTGTCACATTCAGGCTACTCCAGTTAATACCGGAATGGACATCTATGGCACCGATAAGTATCGTATATCCATATTCGTCTTCTTTATCGACTTTTAAAGTTACAACTGGTAATTGATTGTCATCCGTATACCCCATTCCATCAGTCTGTGGAAAGTCAATAGGACCACCAAGATCAATCCAGCGGGCAACCGTTCTTTTGTCTTTATCTGATAGGTTTAATGAAGGATGATTTACGGGAAAATCAATGTCATTCTTTCTACTTTCGTTAGTTCTGCCATCTAGTCGCTCGCCATAAACAACCCAAGTCAAAAGACTCTGTCTAGCTTGCGGTACTCTAATATATTTGCTTTTTTGTGGAACAATAAATTTCTTTCCGTTAGAGCGCTTGTTGTCGGATAGTGTTTCCCAAACCGATCTTCCATTACTGCCATCTAAAACAAAGCTTCCGCCACTGCCGCCTTTAGTGTGGCATGTTGAGCAGTTATTTTTCAAAATAGGTTTTACATCTCGATTAAATTCTACGCCTACTACTGCACCTTTAATATATTCGACACCTTCTTTGTTAAGAAGGGGGATTTCTCCTTTCGTTAAATCCCATAGTCCATTCATTAGATCTGGCGCAGATTGTTCAGTACCTGAAACGCCTTGTATTGGGACTCTCATTCCTGCAAAGGTATCTGAAAATTCAAGTGGTTCAATTGCATGGGCATGGCATCCGCCGCAGTCGGTTCTTGCTTCACCGGGTTTGAGTGCGCGCCACGTTAATTCGCTGTTAAGTGTCATGCCGTTTTTATCTAACGTTTGTATTAGAAATGGCGTATCGGCAGGTATTTTTGCAGCCCAAGAGCTGTCTGGATTGCCTTGATTATCGGGTACTGATTTATAGTTTAACGGAAACTCGCCTAAAATTTCCCATCTTTCCATATGATAAGAACCGTAGCGTTCTACGATACCTTCATAATTTTTATGTCCTATCAATCTCTCCGCCTTTTTCCATCTCTTATTATCTTGATATTTATTAATTACTTTAGTGAAGGGTTTCGGTGGTGTTCCAATAATTCTCACCGCGTATATATCGCTATTGGTGAATACACCGGCTTCAGCCCCATTTACCGTCCAGTTACCATCATGTAACTCTCTTTTTGAACTTTTTGATTGAAATGGGTCAGAGTTCCCACTTAATTTATCTCTATTGTACATAGAGGATGTTCCTACTATAGAAGCAGGTTCTGCTCTTGCTAATCGATCATCTTCAGTTTTGGTGTCGACGCTTGGCAGGATATTAGGTTTAGGGATACCGTAGATTTGATTGTAAGGTAAAACGGCTCTAGGCCATATTTCATTGTGGTCAGGGGAATCAACAATCTTGACCAGTTGGTTAGGAGAGTTAATGATATTTTTGTTTGCGTTATCAATCAAATAAATACCCGACTTCAAGCTTTCGCAAAGGTTTCGCTTTTTGCAAACCGCTCCGAAGTGATTTACGGAGCCTTTTGAGTAAGCTACCAATAGCCCATTATCTTTTGTGGCAGAAGGCATTGAATATTTACCGGAACTTCCTGGTGACGGTATGTCCCTTGGAGTTGAATGGGGCGTAATAATGACGGTGCCCTTCCGCTCAAATCCCCTCCTATTTACAGTGTAACCCTTGGCGTTTTTTTCTGGTTTATTAGAAAATCTCAAAAAGTCAGGTCCAACACTCTCTAAAGGGGCTCTCCAAAGTACTCCAAACCCATAGTCAAATGAGGGATAGTAGTATGCAGAAACAACCGTAGAATCGCTTAATTGTGTAATAAAATGATCTAAAAATTTATTTTTGTCATGTGGTTCAGTAAATTGTTGTAAATTACTCCCATCAGGATGGACGGTAAATAAGCTGGACATACCATACTGATACTTATCAGCAACATCTTGCCAAGTTGTAAATAGAATTCTTCCGTCTGACAATTGCATTGGGTGCTGTGCCAAATGAAGCGTACCAGCCTCTAGGCGTTCAATATTTGAAAGAAACTTATTGTTATCACTCCCTTCATGATCAGACATAACGTAAAGTTGCTGGACACTTCCTACCTCATAAGGGTTATATCCAAGTGAGTCAAACGCAGTTAAGCCTGAGCGGTTGGAAGTAAATAGAATACGCCCATCAGCGAGAGGCACAGGTGCCATGTCACGTATTCCGAAATGATGGGACTGATAATGCTCTTCCGTCGTGTTTGCCGCATAATATTTACTATCGAATCCATCATCAAACGTCAGCCGAATAGCTTTAAACGCACTGGGACCTTTTAAATGCATTTTGTAAATCCAGCTGGTAACTATTTTGCCCCTCCTTTTGTTGAGTGAGTAATATACAGTGGTTCCATCGAACGACATCATTGGATCCATGACACTGCACCTTTTACAGTCAACAAGAATTAGCTCGCTACCGTCCTTTTTATGGAGAACTAAGTCTGCTCCCATTTCAATGACATAAGCTTTCTCTCCTTGAGGTATGTTTACAAATGGGCTTTTTCTGGCTTCAGCGGGATATCTTACGTAGATAATGTCATAATCAAGAGCAGGTGTCGCTTGAGCTATTCTGAACTCAAATATACAGAATATAAAGTACGCTAGTAGTAAATGTTTCATTGTCGCTTCTTGGTTTTGAATATCAAAAATAATCCTGAAAGTAGCAAAATAAAAGGTATTAGCCATTTTAACCAGTAGGATATAATTTCGAAGTAATATTTTTTGGTGATGAAGTGTGAAACTCCGTCCCATTTAATGTAACTATCTTCATATGCATCCCGGATGGATAAAATATCACCTTTTGAGTATCCTTTAAACTCATACACTGATTCTATTTCATCATTCATTCCTTCGAAATCGGTCAACGATTTTTGGATAGATACTCCAAAATCCGGATCTAAGATCCAATCTGAATCATTTAGCTTTGCAATTACAAACACATGTTTGGGAAATGATACTATTTTGTTAGGGATATTTTGCTTCTCCAATAATTGTGACAAAACCATTGAAGCGTCACCACAAATTCCAATGCCTCTTTTTAGACTCCTCAAATAGTTGGCGTAGTGATAGCGTTCATATTCAGGAATACCACTAAACTTTCCCATGAAATAAAGAATGAAATTCTCCCATATTGGAATTAGTTGATGGCTAGTTTCATTATCAACTTTATTCCATTGGACGTGTGTTAATGATGACGAAACTAGTTCGGTAGCCCTTAACGCATAATCTTGTTTAGTTTCTTCAACACTTGGTTTTAACTGATGAATACTGTCTTCGAAGCTAAGTATTGGCTTTAATCCAAACCTCAACTCATCTTCAGAGAAGCCAGTTGGACGGATGTCTTGTGTTAAACCATAAATATTCAAAGCAAAAATGGAAATCCCAGTAATAACAAATATGGAATTAAGAAATGTTTTGAAATTCATAGAGATTTATAGACTCCAATAATTTTTTGAATGAAAACATTTTTACCGAAATGATGATGCACTCTTTTTCGCGCATTATCTCCAATCTCTTTCATGTTTTGAGGATTGTCCATTAGAAATTTTACTTTATTACTGAGTTCTTCTGGACTAGATGGTGAAACTAATAGGCCTGATTCACCATCTATTATTGCCTCAGGTATGCCATTGACATTAGTTGATACAATCGGTTTTCCACATGCCATAGCTTCCAAAATTGAAATAGGAAAAGCTTCTTCGTGTGAAGCGCAAACTACTATATCGAGAGATTGTAAAAGCTCTTTTACATTATTTACTTGTCCATGAAATGTAACTTCTTGGTTTAATTCTAATTCTTCCACCCTTTCTTTCAATAAAGGTTCTCTTGGTTCCTGAAGAATATCGCCTCCGATTATTTCGTAGACTGGTGAATAGCCACTGATTTTTAAATTCTTTGCCATATCTAAAAAATCATCATGCCCTTTTCTAAACTGCAAATTAGCAATTATTCCAATTTTAATAGTTTTGTTAGATACTTTTTGGGGTAAAAATACATCAGTATCTACAGCATTATGAACAACCCATTGCGACGCCTTTGGACACAATTTTTTTAACATTGCCCCCAAGTTATTTTGCAAATCCTGGCTGCAAAACAAAAAGCCAGAGGGCTGAGAATTGGCAGAAAAAACCCATTTAGCGAAGTCCTCTTCAAATGGGAAATGTATATGACAAACAATTTTAGTTTTAGTAAACAAGGCTGCTCTTAGTAAACTTCTAGTGCTAATCAAGTCACCAGTATGAAAAATGTCTATTTGATTTTTTTTGATTAAGTTCTTCCAGCCAATGAAGTTTGTTAAGGTCTTGATAGGGTTGCGCATGCTAGGTTGGAACATAGGGTTTGTTTCAGTAGGTACACTTAGTTGTTCGCATTCTTTACTTAACTCACCTTTTGCAGTGCAAACTAATGATAAGCGGTAGTCGCTTATAGGAAGGTTCTGCATAATGCCTTGGCTGACTCTTTCTGCACCTCCAACAACGCTCACATTGTGGACAAAACAAATGTTCATCATAATTTTAATTCTTCCAAACGGTATTAGGATCTAATAGCATCATTCTCAGGCACATGGTGTAGAGTGTACATGGATTCCTGATTGTGCATTTTTACTAGTAGATAACTTATATCAAAAGAGAGTTCACTTGTCTGACGATGGCCAAATAAGCAACAATGAAATAGAAATTGCACCAGTAGTTTCGATTATCATACCTATTTTTAATAGAGAAAACCTTGTTAAACAAGTAATTGATACCGTAGTTCAACAAACTTTTTTCAACTGGGAACTTATTTTAGTTGACGATAGTAGTACTGACTCTACAGTCTCGTTAATCAATGAATATGCAGCTAAAGATCCACGTATTAAATGTGTCATAAACTCTCATAAAAAGGGTCCTAGTGGCGCAAGAAATACAGGGTTGGATGAATCCACTGGTCAATACATTGCATATCATGACAGTGACGACGAATGGTACCCACACCATTTAGATACAATGGTTTATTATTTAGACAAATACTCGAAAGACATTGATCTTATGTCTGCAAATCCGTTGCGAAAATTCCTTGAGACTAACGAAGTATTTAATTATGACACCATTGATTTAAAAGCAGTTCCTCACACGAAAGTTGAAGATGTATGCTTAATTACGCGCTCGCGTCTGTTTGGTGTACAGCTTAAAGGCAGAGCAATTACAACGCAGTGCATGATAGGAAAGGCTTCAATTATGAAGTCTGTTCGTTGGAACGAAGACTTAAATGCAGCTGTTGATATCATGCACAACTTAGAACTTTGTGCATTGGATATAGGCGTTGGTCATATCCAAGATTACCATGCTATTTATTGGGCACATGATGACAACTTAACTAATTGTGGAGGAGGTCACTCTCCTGCTCGAATGGAAAGAGTCCACAGTGCTTTCGTTCTTTACTGGCAATTAGTATTAAAAAAATTTGAATTGACTCGAGAGCAAAAAAAATACGCTGAACATGAACTGGCTGAGACTTATGCTTGGCATCTTGGTTATCACACTTATGAACCACAGAAAAAGTTTAAAGAAGCCTTAAGGTGTTATTTAATGGCTTTAATCGTTTCTAAGTGTGAATTGAAATACCTTATCGCCTCGATTAAAGTTTTGCCTAAATGGGCATTAAATTCCATGTATAGATATTAGTTGAAGTTAGGGTTATTACTTGTCAAAAAGTTTTACAGATGTGCTTGAATAGTCATTTTTTACACAGCTGAGATCCAATGAAATGAGAGCTTTTGAAATTACTGTCTTAAAAATAACTCAACAATTGAACGAACTACTTTTAGTTTATTTGGACATCAGTGGATTTCAGAGTTCTAGATTAAAAAACGGGCTCATAAATTTTAATATGAAGAATAAATAAAAATGTCTCTTGTAAGCATAATATTACCTACGTATAACCGTTCTAAATTTTTGAATTCTGCGTTTCGATCTATAGTTTCGCAAACCTATCAAGATTGGGAGCTCATCATTGTCGATGATGGCAGTACTGATGAATCCCAAGCTATCATTGAAAAATTTGCCAATAGCTGCTCTAACAAAATAAAATATATTGTGCAGTCAAACATGGGGCCTGCTAGGGCGAGAAATAACGGAATTAGAAGTGCTGAAGGAAGCTTCTTAGCTTTTTTTGATAGTGATGATATATGGCTACCTCACCATTTAAGCTCATGCCTGAAAGTATTAGATGACCACACAGATGTTGATTGGGTTTATGCTGCATGTCAAAGAGTTGAATATGAGAATGGTAATGGTAATGTCATTCTTCCTAGTACTTTCTACCATAACGGTGAGCCAAATAAACTTTTTAGTCTCAAAAGTCGAGTTTATGGCAATCTACATATAATTGAAGACAATAGAGCTGTTGAGTTTCAAATAACCTATGGAATTGATAGTGGGTTGCAAAACTCTGTTATGAGAGCTGGCGTTTTTAGTGAAATGTTGTTACCCGACTTTAGAATTGGTGAAGATAGGTTATTTATATCGATGGCACTGAAACGAGGTTTTAAACTAGCATTTATTGATGATATCAATGTTCATTATGTAGTTCATTCAGGCAATATCAGCGACACTAATTTGTCTGAAGAAAATGTAGACAAACGTATCATTGTAATGCAACAGCTAATTGGTAGTTATAAACAAACATTCGATTATATTGATAATTTGACTCAAAAAGAAAAAAACGCGTTGAACCATCGCTTAGCTGATGATTGGTTTTGGAAGCTCGGCTATTCATTGCAGTGGTCTCATGGTTTGCGACAACAGGCTATTAATTCTTATCTAGAAGGAATTAGGTTAGCCCCATTGCGACTGACTTTCTGGAAAACCTTTATAAAGGCCTTTCTTTATTTTCAAGTTCAGAAGCTAAGAAAATAGTTTCGATAACTTTGAGCTGATAATTTATTTAAGATTAATAAAGAGGGATTTTTAATTAATGCTGGCAGTTGATATTTTAAATTTTAGTAAATCGATTTTTAAGAGAAAATCAATTTTGGTCTTAGGGGATTCTCATGCTTCGGTCTTCGACCTGTTGCGCATGCATCTCAGTATATTAAGTTACCAGATTTTTGTGAAATCTGTGGGCGGGGCAACGGCCTCCGGGTTGGAGAACCCCAACTCAAAAACGCGATCTTTAACCATTTTTAATAAGGCATTCTCTGATAAACAACCGGACATAGTCATACTTCAACTTGGAGAGGTTGATACAGGATTTGTAATTTGGTTTCGTGCAGAAAAATATAACGTACCTGTAGCTGATATGATGGACAAAGCGTTAATAAATTATCAAAAACTGATTGAGGAATATAATCAAAAAGCTAAGGTTGTAGTGGTAAGTGCTCCCCTTCCAACTATAAAAGATGGTCAAAGTTGGGGGGAAATAGCCAATGCGAGGAAAGACATCGTTACATCACAAGTTGAACGTACAAATTTAACTGTTGAATTTAATCTAGCGATACAGAAGTATTGTTTAAAACAAAACATTAGTTATATAAATTTGGATGCCGAATGTAGGAATGAGCAGGGGCTCATTAAAGAAGAGTATTTAAATTCAGATCCAAACGATCACCATTATGAACAAAAAAAATACTGTAATTTATTATCCAATCACTTAAATAAAGAACTCGAATAGTACAAAATTATGTCCAAAGAATTAGTTTTTTCAATGTTACCTACGCGCTTGTATCTAGAATTAAAGTGGATAGATTATAAGATTAATCGTGCAGCTGATTTTAAAGAATCTCAAAGGCTTCGTCATAGAGATACAGACGAGTGGGGCTCCTATAAGCCATTTGATGAAAAGAAAGCCATTTTTGTACACATACCTAAATGTGCTGGGATCTCGGTTAATAAAACGCTGTTTGGAAACTTGGCGGGTGGTCATACAACCCTAGAACAGTATTTAAACATTTTTGAACCTAAAAAAATATTGAACTACTTTAAATTTACTATTGTTAGAAACCCATGGGATAGGGTGGTTTCAGCCTATTACTTTTTGCAACAGGGTGGCTTTAATAAATGGGACAAGGAGTTTTATAATAAAGAATTAGCAAAGTTTGCTGGTTTTGACGAATTTGTATGTGAATGGTTATCCAACCCAGATAACCTTAAAAAACATCATCATTTTAGACTACAGACTGATTACATTATTGATAAATATAATAAGGTTAGTTTGGACTTTATTGGTTATCTGGAAAATATTGATAGTGATTTTAAATACATATGTAAAAAATTAGAGGTTAATGCAGAGCTGCCAATGACTAATGCGAGTAAAAGAACGAGTTACATGGGCTATTACAATCAGCAAACAATGCAAATAGTGCAAGACGCATATAAAAAAGATATTGAAGTTCTTGGCTATGACTTTGACAACTCAACGTTATCTGAAATATTGTCTGCTAGGGACATGATTAGGAAATGATTGGGCCACGTATCACTACAAAGTAAGATCATAGGTTACAAGCCTCTCCACCGTCAATCAAGTCTCAAGCCATGTTCTTTGTCCAGTACAGTTTCAGTAGCATTGACTTTATCTTTTAGAAAGTGCCTTTAAAACTAGGTTTTTGACATATTTACCTTCCATTGTTTTTCTATAGATGAGCACATAACTTAAAAGCAGACTAACTAAATATGTCAGACTAAATAAAATAGCGTAGCTGGCTAGTTTGATAATGATGTTGAATTCGGTCAAATCAATTTGCTCAGTAAGCTTAACTGATACAAATACGCATAATAAAAGCGGTATGTGCATCCCTATCAATTTTATAAGTGGTTTAAAACCAATCAATACGTAAGCAACTATAGAGAACACTGACAGACAAAAGGCAAACTCAAGTAATATTCTGTTTTGTGTAAAGGTTATAATATCTTCCAAACCTATAAACAAAAGAGTTCCATAAATTCCGATAAAGGACACCATTTCATAATAGAACATCCACTTTGTCTTTTCGAATACCACTAACGCTCTTCTGGCTTGATTTAATATAACAAAACAAATGACCATACCTGATAGCGCACCAAAAACATCGGCATATTTTATCCATTGAATACCTAATAAAAGTTCAATCAGTATTTTGTCGAAAGCGTATAAGAAAGCTGTCATAGGTAAGGCGACGGCCATTACAATGATTAAACTCAATCTATATTGGTTTGTGAAGGCATCGCGATCATTTTTGACTTTTGATAATTCAACAAGTAGTGGTTGTGTTGCTGGCGTAATGACTTCAGATGTTGGCATGAATGCCAAGTATTTCATGACATGGTAGGAGCCGAGTTGTGATTTGCCATAAGTGCTACTGACGATGAAAGTGTCTAATTGAGTTCTAAGATAACCAAGTATCGCTTGTGGTGTCATCCAGCCAGAAAAAACTAATTGTGGTTTTGAGTTACGAAGACAAAATTTAGGGCGGTGTGAGTGTAGAAGGTAGCTACCTGCACTTTCTAAAATGCTTGTGCATAATGTACCTAAAATTAGCGCCCAAAAATTATTGAGGGCTAAGGCTAATGATATAGTCACAATGACAGCAACAATTTTGATTAAAATTGACTGTTTTATTATTGCTCCGTACTTTTGTTCTTTTTGTAATAACAAAAGGCCTGGATTTTTTAATGCGCCTAATATGGGCAATAAGGAAATAACACGTAAACTATTTACCAGTTGTTGATCACCATAATAATCTGCAACAAAAGGAGCGGATAAAAATAGTAAGAGCGACACAAACACTTTTAAAATTAAGTCTATCGTCCAGGCTGTGTTTAAGATGTCATCGGTTACTTTTTCTTTTTGAAATATATATTGTTGCGAACCGGTAACAGAAAATACTTCAACGAAGCCTAGTACAAGCATAGTAATTGCGACTAAACCAAAGTCATCTGGCGCTAAAACCCTAGCCAAGATTAATGTACTTATTAGACCGATAGCTTTTTTGAGTAGGGCATTTGCTACAAGTAACATACCAGCAAATAAACTCTTTTTGGCCTTATTCATAAGCCACTTTTTTATTTTTCAATGTGCTTAATAATATAGGCTCAATAGCTTTCACCCCATCAGAACTAAGGTGGTTGCTATCAAAATAGAGTGGTGCACCATCTTTCATTATCGAGCAGATACCGTCGTCACAAAGGTAGTCTTTTGGAAAATAAGTAGATAAACCAATCAAATTAATGTCTAGATTGGCTTTTAAGTCGAATACAATATTTGGTATGACATCTTCAAAGGTATTGGTTTCTTCTTTATTTAATAGTCTTGTTCTAACAATTGTCTCAGGTACCTCCCAGCCAGGATAAGGGATACTATCAATTAGGTGCACATGATACCCAAGGTCTTGAATGTATTTGATTGAACTAATTAACAGGCTAGTAAAGTCATCGTGGGTGTTACCCATAATAGGCGTTTGTTGTAACTGCTTAGTAGTATAACCATCCCATTTAGCCACAATAACAATATCTGTTATTTTATTTGGTGAGTTTAAAAGTTCAAAAATTTTCTGTTGTAAATCGAAACAAACCTGCTTTTCAATCGGTGAATTTACTGGAATACCGCCAAATATTGGTGGGCAACCACCTTTAGTGAAAGACAAGATAGACTTATTTTTCGTCTTAGCTAACTTATTGTACTCCCATACTAATACTTGGGCATGCGAGTCCCCCCAAAGAAGTGTGTGTGGTTGTGCAATGGGATCTCCAAGTGTGCAGCCATAGAACTTATTTTTTTGCTGTGTAAATTCACATTTACCGGGAAAATCACGCCAACCTGGTGTATTTAATACTGTTCTATCTTGCTCAGTCAAACGGGATGATAATCCATTTGTAGAGCTAAATAAGTATATGGGTACTGCCAAAATAAAGCTGTAGGTTAGTAGCATTGGTACAACTATTTTAAACGATGCTTTAACTCGTCTAAATTGGTTTTCAATAAAAAAGTAAGAGAGAAGTGCACAAATTATAGTGGTGGCTGTAATGAATACATATACTGGAATGTTGTGTATCGACTCAAAGTATAGTTTTGAATAGAGGATGATAGGCCAATGCCAAAGATAAAATGAGTAAGATATTTTACCAATGAAAACAATAGGCTCAGCAGAGAATAGACTCTTTATCAAACCTTGCTGTTGCTTATAAAGTCCAAAGATAAGCGTGCCTGATAAGAAAGCTACGATGATGGCATAGTAGCCAGGAAACAATGAGTTTTTAGACAGTCCGATTGTGAATCCAAGTAACCCTAGGAATGAAGCACTGACTAAAAAATTAATTTTCCACGGTTTAACGTTGATAGGCTTTAAAACTAAAAACGACACCAGTCCACCGATTAAAAATTCTGCGGCACGAAAAGGAGATAGATAAAAGGCCATACTGGGATCGATTGGAGTAACTATAATACTTATTACAGCACTAATAATTGTAAACAAAATTAAATTTCTAACAATGTCTTCTTTTTTGATTTTGTAAAGTAATAAAAGAGCAAAGGGGAAGAATAGGTAAAACTGCCACTCTACCGCTAATGACCAAGTGTGTAAAAGCGGAAAATATTCTGAGGATCCTTCGAAGTAACCAGATTTTATAAAAAATAACAGATTGGTTAGGAAAGGGATTGAATAAATAATACTTTTATTAAATGCGATTAACTCATTAGGCAATAAAATGTAAGCACCGGTTAAACTGGTCGCAATAATTACAAATGCATAAGCCGGGATAAGCCGTTTACATCTTGACCACAAAAATTGACCATAACTGTATGTGTTATTTGACAAGCCTTTCCAAATAATCTGGGTTATTAAAAAACCAGAAATAACAAAGAAAATATCAACGCCAATAAATCCACCTGGGAGCCACTTTGGATTCAAGTGGAATATGAAAACCATAATGACTGCTAAGGCCCTTATGCCATCCAAAAAAGGCATGTAAATCATTTGAAACTGTCCTTATTTGCTTCTGAGCTTTCTGAGTGTTTGTTTTTATTCAAAAATACATTGTGAGCGGCCATAAAAAATAAAAATAGCCAATAAAGAACCTCTGCTCTATGTCGATCTAAAAAAACCAATAGTTACAGCAAAAGCTAATAATGCTCCTTGCATTGCAGTCACTAAATAATAATCATTGATATTATTTGTTTCGAAAAAATATTTTTTCATTTTTTTAGCTGAAAGATAACAAGATAAAAAAATCATTAAAAGAGCAAATAATCCAAGAAAGCCTACTTCAGCCAATGCTGAAAACCAAGACGAGTGCACAGACTTAAACCCCCCTGTGCTCCGAAGCTGTCTTCCTACAAAGGTATTCGCAGGTATATACTGCGATGAGTAAAAATTAAATCCATACGCGCCGGTGCCAAAAGGGTGATCTAAAGCAAGTTGATAGGCCGCGCCCCAATACACTATCCTTGAGCTACCTGTTTCTTCATCTTCTTTAACCCCCGCGGATTCTTCTTTTATCGAAGTGAAACGCTCTATAAAAGTATCATCAGCTACAACGGACAAACCAACTAAGCCGATTAGGCATAGCCCAACTACAGTGGCTCGTTGGTATTTACCTTTTAGCTTGCTTTTGTAGAGGTCATACATCATATACATTCCGCCTACTGCAACTCCTAAGACCGCACCACGGCTATTAATTAATATCAGTGCATTGCATAAAAAAGCTAAAATTATTAGGCTAAGCGTTCTATACATCCAATTTGGGGAGCGCCATAAGTAATAAATACCAAACACAACAGCAGGTGCTAGTGTTGCTGCGATCCCATTAGAATCCGGTGAGTCTACAGTTCCAATTCCTTCTACTCGGTCTCCACTATTGCGTCCTATTTGAAAGGTATAAAAACTTAGATACCATGCTCCAAAAACGTATCCAGATATTGCAAGATACAAATCTTGACGAGTGTTGATTAATTTGTATGCGATAGAAATGGTAATAACGAGTTTAAGAAAATATGTAGTGAAAATTTCATGTCTGACAGGCAAAACAGCATACAGTGAAGCAATGAGGTGCAGAATTAAAAATAAATAAATCCACTTTGTTTGAGGAACTTCTAATAACTTATTGTGCTTTAATTTTTTCCAATTTAAAGCAAGCAAAGCGACCATCAAAGCAACCATGTAAAAAGAATAACTTAAAGTAGGTATCGAGTCTCCCCACCAACGCAGTGGAGGATTATAAAAATATACGACCTGGTAAACCATAAATGCAAACACTGGAGCTCTGGTAAAGGCTGCATAAATTCCTCCAAAATATGTGCTCCAAAATAATAATATATTTAACATCTAGCTGTTACTCATTATAAAGAGGAATAAACATTTTTATCATCGCTTTATCACTAAATAGCGATTGGAAACGTTTGATGATTTGATACCGATGAGTGATGTAACAAGATTCATCAAGCATTGTTTTTATTTTATCAACGTAGTCATCTTCATCATTGTTCATTGCCACTAACCCACTTTCACCATGAGATATTACCTCACGGTTTCCTCCTGCATCGGTTACGACACAAGGCTTTCCTAATGACATCGCTTCTAAAAGGGTCATTGAAGTACCTTCACTAAACGAAGACAACAAAAAAACATCCATTAAGTTTATGAGATTCACAGGGTTAGCATCATAACCGGTAAAAATAACGTTGGGCTTGAGTTTAAGCTCATCCACCAATGATTGGAGAGCCTGCCGCTCTTCTCCATCACCGACGATCAACAAGAACGTTTTTGGGTGGGTTTTCAATACCTTATAAAATGCTTTGATCATCATTTTTTGGTTTTTTATAGGGTCTAAGCGAGCAACAGTACCTAAAATCTTTGAATCATGAGGAATATGATGTTTAGCTCGTAATGCAATAGTATTATTTTTGTCTGCTACCAAAGGTTTTATGCCGTTATAAATTACATCTATCCGGGTCTCTGGGATGTTTTCGAAATCAATCAATGACTGTTTCGTTGATTTTGAAATCGCCGTAATATGATCGGTTATTCTGCATAGCCAAGGATTAATTAATTTACGTTTCCAGCTACTAGAGTCGGGATAGAAGCGCCCATGCTCGGTGAATATAACTTTGGTTTTAGTTCCCATTGCGGCCAGCGCACCATAAACCCATGGCGTGTATTGATGGCAGTGGATTACGTCAATTCTATTTTCTTTCAAATGCCTTCTGATAGCTTTAATAATTGATGTGTCAAAGCTAGGCTTTCGCGCTTTTGCTGTTATTTGAATACCTGATTTTTGCAAGTCCAAGCCCCAAGGGCCTATAGGCTTTTCAATGCAAAAAATAGACATTTCAAATACATCATGATCACTGCCTTCGATCAGGTTTTTAATCACCATTTCGGTGCCGCCTATTCGCATATCAAAGGTTAGGTGTAACACAGAAATTCGACTCACTAGTTTTCAACCTGATAGTTAATTTCAACGCCGCCGCATATCATTTTAATAGTAATACCTTAATCAATTCAACAAACTAGCTAATTCTCAACAAATTTCATTGTCAGTATTATAAAATGTTTTACGAGTAACAAGTCTTAGTTAATGTTCGTTTATAAATTCTTCTAGCCTTTCAGCTAGTAACCTAGCCGCATTGTTAGATATGTGATGGGTGTCTTTATACATAATGATGTCTTTTTGCATTGCAAAACATAAATCGGCATTGCAAAAAAAGTCTGTAAAATCGGCAGACCTTATTCCAGATTTTTTTACTGCGTTATTAGCTTCCTTGCGCTGTTTATTAAATTCCTCTATCGAGATATTCAATCTGGGGATATCGTAATGTAACGCCGCTGCTCGGATGTACTCGATAGCTTGAGACTTCTTAAAGCGAGGGGGTTGAGCAACAAATATTAAATTCGTATTTTGTTGTTTAAAATAATTTAGGGTTTGTGAGATTGCTAGCTCCATAGATTTGGCAGGTTCGTCAGATTCTATGGTGCTTATCATGTTCCAATTTATGTAATTGTTCCAAGCACCCACTAGGAAAATCGAATGATAGTGATTTGATTTTAAATGCTTTTCAAGCTCTGCATTTACTTTGTTACATTTACTTTTAGATGCGTTCCTTATTATCGAAAACAAAGGGGGGCAGCCTGAATTATTCACTATGTCAACGTTATGGCTTTTGGCAAGTATATTGAAGGCTGGTATCAGCGCGCTCCCATGACTGTCTCCCCATAAAAGTATTTTGCCTTTACTACTTTGAAGGTTACTAGATAAAGTGCAAACGTCCAAACTGCCTGATGAAGTTACAGTGTCAAAACATTTATCACGGTAAGGCTCAGGTTCCACGGCTTCTTCATAAACTGCTGTGAATTTACCATCTGGATCATAAATTGTCCTGTTGCCAGTTAAAAGTAAAGCCAAGCAACCAAGTATTAGAAATGAAAAACCACTTGCTGAAAAAACCAATATTTGTTTGTCGGTAATATATTGTTTATTGCGAAAAGGTGTTTCAATAAATCGAAAAGAAAGGTGCGCAAATAAGAACGTCATCAATATGGTACTGAAGGTAGTAAATATATTAACGTCATCTCCAAATATCCACTTGTGGGCAACTAACAAAGGCCAATGCCAAAGATAAAGCGAATAAGAAATCAAGCCAATATAAACAAATAACTTTGAACAAAGTAATTTAAACAAAAATCCACGACTAGAGCTGTCTAATATAATTAGTGCTGTCCCACATACTGGAATTAGAGCATTATATGATGGAAAAGCGGTGTTACTATCAAAACTAAATACTGTTCCGAATATCAAAACAAAACCAATCTCTCGCAAAAAAAATACTTTGATTTGGATTTTTCTCTTTCTTGTCATTTAAAAATAATGCAACTAGAGCACCAATTGCAAGTTCGTAAAACCGAGTTGGAAGAACATAAAACCCTATAAATGATTCCAAAGAGGGGGCATAAATAACTGCCAAGGCAATCGAAATCGCTATTGAAATACAAATTAGAATATAGCGAAACTTGAAAAGTATTTTAAATGTAAAAATAGCGACTAAAATAGCAGGAAATATTAAATAAAATTGCTCTTCTACACTTAAACTCCAAGTATGAAGTAGTGGTTGAAGGTGCAAATCATTTTCAAAATACCCGCCTTGTTGCCAAAAATACATATTTGAAACGAATAATAGTGCCGCGATCGCAGATAAAACCGTTTTAATAAATAGGTGTTCAGGGTAAAGAAAAGCATATAAAACGACAGTAACAAATATGATAAAAAAGCCAACGGGAAAAAGTCTTCTAAATCGTCTAATGTAGAATTTATAAAAACTGAATTTATTACTTTCTATTTCTTTTACAATTATTGAAGTGATTAAGAAGCCACTTATGACAAAAAAAACAATCAACACCTACAAAACCACCAGGAAATAAGTTAAACCCCGCATGGAAAAAGATGACAGGTAAAATTGCAATAGCCCTTAAACCATCTATGTCTTTACGGTAATTCATTTTAGAAATCATAAATGAAATTCCTTTTCTCTAATCTAGACTTGATCATGAATACTTCACCCACCACATCTCATACATCAGCATGCTCCACAGCAGGGCACTGTGATCGGCACTTCCATTTTGATGTTCATGCCATAGGGTTTGAATATAATCGTGATTAAAGATACTTTTAAGCCCTTGGGCTTGGTCTATTAAGTGACGTTTGGCTAGTTCTTTTATTTCATGTCTGAACCAGCTTGCTAGTGGTACCGAAAAGCCCATTTTTTTACGGTATAAAATACCGTCGGGGAGCATGGGTTTAAAGGCTTCTTTTAGTATGTGTTTTTTCTCGCCGTTTTTAAATTTCATGTTGGAGGACAGGGTGGCGGCAAATTCGACTACTTCTCTATCAAGCAGTGGAGCACGCACTTCAAGTGAATTGGCCATGCTCATGCGGTCTACTTTGACTAGTATGCCGCCAGGCAAATAGGTTTTCATGTCGGTGTAGAGTATTTTTGCTAGGTGGTCAGGGCCGTCTGATTTTTCGTAGGCGTCGATAGTGATTTTGGAGGGATGATAATCACCTAGTTTTTCTTTGACATCTTGTTTGGCCAGTTTTTGCCACTGTCTGTCGTCAATCTGTGAGTTGGTGGTATAAAAGCCCATGGCTGGCTCTTGGCTTAAGCTGGTTAGTAAAGACTTACCTTTGCGCCAAATTGTTGCATTACTCAGTGCTAAAAAGTCTGCAAGCTTAGGGAATAGGTGTTTTCGCAGCACTTTAGGGAATTTATTACGTAAGCTGTTTTCTGTGGCATCGGTAGTGTATTTTTCGTAACCGGCAAAGACTTCGTCGCCGCCATCACCGGCAATGGCTACTGTTACCTGTTGTCGTGCTAGTTCAGATACAAAAAAGGTGGGCACTAAAGAGGGGTCGGCAAAGGGCTCGTCAAAGTAACCCACTATTTTTTCTAAGTTATCTGCCACATTTTGATGTACGGTAAATTCGTGATGTTCGGTGTGATATTTGTCGGCGACTTCTTTGGCGAATTCGGTTTCGTTATATTTTTCATCGTCAAAACCAATCGTACAGGTTTTGACAGGTGTGTCGCTGTTAATCGCCATCATGGCCACTACGCCACTTGAGTCAACACCACCACTTAAAAATGCGCCTAGTGGCACGTCACTGACCATACGTTGTTTGGTACAGTGGGTAGCAAGCTCTCTTAGTTTTTCTGTTAATTCGACTTCGCTTGCTGTGCTGGTGTGTTTAAAGGATACGTCCCAGTATTGGGTGATTTCGATACCCTTGGCGTCCACTGTCATATAGTGGCCAGGCGGTAGCTTATGAATATGGGTGAAAATACTTTTAGGGTCGGGCACATATTGATACGCAAAAAAGTCATAAACCGCATCTAGGCGGATGTCTCTGGGTACGTCGGGTAACGTTAAAATAGCTTTGATTTCAGAGGCAAAGGCAAATTGGGTGTCGGTTTGCAGATAATATAAGGGTTTTTTACCCATACGATCTCTGGCTATCATCAGCTTTTGTGTGGTGGTATCCCATAAAGCAAACGCAAACATGCCGTTTATTTTATTCAGCAGGTTTTCGCCTTCTGTGGCATATAGGGCCAATATGACTTCGGTATCGGTGTGGGTTTTAAAGGGGTAACCTGTGGCGCTGAGTTCTGCCCTTAATGCTTGAAAATTATAGATTTCACCATTGAATACGATGATGTATTTGCCATCGTGTGATGTCATGGGCTGTATGCCGGCATCAGACAAGTCGATGATGGCTAATCTGCAATGAGCTAGGCCTACATGTTCATCTAGATATTCGCCACCGGCATCTGGCCCACGGTGATAGATACTGTCACCCATTTTTTTAAGGGCGACTTTATCTCCCATATTTCCAGCAAAGTGGGTAAAACCAGCAATTCCACACATTAACTTACTTCCTGTTCTGCTTTCTATTTTTTAACATAGAATTGATGTTTCTAAAGGCTGATATGCTTACGGATTTTTGGGCCAAGTCGGGTTGTGACTCCCAATGGTAATTTTGACCATGTTTTTTCAACTAGCGCTCTGATTTTATTGACGTTGTCGGAGCCAGTACTGGTTATATCTGTTGTCGTTTGGTTTGGTGCTAGGTTTTGAGCTAGGTCTGACCAGTATAAAGGCACAGGCTCTGCACCCCACTGGCGTTTAAACTTATAGGTACCTTCGTCAAACGTCGAACGGCCAAAATCAAATTCTGTACAGCCCAAATTACTCACATGTTCTAACAATGACCAATATAACATCATATTGGGGGCTAGCTTATTGTATTCGGCTACCGTGGATGCCCAAGGAATGGCCACTTTGTTAGCGGTGCGTAACACTATGCCTGCGCCTACGGGTACTTTGTCGCTGTAAACAACTGACAAAATACTTTGCTGGGCGTAGTTGTTAAATAAACACTCAAACCATTTCTTGCTGTGAACCGGCGAGCCAAGCTTGCGCATGTTGATAGCAAATATCTGATAAAAATCATCAATTTGTGTTTGGCTATTGGTTATTACACAGGTTAATCCATTTTTTTCTGCCTTGCGGATTTGACTGCGTAACTTGGACTTAAAACCTGCCATGAGCGCTTCAGAATCGCCAGGTAAAGGCAATACCATACGAACTTTTTTACCTGCTAATTCGTCGCCTGGTGATGTATTAACCGAGTCTCGGTAGTCAAAACTATTGCCACCTTCACGTTGCAATAAGGCGAGGGCTTCAGACTGTAATGCTTGTAATATGCTGGGATCGTTGGCTAGGCCAAACCCTAAATCACAAAAGGGTAGGGCGCAGTAACTGGGCTTAGAAAAGGGTTTTTGCATTTTAATACAAGGTAAAACACCCACTAAGGTATCGTCATTAAAAGCCAGTAAACTCACATTTTCATGTTGATAGGCTTGTTCGATACTCAACAGCCACGCAAATCGATGATAAGGCGTGGCGTTGCTGTGGCCGTCTACATATTCATCCCATATTGCCTGATCGCCGGCGACCGCCATTCTAATCTTCATATAACCGGGATATCCATTTTCTGTAATTTACTTGCTGCTTCAGAAATGGTGCAGAATTCGATGTCGTATGTAGACTTTAACTGGGTTACCACTTTTGTTATTGCATCGCTGATAAAGTTAAAGGGGGTATTTTCACCGCCTAATAAATCATCTTGATTCACAAGCAAGCTAGAGCTGTGCATATACATATGTAATACCGGATAACCCTTTTTGATAACCGTGTCACACAGGGTTAGCATATCCTGAGTCGATGATAACTCTGGGCATAAATAGGTTTTTCTCAATAAATGGGTATGCCATGCCAGTCCGTTAAAACGGGTCCAGCTTAAAGGGGGTTTGGCAAAAGCCGTATGAATTTGATTGGCTAATGCAAACTGTGTTCGGTTAAAGCCGACTGTTACGGGCAGTTCGTAAAGGGTATCTTGTGAACCGTGGTGAAGGGGATCGTTTAGGTCTGGCCAATAGGGCAGGGTTGAAGCGCCGCCACAACTAAAATATTCATTTTTATAAAAAGGATACACACTAGAGTCAACGTTAATGCCGCTTTGTATCAGCAACGCCATGATTTTTTTGTCAATGCCCCATCTGCCGGTTCTAAATGACTTGGGTTTAATCCCAAACCCTGATTCCAGGCTGGCCATCAATACGTCTAATTTTTGTGATACTTGTTCTGCAGGTAAATTTACCACATGAGATTCAGCTTCACCCACTTCGCCAAAATACGGAGGATTGCACCAAGGATGAAGATGTGCGCCAATTTCGCAGTTGCCTTTGGCTGTAAATGTCTGCATTTTTGCTACTGCGTTAGCGTTATCAGACACCGCATAATCTACAAAATAAGTAGGCCTAATGCCTAAGCCTTCGCAGATACTGTGAAAAGCCGGTAATTTATCGATATTTTCTACATTAGCATTTTGTTGGGGAAACGGGCCTGACCAATCCCACTCCTCTTCAGTGTCTATACTCAATACAAATATAATAGGTGTTTTGCTTCCTTTTTCGCTCACTCGGCCTCCTGTACCAATTTTTCGAACAATTCAGTATATTCTGTTGCCATACGATTAGCAGAATAATGCTGATACACAAACTCTTTGGCATTGGCCGCTAACTCGTCGCCATAACCTTCTGTAAACAATAAGCTTTCCCAATGTTCCAGTAACTGAGCTTTTTCACCTAGCGGTGCAAGCAGTCCGGTTTTTTGGTGTTCTATTAGTTGGTCAATACCTGCAATATCATAGGCTGCAACGGGTATGCTGGCTGCTGTAGCTTCCATTAAACATCGAGGAATACCTTCGAGAGTGGATGTCATCACAAACAGATCGAATGACTTTAAAAGGGATAATCTGTCATCCCTAAAACCTAAAAATTCAATATGACTATTGCTGGCAAGGACCTTGCTGTGGGTTTCTAGTGCGGCTCGGGTATCACCGTCACCCAACAACACTAAACGGGTGTTAGGATGTTTGGCATGTAATTGATCAAATATATCTAAGATATCAAAGATGTTTTTGCGGCTGATCATTTGACCTACAAAACCGATACGTTTTTCTGTTGCGTTTTGTCTATCGGGGGCCGGCGTAGCTTCTACTTCTGACAGGTCAACACCATTTTGAATGTATAAGGTTTTATGCCCTTTAACACCCATGCGTTTGCAGTCACGCATAAGTTGCTGCGAAAGCGGTACCACTTTAGTGGCGTATTTCATGGCCTGGCAACCTAGCCAGATAAAAGTGCGTAGCTTAAAGTCTTTGGCATTTTCAAACCCATGTGGGGTCACCACGCAAGGAACACCTGCTTTTCTGGCGGCTAATACCCCGATAATGTCGGATTTGTATCCATGGGTATGCACGATATGGATGTTTTGTTGTTTGATCAGCTCTGCCATTTTAGTTACCGCAGACAAATCAAATTTACTTTTCATGTCCACAATATGGCAAGGTAAGTCTAATTTTTTGTATTCGTTGACTAATTCTAATCGAGTTTGCCCTGGCTCCATGGTCACGGCTAAATAACAGCGTACTTTGGAGGGATCTAAATGTTTAGCTAGAGCTAACACCCAGCGTTCTGCCCCATAGAAACCGGTAGGGCATATGAACTGCAGCACGTTGATAGTTTCAGTCATAGGTGTGTATCCTTAATGTGTTTTTACTCCAATGGATTTAAACAAACCTACTACCGTACCAATTGCTCGTGCTGGAAAGTAACAAACATAGAATTTAAGGATATGTATAAAATTAATTTTTTGATTTGCTAGCGAAAACAGCCGTAAGCTGTATACAAAAACGGGTAACACCGCTACTAAAAATGCCATTAATGCCAATGACGACTGCCCAAAAACTAGTAGTAATATTGCTAAAGAAAACATGAATACGATAGCCGGTGGCGCAATAAAACTGGGCCATTCTCGCAACGGGATGTTTCGCCCCAAAATTGATTGTAAATTTGACTGGCCCCGCCAAATCTCTTTATCAAACATAGCCTTATAGGCTTTGTCTTCACCTAAATGAATGTAAGTGGCGGCAGAAGTGTAAAATAGCTTACCCAATTTGGCTGCCTTGTCGGTAAAAAAGTAATCTTCACAGGTTATAAGATGTTCAGGAAACCCCCCAATTTTGTCGAATGAGGTTTTACGTAAAAATAGATTTCGACCGGGTAAAAAGGCTACATCGGTATCAATTTCGGCATTGCTCAGACTGGTACGAATTTGTTCAAGAGGTGGCGCATTGTCATCACATATCTGCATAGCACTGCTGATAATTCTATCTGGGTCAGCGGCTAACTCGGTAATCATTTGCTGGTTCCAGTTACTTGACAGCCATACGTCAGCATCAAGAAACGCCATGTACTGACCTTGTGCTTGTGTTGCCCCATAATTACGTAGCGCCGATATGGTGTCACTTTCTGGGCGAATACATACTGTTAGGCTAAATTTTGGGCTCTGTAACAGCGTGTGTTGCTGTATTTGCGGAGTTTGACTGACCACAATTACTTCGATGTCATGCAAATCGCAAGCTTGCTTGCTAATAGATTCGAGTGTCTGGGTTAACATTTCGAACCTTCCCTTGTGGGGAATAATAAAAGATACCTGCATCAGTAATTGTTCATCCTATTTTGCTTAGGTTTAAGCTAAGCGTTTTTTTAACCAATCTGTTTCGGCTCTTGGAGACAGTTTTATCAGCCGTTTTGCCATTACTTTAAGCAGCCCTGCATAAAGTGAGGCTTGCTGATAGGTTGCTGGTGGCCAGTTTCTTGTTGCTGCAAAGGCAATGGATGGCTTTTTTGTTTGAAAAAGCTTTAGCGCGCCCTGATTTTGCATCACTAAAACTAAAATCCGCGTATAGGTTTTGGTGTCAGCTAGATTAAGTTTATCAGCTACATACTGCTGAAAAAACTGTGCTTTGGTCAAATATTGGTTTTTTTATCTGGCGAATAATAATTAGCTGCTGCCAACACATGCGCTTTACGCAGATCCTGTGCGGTCCATGTATCATTGGGGTATTCTAAAATATCCGGTTTTTCGAGATAAGGGTACTCGTGAATAAGCATCCAATCTGCAAAATTTAATAGACAGTCACGGCAATAATAAAAGTGTTGGTCAAATTCTTGTCTGCTTTCTTTTACTTGCAAATAACGACACAGCGCTTGAAGTAATACCGTATAAAACCAAGTGCCTTCTACATCCTGTAAACCTCTAAGAGTCAGGTCTTCGTTGGGGTGTATAGTATTGGTTAGTATGTTTTGTACCTGGGTTAAATAATCAGGTTGCTGGGTCAGCTCAAAACTATCCAGTAGGGCATTTACATAGTTTGCGATGCCTCTGTCTAATGGATATTGCCCAGTAAAGTGATTTTTATTGCCAGCCACATGACGATTTTTAAAGGCTAACAATAGTTCAAGACAGGTGTTAGAGCCTTCGTATATATGGGTGATCCAATTACTTAAGGTGAGCACCGCATCTTTAGAACTCTGATTACCGGTTAAACAATAATGTAGATATAAACCTGTGGTATAACAGTGTTGCCCGCCCGGGCCCCCGCCACCTGCATGGTCTTGATAAACATTACTCGCTTGATGCTTTGAATAAGAGCGATGAGTAGACGTAAAAGCTTGTAAATAATGATCGGTGTGCCAAAACAAGCCACCGTTATATTCGTTTTTATCGAGGCTGGTATGGTAAATGTCAATATCTTTTACATGGGTTGCAAGGTCGTCTGCCAATTCAAACCACTTTGTGTTGCCCGTGGTGAGATACTGCCTGAGAAAACCGTAGATAGGGTCGTATTGGTTATTATAGTGAGATACAAATATATCCTCACCTTTGTAACCTGCTGTTTCGTGATCGGCATACAGTTCACCAAAGTGACGCCAGCCATATTCGTCGAGCTTTTCTCGTTTGGCAATAAAGCCTGAGGTATTTTCGATACCTAAATCGGTAATGGTTTGCAGCGAGCCTAAGGTTGCGTTTTCCTTTGCCTTTTCTTTTTCAATGAAAGGATATAAGTGACATTGGCTGATCCAATCCCAAGCAACCGTGCCCCTATTGATATTTTGACTAGTGGTTAAATCATTATTCGAGCTATCCAGTGACATCCAGAAGCTATGGGTTTTTTTCTCGCCTCCTTGGAGTTCATATAGATAGTGAGTCGCCGGAAATAAGCCCAAAGATACAATATTGTCTTTTACAGTTAGGGACTTTGGGAAATTCTGCCAAAACTTATTCAGGGTAATAGACAGGTTGTTTTTTAAACTTAGCACTGGCTGGCAGCGCAGGCCAGTGATTTCTTTTGGGTCTTTATGCAGTGTATCCTGCAACTCGATATTAAGGGAGTAGCCGTTTTTGTTTATATCGAGGGTATTGTTGTGATTAACATGTACCGGGCTTTGCCAATTGACCCCACCACTTGAGAACTGCTCGCAAACAATATTCTCGCCAATATAACTTTGGTTGTTCTGAACATCGGTAAGGGTGTTGTGTTCTTTAGGTGATTTTTTGGCAGTATGTAAATCAATGCTAAGCGCTTTAAAGTTAAAAGAGCCTTTGTCGCCCAAGTCCCATTTGCCGCCTTGATGTATTGCCCTGTTGCTATTGTGTATTTGTAACTGACACTTTATCAAGTCAAAGGGTACCAGCCAATCAACAGTCAGTTGAAATTGTACTAATGTTTCTGAAAAAACACCGTTAATCACAAGTGTTACAGCTGAACTGTTGTGGTTTATTAAATTAGTTTGTTGGGTAACCGTTGCTTGGCTAAAATCTGCTGCTACTGGTTGCCCTGTGCTATCTGTCATTTTTAACGCTTTGGCATCGAGTGACAAAATAGCTTGGTTGTTGTCATCCAATATTTCTAATCGGTTATTGGCTACGCTCAGGGTTAATGTGTTTGCGCCACCTTTATAAGAGTAATTATCAGTTACATCAATAACATCACTTATATTAGTGGCATCTATTAACGTATTGGTCGCAGCATCAGATGTATCTGTTTGGAGTTTAGTTATGTTTAAATACAATCGCGGTTGATGACAATACTGGTAGGTTAACTTGAACCATTTAATGCTGTTATCTGGCCAGTAATCAATTATGTGACAAATAGCGTCGATTGTCTTGGTTATGCCATCGTCATCTTTTGATACTACAAGAGACAATTGCTCGGGGTTAAACACCAGCGATTGAGGTAAGGGGACCGACACTTCACAACACTGTTGCTGAGCACTTTGAAAACGTTGCTCGTGAGCTATGGATAGTTGTATGGGGTGTTGTATATCAATCATTTAATTTCATCCGCAGACTCGAAAATAATCCGCCAAAAATAATGCGTTTGCATTTTCTTAACCGTTCTCTTAATAACAGCAGCGGTTTGTTGCGATAGAAACAGTAAATATGTTGTTCATAAGGCGGGGCATTAGATAATGAGTTTTTGTATTGTGCTTCACCCGCCAAAAAATCATATACCGTAACGCCTTGTTTTATTGCTTGTTCGATTACTAGGCTGTGGATCACTAATCCCACTTTAATACGGTTATCCTCGTTAAAATTTAGCGCAGACAAATAAAAACTCCATCGGTCACCTTGAGTTAACAGATATAGATGACCTAGTGCAATGTCATCCTGGTATAAAGTATATAGTCTGCAATTTTGCGCTGAATTTTCATCCTGAATTAATCCCTGATGAAAATTATAAAAGCAGGGATTATCAAATCCGCTGCCATAAACCGTAGAGCGCCACTTGATGCGATGTAAATCTGCGATGTTTTTTAATAGTGTGTTTTTTTCAGTGGCGTCTGTGGCTAAAACCAAGCGCAGTGGGCTTTTTTCGTTTAATATTTTTATTGAACGTTTGATATGAGAACGCGTATTTTTAGATAAAGTAGCCAGATAGTCATCGAGTGAGGTGAGCCCCGCTAAATTTGCCAGATAAGCTGGTGATGACAATTCTGTTCGAATTTTGAAGTCAACGAAATTGAGCTTGTTGATAAAATCAGGCGAACTCAGGCCAATTTTGATGTCATCTAACTGCTCAATCTTTGCAAGTTGCTGGCAAATTTCAGCGGCCAATTGCTGTTCATAGTCTTTATGCAGCAAAAATGTATTGTGCTCTATCCAAGTTTGGTCTTCTTTAATATTGCCGCTTTTATGTAAAAAATACTGGTTAAAGCTTAAGCCCCAAAATACTTTTTTGGTTTTTATACCAAACAATGCTAGCCCAACTGTGTCTTGACCTTGCTTCACTTCAACACATAAGCAGTTGTGAGTACTAAGGTTTTTCTGAGCCAACCATCGTTCAATCCAAAACCAAGCGATAAAAGCCGACGAATTTGCCTTGCCCTGTAACGTGACCCATTTTTGGGCCAGTTGTTGCATATGGCTTTCGTCCAAATGATAAGAGCTGGTCTTAAAGGGTAATGAAAGCATGGGTTCCTTTTCCATTTGCAACAAGGTTGTGTTCCATATAAATACAAAGTCAGTCAATGTATTAAGGCTAACCGAAAGCCACTTTAAATCACATAGTAAAATATGGAATTTGTATAAATTCAGGTATTCAGGGGGCTTAAACACTAACATTCAAGTGTTGTTGGCAGGCTCCAACTCCATCAAACAACAAAGCATTGGTATTTTTCATGGCTTGGTGATAGCGACGGAAAGTTAATAATTCAACCTGGATAGAATGATGACAGAGTTTTACTTCGCACTTGTTTTTAGCATATTTCTTTTAATAGCCGGATACTAATGATGTGTTTCTTATGCTTAGGTCCGTTGAAAAATAATCCTAGAGTTATTACCTTTTAACCATTGTGGAAAGTCACGGCACTGTAACCTTGTTTTTAAGTGGTATACCAATTTTATTTATAAGAAGTCATTTATTTGTTGTAGTAATCCTTAACTACCTGACGTTATTATTAGTCTATGGAATAGGATTTTTTGCAAGCTTAGGATAAAGATATGAAATTTACACTTAAAGTTCTCCCCGTGATTGTTACGTTAGCTCTTGTTGGATGTTCTGAGCCAACACCTGATGAATATATAGCGGAAGCCCAAGTTAAGATTACACAAGATCAAACGCCAGCTGCAATTATATTAATAAAAAATGCGATTCAAGCCGACCCAAAAAATCCTGAGGCAAGGTATTTGTTGGGAAAAGTTTATGTCGAAAGGGGAGCTGCAGAGGCTGCTGAAAAAGAATTAACTAGAGCACTTGAGTTGGGATATGAACCTAACGATGTTTTACCACTGTTGGCAAAAGCATATAATTTGCAATATAAAAATCAACAGATTATTGATTTAGTTGATAACGCAAAAAATATTGATCCAGTCGTTGAAACTTCATTGTTACTATATCAAACATTGGCATATTTTGCTTTGGACAAACCTGCGAAAGCAAAACAAGCTGTAGCCATTGCGAACGAAATTTCTGCTGAATCTATATATAGCCAATTAGGCAGTGCCTATTTGTCTATGAGTGACAAGCAATTAGGCGATGCTATCATCAAAATTGAGACCTTATTATCACTCCAGCCTGATTTACCTGAGGCAAATTTGTTAAAGGCGCAACTGGCAACCTTAAATAAAGACTTTGCTGGAGCGGTTACGAGTTTCGAAAAATATTATGAATTGCTACCTGAAGTGCCACAAAGTAGAATATTTTTGGCTATTGCGTATATCAAAAATCAACAATTTGAACTTGCAGAAAAACACCTCGACCTGCTGTTGAAGATAAATTCTACTCAACCTTTTCTTAACCAACTGAAGGGATTAGTGCGTTATCAAGATGCAGATTTCGGTCAAGCTAAAATTCATATGGAATTAGCTATTCAAAATGGTCTTGATAATGTACCTAATAGAGTCATTGCTGGAATTATCGCTACTAGACTTGAAAACTATGAGCAGGCTTATCGATATTTGGAGAGTGTTCAAGAAGAAGTCCCAGACGAACATCCCACTCGAGGATTGTTCGCAGCAGTGGCCCTAAAGCTCGGTTATAATATGGTGGCGACTAACACCTTGATAGGATCTGTCGGATTAACTGAAAATGATATGCCTATTTTATCTGCTGCAAGTGTCCAATTATTAAGAGACGGCAAACTTGCACAAGGAAAAAAGCTTTTGTCGAAGTTTGATTCGATAGACTTCACAGATCCGATGAAAATAGCGCAAAAAGGCTTAGTAAGATTATCTTTAAATGATTTAGAAGGGATAGTAGACCTTAAAAAAGCCCTATCCTTGAACCCTGATCTTAATGCCGCCAACGTTGGATTGGCATTCGCTTACATAAACAATGGTTTGTACGCTGAAGCCATCGAGTTGGGTGAAAAATGGATATTAGAAAATCCGGATAATGCTGAAGGCTACATTTTAACTGGAATTGCATACTCCAAAACTGGACAGAATGAAGAATCTGAATCAATGTATCGCTCTGCACTAAAAATCGATAAATCTAATCCAGCGGCTAACTTATATTATGTAGACAAGGCAGTAAAAAATAAACAGCCAGAAATTGGGTTACCCTATTTAGACATAATTCTAAATAGTCATCCAACAAACATGGCCGCTTTAGGAAAATACTTCGTAATTCAACATCAGTTAGGCAACACTGATAAAGGGTTGGTACCACTTTTAAAAGCAATTAATGAAAATCCTGGAACAGAAAAAATCAACTTGTTATATGCTCAAGCCCTTTTTACCTCAAAGCGCTTCATAGAATCTATTGAAACTCTTGAAAAAATGGAACCATCAAACAGGTATCCAAATGAATTTTGGATTGTACTGGGCAATTCATATTTTTTTACAGGTCAAAAAGACAAAGCGTTGAATTTTTCGCAAACTTGGGTAAAGACTGCACCTTTAAGTAAATTAGCTCATTTGAGACAAATTTCTATTAATGAAGAATATGGTAATTTAAAGAGGGCACTTGAACTTTCTAAAACTGGACAAGTGCAATTCCCTAATGATCCACAATTCACCGTTTTAGCTGTTCACTTTAGTGTATTAAATGGTGAATTAACGGCCGCTCGGGCGAACTTTGATCTATTAACAACCGAAATTAAGAGCTCAAATTTAGGTCAAGGTTTAGAAGGTCAGATTCTTTTAGAGTCAGGTGATGCGGTTAATGCTTTCCAAAAGTTAAAACGTTTTTATGAGGATAGTCCGTCAGATCGTAATGCAACGTTTGTTGCAAAAGCATTCAAATATCAGCAAAAACTTGCCGAGGCCATCTCATTCCTAAAAGAGCATATTGAGAATGGAGTCTATAATATATCGCATCGAAGACAAATTGCAGAGTTGGCTATAGGTAATAATGATTATGAAGAAGCAGCACTGCAATACTTTGCTGTATTGGAAAGAGACGGAAATGACTTAAGGGCTTTAAATAACTTGGCAAATATAATGATTTTACAGAAGTCACCTGTCAAAGCACTTAAATATGCTCAGCAAGCATTTGATATTCTTCCTGATAATGCTTCCATTATGGATACTTATGCATATTCTCTTCATCTTAATGGAGAGACTCAACAGTCCCTACCTATATTTCGAAAAGCCATATATACAGACCCATCTGCCACGGAAATTGGTGTTCATTATCTAGAAGCGTTACTTGCGGTTGGCCAAATTGACAAGGCAAAAATTTTAATCGCGAGTCTCAAGACAGATGACCCAGCACTTGTAGCAAAAATCGCAGAAATTCAAAGTAAAATTTAAGGCGAACGGCCTTACTTAGTAACCACTCTTTTGTTTTTTAGTGTCGGTATTTTTTACATTTTGTATTATTTGTAAAAATAGGTTTTTGTAAGTATATGAAAATAAGTAAGATTTTTTTTTGGTATTATATTTGCTTATGATTTTAGGTGGAGGAATGATGTGGTTTACAGCAGCTAAGATCGGCGTTTCCTTGATATTAAAAAAGTAAATTTTATAAATATATTTTAAAACACTAGGAGTGAATATATGTTGAATTTTAAAAAAGTTTTTGTGACATCCGTTGCTTGCTTAGCCTTCACATTGCCAGCAGAAGCAGGTTTCGTGTTAGATACTTTTACTTACACCCCACCAATAGAGCTAAAGGTTGTTGCTGGGACAGGTGATACAGACGTCGATACGGGTAATTACGACTTAGTTGGTCTTGCACCATCAGTAATTAGTGTAACTGCAGATTACGCATTGACCGACGTTTCTGATTGTGCATCGCCCAATTTTTGCGTTCCTAACAATGATACTGATGCAAGCTCTTTTAATATTAATAATGGTCTGTTAAGTTTTAGTGAAGCAGGTGCAGTTGCTAATGCAGAATTAAATATTAATTGGAGTGGTACGTTTGATGCTGCTTTTGGTCCCTTCGCTGCGGGTGACCCCGCAATATTGGACTTCACATTGGGCGGTGATCCAAGCGCATCGCTTTACTTTGATGTTCTTGCGCTGACAGGTGGTGTTGGTGCTTTCTCAATTGATTTGATATTTACGGATATATCTTTGGCTACAAGCATTGGTCAAGTTTTGGTTGGCGTTTCGGATGCGGGTACTACAGTATTGTACGCCCTAAGTAATTTAGTAGGTACTGCTGACTTGAGTAAGGTCCTAAGTGTTAACGCTGATATTGCTAGTGCAAATGGCGACACAAGCTTTCTTCTTGGTGAGGTAGGTGTGGTGCCAGAGCCATCTTCACTTGCTTTATTAGGCCTTGGTCTACTGAGTCTTGGTTTAAGAGCGCGTAAAAAATCAGTATGATTTACTAAGCTAGAATCATTAAATGACTAAACCCGCTACGGCGGGTTTTTTGTTATCTGCTTTTTAATGTGCTTCGCGTTAATCACAATGAATAATTAGTTTAAAATTATCTATTAAAGAACTTAATGCTGGTTTACTGGTATTACCCTGCTTGTCGTAACCTACTTCAATGCGTCAAACTTGGGTGTCGTTTATAAATGCCCGAGCCGATGATTGCTTAGTACTATTGTGATGAAAATCGATCTGCATCTAACGTTAATGTTAAGCAAAGTCGATACCCTGCTTTGCACCATTAACATATGAAGTGTAGCCTATTCGTCAAAGCTGAGTGTTTTTGAAACTGTTAGTCTATTGGTTTTGGATTTTTCGTTCATAATATTTGTTGGTTTTCCAACTCTTAAAATCCATTGAACTTCTGCTTGTACAATTCCCAGTGTTTCTCTTTGAATTTTTGATTCGGCAATTAAAAATGTGTGCTTCATTGCGGTAGAGTTAATTAAATTATTCTCTGATTTAACTGATACATTTAACATTTCGGCACTTAAAGTAGATGGTTGAAAAGCGTATCCTTTTTGCGTTAGTTGCAACATACATTCAGCCATCTCCATACCGGCAATAGTCTTTTGTTCGGTGTTCAGGTTGTCGTTATAGGTGAATATTAATGCGCTTTTGGCTGAGTTCCATAGCTTACGTTGACCTATTTTCATCATCAAAGAGGCTCCAATAGCTTTAAATAAGTCATAAAAACTGTGGTGCAACTGAATGAGTTTGATTGGGAACACTTCTGGTGCACTAAGCCCTAGATTACGCCATGGTAGGCCGGTTACTGGATTTTTGATAAAAGATACGCTGTTCATTATATCAAGACCTAAACGCTTAGATAGCCATACAGCACAGTCACAACTTGCAAAAAAGTCTAACGTTTTGTTTGAGGCATCTTGTAAAAGCTTGCATTGGCTATAGGTCAGATTTTGATTTATTTGATTAATATCTATGTCATCAAAAGAGCCTGACTGATAAATGCCTCTATTGGTTATTCTATTCAATAAGGAACTGTATAGGTCGCTATGGTCTTTTTGATTTTTATATTTGGTTAGCTTAACTTTACAGACCGACGTTTGATTTTTAAAAACTGAAAAGCCATTAAAGTTGAAAGAAAGTTCTATATCAAAAGAATGATGCTGTAACGATATCTTTAAGTACTCTAACAACATACCTAGGCTAATAGTTATCGTACTGTCATCATAAACAAGTGCATGTCTTGCTTGGTCTGCTAAATAATCAATATGAAAAGTTTGAGTGGTAATATTAAAGCGATATCTGAAAGGTTGGCAGTTATCGCCGCTCATATAAAACCGGGCATTATCAATTACTTTTGTTGCTAATACTTTATCCATTACTTCTCCGCTAGTCGGCTAACACGATTTTTTTTGCGATCTGAAATTTGAGTCTTTGCATCAATCCTCTGTTACCGAAAGGGCACCAGGTTTTTACCATTTTGTTTTTGTAAGCATCAAAATGTAATCCATAAGGTGCAGCAATGACCTTGCCTCTATTTAATAATATTTTTAGTACGTAAGTGCCTGCCATTCCGGCGCAGAATTCTACGGACATAGGTGTAGAAGGGCCTTTTCTGGCTTTGAAGTCAGCTTTGCTTTCATCTACTAAATAAGAGCGTTGTAACATGCTGGGAGATAATCCAATTAAAAACTGGATGTATTGTTCATTTTCGGTTTTGGCATCTTCAAATCGAAAATATTCCTCGAAATTCATCTGGCCGGGTTGGAAACAGACAAACGCAACGCCCATACCCAGAGGTGCAGCAATAACTACTGGGATGCTTTTTTCATAACATTTGCTTAAAACTGTTTTCCTTGCTTCTAAGGCAAAAAAGTCAAGGCTATCAACATAGATATCTACACCATCAAGAAATGCGTCTATGTTGTATTCAAATACGCCTTCAGGAAAGGTTGTGATGTTGCTTTCGGGGTTGATGTCTTTTGCCATTTTTTCCATTACGGCACATTTGGCTTGACCGACGGTAGACATAAACGCACCCGCTTGGCGGTTGAAATTGTGTACTTCAAATTCATCAAAGTCGGAGATGTTAAAGTTAGTAATGCCAAGTCTTGTTAACGTTAGAAGGTGGATCCCGCCCACACCTCCACAGCCCGCTATTGCGACTTTCTTATGTCTTAATGTTTGTTGTTCTGAATTGGTTACCCAGCCAATATTTCTAGAGAACGCGTTTTCATAATTAAAGTTTGACACTTTCCTGTACCTCTAAACTAAAGCTGGGTTATCGTAAAAATCATGAGCTGGTTTTCATTTATTTATGAATGGTTAAGGGACTTTCTAATGTCTTTTAACATCACTTGAAAACCAGGGGTTAAGTTTTCTAACAATAAAGAAGGGTTAATGTAATAAGGTGCTCTTTTGCCATGGTATTCAACGGCAGGACCTATTTGTTCAAATTGAATGCCTATGAAGCTCATGCTTCTTGCTAATCTAGGCTCCATCATTACAAAAGTATGCTTGATTTCATTTTCTATGACAATAGAGGCTGCTGAGAGGTATAAACCTACAGCTATAAAGGGGAAGCAACGTAACTCATTTTCTGAATAAATTTGTTGATTAATGACACCTGTGGCAGCACCCTTAAATTTATCGGTTTGTCTTTTTCTAAAGTCACTGGGAACGGCTAATCTCGAAATTTCACATACCTCATGTGGTACAAAATCTCGAGGGTTTATTTTGTCTTTGGCAATTGAATCCGAACAGTATTTTTGTAGTGGAATGGTATGCCCATTTTTTTCGGGTCTGACCACTCTTACTGTTCCAGAATAACGAGCGGTCGGGATATGTTGAATTAGACAGTGAGTCGAGTATTTATCAAAATCATCATTTTCTAAGCCATTCTTCCCTGTATCTAAAAAATGTAGCTCATCACAGTACACTTCATTTCTTATTCTATATGATTCGTTTGAAAGTTCCGGGGTATTGGCAACTAGTGGATGTAAGTATGTGGAAAAATGTCGCGCTACTGTTTTAACTTCACGATTGATCGCAAAGTCCATAACCTTTTTGATCAGTGGTCCGATTATAGGTTTGTTTGCATATTGTTTTAAATTTTTCACGCTTTATGATCCGTAAACTTTACTTTATTTTCCGTTATGGCCGTTTCGACACTGTTCAGTCTTTTCGGGATGAATTCTAGTGCCGTTTTATAACCTATTGCGTACAACGTTTCTTTATCATGAATGGACATATTAAAGTCAACAGGTGAAAGCTTGCCGGTATTAACAATTATAGTGTTTTTCCAATACTGATCGTGTACGTATTCTCGGGACATAGCGGTCATAAATGTTCTAATTAACATCATCACATATTGCACTAGCGGTAACCTAACTTTTTTTAAATGGTTTGTCTGTGACTTGGTCACTTTTTAATCTGAAACATATAACTGGGGTTCTGTTACCTGCCCTGTCATTAAAAATAGCATCTTCTGAAAGAATTGCGCCATCGACTAAAATATGATCTTTGTATGTTTTAAAACTAAAAAATATTGGGATGGACATTGAAAATCGCACTGCTTTGGATATTTTCAAATCAGGGGAGTTTTGTTTATTAAAAACGGTAGGGCCACCACAATTTACATCGGTAGCTAAAATATGTAAATCATTGGATATATCTTTAAAAGATTTACCTTTTAACTTTTCACCCATCCAACGTTCGAATGCGTCTCCAGTGCTGAGACCCCCTTGCAGCAAAAGCGTGATTAAACTGAATCCTCTAAACTGTCTGAAATTTGTCTCTATTGCTAGTTTTTTTATGTCGTCAATAGGCAGTCCAGCGCAATACAATGCTGCAATTATCAAGCCTCCTGAGACACCAACAATATGTTGGAATTTAATGTTGAGCGTGTTTATTGCATCCAAAATTCCTAAGTGGGCAGACAATTTGGTTCCTCCCCCAGAGAATATTGGCACTATTTCACTCACAGAACATTTCTCCTTAGATAATCATTGCCAACCTAAAGTGCTGTATTTAAGTTATTATAAATTTCATTGTTAATAGTAACCTATCGGATATATTTTTGATAAATCAAGCCTAAATATTCATGTATTGCTCTTTCACTCCTATACAGACTAGCTGCATTTGGCAAACCAACAACTGGCTCGACGTTTTTCCTACTGAAATGTTCCACTGGGATAGGTAGCACGGGTATATTATTTTCTTCGAAGTAAGAAACAGCTCTTGGTAAGTGGCTTGCTGAGGTTACAAGGGATATGTACCTGCCCTTGAGTATGCTTGCTAAAGCTTTGACTTCGGTTTCTGTGTTTACCCCTTTGGGTATAATAAATATGTCAGTATTTTTTACACCCATTTTCACAAAAAAATCTTTGTTGTGACTGGCTTGCGAATATTTGTCGGTGCTGCCCAATATATTACCTGCTAAATATATTGGCATGGGATGTTCCCTATACATCAACGCTGCATGTAAATTTCGTTGAAGTGAACAATTGGGCCAGCGGGATACAAAGGGTAAACCATCATCTTCGAAATAGTTACAGGCTAGTACCACAATCGCTTCTGTTTTTCGCCATTCTTGCAAATCTAGAGGTACAACAGGGTATTTATCCTCAAGGTGTTTAATGAGTAAAACACTTGGGTATGTCATGGAGCAGATCAACAGCCACAGCAGTGGCAGGATCGACAAATACCTAAAAAGTGTTGGTTTGATTTTTGTATAGCTCAATATTTGGAAAATTGCAAAAAGCGTCAGTGAATGCACCAAAGGCGAACTAAAGGTAGAAGCAATCGACGCCAACATCAGTATTGGTACCTATAATAAAGTTAAAAAATGTGTAATTAAAAATGTAGGTGTAACTAACACCGCTTTTCTACTCTCTATTGAGAGTAAAATGCGTGATACCAGCTCACAAACTGCTGAATGCCTGTGGTCAAATCAGTTTTTGGGCTGTACCCAGTATCGTTAGCTAATGCTGATACATCTGCGTAAGTATCTGGCACGTCACCAGGTTGCATCGGTAGCATCTCTTTTATCGCTTTTTTGCCCAGTGCCGCTTCTAATGTTTCAATAAACTTAAGCAGGTTAACTGGGTTATGGGCTCCAATATTATAAATTTTCCATGGTGCCTTACTGGTACTTGGATCCGGGTTTTTGCCATCCCAATTTTCATTGCCTTCGGCCACATTGTCTAACGAGAGAATAACGCCGCTGACAATATCATCGATATACGTAAAATCTCGATGATGGTTTCCGTAATTGAACACTTCTATTGGCGTGCCATTTAAAATAGATTGAGTAAACTTAAATAATGCCATGTCGGGACGTCCCCAAGGGCCATAGACTGTGAAAAACCTTAAACCAGTAGTAGGAAGTTGATATAGATGACTGTAAGTATGTGCCATTAACTCATTGGCTTTTTTACTCGCAGCGTAAAGAGAAACTGGATGATCAACATTATCTGTGACAGCAAAAGGTGTCGATTCGTTTGAGCCGTAAACTGAGCTTGATGAAGCGTAAACTAGGTGTTTGATTTTATTATGTCGGCAGCCTTCGAGTATGTTCATAAAACCAATTAAATTACTGTCAACATACGCATGAGGATTTTCGATTGAGTAACGCACACCAGCTTGTGCAGCTAGATGAACTACTTTGTCAAAAGCCGATGATAAAAATAATGATCCAACTTCAGTTCTATGGGCTAAATCCATTTTTAAAAATGTAAAGTTTTCTGACAGTGCATGCTCAGCAAGGGCGTTTAAACGTCCCTGTTTAAGTTTTACATCGTAATAATCATTGATATTGTCGATGCCAATAACCGTATCCCCGCGCGCTAACAACTCCTTAGCTATGTGAAAACCGATGAATCCTGCTACGCCAGTTACTAATATCTTCATAAATAAAACCTTTTGAGATCAATACTTTTTACTAAAATATGATTGGAAGAGAGCTTCAATATTTGTGATTATACTTAAATACATAATAGGAACAGTATTTAAAATATATGTTTATACGTAAATTTTTATTTTTAACCGGACTGATAGGGGTAAGCTTGTTGTTTGTTCCTCATGTTTTCGGCCATTCAATCACACAAGTGGTTGCTAAGGTAAAGCCTTCGGTAGTGGGGGTTGGTCTGTATGATGCGATGGGAACACAAACTCATCAGCTTCGAGGAACAGGTTTTGTATTTGGTGATGGTTCTTTGATCGCCACCAATTATCATGTTGTTTCTAAAGGGCTTGACCCTCAAAAAGTCCAATACCATATCGTATTTTCAGGCACAGGACGAAAGCCAAAAATTCACAAAGCCGAGATCATTGCTAAAGATCGAGATCATGATTTAGTGATTTTAAAAATTGATAGCAAACTACCCTCTGTCACATTGGCTGGTCAGGCATATGCTGAGGATGCCACTGAAGTGTTATTAACCGGCTTCCCAATCGGCGCGGTTTTAGGTCTATACCCTGCAACACACCGAGGTATTATCGCCGCTACTACGCCTGATGTTATTCCTAGTGCGCATTCAAGCCAGTTATCAATAAACATGCTTAAGAGGCTTGAGGGCAAGTTTATGATTTACCAGCTAGATATAACCGCTTACCCAGGGAATAGTGGTAGTCCGTTGTATAACTCTGAAAATGGTGAGGTATTAGGTATTTTAAATAAAGTGTTTGTAAAAGAGTCCAAAGAAACGGTATTAGAAAAACCTTCAGGCATTAGTTATGCGATTCCAGTTAAATACTTGATACAACTTGCTAAGCGTAAGGGCCTAAAGGTAAACTAATAAAACATAAGAATTAGTGTCACTATTTTTTACATAAGTTGACATGCGCGTTTTATTTTTTGTTGTATATCAATCGCTTGTGATTTGGCGTGTTTTTTGCACTCGTTAATATTAAGTTTTAGGAAAATGACAATGAATGAACTGTGGAGTGAAAATATGCCTAAGGTTGAAAAAACACAAAAAAGTGCTAGGCGTAAATTTTTAATTCAATCATCTGCTGGTGTCGCGATAACAACATTACCTGCCCAATCTGTTTGGGGTGCTTGCAATACATCTGGATTGTCTGGTGGTTCACGCAGTGCAGGCACGGTTTGTATTATACCGTACGTAAGAGGTGGACGTTCTCCCGGAAGCTGGAAAAAATTTGTTAAGAACGGTCTTAGTAACAATAAACGCAATAAAGTTCGGGATTTGTTTGGCTTGAATGGCTACACGACCGAGCAAGAGAGTGCCGCCTTTTGCAATGTGCGGACCTATATTAAGAACCTACCTACTTTGACTCTTGTTGACCCTCGAGGAATTGTTTCTGACGTTGATTTCAATGTCGAAGATTATTTAAATGCTAACGGAGAACCATCAAACTTTGCTGCTTATTATTTGAATGCATTGTTTGGCTTTTATGGCGAATTAGCTCCATTGGCAGACGCTAACGAATTAATCCAACATGTATGGAGTGTGATGATAATTAAGGAAGATGCAGATTCAACGGGCCCTAAAACAACGACAGACCTTAAAGCCGCTTGGGAAAATGGAGGAGAAAATTCAACCACTCCATATTTTTTGCCAGCTGGAAGCGGTTGCTCTTAAGAATTTGACGAAGTTTAGTATTGCTCCTAATATGGTCTGTCATATTTTACCTGATTTAAGTGGATTAGTTTTTTTTTCGACCGAAGACTTTTCCACTTCTTGCATTCAATTTGATTTGTCGCCTTTTGAAAAACTTCGCTTACATGATGGGAAAATTGATTTAGATTGGTTTTATTTGATTTGTAGAACTGATGAAGCACTTGGTGAGTTAAAACGTCAGTTGCTTGAGCACAATTTTTTAACTGAGCGTTTGTGAACTCGATACTAGACCTAGGCATTTATCGTTTTAACATTGAACATTGCCCTAAATTTATCCAACCTAGTTTACGACTATTGTATGATGATAGTTTTGATTTACATCCAGACAAACCCATTGATTTTCATCTTACTGTTAAAAACACTTCTTTTTTGCGCCGTTTTATTAAACCCCAAGTCAGTATTTACATTGATCAACAGCGGCCTTTTCATCCTCTTAAAAAAAATTTGTTATTGCCGTCTTTAGAGTGGGGACTTAATTGGTGTATTGCATCTTTTGATTTTAATCATTTATTGATTCACTCTTCAGTCATTGTAAAAAACGGCAAAGCTATTATTTGTCCTGCGCAGCCAGGCTCAGGTAAAAGTACATTAGCCACTTATTTTGGACTTAATGATTGGCAAGTATATTCCGATGAAATGGCGATAATTGGTTTAAATAGTAATCGAGTGAGGCCGATGCATCGGCCGGCGTCCCTTAAAAACAAATCTATTGACGTCATAAAAACATTGGTCCCCGAAGCTACTATGTCACCTATTGTTTATGGCACTCACAAAGGCGACATAGCACATGTAAAATTGATGACGCGTGCCGAGTACAATGAGCTTAGCGATGTTGAAGTTGTCGCTGTAGTTTTTCCAAAGTATCAAGTGGGTAGTCAACTTAACATTAAAAAAGTATCCCAAACAGATGGTTTCTCGCGTTTAGTACATCACGCGTTTAATTATAATGTTGTGGGAGAAGATGGCTTTAATACTATAAAATCGGTTGTTGATAGTAGTCAGTTTTTTGGGATTGGTTATTCTTCGTATGATGGCCTAAGCGCTTTTTTTGATGAACTGGTAAGGTAATGACGAGTCTATTTACGGCACAAAATTTTTTCGCCTTGGTTGCTCGTAAAGAGTCAGTTGAAGGGCTTAGTCTGAAACAGTGGGAGCAGTTACTCAGAATTTTGCGTGGTGCGGATATGCTGGGCTCGTTCTATTATTTTTTGCAACGACATGAGCAATTGAATCTCGTTCCTGAATTTGCTCTTGGTCATTTATTATCGGCTAAACGCTATGCTGATCGACAGGTTCAACAAGTTAATGCTGAGGTGAGTATATTATCAGATTGTCTGGCTGTTATTGACTGTAAACCAGCGTTTTTAAAAGGTGCTGCGTACGTGCTTAAGAATTCCAGTAATCACTTTGGTCGTGTAATGAGTGACATTGATATATTAGTCCCAAAAGTTGACTTGCTAAAAGTTGAGAATGCATTAAAACAAGACGGCTGGCTTGAAAAAAAATTAGATGATTATGACGAACAGTATTACCGAAAATGGGTGCATGAACTTCCGCCATTTAGCCATCCCGAACGTGGCGTCACTTTAGATGTACACCATACTATTATCCCACCCATTACTGGTATTGTTATTCCTCAGCATTACCTTTTTGGGAATAAAATTGAAACTGAATTTGGTCATCTGACGCTGAGTGCAGAAATGATTATTATGCACTGTATTATTCATTTATTTTACAACGAAGATTACGAAAAGAGTTTTCGGGATATTGTTGATATCCATATGTTATTGCTGGATTATGAAAACGAGCATCAGATAACGGCTATTAACCAAGTTGCTAATAATCTAAACTTTTCCAAAGAGTGGTATTACGCTTTGTATTTGTGTGATCATTTGTTTAATGTTCACCGAGTAGATACTCTATCAAAAGAAAAAATTTTTATTCTGTTACATTTTTAAACACCATGTTTATCAAAGCTATTATTCTACCTGCTCTCATACCAAGTCATGATTTATTTGACAATCGAAGGAATAAATTTGCGCGTTTTATGATGTTTTTACGTGGTCATTTTTTAAAAATGCCTCTAAAGATTTTAATTCCCCACTTTTTTGTTAAGTCACTCAGAGCTTTGGTCATGTTGATAATGGGGCCTCACCATTACGAGAAATAGTATTTAAGGGTAATGTAGAGGCAACCAGTATTCATTCTTTCCCAACTTAGCTAAGTAGAATGCTTAATTAAAGCGCTTTCAAACTTCTTTTCATCGCTCTCCTTTTGGCATGCAACAAAGGCTCAGTATAACCACAAGGTTGGTCTTGCCCTTTAAATATTAAATCATGAGCTGCCTGAAAAGCGATGGACTCACCGGTATCAGGTGTCATAGCTATATATTCTGCATCATTTACATTTTGAGCATCAACTAATTTTGCCATAATTTGCATTGATGTCTCAACTTGCTCTGTTGTTATAACTTTATGCATCAACCAGTTAGCAATGTGTTGGCTAGATATTCTCAAGGTGGCTCTGTCTTCCATTAAACCTACGTTGTTGATGTCAGGTACTTTGGAGCAACCAATACCTTGATTAACCCATCTGACCACATAACCTAAAATGCCTTGCACATTGTTATCAAGCTCACGCTGTATCTGCTCAAGTGATAATTTTTCGTCTTTAAGCAGCGGTATATCTAGCATTTGCTCCAGTAACCCATCGTCTTTGCCCGTCATGTTCATTCTGATGTCGAACACATTTTCTTGATGATAATGCAGAGCATGTAACGTTGCAGCCGTAGGTGAGGGCACCCAAGCGGTGTTTGCTCCTGAGCGCACATGTGCAATTTTTGCCTGCATCATTTCGGCCATATTATCTGGGATGGGCCACATACCTTTACCAATCTGTGCTTTTCCGGACAATCCTGAGTTCATGCCAGTCACCACATTAGATTGTTCGTAAGCGTTTAACCAAGGTCTGACTTTTATGGTGGCTTTGGTGGCAAACGCGCCTAGGTGCATAGATGTGTGTATTTCATCACCAGTGCGATCTAGGAAGCCAGTGTTGATAAATACCACTCTGTCTTTTGCTGCTTGTATACAGGCTTTTAAATTCAGGCTGGTGCGTCTCTCTTCATCCATTAGGCCAATTTTGATGCTATGTTTGGGCAAACTGAGTACCGATTCCATTTTAGAAAATAACAAATCAGCATAAGCGACTTCTTCCGGCCCATGCATTTTGGGTTTGACGATATAAACGCTACCTGCTTGGCTATTTTTGAACACGCCATTACCCAGTAAGTCATGTTTTGATATTAAGCTGGTGATTAGAGCGTCCATGATCCCTTCGTAAATAGGTTTATCATCAAACAGGATGGCGTCAGTTGTCATCAAGTGTCCGACATTACGAATAAACATCAAGCTTCTGCCAGATAGGCTAAATGTTGCTCCTGATGTTGACACATATTGTCTATCTGGATTTAAACTACGTGTTATTTGTTTGCTGCCGCTGGTTATTGTAGCGGTTAAATCGCCCTTAATGAGGCCTAACCAGTTTTTGTACACTAAGGTTTTATCTGCTGCGTCTACCGCCGCAACTGAGTCTTCGCAGTCCATAATGGTGGTTAATGCAGATTCTAGAAATACATCTTTGATGTTAGCTGTATCTTGTTGGCCGATAACGCTATGTTGATCAAATCGAATTTCGGCATGTATATTATTGTGTTTAATTAAAATACAGGTGGGTTGTTGAATCGAGCCTTGAAAGCCAGCGAACTGCTCAGGTGTGTTTAAACCTTCTACGGTATCATCAGTCAATGTGACGAGTAGTTTACCGTTATCAATAGCGTATTTTTTACTTTGTACATGGCTGCCTACTTTTAGAGGTGCAATAACATCTAGCCATTTTCTGGCATAGTCGATGACTTGTTGCCCTCTAGCTGCATCGTAACCTTTCGTTTTACTGCCAACTGTTTGCTCAATAATATCCGACCCGTAAACCGCGTCGTAAAGACTACCCCATCTAGCATTTGCTGCATTCAAAGCGAATCTAGCATTATTGATGGGAACAACTAGCTGAGGGCCTGCCATGGTGGCAATTTCAGCATCGACGTTGCTAGTGTTAATTTGAAAATCTTCGGGGGTAGGTTGTAAATAGCCAATCTCGGTAAGAAAGGCTTTGTACTCTGGAACATTGATCGATTGTCTTTGCATACAATATTCATCTATTTGCAACTGCAGATTAGCTCTTTTTTGCAACAGACTTTGATTAATAGATAAAAGTTCGGGTAGAACATCTGCAAAATTTGCCCAAAGCTCGTCAGCTAACACCTCTGTGCCGGGTAAAACATGTTGCTTGATAAACTGGTCTAGCTGTTTGGCAACCTTTAATCGGCCCTTTTGAATGTATTCAAGTTGTGCGGTTTGGGTAAGTTGCATATTTTACTCTTAGGTAATTCACATTAAGCTCAGTCTACCTTGTTAGCATTATACGCATTAATTTATGTGGTTTATTCTTCCCATTCATACAGAAAATCAAGCTTATGTATTGGTTAGTTCTGCCCCCACCTCTCCAATCAGTCTTCTTAGCCATATGTGACCAGCGTCGTGTTGTAGCAAAGCACTCCATGCCATTTTTAATGCTATAGGCGGTATATCAAATGGGGGGGCGAGTATCTCTACTTCAGGGTCATCTTTATACATATTGGCAGCCCTACTGGGTAAGGTTGCAATTAAATTTTGTGCTTTAGCGAGTTGTAGCGCAACGTGATAATGACGAGTAAAGACACGTATATCCCGTTGTTTACCAATTTTTGTCAACTCAGCATCGACCCAGCCTAACTTTTGTACCTCTTTGGGATCGATACCAACGCCCACCCCAAAGCCGGTTTTACTGACCCATATATGTTTATTGTCTAAATATTGCTCCAGTGTAAAGTTTTGTACTATTGAATTGTGGCTATTTATCACACAAGAGAATGTGTCATACCACACCACCTTTTGATGGAACGAAAGCGGTAATTCTTCAAACCGGTTGATTGCCATATCAACTCTACCTTGTTCTACATCATAGAATGTCACATCGCTGGGGGTAATCAGATCCAAGGTAACATTCGGAGCTTGTTTAATTAGCCTACCAATAACTTCCATTAATAAAGTTGATTCTGCGTAATCGCTGGCCATAATCCTAAAAGTACGTTCACTTTTAAGAGGGCTAAAATCAGTTTCTGGTTGAATTGTTGTTTCAAGTTTAGACAGTACTTCTCGGATAATAGGCTTTAATTCTAAGGCGCGTTTGGTAGGAGTCATACCATCACTGGTGCGCACCAGAAGTGGGTCTTTGAATAAGTCTCTCAGTCTTCTCAAGCCATTGCTCATTGCAGGCTGAGTAATACTTAATTGGTTTGCCGCTTTAGTCACACTGCCTTCTCTTAGCAATACATCTAAGTAAACCAATAAGTTTAAATCTACCTTAGCAATATTCATGGTTATTATCTCGTTGTGAAAACTGATGTAATAGTAGAATGTTATCAGTATTCAATATCTTTACCAGATATTAAATTTTTGTTAAATAACAGTTGTTTATAGTCAATGTGAAAGGGTCTGTGAATTGAAGGGAGCTAGTTGGCCGTTGTTGGCATTGATTTGTTGAATGATGACGATAGCACACAGTAGACACTGCAAGCTATCGTAGGTATTTATAACGTTATTCAATTATAACGTTATTCGAGTAGAACCTTATTCGGCGTCGAACTGGTTCATAGTATTATCTTCACCTGATGCTTTAAGCGCTTGTTCACCAGAAAAGTATTCTTTATGGTCATCACCCATATTAGAGCCAGCCATCGCTTGGTGTTTAACACATGCAAGACCTTGTCTAATTTCTCTACGCTGCACACCTTTAACATATGCCAACATACCTTGGTCACCAAAGTAACCTTTGGCTAGATCATCAGTAGACAACGCTGCTGTATGATAAGTAGGTAAAGTAATTAAGTGATGGAAAATACCTGCTTCTCTGGCAGCATCTGCTTGGAAAGTTCGGATTTTTTCATCCGCTTCAAGGGCCAAATCAGTGTCGTCAAATTTAACCGACATCAATTCGTCTCTTTTGTATTGGCTTAAGTCTTTACCGGCTTCTGACCAGATATCAAAGATTTGCTGGCGGAAGTTCAAGGTCCAGTTGAAAGAGGGTGAATTGTTATAAACCAACTTCGCGTTAGGAATTTCGGTTCTAATAGCTCGCACCATATCGCCAATTTGACCAACGTGTGGTTTTTCTGTTTCAATCCACAATAAGTCTGCACCATTTTGCAATGAAGTGATGCAATCTAGTACTACACGGTCAAAACCAGTGTTTTCTTTAAATTTGTATAATCCATTCGGTAAACGTACCGGTTTTACTAGTTTGCCATCTTGTTTAAGAACAGAATCGCCATCTACTAAATCATCTATAGAGGTCACTTCACTCGCATCCAAGAATGCATTGTACTGAGCGGCCAAATCACCTGCTTTCTGTGATACAGGTATTTTTTGAGTTAATCCAGCACCTAAAGAGTCGGTACGGGCAACTATCACACCGTCATCTACGCCTAACTCTAAAAATGCGTAACGTACTGCGTTGATTTTGGCTAGGAAGTCTTCGTGTGGAACGGTAACTTTACCATCCTGATGACCACATTGTTTAGCGTCAGATACTTGGTTTTCTATCTGTATACAACAAGCTCCGGCTTCGATAAGTTTTTTAGCAAGCAAATACGTTGCTTCTTCATTACCAAATCCTGCATCAATATCAGCAATAATTGGTACAACATGAGTTTCATAATTATCAATAGCGTTTTGTATTGCAGCAGTATCGCCACCGTTTTGTTTAGCGTCATCTAGCTGTCTAAATAAATCACCTAGTTCACGGGCATCGGCTTGGCGTAAGAATGTATATAGTTCTTCTATTAATGATGCTACTGAGGTCTTTTCGTGCATTGACTGGTCGGGAAGGGGACCGAACTCTGAACGTAATGCCGCAACCATCCATCCAGATAGGTATAAATAGCTTTTATCAGTGGTACCTTGATGTTTTTTTACGGACAACATTTTCTGTTGTCCAATAAATCCGTGCCAGCAACCTAGTGATTGAGTGTACTGGCTTGAGTCAGCATCATATTCCTGCATATCTTTACGCATGATAGCTGCGGTATATTTTGCAATATCCAACCCAGTTTTAAAGCGATTTTGAGCTTTCATACGAGCAGCATAATCTGGGTTAATTGCGTTCCAAGCTCCTGCTTTGGTTGATCTTAGTTCTGCAATCTGTTTAACATCATTCTGATATTGTGACATTTGAATATTCCTATAACAGTAAGGTAAAAAATAAAACAACCGATAACGTGATGTGGGTTGCTGTTGTTAATCATCCTATATAGTTAAGTTGTATATTTATAATCTATATAAAATATCTTCATCATAGTTTGTGTGAATGTCAGTGTTAGATAACAAATACGTTTATTAGGTAATTGTATTTTTAAGTGTCTACTGTTGGTAGATTTCATTAGTGTAGATTTACTTGTTTGTTATCGTAAATAAATCAACCTGAGAGCGTGTATGTCAAAGTTAATGTCTTCAATTGATCAACGCACCAAACTTGTCGGTGAAAACAGACTCGAGTTGCTAATGTTTAAATTGGGCTCACGGCACACATTTGCATTAAATGTATTCAAGATCAGAGAAGTCATTTCGGTGCCTTTAATGAACCAAATGCCCAGATCTCATGCAAACCTCAAAGGTGTGACAAATTATAGAGGGACATCTATTCCAGTCATTGACCTTCGTGCAGCGATTAAAATCACAGCCAATGAAGAAGAGTACGAAGCCGTCAATGTGATCATCACTGAGTATAACCGAAGTGTTCAAGCTTTTTAATTGGGCATGTTTTGCGCATTATTAATACCTCGTGGAGCGATATTCAACCGCCACCGTCTACAGCAGGTAAAAATAATTATTTAACGGCTCTCACACAGGTTGATATTGATGGAAAAAATGAACTGGTTGAAATTATTGACGTAGAAAAAGTGTTATCCGAAATTGTCAAGTACGACACTACCATCTCTGAAGACGTGCTGGACCAAAAGGTTGCGTCTCATCTCAAAGGTAAAAAAATACTGATAGTCGATGACTCCTCCACAGCAAGATGGCAAATAAGAGAAACGTTGATCCAGTTGGGCCTTGTCATTATCGAACAAAAAGATGGCTTAAAAGCACTCAACCTTTTAAAAAGTTGGGCTGATGAAGGTAAAACTGTCACCGACGAAATTTTAATGATGTTCACCGACGCAGAGATGCCCTCAATGGACGGCTATCGACTTACGGCTGAAGTGAGACAAGACCCGCGCATGAATGATCTTTTTATCGCTTTAAACACGTCATTAAGTGGTAGCTTTAATGATGCCATGGTAGAAAAAGTTGGCTGCAATCGCTTTATTTCTAAGTTCCAACCAGACTTGTTAGTCGATGTTGTACAACAGAGAATGCGTGAAATACTAGACGCTAAAATTTGATATACCTCAAAAATATTCTTGTGCATCACTTTTTTGTTCACATAAATAATTTATACTTAAATTAACCCCTTATTATTGCCAAGCGTATAATTCATGGTTATTTTTTTGTGTTTTATTCACTTATTATTTATTTTTCATCATCGGAGACCAGATGAAGCCTATTTCTATTCTTTTATTCGCCGTCTTATGCCAATCCGCATTAGCGACTCACTCACCTGAAAATATTAAGTCACCTAAGAATATTATTATGATTGTAGGTGATGGTATGGGCCCATCGTATACCACGGCATATCGCATGTTTGCAGACAATCCAAGTACGCCCGAAGTTGAAGAAACCGTGTTTGATAGATTATTAGTCGGTATGGCTAGCACACATCCTGATATGGACACGGGTTATGTAACTGATTCAGCAGCAAGTGCCACAGCCTTATCAAGCGGTGTTAAAACCTATAACGGTGCGATTGGCGTAGATGCCAATAAGAAGCCTGTGCAAACAGTATTAGAGCTGGCCAAGGAGCAAGGGCGTAAAACGGGTGTTGCTGTGACTTCACAGATTAATCACGCTACACCTGCAAGTTTTGGTGCACATAATGAGAGTCGCCAAAATTATGATCAAATAGCCGACAGTTATTTCGATGAAAAAACCAATGGTCAGTTTATTTTAGATGTAATGTTAGGTGGCGGATGGAAATATTTTATTCGTGAGGACCGCAATTTAGTCGAACAATTTAAGGCTGCTGGTTACCAATATGTCGATAAATTAACTCAATTAAACGATGTGAAAGCGGGGACGCCTTTACTGGGTTTATTTGCAGATGTAGGCATGCCTTGGGCACTAGACAGTACTGATCAAATGCGACTTCCAACATTAGCAAAAGCCGCAATCCGTCAGTTAGAGAATGACCAAGGATACTTCTTACTTATCGAAGCAAGCCAAGTCGATTGGGCAGGGCACGGTAATGATATTGGCTCTGCAATGGCTGAAATGCACGATCTTGCGGTAACCCTGGAATGGCTAGAGCAATACCTTGTAAACAACCCTGACACCCTTTTGGTCGCCACTGCTGATCACAGCACTGGCGGCCTAAGTATCGGTGCTAATGGCAATTACAGTTGGAGTCCTAGTTGGTTGAAAAACCTAAAGGCTTCACCCGTTGAGATTGGCACACAATTAATGACGGCTAAAGACCGAGGTGCATTGGCAACTGATTTATTGGGATTTGAGCTGACTCCAGAAGAAATATCCAGTTTAAGTGTGATTGAATCTGATAAACCTAGGCCTTTCCACAACGCGATTTCTAAGATTTTAGATAATCGCTCAAATACCGGATGGACAACCACTGGACATACAGGTGTTGACGTACAAATATTTGCTAAAGGATTAGGCAGTGAGTACTTTCGAGGTCATTTGGATAACACGCGTATTGCACAAACTATATTTGAATTGTTAAGAAATAAAAAATAGTCCTTCGCTATTCTTTGTTAAATCCTTTTGCAGCTGGCACTTATCTATAAGTGTCAGCTAATATCCCGTTAACTCAATAAACCCGACTCCTGAGTGGGAGCCTGAAATCACCGTTCCTCCTTCGTAATATGAGAATATTCCTGGGTTCCATTGATTTATTTGCATGGGTGCAATCTGGATGTCGATTTGATGCTGGACCAATTTAATTGACCAGTGCAAGGGCAGCAAACGTCCTGCCACTTTATCACGCTGGATCACCTCACCTTGAATATCTGATTCAGACAAATGTATCGTTTCACCATTTTTTGTTATCAATGTGCCTGACCAGAAGTCCTGATATTGCTGGTGACGCATATTAAACAACATCAATTTAGCACCATCGTCTAAGTGAATCGAAAACCAGTCCCAGCCTTGTGCCAGAGGGCTTAGATATTGAGTTGTCCATTCATGATCATACCAAGCATTGCCTGTTACCTTCACTATTCCGATTGGCAGTTCAAGTTCACCCGAGACTTGAATGTGTGGCTGGCTATAATAATATGAGGCTTGTTCTGAGTTTCGCAGCTTACGACTAAAACCTTGCTCTCCATGTTTTACAAAAGGTTTGTCAGCAGTGAAGTTTAAGTTGACCTTAATCTGTTTATCAATCGTAAATTCAAGTGTTGACGGGAACATCTCGGTTGATTGAGCAAGCCACTGCCAATCATCAATAAATACATTGAATGGGGTCGTGGATATACCTGCATTACCCACTCCTCCACGGGCAAAGCGTTCTTCGAACCAAGCCTGTTTACCGTCTCTTAAACCCACATGCCCCATGTATTGCTGAGCATTCGCCCAAGGCGTACTTTGAGTGTCACTGGCAAAGCGAAACAATGTCCATTGCAGTGCATAGGGATTGCCTAATGCGTCAGTAAGATTTGCGGTGATATACCACCATTCCACCGCAAACTCGGGGTGACTGTCATGATCTAATGGAAATGTAATATTGTAGCCCGGGACAACGTTGGCAAAAGCTTCGCTAGATATGTTTACTGCATCACTATTTGCAGGTGTTTGCTGAGAGAGTGAATTGCGACTCAGACCAGAAAACATCGCATCTGTTGCTTGCTCTTTATTGTCAGATTTTTTAGAGCATGCTGTCACTACCGATACTAATAAAAAAAGCACTAGATATTTGGCTATAGACTCAAACACTTTATATCCTCAACTAATTTGCGACGACTCAATTTGTAAAGGGGAAGTGCGACCACTATCACAATCAAGACTATACTCATTACCCCAGCAGAGAAGAGTTTAGAAGGTGTGATAAGTATCGGGTAACTCCAACTAAACGCTTGCACGTTAATCAGGTTAATCAACAGCCATGTTAAGCCAATGCCAAATGGTAAGGCGACTAAACAAGCCAATAAACTGAGTAGGGTATATTGCATAAGTGATAAGCCAGTAATCTGATAATTACTGACTCCCATGCTCCTCATTAATGCCCTTTGAGGCCGATTGTCTATATCAATCATCAGCACCGATGTGGCCAAAGACAGGGCTGCAACTAATAAAGTGACAATGTTCAAGCCATCGGTGATCACAAATGTGCGCTCAAACGTTTGCATCGACAACGCTAATAATTCACGGGTTTGTATTGATCTGACTTGATTTGATATGGAAGCAGATGCCAGTTTCTCAGCAAAAAAGTTTTGTTGTTGCTTTGATGTAAAGTGCAAAGCAAACAACGTAGTGTTGGCATTATATTTTGTGAAATAGTCTATATCCAGCATGGCCTGAGCACTTTGATTACCATAATCGTAGTAAATACCCACTATCTGTTTAGTGTCCGGTGGGCCTGACTCAACTTGAAAATTTAAGGCTGCTCCCAGGGTTAAGCCATGACGTAACGCCAATTGCTGATTGACTAGCACGCCTTTACCTGCAGCAAATATTTGCCAAGCATCCGATTTTTGTTCAGCGAATAACATCGCTTGTTGATATACGTTGTTGCTTGGGTATGACCTGAGCTCAATGTTAGTTCGACTTTGGGCGTTACTTTTTGGTTGATTAAGCAAACTTGCATCAAGGCCTTTGCGTTCGATTACATCCACATCTATGTCTTGGGTAGTTAACCATTGTGTAAACACCTTGGGTGATTGAGTCGAAATATATTGATCGGCCACTAAGCGCTGACTTAACCATTGGTGTGTGGCTTGGCGAAAGCTATCCACCATTAAATTCATACCAATATTACTGGTGAGTGCAATGAAAAAAGCACAGCAGGCAATTTTACTCTTTTGGGATAAACGTACCCCATCTGCAGCTAACCAGCGAAATAATACCCAGCGCTCTGGCAGACTATGGAACAGCATCTTTAGGCTCTTGGGTACGGTGTAAATAAGTAAACTGCAACCGGAAAAAATACTCACTGCAATAGCGCTGAAACTCATCATTATATTGTTAGAGTAATAACCCAACCCCACAGCAATGCAGCCTAATATTATGCTGGCGAATAACCAGGGTAAATGACGGGTGTTAACATTGACGCTTAAGTTACGTAAAGCCAGTTTAGTATTCAACTGCCACATAGGTAAAATGGCTGCTGCAAATGCGCCCAAGATACAGGCCGCAAAACACTGTGTCATTAATGTCACATAGGCTACTTGTGTGTAACCTATTCGCACATCAAATAGGCTTTGTAATGTTAGCGATACCATAGGTGAGGCTAATTGCGCTAAAAATATGCCAATGAAAGCGCCAAGTGGAGCGCATAGTAAGCTGATTAATACTAATTCGGCCCCTTGCGCCCAATATATTTGTTTTCTGGATACGCCCAACTGTCGGGCGATACGTAAATTTGTCCAGCGTTTCATTATCAACAAATGTAAGGCGTTCATAACGACAAACATGCACACCACAAACATCAAACATGCCATCGCTAAAAGGTTAAGGTGAAAACTGCCTGTGAGCTGCTGCGCTTGTTCGCCAGTATTAATGTTTTCAATACGCAGGTGCTCAGGTAATACCGCTATTAGCGCGTCAGTGACACTATCGTTTTTCTCACCTACTACCAACAGTTCACTTATCTTTTGGGTATCTAAGACACGCTGTAATTGTCCGATGTCCATAACGACTTCTCGTCCTAAACCATCAATACCAGTCACGGCTAATTTGGGTAATAACTGTTTGTTTTCAAGGGACAACGTTTGGCCGCTAATGAAGTTTAATTCAGTCGCAAAGTCTGGATGGATCACGCTTGTAAAAGGAGGTCGCCATAATTGATCAAGCTGTTGTGTCGAAGTTGTAGCATTCTTTGGTGCAACCTCTAATGTATTTCTAGCGGAATAACTGATAATCGAAAATGCATCGATGCCCAACAACGATATTCGTTGAGGTTGGCCTGTTATGGGGTGAATAATAATTTTCGAGCTTCGTAATACTGGAATAAGTTGGGTAAAGCCTAAACGACGCAGTGAGGTGAAATCTTGTTTATTTAAAACATGACCACTTCGAGCGATTATGCGCTGTTCGACTTGCTGTAAAAATGGCTGGCTAGCAGCTGCATAACTATTTTTGGCGGCGCTATTGATCACCAACACTGCACTGAGCCCGGCACAAGCGGTGATCAAAGCAATAAACACCAGTGCCATGCGTAAAATATTGTATCGGTAACTAGCCCAAATAAGTTTTAATAAAGGTGCCATTATCAGCTTGATACGCTGTTTGGCGTCGGATATGGGCTCTGATCTGCTACAGGATGGAGTTGTCCCTGCCGTAACAACAAGCGGGTATCTGCAAAAGCCGCTACTTTCGGACTGTGCGTTACAACAACTAACGTTAGGCCTAGTTTTTTACATAATCCAAACAATAACTCACTTACAGCTTGGCTATTTTTATCGTCTAAGTTTCCAGTGGGTTCATCGGCCAACACTAAGCTGGGTTGATGAGATAAGGCGCGGGCAATCGCGACTCTTTGTTGTTCACCGCCCGATAAGTTAACCGGTAATTTGTCTTTGTGTGAGCTTAATCCCAGTTGTTCTAATAAATCTTTATGGTAACTGCCGATGGGTAAACCATTTAGTCTGGCTGGGAAGGTAATGTTGTCCCAAACCGATAAACAATCAATTAAATTGAATTGTTGGAAAACGATGCCTAGGTGTTTTTTTCGAAACTGATCAGCTTGAGATTCACTCATGATATTGAGTGCCAACCCCGCCACTTTGACCTGTCCCTTATCGGAATAATCTAAAGCAGCGAGAATATTCAGTAAGGTCGACTTACCTGAGCCTGAATCCCCACTGATGGCTACAGATTGGTTCGCCTCTAGATGAAACTCGAGGTTGTCTAAGATATTTTTATTGGAATGACCATCAATAATTTGTTTGACTAAGCCACTAACGTCGATCATCTATGCCTTATGGTATCGTTGTGCGAGATATTACCAATACGCTAAAACAGAGTATTAGTTCTAAACATCTGCCAAAAAGTTTTCTAGATCTTCACCTGTTAGTTTTTTAATCTGTGAAAAGATGTACCACAACGCGGCCATCAACATCAGCATACTGGGGATCACAATCACTGGGTAACTCAAGGCTGTCATTCTACCTAGCTCTTCGGTGTACTCTGAGCTTCCAGGAGGGCTGACTAATATAACTTTAGCCAAAATGTAATTTAGCGCCGCAGACAAGAAAAAAGAGCCAGCAACAATATAAGAGCTAATTGCCATCTTCTTCTCAAACAGATTACTGTTGCCAGAATTTGCCAGTGACTGATTCAGGTTTTGCCAGTTAATGATTTGTTCGCTTAGCACAAACACCTTCAACAATGGCTTGCTGGTGCGCTGAGTGAACAGCACCGCGAGACCAATTATAGCGGGGATGGTAGCTTCTTTAATCGCAATATATTCAGCTGGGAGCTCTAATAAACTAATACCACCAGTCAAAAATACACTGACGATACCCAGTACTGAAAACGGGTTTATTTTGGCTGTCTGTTTGAGATCCCAAATGCCAAAACCGATAGGGAATATTAACGCAGCTACAATACTCCAAGCAGGCCCCAAATATTCGTCGCTGCTGAGATTGGTTAAAATCAACACCGGGATAACAATATTAAAAGCTAGATTACCGAGTAGACCTGTTTTTTTTTGTGGTTGAGAGTCAGACATTGATTACCTGTTGTTATACATATTATTGCTTGAAAGGATTATACATTCGTATTCGTTCTTAGGGCGAAGGTTTTGCCCATAATTTTGCACCTGCCAGTCCAGCAATAAAACCAAATAAGTGAGATTCCCATGAAACAAAGGGGGCAGAGGGCAAAATCCCCCAAATTAAACCGCCATAAAAAAAGGCGACTAATACAGATATAATCATCAGTTTAAATTTTCCGCTTAAAAATCCAGCTAAGACTAAATAACCAAAGTAGCCATAAATAACCCCGCTGGCACCAATGTGGGTTGCTGGCCTAGCAAATAACCACACCAACAAGCCTGTTATTAGCATTATCCAAACGGTTAACTGCAAATAACGCTTTAAGCCATATTGCAGCAGTAAATAACTGAATATACATAAAGGTATAATATTCGAAAAATAGTGCTGCAGGTTGCCATGCAAAAAGGGGCCTAAAACAATACCTCTAAGTCCAGGCACATAGCGTGGAATAATACCTAACTGATTAAAGATCCTTCCTGTCAGCAAGTTAATCACTTCGATCGCACTGATCACCAAAAATATCACTAGTACAAAGCGAATTTGTTGTTTGGTGATTGAAGCTCTACCTATTGGATTGATCATTGATATAAACTGCTATTAAATATTATGAGGCTAGTGTGACTGATAATTGTCGCCATAGTCATGTCAAATTGTCACAAAATAATATGTGGTAAATAACGTGACATATCTTGGGTGATAGGCGATGAATCTTCTCTTAGCGAAATGCCTGCAGCTTGGTCGTTCACCAACCACGAACCTATCAAGGTATGATGACGACCAAATTGTGGCAGGGGATAATAAGCTTGATAAATAAAACCTTCCTCACCGTACGGGCCATCTGCATGCAACACTGTTTTACCATTTTCAATGACACTAATGTTGGCACCTTCGCGAGAGAAAATAGGCTTTTTAACGAGCTTTGTTTCTGTGGCCTTAGCTAGTTCATCTTCGAAATAGGACGGCAGTAAATTAGGGTGATTGGGGAATAATTTCCATAACATCGGCATTAAGGCTTTATTCGATAAAATAGACTTCCAGATAGGCTCCAGCCAATTAACCTGTGCGCTTTGGATAGACTCACCAAACTCTTCTCGTTGCATAAACTCCCAAGGATAGAGCTTGAATAGGGTTTCGATTTTATTGTCTTGTAAATCACTAAAGCTGCCACACTTAGCGAGGCCAATATCCTCAACAAATACAAAATCGTTACTCAAACCTGATTCTTTGGCACAATCTTGGAGATACTGCACTGTGCCACGGTCTTCATCTGTATCTTGGCAACAGGCAAAATGCATATGGTTGATATCGTAATGCTTAGCAATAGCGGCTAATCGATTGACTAGTTTTTCTTGTAATGAATTAAATTGATCAGCTTGTTTTGAAATCTTACCCGTATTGACTTGTTCTTCTAGCCATAACCACTGCCAAAACCCCGATTCATACAACGATGTGGGTGTATCGGCATTGTTTTCATATAACTTGGCAGGGCCTTTACCATGGTACGCAAAGTCTAGGCGAGAATAGAGACTAGGATCTTGTTTTTTCCAGGAATCACTAATTTGTTGCCAAAAGGCTTGCGGAATTTGGAATTTTTCGAGTAACTCTTGAGAGTGAACAACCTTGTCTACTACGGCCAAACACATTTGGTGAATGTCTTCAGTGGGGGCTTCTAAGTCCTGTTCAATTTGTTTAAGTGAGAACTGATAATAAGCCGACTCATCCCAATAAGCTTCACCGTGCATGGTATGGAATTTAAAGCCGAACTCTTCGGCTTTTCTTTTCCAGTTGGCACGTTCAGGTATGGCGACTCTTAACATAAACTTAGCATGTCTTTAATATAGCTCACGCTGTATAAAGCTTTTATAACTGGAATTAACCACCCCAACCGCCTCTTTTAGAACTGCTGCCCCAACTAGATTTAGCCCGCACACTGCTACCAAATCCACCACGGCTCATGGTTTTAGTTACGGTAGGTTTAGGTTTTAGTGACTTTTCACTAACACGCATGGTTCGTCGTCGATTATCGCCAAAATCAGTACCATCTGCACCCATCCATCTATTATTATAAGATGAATTTCTAGAACGTGAGGTGAACATTGGCTGAGAGTAATAGCCTCTGGGTGACATTAAGTTACTTAACATGTACCCGGCCATAAATGGCATAAAAAATGAACCTGATTCATTTCGCACTACATTACATTGGTTGTTACCAAATTCAGACTCACAATCCCTCTGAGAGTTGTATTTAGGTCCGGTGCGCTCTGCTTCTTTTAATGCATCTGCATAGGCAGTCTTACATTTCTCTGCAAACTCAGGGTTAGCATCGGTACAGTCATTTACGCTGGTAAATACTGCGGCGTCTTGTTTGTCACCACAAGCTGAAAGAAATATTGCGGCAATGCCTAGTGCTAATGGTTTAACACTGAAGCTTTTTCGCATACTGGTCAGGTTGATTGACTTTGAACGCTTAGTTTTATTGGATTGCATAGGGCTCTCCTAGTAACTCATACAAGCAGCGTTAAGCAGCCCAACAGAAATAGACACCGCTGCTAAAATAGTGCCTGCAGATATTTCGTTTTTATCAATTCTGTCTGCAATTTTAGGCATAAAGGTAAAACGTAATAAAGCAAAGGCGAACGATTGAGCAATAATTGCCACTACACCCCAAACAACAAAATCAATTAAAAACTCAGAATTGGCTACAGCACCTGCTAAGGCAATACTGAAGCCAATTATTGCACCACCAAAACCTATGGCTGCTGCTTGGTTCTTATGTACCTTGACTAATTTCCACTCATCATGAGGAGTCACAAAGGCATACACCACTTTAAACACAAACAACAACAAGATTGACACACCAAAATATAGCGCAAAATTGCCTAAGCCTGATATCGAATTTATTATTGCATCCATTATTTATCCTTCGTTTACTGAGTAATATTTCACTGAGCGTAACATACGCACTTATACACACTAACAATTAATCATCATTCGGTGTTTGTTAACCGTTAATCGTAATATCTGCTTGACCAATATTAAAGCCAGTGCTGATGACTAAGCAACGGTCAAAATTATTATTCACTAATTTTTCTTCAGCTGTGACTAATAATGTTTCCACTTCGTCGCCTTCGAGCTGACGCTCGTACAACATCACAAACTGATCGGTCTCGCTGGTATCGCCATCTTGTTCATAAGTTTTTTCGGTCATTGCAACAGGTGGAGACTCTTCTCCAACTGCATCCCATACTCGTTGATATATTTCGTCTTCAAGCATATAAGTGGGTTTAGATACACCTGAGGCAATTGTTTGTTTCCACTGTGCTTCTGAGCCTATGGTTTTGGTTTCGTAAAAATACCATAGCTTTACATCTGTGATGTGATTTTCTGTATCCCCACCATCTAAGATAACTTGCAAAAAGGCATCATCATCGGTGTAAAAGCGCAAAATTTTGCCACCGGTATCTAAATTCACTTCACCTACTGCTTGGATAAGGTGTTGGCTAGCCGCTTTTTCAATCATCAGCTCTGGCTCAATTAAGCGCAATTTAAGAGGGTCGAGTTCAAACGAACCTCCTAAATAGAGCCCCATAATTTCGGGGGCTTTAGATTTTGTTATGGTTTCTTTTTTACCAAATAATTTACTGAACATAGGAGCGCCTTTTATTTTTTTACAAAGTCATTCCACTGAAATTTAATTATTCTCTCATCGGCTATGTAGAAAATTTTATCACCGGGGGAGAGCATCAAATCTAAGTCGGGGTTCACTTGAATATTTAACTTTTCATCTGCTTTGACCATACCTATCAAAGTAGCTCGATATTTGCGTTTTAGCGTTTCGAAAATATTTTCAATTTTTATCGGTGGGATATTAGCGGGGATACATACTGAATATTGCGCCTGTCCATGATTAATATCTAATAGGTCGTGATGTAACAAGCTTGAACCAGGATCAAACGCCGACTTAGCCAGCATTTCAACCGCAACACTAGGGGTACACTCCACGTTAGGGCAATGTTTTTGCAATAAACCCACTAAGCTCTCATCATTAAAATAAGCCACCATTTGTGCGTCAGGATTACGTTGACTGCAATATAATGCGGTGGTCATAGTGAGGTCGTCTTCTGGATTATCCATTAACACCACGCTAGCTTTGGCTACGCAAGCTCTGTCCATATCGGTGTCATTACTAAATGTGGCAACTTTGACAAACTCAATTTGCCCAGGTAAAGGGTTGCTGATGTCTGCTCTAACACACAGAACTATTACAGGATCTTCTTCAATTGATGCTCGTTCACGGATTAATAGCTCTAATAACCGAATGGTGCGATGACCATTCCAACCTAGCACCAGAATATGATCTTCAACATCTAAACTTTTCAAACCTCTTGCCCCTTTTTGCCATTGATTTGATACCCAACTTGCAATACGCCCTAATACTAGGGCAAAAATACTTAGACCTAATGGAATAATGTAAAAAGAGACTAAATATTTGCCTGAAGTGGTGCTGGGTGATAAATCACCATAACCAACTGTTGAGCCTGTAACGACCAACCAATAAATAAAATCCGCTGGTTGTGTGAGAGATTCTTCGCCCGCCAGATACAATAATATCCAACTGCTAGTCCCATAAAAAAGAAGCGCCAGTACAATACTGTACCAGCGCATCTCGGCAAACACCCGACTCAACATCTTGCGTAATCTTGGAAACATCATTTGCCTTATTCCACTTCAAAAGCCAATGTGTTACTTGCCTAATATACGACTAAGTTCGTCATCTGCTGATGCATTGCCGCCTGCTATACCGGCTGCTGCTAAACGTTTACTTAGATCATCGCTAGACTCTTCAGTGGCTAATTCTTCTGCTGCTTGTAATTCAGCATTACGCAGATTTTGCTTGTCTTGGATACGTGACAATGATTCAGTTGCAGTCTTCATTTTGCTGTTTGCGCCTAAGTGACGCGATGACACAGCAACTTGGGCTTTTTGCACAGACTCAGTCGCCTTTACCATATCAACTTGCTGCTCTAACCGTTTTAAGTTTGATTTAGCTTGCTTAATGTTTACAGCCAATTGCTTTTCAGATGTCTTAAACTGGTCAAGGTACTTCTGTTCGCCATCTTGCTCAGCACGTAAATCACCGACTTTTTGAGCGCAATCTAAAGCTAATTGACGGTCTGTGTCTGCTGCTTTGCGAGCATGAGCTTCGTATTGCTCAACAGAGGCTTGTAAGCTGTCAACTTTTTGTTGAGCTAGTTTGCACTTAGCTAGTATTTGAGTTCTGGCATGATCTGACTTGCGCAACTCGTCTTTGGCTTCGCGAATTTCTTGCTCAAGAATACGAATGGCCTGACTATCGGCTACAGATTGAGCTGCTTCAGTTGCTCCACCTTTAACCGCAGTAATTAATTTTCTCCAAACTGACATATTCTCTCTCCTAATTTATACAAGTAAGTTCTATTTCAAATGATCTTGATAAGCATCTAAAAATGCTTCGACATTTTGAAATAGAGTAGCTAGCTCAATGACGACGCTTTCAGCTTTTGACTGCGAACTTAGCGAGCCAAATGCAGTGTAATATTCATCACCCGCTACCTGTGATATGCCTACAGTGGTGAGTGGGAATATCATGTGTGTTTTTAAAATTTCTTCATTTAATACGGTACAATCTTTGACCTCAGACTTGGCAAATAAAAGTGATTCTACCAATATTTGTTCACCACTAATGGCTAACCAAGCGTCTATTCCGTCACTGTTTGCGATTAACAAACAGTTTTCTTCTTTAGTCACAACCAAATCTTGGTTGTCTGCTAAAAGGGTCTCAAGTTGGTTAAGATCCCAAGTCATGGCTACTCTCCTGTAAGGCTAATGACTAAACTGTAATTCAAAGATGTTAGCCATCAGTGATATTACGTGTCACAGTTTAGTTAGTTTAAAGTTATTATGTCAAATTATATTTTCAACATTTGATATTTATATGTTTTAAATGTAAATTATAATTCACGTTTGGTTATTTGGTAAGCTTAATATTATGTCTCAAAAAAATCATGAAACAGCGCATGAAAAAACAGATAGTACAATACCATCGCTTGCTGCCGATTGGCGACAACTGGTTCAGCGCCTGCTTAAGGCTGAAATGTCAAAGCGTGGTACTAAGTACCAAGATCTCAGCGACAGACTATCTAATATAGGGATACATCAAAGCGCAGACAACCTAAGAAATAAAGTTAATAAAGGGATTATGGGGGCAGACTTGTTGTTACAAATAATGTATGTGTTGAATATGCGCAAGATTGAGCGAGATGACATTATCGACATTTTTACCGATTTAGGCAGTCCACTAGAATAAAAATAGGGAGGTTTGCCTTAACATCCTGCCCTAATTGAGTTTATGTTAGACGTCGATTTTACTGACCATAAATGAGTTAATCCTGGCTTGAGCTTAAATGTAAAGAGCCCACAAAAAATCCAATGAATGACATTGTCCACGGTTAATTGTGCTCAATTGGCTATGAAATTACCCAAGCCATTTCGCTCACTGTGTCCAAACCACTCGACACAACAATAGATTTTTAAAGCTACTTTTTGGTTTTAAACACAAATATGCCAAACGTAATTGACACATAACTGGCAATCAAATGTGTAACTAAGCTAACTGATACTGCAATGTGCTTGGCTAATGATAGTCGCTAAACATGGTTGTTCTAGCGCCAAAAAAAAACCCGGATACATTGAATCAATGCGCCGGGTAAAGAACAGTTTTGGGAGAGTACGTCAATAATCTAACTGTGTTGTAATCATAATTCAGTAGATTTTATGTGCAATACAAATAGGGTATGCATACTTGATTGCAGGTATTAAAAAAGATACGTAAAATATATTTCAAATAATGAAGAGTCCACTATGAAACTATCTGATTTCCATTTCGATTTACCAGAAAACCTTATCGCTCGATATCCTACTGAAAAGCGCAGTAGTAGCCGCCTGATGCATCTTAACAGCAATAAGGGGGAGGTTGTTCACAAGCAATTTTCGGATATTGTCGAGTTGATCGACGAAGGTGATTTGCTGATTTTTAACAATACCCGCGTTATTCCAGCAAGGCTCTTAGGTCAAAAAGAATCGGGAGGCAAAGTTGAAGTACTGATTGAGCGAGTCTTAGACGAACACCGGGTATTGGCTCACGTTAGAGCAAGTAAATCTCCCAAGGTAGGCAGCAAGCTAATACTCGAAGGTGTGGTGCAGGCTGAAATGGTCGCCAGACATGATGCTTTGTTTGAGTTAAAATTTTTAAACGATGAGCCAGTTTTAAGTTTACTTGAACAATTTGGGCATATGCCGTTACCACCCTACATCGACCGCCCCGACGAAGACTCAGACAAAGAACGTTATCAAACAGTGTATAACAAAGTGCCAGGTGCAGTCGCGGCACCTACAGCTGGTTTGCATTTTGATGAAGATATTTTGAAGATACTTAAAGACAAAGGTGTGAAATCAGAATTTGTTACTTTGCATGTGGGCGCAGGCACCTTTCAGCCGGTACGAGTAGACAATATCCTAGAGCACAAAATGCATTCTGAATACGCGGAAGTATCACAACAAGTTGTGGATGCCATTTTAGCCACTAGGGCTGCAGGTAAACGTGTTGTAGCAGTAGGCACAACCTCGGTGCGCTCGATAGAATCAGCAGCACAAGCGTCACTTAAAGCGGGGACTGAATTGGCTCCCTTTCTTTCAGATACTGATATTTTTATCTACCCTGGTTATGAATTTCAACTGGTAGACGCCATGTTAACCAACTTTCATTTATCCGAATCTACCTTGCTGATGTTAGTCAGCGCTTTTTGTGGAAAAGAAAATATTGAAAGTGCTTATCAGCAAGCCATCGAGCAAGAGTATCGATTCTTTAGTTATGGAGACGCGATGTTTTTGGAAAGAAAAGAAAGATAGTTTGGTTGAATGTTTTCGGGTGGATACAACTTGTTGTCTGCACAATGAATAAGTTACCAGTAATAACCTAGTCCCTTTGAAAGGGGCTAGGCATGTTATGTTAAGATTTGAACGTTACCTTACAACTTAAACTGGCTCACAATTTCATCCAATTCATTCGCTTTGCTGCGCAAGGTTTCAGATGTTTTATTGTTTTCTTCCGCTATTTCTATCAGTCCTATTGTTTGTGTCGATATTTCAACTATTCGTTTTCCTATATCATTGCCCACAGAGTTTTGTTCTTCTGAAGCGCTAGCAATTTGAGTATTCATATTAGTTATAATGGTCACAGATTCTGCTATATTATTTAGCGTAGTGAATGTTTCAGCTACACTCGTCTCTGCTGCGGTACTACACGTAATACTACGCTGCATAGCTGCTACAGCTGACTTAGAACCATTTTGCAGCTTGGTAATCATTTGTTGAATTTCTTCAGTGCTTCCCTGAGTTTTACTGGCTAAGTTTCTTACTTCGTCTGCAACAACAGCGAAGCCTCGTCCTTGCTCGCCAGCTCTGGCTGCTTCTATTGCTGCGTTCAGCGCCAGTAGATTGGTCTGTTCAGCGATGCTTTCTATAACTTGCAAAATGGTACCAATATTTTCAACATCACCACCTACTTCTCGCACCACATCACTGGCTTTGCTGATTTCCACCATCAACTCCTCCATCTCGCTGCTACTCTTTTTAACTTTTTCTAATGCAGTTATGCCGTGACTATTTGCTAAATTTGCTGCCTCTGCTGCATTTCTTGCATTATTTAATACCTCGTTAGAGGAGGACGTCATTTCAGTTGAAGCCGATGCCACTAACTCAACCGCAGATTGTTGTCGAGTGCTGACCGCTTTAATGTTGTCAGCTTGTTTGACTAATAAGTCTGTCTCACGATTAACATCAACAGCGATGTTATATACACGCTTCATATCTGCTTGTAATGAAGCAAGTAGAGAGTTGAGGTTGCAAGCTAAGGCCCCCATTTCAAATTTGTCTTGCACGGGGACACGTTGGGTTAAATCGCCATTGCCCTCGCTAAGTTTGCGAATTGATTCAGATACAGTATTTAGTGGGTTCAAAATAGATCTTATGATAAAAGTACTTAGGACAATCATTAAACCAATCAATACCACAGATATAATAGTGACTAAGGTAATCAGTGTGGTACTGACTTCCTCTACATGTGCTTTAAATACAGCCGACTCTTTTTCAATACTATCGACGTAGATACCTACACCAATCATTAAATCCCATCGTTTTAAAAATATAGAATAAGATAATTTAGGTGAAGGAATCTTTTCATTAGGTTTAGGAAAATGATAGGTAACAAATTCATTGCCGTTTCCTAACCTGTTTCTTCGTCCAGCCGTGATCAAGTCATTAATGAGATAAACATCGTTTACGTCTTTAAAGTCGCGATAACTGTTGCCTATCCCGGCGCTTCCAGAGCCGCTAAACACCCTAATCGAATCACCATCATAACCAAAGATATAGCCATCGCTACCAAATTGCATACGTTGCATTAGTTTAACTGCATCTTCTCGACTAGCACCGTCCTCATAAAGGGGTTTGACCGTATTATAGGCTATGTCAACAATGCTTTTAAGCTCTGCCTTTTTAGAGTCTGTGAGAAGTTTTTGCGCTGACTGAGTTTCTGTTTCTACTAAGTTATTCAGTTGAGTAAATATAATAGACAGCAGTGCAATACAGGTGATGATAAGTGGAAATATTGAAGCAATAAAAAGCCTTTGACGTATAGAAAACTTGTTAAGGTACATATTAGCTACTACCTTGATTAATCGATGGATTTCTCTATAAACTCAGTTATTACTTGGATTTTACAACGCGAGTTTACATCATAAAAAGTGTAGTCATAAGTTGAAGTGTTTTTACAGTTCACAAGTATCAATACTTTAGACCAACTTTACATTTTGCTAAAACCAATTTACTACATAGGATCGGTATCTATTTATCGACACAACATTTAATTTACTTAATCAGAGTCCTAAATAAGTGGCTGGGTTTTGTTAGGCGCTTTTGCCAAAAAAAGCGATGTTGGTACCTATTATTTTAATAGTTGGAGGACAGTATCTGAAAAGGTTCCTACACAGAGCCTTTCGGCAAACTTGTAGCCTAATGAAAAATTGTCTTCAATGACCAGTAAAATCGAATTCTATTTTATACATAAGCTAGGTTGTAGGGTCTGATTTTAGGTAAATATCAAAGTGATAAATAAAGCAGGGAATGACATGTTTATTTTCGATGACAACAATCCTGACACAGGAAGGTCACCTGCGGGTGCTACTCTTCAAATGTAACGTTATACTTTTTTAGCAGCATGTTTTCTTTTTTGCCTTTCATCGCCAAGCGACCTTCATTCCAAACTTTTATTAGTTCCTGCCTTTTAGCAAGTGGTATTTTTTTTGAAAAAATAGGGATTTCCATTAATTTATTTTCCAACCCGGGGCGCACAATTTTTAGGTCATCATTTAAATTAAGTCGATTCAAAACATACTGTAGTACGAGATCATTGTCCGCATATAAATCGACTCTACCTTCTCTAATCATGCGAAGTATTCTGTCAACTACATCATCTTTACCAGCAATCAGTTCAACTAAATTCGAATTATTTGGATCATCAATATAATTTTGATAAGCGACACTCATTGAGCTGTAATCCCAACCCGGACCCGTTGCAATACGTTTACCTTTAATAGATTGAATACCATTATAAACCCATGAGTCGTCACGTCTGACAACAAATGCTGAGGTGTATACAAATGTTGCTTCGGTGGCATACTCAAAGTCTTTTTCTGAATTTTTTGAATAGACGTATTCTGGCAACATATCGCACAGACCATCGGCCACCATTGTTAATCCTCTTGCCAGAGGCACCTCAAAATATTCAGGGGTATAGCCTTTTGATGTGTATATTTGGTCAAGCATATCAATAACTACACCACGAGCAGCAGACTCTTCTGAGGTAAACATAGTCATCGGGGGCCACTCGTCATAGCAAACATTTAATGTCTTAGTGTGATAAATATTGGCTGTACTGGTACCTGTCAAAAAGAGCATAAACAATAAAGGTAGCAATGTTTTTTTATCTTTCGACATAATTACGCCCTTTATCTTTAGCCCCATATAGTTTCGAATCGGCGCTTTTAAATAACTCGTCAATTGAAATGTTTTTTAGCTCGGAAGACTCAATACCAATACTCACAGTATAGGTAATTGTTTCACCATCAATTTCCAAAGCTGAATTACTGATGGCATGTCGTAATTTATCGGCTAGCTGATAGGCGTCATCAATCCCAGTATCAGAGAGAAATATGCCAAATTCTTCCCCTCCAAGTCTCCCAAAAAGATCAGACTCTCTCAAAAAGGTATGAATGGTATGTGTAAAATGAATCAGTACTTTATCACCGCTGAAATGGCCGAAGGTATCGTTCACGATTTTAAAATTATCTAAATCCATCAAAATAAAAGAGGCAGGCGATTCTCGGCGTTGCGAAAGTAGCAGCAGATGTTCTGCTGCTTCAAAAAAGCTTCCGCGATTTAAAATCCCCGTCAAAGAATCATTTTTAGCTAATATTTTGAGTTTTTCATTTAAAATTTGCAGTTCTTCAGTGCGCTTTGCGACAGCCATCTCTAGCCAATTACGTTTGGCTTGCTCGTCTTCTAGTAATTGCTGCTGATCCTTCTCAATGGCACTGAGCATCATATTCATATGATTTTGAAGTTGACTGAGTTCGTTACTATCGGTGTTTGAAAGTATAATCCGTTTACTGACATCTTGGTTTAATTGAACCTCATTTACTTGCGACATCAGTTCTTTTAAAGGACGTGCCAAATAACGATCAAAGGCCCAAATAAACAGCCAAAATAAAACCGATAATTTTATAATTGCGGTAATGGCAATTAAGGAAAAACCAAATAGAACTCGATCTAAAACCACTTCTGAAGACGAGTAAAGTACCAGCGACCCAAGAAATATTTGTTGATCATTTAGTGTCCAAGATAAATCTGCTTTTGTATCAAAAATGGATGTCGGGGCTGAGACTGGAGTGAAGGACCTCTTAGATATCATCGTTTGGGCATGCTTATCGAAAATATCTACACCCTCGATAATGGGCATCTTGATGAGTCCGGCGACTAATACACCCAGCTGGTTCTGGTTGTATTGCCATAAACTGGAAGAAATAGGTTCTCGGACAGTCTCTTCTAGTTGTTTCAATTCACTTAAGATTGAATCTTGAGTCTTTAAATATTCGGTAAGGAATTGGATACCTGTAATAAGACAAGTTACACCTAAATAAATGGAAAAAATCACGCGCATCATTTTTTGAGACAGATTTTTGGGACGAATAAAAGTTGAAAATACTAACAATTGCCCATCCAGATACCCCTTAAATTATAAAGTTAAGCGTAGATTACTCTCACACTTAATGGAACTGATTTTACATATTTAAATATATGTAAAATAATATTCGACAGAATTAACTTGATGATTTATCTAATGAATAAGGCCATGTAACTTTAGTTAATTTTTGTATATCCCATTATCAGTTTTTTTGAGGTGACTCAACATTAGAGTAATTACCGACACATGGGCCAACCATGAACCGATAGCCTAAAGCTGAATCGTCTTCAGTGACCAGTAAAATAGAATTTTCATCTATGGGTAAGCTTCGTTGCTGAGCAGATTTTATACAAGCTGATTTGGGGTACGTTTCAAAGTGATAAATAAAGCCTGCAATCAATTTGTCTAACCACTTTATATGACCTTGTTCGTCTACTGGTAAGTTAAACGGACTGTTGTTGAAGGTGAGTCTGACGTTTTTAGACGCTGTTTCGCCCAATACTATTTGCTCGTCAAGTTTGTCTTGTTGATGTCTCTCGTCTGATGAAGACTTCTTGAGCATTGCAATAGGTTGTTCAAACAGCTCTATTTGCTGGGCGTAGGGCACGATCATAAAAAAAATTGCCATGATCACGTAAGGGATCAATATCAGCCTGAGTATCATGGTAATTAAAACAAATGTTTTGTCTTCCCAATGTATTTTGATTTTGACGCCAAATGGACGTAGCAGAACCCCGATTACTAGCCACAAGTTGCCAGTAACCAAAGCTACAGAAAAAAACATGATGGAGCTCAATAATAGCCAAAACGGCAGCATAATCAGGGTGGCAAACCCTAATGTAAAAATAAAAGGACCAGGTTCGATACCCGTAATAACATTAATTTTAAGGGCTGATATAGCCAAAGCAAAATTAGCTGTTGCGGCGTACAACACCAATATTAGGGCTTTACCTAACATGTGCTCCCAGATGCGATTAAACACATGCCAAAGCTCTCTAATCAGCCCCACTCCGGCAATAGCTCCTACCCACAATAATTCAGAGTCCTGTTTGATGTCTTGATCAACGTTAACCAGTAACAATAAACAGGCAAACAAGTACATCCATTGGGATAGAGTCAGTTGTGAAAACTTGTGACGTAGATAAGGAATAATCTGCGTTGGCAAACGTGGCCAGTATTTCTTGAAGAACGTGGGAGGCTCAGTTTTTGGCGTTGTTTCAGAGTTGTCTAAGTAATCTAACTGATTGTTTATCATGTGATTTAGCCAAGGTGAATGATTAACTTTTTACTAAGGCTATCTAATATAATTGATTTTTAACCACTATGTTAGTGATGTTGGTAGTGGTGTTGTTTAACTTATTGCGTCCTCGTAATAGTGTATGCAGAGTAGGCCTATGTCACTGTCGATGCACCTGCTGATTCCAAGGTTTAAATCGTGTCAGGTATCTAAGTTATCGAATGAAGCTCAAATTAACGATGATAAGTTTTCAAACCTAAGACTGATTCGTATATAATCTCGCATCGTTTTTAAGCATGGCTTGCTAAATAGTGCGTTGCATTCAAATATGTACGCACATAATTAGCATCCAGTTTCGCCATCGGACTGTTTTTCGGTAAGCTGAGATAATTAATGAAATTTGAATTAGATAATACAGACGGTAAAGCTCGCCGTGGCCGGTTGATTTTTGAGCGTGGTGTGGTCGAAACACCGGCTTTCATGCCAGTGGGTACATACGGTACGGTAAAAGGCATGACACCAGAAGAGTTAGACGAGACAGGTGCGCATATCTGTTTAGGCAATACTTTCCATCTTATGCTGCGTCCGGGTACAGACATCATCAAACAACACGGTGATTTGCACGATTTTATGCATTGGGACAAACCTATTCTGACTGACTCAGGCGGTTTTCAGGTGTTTAGCTTGGGGGACTTACGTAAGATCACTGAAAAAGGTGTGACTTTCCGTTCACCTATCAATGGCGAAAAAATCCTTCTTACACCAGAAAAATCGATGCAGGTGCAACGTGATTTAGGCTCAGATATTGTGATGATATTTGATGAGTGTACGCCTTATCCAGCGACGGAAAGTGAAGCTAAGGTGTCTATGGAGTTGTCTTTGCGCTGGGCAAAACGTAGTAAGGAAGAACATGGTGATAACCCATCTGCGTTGTTTGGTATTATCCAAGGCGGTATGTACGAAGACTTACGTGATGTATCGTTGCAAGGATTGGAAGATATCGGTTTTGATGGGTATGCCATAGGCGGTTTATCAGTTGGTGAGCCAAAAGACGAAATGATAAAAGTACTGGATCACACGACTAATCAAATTCCTGCTGACAAACCTCGTTATTTGATGGGGGTCGGTAAACCCGAAGATATCGTAGAAGCGGTACGCCGTGGTATTGATATGTTCGATTGTGTGATGCCCACGCGTAATGCTCGTAATGGACACATGTTTATTACCAGTGGCGTGGTCAAGATCAGGAATGCGGTACATAAAACTGATATTGGTCCATTAGATGAAAAATGTGATTGTTACACTTGTAAAAATTATTCTCGGTCATATCTACACCACTTGGACAAATGTAATGAGATACTTGGCGCACGCTTAAATACAATTCATAATTTACGTTATTATCAACGTATAATGCAGGGTTTGCGAGATGCCATTGCCGCTAACGAACTCGATGCATTTGTTGCCGAATTCTATGCACTAAAAGATATGCCTGTGCCTCAACTGAAAAGCTGACTGGCATTAATACAATTAAAACTTACAAAAATTAGGGGAAATTATGAGTTTATTTATATCCAATGCCTACGCGCAAGATGCTGGTGGATCAGCCGGTGGTGGTTTTGAAATGTTGATCATGCTGGGTGTGTTTGGTTTGATTTTTTACTTTATGCTTTATCGCCCACAAGCTAAGCGTGTTAAAGAACACAAAAACTTAGTCACCTCCTTAAGTAAAGGTGATGAAGTGTTAACTCAAGGCGGCATGGTCGGTAAAATCATAAAAGTATCTGATGAAAAAGATTTTATCGAAATTGGCTTGAATGATACGACTAATATCGTTATTCAAAAGTCAGCCGTTTCAGCGGTTCTGCCTAAAGGTACTATGAAGGCTATCTAAATATAGATAGCGAATAGGGGCGTAAAGCCCCTTTTTTATTGGAAGAACGGAAGGAATTTCTTGTGTTAAATCAAACTCCGCTATGGAAGTACTTTTTGGTGGTCTTCGTGATCGGCATTTGTGCTTTATACGCCACTCCGAATTTGTATGGCGAAGATCATGCAGTGCAAATATCTGCAGGAAAAAATGCGGTTCTTGATGCTGCTGTAGTCGAAAAAGTCACAGCTGAACTTGCTGCTGCTAATATATCCAGTAAAAGTATTGTGCTAGAAAACGATCAAATACTTATTCGTTTGAAGGACTCTGATACCCAGTTAGTGGCTCGCGAAAAAATCGATAAAGCTTTAGGTGATAATTATATTGTTGCTATGAACTTGGCACCTGACACACCAGATTGGCTAGAAAGTTTGGGTGGTACACCAATGAAACTTGGTTTGGACTTACGAGGTGGTGTTCACTTTCTAATGGAAGTGGATATGAAATCAGCTCTGTCTAAAACGTTACAAGATATGGCGGGAGATTTTAAAACCGCATTACGTGATGAAGGTATTCGTTACCGTACAGTAAAACAACTGGATGACGGGGTCGAAATTTATTTTCGCGATCAAGAAACACTCGATAGTGCAGAGTTCTTCCTTAAAAACCGTAATCGTGACTTAGTGTTTGTTGAAAGAACTGGTTTAGTTATTTTTGCCAATATGTCTGATCAAAAACTAGCTGAGACTCGCGATTACGCGGTAAAGCAAAACATCACTATTATTCGTAATAGGGTAACCCAATTAGGTGTGTCTGACCCAACAGTACAAAAGCAAGGGCCTGACCGCATCGTTGTGCAACTACCGGGTATTCAAGACACAGCCAAAGCCAAAGAAATTTTGAACGCTACAGCTACCCTAGAATATCGTGAAGTAGACCTTGAACATGACGTGCGTGATGCCATTAATGGCCGCGTGCCTGCTGGATCTGAATTGTTACCTTATGACAAAGGCGGTCCGCAGTTACTTAAGAAACAAGTCATAGTGGCCGGTAGTTCAATTATCGATGCCAACAGCGGTGTCGATCAATATGGTATGCCCAAGGTATCTATATCACTTGACTCCAAAGGTGGCGCCAAGATGCTTAACTTCACTAAACGTGCAGTGGGCAAACCTATGGCGGTGGTTTTTATTGAATTTAAAACCACCGGTGAGAGAGACGCAGACGACAAGCTTATTTTTGAAGAAGAAAGGCGTGTCATTAGTGTCGCTACTATCAACGGTGTGTTCGGAAATCAGTTTGAAACGACCGGATTAGACTCTCCGCAAGAAGCTTATGACTTAGCATTACTATTAAGAGCAGGGGCTTTGATTGCACCGATTCAAATTATTGAAGAGCGCACAGTCGGTCCAAGCCTAGGTCAAGAAAATATCGACTTAGGGACAAAAGCTATTGTTTATGGCTTTATTGCCGTGCTGATTTTTATGCTAATTTACTACAAAAAATTTGGTTTTGTTGCCAATATCGCTTTGACGCTTAACTTAGTGATGATTATTGGCGTTATGTCAATGTTCCCTGCTGCCGCGCTAACGTTGCCTGGTATGGCAGGTATAGTGTTAACTGTGGGTATGGCTGTAGATGCTAACGTACTAATATTTGAACGAATACGTGAAGAAGTTAAAGATGGGCGAAGTCCGCAACAAGCTATTCATTACGGCTACGATAGTGCGTTTTCAACCATATTAGATGCCAATATTACGACCTTCCTGGTTGGGTTGATTTTGTTTGCAGTAGGCACAGGTCCGATCAAAGGATTCTCTATTACCTTGATGATCGGGATCATTACTTCAATGTTCACTGCGATCATTGTGACTCGTGTCATCGTTAATGCATGGTGGGGCGGTAGACGTCTGACCAAGCTGTCAATTTAGGAGCAGCAACATGCAATTATTAAACATGAAAGAAACTATTAAATTTATGTCGTTGAAAAAACCAGCGGCTATTTTGTCGCTGTTTTTGATTATTGGTTCGCTGACGTCTTTGGCCATTAATCAGCTGAACTGGGGACTAGATTTTACTGGCGGCACTCAAATTGAAGTAGGTTATACACAAACTGCAGATTTAGAGCAAATTCGCAGACAACTAGAAGCATCAGATTTTAATGATGCAGTGGTTCTGAATTTTGGTAGTAGCCAAGACGTACTTATACGCTTAGCGTCTCGAGAAGGTGTAAAGCCTTCTGAATTAGGTGACGCGGCTATTAAAGTATTAAAAGAGGCAGATAGCAGTGCAGAAATGCGCGGTAGTTCTTATGTCAGCTCTAGTGTAGGAGATGAACTCACCGAACAAGGTGGACTTGCTATGCTAGTGGCGCTAATTTGTATCCTTATTTACGTGGCATTACGTTTTGAATGGCGCTTTGCTCTAGGTTCAGTCGCAGCGCTAACGCATGATGTCATCATTACCTTAGGGTTATTTTCAGTATTAGGTTTAGAGTTCGATTTAACCGTACTAGCTGCCGTACTGGCTGTAATAGGTTATTCACTCAACGATACAATAGTAGTGTGTGACCGTATCCGTGAAAACTTCCGCAAGGTACGTAAATGTGAGCCGGAAGAGATAATTAATATTTCACTGACACAAACTTTAAACCGTACCATTATTACGTCTTTGACCACCATTTTAGTGTTGCTTGCTTTGTTCTTTGTAGGCGGCGCGACTATTCATGGTTTTGCTACAGCCTTATTATTTGGTGTGGTAATTGGTACTTATTCTTCAATCTACGTTGCTAGCTTAGTGGCTCTAACATTAGGTATCAGCAAGGAAGACTTAATGCCTACTGAAATAGAGAAAGAAGGCGCTGACCAAGAGCCTATGGTTTAGGCTTCTAAATCAAAATAAAATTCACCGCAGCAGCTGCGCTTGGCATCCGATATGCTCTGTGGTGATAATCCATCCCACACTCCACACAAACACACTTTCTAACAGTTTTTGATACCCATTTATAGTTAAGAATAGGGTATATTTCCACACTGCATATCTTCGAAGTAATAATATCAGGAAATCTTATGACCGTATTAACCGGACGCAACACCTTTTTCGTCCTTTTGATTGGCGCTAGCATCATGTTAAATGCCTGTGGCTCAACTGACCAAGCTAAGCCTGTGGTTATATCAACTCAGCCTGAACTGCAAAGTAAAATAGTCAAAAGTCCTATTGATAATCGTGAATACGCGTCCATAGTGCTAGATAACCAGCTAGAAATTATGTTGGTTTCTGATCCCAGTATCGAAAAGTCAGCCGCCGCCCTTAGTGTGGCTGTTGGGTCATTACAAGAGCCCAAGGAATTTGGTGGCTTGGCCCATTATCTTGAGCATATGTTATTTTTAGGCACTTCCAGTTATCCCACTGTAGGTGATTATAGTGAGTTTGTTAGCCGTAATGGCGGCAGTCAAAATGCTTATACGCAGTTAGACCACACCAATTATATGGTGGCCGTTAATAACGATGCCTATGATGAAGCCTTGTCACGCTTTAGTGGATTTTTCTATGAAGCGACGTTAGACCAACGTTATGCTGATAAAGAGCGAAATGCGGTGCATTCAGAATGGACCATGAAAAGTCCTAATGATTGGGTCATTTTAGAACAACTGAACGGATCTACTTTAAATCCAGAGCATCCCATTTCACAATTCAATTGGGGCAACCTAGACTCGTTAGTGGATAAAAAAGACAAAAAGCTACAGGCTGCTTTGGTCGATATGTATAACACTTATTATTCCGCCAACTTAATGAAAGGCGCGATGATCAGTAATTTACCTATTGCTGATATGACAAAGTTGGCTAAACAGCATTTTGGCAAAATACCGAATAAAAATACCCCTCGTCCAAAAATGACCGCAGCGGTAGCTAAACCCGAACATTTGAAAAAAGTGGTGCATTACATTCCGCAAACAGACATGAAGCAGTTACGGATGAATTTTGTGATTGAAAATAATGTCCAACAATTTGCGGTTAAACCTAATGGTTATGTCAACTATTTACTGGCCAACGAAATGCCTGGCACTTTAGCATCAACCTTACGTGATGCAGGATTAAGTGATGCAGTGTATTCAACCTTTGATGCGGATGAGTATGGTAATGCGGGCAGTTTCACTTTATACATCGATTTAACCGAAACCGGTGTACAAAATCGTGACAACGTCATGGGTGCAGTACTTCAATATTTACGGTTATTGCGGGAAAAAGGCGTTAACCCACGATACTTCAATGAAATTAAACAGTCACTCATCAATAGTTTTCGTTTTAAAGAAAAAACCAATGATTATAACTATGCGATGAAAATTGCTGCTGACTTGCAACACATTCCTGCTGAATATGTATTAAGCAGTGCCTACGAATATCAGCGTTTTAACCCTCAGGCGATCCAAGCTGTACTCGACCAATTAACGTTGGATAACGCGCGCATTTTTTACATAGATAAACAGCAACCTGGTGAGCAGAGTATGGAGTATTTTGCGGGTAAATACAGTGTGCAAGATATCAGTAGTGGTTTAGAGCAAAAGTGGCAACAATTGTCTTTGCAGTTCGCTTTAGCTTTGCCAAGAGCTAACAGTCTGATGCCAGAAAGCTTTGAATTGGTCGCAGCTACGCATACTGATAAACCTGCGCAACTCGTGTCACAGCTAGGACATACATTACACCTAGGCCATTCAGCGTTGTTCAAGCAGCCAAAGGGTCGGGTGACCCTTGATTTAAACACCGGGTTGACTAAATCTAGCGCAAAAAATCATGTTTTAGCTAACCTCTTAGACCGAGGCTTAGGTCAACAGTTAACTGAGCTTCAATCTGAAGCAGGCGCTGCAGGCATGGGATTAAATGCCAGTTTATCTAATGGTCTATCTCTCACTGCTAGCGGCTTTACTGATAAACAAGGGCTGTTGTTGGCTAGTGCACTAAAACAGATTCTAGCGTTTGATATAAGTGAAAATGAATTAGCTAATCTTAAAGCGAGCTTTAAGTCAGATATTCAAAGCAGTAAACGTCAAATTTTAATGAATCAGTTATTTCCTAAATTCAGTCAAATGGTGAACTTAGACGAGTTTAGTGACGAGGCATTACTTGCTGAAGTGGACCAAATTTCAGCCTCCGATATGACAGTCTTTAGAGATCAGTTGTTAAAACAAGCTAACTTGCGGGTATTTGCTTTTGGTAATTATTCTGGACAACAAGTGAGCGAGTTGTCCGATTTGGTCTTGAGTAAACTACCTGAAAACCGTCAAATAACCGAAGTGTATCAAACGCCAGTACTGCAAGTTGAAGCGGGTAAAATCTTCAGCTGGCAAGAAAACGTAGAAATGACTGACATAGGTTTAATCAATGCCTACTTAGCGCCGCGAAATGATGCTGATTTAGCTGCAGCAAGACTGTTATCACAAATTATTAGCCCTGCATTATTTAAACAAATCAGAACCGAAGAGCAACTGGCCTATGCAGTGGGCTTTTTTGGTCAAACATTTAGAGAACAAATGTTGCTGGCTTATTATATTCAATCACCCGCGAAAGGGCTGGCAGAAGTAGATGAACGAATTGCGTTATTCCGCAAAGGATTTTCTGAGCAGTTAGCCGCAGTGACTTTAGAAGAATTTACGACAATTAAAAATAGTGTATTGATAACTTTAACCCAGCCTGCAAAAAACCTTTCCGAAGAGATGGGCAAATTTACGGATGACTGGCGCGAACAGCAATGGCAATTCGATAGCCGAGAACGACTGATTGCGGGAATACAAAAAACCACTTTGCAAGACGTATTAAACCTTTATAAACGTATTGAAGGGGGGAAAGATTTCGGTCAGGTACTTATCCAAATGCGTGGTACTAAGTTTGCCGATAAAGCCTTTGTTGAACCTAAAGGTGTAATCAAGGTCACAGATATCGACAGCTTCCATCAGCAACTTAGACAGTAAATTTTTGTGATTGCATATCCTTCTCTCTGAAGTTGGAGGATATGCTAATGTTTTCAACATTAGAGATAAATATGAAATTCGTAAAAATAGTAGCGTTATGTAGCCTTATTTTAATAGCAAACAGTTGTACAGTTTTAGGGTTTGCCACTGATATGGCAATTTTGTCTGTGTTGCATGATGGAGATGACGGAGATAATGTGGATGCAAGTAAGGAAAAACTTTTCTTCACAATTGAGGGGTTTGAGCAAGATGCTAATTTAATCACAACTTTAGTGACGCAACTCCCCGTTTCTAAAGAAGGCTTCAAGCCACTATTTGAAAAAAAGAGTCTGGCAACTACTTTGACATGTAAAAATGTGGTGGATGGTAAGCAACAATGTTTTCCACCTGAATATTATAAAGATATGTATATTGAAGACCACGCTAGTGAAGAGGACGAGATTAAATCTTCCAAAGATTAGTTTCAAAATAGACAGCTTTTCATATTATGGTATCCTCTAATTTATTAGTGAGCGGGAAAAGGTCAGTTGGTGACAAATAAGGTTTCGACATGGGTTTTGATTATGGCACTGTTAATCAGTCAGTCATACGCCTATGCGTTTGCGCCTTGTGAATCCAATGCTCATTCTAGTAGACCGCATGTCGGTGATATGGACCCCGAAAGTATGGACCCGATGCTTCACAGCCCGCTTGAGGCTGAGATGAATATTCATATGCTACATAGTATGCATATGAATACGCAACAAGACATGGCTATGGACTGTTGCGATCAAGAATGTAGTTGTCTTACAGGCACATGTGCCTCTGTAACATTTACTCAATTTATTAGCGTCACCGCTGTAAACATAGTGTCAGACTCATCAGGTTTTTACCTGTTTTCAATACAAGACGCATTTCAGGCCTCTCTACGTAGACCCCCTATTATTGGCTAACACAGGACAGATCCGTCTTTAAATAGACAGTGACTGCGTTCCTTATTAGCTGGCGTTCGCGCCGAGTTTCCCCTTGAATTTAATTCCCTAGCATTGTTGCGTTTGGCATAACTAGGCAACATGGATTAACCATGCAACAGACACATAAATTCCATAATTCGTGGTCATCGCTGCGTATGTTTTTAGCGCTGATTGGTACTTTATCCTTTGGCGTATTTGCGGACACAACTATCCAAAGCACTCCTATCAAAAGTACAACTATCCCAAGTATAACTATGCAAGACGCGGTAAAAATAGCGATTCAGCATGATCCTTGGTTAACGGGAAATCAGCTGCAAGAAAAAGCGCTTAGAGCCTCGAGTAAAGCAGCCAATTATTTACCAGACCCGATGCTTTCAATGGGCTTGCTAAATTTGCCATCTGATGGATTTGCATTTAACCAAGAGCCCATGACGCAGTTTAAACTGGGAATAGCTCAAGCCTTTCCTCGTGGTGACAGTTTGGCTATTAAGCAACAACAACTCAGCTATCAGGCTGACCAATATCCATATCAACGAGAAGATAGAAAAGCAAAAATACTGGTGACTGTTTCACAACTTTGGTTAGATGCGACTAAAGCTGATCAAATAATCCGCTTGATTAAGCGTGATCGGGTGCTCTTCGAGCAATTAGTCGATATCGTAAAAGCGAGTTATTCATCTGCTCAAGGTAATACTCGACAACAAGATGTCATAAGCGCAAAACTTGAGTTGGCACGATTAGATGACAGATTAACCGCTGTAAATAGCCAGCGTGATAGCGCACTGACAAACTTGTCTGAATGGCTTCCCGCATCTGCGCAACTGGCAGTATCTGACACATTTGTAGAAAACATTGCACTGCCATTATCCCCTGAACTGGGTGCTGACATAAAGCTACTTTTAGAACGAACCGACAACATGGGATTGTTGCACTTATTAGGGCGTCATCCCTCCCTACTTGCTATCGAACAATCAGCTAAGGCAGGCAACACGGCCGTTAAGTTAGCGAAACAAAAATACAAACCTCAGTGGGGTGTGAACGCCAGTTATGCCTACCGAGATGACGACCCACTTGGGCAAAGTCGTGCTGACTTCTTTTCTCTTGGTATTACTGTGGATATTCCTATTTTTGGTTCTGCACAACAAGACAGTGAAGTGGCTGCATCTCGCCTAACATCACAAGCAATAGAGACCGATAAACGTTTATTACAGCAACGAATGCTGGCCAAAATGTTAAGTTTATACCAACAAGAAATCCGCTTTGGACAACGTGAAGATGGCTTTTTAAACGCTATATTGCCACAAATTCAAGAGCAAGCTGATGCGTCTTTGAACGCCTATACCCATGATGATGGCGACTTTTCAGACGTGATGCGTGCTCGTATTGCTCAGCTCACTGCGCAAATCGATCTGATCGATATTCAAATTGAAAAGCACAAAATACGCATGCAACTTGGGTATTTTTTAGATGGCCACACAAATTCATTTCCCCAGGGAGAGTATCGATGAAAACGTTATATGCCGTAATTGTTGGAGGCGTTGGCGGCGCCATATTAACCGCGACTATTTACTCACAATTTTTATCCACAGAAATGGATATGACTACATCCAGCTCTGCAGAGCCTAACCCTCTATATTGGGTAGCACCTATGGATCCCAATTATCGACGTGACGAACCTGGACAGTCACCTATGGGCATGGACCTAGTGCCTGTTTTTGCAGACTCTACGAAAGATGACGATCCTGGTGTGGTGCGAATTTCGCCAAGTGTAGTCAATAATTTAGGTGTTAGAACTGCAACGGTTAAGCTAGCGATACTTCAGGAGAGTATTAAAACCGTAGGTTACGTGCAATACAATGAAAATAATCTGTTGCATGTGCATCCTCGTGTTGAGGGCTGGATAGAAAAGCTTTACATCAAAGCCGCGGGTGAGCAGGTGAGTAAAGGCGAGCCTCTTTATGCTTTATATTCACCTGAACTTGTAAATGCACAGGAGGAGTATCTTCTAGCCAAAAAGCGCAACAATCAAGAGTTAACGCTAGCGGCAGAAAGTCGCTTGTTAGCATTACAAATGCCCGCAGAAAGCTTACGACAACTTAAAACCAATCAGGTAGTGCAACAAACCATCGTGTTTAAGGCTCCGCAATCAGGGGTGATCGACAACCTAGCCATTAGGGAAGGTTTTTTCGTAAAACCTGGCACCACTTTAATGTCTATCGGTGCATTGGATGATGTGTGGGTCAAAGCTGAGGTATTTGAACGTCAAGCAGCACAGGTTAAGGTCGGTCAGTTGGTTACTATGACGCTGGGCTTCGTGCCGGGAAAAACATGGCAAGGGCAAGTTGATTATGTCTACCCGACACTGGACGCTCAAACTCGGACGCTGAGTGTCAGGTTACGTTTTGCCAATGAGGATATGTTGCTTAAGCCAAATATGTTTGCACAGGTCATCATTCATAACGACTCTACACAGCAAAAATTATTGGTACCTAAAGAAGCGGTTATTCGCACCGGGACTCAAAATCGAGTGGTGTTAGTTGTGGGAAAAGGCCAATACAAATCTGTTGAGGTGAGTCTGGGACAAGTCACCAATCAGTTTGCGCAAATATTAGATGGCGTTGAAGTGGGTGAGCAAGTGGTGATTTCAGCGCAGTTTTTATTGGACTCTGAAAGCAGTATCCAATCTGATTTTATGCGTATGTCTTTAGCACCAGAAGATAATATTCAATATAAAAAAGCAGATAAGATTCAAGATGACGACGCCCCTGACAACGTAGACTCAGCAGATGTTGAAGGTGTGATTAACCAAATCAACCTGCAGACTCGGGTGGCGAATATTAGTCGTGGGCCTATTGAAAAGTGGGGGCGCGGTGCGGCAACGTTAGATTTTGTTTTTGCCGATAGTGTGTCTCTAACCGAATTACAACAAGGTGACAAAATACACTTCACTTTTGAAATTCGAGACGGTGACTTCTTGATCACTGATTTTGCGTTAACTCCTCAGGAGCATAATCATGATTGAACGCGTTATTCATTGGTCAATTAGCAATAGGTTTTTTGTATTGCTGGCTACGTTTATCATTATTGGCTTTGGGTTGTTTGCGATACGTAATACACCTGTTGATGCCCTACCTGATTTGTCTGATGTGCAAGTTATCATTAAGACCAGTTATCCTGGGCAGTCTCCCCAAGTAATCGAAGATCAGGTGACTTACCCTCTGACTACTGCAATGTTGTCAGTCCCTGGGGCAAAAACGGTGCGTGGGTTTTCATTTTTTGGTGATTCTTTTGTGTACATCATCTTTGATGATAAAACCGACCTCTATTGGGCGCGCAGCAGAGTGATGGAATATCTGTCACAAGTCGCGCCACGTCTACCTGCAGCAGCAAAGCCGCAACTAGGCCCTGATGCAACTGGTGTGGGCTGGATTTATTTGTATGCATTAATAGACCGAACCGGTAAGCATGATCTTAGTCAGTTACGTTCAATTCAAGATTGGTTTCTCAAATTTGAGCTGCAGACAGTGTCTGGGGTATCTGAAGTCGCTTCGATTGGGGGGATGGTAAAGCAGTATCAAATTATAGTCGACCCAGACAAATTACGTGCCTATGACATCCCATTAAGTCTTATTCAACTAGCCATCAAACAGGGCAATCAGGAAGTGGGGGCCTCTGTGATTGAAATGGCTGAAGCTGAATATATGGTCAGTGCTTCTGGGTACATTCAATCGATTCAAGACTTAGCCCTTATTCCCTTGGGTTTGAATATTAAAGGCACGCCTTTGTTACTCAGAGACGTCGCGGATATTCGCCTTGGTCCACAAATGCGCAGAGGCATTGCAGAGCTTGATGGTGAAGGCGAAGTGGCAGGTGCTGTAGTGGTGATGCGCTTCGGTGAAAATGCACAACAAACCATTGCCGGGGTGAAGCAAAAATTAGCAACTTTAAAAGATAGCTTACCAGAGGGAGTTGAAATTGTGACGGTGTATGACCGTTCAGATTTGATTACTCGGGCGGTGGATAATCTATGGTCGAAACTAGGTGAGGAACTACTGATTGTTGCTTTAGTGTGCGCGGCGTTTTTGTTTCATATTCGTTCATCTATTGTGGCTATTATTAGTTTGCCGATAGGTATTTTAGTGTCGTTTATCATTATGTATTGGCAAGGCGTTAACGCTAATATTATGTCACTAGGGGGCATTGCAATAGCTATTGGTGCGATGACCGATGGCGCAATAGTGATGATTGAAAACATGCATAAACACATTGAAAAAAATCCCCTTACCAATGACAACCGTTGGCAGATAGTGGCAAAGTCTGCTTCTGAAGTAGGGCCTGCGTTATTTTTTAGCTTATTGATCATCACAGTGAGCTTCTTGCCGGTGTTTATTTTAGAGGCACAGGAAGGCAGAATGTTTGCTCCACTTGCCTATACTAAAACTTACGCCATGGCTGCCTCAGCAGGTTTAGCCATTACCTTAGTGCCTGTGCTGATGGGATATTTCATTCGCGGTAAAATTGTGAGCGAAAAGAAAAACCCTTTAAACAGATTATTAGTGGCTATTTACCTTCCTGTATTACGTTTAGTGCTAAATAACCCTAAGAGTACTATGGTGATTATGTTGATGGTTGCTGTGGTGGGCTTTTATCCTATTAATAAACTTGGAAGTGAATTTATTCCTCCTTTGGATGAAGGCGATTTAATGTATATGCCGACTACTTATGCTGGTTTATCAATAGGTAAGGCTCGTGAGATTTTACAACAAACAGATAAACTGATTGCCACCGTACCTGAAGTCAAACATGTATTCGGTAAAATAGGTCGCGCCGAAACGGCTACTGATCCTGCGCCTCTGACAATGATAGAGACCTTCATTAAGCTTAAGCCACAAGACGAATGGCGTGCAGGTATGACAACCGAAAAGCTGCGCGAAGAACTGGATAAGCTAGTTCAAATTCCTGGTTTGACAAATGCGTGGGTGATGCCAATAAAAACCCGCATCGATATGCTCGCAACAGGTATTAAGACACCCGTGGGTATAAAAGTAGCAGGTGGTGATTTAGCTGTTATTCAACGCATTGGAAAAGACATTGAGCAAATTCTTTCACAGATACCGGGTACAGCATCGGTGTACTCAGAAAGGGTCGCAGGTGGGCGTTATATTAAGGTTGATATTAAGCGTGAACTTGCATCTCGTTACGGTCTCAATATTTCAGATGTTCAACAAGTTATATCGACTGCTATTGGCGGTATGAATGTGTCCGAATCGGTAGAAGGCTTGGAGCGTTATCCCATTAACTTGCGTTACCTACAAAGTTATCGGGATTCACCAGAACAACTCGCATTGTTACCGATTGTCACGCCCAGTGGTCAACGCATAGCTTTAGGTGACGTAGCAAAAATATACATAGAAGATGGCCCGCCTGGAATAAAAAGTGAGAATGCGCGAATAAATGGCTGGACCTATATTGATATTAAAGACATTGATGTTGGAAGCTACGTTGAAAATGCTACCCAAAAGTTATCGTCAGAGTTGGATTTGCCAGCGGGGTATAGCTTAACTTGGGCAGGGCAATATGAATATATGCAGCGGGCTAAAGAGAAACTGGCCTATGTATTACCCTTAACACTGGCGATTATCATTGTTTTACTGTATCTAAACTTTCGCAGTCTTCCTGAAGTCGCCATTATCATTGGCACGTTGCCTTTGGCCCTAATCGGGGGTGTTTGGTTGCTATACTTAGAAGGCTTTAATCTTTCAGTGGCATCGGGTGTTGGTTTTATTGCATTGGCCGGTGTGGCAGCAGAAATAGGTGTGATCATGTTGGTGTATCTCAACCAGTCCTATGGTGAGTTAATGCAAACCCATAAAAATAACCACACTCAACCTAGTCTCGAAGAGTTGGTTGATACGGTCATGTTTGGCGCGGGTCTGAGGGTTAGGCCTGTGATGATGACGGTGGCCACCATAATGATAGGCTTATTACCGGTTTTATATGGCTCAGGCACGGGCTCAGAAGTGATGAGTCGAATTGCTGCACCAATGGTAGGAGGCATGGCTAGCGCGTTAGTATTGTCGTTAATTATTGTGCCTGTTGTTTATCTATTATGGCGCAAACAAGCTATTAAATGAAAAGCAAAAAGAACTACTTAATTCGAATAGTTTAAAGGGATTTACTTATCTTTTCCTCTGTGCAGCGTTGTTCGCGCTCTGTGTTCTCTGTGGTGCAAAATCGTTTGGCTTTAAATGTTGAAAAGACCAAGATTAAGGATATTTTGCACCACAGAGGAAGATGAGGCTTCGCTGCACAGAGAAAAGCAATAAGAACTATTTGATTTGAGTGTTTTAAAGCGATCTTTTCATCTTTTCCTCTGTGTAGCGTTGTTCGCGCTCTGTGTTCTCGGTGGTGCAAAATCATTTGGCTTTAATGTTGAAAAGACCAAGATTAATGATATTTTGCATCACAGAGGAAGATGAGGCTTCGCTGCACAGAGAAAAGCAAAAAGAACTACTTAATTTGAGTGTTTTAAAGCGATCTACTTTTCTTTTCCTCTGTGTAGTGTTGTTAGCGCTCTGTGTTCTCTGTGGTGCAAAATCATTTGGCTTTAAATGACGAAAAGACCAAGATTAAAGATATTTTGCACCACAGAGAAAGATGAGGCTTCGCTGCACAGAGAAAAGCAAAAAAGAACTTCTTGATTCGAGTGTTTTAATGCGATCTACTTATCTTTTCCTCTGTGTAGTGTTGTTAGCGCTCTGTGTTCTCGGTGGTGCAAAATCATTTGGCTTTAATGTTGAAATGACCAAGATTAAGGATATTTTGCACCACAGAGAAAGATGAGGCTTCGCTGCACAGAGAAAAGCAACAAAACTATTTAATTCGAGTAGTTTAAAGGGATTTGCTTATCTTTTCCTCTGTGTAGCATTAGCGCTCTTCCCCCTCGGTGGTGCAACATTCTAGGGTTGTTAATCTTTGGCTTTTTTATATGTTTAGACAAATGGTAGGAAGGTATAAGGGGGGAGGGCAAACAAAAAAGGCGAGCTGATGCTCGCCTTAAAAAGTCATGAAGGTTTTACTTCAAATGTTTAACTAAAATCTGCACAATTTTAGGGCTGCCAGCAACGATACTGCCTTTATGCATTGGATCGTTACCACCAGAAAAGTCTGTAACCAGTCCACCAGATTCACGCACCATTAATTCACCGGCTGCAATGTCCCAAGGTTTAAGACCACTTTCCCAATAACCATCATAACGACCGGATGCCACATAAGCCAAATCCAATGCTGCAGAACCACTACGACGGATGTCGCCAGCTTGCATAAAGATTTTATTAAAGCTCTCTTGATACTGAGGTAACTTGACCTTGTTTTTAAAAGGAAATGAAGTGGCAAGGATCGTTTGGCTTAATTCTTTTGCTTTACTGGCACGAATACGAAAGCCATTAAGCTGGGCGCCTGCGCCTCTGCTTGCTGTGAACAGTTCACCGCGAATTGGATCGAATATAACAGCTTGATCTAAACGACCTTTGTGCATGAGGGCAATCGATACCGCAAAATGAGGGATGCCTTTAATAAAATTGGTGGTGCCATCTAACGGATCAATAACCCATTTAAAATCATTGTCACCCTCCACTACGCCGCCTTCCTCACCCACAAAGCTATGATCTGGATAAGACAGCTTGATTTTGTGAATTATGGCCTGTTCGGCTTCTTTATCGATACGAGTAACGTAATCGTTGTCGCCTTTTGCTTCAGTTTGCAAGTCGGTCTGATTGTCAAACCCGCTAGAAATAATATTGCCCGCAGCACGCGCAGCGCGTATCGCTATATTAAGCATAGGATGCATAGTAAACCACCAATTTTAAAAGAACATTAAATATAGTTCAGCAAATAATAAATAGAATTAGCTGAACAAAAAATCGCCGCGCAGTATATCAATATAACTAAATTTAGCAATCAGAATATTTTCTGTGGCGGCTATTCATGATACATAATCCATTTCATCATTATGCTAAAACGTCATTTGAGGTGGTATAGGTATATGTTATTATTCGCACCCAAAATTGACCAGCTAAATTAAAGATACCATTCATCATGTTAGAAAATATTCGCATAGTGTTAGTTAATACCTCGCATCCAGGCAACATTGGCTCTGCAGCTAGGGCAATGAAAACCATGGGATTGAGTCAATTGGTGTTGGTTAATCCTATTACTGCACCAGATGGTAAGTCCATTGCTTTAGCAGCAGGAGCGGGTGACGTGCTAGCTAATGCAAAAACGGTGAGTACGTTGGCCGAAGCGGTTGCTGATTGTGGGTTAGTTATTGGCACTAGCGCGCGTTCTCGCACTTTATCTTGGCCAATGTTAGAGCCAAGAGGCTGCGGTGAAAAGATGATAAGTGAAGTATCCAAGTACCCTGTGGCGTTGGTGTTTGGACGTGAAAATAATGGATTAAGTAATGAAGAGCTGCAGCAATGTCATTTTCACGTGTGTATCCCCGCCAATCCTGACTATAGTTCTTTGAACCTAGCTGCGGCAGTTCAAACGTTGTGTTATGAGGTGCGGATGGCTTATTTAAATTTATCACGTGGCCAGTATCCAGAAAATCACCCTGAAGACACAGAGTACCCATTGTCTGAAGATCTAGAAGGTTTTTATAGCCATTTGGAACAAACCCTTATCAAAACGAATTTCATCATTGCTAAACACCCCGGTATGGTAATGGCCAAATTACGTCGATTGTACAATCGTTCTCGCCCCGAAACTCAAGAGCTAAATATTTTACGCGGTATCTTGGCATCGGTTGATAAAATAGCTAAAGAACGAGATTAGTAGGCCTTAAATATGTTTAGTAGAATGAAAGAAGATGTGCAAAGTGTATTTCACCGTGACCCAGCTGCACGTAATACCTTCGAGGTACTCACTAATTACCCGGGATTACACGCTATTTGGTTTCATCGTCTAAGTCATAAAATTTGGAAGGCCAACTGGAAATGGTTAGCGCGTTCCATTTCAACATTTTCTCGTTGGCTTACGGGTATTGAAATTCATCCTGGGGCCAAGCTAGGACGACGTTTTTTTATTGACCATGGCATGGGAGTGGTCATTGGTGAAACTGCAGAAATTGGCAATGATGTGACCTTGTATCATGGTGTAACGCTTGGCGGAACAAGTTGGACTGCAGGAAAGCGACACCCAACCTTAGAAGATAATGTAGTAGTGGGTGCTGGAGCCAAAGTGCTAGGGCCAATTACTGTTCATAAAGGTGCCAAAGTAGGGTCTAACTCAGTGGTGGTGCGCGATGTACCAGAAAATGCGACTATTATTGGTATTCCGGGCCGTATAGTAGCGCAGCAGAATAAACCTGCGGCGCCGACTGACGGGGAGCGTGAAAAAATAGCCAAAAAATATGGTTTTGATGCTTATGCGGTAGCAACAGATAACCCTGATCCCATTGCTCATGCTATCAGTGTAATGGTTGATCATGTGCATCTGGTAGATAAAAAGGTCGAAGAAATGTGTCAAGCAATCAATAAAATGGGTGGTGATGTCTGTGGAAAATCAATACCCACTTTAGACCTAGAAGACTTCTCTGATAGTGAGCACTTGGAGGATATTAAGAAGGTCAGTGATGCTTTTGATCCAAAGATATAATACTTGACTAAAACACTAGGTTAAATACTTGACTAATTTAGTCAGGTATGTGAATATTCGGTAATAGATTGGTATAGGATTATTTGTATGAAATTGACTTCTAAAGGCCGTTACGCAGTGACAGCTATGTTGGATGTGTCCTTACACTCGCAACGCGGACCTGTGTCTTTAGCCGATATATCTGAACGCCAAGAAATTTCTTTATCTTATCTTGAACAACTTTTCTCTCGTTTACGTAAAGAGAAGTTAGTTGATAGTGTACGTGGTCCAGGTGGTGGTTATAAACTGGGTCGTACACCCAATGAAATATCAATTGGTGAAGTTATCCGAGCGGTAAATGAGTCAGTTGACGCTACTAAGTGTAAAGGCCAAGGCGGCTGTCAAGGCGGAGAAAGATGTTTAACCCATAATTTGTGGGAAGGCCTGAGTAACAGAATTAGTGTATTTTTGGACGGCATTACCTTAGGTGAACTCATGCAGCAGCATGATGTAAAGCAAGTGGCCGAAAGACAAGACAAACATAAACAACATAATCAAATAGCGGCAAACGAAATCTCAATCAGTTTGCAGCTTTAAGCGGAGTAAAAAATGAGCGAATTAAAGCTTCCGATCTATCTGGATTATTCATCAACTACACCAGTAGATCCTCGTGTAGCAGCCAAAATGGCAGACTGCTTAACTTCTGACGGAATATTCGGTAATCCGGCATCTCGTTCCCACAAATTTGGTTGGGTAGCAGAAGAAGCAGTAGATATTGCTCGTAACCAAATTGCTGATTTGGTCAATGCTGACCCAAGAGAAATTGTATTCACGTCAGGTGCGACCGAGTCCAATAATCTCGCCATTAAAGGTGCCGCTAATTTTTATGGCAAAAAAGGCAAACACCTTATAACTCTCAAAACTGAGCATAAAGCCGTACTTGACACTATGCGCCAGCTAGAGCGTGAGGGTTACGAAGTCACCTACATGGATCCAGAACCAAATGGTTTAGTTCTATTAGATAAGCTAATCGCAGCCATTCGCCCTGATACTATTTTAGTCAGCATCATGCATGTGAATAATGAGATCGGTGTCATTCAAGACATCGCAGCCATTGGCGAAGTATGTCGTGAACGTAAAATTTTGTTTCATGTTGATGCGGCACAAAGCACCGGTAAGGTACCCATCGATTTACAAACAATGAAAGTAGATTTAATGTCGTTTTGTGCCCATAAAACATATGGCCCAAAAGGCATCGGCGCTTTGTTTGTCCGTCGTAAGCCACGTATCCGCCTAGAAGCGCAGATGCACGGAGGGGGCCATGAACGTGGCATGCGTTCTGGTACTATGGCAACTCATCAAATAGTCGGTATGGGCGAATCTTTCCGTATTGCCAAACAAGATATGGCTGCTGAAAATGAGCGGTTGATGATGTTACGTAACAAACTGTGGAACGGCATCAAAGATATGGAAGCCGTGTATTTAAATGGCGATATGGAAAGCCGTATCGCAGGTAACTTGAACGTTAGTTTTGCTTATGTTGAAGGCGAATCATTAATTATGGCCCTAAAAGATATGGCCGTGTCTTCTGGTTCAGCTTGTACATCTGCTAGCTTGGAGCCTTCATACGTGCTTCGTGCCTTGGGTTTAAGCGATGAACTAGCTCACAGCTCTATTCGCTTTACTACTGGTCGATTTACTACCGAGGCTGAAATTGATTACGTGATTGGTGTAATACGTAATGCGATAGACAAATTACGTGATATGTCGCCACTTTGGGATATGTACAAAGAAGGTATCGATATAAGTAAAGTAGAGTGGGCTCACCACTAAGGATTTACCAATAGCAGAGTAAACCACTGAGTGACTCTGTCGAAAATTAGCAATTAATATTTAGGTTCTGAACTAAAAATGTTCAGAACATAACCAAAAGGTAAAATATCATGGCTTATAGCGAAAAAGTAATCGATCACTACGAAAATCCACGTAACGTTGGTGGTTTTGACAAAAATGATCCCTCAATTGCAACGGGTATGGTCGGTGCACCTGCTTGTGGTGATGTGATGAAGTTACAACTTAAGATTGATAAAAACGGCATTATTGAAGATGCAAAATTTAAAACTTATGGTTGTGGATCGGCTATCGCATCCAGCTCTTTAGTCACTGAATGGGTAAAAGGTAAGTCTATAGACGAAGCTTCTACTATCAGTAACATGGATATAGCTGAAGAGTTAGCTTTACCACCTGTTAAGATCCACTGCTCAATTTTGGCTGAAGATGCCATAAAAGCTGCAGTAGCAGATTATAAAAGTCGTCAAGTCTAAGTTAAAACTAAGTTAAATTAATAGGAGTAGCTAGTGGCCATTACCGTATCCGACACCGCAGCATTGCGTGCTAAAACTTTTCTCGAAAATAGGGGATCAGGTTTAGGGCTGCGTCTGGGTGTTAAAACCACTGGCTGTTCTGGTTTAGCTTATGTGCTCGAGTTTGTTGATGGGGTTAATCCTGACGATAGTTTATTCGAGGACAACGGCGTGAAGATTATTATTGATGGTAAAAGTTTGGCATATCTAGATGGTACTCATCTAGATTTTGCTAAAGAAGGCTTGAACGAAGGTTTTCAATTCACCAATCCGAATGCAAGTGGCGAATGTGGTTGTGGCGAAAGCTTTAACGTTTAATGTTATTTTTGCTAAGCTACGACCCATTTAAAACATCACAGACCTGTTATTAACCACATGAATTATTTTGAACTGTTTAATATCCCTATATCATTCGATGTGGACTTGTTGCTGCTGCCAAAAACGTATCAGCAACTACAACGCTTAACTCACCCTGATAAGTTTGCTAGCGGTAGCGAGCAAGACAAGTTGGTGGCTATTCAAAAAAATGCTCAAGTAAATGACGCATACTCCGTACTTAAATCTCCTTTATCCAGAGCAGAATACTTATTAAGTTTGCGTGGTATCGATTTAAAGCACGAGCAACAAACCATCAAAGATACTGCTTTTTTGATGCAACAAATGGAATGGCGTGAAGAGTTAGCAGAATTAACTGAGCGAACAGACCCCTTGGTTGCATTAGAGTCATTGGAAGATGAAATTAATCAAACGATTAACAGTGATTTAACTAAGTTAAGAGACTTGCTTGCAAGTGATGACACAATGGCCGAAGAAAACGCAGCCAATATTATTCGTCAGCTTAAATTTTCATATAAAATGTTGTCAGAAATTGCGCTAAAAGAAGACGTGTTAAGTGATTTTTAACTTTATTCATTGCAACCTAAAAGAAACGAATTAGACCATGGCATTTTTGCAAATATCTGAACCCGGGCAAAGTACCGTTCCTCATCAACGAAAATTAGCGGTTGGTATCGATTTAGGTACCACCAACTCATTAGTGGCATCTGTACGAAGTGGCGAAGCACTGACGTTGCCAGATGCCCAAGGTAGACATTTATTACCTTCTGTAGTCAGGTATTTATCCGACTCAGAAGTGATCGGACAAGAAGCCAAGCAACAGGCAAGCATCGACCCGTCTAACACTATTGTGTCAGTGAAACGTTTTTTAGGTCGTTCTGTTAAAGACATCCAAGCCGCTTACCCAAATTTACCTTATCAATTCACTGACTCTTTATCGCCAGTGATGACTGTTGCTTCGGGTGATGTAAACCCCGTTCAGGTATCAGCAAAAATATTAAATGAACTTAAAAAGCGTGCCGAAAAAACTTTGGGTGATGAATTACAAGGTGCAGTCGTTACAGTGCCTGCTTATTTTGACGATGCTCAGCGCCAAGGTACCAAGGATGCCGCGACTCTAGCAGGTTTGAAAGTTCTACGTTTACTCAACGAACCTACAGCTGCAGCCGTCGCTTATGGTTTGGATTCGGGCCAAGAAGGTATTATTGCTGTGTATGATTTAGGTGGCGGTACCTTTGACATTTCTATTTTGCATTTAAGCAAAGGGGTATTTGAAGTACTTTCTACAGGTGGTGATTCTGCACTGGGCGGTGATGACTTTGATGCCTTACTGGTAGATTTTATCCGTCAAAAAAGTGATTTGACGGGAGCGTTATCTAAAAATTTACATCGGACTTTACTAGATAAGGCAAAAGAGGCAAAAGAAGTATTAAGTCATGAATCTGTGTTTACTGTGCAGTTTGAAGATGACACAGGCAAACACCATTCGGTGTTGATCAGTATCGACACATTTGAATCGCTTATTGCCCCTTTGGTTAAGAATACTCTACGAGCCTGCCGTCGAGCACTAAAAGACGCCGAACTAGAAAAGCAGCAAGTAATTGAAGTGGTGATGGTAGGTGGTTCGACACGCGTGCCTTTAGTCTGTCAACAAGTAGGTGATTTTTTCGAACGTACTCCGCTTACCTCTATCGACCCTGATAAAGTAGTCGCTATCGGCGCAGCCATTCAAGCTGATATTTTGGTGGGCAACAAACCTGACAGTGATATGTTACTGCTAGATGTTTTGCCTTTGTCTTTGGGTATAGAAACTATGGGCGGCTTGACTGAAAAAGTGATTCAGCGCAACACCACTATCCCCGTTGCCAAAGCACAAGAGTTCACTACCTTCAAAGACGGGCAAACTGCCATGATGGTGCATGTTGTTCAGGGTGAACGTGAGTTGGTTAAGGACTGCCGCTCCCTTGCAAAATTCACATTACGTGGCATTCCACCTATGGCCGCTGGAGCTGCTCATATTCGGGTGACGTTTCAAGTTGATGCCGATGGCTTGTTAAATGTTAGCGCAATGGAAAAGTCTACTGGCGTGCAGGCAGAAATTCAGGTGAAGCCATCATATGGTTTAGAAGATAGCGAAATTGCCAATATGCTAAAAGCATCTATGGATAATGCTCAAGAAGACATGCAAGCGCGTATGCTTAAAGAACAACAAGTTGAAGCTGCTAGAGTGCAAGAAAATTTGCAAGGGGCACTAGATTTAGATGGGCAGGCCTTACTTGATACCTCAGAAATCCAAGCCATTGCAGTAGGGCTCACTAATCTTAATGAACTGGCCAAAGGTACAGACAAAGAAGCAATTAAAGCCGCTATCAAACAATTAGATAAGTTGAGCGAGAACTTTGCACAAAAACGCATGGACCAATCGATTAAACGTGCCTTCTCTGGCCAATCGGTTGACCGTATATAAATTAAATAATTTTACTGAATATTAGGAATGTAAATATGCCACAAGTAATTTTTTTACCTCATGATGAGTTGTGCCCAGATGGTGCTGTTTTAGAAGGTGAAAAAGGTATCTCAGTATTAAATCTTGCTTTGCAAAACGGAATTGGTATTGAACACGCCTGCGAAAAAGTATGTGCTTGCACCACTTGTCATATCATCGTGCGTGAAGGCTTTGACTCCTTAAAAGAAGGGGACGAATTGGAAGAAGATATGTTAGATAAAGCCTGGGGCCTAGAGCCTGATTCTAGACTAGGCTGCCAAGCGATTATTCAAGATGAAGATTTAGTAGTAGAGATCCCTAAATACACAGTGAATATGGTGAGTGAAGGGCATTAGGCCTAGAATTACTGATTGTTATTTTGTTAATAGAGCCAGCAATACGCTGGTTTTTTTATGCTTAGGAACTAAGGTTCTTTATATAGCGATATAGTAGATTACAATTAACTGTTTTTATATACAGTATTTGTGATAGTCTAATACTCTAAAGTTAAATAAGAGAGAGCAAATTATGGCCGTAATCACACGTTATGTAGTTGAACACAAAGGGGTGGAGAAGTTTGTGACCGCAGATAAAAAAGAAGCCGACCAATACGATAAAATGCTCGATGTTGCAGATAATCTTAGTGAGTACATTGAAGGCAAAGGCATTAAGATTGAGCAGTCTGTATTGGAAGAGTTATCTATTATGTTGTCTAAAAATAAAGATTCTCTTTCCAAGTTGTTGAAAGGCATTACAGCCGATGTCTTATTGACTGAAGAAAAGGCGGATGTAGTAGATATTGAGGCGAAAAAGGCAAAGAAGGCTTAATAGGCACATCAATGTTTTCGCCTAAATAATTACTATTTTGACATATAGCGTGCTCTTTTTTTCGGCTTTAAGGTATCCAGATCAGCCAATACTAGACCATCTATACAATGGTTGAAATCTGGGTCTATATTAAAGTCTAAAAAGTGCACACCGCCTTCTTGATAAGTCTCGGTGTATTGCTTGTATAGTGTCGGAACAACCATGCCCATATTGGAAAGTTGGTGTTTAAGTTGAATGAAATCGGCTTTATAGTTTTCACCAGTGAAGTTATGTTGGTAATTAATTGGCAACAAATAAGGCATTTTTGATTGAGCAATTTTGTTAAAACAGCCGAAATATAATGTATAAAACTGTACTAACAAATCTTTAGCTGCTTTTGGGTAGTGGTCGCTTAGGCTAACTGCCCCAAATAGATACCGGAAGTTAGGATGGCGCTTCAAAAATGCACCTAAACCAAACCATAAATAGTCTAGGCTGCGTTTACCCCAATATTTAGGCTGCACAAAGCTTCTGCCTAGCTCTAGTCCTTGTTCAAAATATAGAGTCATTTCAGGGCCATAATCAAATAGGCTGGCTGAATATAATCCTTTAATTGTATGTTTCTTAATAATGTTTTTGGCATCCCCAAAACGATATGCACCAGCAATTTCTAAATCGTCTTTGTCCCATAGGATAAGGTGATAGTAATGTGCATCGTATGAGTCGATATCACGGCGCTTATTAGTTCCTTCTCCCACTGCTCTAAAGGCTATTTCACGCAACCGGCCAATTTCTCGTAAAATGGGACTGCTGGTTTTATGCTCGTAGAGGTACATTACTTTGCCGTCAGTGGTTTCACCCAAATGTTCACATTCATTTTTTAATGCATAATAAAGTTCTGCACGATTTTCAGCTGGAGCAATGGCTTTTTGGGTTTTAAATACGCCATTCTTTCCGTGACCAATTTTGTAAAGGTGCTTTTTAAATAATGCTACATGTTGAAGACGGTCTATCTTATTATTGTTGTACGATTCAAATGGGATCAGTTCACCGATTCGCATGGGTAAATGTTGACGTTTATGTTTGAACATTTCTTTAACTAACATCATGCTGGCTAAAGGTTTATACAACATAGATAGTCCATAAAACAATCGCGAGTTTTTAGCATCAATAAATACCGGTAAAACTGGGGATTTAGCTTGTTTGGCAATCCGTAAAAAACCGCTTTGCCAGTGTACGTCTCTGATACCTTGTGGTCGTAAACGGGACACTTCACCAGCAGGAAAAACAATCACTACTGCTTCATGTTGAAGGTGTTTTTGAATATTAAGAATATTATCTTTGGCAGTACTACCTTGCATATTATTGACTGGCAATAATAACGGGTGCAGTGGCGTAAGTGCCATTAACATCTGGTTCGCAACGACCTTAATATCCTGTCTGACTTCACTGATTAATTTGATTAAGGCTAATGCATCTAGCGATCCTATTGGATGATTAGCAATAATCACTAATCTACCTTTATTGGGTATCCGCTCTTTCTCAACATCACGCGTTGAATAGCTAATGTTGAAATATTCAAGTACCTGCTCAACAAAATCTAGCCCCTGATAATGAGGATAATCTACAGCAAACTCTTGCATCTCTCTTTCGTGTAGCAAATGTTTAAGCACATAGCCAAGGGTTTTAGAAAGAATGGGTTTATTGGCTACTCGTGGATAGTGTTTTTCAAGGACGTCAGAAACGTTAAACATACTAATACCTTTAGATATGTAGTTAAATATCTAAAGGGTAAAGATCTTTTATGACAATTCGACGCAATTAAAACGGTAATTGGATGACAGTGTTTAATGCCCCTTAGCAAGTGTGCATGCCAGAGGCGTTAAGTATCGGTACAGTTAATCTAAAGCTTCACATAATCGTTTCTTAAGCTGAACTTGTTCAGCTTGAGTCAGTGGCTGGTCAAATTCGTTGCTCACAATAAACAAATCTTCTGCACGTTCCCCAATAGTGGATATTTTGGCTTGGTGTAATTTGAAATTAAGCGCAATAAATTGTTCACTGATATTAGCGAGCAACCCGGGTGCATCTAAGGCTTCAAGCTCAACCAACGTGACATTGGTCTGGCTAGGGTAAAATCTAATTTTAGTTTTCACATCTAACTGCTTCATTTGTCGAGACATTTTACGTCTGTTGATGTGCTTTTCGCCGGGTTTGTTTAACTGGGTTTCTACGGCATCTCGTAGACTATCTAAGCGTGATTCAGAGGTGATCCTATCGCCGTTATGTTCAAAAATAATAAAGCTATCAAACATAAAGCCATCTTGGGTACGCATAATTTGTGCATCATGTATGGAACAGTTTCGGCTGTCTAGAACAGAGGCTATTTGTGCAAACATCATAGACCTGTCTTTTCCATAGACAATAAGCTCAGCTCCGGCTTTAGATGTATTCGCACTGGTGCCGACCAGCAAAAATTCGTCTGTCATCGGGTGTGCGGCTAAAATGAGATTGGCATGCCATGCAATTTGCGTAGGCTTGAAACGAGCAAAATAATCACCGCTAAGACGTTTCCAAAACTGTAGTATTTGGGTCTCGTTCATACCGTTGTCAAGCATGGAAGCCATTGCTTTGGATTGGTGTTCGCTAATTCTGTCTTGTAAGGCCACTTTGCACTCTAAACCATTGTCTAGAGCTTTCTGTGTAAGCAAGTACAACTCTCTTAAAAGTGTTGCTTTCCAATCGTTCCAGAGGTTGTCATTGGTTGCCCGTATATCTGCGAGAGTTAAAACATACAAGTGATTTAAATTGTTGTGTGTACGCACCGCTTGTGCAAACTCGTTGATAACCGTTGGATCATAAATATCTCGTCTTTGTGCGACAACAGACATTAACAGGTGGCTTTCTACTAACCATCTAATCAGTTCGGTATCTATGGCATTGATACCATGATGACGACAAAATTCTTTTACGTCTATTGCACCGAGTTTAGAGTGATCACCATTTCGGCCCTTGCCGATATCGTGGTAAATAGCTGCAATGTATAATACCTCTGGTTTATCCAAGTTTTTTACTATGTTTCCACAACGGGGGAATTCTTTATTGTCAGGTTGCGAATAATGATAAATATTTTTTACAAGACGATGCGTATGTTCGTCGACTGTGTAGGCATGGAATAAATCAAATTGCATCATGCCCACAATGTGATCCCATTCTGGGATATAGGCCTGTAAAATTCCATGTTTATGCATAATATCCCAACCTAATGCGAAGAAGTTAGGGTGTTGGGCTAGTTGTAATAACAACTCACGACATGCGATTCGTTCTACATAATATTGTTTGCGAAACTTTCGTCTGGCCAAGCGTAATTGACGTAAGCAACTCGAGTGTAAGTCTTCTACTTGAGGAGTATCTGCAATCAGTAAAAGAAATTGTAAAATGGCTTCAGGAGAGCCAAATACGTTTTCTTTGGTAGGAGCAATATACCCGTCGAGTAGTTCAAAATCTGTATTAATATTGGTTTGTTGTTTAACATTTAAATTGAGTACGTCTTGACTAAAACGCTGCATTAACATTTTATTTAATTCACTGATGCGCCTAACTGTTCTGAAAAAGGACTTCATCATCCTTTCTACTGAGGCTTTACCTTCATCGCCATAGCCTAGTCGCATGGCAACATCTGTCTGGTAGTCAAACAATAAACGATTTTCGCTGCGACCAGCCACTATGTGTAAAGCGAACCGAATTCGCCAAAGGTTTTCACGACATTCTATTAATTCATCAAACTCTTGCTGATTGAAATAACCATGCGCAACTAGGTCTTTGCCGTCAGTAGCGTTAAAATGCTTCTTTGCGACCCAACCTATAGATTGTATATCTCTTAAACAGCCTGGGCTTTCTTTTACGTTAGGCTCTAAGTTATATGAGGTGTCTTTGAATTTTCGATGACGTTGTTTTTGTTCTTGATATTTTGCCAAGAAAAAATCTTTACTACTCCAATAACCACGTGAACTTAGTTTATCTTGTAAACCTTCAAATGTAGCCTGACAGCCACTTAATAATCTCGCTTCGACTAGATTTGTGGCGATAGTGACGTCTTGCTTAGCCAATAAAAATGTTTCTTTAATGGTGCGAACCGATTGACCGACATCTAAGCCAATATCCCATAAAAGTGTTATGAACCGACTAATACGTTCTTGTTGTTGTTTAGACAGTAATTTCTTACTCAGAAGTAATAAATCGATATCTGAATGAGGTTGAAGTTGGCCTCGTCCATATCCACCTACAGCAATTAATGCTAAATGTGGCTCTTTATGCAAATCCATCAACTGCCAAATATGCCTTAATAATGCATCGACTAATGTGGCTCTCCCTAACACCAATCCGGTTACTTCTCCTGTTCCCAATTCACTATCTAGCCATTCATAGCTATTTGCGACTATGGTTTTGTAGGCAGCAATATTATCTATACTGTTAATCAGTTTTATTTGGCTAAGTAAGCTTTGTAGAGACAATGTGAATACCTTTAAATGAATGGCACAAATTACGTGAATCAAGGGTAATAACAAATAACTATTTACGGCAAGCAATAATTATTTATTATAAAGTTTGATTGGTTTTAGCTAGCCCAATTCTGGACTAGTGGTTGATAATACGATCGATCTCTTCGTCATCTCGTAAAGTCAGTATTTCGACGCCGTTTGCAGTAACTAATAAAGTATGTTCCCACTGCGCGCTTAGGCTTCTGTCTTTGGTGACTACAGTCCATTTATCGGGCAATACTTTTGAATACCGTTTACCCGCGTTGATCATTGGTTCAATAGTAAAACACATGCCTTCTTCAAGTATTTCTCCGGTGTTAGGTTTTCCGTAGTGCACTACTTGAGGCTCTTCATGAAAGTTAGCACCTATGCCGTGACCACAATATTCACGCACAATTGAATAGTTGTGACTTTCAGCATATTCCTGAATAGCATGTCCAATGTCCCCTAAACGTATGCCTGGTTTGACCATTTTAATACCTTTATAAAGTGACTCTTGTGTCACCCGGATTAGTCTTTCAGTCATTATGGAAGGTTTGCCGACCACAAACATTTTTGATGTGTCGCCGTGATAACCGTCTTTAATCACCGTTACATCAATATTGACAGAATCACCCTCTTTAAGTTGCTTATCTGCAGGGATACCATGACATATAACGTGGTTGACCGAAGTACAAATAGATTTTGGAAAAGGCGGGTTACCATAATGAAGAGGAGCAGGAATACACTTTTGTACATCGACAATGTAGTCATGACAAATCTTATCCAACTCATTGGTGGTTACACCTTTTTTGACATATTCACCGATCATTTGTAATACATCTGCGGCGAGGCGACCAGCAACGCGCATTTTTTCGATTTCAGCTGTAGTTTTAATTGTGGCGGACAATGCTTTATTCCTACTAAATACAATTCATTTGATAACTCTATTGTATCTTTTCGTAGTGTATCCCGCCATAGCTGAATAAATATGCTTACTAAATTTACACCTTTTGTAGATGCGTTATAGGTGCGAAATTTCTACTCTTGCCGTGTGTTTTGTTTAGGTTTGTGTGTTGTTCCCTCAAAAAGACAAATTGTATATCCTATAAATGGTTAATTAAAACAATGGTTTAATAGGTTGGCTTGAAGCTGGCTTAGGTACTAGGTAACATTAATCTAACAGGACTATTTATTATTGAAATTTTCAACGCTATTCTAAAATCCCACGAAAAAAAGCGCTTGCTAATGAGAACTTTAGTTGAAATGTCAGGCGATAAGGAAAAACTAAGTTATTATTTTAAAGAATTAAAATAATAACTTAGTTTTCATTCGGTTGCCGAATAGGGGCATTTACATGCTCAGTTGATGGAATCTGACAATACGATCGAAGATCCAAGGCACGGCATTGCTGAACATCATGTGAAATCTTAGCTAATTGAAAAATTTGAAGAAGTTGATATGAGCTCTTCAGCATTCCATGAAAACAGTGTGAGAGCATGTTCTTCACAATTTGTGTAAAGAAGAATGAATTGTATGTAGAAGAAAAGTAATTTCAAACACACCGATAATGTACTAGATAGCCAATAAAAAGTTGAGTTGGCAGATGATTACAAAAGAAAATGAAGCAATAACGATAATCAGCACTGCTTAATATTAAAAATAGTCAACTAACTGGGTGCCTATATTGGTAGGGGTCGGCGATTTCAAATCTCGTCATCTCTTACACCAAGGTAGTTATTAGCAATACCCAGCAAAACATCAGTCGAAATATCTAATGCGTTTTTATCGATTAACGTTAATCAATTCTCATTGGCTACAGCGCCCTCTAAAATGCAAGAGTTCGATTTACATAACATTTTCGAATGACACCATAACAGATTGTCCCTTGTGGTTATTTTTCTGCTTTCATCTTAAAAGTATGCAGTAATCCAACCACCATAAAGATCGTCATTACAAGGATTATGTGTTCACCCATCGCATGATAGAGGAGTGCATACAATCCACCTAACAGCAAAAGAATATAACCCACCATCGTATTTGCTGCAGATACATAAAGCGTACGCTGGCTTCCTTGGGCAATATCTAACATATAAGTTTTGCGCCCAGTGCGGATCCCTGCATATCCAAGATTGAGCACAAAAAATAGCAAAACATCAATTAGCCAATTATTAAATGATGTAACAAAGTAAAATGTTATCGAGGCGGACACACATACCAACGTAGCGAAAAACAGCGTTCTTATTGCACTTTTATCTGCCATTTTTCCCCATAAATACGAGCTGATGAAGTCAGCCAGAGCGCTGGCTATTATGAAGTAGGGTAATTGAAAAAAGTCGTTACTGGTGGCAGATGCATTAACAAAGAAAGGTGCAATGAGCGCTGCGTGAAGCAATAAACAACGACTAATGATCAATTGCCTTAAATCAGCTTGTTGATGGATTGTTTTCCAAAGACTCTTGCCTGAGTTTAAATCCGTTTCGTCATCGGTTAAATTAGCTGTTAAACCAATTGATAACAGTAGACTAATAATGAACAGAGCAGCGGAAAAGGTAATTAATAACTGAATTGCCAAGATGTTCATATCTTGTGGAGAAAAAAGGAGGAGTCCGGCAGTAACGAGTGATAAAAGGCCAGACAATGATGAAGCAATGCCTACTAGTTTGCCTCGTTGGCCCTTTTCAATGTTCAATCCTTGTATATCTTTCATACTCAAAGAGCTGAGAGAACGACCTAGACTAAGAAACAACAAAGAAACAAGAATTAATAAACCTGCTATCAAAGCTTCAGTAAAGATTGCTGAAACGAGCATAAAGGAAATAGAACAAGCCTGAATGACGATCCCCCATCTCCAAATAACTAATCTATTGTGGATATGACTGGTCTTTTTTTTGAGTGGCCATTGCGGAATTAAAGATCCAGACTCCCTTATCGGTACTAACATCGATACAATCCAAGTAGGTGCACCTAAACTAGCCAAGAGCCAAGGTAGAGTGGTTTTAGCCGAGATCAATAAATCAGCTAACTTGCCACAAGTCGCAATTGATATCAGTTGCGAAAATGTTTTTCGTTTATTTTGATTCACCGCAGATCCAAGTTTTTATTTAGTAAAATCTTATGCTTAGGTTAAAGATTTTTGATTGATTTTAAAAGACTTTGTTGAGACTTTACTTGTAAGCAGTCCATCCCCATGCTATAAAGCGCACCGCTGAAATTAATGAGGGTGAGAACCCCACGTAATTATCGCGAAGCAGCTAATATTATTAGCGTAAATATCACACATACATCGACACATTTTTCGGGGTGTCTACTAAGAGCTAATCTAAGTGGATCGAGAACTGGGATGTATGGAGGCCTAACCCCATATTGAGGAATCTTTATAATGGCAAATGTATCTATGCGCGACATGCTTCAGGCAGGCGTACACTTTGGACACCAAACTCGTTACTGGAACCCAAAAATGAAACCTTTCATTTTCGGCTCACGTAATAAAGTTCATATCATTAATCTTGAAAAAACTGTTCCTATGTTCAACGAAGCACTTAACTTTGTTGGCGGCATAGCTTCCAAGAAAGGTAAAATTCTTTTTGTTGGAACTAAACGTGCAGCAAGTGATGCCGTGAAAGACGCAGCAGACAAATGTGACCAATTTTATGTTAACAAACGCTGGTTAGGCGGTATGTTAACTAACTGGAAAACAGTTCGTCAGTCAATCAAACGTTTAAAAGAACTTGAGCAACAAAGTCAAGACGGAACGTTTGAAAAATTGACCAAAAAAGAAGTGTTAATGCTTACGCGCGAAATGACCAAGCTTGAAACTAGCCTTGGTGGAATCAAAAACATGGGTGGTTTACCAGACGTGTTATTCGTTGTTGATGCAGACCACGAACACATTGCTATTACTGAAGCAGGCAACTTGGGTATCCCAGTTGTTTCAATCGTTGATACTAATTCAAACCCAGATGGTGTTGATTACATCGTACCTGGTAATGACGATGCTATCCGTGCCGTTCAACTTTATTTGAATGCTGCAGCTGACGCTGTTATTAATGGTCGTGATCAAAACCTAGAAGCGCAAGCTGAAAAAGGTGAGTTCGTAGAAGCGGCTGAGTAATTACTCCAACGTTTAGCGACACTGTAGATATCGATAAACTCGATACCTAACACGAATAAATCAAACGGGGGCCTTTGCCCCTGTTTTTAAATGTTTAATTTCATATGATTTGTTTAATTGATTAGTTTGAATGAATCATACAAATTATTTAGGTGAGGAAACGAAAATGGCAGTGACTGCAGCCCTAGTAAAAGAATTGCGTGAGCGTACAGCCGCCGGCATGCTTGATTGTAAAAAAGCCTTAGTTGAAACTGATGGTGATATTGAGCTAGCAATTGAAAATATGCGTAAAAATGGTCAAGCGAAAGCCGCTAAAAAAGCGGGGCGTATTGCCGCTGAAGGCGTGATCTTGACTAAAGTTGCTAAAGGCGTAGCAACTATGATGGAAGTTAACAGTGAAACTGATTTCGTTGCTCGTGATGATGGTTTCGTTAAGTTCGGTCAAAAATTGATTGAAACTGCATTTGCAAATAAAATCAACGACATTGACACATTGAACAACACCGAAGTCGATGGTGTTAAAATCAGTGATTTACGTGACAATTTAGTCGCTAAAATTGGTGAAAATATCAGCCCTCGTCGTGTTGTAACGGTTGAAGGCGATAACCTTGGCGCTTATGTTCACAGCGCACGTATTGGTGTTATCGCGATTTTACAAGGTGGAGATGAAGAATTAGCGAAAGACATCGCCATGCATGTTGCCGCTTCTAGCCCGCAATTTGTTAGGCCTGAAGATGTGTCTGCTGAAGTGGTAGCCAAAGAAAAAGAAATTCAGCTGGATATCGCTCTTCAATCTGGAAAACCACCTGAAATTGCAGAAAAAATGGTTGCTGGTCGTATGAAAAAGTTTACTGGTGAAATCAGTTTGACTGGTCAACCTTTCGTAAAAGATCCTTCTATTCTTGTGGCTGATTTACTTAAATCAAAAGGCGCTGACGTAATTAACTTCGTGCGTTTTGAAGTAGGTGAAGGTATCGAGAAAAAAGAAGAAGACTTTGCTGCTGAAGTTGCTGCGCAAATGGCAGCCGTTAAAAAATAATAATGTCACAGACATAAATACTAATATCGATTTTAATTCACGCTGAAACATGCATTTTAAAGTTGTTTGGGTATAATACTGGCACCTCAATCTGAGGTGCTTTTTTATATATACCTGTGTTGTTTTAAATCTATTATTTTGAAACGACACAGGTATATGTAGAATAGGCTTACAGGCCCTTTAACATCAACGCCGTTCATCACCTTAAGGAATATCAGTCTATGAGTATCGCACCTAAGTCCGCTTATCGAAGAATATTGTTAAAACTCAGTGGTGAAGCACTTATGGGAGATGAAGGTTTTGGCATCGACCCTAAAGTGTTAGAACGTATGGCTCAAGAAATTAAAGAAATAGTTGAGCTTGGGGTTGAAGTGGGTTTGGTTATAGGTGGTGGTAACCTTTTTCGGGGCGAAGGTTTGGCTAAAGCTGGCATGAACCGTGTAGTCGGCGACCATATGGGGATGTTGGCTACCGTTATGAACGGTCTTGCAATGCGTGATGCACTGCACCGTGCTTTTGTTAACGCCCGTCTCATGTCAGCCATCCCATTAAATGGTGTGTGTGACAATTATAACTGGGCAGAGGCAATCAGTTTACTCAAATCCGGTCGCGTTGTGATCTTTTCTGCCGGTACTGGGAATCCGTTTTTTACCACTGACTCTGCTGCTTGCTTACGCGGCATTGAAATCGAGGCTGATGCGGTGTTAAAAGGCACTAAAGTAGATGGTGTCTACGACGACGACCCAGCTACAAACCCAGAAGCTAAATTATACAAAGTATTATCTTACGATGAAGTGTTAGACAAAGAATTAAAAGTAATGGATTTGGCTGCCTTTACTCTCGCTCGTGATCATAATGTGCCCATTCGTGTCTTTAACATGAATACACCTGGCTGTATGAGAGCGGTTGTGATGGGCGAAGATGTAGGTACGTTGATCTGTCATACTGAAGCAATAAATAAATAAAGTAGAAATAGGAAAACTATCGTGATTGACGAAATTAATGATGATGCGCGTCAGCGCATGGAAAAAAGTATTAATGTTTTGAAGGGGCAACTTTCAAAAATTCGAACCGGCCGAGCACATCCTAGCTTACTAGATAACATTATGGTGCCTTATTACGGAACAGACACGCCACTTAAACAGCTGGCCAATATCATTGCAGAAGATTCGCGGACGTTAGCATTAACTGTGTTTGATAAGAGTTCAGCAAAAGCAGTTGAAAAAGCCATTATGCAGTCGGATTTAGGGCTAAATCCTATGAGTGCCGGTTCTGTAATGCGTATTCCAATGCCTGCTTTGACTGAAGAACGTCGTAAAGATTTAATTCGTGTCGTGCGCAACGAAGCTGAGCAAGGTAAGGTGGCTATTCGTAATATTCGACGTGATGCCAATAGCGACATAAAAGAATTATTGAAAGAAAAAGAAATCAGTGAAGATGATAGCCGCCGTGGTGAAGACGATGTGCAAAAATTAACGGATGCTTTTGTAAAAGAAATTGATGAGATTTTAGTGGCAAAAGAAAAAGACTTGATGGAAGTGTGATTGAGTTGTAATTGATAAATGAATTCATCTGAACAAATAATCGAAAAAATAGTGCCCCAACATGTTGCTATCATCATGGATGGCAATGGGCGCTGGGCTAAAAAGAAAGGTAAAATCCGCACCTTTGGCCATAGAGCAGGGGTTAAGGCAGTTAGAGCCTCAGTATCCTATGCACTAAAAAATGGTGTGCAGGTTCTTACTCTCTTTGCTTTTAGCAGTGAGAATTGGAACCGACCAACTGAAGAGGTTGGGGTGCTAATGGAACTCTTTAAGATGGTACTTGGCAGTGAAGTGAAAAAACTGCATAAAAATAATGTCAGGCTCAAAATTATTGGTGATACGAGCCGGTTTGATAGTAAGCTGGTGAATCAAATTAGAGACGCGGAAACGCTGACTGAAAAAAATAACAGTTTAGTTTTGAATATTGCTGCTAACTACGGCGGTCGCTGGGACATAGTCAATGCTACTAAAGAGTTAATTACACAAGTGCAAGCTGGTCAGATTGATGTAGCAGATATAGACGAAGAGACATTTACACGTCATACCTGTGCAGCAGACTTACCGGCAGTTGATCTATTGATCCGCACCGGTGGTGAGCAAAGAATTAGCAATTTCTTGTTGTGGCAAATTGCATATGCCGAATTGTATTTTTCAGAAGACTTTTGGCCAGATTTTAATGAAGCTGTTTTCCAAGCCGCAGTGGATGCTTTTACTGACCGGCAAAGACGTTTTGGAAAAACATCAGAGCAGGTAAGTTAATGATTACTGATAATAAAAATAACAAATTTGAGAGGCGTTTGTGCTAAAACAAAGAATTATCACTGCGCTTATTCTTGCTCCTTTGGCATTGTTTGCCATTTTATATCTACCTTTATTCAGCTTTCAAATTATGATCGCGATAGTGATGGGCTTGGGTGCTTTGGAATGGTCAAGTATGTCGGGTATGACCCGCACCTTTACCAAGAGTGCCTATGCGGTACTAGTCGTTTCAATATGCCTAATATTGTCAATTATGTTACCGACAGATTTGATTTGGTATCAAGGACAGTTAAATAGTCTATATACTTGCATTTTATTAATAGCCGCCATCTGGTGGATCGTGTCACTTGCGATGATAATTGCCTATCCTCGTTACAGTTCTGTGTGGTACACCAGCAAAATACTCCGCGGTATTTTTGGTTTTTAACTTTGATCCCAACTTGGGTCGCCGTTGTTACGCTGCGCACCAGTTTGTTCGACGTGGATCCCTTTTACGGTGCTTCCCTTATTTTTTATGTCTTGGGAATTGTTTGGGCTGCAGATATTGGCGCGTTTTTTGTTGGCGTTAAATTCGGCAAACATAAACTGCGACCTAAGGTTTCTCCAGGTAAAACAATTGAAGGTCTAATGGGGGGGGTGTTTGCATCTTCGGCTATTATCGCTTTCGCCGCGTTGCATTATCAAGTTGATTCATCTCGCGTGTGGTTACACGTACTAGTTGGTGCGTTAACTGTTGGCGTTTCTGCTTTAGGTGATTTAAATGAGAGCATGTTTAAACGCTGTGCTGGCATAAAAGATAGTGGAACCTTACTCCCTGGTCATGGCGGTGTTATGGACAGAATTGACAGCCTGACTGCGGCGTTCCCTGTTTTTGCATTTTGTTATGTAGTGTGGATGGCCTAATGCAAAATATTAGTGTTTTGGGCGCAACGGGATCAATAGGTAGAAGTACTATTGATGTGCTAAATAGGCATCCTGAGTTGTTTAGCGTTTATGCGTTAACCGCTAATAGCAATATAGAATTGTTGTTGCAGCAAGCCTTATTATGTTCACCTAAATATGTAGTGATTGCCGATCCTAAGCAATTTAAACGTGCAAAAAAGATATTTTCAGACCATCCATTAACTTGCGAAGTGTTAAGTGGTCATAACGCGCTTGAGCAAGTTGCTAGTGCTCCCGAGGTAGATATCGTGATGGCTGCTATTGTGGGTGCAGCCGGTTTGTTGCCTACTTTAGCTGCGGTGAAAGCGGGTAAGAAGGTGTTGCTTGCTAACAAAGAATCCTTAGTCATGTCGGGTGATTTATTCATTCAAGCTGCTAACCTACATAACGCCAAAATTCTGCCTATAGACAGTGAACACAATGCGATTTTTCAATGTTTACCCGCTGATTTTAAATATGGTGAGTTATGTTCTTCTGGAATCAGCAAAATTCTGTTAACTGGCTCAGGTGGGCCGTTTTTAAGCTCGCCACTTAGTGAACTACATCATGTAACCCCAGACCAAGCTTGCGCACACCCTAATTGGGATATGGGTCGCAAGATATCTGTCGACTCGGCGACTATGATGAATAAGGGGTTAGAGTTTATTGAGGCAAAGTGGTTGTTTGGGCTTGAATCCTCGGATATTCAGGTAGTGTTACATCCACAAAGTATTATTCACTCTATGGTGCAATACTTAGATGGTTCGGTGTTGGCTCAAATGGGCAATCCGGACATGCGCACGCCTATTGCCCATGCTTTGGCTTTCCCCGATAGAATTGAATCGGGTGTCGCCCCCTTAGACTTCAATCAATTAGCAAACTTTACTTTTACTGAGCCAGAAGCTGAGCGCTATCCTAATCTGATACTCGCCATGCAAGCCAGTAGCGCAGGTCAATATGCTACCACCACACTTAATGCCGCAAACGAAGTGGCAGTGAATGCGTTTTTACAAGGGCAAATTGGATTTTTGCAAATCGCGCAAGTGAATCAAGAGTGTTTGCAGCAAACATCATCTCACAACCTAGATAGTATTGAAGCTGTGCTTGAAAGTGATAATTCTGCGCGAAGGCTCAGCATGAATATTATTGGTAATCTTAATCAGTCTTGTATGCAGAGGGTTAGCTCTTGAGTTTTCTAATTAGTCTGGTTTCTTTTATCGTCGCTTTAGGCATTTTAGTCGCTGTGCATGAATGGGGACACTTTTGGGTTGCCCGCAGATGTGGAGTGAAAGTACAACGGTTCTCTATCGGTTTCGGCAAAGCCCTATGGCGAAGAACCGATAAGCTTGGCACTGAGTATGTGATCGCGGCTATTCCATTGGGTGGCTATGTAAAGATGCTTGACGAAAGGGTTGATGAGGTAAGCGAAGAAGACTTGCCTTACGCTTTTAATCGCCAGCATGTATTAAAGCGTATTGCTATTATCGCTGCAGGGCCCGGTGTAAATTTTCTATTCGCAATATTTGCTTTGTTTGTGATGTACTTAATCGGTTTACAAACGATTAAGCCTGTTGTGGGCAGCATTCAACCAGACAGTGTTTTCAGCCAAGTCAATATTCCTCAAAATGCCATTTTAACGCAAGTTGGCGATCGTAAAGTGGTCGACTGGGAAGATGTCGCTTATGAGTTTATGTCGTTTATTGGACACGATGAGATGCAGGTTAAATGGACCGATGAGAAAACTACATTTGAACGCTCAGCCACGATTAACTTAAGCGAATGGAAATTTGATCCAGATAAAACGTCAGTTTTTAGTAGCTTAGGCCTTATCCCATTTCGGCCTAAAGTGCTTAATGTGTTGGGATCCGTACAAGATGGCTCTGCCGCACAGAGCATTGGATTTCAGGCAAATGACAAAATTGTCAGTTTAGATGGAACTAGTATGCAAAATTGGGAACAAATAGTGGGATATGTTTCTACAAGACCTAATCAGACTATTGAAGCTAGCGTGCTTAGAAATGAGCAAGTCATAAGCTTAAACGGAACCATTGGTAGTAAAACTGAAGAGCAAACTACAAAAGGCTACATGGGTTTTACTCCTACTCTTGAACCTTGGCCAGAAGGTGTGGTATTTGTTCATCAATACGGCGTTGTTAAAGCTATGTCCAAAGCAATGGACAAAACATGGCGCTTGATGACACTGAGTATTGAGATGCTTGGTAAGTTGATAACCGGTGATGTATCGGTGAAGAATTTGAGTGGTCCTATTTCGATTGCTCAAGGTGCAGGGATGAGTGCCAGCTTAGGCTTAGTGTATTTTTTAGGCTTTTTGGCGTTAATTAGCGTTAATTTGGGCATAATTAACCTTTTACCTCTGCCAGTGCTTGATGGTGGGCACTTACTCTATTACTTTATAGAACTTTTCAGTGGTAGGCCTGTCCCAGAATCAGTGCAGGAAGTGGGATTTAAGATTGGTGGCGTTTTGCTACTGCTATTAATGAGCATCGCGATAGTAAATGATATTGCGCGTTTATAATTTTTATCGGTCGATTTGACCATGCACAACACATGTTTTTGTGCGTTTAGGAAGAATATTATTAAATGAAGTTTAAACAGTTAGTTGTTGCGGGATTAATATTATCCATTGCTAGCTTCGCGAAAGCAGCCCCGAGTAGTGAATTTGTCGTAAAGGACATCAGAGTTGAAGGTTTGCAGCGTGTTGCCTTAGGTGCCGCTTTGACATATTTGCCAGTTACAGTCGGGGATGAGCTGAATAGCTTCAGGATTTCACAGCTTATTCGGTCTATGTATTCGTCAAGCCATTTTGAAAACATTCAAATTTTTCGTGACGGTAATACCCTTTTAGTTAGGGTTACTGAAAGACCGACGATCAGTAATATTGTATTTGAAGACAATGATGATATTAAAGATGAACAGTTACAACAAAGTTTAAATGATGCCAATATTTTGGTTGGTGAACCTTTAGACAAAACTGTTTTGACTTCAATTGAAAATGGTTTAAAAGATTTCTTTTACAGTATCGGTAAATACAATGCCGATGTGACGGCGATTATCACACCCCTACCCAGAAATCGGGTCGATCTTAAATTGTTATTTGAAGAAGGCGATTCTGCTAAAATCCAGCAGATTAATATTGTTGGCAATGACATCTTCAGTGACCCTGAGTTGTTAGAACTGGTAGAGTTAAAGTTTGATACTCCGTGGTGGGATTTTTTATCAGAAACCCGCTATCAAAAACAAACCTTAACTGGCGATATGGAAACGATTACTAGCTACTACAAAGACCGTGGCTACTTACGTTTTAATATCGATTCTACCCAAGTCTCTATGACACCTGATAAAACCGGCATTTATGTCACCTTAAACTTGGAAGAGGGTGAGCAATACACTATCTCTGATATAGAGCTAATCGGTGATTTGTTGGGCTATGAAGATTATATAAAACTGGTGCTGCCGTTAACCAAAGGCGAATTGTATAATCAAGCTGAAGTCACTTACACAGAAGAATTTATCAGTAAGTATTTAGGCCGATATGGGTATGCTTATCCCACAGTAACTACTATTCCTGATATCAATGAAGAAGACAAAACGGTGAAGTTAGTGTTGTCTGTTGACCCTGGTAAACGTATTTACGTAAGACGCATTAACTTTGCAGGCAATAACAGTACAGCTGATGAAGTGCTGCGCCAATCTGTGTCACAAATGGAAGGATCGTGGTTATCTAACGCTACTCTAGAGTCCTCTAAAAATAGCCTGTCACGACTGACTTATATGGAAAATGTGGACTTTGAAACAGTCCGTTTACCTGGCGAAGAAGATAAGGTTGATGTGAACTTCACAGTTAAGGAGCAGCCTTCTGGTGCCTTTAACGCAGGTATCGGTTATGGCGATCGTACAAAGTTAAGTTTGCAAGCTGGAATTCAGCAAGATAATTTCTTAGGCACAGGTAAACGCATTGCATTTAATGTGAGTACAGTTTCCTATCAGAAAAGTGTTCAGTTGTCATACACCGACCCATATTTTACTATAGATGGCATCAGTTTAGGTGGTTCCGTATCTTATAGTGAATTTGATGGAAGTTCGGCTAACCTGATCCAGTACAACAGTAAACAGTTTTCAGTGGGGAGTAATATTGGTTATCCCATCGATCAATTTAATCGAATTAATTTTGGTCTAACCTACAGCACCGTTGAACTGTTTCAGAATCAACCATTTGTTCAAACGACGCGTTTTAATAATCAATTTGTGGATGAGAATAATCCTGATGCTGCGATTAACTATGATAGTTTCTTGGCGTCAGTGGCATGGTCACGTAGTACCCTTAACCGAGGTGTGTTCCCCACCGCAGGTTCTTCACAACGTGCTTCATTTGGAATTACCACGCCTAACTCAGACGTAAACTATTTTAAGACTGAGTTAGATGGTAAATGGTATTTTCCATTATCTCGCAATCAACGCTGGTCGTTCTTAGCTAGACTGAAAATGGGTTATGGTAATGGGTATGGCGAAGTAGGCGGTATTGACCAAATACTACCTTTCACCCAACATTTTACAGCCGGTGGTTCAGATTCACTTAGAGGGTTTGAAAATAATACAGTAGGGCCTCGTGGAGTGCAGGTAACACCAGCGAGCGTCATCACTGACCCTAACGGTAAATTGATTTTAGGTGATAACTCTAACGATACCATCTCAATCTCTAGTCGTTCATTAGGCGGTAATGCCATGATACTTGGAGGGGTTGAATTAATTGTTCCCACTCCTTTTGTAGAGGTCGATTTTGATAACTCTGTGCGTACCAGTCTATTTGTGGATGTGGGAGGTATTTGGGACACCGAGTTTGATTACGAACGTTATAAAACCCTAGATGTGAACAATTCATTCAACAATGATGGATTAATTGATTACAGTGACCCCACACTCTATAGAGCATCGGGTGGACTTTCTGTACAATGGCTATCACCTATGGGGCCGATGGTGTTTAGTTTCTCGAAAGTAATCCAAGAAAGAGAGGGTGATGATTCTAAATTCTTTACCTTTAACATTGGTCAGACATTTTAATTTCTGGTTGGTATACTAATCACAAAACAATAAAAGTAGGAGTTCCATTTGAAAAAGTTTACTAAAAGTTTAATTGCTGGTGCATTGATAACCACAGCTATGGCGAGTTCAGCAGTATTTGCTGAACAAAAAATTGGTGCAGTAAATGTACAAGGTATTTTTCAGGCTATGCCTCAAGCTGCTAGTATTCAAGAAAATATTGCTGCACAGTTTAAAGACAAGACAGAAGAAGTCAGTCGTTTAGAAAAAGACATCAAATATTATCTTGAAAAAAATCAGCGTGATGCCGCTACTATGAGCGCAAAAGAAAAAACTGAACTTGAAGGCAAAATTATTGCTTTGCGCGAAGAGTACACGGCTAAGGCTCAGCCTTTACAGCAAGAAATTCAAGCTCGTTTAAAAGAAGAACAAAACAAGTTGTTAGGTTTGATTAAACAAGGTATCGATGCCGTCGCAGCAAAAGAAAAGTATGATGTTATCTTGAATGCTAATTCTGTTGCGTTTATTAACCCAGACAACGATATTTCTAAATCAGTTCTTGAGCAAATTGCTAAAATCAACTAAACCGCTTTAGTTGCCACATGGGAGGTGTTTTGAGTCACGCAATAAGTCTTATTAAATTGGCACAAAGCATTGGTGCCAGGCTGCACCTAGCCGGTGCTGATACTCAAGATACTCTCATTAATGGATTATCTACCTTAGTGAAAGCTGGCAATGGCCAGATTTCATTTTTGTCGAATAAAAAATATCGCAGTCAGTTGCAGGATACGCAGGCTCAAGCCGTGATTTTGCATCCTGACGAATTATCCCATTGTAACTGTTCCGCCCTTGTTATGAATAACCCTTATGTTGGGTTTGCGAAGGCTGCACAATTATTAGATACCACTCCAGAGCCAGCGTACGACATATCTCCTCATGCTGTCATTAGCGAAAATGCAGAACTGGGTAAACACGTCAAAATTGGGGCAAATGCTGTAATTGAGGCAGGAGTCAAACTCGGAGATAATGTTGTTATTGGCGCGGGCTGTTTTGTTGGTATAAACGCCCAGATAGGTGTCAATACGAAGTTATGGGCCAATGTGTCTATTTATCATGAAGTGATAATAGGCACAGATTGTTTGATACAAGCTAACACTGTCATTGGTAGTGATGGTTTTGGTTACGCAAATGACAACGGCCACTGGATTAAAATACCGCAACTGGGCACTGTTATCATCGGTAACAGAGTTGAAATTGGCGCCAGCACTACCATTGATCGTGGCGCGTTAGACAATACTATTTTGGCCGATGGGGTGATCATCGACAATCAATGTCAAATTGCCCATAATGTTGAAATTGGTGAGAATACTGCAATGGCGGCTTGTTCTGTGATTGCAGGCAGCACTGTTATAGGTAAAAACTGTAGCATGGCGGGTTTAGTCGGCATTAATGGCCACATTACCGTTTGTGACAATGTGGTTTTTACTGGCATGAGTATGGTCACTAAAAGTATTTCAGAGCCTGGCGTTTATTCATCTGGCATACCTGCTTATGCCAACAGAGAATGGCGTAAAAATACAGTAGCATTACGAAATATTACTAGCCTTAATCAACGTGTCAAAACATTGGAAAAAAGCCAGCAGCAGTAGTGATTTAGCTACCGACTGGTTAGTTTAGGAGAACACCTTTTGGCCAATAATGTAAACACTCTAGAAATAGAAGATATCATGGCGTTGCTTCCCCATCGTTATCCTTTCTTGTTAGTAGATAGAGTGACAGATTACACTCTCAATGAGTCTATATCCGCTTATAAAAACATCACTTTTAACGAACCTTGCTTTACTGGGCATTTTCCAGGCAAACCAATTTTCCCAGGCGTTATGATCTTAGAAGCATTAGCACAGGCTGCTGGTGTCTTAGGTTTTAAGACGGCGGGTAACTCTGACGATCTATATCTATATGCCGGTATCGACAAGGCCCGTTTCAAAATGCCGGTTGTGCCGGGCGATCGCATGGATATGGAAGTAAGGTTAATTAAAGAACGTCGCGGAATTTGGAAGTTTCATGGTGTGGCTAGCGTTGATGGTAAAGCTGCATGTGAAGCCGAATTTATGTGTGCCATGAGGAGAATGTAACAGGTGATCCATTCTACTGCCATTATCCATCCCACTGTTAAACTGGGTAAGAATGTTTCAGTTGGTGCATTTTGCCTAATTGACGCAGATGTCAGCATAGGCGATAACACGGTGCTTGAATCTCATGTGGTAGTGAAAGGCAAAACCAGCATCGGTCAAGGTAATCATATTTATCAGTTTGCCTCTGTTGGCGAAGATTGTCAGGATAAAAAATATGCTGGTGAGCCTACTGAACTCATTATTGGTGACAACAATATTATCCGTGAGTCGGTAACTGTTCACCGAGGCACTATTCAGGATGAAGGCGTTACTAGGATCGGTTCTAATAATTTACTGATGTGTTTTGTACATGTAGCCCATGATTGTGCTATTGGCGATAATAGCATATTAGCAACTGGCGCAACGCTTGCAGGGCATGTTCACATTGGTGATTGGGTTATTATGGGCGGTTTGACTGCAGCTCACCAATTTTGTCACATTGGTGACCATAGCTTTATTGGTGGTGGAGCCATTATTTTGGCTGATGTACCGCCTTATATTATGTTAGGGAACGACGGTACACCTCGCGGTATTAATTCCGAAGGATTAAAACGTCGTGGTTTTTCTAGTGAAACCATTATGCAAATCAAACGTGGTTATAAAATTTTGTATCGTAATAGTAATCGAGCTACAGAAGCAGTTGAAAAATTGTTGGAATTGGCTGGCGATGTTCAAGAAGTTAAACTTATGGCTGATTTTGTAAGTCACTCTGCTCGAGGCATAGTTCGCTAAATTATGAGCGAGAAAGCACTCAAAGTAGGCATTGTTGCCGGCGAAGCGTCAGGTGATATTCTGGCTGCGGGCCTAATAAAACAACTTAAGAAACAATATCCCAATGCAACTTTTGAAGGCATAGCCGGACCAAAGATGCAGGCTCAAGGCTGTCAAAGTCTATTTGATATGGAGGAGTTGTCAGTAATGGGATTGGTTGAGGTCTTATCGCGTATTCGCAGACTGATGTTTGTTCGCAAAACGTTGTTAAATCACTTTCTCACTAATCCACCCGATGTCTTTATTGGCGTTGATGCACCCGATTTTAATTTAGGCCTAGAATTAAAGCTCAAAAACCAGGGTATTATAACTGTACAATATGTCAGCCCTACCGTTTGGGCATGGCGCGAAAAACGAATTTTTAAGATAGCTAAAGCCACCAACTTAGTATTGAGTATTTTCCCCTTTGAAAAGCAAGTGTATGACAAGCATCATATCCCTTGTGAATATGTTGGTCACACCATGGCTGATGACATTGCTATTAAGCCCGATATACAAAAAGCTCGTCTTTCTTTAAAACTTAAAGAAAATTCAACGGTTCTAGCTCTGTTACCCGGCAGTAGAAAGCGCGAAGTCGACACATTACTGGATGTTTTTATCCAATCCTGTTTGTTATTAAAGACGGATATAGCGGACTTAAACGTATTAATACCTGTGGTTAATCGGCAGCGAAAAGACCAAGTAGACCAGTACATTCAGACCCACAATCCTGATTTGTCGATACAGGTTGTAATAGGCCATGCTAGAGAAGTCATGATTGCCTCAGATGCAGTATTACTCGCTTCTGGTACGGCGACTCTTGAAGCGATGTTATGTAAGAAAAACATGGTCACAGCCTATAAACTTAGCGGCATAACGTATCAAATGATGAAGTGGTTATATAAGGCTAAATATTTTGCTCTACCCAATGTTTTAGCCGATGAAAAGTTAATTCCAGAGTTGTTGCAAAACGACGTGACACCACAGAGAATAAGTGAGTTATTACTACCTATGTTGACCTTGCAAGGTGGTGACGAGCAACAAGTACTTATAACAAAATTTGAAGCTTTACATGAATCACTTAAAAAAGACGCAGACGTGCAATCTGCCGCTGCTGTGGCTAACTTGATTGAGCAACAGCCATGAGCCAATTTAAAGAAATGATTCAGTTGATTGCAGGCGTTGATGAAGTCGGACGAGGACCTTTAGTCGGTGACGTGGTCACTGCTGCAGTTATCCTAGATCCCCAATATACAATTGTTGGATTAGCCGATTCAAAAAAACTATCTGAAAAAAAACGTGATGTTTTAGCTGCTGAAATTAAGCAATATGCCTTAGCTTGGTCAATAGGCCGAGCCAGTCCCCAAGAAATTGACCAGCTTAATATCTTACAAGCCACTATGCTTGCCATGACTAGAGCGGTACAAGGATTAGCAATTCAACCGACTCATGTGATGGTTGATGGCAACCGTTGTCCAAAGTGGGATTACTCTAGTGAGGCCATTGTTAAAGGTGATGGTTTAATTGCAGCAATATCAGCGGCTTCGATTATTGCAAAAGTAACACGTGATAAAGAAATGTTAGTGCTGGATCAACAACACCCAGAATATGGTTTTGCTAAACATAAAGGTTATCCCACGCCATTTCATTTGGCTAAGCTCGCTGAGTTTGGACCACTGCCTCAATATCGCATGAGTTTTAAGCCAGTGCAGCAATCTCTTGCTATGCGCGATGGCCAGTTAGCAGGTTCTTAAATGACACAACAATTACAAGCCACCCCCGTCAATTTTGTACATCTACGTGTGCATAGCGATTACTCCATGTTGGATGGGTTAAACAAGGTTAAACCGCTTATCGCCCATGTCAAAGAACTGGGTATGCCTGCCGTTGCTATCACCGACCAAATGAACATGTGTGGGTTGGTTAAATTTTATAGCCAAGCTCATGCTAACGGTATCAAACCTATTATTGGCGTGGATTTTTGGGTGCAAAGCGACGAGTTAGTAGGCACTTTGTTTCGTCTAACGTTATTAGCTATGGACAACAAAGGCTACAAAAACATTACACTGTTAGTCTCCAAAGCGTATTTACGCGGCAGTGTTAAAGACCGGGCAGTTATTGACAAAGATTGGTTAGTAGAGCACAGCCAAGGCGTGATTATAATATCAGGGGGCAAAGCAGGCGATTTAGGTATGTTGCTGACTAAGGGCAATATGGATATTGCACATAATGTGACTCAATTCTATCAACACCACTTCCCTAACCGGTTTTATTTGGAATTAACCCGCACCGGTAGGGACGGAGAAGAAGACTATATTCATAGTGCTGTAAATTGGGCGCAGCAATATGATTTGCCTGTGGTTGCTACAAACGAAGTCTGTTTTGTGGATAGACAATATTTTGATGCCCACGAAATTCGTGTGGCTATCCATGATGGTTTCACTTTAAACGATCCTCGCAGACCTAAGGAATACTCCGAACAGCAATATTTACGTACCTCTGAAGAAATGTCAGAGCTATTTGCTGATATTCCAGAAGCCGTTCAAAATACAGTAGAAATTGCCAAACGTTGTAATGTCACAGTTCAACTTGGCACCTACTTTTTGCCTGATTTCCCGACTGATGGAATGGATATCAAAGACTTTTTAGTCAAGGTCTCCAAAGAAGGTCTTGAAAGACGTCTGGCATTTTTGTTTCCTGATGAGCAAGTGCGTTTAGAAAAACGCCCTGAGTATGATGAACGCTTAGACATTGAACTTGTGGTTATCAACCAAATGGGTTTTCCCGGTTATTTCTTGATCGTGATGGAGTTTATTCAATGGAGTAAGGACAATAATATTCCTGTTGGCCCCGGTCGAGGGTCAGGTGCTGGCTCATTAGTGGCATATGCACTGGATATCACCGACCTCGATCCACTTGAATATGACTTGTTATTCGAACGTTTCTTAAACCCTGAACGGGTATCTATGCCTGATTTCGATGTCGATTTTTGTATGGACAGACGTGATGAGGTAATTGATCACGTGGCCGAAATGTATGGCCGCGATGCCGTATCACAAATCATTACTTTCGGTACTATGGCGGCAAAAGCCGTAGTGCGCGATGTGGGCCGTGTGTTGGGGCACCCTTATGGTTTTGTTGATAGGATCTCTAAACTTATCCCACCCACTCCGGGTATGACGTTAGAAAAAGCTTTTCTTGAAGAGCCGCGCTTACCTGAGTTATACAGCCAAGACGAAGATGTCAAAGAGCTGATCGACATGTGTCGTATTCTGGAAGGTTGCACGCGTAACGCAGGTAAACATGCCGGTGGCGTAGTGATTGCCCCCACATTGATTACCGATTTTGCACCACTTTACTGTGATGATGAAGGTAAAAACCCAGTTACTCAGTTCGATAAAAACGATGTTGAGACTGCAGGGCTGGTTAAGTTTGATTTCTTGGGATTACGTACCCTGACCATTATTCAGTGGGCGACTGATATGATCAAAGAGGGCAAAGGCATTGATGTCGATATCGCTGCCATCCCTCTGGTCGATGCAAAATGTTTTAGGGTACTGCAAAATGCAGAAACCACAGCGGTATTCCAGCTTGAATCCCGTGGTATGAAAGAGTTGATTAAACGCCTTAAACCAGATTCATTTGAAGATATCATTGCACTTGTGGCACTGTTCAGGCCTGGTCCATTACAATCCGGCATGGTTGAAAACTTTATCGATCGTAAGCATGGCCGTGAAGAAGTTTCTTACCCTGATGCAGAATATCAACACGAATGTTTAAAAGAAATCTTACAACCAACCTACGGCATTATCCTGTATCAAGAGCAGGTCATGCAGATTGCTCAGGTCATGTCGGGTTATAGCTTGGGTGGCGCAGATTTATTACGCCGTGCTATGGGTAAGAAAAACCTAGAGGAAATGGAGAAACAGCGCGAGTCATTCGAGACTGGAGCCAAAGAAAACGGCATTGATCCTACTCTAGCGATTAAAATATTTGACCTAGTTGAAAAGTTTGCTGGATATGGTTTTAACAAATCCCACTCCGCAGCTTACGCCTTAGTGTCTTACCAAACGTTATGGCTTAAAACTCATTATCCTGCTGAGTTTATGGCTGCTGTTATGTCAGCGGATATGGATAACTCAGACAAAATTGTGACCCTGGTTGATGAATGTAACCGCATGGGATTGACCATATTACCACCCGATGTTAATGCCGGTAGCCGTAAGTTTACGGTGGATGAAGAAGGGCGCGTTGTTTACGGCATAGGTGCAATAAAAGGCGTAGGTGAAGGCCCTATCGAAGCGATTATCGAAGCGCGGGAAGAGACCGGAAAATTCAGTGACTTATTTGATTTTTGTGCCAAAGTCGACCTTAAACGCATTAATAAGCGCATCTTAGAAAAATTAGTCTTGGCAGGAGCATTAGATAATTTAGGCCCGCATCGTGCGTCATTAATGTCTTCTTTACCCGACGCATTGGCCGCAGCCGGTCAACATGCTAAGAATAAAACATCGGGGCAATCAGATATGTTTGGTTTGCTGACCACCGAGACTGAGCAAGTACAACAAGCCTTTGCTGAAGTACCTCATTGGCCAGAAAAAGTCTGGTTAGATGGTGAGAAAACTACGTTAGGACTATATCTAACCGGTCATCCAATTAATCAGTACCTGAGTGAAATCAAACATTATGCGCCTTGTCGTTTAGTTGACCTAAAGCCAACTAACAGAGACCAAATCGCGTACGCTGTAGGTTTAGTCTTGGGTGTTAGGGTGATGACCAATAAACGTGGTCGTCGTTGGGCACTAGTGACATTAGATGATAAAAGCGCCAGAATTGATGTTAGGTTTTTCCCTGATATGCTTGAACAGTTCGAAGAATTGCTGCAAGCAGACAAAATATTGGTAATAAGTGGACAGGTCAGCTTTGATGAATTCTCTGGTGGCAATACAATATCAGCACGTGACGTTATGGACTTAGTCCAAGCCCGTGAGAAAAATGCCAAAGGTTTGCAAGTGCATTTAGAATCAAGCTGGTGTAATCCATCAACTCTAGCTAAAATGCAAACCATTTTGCAACCTTATCAAGGTGGCAGTTGTCCGGTTCAGATACATTATGTACATCCAGACGTAAAAGTAGATTTAACCTTGGGCGCGCAGTGGTATGTTTCTCCCCAAGATGAGTTAATATATGACTTACAACAGCTATTGGGTAAACCTCAGGTTGACTTGGAATTTCACTAATTCGTTTATATAAGTAAACAAATGAAAGCTGTAAACAATTATTATTAGGTGTTCAATGAGTGTAAATTTTTTAGAATTCGAAAAACCTATCGCAGAATTAGAAGCGAAGATTGAAGAGTTAAGGCTGGTCAATCAAGGGGGAGAATTCGATCTCAATATCGAAGAAGAGATCACTAAACTTCGAGAAAAAAGTGCCGAATTAAGTCGCAAAATATTTGCAAACTTAGGCGCATGGCAGGTATCTCAAATAGCGCGGCATCCAATGCGTCCTTATACCTATGACTATATTGAGCGCATATGTACTGAGTTTGATGAACTTGCTGGTGATCGTGCCTTTGCGGACGACAAGGCCATAGTGGGCGGCTTAGCTAAAATTGATGGGCAGCCAGTGTTGATTATTGGTCATCAAAAAGGCCGCGATACCAAAGAAAAAATTAAGCGTAACTTTGGCATGCCTAAACCAGAAGGTTATCGCAAAGCGTTACGTTTGATGGAAATGGCTGAACGTTTCAATTTACCTATTCTTACTTTTATTGATACTCCCGGTGCTTATCCAGGTGTTGGCGCAGAAGAGCGTGGTCAAAGTGAAGCTATCGCCCGTAACTTAAAAGTCATGTCAGGCTTAAAAGTGCCTATTATCTGTACTGTGATTGGCGAAGGTGGTTCTGGTGGCGCATTGGCCATCGGTGTCGGCGACCGTGTAAACATGTTGCAATACAGCACCTACTCGGTTATTTCACCAGAAGGTTGTGCCTCTATTTTGTGGAAAAGTGCTGAAAAAGCACCACAAGCTGCTGAAGCTATGGGGGTTAGTGCGGGCCAAATTAAAGAGTTAGGATTGATTAATCAGATTGTGAGTGAACCATTAGGTGGCGCTCATAGAGATTATGACAGTATGGCCGCCAATCTAAAGGCTACCCTTAAACAGCAACTCGCTCAGCTTGGTAGTTTGTCGACCGAAGAGTTATTATCTCAACGTTATGAACGACTAATGTCTTTTGGTTATTGTTAAATAATCAGTATTTTTTATAAATTAATACATAAATACAGTATAAGAAGCCATCTGAAAAGATGGTTTTTTGTTATTAGAGGTTGCGAATAATAATGTCAGTTTTAAACACTCTAAGAGAACAACTTCGCTGTGAGCCGCTTTTGTCGGCGACTCATATCGTTGTTGCTTACAGTGGAGGTGTGGATTCCCATGTTTTGTTACATGCGCTTCAGCTTGCAAGAGAGCACGCTAAACTTGATTTTCAACTCAGTGCTATTCATATCCATCACGGTTTAAGCCAACATGCAGACCAGTGGCAAGCACATTGTCAGCAAGTGTGTTCGCAGTTAGACATAGCGTTTCAAACTGCGAATGTATCCGTTGTAGCACTACGAAGACAAAGCCTTGAAGCACAAGCAAGAGAAGCGCGCTACAGCAAATTAGTTGAATTAGCGCCAGTTAACAGTCAAGTGATACTTGCACAACATCAAGACGACCAACTTGAAACATTTTTATTACAGTTAAAGCGTGGTGCAGGGCCTAAAGGTCTGTCAGCGATGAACCGTGAGTGGGTTGTAAATTACCGATTACAACCAGACAAACGGGTTGGGTTTTATCGACCACTACTAGATACCACCCAACAGGCTATTTTGGACTATGCACAGCAACATAATTTGAAATGGTGCGAAGACGAGTCGAATCAAAACACTGATTTTGAGCGCAATTTCTTACGACATGATGTGCTACCTATCTTACAACATCGTTGGCCTGAAATTTCACGTTCTGTGGCTCGAAGTGCAGCGTTATGTGCCCAGCAACAAGGTTTGTTGGATGAAATTTGTTATAACAAGCTCAAATCTATACAAGCTTCTGCTAATAGTTTATATCTCACCGAGCTTAAGCCGTTAAGCTCGTCGTGGTTACATCAGCTGGTACGTTATTGGTTGTCTGAGTTAGGTATTCAAAGCCCATCTTTAACAGTATTAAATCAACTTAGGCCAGAGGTGCTTGATGCCGCAGAAGACGCTACACCTATTTTGCAATGGAATGGCTGGCAGTTTAGACGCTTTGATCAACAGTTATTTGTAATAAGAGCCAGTCTACAAAAAGCCACTTTAAATAAAATTTGGCAGGGTGAAAACACTGTTTCGCTACCCAATAATATGGGGGACTTAACCTTTATCCAAGCTGCAAGCTCACAAGCTGATAGCCCTCAAGATGACGATATGTCACAGCTAACAGTTAATCCAAACTTGGGACCTATTTCGTTTCGTTTCGGTGGATACTCTGCGAGGTTTAAGCCTGCGGTTAGCAGTCACTCAAAACCCATTAAACAATGGTTTAAACAATGGAAAGTGGCACCATGGTTACGTGATTCTGTTCTGCTAGTGATTCAGAATGAGCAAGTGTTAGCAGTACTGCTCGATGGCAGTTGGCAATGCGCTAAGGCACTTGACAGCAATCTTAAAAATGATTCGATATTGCAAATAGTGCATGTCAGAGTTGAGGGTTCAAAGGCTTAAGGGCTTGCGCAACTTGAGCAACAAGCTGCAAAAACGTCGGGTGCTAGGCGGATAATCAACCAGTTCTACTGGTTGTTATAAAATAACGGGTAAATAATCCTACCGTTTTCAACGGAATCTCCAAATCCAGGTCCAGCATTGTGAAAAAGCCAAGGACGAAACAACACTAATCGATTATATTTCATAGGAATATGAGAGGTTAATTGCCATTGTTCAACGTCTTGTCCATTAGCCTTTAAATCATCCCAGAATTCTTGATGATTGTTAAACCCCATATTTTTTAATTGCTCTTTATTAAGAGGAGCGGTATCACTTTTAGTTTCTTTATTACGGTAAAAGTCAGTGCCTCCGACGCAGTCTTCATCTTTAGACAGATACAGGATCCCCGACCAGTAACATTGGTCAATGTGGACCCCACCTTTACCTTGCTCACCTGCAAGTGCCATACGAAACTTACCATGACTATTACCTGTTGCGGCAACTAATTTTTCACCTACTATTTCGCTAATTAATGGGTCGAGCCCGTCAACAAAAACCGCTTCTTGAGCATTTCTACCTGGAAAATAAGTTTGCTCCTCAGGCATAGGATAAACTGCCGACAGAGCTTTCGCTCTGAGGGCATCAACAGCATCTAAAAAGTCATCAATAACAACAAGTGAGTAATACATAATTCAACAGCTTTGGACTAAAAAACATAGCTAATGATACAAGGAAATGTCTTAGATATGAAAGTTAGCATCTTGGTTTTTAACTAATGGGTAGTGAGCGTCGCTAACTTTGATTTATAGCTTAGGTGTTTTAATAAGCATATTTACAAACCATAGGACTGCTATTTTAATTCATACCTATACTGGCTAATGTATTGAGGACTAGTCACTTAGAGTTGAAACTTTGACTACTATCGTGCTTAAAGACGCGGTTAAAAGCTCGGTGAAATTAAGGTCAAATGAAGTCTTACAGGCAACATGTTACTTAGGAGTAGCGGATACGATATTCAATCTGTTAGTGCAACCCTCTAGTTTAGCCTGTTGTCCTTCAGATAACGATATCTGCTTTAAAGCCTGCAAACAGTTTGCCACACACTGTGTTTCTTCCTCGTTTAAGCCCTCTAGCTCCGCTAATACAGCGATTACTTTTAACAGGCTGATAGCAACGTTGGCATTGTTAGGTGACAACTGTGAGGCTTGACACAGCAGATTGTATGCAGGTTTATAGCGTTTGTTTTTATAATGTGATGAAGCCATCTCACCTAATTCTTTTGGACTGTAACGAATGTCTTGTCGTTCTTTGGATTCCTGCTCTAGATATTCAGCCAGTACTTTACCGGTAAAATAGTTATGCCCCATATCACCTTTCATCTGTTCAAGTAGCAGCATCGATTGCTCCCACAAACCAACTTCATGAAAAGCTTTGACCTTATCTAGATTGTCTTCGAAATTTTTAAGGGCATTGGCGCGGGTATGCGACAGCATAATTTGCTCTGCCTGCTTTTTATTCTTGCGCAAGTTAAGAAGTCTCACTTCAACAATAGTGATCTGATCGCCCAAATCTGTTGCGTTACCAAAGTCCTGCTTTAATCGAACCAGAGTTTTTTCTGTGTTGATTAACAACTTATTTGATTCAATTTCAGATAAAGTTGCCGCAAGTTCTAAACCAGAGCGGATAACGTTTAATTGCAAATATGGTGTGTCATGAATGGAGTTTTTCACATGTTTTGCGATATTTATTGTCGCTAAATATTGCCCCATTCTGTCATGGTTTAACCTAGCTAAATTCCATGACTTTTTATTTCGTTCAATACTACGGGGCGCTAATTTGGTTGCCTCTTGAATGATTTCGTAACCTAGTTGGTAATCCTCATTATCGATATGAAATTCGGTCAGTAGGTCGTAAGTAGCAAATTTTGTATCGTCTCTTTTTAGAAGCACAGCGGTTAATTCAGTTGCTTCATCTATTTTATTTTGTTTGAGTAAGGTCGATGCTAATCCCATCTGCACCCAAGCGTAAGAGTAATTTTTAGCCAGTTTTTCATAGAACTCTTGTGCTCCATAATATTCCTTAATATTAAATAAACTTTTGCCAATCAGTCGATTAATTTGTGGATAATATAATGACAACGAGGCATATTGTAACTGGCGCTCTGAGTAATAAATAACAGTTGGGTACTCGCCTTGGTCAAAACAATAGCGCAAAGAATAAAACTTTTTTCGATTGTGATGATTTGATGAATACGTTTTTCGACTTTAGAACGATCCAGTGGCTTGACCCAAAAGTCAGTGGGCTCCATTTCCACTACACAATTGACTAGACCTTGGGTGGTATCTGTACTGAGAAACACCACACAAGTAGTTTTAGTGATGTACCCCTTAAACTTCATTTCTTCTAGTAAATTAAACCCATCTTTGTCACTTTTAACGTCAAAGGCGATCAATATCATGTCGAAACGTGTTACCTGACATAACCTCAATGCTGAATAGGCATTGTGGGCGCTTTGTACCTTTTCAATACCCGCATCAAGCAAAGCACCTCTAACAACACTATGCACCAAAGCCTGACCATCTATTATTAGAACTTCCATTTTGCGTTAGGTTTCTGTGAGGGTATTTCTATCAAATCTTCAATCCTTTGTTATACAAATTTGCAATTTATATTCAAACACTAACTTATTCTTGTAGGGACTAATTGTCTAGTAAATATACGTTTAATTATGTGGTATTTCACTTTAGAAACAAAGACTTGTTAGGGGTTATGGAGAACAGCGCCTGAATACAAATCTTGTTTTTTGTTTTCCCCCGTCGCTTTTAATTGACATTTTAAAGGCATGTGCCTAGGAGTCGTTGCTTTGTAAACTGAGAGTTTTAGGTTATTTAACAATTATTAGCAGAGATTCCCTATTAACACTGACGACCATACCGACAAACCCTCACTTAAAAATAATAGGTATAAAAGTTATAATTGTTGAAGAAAAGATATAATTTATTATGCCTATGCAGATAACTCAGGACTGAACTGTACTGTATATACAAACACCCTGTATAGGTAACCATTACCATGAACATGTCAGAAGCAAGCTTTTTAGCTTGGCAAAAACAGTTTAGTACAGAAGATGATTGCTTAAAATACTTGCAACAAATGAAATGGCCAAATGGCTTTATTTGCCCTGGTTGTGGCAATAACCATAGCTATGAAATTACAAGTCATCATTTATACGAGTGTACACAATGTAAAAAGCAGACCTCAGTCATGTCAGGAACACTTTTTTACGGCAGCAAAATCACTTTGAACCAGTGGTTTTGGGCTATCTATTCTCTTTGGCTCTGATAAGGGAAGTATCTCAGCACTGAGACTCAGTAAATTAATAGAAGTCAATTGGCGAACCGCGAGGCTGATTTTAAAGAAACTTAAAACGGCTATGGGGCATAGAGATAGTTTATATCAATTAAGTGGCACAATAGAGCTAGACGACGCTCTGGTTGGCGGTAGACAAAAAGGCAAACGAGGACGCGGAGCAGCAGGAAAAAAGAATGTGCTGATAGCCTGTGAAAGTAAGGATAAAAAAGCAGGATTTATCGCAATGGCAGTGGTCGATAGCATTTGTCATTTTAGCGTGAATGAATTCGTCAAGAAACACTTGAAACAAGGCCAACAAGTTCATTCTGATGCATTGCCGGCATTGAATATTATAGGTCAAACAGAAAACTATGAGGCAAGAGTAACCCCGGGTTATTTAGTTGATGAATGGTTACCGTGGGTACATATAGCCATCGGAAATTTAAAAACGTTTTTGTTAGGTACGTTTCATGGTGTAACCGGAAAATACCTACAAGAATACTTTGATGAGTTCTGTTATCGGTTCAATCGTCGATTTATCGAAAAACAAATACCTAACCGATTGTTAAACTTAGCAATAATTCACTTACCTGTAAAATCGACCTGAGCCAGGCGTATAGGCATGTAATTTATTGATAGTGAATAAACTCTAAAGCAGTGGCAAAGCACCAAATAATAAACATCGGTTGTAAATAGGAATGACAACAAAAATAGCGAGTTTTATTAATCAAAATAATGGTGTATTTTCAATCTACTATGAATTTTATTCATGTAATAATGTTTATTCTATCTTAATTAAGAAGCAATTTATCCTATGTTAGAGCGTTCCCACTTAATGATTATTCGTACGGTACATCAGTTAGGCACCTTAACCGAAGCCGCTGAACAATTATGTTTGTCACAATCGGCACTGAGTCATGCTATTAAAAAGCTCGAAAATTATTTTGGGACACCGCTGTGGATAAAAGAAGGGCGACGCCTGCGCCTGACTCAAGCGGGTCATACCTTGCTCAATTTGGCACAACGGTTGTTACCTCAATTTGAACACAGTGAACAAATTATTAGGAACATTGCTGGAGGAGGACAAGGCAGTTTGAGAATTGGCATGGAATGTCATCCTTGTTATCAATGGCTACTAAATATTGTTGGCCCGTTTTTAAAGCAATTCCCAGATGTGGACTTAGATGTCAGGCAACGCTTTCAATTTGGCGGTATGGGAGCATTGCTAGGGTATGATATTGATATGTTAGTCACGCCGGACCCGTTATATAGCCTCGCCTTGGAATATGTCCCCGTATTCGACTACGAACATGTATTGGTGGTGCCAAAAACGCACTCTTTAGCAAGTAAACCTTGGGTAGAGCCGTTTGACTTGAGCAATGAAGTGATCATTACCTACCCTGTTGAGCCTTCTCGATTGGATATATTCAGTCAGTTTTGTCACCCTGCTGGCATAGCCATTAAAAAGCATGTGCAAATAGAAACCACAGAAATCCTGTTACAAATGGTCGCAGCGGGCAGGGGGTTTTCTGCATTACCCAAATGGTTAGTTGAAAGCTACCAAGGTACATTAGATATTTGCCCAGTGAGCTTGGGTAAAAAAGGAATTTACAAAACAATTCACCTCGGTTTTAGAAAAAATGAACAACGTCCCACATACTTAAATCAGTTTATCCAAATGGCGCAAGATAATGACACTGACTTTTTAACGAACACTTGATTGGAATACCCTGCTTTTTAAATGACACTATTAATTGGAGTCGTAACAAAGATAATGCATGACGGAGTCATTGAACATAACAGTCGGTAACGCAGATTAAGTGCGATGCCCGAGTTGACAGTAAACCCACTGCAATTTTTGACAATATTCACAGTGAGTGACAATACTAGCTTGCTTATTGTGGACTGTGTATCAGTCAGATATCTGCTCTTTATAAGCTTTATGAATAAAGTACGTGACTTTCTTTTGTCGATATTTTTAGTGCGTTATTCCGCTAAGTCATGGTGGCTCTTGTAAGGGCCAGTGTTAGCAAAAGTGCGTTGTAAAGGCAGACCTACCTGAACTTGTAAGGTGTTTTGTCCCTTTTTGTTTTTTCTAAGATAAAACCATCGTACAATTTACCATCTGAGGTAAAAGACTGATATTTAAGCTGATTACCTGTCTTTTTAATGATTTGGTAGGTCGGTGTGTTTTCACCTATGCGTTCAAGCTTCACACCATAATGACGGTATTCTTGCCAACGGTTAGGCTTTTGAGGATATGTTTTAGGACTTGCTACTGTGGTCAAAAATACTGACCTAACTTTTTTAGGCTCGTTTGGTCCAGCAATTTTGTTTATATCATCTGCAGTGCCTATGCTGCCGCGAGAGTAAGTATGATCGTGCCCCTGTAATATTAGGTCAACATTATGCTTTAAAAATACGGGTAAAAAAGCGGCACGAACATCAGGTTCGTCCTGACCGGGAGTATCTAGTGGCATTCCGCATGATGAAAATACTGGATGATGCATGCTCACAATTCGCCATTTTGCTGTACTATTTTGCAGTTTATGGTCAAGCCACTGAGCTTGGGCATCTAATAAAGTTACGTCACCTAATGCTTCAGAATTAAGTACGAAAATATCAATATCTGGGTAACGAGTAACATATACCGTCTCCTGTAGTTCCGGGGGCAAAGTGGGGGCGAGTGGCAGCGCAAACTGATCTTGCCATAGGGTCGAAAGGGCCCAAATCTTTTTACTGTTATGTTGTACTTGCCAGTCGTATTCATGGTTACCAGCCACTAACACTGCAGAGATCATACTAAAAATAAGCGGGTCTGAGTTAAGCCAGTTTGACCACTGATGATCGTTCGCTCCTTCGTTAACTAAGTCGCCTGCATAGATTGCAAATTCAGCTTTGGGTGCTTGTTGCCATGCTCTGCGTAATATCATCGGCCAGTGAGAATAAATACCGTTTTGTGCATCGCCAAAATATAAAAATTCAACGTCACTACTTTGCTGTAGCGGTGCCGTTTTTATTTGCCGCCAAGATGTCCAATGTTCAGTCGCGCCGCTTACTCGGTAGTTATAAAATGTGTCGGGTTGCAAATCGTTTATGGTTATCTGGTGGTAATTAACCATAGAAAGTTGAGCGTTTGCAGGGTAACTAAATGTACCTTGTGAATTTTCTCCATGACTCAATGACGTCGCTTGTGTTGTTGCTGTCAGTGATTTAGCCCGTATATCAAAGCGTGCATCAGGACTGGCTTTGACAATTTGTAGTTGCGGTGACTTTACAGTTTGGTCTGTGCGCCAGGTAACTGAAAAGCTGGTGGCGGGAAACTCAGTAGGCGTCACTATTATACGATCAGGCCAAGATGATGCCGTTGTGTAAGGCGTTTTAGCTTTACTGATTTTGGCCTGCGTTGACTGAGCATGAATGGGTACAACCCATAATGTCAGAGTGATACAAAGCGAGGATATCCAGATTAGCTTCATGGTTTTTCCTAAATAGTTAACTAAGGGTTTAATAAAATATGGGTTTAATAAAATATGGGTTTAATAAATATGCATTTAATAAATATGCATTTAATAAATATGCATTTAATAAAGAGTGTATAAAATGTGAATAGCAACACATCACAGAATATCTGTGATGTGTTGGGTTTGTTAAATCAGCCCTGTTTTAGTTCCACATACCGAGTAACCCAGCCATTAATACTGTCATTTAAAACGCATAACTAACACCAGCACCGTAAGTGGCAGGTGCGCCGACTAAACGCGAGCCACCGTTGAGTTCAAGGAAATAGACTTGGTCAGTAATATTACGTCCATAGGCATATATATTTAGGCCGCTGGCTAACGTTAAATCTACCCGCACACCAAGTAAACTATAAGAGGGTGCGGTGTTACCTTCCCCAGCGTTGAGTCGATTTGATTCTTCACCGTGGTAACTGTAATTAACACGGGCATTTAACTGCGCGTTGTTTGCCAGTGATGTTTGATAGTTCAGCACTGCTGTTTGACTCCATTCTGGTGAGCCAGGTAGTGGGTCGCCAATGGTGTTTGTCACATCATTTACACGATTGGAACTGAATTCGGTTATTTCAGTGTCTAAATAGGTGCCAGCGGTATTAAAGGTGACTTTGTGATTGTTTGTTTCATATAACGTCAGCGCAAGTGATGCCTCAGCGCCGCGCACAGTTGCCTCGCCTACATTCGTTCTACCGTTAGTGTCGTTAGATAAGCGAGCCGTGGCCTGTAGCTCTTCAAAATCATAAGCGAACAAGTCAAAGGTTAGGTTAATGTTATCGGTAACAAAACGTGCGCCTGCTTCATAAGCCAGCACTTGTTCTGATTCAAAAGGTTGTGTTTCTTCTTCAGAAAAAATGGAGGTACCGTCAAAGCCACCACCACGATAAGCGGTGCTAACGGATGTAAATACGTTGAGGTTATCGTTTACAAAGTATTGAAGCGCTAACTTACCCGATAAATCACTGTCATCGAACTCTCGATCCCATGAGAAATTTGCCTTTGTTTTGAAGGTTGTTTCGAATACCGATAATCCCCATGGATCGGAGTCAATGTTTTCGCCACGAAACTTGGCGGTATCTTTGGTGTAACGCAGACCAGCTGCAATGATCAAATCGTTAGAAATATTCCAATCAACATTAGCAAAAGTCGCCACACTGTTACGTCGTTGATTGTAAGGTGAGCTGTATTGAGACAACACTGCATAGCTGGTCCAGTTGCTGGTAAAATCAACTGAATCGTTAATCATAAAAGCGCCAGCTATCCAGTCAAATTCACCGCCTGTTGTATCACTTAAACGAATTTCTAATGACGTCTGGTCAAGCTTATCGTCAAAGTTGTATTGAAAGCGCGGGAATGAGGTACCGTCACCATTGCCACTGACATTGCGCTCACTACTTTGTAAGGCGAACAAAATATCCATATTTAAATTGACATTTAATTGGCGACTAAAATCACCGGAAAATCCACTCACATCAATTTCGTGGGAGTAATATTCACTGGCATAAAATTCGTAAGGGTCACTGTTTTCACCTGCGTTACGTGAAGGGTTGTCATCTTCGAAAGTTACACGATCATATTGCCGCGTATCGCCTCGATTCTGGCTGACAAAATAATGTAAAGTCAGTGAAGTCACATCATCAAAGTCGTATACACCGGTGCCACGAAAAGCGAATAAGTCGGCGTCACCAAAGCCTTCACGCCTGCCTGGATCGGCTACAGGCGGCACAATACCTTCAGCGCCTTCGGGGACAAACCCTGCAAAACTGCCTGCACCCGCACCATCCATAAAACCGCCACCTTGTTTCATCAACACCGCTACGCGAATACCTAAATCATCTGATACCGGACCGCCAACCGCAGCGCTACCAGAAACAAAGTCGTAAGACCCGTATTCGATATCGGCATAGCCGTTTAAGCTGTCGCCAGGAGCATGCGTGATGGCGTTAATTGTACCTGCAGTGGTGTTGCGGCCATATAAGGTACCTTGTGGGCCCTTTAACACTTCGATGCGTTCTAAATCAAAAAGTGGCATGCTCAGATAAGCGTTCGATGTTTGGTAAATACCATTAACGTGTAATGCAACGGAAGGATTGCCATTGGGTTTGTAGTCATCTGCTCCACCAATGCCACGAATAGTAATAAAACTATTTTCAGGACCACCATAGGCAGAATTAATTGAAATTCCAGATAGGTTACCGATTAAGTCTGTAAAGTCAGTTACGCCTAAAGCTTTTAATTCATTACCGCCTAATACAGTGATTGCCACAGGCGTATCTTGTAAGCTGCTTTCTCGCTTTAACCCGGTCACCACGACTTCATCCAAAGGCGCCTGATAACCTGATACTGGTTTTATACTTGACGAAACGGTATCTGCTTTTTTGATAACAATGGCACCACTTGGTTCTTTGTGTGCTTTTAGTCCGCTGCCTTTAATTAACTGTTCTACGGCTTTTATAACCGATAATTTTCCGGTGGTGGCAACCGCTTGTTTATCGCCAACAAGGCGGCTAGGGGCAATAATCACTGTACCCGTTTGCTCAGAAAGTTGATTCAAAGCTTGGCCAAGAGGTTGAATAGCGATATTTACCTGTGCTTGCTGTGATAAAACATCAAGCGGCATAAGATAGGTAAATGCACCGCCAAAGAGGGCTAACTTAATCGAGCGACTCAATTTCATCATGCTGTATATTCCAATAAATTAATGTGGGTTCGTTACAAGAGTCATGTTGATGAGAATTTTTTCAATAAAAATGACGGTTTCACAAAACCTTCACACAAAGGCGAATATTTATATTTGCTGTGTTTATTCATATCAATCTTAAAGCTCATTGTTTAGTTAGCACCTTACGGTCGTTTTCTTCAGTTAAGATGATCGGGTATGCCGAGGCTAATCCGGCCAGTACTTGATCGATTTGGTCAAAGTTAAAAGAGGCGGTGATAGTTAAGTCGTTAATGCTCTCATCTAAAATCACAACGGGCTTCTTAGCGTAGCGGTTGATATCAATCACTACTGTCTTTAAAGGAATGCCATCGTAAATGAGTCGACCTTTGAGCCAAGAAAACTCTGTTTCAGAGTCGAATCTGGTTACCTTTGTGATAAATGTTCCATTGTTATCGGCACGCACTTGTTCGTTTGCTCGCAACTGCAAAACTTGTTCATCTGTTGCGCTTTGGTCATCTGTTGCAACTTGTTCAGGTAAGTCTGCAACCTCAACTAAGCCGCGATGCACCGATATTTTTATGGCATTATCAGTGCTGCGTTTCACCTCAAATGCGGTACCGCGCACGCGTACTTGCAGTTGTTCAGCTGTCACTGAAAACACTCGGCTAGGGTCGTGGCTCACATCAAAATAGGCGCCACCTTTTTGTAAGGTTATGCGCCGTGCATGCTGACTGATATCGACTAAAATACTCGAATTTCCTGCCAGAGTTACATTAGAGCCGTCACTCAAGACAATCGTAAGGTTTTGCCCTATGGGTGAATTAAATGCTATTTTTGGTGTGGTTGTATCAAGCTTGTCTGGGTTGTGAAATACACCGCTGACCACTATTAAAATGATGCTTGCCGCAATACTGCTTAACCATATTACAGATTTTTTTAAGTTCCGTTTGGGCTTTGGTATAAGCGGAACTAGCAAATCTTGACATGCACACTGCTCTAACCAATCCACAACAGAATCTGTCATACCGATAGTCTGCCAAACCTCTAGGCTGTGCCTAAATGCATGGCGATTCGCCTCATTATTATTGATCCACAGAACAAATTCTTCACGCCTTTTAGGATCACAGTTGCCAGCATATAAGTCAGTCAGCCATCTTCGTGCCTGAGCTTGTGGTGTATCTTGGACTGGGATGTCTACTTGCTGTTTACAGGCTTTATCGACCATAGGTTCGTTGATGTGGTACTTCATGATTTCTTCTCGTTTGTCTTGGAGCGAGAGTGTGAAAGGGCAGGATGGATGTTTGTGTCTGCAATACCAAAGTTTATGCCTTGCGCTTGTTCGTCGATACTTTCTAAAATAGCCATTGCTTCATTCAGTTGACGGCAAATATCAGCCAGGCTCCAGCCAGTTTGAATAGATATTTGTGCGTAAGTTTGACCTTTTATTCGAACGCACATTAAAATATCTCGTTGTTTGGTACTAAGTTTTTTGATGCCATTTTGCATAGCGGCAATACGTTGTTCGTCTTGTAAAATTATCTCTGGGCATATCTCGTTTAATTGATCTTCATCGAGGTGTAATTGCTGCGTAATAAGATCTCGAATTTTTCGCAGTTTACTCATGGACTTTAGGGTGATATTAACTGCGATCTTTATTATGTAGGCTTTAGGGTTTTGTATCTCGGTAACATTTTTCATTTGATAAAATTGACTAAAGGCCTCTTGAGCCACATCTTCAGGCTCTGGGGGACCTGAACCATAATTTTTGTGTAATAAACGACACACATCAAGCCAATGGTCACGGAATAAGCTATCAATCGAGTGATTATTGGAACGTTTATCCTCGCATGGGCTTGCTGGATCTGGAGCAGAAATGCTATCTTTTATATACGGATCGACAAAAAATAATGGGTCTTGGTGCAGCACTTTATTCATTAATATTAACTCGAAAAAATAAATTTATTATATTTTAATGACGTTAAGCAGCAGATATATGACGGGAATGCTATAAATCACAAACATAATAAAAAATTCATATTGACCTGCAAAGTCTTGTGGATAAAACCTGTGGGGACTTTTGATTTAAATCTCATGAATAACCATGCGGCCTAGCTAAATGTATATCGAAAACGCTAGCTAATGTGCCATTAGGTTGGGCACAAAACGGAAGGTTACTAACGTTCGCGAACAGGGAGTCAAAAAGGCATCCACCATAATTTTTATAGTATTTACGATGGGTGTATTTGTAAATCTGCGTGTCTTGTTAATTTTCTATTTTTAATTTACTCAATCTTTAAATGTGATAGTTTTGCGCAAAATACAACGCTTAATGGGAAGCGAGACAAGGCGCCCATAATTTTAAAAAGCGTCAGATAATACGAGCGAAAAATAATTAATTGTTTAAAGTTTCGAGCAGAAATAATGGCGTTACTTATTTGCCATCGTTTGTGGAGAAGGTCAGTTTTGAAAGATAATACTTTTAGGTTTGCCGCAATTCACTTGGGGTTAACCCAGTGCAACGCTTTACTGCACGTCTAAAATTATTGACGTCGTTAAAGCGCATATAAGCTGCACTTTGTTCATTTTTTAGCTTCTGAATTTGTAAATAATATAACGCTTCTTGACAACACAATTCATCCACTAGCTGCTGGAAACTTATATTATGCTCTTTCAATATTCGTTTGAATGATGCTTGGCTAAGACTGTTTAATGTTGCAAGTTCAGGCAACGTTCGACCTGGCTTAGAGCGCAACTGACTACGTATCTTGTCCATTAAACTAAATTTATAAAGCCGTTTATTGATGACTGTTTTAACCGCGTAACGATTTAATCCTGGGTGCCTATCTGGACAGGATATTGTTGTTTCCGAAATGGGTAGTTTTATGGTTAACATAGGATGAGAAAACGTCAGCCGACTACCTAAGTTTTCTTCATACTCATAAATATGTTTTGGTCTTGCAAACGGGAATGAAAAGGAAAATTTCAACCGTCGCCCGATACATGTTTTTGACATCGCAACAAGGGCAGTGCAACTTGCCTCAATCATAAAGGTTTGATTTTTTCGTAAACCGATCGAATCTTGTAAAACAATATAAATATTATCCGGATCTTTAAATGTATGAGCTGACATAAAGGGGAAAATTTGCACGTTCATGATTGATAACACTCGCATGCAGCCAATAAAATCACTTGTGCTTTTTAATGCGTTCACTAAATCGGGATATTGTGCATCAATCGTATTGACCAGACTGTGACCAAATTGAAACGCAATATCATGGCCGCTACATAAGTGCTGGGCATTTTGAATAAGTATCAACAGTTGATTCACACTCAGTAATCTATTGTTGGTGAAGTCATCAGTAAATATACCGGTACCATGCAAAAGTTTATCTTTATTTGCGCCTCGCGCTGTGGCTAATGCATACAAGTTAGACGCCATATAATTCGCGTCGAACGCTTTAGTTTTGTTGGTTAAGCAGCCTTTAAGCATTAGGCTGCATGCTCGCCTAACGTATCTAGTTCTTGATTGAGTTTGCTCAGCGTATGTTCAGTTGTTTCAGTTAACACTAAGCGGCCTGCAACGCTCTTAACTTTGGTAAATAAAGACACATTTTTGTTACTGGGTTTAAATGCAACATTTTCAATACTGCGCTCGATTTGGTTAATCAATTCAAACGCATCTTGTAGGTTAGTCTGTGGCAATAATATAACAAACCTATCTCCCGCATAACGACAGACTAAGTCAGTGTTTCTAATATTCATTAACAATAAGTGAGCAATTTCTCGTAAAATCCGGTTACCTTCAACGATGCCATATTGCGCATTAACATATGAAAAATTGACCACGTCAATAACAATAATAGAGGCTGGTACCTTGTTACTGATAAGGCTGCTTGCCCGTTCTTTCCAGTAGCTGCCACGATACAGTAAAGTAATGGCATCTATCTCTTGATGCCATCGATAATCAAGTTCTCGTCGTTGTAGCTGTTGGTTGAGGGCCAATTGCTCGAGGTGCCACAGATACAATGCATAACTCATCACAAGCATGCCAATCGCCGCCGGGATCGACTCAAATAAGCTGATCCAATTTACAGCGCTGATTGGAGCCATAAATTCGTCAAATAAATCTAAGATTGCTGAAAAGGTAACCAAACTCAGCCCTATTACTAGCAAATTTGTTACTTTGCCTGACGGGCGACTCATTATAACGGCTAGCGTCCAAAATATGGTTAGCAGTGCGATGCTGCCCTCGCCAATTACATCAGACCATTCAATCGTTTCCAAAGGCACAAACTCGCCACTGATGCTCGACAACAATATTGCCATCAATAAAAGGCTTACGTGAAAGATGACTAAACGTGAATGTTGCATCAAAAGGTCAAACTTCATGCTAAGTGCTCCTGCGAATTGCTCGAACATATCTCTAAATAACAACACCAATGAAAAGACGAGGTTGTTGCAAGGTCACTTAACACCCTCAGCTGCACAATAATAATTGTGTAGGGTCATATTGGCTCAACGATGTGACAAAAAAATGAATATGCTGGAATTAATCAAGCGTAAATGTTGACAGGGCAATAAGAGTAACGCTTGCGAAAGGGGTCATTCTAGCTCATAAATGTATGATTTTGGGTCTAAATAGAGATAAAGAAGAAGGTGTTGTCATTCGGTCAAATGACTGTCACCTGAATGCAATAATCCGCAACTAGTGTAAGCGACGTTTTCTAATATCGTATGCACAAGATAAGGGTAATGGTATGCGCAACAAATTAAGTAAATTAGCTATAGCTGTTAGCTTGGCTGCTGCAAGTTCTATGGTAATGGCACAGCAAACTGCGAGTCTTTTTGGAAAATTAACAGACCAAAATAATCAACGCGTTTTTGCAGGGGCTAAAGTAGAAATTGAAGCATTAAATCGCACATCGTTATCTAGAACTGATGGTACGTTTCGCTTTCCTAATCTTCCTGAGGGCGAGTATGAATTAAAAATCACATACTTAGGCGCTCAAACTATTACCCAAACAGTGATGGTGAGCTCAGGTGAAAACGTGTTGCCCACAATTGAATTGCTTGCACAAAAAGCAGCGCTTGACGTCGTCATAGTGCGAGGTCAACGCAGTGGTAAAGCCAGTGCTATCAATCAACAACGTAATGCACGTAATATTGTATCAGTAGTATCTGCTGATTCGATTGGTGATTTTCCTGATCAAAATGCGGCTGAATCACTACAACGCTTGCCTGGTATTTCTATTGAGAGGGATCAAGGGGAAGGACGTCTTGTTGGAATTAGAGGCATCGATCCTAATCTTAATAGTGTCACAATTAATGGCCTCAATATTCCCTCACCAGAAGCCGGTGTTAGGTCTGTTGCCTTAGATATTATTCCGTCTGAGCTGATCCAAACTTTAGAAGTATCCAAAACCATATCTGCGGATATGGATGCGGATGCAGTGGGCGGTGCGATTAATGTGAAAAGTATTAGTGCCTTTGACCGCACACAAGACACCACCATAATCTCAGCTGGATTAAGCCAAAACCAGTTGCGGGATGAGCTCGCTCCAAAAGCATCTATTACCCTGACTCGATTAATCGATGATACCTTTGGAGTCGCTGCCGCCGTCTCTTACTTTAAACGTGATTTTGGCTCTGACAACATCGAGTCAAATGGCGATGACGAGGCCGAACAACGTCATTACAGCATCACTAGAGAGCGTTTAGGCACAGCAATAAATCTCGATTACCGTCCCAATTTCAATGACGAGTTTTTCATGCGCACGCTCTACAGTGAATTCTCTGATGACGAATTTCGTCAAGCCAATATTTTTAAGCTGGATGGGGATGACTCTGAAATAGAGCGTGAGTCAAAAGACCGCAAAGAAACCCAGACAATCTTTACATTAGCAACAGGCGGCGAGCATCAACGAGGGTTATGGTCACTGGATTATCAGCTAGGTTATGCCAAGTCGGATGAAACAGATCCTGATGGGCTTTATTACGTTTTTGTATCAGAAAATCCCAGTGTAGAGGCAAACTTAGACACTGAGATCCCGCAAATCTCGGTTAATGCGATGGCTAACGATTTAGCCAATTACGATCTTGATGAAATTAGCTTTGAAAAAAATCTGGCTGAAGATACAGAGACTAGCATTCAAGGGAACATTACTAAGTCGTTTGACAACAAAAGTGGACTGACTTTATTCAAGTCTGGTTTTAAGTACCGTCAACGCGAAAAATCGGCGCTGGCTAACATCAGTATTTATGGTGGTGATTTTGACAGTGTAAATGGCAGCAAATTTGCTATCGATGAACTTGATTATAATTTAGGTGATTTTGGTCCAGGTCTGAACCGAGAGCTTCTCAGAGAAGACTTTACGCAACAACTGCCTTTGTTAGAGCTTGAAGCATTAGACTCCGAAGTTGAATCTAATGGTGCTTCATATGTCAGCACCGAAGATATTTTTGCTGCCTATGTTATGGGCCAATTTGATTGGGAAAAATTACGACTTGTCGGTGGCATTCGATATGAAAAAACCGACTTCACAACGTCTGGTATGCGTGTCGAACTCATTAATGATGAAGAAAACGACATCGAAGAGGTTATTAATACACCTTGGGCTACTGAGCGAGATTATGACTATTTGTTATTTAGTTTTAATGCTCGCTACGCTTTTTCCGATGAAGTGGTGATGCGCGGTGCTTATTCGCAAACGATTTCACGCCCAATATTTGAACAGTCTGCTGCTTTTCAAATTATTGAGTCAAACACAGAAGAAGATGACGGTGAATTTGTTACACAGCGCGAGGCCGAAGTAGGTAATCCAGAGTTGCAACCCTATGAATCTGATAACTTCGATTTATCACTTGAATATTATCCCGGCACTATTGGCGTATTATCAGCAGGTTTATTTTATAAAGAAATTGATAACTTTATTATAGTTGCAGATGTTGCGAGCACTCAACAATGGCAGGGTTTTAAAGAGGTATTTCAACCCGTCAATGGTGATAAAGCAACATTAACAGGAATGGAGTTGTCTTGGGTAAAAGCGTTTGACAGTGGACTATTACTTGCCGCTAACGGCACTTTCTCAAGTACTGATGCAACCACCTTTTTAGACGGCGAAAAATTTGAAACTGACTTGCCAAACCAATCAGATCGGATTGGTAATCTCACCGTGGGATATGAGAATAATAGCTGGTCGCTGCGTCTCACTATGTCTTATAAGAGTGATAACTTAGAAGAGATTGATGGTGATATGTTGCGCATTGAAGATGATTATCAACATATAGATTTCTCAGGTAAATACTTCATTAACGACGACATGAATATCTATTTTAATGCCATTAATTTAAGCAACGAGAGTTTCTATAACTACTTTGATACACGCAACAGAAATGCCCAGTTCGAAGAGTATGGCCGCACTTTCGAGTTAGGGTTTCGCTGGCAATTATAAACCACTTAACATTAATTCAAGTTGCCTAAACATTTAACACATTTAACAAATAAAGCAGGTCATCGTTTCAGTTGATGGCTTGCGTTATTTTGAGGATTTTATGAGTCAGATACCTAAGTCATGTTTTATTTACCTATTGATTGTTTTATGGCAATTGATAACGATTACTCCAACGCTTGCCGCGCCACCATTTATAAATGCGCAAAGCTATGATGATAAATATTACCAAGCCCATGAAATAAAACAGCTGTTCGCTGAAGACTCGGATGTGGATTTACTAATACTTGGCGATTGGGGCCGAAATGGACATTATTCACAACGTTCAGTGGCTAAATGGATGGATATTGCTTCTCACTATCTGGATGCAGAAATGGTCGTAACCACCGGCGACAACTTTTACGATAACGGTGTGGCATCCATTCACGACCCTATTTGGAATACCTCGTTTGAGCAAATTTATCAGGGACCTAATTTATTTATCGATTGGTATCCTACCTTAGGAAACCACGATTATAGAGGCAATTGGCAAGCCCAAATTGACTACAGTCAAGTGAGTCGGCGCTGGGAGCTACCGGCACAGTACTATGAGAAACTGATTACGCTTGATGACGGTACCCAAGCACATTTGCTATTTATTGATACAAGCCCACTTAATCCAGACTATCAGGGCGAGACTAAATACCAAGAAACTCAAACACAAGACGCCGATGCGCAACTTATATGGTTACATCAAACGTTATCCAACAGTAAAGCGGACTGGCGCATCGTATTTGGACACCATCCACTGTATTCGAGTGGCAAACGTTATGGTGCAACCGACGGGATCAAATCAGTACTAGAGCCTATTTTAGAAAAATACCGTGTACATGCGTACTTTGCAGGTCATGAGCATGACCTACAGCACAACCAAGTAACAGGTAAAACGGTTGAACATTTTATTTCGGGTGCTGGCTCAAAACTACGCCCTACGGGAAAAGTAGATTTTACGCGTTTTTCATCTTCTAGTGCTGGATTTGCAGCGCTATCAATCGGCACTGATGCCCTTGTAGTGCAATTTATTGGTGACAACGGCAATGTTGTTTATCGTTATAACATCGATCGAGAAGCAAAATGAAAATAACGCAATCTGTTTATTTTTTATTGGCTTTGGTTTTACTAGGTGGCTGTCAGAATAACACTGTTCAAGGTAAGTCTGACAACAAGGTATTGTCATTTAACCAGATAGATATACAAGGGCAAGAAGCCTATCCAATTGATTTAGACAATGCCAATGGGTGGTTAGTTGTTGACGCAGATGAAGGTTTAACATGGCTCGACAGCGACTTTACGCCAATAAGTCAATGGAGCGGTAAGGTGGCAACTATAGATTGGCGTATTTCAATACAACAACCACACATGATATTGATTGCCGCTTTAGATGACAGCACTTCTGCTATCCATCTTTTGCATTTTGATATTGCGCAAGCCTCATTTAATAAACTGGCTAGCTTGCCTGCGAATGAATCGGATATCGAAGGGGTGTGTCTTGGCAATACCAGAGACGGTTTATCTTTATTCACGATTGACACGTTAGGTGTTCTTCAACATCACGGGATTGAAATCGAGCTTGTTGACAGTCAATTGAGCGCACGTTTGCCAGCCATTAGATCTTTAAATATTGGCCCCAATATGTCTGACTGTGCAGTGATTGATACAACACATCAATTATTAATAGCCGAGGAAGAAGTTGGAATATGGCAATATGATGCACTTAACGAAGGCGAAAACGAACGTAAGTTGATACCTTTTACAGTGTCTGGAGAAGTCGAAAGCATTAGTACGCATGCATCAGGATATGTTTTTGCAGCCAGTCCTGACAGTAACAATATTTGGGTGTTCGCTGCAAACGATGAGCCTAATTTACTTCCTGCACCTGCAGATATCAGCTTACCTAATAATATTCGTTTATCGTCAATTAATATTGCTACAAACAGCGCTAAATTATTGATGGGAGCATACGATGAAAGTCAGCAACAATTGTACGCAATAGAAGTGGATTGGTTGGCAGCTCAAATTGGTAAAACTAAGCTGTCTGTTAAAAAAAATAAACTCCAGCAAGCTGATTTTGATGCAGTAGAGGCGTTTTATGCTGTTGCTGAAACCGATTCAGTTCAGCGCTTTGGTGATGCCGCAGATGACCCTGCTATATGGATACACGCCAGCCGGCCGAGTAAAAGTTTGATTTTTGGTACGGATAAAAAGTATGGCCTGAATATTTATAGTTTACGCGGTGAATTAGTACAAACCCTCGCGGTAGGTAAAATAAATAATATCGATATCCGTCAAAACATATTCGTTAACGGTCAATATAAAGACATCGCTGTGGCCAGTAATCGTTCAAATCAATCTATGACGGTTTTTAGTATTGATGAGTCCGGAATGGCTAAACATTTGATTGATATTTCAACAGATTTAAATGATGTTTATGGTCTTTGTTTGTATCAGCATGATGACCAACTTGAGGTGATTATTAACGATACGGACGGCCAATTTAATCGCTACCAACTAGCCACCAACACAAGCGAAATTAGCGCAAAGAAAATTGACGCATTTAAAGCCAATAGCCAACCCGAGGGGTGTGTAGTGGATGACGACACCAAGCGTTTGTTTTTTTGTGAGGAATCAACGGGGGGTGTGGAAAATGCAACTAGATAACATCAATGGACAGCCCGAACTTATTGCAAGAGCGCAAGCACCTGTTAAGGCCGACATTGAAGGAATGGGTATTTACAACATAGACGGCGAGAAATTTTTAGTGGTATCCAGCCAAGGAAATAACCGTTTTGCTATTTATCGCATAGATGCCAACAATGAATTGTTGGGCGTATTTGCAATAGGTGCGAATAAGGCTTTAGGTATTGATGCAGTATCTGAAACTGATGGTATTGAAGTGACAAGCATTCCTTTAGGCGATGCATTTCCAAAAGGTTTACTGGTAGTTCAAGATGGTAGAAATGTCATGCCAATGGCACCACAAAATTTCAAACTCGTTTCTGGTGAATATCTAGATGATTTTATCACACTAAAAATAAGGCAGCTTGCTCAATAGAGCAAGCTAGACTGTGCCCTTATAACTAGCCTGAGTTTACAGATGAACCTGACGCCTAAAGCACGTTTTCTAACTTAACTTGCGTGATAGTTCCAAGCCATATCATAGTTATTTTACCGAAGTTTACTATGCGTCGCTGTGTTGATTTAACGAAGGGCTAGCCACAAACCACCATTAATGCTCAACGTAAACAATATTTTTAAGTTTAATTTAAAATCGATGCGAGTAAACCGATGAGGTAAGAATACTTTGATTTAAATTTTGGCTTAAGAAATTACCGGAATAACGTGGTTGATGGCGTTAACTTATCCTATACCGTTTGTTTTTTTATATTCAAATTACGAACTTCTTGTTCTGTTTGTGTCTCTAGCTGCTCCATTGTTTTACCATGGGGTGCTGGTCTTTTGCTCTTTGGATCAACTCGAACGAACACAATGTCATCAGCAAAGCAGATAGTTTTTTTAGTGGCTTTATTTCGCACCAAGCACGATACCGTAATAGAAGTACGACCGACATTTTTGGTTTCCAAACCAAACTCCACTACGTCACCCTGGATAGCAGGAGACTCAAAGCTAATTTCACCAATATGTTTGGTCACCAAGTAATTGGTTTCTAACTGACATATCGCATAAATCGCGGCTTCTTCATCAATCCATTCCAAAGCGCGGCCACCAAATAACGCATTGGCATAATTTAAATCATTAGGCATGACTAATCGGCGAGATAAAAAGCGCATTTGTATTCCTTAGTAAGTTTAATTCAGTAAGACACTATATTACGTAACCAATCCTCTGAGAATTAATGCTTCAATATAAGATAGTTCAATGGTCAAATCAGTGTCTAAGAAACCCTACCTAAGTAAGTTTATTTTAAATGACGTTTGATTGTCGCAGTTTATTAATAGCACTAGCGTCATATTCTAACAATTCAGTTAATACATCTTCAGTATGTTCACCTAGATTGGGTGGCGCCTGATTGTAAACGATAGGTGTGCGTGAAAAGTTGATGGGATTTTTTATTGTTGGCACTTTTCCATTTTTTGGGTGGGTGAGTTCACCTAATATTTTGCGATGTTTTATTTGTGGGTTTTCGAAGACCTGGGCAATGTCATTAATTGGGCCGCATGGCACACCTTTTGTTTCTAACTGTTGTAACCAAAACTCACTGTCTTTTGCTTGGATGATGTTTGCCAATTTTTCAATCACTATCTCTCTGTTGCGCACTCGTGCTTGATTAGTAGTAAATCGAGGGTCTTGGATTAATGCTTGGCACTGTGCCACCTCACAAAAGCCTGCAAATTGTGAGTCGTTACCTATGGTTAAAATGATAAAGCCATCTGCGGTTTGAAAGGTTTGATAAGGCACAATATTCGGGTGGGCATTGCCCATACGTTTGGGTGTCTCATCGCTCACTAAATAGTTCATCGCTTGATTGGCTAAGCAGGCCACTTGTACATCGAGCAAGGCAAGGTCAATATGTTGGCCTAACCTAGATTTTTCACGCTCTATAATCGCCGCTTGTATCGCTGTGGTGGCATACATGCCAGTGAGTATGTCAGTGAGTGCTACACCAACTTTTTGCGGGCCACCGCCAGGTAAGTGGTCAGGCTCGCCGGTTACACTCATGAGTCCACCCATACCTTGTAACAAAAAGTCGTATCCGGCTCTTTGCGCATAAGGACCGTTTTGGCCAAAACCTGTAATCGAGCAATAAATAAGCTGGGGATTTATGGCTGATAAGCTAGCGTAATCAAGGTGGTATTTTTGTAAACTACCGACTTTGAAGTTTTCTATCAGTACATCACAACTTTCTATGAGTTGATGAATAATAGCTTGTCCTTTTGGCTGTCGAATATCTATGGTGATAGACCGTTTGCCGCGATTAGCAGATAAAAAATATGCCGATTCTGTTGGGGCTTCGCTTTGTTGGTTATTCAGATAAGGGGGCCCCCAATGGCGAGTGTCATCACCTTGAATGGGTTTTTCTACTTTGATTATTTCTGCACCTAGGTCTGCCAGCATCTGTCCGGCCCAAGGTCCGGCCAATATGCGGCTAAGTTCAAGTACGCGGATATGTGAGAGTGGTGATGACATTGGTTGCTCAAAAATTAATGTGTATTTGCAACATCATACAGAAATCGACTCAAAGTCCAAAAATATCTAGTTGATTAATATGCATTTTAGGTAAAGGTATGGAAGGGATAGGTGTGTCGGGGTAGAGCTTCTTGAAGTCACTAAAAAATGCTTCGGCTAACCATGGCGCATCGAATGTATTGGCCATATGAAAAAATAAATAGGGCGACTTGCCTTCATCCAACCATTGTTTAGTTTTGTGGATCCAAGGGGTATAAAAAGGTTTATTTGCTTGAATAATAGGGTGACCGACAAAACGTACTAAAGGTGTGTCTGATGTAGCAATGACATGGGTAGGCACCTTAGGTTTTTTTCTCTGTGCATCTACAATGATTTTATCGCCATTAGCAGTGCAGGCAAATAAAGCTCTGGTGTCCATGATCACGCGGTTTATATTGTTTTCTATTAGTAATTGATTCAATGCTTTTTCATTATTACTTTTATCGAAAAATCCTAAGTGCCTGACTTCAACGGCATAGCGGAAGTCACTGGGTAAAAGGCGGATGAAATGGGCTAAGGTGTCGAGTTGCTGTGGGCCAAAGCTAGCAGGTAGTTGTAGCATTAAGCAGCCTAACTTATGTCCTAATAATGCCATGCGGTTGAGGACTAAGTGTAAATCGTCTTCTATATTCAGCAGCTTTTTATCGTGACTAATACTGCGGTGAAATTTAAAGGTAAAACGAAAATCATTAGGTACTTGGTCAGCCCAGCGCTGCAGCGTTTTTTCGTCAGGAATATGGTAGAAACTGGTGTTACCTTCGATACTGTTAAAATATTTGGCGTAAGCTTCGAGGCTGCGTTCTTTTGCAGTGTTGGCTGGAAATAAGCTACCGAACCATTGTTCATGGGTCCATGTAGGACAACCTGTTCTGATTAAAGACACTGACTAACCTCTTGGTGAAAAATTCATAAAAGACAATTGAAAACTACAGAAAAGTACTATAAAAAAGCCCTCGGATGAGGGCTTAACTTAACAAATTAAACAGTGCAATATTAGCACTGAAACAGCTCTACACTAGCACTACAGCTTAATAATATTATTGCCTGTGTCTCGGTCTATAAAACGTACAAAGGGGTCTATACCGGCAAAGTTAGGCACTTCGTCAACAATTAATTCTATAACTGTATCACCACTTTCAATGGCGTGTAGACCTTGATAGATTATTTTGTTTTCAGCGGCAAAATCATTAGGATCTTCGCTGAACAAAACAATCTCTACTTCTTTTGCAAAAGGCTGTTCTGTTTCTTTACCTTTTCCATCAGCACTAAACTGTTGTGCTGATACGGTTAATGTCACCTTGGTTTTATTATCTTCAAGCTCTTCCTTAATGACCTCTTTAGCACGTAAATCGTAAATAGTGATTTGCTCAAACAAGTCTTTAATATAAGCCTGCTGTTCTTTGTTCGACACACTGTTTAAATGTCTAACCAAGTCTAACGTAGTAGGGTATAAGTCTTCTCTAAACTGATATTCATTTAATAAGGCTTGCAGGGCTTGATTAAGGCGTTCTTCACCTAGTTTGTTAACCAAGGCCATCATCACTACAGAGCCCTTTTGATAATGAATGTATTGTTGGTTTTCAGCGCGTAGCAGTGGCATTTCTTCGATCCGCTCTGCACTGCGACCTCTTAAATAACGATCCAATTCATGGGTTAAAAACTTACGTAGCTTTATTTCACCATACTTTTTCTTCATGACCATTAAGGCGCTGTATTGCGACAAGGTTTCAGACAATACCGCGCTCCCTTGCACATTGGCAGCGTTAAGTTGATGCCCCCACCACTGGTGAGCCACTTCGTGAGCAGTGACGTAATAAACTGGGTCAATATCTTCAGGGTTACGTAAGTCCGAAATAAAACCAATATTTTCGGAGTAGGGCACAGTGTTAGCAAAACTTTGTGCAAATCCGCGGTAGCCTGGAAACTCTATGATCCTTAATTGTTTGTGTTGATAAGGGCTAAATACTTGTTGAAAGTAGTCGAGGGAGTCTTGGCTAGACTCAATCATTCTGTCCACATTCCAATGATGATTTTTATGGTAGTAAACCTCGATGTTAATTCCATCATGTTCGACCGTTTTCTTTTCTAGATCAGCCGACATCACACTAAAAAAGTTAATCATTGGTGCGTCCATTTCGTATCGATAATAATTGCGGCCATCCTGTTGCCATTCTTTTTGCAAATACCCCGGTACAATGGCAAATTGATCGTCGCTGGTAGAGATTGTGGCACTAAAATCAATAAACTCGACACCCCTGCCAAAAAAGCTTTCCGCATAACGGCTAGTATCTTCAAGTTTATATGCCCGCTGTAAAGGCTCTAAGTCTCGTTTACGGCGTTCATGCTGATCTCTTATTAGGTAACTCTCATTAAAACCAAAAGATGGGAATAACTCGAAGTTGTTTATAAAGGTACCATTTTTCACCAAAGTGACATCTTCACCTCTGTCTTTAAACCCTCGATGAGCACGGACTACAGATAATTTACCTGCACGTTCTTCACCGGGAGACATAGGCTCGACAAATTCGAACCATGCCACGTTATATTTAGGGTTGGTTTCGCCTAATTTTCCACCGCTAATCTGCACATCATAAATTTTAGTATGCTGTGGAATATTGACTAGAAAACGCGAAATGGGCTGTGCCGTGCGGTTAATCAAAGATATATTCGCGCTGGCTGCGATACGTCGTTCCTCAGGGAAAATATCGATGGCTGCATTTATGCTCACAACTGATGGCATTGGTGCGTCACGAAATTCAACGTAGTTTTTTTCGTAATCAGCTTGCGTATTCAAACTCTCTTCTTGGCCATAAAATTTATTCAACACTTTGGTGTTGTAATGAATATAACCACCTGTTGCTAGAAATATCAGCATGGCTGCTGCGGCAATACTTTTACCTGGTTTACCTAGCTGATAACTTAATAAATTAAAACGTTGTTTAAGCGACGCCTGAGGGCCTCGTTGCCACATTCCATAACTCATCACACCCAGCACGACTGACAGAGCACTCCAATAAAGCATGTACCAGCTTTGAGTCTGAATAAACCAGCCGTAGCCATTCAAGTCTGAGTATTGCAAAATAGGAGCGCCACCAAAATTAAACATGTTGTGTTCAATGCCTATTTGACCAAACACACTGGATACAATTATGTAGCCAACAAAAATTAACATGCCCACGTATTTATTAGGGCTTAATACTTGGAGTAAAAATGCCAATACTATAAGTAGGCAAAAGGGCAATACACCAAAATACAATAAGCTGATCAAATATTGCCCGAATTCAATGTTTTCATAACCCGAAAGCAATTGTTTGACAATAGCCATCACCAAACCGACAAAATGTAACGATACAATCACTAACATCACTGCAAGTAATTTTGATAACCAAAAAGTGACATTGCCCACCGGCATACTATCGACAATATCGCCCATACCCACAGTACGTTCACGCCAAACCACTTCTGCTGTGTAATAAGTAATGACAATAATCGTCATTAGGCCAAAAGCAGCCATAATGATTTGCACTAAAGTTTGGGTGAGTGGCCAGTTTGGGGCGCCAAAAGCACCATTTATGTTAAGAAAACCGGCAATAAGTTGAAAGGCCGAAAATAGCAATAAAATAGGGAATGCAGGGCTTAACACGACTTGCTTTATTTCAAACTTGGTACGCAAGATAAATTGCGCAAAACTGTTATTGTCTGAAGCTTTAATCGCAATATTGCTGTTGGCGGGAATAACATCTATTTTTTCTTTCTTTGTTTTTTTACCGGCTTTGTTTGTCGTGAAATTTAATGGCTTAGATAGCCCGCCTGCTGTCAACAAAATTAAACTACCTACCGCCAGCCACAATAATCGATTATGTAAGATAGCACCCTCAAGAACGGGTAATAATGCGTTCTTTTCAAAGGTTGTCCAATAGCGGGTATATTCACGAAATGAACCTAGGGCAAAGGGGTCAAGTAATGCTCTAATCGTACGTTGCTCGGGTTCATTAAAGACTTGCCCAGAAACGAAATACAAAATAAACAAACCTAAGGCACAGATGTAACCAGCCATCACACTTTTAAAAAAATTGGTGACGCCATAGAATAAAGTAGCAAGAACAAGAATGGTCGTAGTGGAAAAAATCAAGAAGGGTTGCACATACATCATCAAGCTATTTGGGCCAACTCTTTCACCATCGATCCAAGGCATTAAGCTGCCTATAAATAAACCCAATGGCACCATGGCAAATACGGCTAGGCATATTAAATAAGCGCCCAAAAAACGTCCAAGGTTGTAACTTAAAGGTTTAATAGGTTTGGTATAAATAATCTCTGACATGAAAGATGTATGGTTTCGTGTGGCAGTACTGGCTACAAAATTGACCACCATAAACATGCCAAACAGGCCAAAAACCAGCATGGTTTGGCTAATAGCAAAGGGACTGTTAAACAATACATTGCCACCTGAACCAATCTGCACGCCATCAATGGTGATGGCTAGGAATGGCAATAAGAAAAAAACTAAACAAGTCACAATAAAAGAGGGCTGGCGAGTAAAATAGCGCCATTCAAACCCTAACATTTGAGTAAACATAACTGAGCTTCCTTATGCTGCTTGGGTTAAATGAGAGTTATGTTGAGGGGTCTGTCGAGAGTTGTGTAAAGTAGAGAAATACACATCTTCTAATGTCGCAGGGGTGCTTTCAAAACCTTCAGGTGCATCAGGCGCCAGTACGTGTAATACCGTGCGACCCGCGAATAGACGTTTTGAAATAACAGGCAGAGTATTTTCTAATACCGCGGCTTCATCGATAGATACCGTTTTACGCCAAATTTGTCCGTTTAAGTCGGCGGTGATGTCTAATGGATTACCTTGTAACAATATTTGGCCGTTACCTAATACCGCCATATTCGGGCAAAGCTCAGATACGTCATCGACAATATGCGTTGATAAAATAATGACTTTTTCTTCACCTAACGTCACAAGTAGGTTATGGAAACGATTACGTTCTTCTGGATCAAGGCCGGCTGTGGGTTCGTCTACAATTAATAAGTCAGGGTCGCCTAACAAGGCTTGCGCAATACCAAAACGCTGACGCATGCCACCTGAAAAACCACTGACTGCTTTTTTACGGTGTTGAAACAAATTAGTGTGAGCCAATAAGCCGTTAACGGCTTCTTTACGTTCACCTTTGTTAGCAATGCCTTTTAGAATAGCTAAATGATCTAATAAATCGTAAGCACTGACTCGGGGATACACACCAAAATCTTGTGGCAAATAACCTAAACGTTGACGTAATTCATTGGGCTGTGTGAGCACATTGATTTCGTCAAAGTAAATACTGCCGGTATCGGGTTGTTGCAACGTGGCAATGGTACGCATCAAACTGGATTTACCTGCACCGTTAGGGCCAAGTAAACCAAATAGGCCTTTAGGTATATCTAAGTTGACGCTGTTAAGAGCTTTTACGCCGTTGTCGTAAGTTTTTGTTATATTTTCAATTTTTAACATTGTTCAATCCCTGTTTTTAGTTTTTATTGATGTAAATATGCAGAATTCATTTTTAATAGTCTATAGAAGCAACATTTTCTTACGAAATCCGAGAATTTAATTTAGGAGACTGCTGATCCGGTATATACTCTGCGGCCTTAATTTTTCATCAAAGTTTACGTTTTAAAGGCGGTTTTCATGCGCACGGACTATTGTGGCAACATCAATTCATCTTATATCGGACAAACCGTCACTCTGTGTGGCTGGGTTAATCGAAGTCGCGATTTAGGTGGGGTTATTTTTCTCGACCTACGTGACCGAGAAGGTGTGGTGCAGGTGGTGTTTGACCCTGATTTAGTCGAAGTCTTTAATACTGCAAATAGTTTACGGAATGAATTTTGTGTGCAGTTAAGTGGTGAAGTGCGCGCCAGGCCATCAGGCCAAGTCAACAAAGATATGTCTACTGGCGAAATTGAAATGCTTGGTAAGTCTTTGACTATACTAAACAAAGCAGCTCCGTTACCGCTAGATTGGAATCAAGAAAATTCCGAAGAGCAGCGGTTAAAATACCGTTATTTAGACTTACGACGTCCATTAATGAGTGATCGTTTAAAATTTAGAGCCAAAGTGACCAGCACAGTGCGCAGTTATCTTGAAAACGATGGTTTCTTAGATATCGAAACGCCTATTCTGACCAAAGCGACACCCGAAGGTGCTCGTGATTATTTGGTGCCAAGCCGCACCCATAAAGGTCAGTTTTTTGCTTTGCCACAGTCACCACAATTGTTTAAACAGTTATTGATGATGTCGGGCATGGATAAATATTATCAAATCGTAAAATGTTTCCGAGACGAAGATTTACGAGCCGATCGCCAACCTGAATTTACCCAGATTGATATTGAAACTACCTTCTTAGATGCTGGTGGTGTGATGGCGATCACTGAAGGTCTAATACGTAATTTATTTCAAAAAATGTTGTCGGTAGATTTAGGTGACTTCCCAAGCATGACTTACGCCGATGCCATGCGTCGTTACGGTAGCGACAAACCTGATTTACGTAACCCATTAGAATTGACAGATATAGCGGATTTACTAAAAGACGTTGAATTTAAAGTGTTCTCTGGCCCAGCCAATGACGCTAAAGGACGTGTTGCCGTTATCCGCGTGCCGGGCGGTGCTAAGTTATCTCGCAAGCAGATTGACGACTACGGTAAATTTGTGGGTATTTACGGTGCTAAGGGTTTGGCATGGATGAAAGTCAACGACATTGATGCTGGAATGGAAGGATTGCAATCACCTATCCTTAAGTTTTTAACGGAAGACGTGGCCAAAGGTATTTTAGAACGCAGTGGCGCACAAAGTGGCGACATTCTTTTGTTCGGTGCTGACAACAACACCGTGGTGACAGAAGCATTAGGAGCCCTCAGACTAAAATTAGGCGAAGATTTAGATTTGTTAGAAGGAAAGTGGAAACCTCTTTGGGTAGTCGACTTTCCTATGTTTGAAGAATTTGATGGCCAGTTCCATGCATTGCATCATCCGTTTACAGCACCCAGAGATATGACCCCAGATGAATTAGCGGCTAACCCTGCAGGTGCTTTGTCAAATGCTTACGACATGGTCTTAAACGGTTGTGAGTTAGGTGGCGGCTCGGTACGTATTCATCAACAAGATATGCAAGCCAAAGTGTTTTCATTGTTAGGTATCAGTGATGAAGAAGCCGAAGTGAAATTTGGTTTCTTACTTGAAGCATTGAAGTTTGGTGCGCCGCCTCATGCCGGTTTAGCTTTTGGTTTAGACCGTTTGGTGATGCTGATGACAGGTGCAACGTCGATTCGTGATGTGATGGCGTTTCCTAAAACTAACACTGCTGCCTGTCCTTTGACCAACGCACCGGGTGAAGCCAACCCAGAGCAACTCAAAGAGCTGTCAATTCAAACTGTAATAGAAAAGAAAACTGACTGATTTAAATTATCAATGACATTACACTATCGTATCCCTCAATCTGCCCTCACAGTTGTATATAACTGTGCTGGGCAGGTGTTGGTGATGCAGCGCAATGATGATCCCGAATTTTGGCAATCAGTGACAGGCACCTTAGAGCAAGGTGAAAAGCCAATCGAGACGGCGAGGCGTGAGGTCTTAGAAGAAACCAGTATTGATATTACACAATCTGCTTATCAGCTGATTGATTGCCAAAAAATCAATACCTATGAAATCCGCGATAGATGGAAATACCGCTACCCACCGGACACCCCTTACAACACCGAACATGTATTTGTAGTTGAAGTCGCTAACGATCAAGCCATAGTGTTAACCGAACATTCTGCTTATTTATGGTTAGACAAAGCTTTAGCAATGCAAAAAGTGTGGTCGTATACTAATCGTGAAGCAATATCTTTATATGTGCCAGATGCCAATTCATCAATTTAAACTTTACCCGATGCTGTCAGCTATGACAGTGCGAGTCATAAACTAATGGCGATTATCTTGGGAATTGATCCCGGCTCTCGTATTACTGGTTATGGAGTCATAAAAAAAGTCGGTCAGAAGTCTGAATATATCGGCAGCGGTTGTATTCGTTTGCAAGGCACTGAACTCGCTCCTAGGCTAAAACAAATCTTCGATGGTGTGAGAGAAATTATTCACCAATTCCAACCTACCCAGTTTGCGATTGAACAAGTCTTTATGGCGAAAAATCCTGATTCAGCATTAAAGCTTGGTCAAGCCAGAGGCGCGGCGATAGTAGCTGCAACGACTTTTGATTTACCCGTTGCTGAATATTCAGCGCGGCAAATCAAACAATCAGTTGTGGGTAACGGTAATGCCGACAAATCTCAAGTTCAGCATATGGTGACGTACTTGTTAGGGCTGGCCTCAAAACCCCAAGCCGATGCAGCAGATGCCCTTGCTGTTGCCCTGTGTCACAATCACACCCAACAAAGCTTAATAAAAATGTCCGGCCAAGCCACAAAAACTGTGCGTGGGCGGTTGCGATAACTCGCCTGCTATGCTCTTTGACTACTTTGGAAAGAGCCTGTATTAGTTGTTCAGAATGTTAGTTTAAGTATTCAAATTATAGGGATAAATCAATTCAAATATTTACGATATTTTGAATGATATAACCATTACAGTATTGTTTATTCTCGGAATAAATTTATTCTTACCGAGAACTATCTTTAAGCATTTAATTAGCAAAACTAAGTTTTCCTTGCTAAATCAACAAGAGAGCGTCGAAACGCCCCCTTTGGTAACTAAAAGTAGTAGCTAAAAACGTATGGCTGCGCCAACGCTAAACGCCTGATTCTTAATTTCACCAGCTTGATGGTTTTCTGCTTTAATATTTGAGTATTCGGCAGAAATGGTAACCAAACTCCATAACGTATGGTACACACCTACCGTCATTTTACTTTGTTGTTTAACTTGTATTGCCGTATCTTGGGGCGCTAAATCAACATTTGAAATACCGTAATTAATACCCAATTTGGTGTTATCAAGTTTGTGTGTAGCTTGTATAAAATACCCGTCGCTGTTTCTCGGGTTAGCTGCGTTATCAGAGCCATCAATTAATAAGCCATAGTGGCCCAAACCGTCAGCTGAAAATCCTGACGCCAACAAGCTAATATTACCCATATTATACACAAATGTTAAATCGATACCGGTCGCGTCATAATCATTAAAAGTGGTGTCTACGCTTTGAGATAAAAAGGTTGTAGAAATAAACCCAGTATCAAAGTCATATCTGAGTTTACCGTGAACCCCAGGCGTTCTAGAGCCGCTATCGCCAACAAATCCGTTACCCCCAAATGAAACGGGATCTAAGGGCTGAAATACGCCGATTGCACCGCTCATGCCATCTTTTGCAAAAGAGTAGGTTAGTTGTGATAAACGGTCTGCAAATATATAGCCGTAACCTGCACCGCCAAGACTGGTATTTAGCGGACTGGTAACCAATGCTGGCGCACCTACGCCTCCTAACGATATATCTTGAAGCACAATGTCGATACCAAATACACCATAGTCTCGACCTGCTTTGAATGTTCCAAGCTCATCGTTACCAAAGGTAAAAAAAGCGCGATAGGCTTTGTTGTCGCCACTACCGTTAAAGGCACTGTTGTCGGTATTGCCCGGCTCATATGCAAAGACGGCTTTTATATTAATTCCGTTTTTTTCAGTTGTCGCGCTGAATTCAAAGCTCGAGGGACTGTAGCCATTAGAAACCGATGTCGCATCATCACCCGCACACAACAACGCATTTCCAGCAACGATATCTGGGTTATCATCGCAACTGACGAATACCGCATGGGTGTTGACATAGCCATTAAACCCAAACGTATAACCATCATTTTCAATTTCGACAGCTTGGGTATGCGTGGTTGCAATTATTATCATTGCGGCGGCAGATAACTTAAATGTTTTTTTGTTTTTCATGTTGTTCTCTTTTATTTTTGTAGTCAAATAATTAGTTTTTAATGAAAGTTAAAGTGCTTGATCATAAAATTTAGACACAATGATCCCCACACTGATTTTCACAGTTCAAAATTGAGGAGAAAATTGCTTTTTGGGGCGGAACCGCCCCGATAACTACCTTATTATTTGATGACCATTGGATTAACGGGTGAGCCTGACCCACCTTTCATTTTTAGGGGGGCTGCGGTGAAAAAGAAACTGTATTGACCATCTTTTGCTGAATCGTCAGCTAGATCATCAAGCCAGTATAGTTCCGTTAATACCACCCCCAAATCTCTGATCAAAGCACCATGAAGAGGAATGACCATGGTTGAACCATTGATTTCTTGCGCCGCTAACTCAATTGCTAAGTTATCTGCAGCTATTACAGGGATTTCCATATCGTCTATCCACTTAACTAGCGCCTTACTGTAACAAAGGCCCGGCTCCGTTAATGCATTCCAATTTTTATTATCCGCTTCGTCATAAAATCGTCCCATAGATCCAGTACGGATCATTAAAATATCTCTCTTTTTTATCTCAAGTTTCTGTTTTTTAGCCGCACTTTTAATATCGTCTAATGTGACACAGTTGCCTGGGGCCAATCGATGGTTACTGTCACCGCGTAAACGACCTATATCGACTAATACCCCTCGACCTGCAATACCCACATCGCCTAGCTGTGCAATATCTACAAAATCGTGGCCATGTACAGTTGTATCTGCGGATTTTCCATTATAAATCTTATCTGAATACCAAGCGTGACCGAGCGCATCAATGTGTGTTGTGCCTTGTAAATACATGAAGACTGCATCGTCAGAATATTTCATTCCACCGCTTGCAGGCTGCTGTTTGTTTGCTGAATAAACACTTTCATCTTGAGACATAAAATGTTGGACTGGGATCCTGCCAGGAAAAACGGGACCTACTCCATGGATCATAGGAAGTTGCAAAGTAAAACGCTCACCTGACTGGATTGCTTTTACACCACGTTTTACTTCATTTTCATCTAAGTAATTTAGCGCACCAATCTGATCATCGTTTCCCCATTTACCCCAATTACTTGGCGTATCAGCCAATAATTTCTCTATCTCCGTTTTTTCAGCGGCAATCGCAGCAAATGAACTACACGCTACTGTGATACCGATAAATAGCGCTGAAATAGTGGTTTTTAATATTTTATTAGTTATATGTGACATGTTTTACCTTTTTTGTTTTGCCATTACTGGCGTTTTATTTCTTGGAGCTTTTAGACAATGGTTTGAAATTCATCCGTGGCGTTAACTTAATCCCATACCATAACAAACGTATTTTATTTCTAAATATTCATCTAATCCGGCACGTGCGCCCTCTCTACCAATACCACTTGATTTAACGCCTCCAAAAGGCGCAACGGCAGTAGATATGATGCCGGTGTTAACCCCGACCATGCCCACTTCCAAGCGACTACTCACTTTTTCAATGGTACGGTGGTTTTCTGAGAACATATAAGCAGCGAGACCAAACTCTGTGCTATTTGCCATTTGAATGGCTGCATCAATGGTGTCGAAGCAAATTAGTGGAGCAAGTGGACCAAACGTTTCTTCGTTGGCGCATTGCATAGTTTGGTTTGCATTGAGTAAAACTGTGGGTGGAAACCAGTTGTCGCTATTGCTGTGGGGTTCACCGCCAATCAAAATAGATGCGCCTTTGCATAACGCGTCTTCGATGTGCTGACGTACTTTGCGTACTGCTTTTTGGTCAATTAGTGGGCCGATATTAGTGCCAGCTTCAAGCCCATTTCCCACTTTAAGTTGTTTGACTTTCTCTAAAAATACTTCAGAAAATTGTTTATACACCCCTTTTTGAATGTAAATACGGTTCGCACATACGCACGTTTGGCCAGCATTTCTGAATTTACTCTTGATTAATTCAGATGCAGCAAGCTCTAAGTTGGCATCATCAAATACAATGAATGGCGCATTGCCACCAAGCTCAAGCGATAATTTTTTGATAGACGGAGCACAATCTGCCATTAGCTTCGCGCCTACTGATGTAGAGCCTGTGAAGCTGAGCTTGCGGACAATAGGATTAGATGTCATTTCGGCACCAATCTTTTTAGCGTCACCGGTTAATACGTTGATCACACCATCTGGTACGCCTGCGTCTTGTGCTAAGCCTAGCAGTGCAAAGGCAGTCAATGGTGTTTCCATGGCTGGTTTTACAACAATCGTACAGCCAGCAGCCAGTGCTGGCGCCACTTTTCTAGTGATCATTGCGGCAGGGAAATTCCAAGGTGTGATTGCAGCACATACCCCTATGGGCTCTTTGGTAACGTGGATCTTTTTGGTATTGTCTTCACTGGGTATAATTTCGCCGTATGCACGACGTGCCTCTTCTGCAAACCACTTAATATAACTTGCTGCATATAATACTTCTCCTTTTGCTTCATTAAGTGGCTTACCTTGTTCAAGCGTCATAATTGTGGCTAGATCATTGGCTCGTGCGACCACTAGATCATGCCATTTCATGAGTATCTCAGCTCGTTTGTAAGCGGTTAATGATTTCCATGAACTCAATGCGTGGTTAGCTGCGTTAATTGCCAATCTGGTTTCGATACCATCCATATAGGGTACTTGAGTCAGGATTTTGCCATCAGCAGGGTTACGTACATCTATTAATTCAGAGTGCGATGACCATTGTCCGTTGATAAGGCATTGATTTTTGAAAATAGATAAGTCTTGCAGGTTCACATTTTGTCCTTGTTAATAGATTGAAAGCTTTGACGTTTTTTAACCAACGTCGATTGATTAATACCTAGTGAGGCTGCAGCGGCTCTAGTGGAGCCGTACAAACTGAGTGCATTAGAGATGAGCTCTCGCTCCAAATCTCCTACTTGCTGTTTTAAACTTCCTGAAGAATAAGGGTCGCTGTGCGCTACTAGGGGTCTAATAGATTCAGGTAAGTCATTGGGAAGGATTTCTGACCGTTCGGTAATGAGCACGAGTCGTTCTACCAAGTTCATTAATTCACGAATATTACCTGGCCATTTGTAGTGTATAAGCACTTCTAATGTTTCTGGATGCAGGGCCTTTTCAGTATTATAGCGCTTGGCATAGTGGTTTAAGTAATGGGTAAGCAACGGCGAGATCTCGTCTTGACGCTTACGTAGAGGGGGTAAATCAAGTGGCATAACCTGTAATCGATAATACAAGTCTTCTCTAAATTTACCATCAGCAATCGCTTGTTTAAGGTCATGATGGGTAGCTGTAATAAGCCGTATATTGGTATTTTTGAAGCGGGTTCCGCCTAAGGGTAAAAACTTGTTTTCTTCGATGACTTTTAGCAATTTTGCTTGCAGCGAAAGCGGTAAGTCGCCAATTTCATCTAGAAAAAGAGTGCCGCCATTGGCAATATCTAACAGGCCTTCTTTTCCTCTGGAGGATGCACCAGTAAATGCTCCTGGCGTATAACCAAAAAGCTCAGCCTCGATTAACCCTTCAGGCATTGCAGCACAGTTTAGTGAAATAAACGGAGCGGCCGAACGAAGGCTATTGTCATGAATAAACTGAGCAAGTAGTGTCTTACCTGTTCCGGTTTCACCCTGTATCAGTATTTTAACGTCAGTGGCGGCAACTTTTTCAGCCAACCTGTAACATTGACGCGTATTAGTACCCGTTAATACACCGGCTTTATCCGTATGCACATCAACATCAATAAAATATTCTTTTCTAACTGTGAGTATTCGCTCTAATTGTTCTTCGGCATGTTTGGCACGTAAAAGCGCTGTCACATCTCGAACAGAACTGATGACATATTCAAGCGTGCCATTTTCATCAAACATTGGATTACCGCTGACGACAATTTTACGGTTTCCTTTAATGGTTTGTACCCTGGTAATGGGTTGTCGTTCACGTATGACCTCTAGTGAGACAGAATTAGAAATATATCCATCCCTCACTAAATCCTGCATATGTTTACCAAGAATACGATGTCTTTGTAGCCCAGTAATGCGTTCGTAAGCACTGTTAACACCGACCGTAACACCATTACCATCGGTGATGTATACACCGTCTGGTAATGCATCTAGAACGGGTTGAAGAAATTTTTCATTAAAAATTTTCATTCATCACCGTCACTTGGTTTTTGCGCTATTGCTATTTTATCAGGCTCACCTTTGAAAAAGTTTTTGCCGTAGATTAACAACACAAGTAATATTCCTACGGCAAACGCCCAGGTTGCCCCTTTTGTCACGAGGATGGCGGCGATGATGCCTGCAATACCTAAATCTCTTTGACTTTTGGCCTCCATAACACCTATCCGAAAGCTTACAAACCCTTGTATTAGTAACGTTAAGGCTAGCGCAACACCAAGTATAGGCTGTACTAAACTAACCACTGGAAGGAGTAATAACCCTGTGTTTGTGCCCCCATCTGAATGATCCCGAGCCACCAAATATCGATTGCATGGCTTCTCTACCTTGTTTATAGCGCTCAACTATAACCACTTGCATTGCTGCCCAAAGCGGACCACACATAACGACATCTGGACCAAAGATACTCATGAGTACGTTTCTTCCACCAAAAATTAAGTGAGAGCGATTCGCATCGTAGTCAACTTTTTCATCAGCTCTTATTTCGTCCGCTTCATCTAAAATAGCTTTTGATTGCAGAATGTCACCAAACAATACGATGTAAGCTGCAAGTGCTGTTGGAATGGCCGTTAAGAACATTGAAGTGTCAGGAAGACCGACACCAAAAACAGTATATTCATTGAACATTAGCGCGAAATTTGGTTGGGTTAGTCCCCATTCGATATCAGGCCAGTTGGCTTCTGATACCAGAGGAGCTAAAACCACCGCTAAAATAATGATAGGAAAGATGCCTAGTTTTCCAAAATTAGCCCAAAATTTGTTACGCAATTTAAGTTCGGCAAAATGTGGTGAGAAAATTAAATAGAATGCAAGACCAACTGCGATGGTTATCGTAATCGGAAATTGTTCAAACCTACCCCCCTCTTTAAATACCACCACAATGGCTGCCAAACCTGCTCCTATTATGACACCTGCTTTAATGGCAGAAGGGATCAGCTTGACTACTTTAGAAGCGAGTTTGGTTTGTCCTAATACAATTGCAAGCATGCCAAGCGTCATTTGAAATGCAATGAGTGCATGCACTCTATCCGGCCCAGGGTCAAAAGTTTGTACATAGGCGATTAACAAGGGTACCGCAGGTGTTATCCATCCGGGAATAACAGGGTCACCTAAGATATGGTGGAATAAATACAAAAAGCCATTGATCATTACTATTGCTATTGCCGCTTCAAATGGCATGCCCAGCAATTCGACCATAAGGGGGATAGCTGCCAGATCAACTGCACACATCAATAACCCTTGCAAGTAGTCAGGAAACTCGAATCTATAATGCAAGAAAGGTAGCCGAACTTTAAACGGCCCTAGCGGATAAAAAGAAGTTTCAGTTCCATATTTATGGTTTTTCCATTTCATGCGTCAGTATTCCAAATTATTATGTATTAATATTATTATGTATCGAAATTAATATGCTTCTTGATAGATCTGTTCAATATCTGATACTGATAATCTTCTAGGGTTATTTCTAAGTAAACGCTCAACTTTAATCGCTTCAGTAGCTAAGTCAGGTATGTCTTGTGTATTGATACCTAAAGAATGTAAACCCTTGGGAATACCGACAGTCGCGCACAAATCATGCAATTGCTGAATGACCTTATCCGCTATCACTTCTGCATCGTCATTATGTGAGATAGGGGTCGATAGAGCGATTGCCATTTCGACAAAACGATCTAGACAAAAAGGTTTATTCCACTTCATTACAAAAGGCAGTAACAAAGCATTACTGACCCCATGAGGAATATGAAATTTAGCGCCCAGCGGATACGCTAAAGCGTGCACAGCCCCAACCCCTGCATTACCAAAAGATAGACCCGCCATTAAGCTTGCAGTAGCCATATTTTCGCGAGCAGTTAAGTCTTCTGGTGATTGATAAGCAATGGGTAAATTGGTCATTATCATACCCATCGCTTTAATCGCTAATGCATTGGTAATTGGACTGGCAAAATTGGATAAGTAAGCTTCAATACAATGCACTAAAGCATCCACGCCACTTGCTGCCGTAATGTTAGCTGGGCAACTTACAGTCATCTCAGGCGCAACAATGGCTAAATTAGGGAGCAAGAAGTCACTGACAATGCCTTTTTTTGTGTGTTCAGACGGTACCGCTAAAATGGCGATATTGGTGACTTCAGAACCTGTTCCTGCGGTTGTAGGTATCGCAATATGCGGTATGCCTTTACCTAACACTTTATCTTCACCAAACATGCTGTTTAAATCTTGGTTGTTTCCAGCCATAACGGCAATGCACTTTGCTATATCTATTGCGCTACCACCACCAACACTAATGATCGCGTCATGAGGTTTTGTTTGATAAACACTAAAACAATGCTTAACGACTTCGTCATCAGGTTCTGGCTTAACATCATCAAAAATCGAAAACTCATAGTCAAACAGCTGGCTTGTTATTAACTCTAGGGTGCCTGATTTTCTTACACCTTTATCAGTAACGATTAATGGAAATTTTATTCTAAACGATTTTAAATGTTCGATAAGAGAAGAAGAACAACCTTGGCCTGTGATAAGTTTTTGGGCTGACTTAAATGATGAAATTTGCATTTTACAATTTTGCTCGCTGCGTTATTTCGTGGAAAGTTACAATATAAAAGCAACTTTGCAACAAGAGTGCCACAAGTTGAAATGTTTTATAAACGTTAAGTTAACAAGGCTTGCAGGTAATATTGAATAATTATTAATACTAGATGATGTGACATGTTGATTCCATAAAGAATCAACTGAGTATATATGGAATCAATTGATAATGTGAATAACAACTTTGAACGGGGTAAATCAATACAGTATGAATGATGAAAAATAAGCCTCACTGATATAGATATTTGAGTAATAAAGATAGCAACTGCAACAAATCCTCTTTTAAGCTCAGATAACTGAGGATGGAGAAGGTGGGCGATATGTTGATGTTTTCCTGACGGAGTAACATTTCAAATTCGATATGGTCTTTAGCAATAAAGACCATGTGTGTCGTCGTCTAAATATTAGCCCCTAATCTATTTGTAATTCAATCAGCATAATAATGATGGATGTCTTTTATAAAATACTCCATTTAAAGACATTCGCCGGGATAGTTATTATAATTGAAAGTCTGTTAGCATTACTTGAGCAAATTGGCTTCTGGTTCATTTACGGTCAAAGTGATTACGTTTCCTCATTTGTCGCTTGAAAATCATACCGCCATGCTCGACAACCTCCACACATCGATGAAAATACAAGGAAACAAAATGATAGGTAATATTCGTGGCATATTAATTGAAAAGCAGCCACCTGAGATTCTGATAGAAGCGGGGGGCGTGGGTTACGAAGTGCAGGTACCTATGACCAGTTTTTATCAATTACCCGAAATCGGTCAAGAAGCCAATCTATGTATTCATTTTGTAGTGCGTGAAGATGCACAGCTGTTGTTTGGTTTTGCCAATAAACAAGAACGTGCCGTATTTCGTGAACTAATCAAAGCCAGCGGAGTAGGTCCAAAGTTAGCACTCACTATATTGTCAGGTATGAACGCACAACAATTTATGCAATGTGTCAGTCTGGAAGATGTTACCGGTTTAACCAAGCTACCTGGTGTCGGCAAAAAAACAGCGGAACGCTTAGTCATTGAAATGCGCGATAGATTAAGCAAATTAGCCAAAGATCAGGGCTATGCGCAAACCGTGCATCTGACGCCCGATTTACCTGTTGAGAACACCTTTGTACAACGTACTGATGCGAAAGAAGAAGCCTTAAGCGCATTGATTGCTTTAGGATACAAACCCCCACAGGCGATGAGAGTGATTAACGCGGTGTATAAACAAGATATCAGCAGCGAAGCCTTGATCCGAGAAGCTCTCCGAGCAATGGCTTAACAAAATCCGTCAAAGTAATAAGTCTTTTAAAGCCGGCTTTTTTAAAGACGGCTTACAATAATTTTGTTACTGTATAAAAATACACTGTTCATTTAAATATTAGCAAAATAAATCATGATTGAAGCAGACCGCATAATAAAACCCACCGCTAGCCATGAAGATGAAATGGTTGACCGCGCCATTCGACCTAAAATGCTGGCAGATTACACGGGGCAAAATCATGTTTGTTCGCAAATGGAAATTTTTATTGAGGCAGCACGAAAACGTAGTGATGCCTTAGACCACTTACTCATTTTTGGCCCTCCGGGTTTAGGTAAAACTACGTTAGCCTATATTGTAGCGAATGAAATGGGTGTCAATATCAAAACAACTTCTGGCCCAGTACTTGAAAAAGCCGGTGATTTAGCTGCACTTTTGACTAATCTTGAAGAAAATGATGTGTTATTTATTGATGAAATCCATCGTCTTAGTCCTGTAGTAGAAGAAATTCTTTATCCTGCAATGGAAGATTACCAGCTGGATATTATGATTGGTGAAGGCCCTGCAGCACGTTCAATCAAATTAGAATTGCCTCCTTTTACTTTGATAGGTGCTACTACTAGAGCAGGTTCACTTACTTCCCCTCTTAGAGATCGTTTTGGTATTGTGCAGCGCCTTGAATTTTATAATATTAAAGATCTTACTCAAATTGTAAAACGCTCGGCCAGTTACTTAAATTTAACGTTGCAAGATGAAGGGGCTCTTGAAATAGCTAGAAGATCTAGGGGTACTCCGCGTATTAGTAACCGTTTATTGCGTCGAGTAAGAGATTTCGCCGAAGTCAGAGCCGACGGTAATATTACTTTAGATGTGGCTAGTCAAGCGTTGGACATATTGGACGTGGATAAAGAAGGTCTTGACTATATGGACCGAAAACTATTGTTAGCCATCATTGAAACTTTTATGGGGGGCCCTGTGGGGCTGGATAATCTAGCCGCAGCTATAGGTGAAGAAAGGGAAACCATCGAAGATGTGATTGAGCCATTTTTGATCCAGCAAGGTTTTTTACAGCGCACCCCGAGGGGACGCATTGCGTCACAACGAGCTTTTTTGCACTTTGGTAAAGATTTCTCTCCTCAATAATTATTTTTAGGGATTGAGCTGTAAATTTCAGACAAAAAAAAGCCCACATATTAAATGTGGGCCAAACAACTAGTGTTAAAGGAAATAAATCCAGGGAACATGTCAAATAAACTAGTTACAGCATCATCTAACTTAAAAAAGGTAAACAATGTGCAGTTCAGGAAACAAGGTTAATTCTAGCCAGATTAATGAAATGCACAATTGAATTAAATTAATCTTCGGATTATAAAAACTAATGCATATTATGTATTATTCCAATTTAAATTAGCTTTAATTTTTTTTTGTGTGTAACGTTATGAATTATATGTGATTTTCAAATTGTTATTTTTTTTAGCTATTACTATTTCTGTTGCTTGTTATTGGTTTGTTATCTAAATGTTAGTTTGGTTTATTTGAATAACAATTCACTTGTAAATTATCGATAACGTCTATGTTACTTCTTATTTTTGTCACTAAAGGTATGAAAAACATTGCTTTTAATTGGTTTGTGAAAAAAAATCAGTTCACGATTACATATTGTTTGATAGCATAAACATTCACAAGTTAGAATATTTGTACCTCGGCCAAGTGTTAACAATGTTTCCTATTTTTCATAGTCACATAAAAAGTATTCATACAATGAGCAAACATAGTCACAATGTACGAGTGTATTACGAAGACACAGACGCTGGTGGCATAGTATATTATGCTAACTATCTGAAGTTGTGCCAGAACCGAGTGGTTAAGGCAAATGGGCACAGAACAAGATATTCTTTTGGAACGTTCCGTGGGTTTTGTCGTCAAACGGGTTGAAATGGACAATCACGCGCCTGCTCGTTTCAATGAATTGTTGTGTATTCAGTCTGAAATAGTAGAATTAAAGCGTGCTAGTTTAATATTCAAGCAAATAATAATAAGTCCAAATGAACAGCGTTTGGTCAGTGCGTTAATCAAAGTAGTTTGTGTCGACTTATCCAATATGAAACCACAAGCTATTCCTGATAAAATTTTAGGGGAATTTTCACGTGTCATCTGAGATATCTTTCATAGATCTTATTTTAGAAGCTAGTTTGTTGGTGCAACTAGTTATGTTGTTGTTGCTTGGGGCATCGGTTGCTTCATGGGCATTTATTTTTGAACGAAGTCGGGCATTAAATTTTGCACGTTCTGAAATGAAAAAGTTTGAAGATAAATTTTGGTCTGGTGTCGACCTTAATCGCTTTTATCAAGAATTGGCAGCTCGTCAATCCTTGGAAGGCATGGCCAGTGTATTTTGTGCCGGTTTTAAAGAATTCGTTCGCTCTCGGAAGAACGTTTCTACTCCAGCAGAAGCTGTTATGGAAGGGGCTTCAAGAGCAATGCGTGTGTCTATGTCTCGCGAAATTGATCGTTTGGAAAGTCGTTTGCCGTTTTTAGCTACCACTGGTTCTATTAGTCCTTACATTGGTTTGTTTGGCACTGTGTGGGGGATAATGAATTCGTTTATCGCTCTAGGCGGGCAGCAACAAGCTACGTTATCAATGGTTGCGCCTGGTATTGCCGAAGCACTAATCGCCACTGCAATGGGTTTATTTGCCGCCATACCTGCTGTTATCGCCTACAACCGATTTAGTCATCAAGTAGAAAAACTTGAAAATAGCTACGGTAATTTTATGGAGGAGTTTTCCAGCATTTTGCACAGGCAAGCGCTATCATCAGGTGCGGAAGCAGCGGATTCTGCACATCCTCCCCGTTCAGCTCAATCAACTGTTTAGGCTGATTGATTATGTATGTGAGAAAACGCAGACGTCCTGTTTCAGAAATTAACGTGGTTCCATATATCGACGTTATGTTAGTTCTGTTGATCATCTTTATGGTTACGGCACCACTTGTTACGCAAGGTGTAAAAGTCGATTTACCTAAAGCTGAAGCTCAGCCTTTAGAAGAAGAGTCAAAACCTCCCTTGGTTGCGTCAGTTGATGCCAAAGGCCAATACTTTTTGAATGTGGGTGATAGCCAACAGGAGCCAATGTCTGCAGTAGATTTGGCGACGTTAGTGGCCGCGCATCTTCAAGTCGAACCAGGTACTCCGGTTGTTGTTAAAGGTGACGGAGCCGTCGCTTACAGTCAAGTAGTTCAGCTGATGGTCTTATTACAAAGAGCTGGTGCGCCATCTGTTGGCCTAATGACCACGCCCCCTGAAGGTTAACTGTCAATATGTCTAGGTTGCGTATCGCATTTTCCATTTCGTTGTTTTTACATATAGCTGTGATTGCTGCTTTGCTGATTAACGGGCATTTTTCTCAGTCCAAAGTGTCACCTGAACTGTCTCAATTTGAGCCAATTATCGAAGCGACAGTTATTGATGAGAGTCAATTGCAAAAACAAGTGCAAAAAGTGAAAGATGAGCAACAAGATAAACGTATAAAAGAAGAAAATCGGGTTAAAGAGCTCGAGCGACGAGCTGAAAATGCAGAAAAGAAACGTCAGCAACAAGAGATAGAAGTCTCTAAATTAAAAGAGCAAACTAAGAGCCAGCAACTAGAAAAGAAAAAAGCCGAGCAAGCGGCAGTAGCTGCACGAGAAAAACAAAAGCAAGAAAAGGCCAAAGCTAAACAATTAGAAAATGATCGCAAGCGTAAAGAACTAGAAAAGGAACAAGCCGAAGAACAAGCTAAGCAAGCTAAGGCAAAACGCGATAAAGAAGTAAAGGCTCTGCAAGAAGCGGAGCGCAAGCGCCAAGATGAGAAGGATAAAGCTGAACAAGAAAAGATGCTAGAAGAACAGCTTCAAGCAGAACAAGCCGTTCGACAACAAAAAAGAAATAAACAAGTATTGACCGAGGTGCAAAAATATCAAGCGCTCATCAAACAAACTATTCAACGCAACTTGATTGTCGATGATTCGATGAAAGGTAAGTCTTGTCGTTTAAATATTCGCTTAGCATCAAATGGGCTAGTGACCCAAGTAAAAGAATTAGGGGGGAATACTATTTTATGTCGAGCCGCCAAGGCAGCGGTATTTAAATCAGATACATTGCCGGTGTCAAAAGAAGCTGATGTTTACCAACAATTACGTGAAATTAATTTAACCGTTGAGCCAGAATTATAATGTTTAAAAAACTATCCATAACTAAGCAACTATTGGTTACAATTTTTATTTTATCAGTCAGTCTTCGAGGTTTTGCAGCTCTTGAAATTGTCATTACCGAAGGTATTGATACCTCCAGGCCAATAGGTGTGGTGCCGTTCCAGTGGATTGGTGAAGGTGTGATGCCAGAAAAACTCACTAACGTTATTGCTGCTGACTTACGCCGTAGTGGCAAATTTAACCCTATTGATGCTAGTGATATGCCGCAATATCCTTCAACCGATAATGATGTTGATTACAGTGCTTGGGCATCAAAAGGTATTGAAGCTATATTGGTGGGTAAAGTTGAACCGTCTGGTATTGATAGATACACCGTGTCTTATGAATTAATTGATGTCTTGCGCGGACAGATTACCGGTGGCCAGTCGCAAGTTTTAAGTGGTGGTAGACTAATTGCCAGCAATGATCATGTATTAGCCGTGAGTAAAATGACTATTTCGGGCAATGACTTTAGACGACATTCTCATCGAATAAGCGATGTGGTGTACGAAAAGTTAACCGGTGAAAGAGGTGCCTTTTTGACTCGTATCGCCTATGTCATTGTGCGTGATAGAGAAGTTCATGAATTACCTTTTCAATTAGTTGTGGCGGATTATGATGGCGCCAACGAAACCACGTTACTGCGTTCGCGTGAGCCGTTAATGTCTCCATCTTGGTCTCCAGATGGAACAAAATTAGCTTATGTGAGTTTTGAAAATAAACGTCCACAAATATTTATTCAAGATATCTACACCATGAGTAGAACCCAAATGACCAGTTTCTCAGGTATAAATGGTTCACCCAAGTTCTCGCCTGATGGTAAAACCCTAGCTTTGGTTTTATCAAAAGATGGTAATCCTGAAATATATGTGATGAATATTGCGAGTAAGCAGCTGCGCAGAGTAACTAAAAACAGAGCAATTGATACTGAACCAAGTTGGACTCCAGATAGTCAGAGCTTAATATTTAGTTCAGAACGGGGTGGTAAACCTCAGATATATCGCGTAAATTTAGAATCGGGTAAAGTTCGTCGCTTGACTTTTGAAGGCGAAATGAACTTAGGGGGAACGATTACTCCAGATGGTAAACAGATGGTGATGGTCAATCGTACTCGTGGTAATTACCATATATCACGACAAGATTTGACAAACGGCAATCTACAGGTTTTAACTAAAACCTATTTAGATGAATCACCCAGTATTGCACCTAACGGCAGTATGATTATTTACAGTACATTGCATCAAGGAAAGCAAGTTTTGTCTTTGGTGTCTTTGGATGGCAGATTTAAAGCACTTTTGCCAGCGGCCGATGGACAAGTGAAGGCTCCAACTTGGTCACCATTTTTGCGTTAAACTTATATTTTCAATTAAATTCGATAGAACAGGATAAAAAAATGCAACTAAATAAAATTTTTAAAGGGTTGGTTATTGCTCTTCCAGTTTTGACTATGATGGCATGTTCATCAACTGATGAAACGGCTGCAAAAGCAGCTTCAGAAGAATCAAGAATTGCCCAAGAGCAAGCACAAGCAGATCGTAAAGCGCAAGAAGCACGTGATTCAATGGTTGAAACTGGTACTGTTAATCCTGTGATGACCCCAGCAGAAGAAATGCAGCAACAGCTAAATGCGTTAGAAAATAATCAGTTAGTTTATTTTGATTTTGATCGCGCCAGCATCAGCTCTGATTTTTATAACATATTAGATCAACATGCAGCGTTTTTGGTGAAAAATATTGGCCAGTCAATTGTGATTGAAGGTCACTGTGATAGCCGTGGCACACCCGAATATAATATTGCATTAGGTGAGTCTCGTGCTAAATCAGTACAAACTTATTTATTAAATGCAGGTGTGAGTGCATCACAAATTTCTGTTGTGTCCTACGGTGAAGAAAAGCCGGTTAACAATGATTCATCTGAAGCGGCTTTTGCTGAAAACCGTCGCGGTGTTTTAGTTTACCAATAATAGAAGCTTAATATGATAAAACGCACCTTAGCGATAAGTTTGCTAGGGCTATATGGAGCTGCTGTGAATGCGGCTCCTGCGCCTGTGACAGATGTAACCAGCGGTAGTAGCGACCAACGTATTACTGAATTGGAAAGAAAGTTTTCAAGCCGCACTGAAGCTCAACATCGTCAGCAAGAACAGCTGGATACGATGCAAAACGAAGTCAATCAACTTCGTGGCTCAATTGAAGTGCAAAACTATCAATTAGAAAAGATTCTGGAACGACAAAGAGAGCTTTATTTCGAAATAGATAAACGTATCCAAGCGGTTAGGACTGATTCTTCCACCATGCCAATAGCAGCGGTTAATCTCCCCGTTAAGACTCAAGAGGCGCCGTTATCAGAAAATGAAAACGAAGCTTATGATAAAGCTGTAAATCTGATCCTTAAAGATAGATTGTATGAACAGGCTATCCCTGAGTTTCAAACCTTTTTACAAAACTTCCCAAATTCTAGTTATGTGCCAAATGCGCATTATTGGTTAGGGCAGTTATTGTTTAATAAACAAGATTGGGCTGGTGCAGGTGAACAATTTCAGTTGTTAATCAAAAATTATCCTGATTCGAGTAAAAGAGCAGATGCTACTTTGAAGTTAGGTATAAGTGAGATGGAACGTTCAAATGCTGCCCGAGCTAAACAACTTTGGGAGCAAGTTGTTGCTGAATTTCCTGATTCGTCCTCAGCTAAATTAGCTGAAAAGCGACTCAAAGGGCTTTAAAGAATAATATGACTGTATGGTTTTCATAGTGTTGCTAAAACTTAAATTAGATTTTTATAGGCGATTTATGTGGTTTATTTTAACCTTGATGGCTTATTAAATTCACTATCGTTCGGTTTTTCAGCAAACAGTTTAAATTATTGAAATAATAATGGCATTTGGGTTGCGCTGAAGTCTCAATTGAGTATTATATGCCGCCTTCGCAGTGAGGCGGAAAGAAAAATGAAAAGTGGGTCGTTAGCTCAGCTGGTAGAGCAGTTGACTTTTAATCAATTGGTCGCTGGTTCGAATCCAGCACGACCCACCATTTTTTCTTAATTCACAGGTACAGTGGAACTACATAAAGAGTAATCGATGGGTCGTTAGCTCAGCTGGTAGAGCAGTTGACTTTTAATCAATTGGTCGCTGGTTCGAATCCAGCACGACCCACCATCTTTTATTTGAACTCAGGTTTAAGTATATATACTTAACTGAAATTCTTTATTGTGGTTATTTATACCTCAGTGATGATAGGCATACGTATAGAGTAACAAACAAGATTTCTTTACCGAGTTGTTTCTAAGGTAAGGATCAGTTAAAGACTCTGACTAACGTTGAACTTCATTTTAATTCATAGTTAGCTTAAAAGACATAAAGTAAAACGATGGGTCGTTAGCTCAGCTGGTAGAGCAGTTGACTTTTAATCAATTGGTCGCTGGTTCGAATCCAGCACGACCCACCATCTTCACTTAGTTTCAGCTCCAAATAGTTTTATCCCTGCAATAATATTTTAGTCGTTAAATATTCACTTCAATCATGCAAACCTGATTTTACATTGAGCATCAACTGTTTTAAGAGAGCATAACTGCGTTACTACAGAATCTCATTTTATTTTTGATTATGAAGGTTGGGTTTAGCCTGACGTCTTGAAAATTAATCTAGCTGGGCGCTATTCATAAATAACCCGTTATATATATCCTTTCGTTGCTCAAACTATATTTTTAAAGTTTGATGTGAGACATCATGAACTGTAATCGATGATAGATTACGCTCAGTACAATGGACACTTATGCTGGAGCAGTTTAATGAATGTACGAGACTATGCAGTAAACGCTGGTGATGTTTTTGTGTTACCGGAATCGGTGATAAAAATTAAACAGTTAATTAATGATGATGCTACTTCTATAGATGATATTGCAGAGGTGATTAATTATGATCCTGCCGTCATGTCAAAAGTGTTGAAGATTTCTAATAGTGCCTTGTATAAATTTCCGAACACTATCTCCACAGTTACCAAAGCAATTCAGGTAATTGGTACGCGCTCAATCTATGACCTTGTGCTCGCTTATGGTGTTGCAAGTGCTTTTAAAGAGATTAATCCTGATATTGTAGATTTAAATAGGTTTTGGGAACAAAGTGTAAGTTGTGCTTTGTTATGTAAAAATTTAGCCGAACGAGTAGGGCTGAATGAGCCTGAAAGATGTTTGTGTGTGGTTTGTTACACAATCTTGGTGAACTAGTTTTGGTGCAATTAAATCCAATTGAAGCGAATAAATGCTCATCTATCTCTCGCGAAGATACTCCTTTAGTATTACAAAAAAAGCATCTGGGTTTTTCTTACGCTGATATTTCTTTTGAACTGTTAGAACTCTGGGGTATACCCTCAGATATCTCGAAAATAGTCTCAAAAACACATGTAAGTGAACATACTGCCCAGAGCCAAGAAGAAAATATTATTCAACTCGCTTACTTATTAGCTCTGAATAATATTAACCGTGAACTTTATGCATCCCATGACGGCATAACAGAGGATATGTATGAAAGTCTAGGAATCGATTTAGAATGTGTTGATAATGCACTCGATTTTAGTAATTTACAGTTAATGAGTACATTAGCATTATTTAGCCCATCGACTTTCGCAGTGTTCTAAAGAGTTTCCAGGTTATCTGTTTGGTATCTTAGCCGTTGAAATTAGGCAAATACTGCGACTACCTGCCTACTAATAGCGACTAACGTACCATTCTTATCCCAGATATTGGCTTCTGTATGCGCATATCCATCAGCTGCCTGTCTAGTTTGTGCTTGATAAGCAAACCAATCAACTCCCGAGACTTTCTGATGCGGATGAATAAATTCTAAATTCCAACTCATAGTACTGGCCATGGCAGGCGAGCATAATATTTGTAACACTGTGGGGGGCCAGATATCAATTAAAGCAATTAAATGCGCGTCAGAAAAGACACTTGGCTGTTCTTTAAAACGCATCCATCCGTGTACGGCACTTTCCTTTGTACCCGTAAATGGCCATCCCCCTTTATTTTTTGATAAATCAAAATGACCTAAAAATTTAGGTGTCACTTTAGGGATCTGTGGCATGAAATTAGGCTTTTCTGGATAGTCCATTTTGTGTTGTAGTGGATCTGACACATTAACTTTAGACTGCCGCGGAATACCAAAGCTTGCTTGGCTCATCAGTGCCACTTTGTTGTCTTGCAAAACTCGTCCAACCACCTGAGTCACATTTTTACCTTCCCTTAGAACCTCAACAATGATGCTGAAATCTGAACCTGCTTCTATAGGACCTATAAAGTTGGTGCTAAGCGAACGCATTACCTTTTCAGAGTCAACAGCTTCACGCATTGCTTGATAGACTAAAGAGGCTGAAATACCACCATAAAGTGTTCGGCCTTGTTCCCAACCGCTAGAGACTGATAGCTTGATATCGTTAATATTTAATTCTGCTTGCTGTTTGACTGAATTTAGCAACGTATCAATATGCATAATTACTGTGGCTCCGTTTAATTGATTATGACTAGATAATAAGTCTGCACTTAATTTCCGATCATAATGTTTGCGAGTCATTAGATGATTTCATGTCTTTATGGTTTGTCATAACTATCTGTTATAATTACAAAAGATTTACAGTTTAGCTTGTAAATACCAAGTTTGCAGCCGTAACATAAGCCAATTAGAATGGTATTTCCTAGGATTGACATATGGCAAGTTGCGACACAAAAAGTAGTGAATCCGTAGACGTTCCTCCAGCCGTATCGAATGGCTATCGAAATTATGTGTTGTTCGTATTAACCCTGATTTATGCATTTAATTTTATTGATCGTCAAATAATTGGTATTCTGTCACCTTTTATTAAGGCTGATTTGGGATTAGATGATGCGCAGTTAGGCTGGCTCAAAGGCATATACTTTGCGTTGTTATATACTGTACTCGGAATTCCAATCGCTTGGCTCGCTGACCGCTACAGTCGGATCAATATAGTCGCCATCTCTCTTACTCTCTGGAGTGGTTTTACAGCTGCATCAGGGTTAGCTGGCAGTTTCACGCAACTTGCTCTAGCTCGCATCGGTGTGGGTATTGGTGAGGCTGGTGGCAGCCCTCCTTCACACTCGATAATTTCTGATTTATTTCCTAAGGAAAAACGTGCAGGAGCCTTAGCTATTTATTCTTTGGGTATCCCTTTTGGTATTATGTTGGCGTTTTTTGCGTCCGCATTTTTTCTCAAAGGTGGTGATGCAGACTGGCGCATCGTTATGATTGCGGTGGGTTTACCAGGAGTGGGATTAGCGATTTTACTCAAGCTTACGGTTAAAGAGCCTGCACGTAGCGGTAATATGCAAACAACCTCGGCTCAAGGCAAATCATGGCAATCTATTAAAGCATTGTTATCGATTAAATCGTGGTGGGGAATGTGTTTTGCTATTTCCTTTGGTTCTTTTGGCAACTACGCCATATCTACTTGGATGATCGACTTTTATGTGCGCGCTCATGCAGGTTTAGACATCACACAATTTCTCATTATATTAGGCGTCATAAATGGTACTGCATACGCTGGCGGTGTTTGGCTTGGTGGGGTATTAGTCGACAAATGGGGTAAAACTAACAGAAGGGCTTATGGGTTAGTACCTGCATTAGCCTTAGTTGTAGGTGCCCCTGCTTATTACTTTTCATTGCAAGTCGAATCACTTGAATTTTCAATAACGTTAGTGACTATTTTATTGTTTACCAGTGGATTCTATTTAGGACCTTCTTTCGCACTGGCACAAACTTTAGCACCGGTAAAAGTAAGAGCGATGTCTACCGCGCTATTCTTCTTTGTATTGAATATTATAGCTTTAGGTGGCGGTCCCACTTTTATTGGCGTGTTGAGTAACTTTTACACCGAGCAGCACGGTGAAGTTGAATCGTTAAGATTGTCATTATCTTGGCTAGCAGTACCTTATATAATGTCGATTATTGCTTTCTTCTGGACGGCAAAGCACATACCAAGAGATTGGAAAGACGCTGAAATCCGCAACGGCTAGTCATTACGAGTCAATATAAGTTGCTGTTTTGTTATGTATATTGGGTCCCAATGCTTGAATTTTGATATATAAATCATAGTAGCGAGACTAAAATTATATAAATAATCCTTAAATGGTAGCTATAGAACGGTCAATTATTTAGGATTTAAGGTATTTGGTTCAATTTATTAGGAGTTAGCGTGTGGTGTGTGTTGTTCATAGGATGGTTTTCGCGTCTTTGCAAAGTAACCTCACTTATTTTAACTCGTATTTAAAGGTTGGCAGAGCATGATGCCCGCAAAAACATACCCAAGGTAAATACACACCTATGTATGCCCGCATTTCAACCCAAACAACAGGTTTAAGATGACGATACCAACAAAAATCAAGCTTCACTTTGCTCATGCTAATGGGTTTCCTGCCGCCAGTTATCATCAGCTGTTCAAGCATTTCCCTGATGACTTTGAGTTACATGCATTAACTAAGTTTGCACACTCAGAACGCTATCCAGTTAATGCAAACTTAAGCAATCAAGTTGCAGAGCTAATCGATCATTTAGCCTACAAGGTAGCGGAACCTATTTATTTAGTGGGGCATTCAATGGGGGCTGTAATTTCTTTTATCGCTGCCTGTGAAAGGCCTGATATCATCAAAGGGGTCATAATGCTTGATCCTCCCATTGCTTCTGGTCTGTCTAGGATCGTATTCAAACTCCTCAAATATTCCCCATTAATTGATAAATTTTCACCCGCGGGTAAAGCCAAAGTACGATGCCAAAGCTGGCCTTTAGGCACTGACTTAGTCGCTTATTTTAAAGCAAAAGCGTTATTTAAAAACTTTCAATTGGAATGTATCCAAGATTACGTGTCAGCTGCCATTGATGAGCTGGATGGAAAATTACAACTTAATTTTGATGCGCAGATTGAAGCCAGTATTTATCGCAATGTGCCGCATAATATCAATCAATACTATAATCGCCTGTCGGTGCCTGGCTTATTGGTTACAGGGAATCGTAGTGATGTCTGTATTCCATCACTTTTGGGTACCTTTGTTAAAAAGGTTAATATTGAGCATCAAATCATCGAAGATGCTGGGCATATGTTCCCTTTGGAAAGGCCACAGCTAGTAGCAAAAATTATTACTGACAGAATACGACTATGGGAAAAACTCAACACCGAACAATAAAAAGCCGCGGTTTAAGCGGCTCTATAATAACTAGGCAGGTTGTTGATAATTAGTATCCTACTTTTAACCCCAACATTTCCCGTGTCACCAACACAACGCCCTTCTCTGTCACTCTGAAACCTCTTGCTAAATCATCTTCGCGACTATGGCCTATAATTGTGCCCTCGGATATCACACAGCCTCGGTCAATAATAGCTTTACGTATACGGCAATGACGCTCAACTTCAACGTCTGGCAATAATACAGAGTCTTCTACTTCGCTGTATGAATGCACCCTAACATTAGAAAAGCATAGACTACGGCGTAACGTTGCCCCAGAAATAATACAGCCACCAGAAACCACTGAATTAATGGCTGTACCTCTGCGATTATCTTCTTCCCATACAAACTTTGCAGGAGGTAATTGTTCTTGATAGGTCCAAATGGGCCATTTTTTATCATATAAGTTGAGTGCAGGAACTGGCTCCACTAATTCCATATTGGCTTGCCAGAATGAATCTAAGGTACCTACATCTCGCCAATAGGCCACGGTATCATCATCACCTTTAAATTCGTAAGCATAAACTGCTCCTTCTTCAATGATGGAAGGAATAATGTCTTTTCCAAAGTCACGATCTGATCCAGATGTTTCGGAATCTGTTTTTAACTGATCAAACAAAAAATCTGTATCAAATACATAATTACCCATAGAAGCGAGACATTTTGTTGGATCGTTAGGCAAAGGAGTTGGATTCTCAGGTTTTTCTTCAAAACCATTAATTTTTAAATTTTCATCGACTGACATGACGCCAAATTGCCCAGCGGCTTCTTCTAACGGAACTGGCATACAGCTAACTGTCATTTTGGCTCCAGATTCGACGTGTTGCGCAATTAAATTACCATAGTCCATTTTATAGATATGGTCACCTGATAATACCAATACATATTTAGGCAATTCGTCACGGATAATATCGATGTTTTGAAAAACTGCATCCGCTGTGCCTTCATACCAATTATCTGAAAAGCGTTGTGATGCAGGAAGAATTTCAACTGACTCGCCTAATTCTTTCTTAAAATGTCCCCAGCCTCTTACCAAATGCCTGATCAGTGAGTGAGATTTGTACTGGGTCACCACCCCCACATTGCGGATCCCTGAATTAATACAATTTGATAATGGAAAATCGATAATACGAAACTTACCACCAAAATATAATGCCGGTTTTGCTCGCCAATTAGTTAGTTCATAGAGTCTTGAACCTCTCCCCCCGGCCAAAATTAGTGCGTAGGTTTTGCGTGTTAAATTACTGATATAACGAGACGGTTGGTTCGCCATAAATCCTTACTCCTGTCCAGTTAACATAACGTTAGATTGTATTTAATTTCACTCACCATGTGATCGAGTTTACACGATGGTTAAGTAAATTCAATCAGCACTATTTGAGGGAATACAGATATATAAATTTTGTTGAAATTATAAGTTGCATACAATAATGGGTCAAAGCTGGTTAAGCATAAGCGTTTAAAGTTATTATTTCAGACTTTAAGCAAATCTTCATATTGAGTTGGTCTATGCACTTAAAACGTTTACTTTACCTATGCTGAATATACAGGAGGGTATTGAGTAGACATGCTCTATTTCGAATATACCGATAATCTCAGTATAAGTTTAAGGTTAGTTAATAGCACATATTAAAAAATTCTTGTTTAATAACGAGTAAAATATTTTACCATACGACTTGAATTATCTGCCGTTTATGAGTTAAATATAATGTTGATTATAGCAATTTAACGGTCATAAAAATCATAAGATATCAGTAGATGATGTGAAGGGTGGTGAAATGGGACATTTTACAGTGCATGGAAGTCTTGATTTACATGTTCAAGATAGAATTCTATTAATTGAAGGTTGTGGACCTTGGAATATAGAAGCAGTTAAAGACGCGTATGGGTGTTTTGAGCCTTTCATTAACACATTATATGGTAGCCCTTGGGCTGTGTTAATTATATTACACGGTGACCCTATTTATGTTCCAGATGCTGCAAGCTATATAGTAGAAACAATCAAAAATGAGCGCCGCAACGTTAGTGTTGCTAGTGCCATTTTAGTTGGCGAGTCTAACTCACCAGAGTTTGCTAAACGCCATTTGGGTGAGATACATACTAACGCGGGTGACACTTTCTGCTTTTTCTCCGATAAAAAAGAAGCAACTTGGTGGTTAGAACAAAAACTCAGCGCCGCCCAAATTAGGTAAACTAATAGCTTGCAAGCAATATCAGCAATCCATACCTTTTCGATGTTAGTCAAAAATGAAATGCATGATAAGGCTTAACAATTAATTTGTTGCTGCTTCAGTTTAAACTCAAGCACAGGCGGCATAAAGTGCACACCCATTCATCTGCAGATAATCAACGGGATGGTTGCAATTTAACTGCGACCTTTCTTCCAAGCTTGTAACAACAGTACTATGCCTACTACAAAAAACGGAATACTCAAAGCTTGTCCCGTATTTAACCAAAGCTCACCCGTGTATGCGGATTGTTTTACTTTTATGAACTCAATACCAAATCTTGCGGTAAAGACCAAACATAAAAATGCACCAAATAGTGCGCCTGCTTGATTTTTGATGTTTGAAAAGCGATACAATAATAGTAAAGCTATAAATATGCTCAAGTAAGACAAGGACTCATAAAGCTGAGCTGGATGCCTTGGCATTAGGTCAATCCTCGCAAAAACCACAGCCCAAGGCACATTAGTCTGAATACCAATAATCTCAGAATTCATAAAATTAGCAAAACGGACAAAGAAACCAAATAATGCTGTCGCAATGGCGAGCCTGTCTAATAACCACAAGTACCCAACTTTATATTTTCTTTGGAAAAAATATACCGCCAGGATCACCCCTAAACCACCACCATGGCTGGCAAGACCTCCCTCCCATATAGCTAATATTTTCAGTGGATTACTGAGGTAAAATTCTGGGTCATAAAATAAACAATGTCCGAGTCTGGCACCTACAATGATGCCGAAAACACAATACATAAGAAGTGAATCAAGTAATTCTAGTTTGATTTTTTCTTGTTGGAATATCCATTTCATGACTTGCAAACCGGCTAAAATAGCCGTCGCAAATAGGGCGCCGTACCAATGTATTTTTAATCCAAAAAAATTCAATTAATACTGGGTTAACGTCCCAAGTAAAAAATTCCATTCAACCTACCTTACTGCTATTTGTGTTACTTAAAGAGGTACCTATATTGTACCCGAATGATTTTTCAAACAGGTGCTAGTTTATTGTTTTATCATCTTTTTTATCACGCTTTTTTATAGAAAGGCGCGGTGGGTGACCACTGATAACCACGTAGTAAGCTAAAACGCTGAGCATTGAAAAGATGATCATGCTGACAGAAACACTGCGCCAACCATCAAAAAATAAGGTGTAAAGTAACATACCCACCACCAGCAGAGTAGGTGATGCGGTTAATGCAATCATCACTCTGACATTTGCAGGTAGTGGGGGACGAGATGCGTTTCGTTGAGTCAAAAAATTTTCCTTATGCTGTTATGGCCAGAGCTACCTTGGAGTTTGATTGTCTGCCTAAAACTTGCATCATGTTGAGTCCAGCATGAGTAAGCTTTTTAAGATCAATGCCCGTTTCGATGTTCATACCATCAAGCATATAGATTAAATCTTCCGTGGCGACATTGCCAGAAGCACCTTTTGCATAAGGACAACCACCTAAACCCGAGACTGCGCTATCTACCACAGAGATACCTTGTTGCAGGGCAATCAATATATTCACCAACGCTTGGCCGAAGGTATCATGAAAATGCACAGCTAGTTTACCTTCTGGGATATTTTCTAATACGGCTTCTAACATCTGTTGGGTTTTTACTGGAGTACCAGTACCAATAGTATCGCCTAGGGATATTTCATAGCAACCCATTGCTATTAACTGTTGACTCACTTGTGCAACTTTTTGAGGATCAATATAGCCCTCATAAGGACAACCTAAGACACAAGATACATAACCTCGAACCGGAAGTTGATGTTTTTGTGCTAACTCCATCACAGGCATAAAGCGCTCAAGACTTTCGGCGATAGAGCAGTTGATATTCTTTTGCGAGAAGGTTTCTGATGCGGCACCAAAAATAGCCACTTCGTCAACTTGTACTTCGATTGCGGCCTCTAAACCACGTAAATTTGGAGTTAGCGCAGTATAACGAACTTTAGTTTGCCGTTTAATTTGCTGAAACACGGCAGCGCTATCAGCCATTTGTGGCACCCACTTAGGCGAGACAAAACTACCGGTTTCTATTACGCTACAACCTGCGTCAGCTAACTGTTCGACCAACGCAACTTTAGCGGCAAGGGGCACTATCCCTGACTCATTTTGGAGGCCATCTCTTGGGCCTACCTCGACTACTTTGACTGACTTAGGTAACATTTTAGGCTGACTCATTTTTAATTTTGTTAGGTTGAACAGCTTGAAAAGCCAGTAATTCGGTACCGCCATCTACCAATTCACCTGCCTTAAAATAAAATTCACTGACGCTTCCAGCGGCAGGGGCTTTTAGACTGTGTTCCATTTTCATGGCTTCCATCACCATCAAGGTTTGACCTAGCTCAACTTGCTCGCCTGGTTCGACTAAAATAGCGACAACGGTGCCGTTCATAGGCGCGATAAACCCCGCGTCGGCATTATTGTCTTGGGTGGCACCTATATCAGCCTGTAATGATTTAAAACGGATGACCTTACCATTACAAAATACCGAGTGGCCATCTTGATGGGCGTTAACATTGGCGATAGTTTTGTGACCATTGACGGTGGATATGAGCTGGTTTTTTTCAATCACACCTGCGCACTGATAGTATTGCTGGTCGACGTTGATATGGAACACCGTTTGACTTCCAGCTTTTAATTGGCTGACGGCTCCTGATTGACTTACTTGTACAGAGAAAGTTTTGTCTGCCACCATCAATTCTAAGTTTTGAAGGTATTGTTCATTCGCTCGCCACGCATTACTCAGCGACCAAGGTGAATATTGGTCTTGAACATCTGACGCGCTGTTTTGTTGACTACTGAGCATCAAATACAATACAGCTATGGGTAATAAATCCTTAATATCTTGTTTATCATTAAGCAGTAACAAGTCATGATTTTTTTCTATAAAGCCAGTGTCAATTTGCTCAGCCTTAAAGGGGGCACTGCTGGCTAAGTTATATAAAAATTCAATATTAGTGACAACACCGTCAATATGATACTCGGTTAATGCTTTGGTTAATCTTGCTAGGGCTTTGTCGCGGTTTTCGTCCCAAACAATTAATTTTGCGATCATGGGATCATAAAAAACAGATACTTCATCACCTTGAACCACACCCGTATCTACGCGAACATGCCTCGACTCAATCGGTGGTTGCAGAAGAGATAATCTGCCGGTCGCGGGCAAAAAGTCATTACTTGGGTCTTCAGCATAAATTCTTGCTTCAAAAGCATGACCATTAATTTTTAGGGCATCCTGAGCCAATGGTAAAGGTTCGTTGTTGGCGACTCGCAGTTGCCATTCAACTAAATCCTGTCCAGTGATCATTTCAGTGACGGGATGCTCGACCTGTAAACGGGTATTCATTTCCATAAAATAGAATTGCCCATCACTGTCTAACAAAAACTCTACTGTGCCAGCTCCGGCGTAATTGATGGCTTTAGCCGCTTTTAATGCGGTTTCGCCCATTTGCTTGCGAAGTGCTGGGGTCATTCCAAATGCAGGGGCTTCTTCAATGATTTTTTGATGGCGACGTTGTACTGAACAATCGCGCTCAAACAAATAGACTCCATCGCCAAAGTTATCACAGAACACTTGGATTTCAACGTGACGAGGTTCGGTGAGGTATTTTTCGACTAACATCAAATCATCGTTAAAGCTCGACATCGCCTCACGTTTTGCGGCTGCTAACGCATCATTAAATTCGCTACTTTTCCATACTTGGCGCATACCTTTACCGCCGCCGCCGGCAGCCGCTTTAAGCAATACAGGGTAGCCCATTTTGTCTGCGTGAGATTTTAAGCCATCGACACTTTGGTCGTTACCATGGTAACCCGGTACTAATGGCACCTTAGCAAGCTCCATTATATTTTTGGCTGCCGATTTTGAACCCATAGCCTCAATAGCACTGACAGGAGGGCCGATAAATATAATATTATTTTGTTCGCACAAATTGGCAAATGTGGCGTTTTCTGATAAAAATCCATAACCAGGATGGATCGCATCAGCACCCACTTTAAGGGCGATCTGAATAATTTTTTCGGCTTGCAGGTAACTGTCTTTAGAGGGAGATGGGCCGACATGCACTGCTTCGTCAGCCATCTCCACATGTAATGCATGTTGGTCAGCGTCCGAATATAAAGCAACGGTTAGTATGCCCATACGTTTGGCTGTTTTGATGATGCGGCAACTAATCTCTCCGCGATTAGCAATCAATAATTTAGTGAACATGGTTTACTCCGTTATTCTTTTATCCAGTTGGCTCGGCGTTTTTGTAAAAACGCATTGAGGCCTTCTTGACCTTCGTCAGACACTCTAAGCTCGGCAATTTTCTCGCTAGTCGTAGCTAAAAGTGCATCAGATAGAGGTTTATTCTGAACGTCAAAAATAAGCTGTTTAGCTGCTCGAATTGCTGCAGGCGAGTTTTTAAGAATATGCTCAATTAAGTTCTCAACGGTACTGTCTAGCTCTTCTTCTACCACGGCTTCGCTAAGTAACCCTAGACGTCTGGCACGGCGCGCAGAAAACACTTCGGCGGTGGTAAAATAACGCTTAGCGACTCTAGCGCCTATGGCATCAATCACATATGGACTGATGGTGGCCGGGGCCAACCCAAGCTTCACTTCACTTAAACAAAACTTACTTAATTTACTACCAATTGCCATATCACAACAGGCGACAAGACCCACCGCACCGCCAAAAGCCGCACCTTGCACTTTCGCTATAGTGGGTTTATCGATCGTATTAAGAATGAAAAACATCTTGGCTAAGGCATCGGCATCAGCTAAGTTCTGCTCATAGCTATACGTTGCCATGCGCTGCATCCAGTTTAAATCAGCCCCAGCACTAAAGCTTTTTCCCGCTGCTGCCAATACCATGACCCGAATATCTTGATTACTACTAACGCTTGTAAAGATGTCGGTTAGTTGCAGAATCAACTTATCGTCAAAAGCATTATGGATCTCAGGCTGATTTAAGGTGACGGTAGCGACACCTCTTGTATCTATTTCAAATAAAACGTTATCGGTTTGATTCATTATATTCTCATCCTTACATTCTAAAGACGCCAAACCGGGTGTCTTCTATAGGTTTATTTAAACTAGCTGATATACACAAACCTAACACCTGACGCGTGTCAGCTGGGTCTATTACACCGTCGTCCCACAAACGTGCTGAAGCATAATATGGATGACCTTGAGTTTCGTAGGTATCAATAATAGGTTGTTTGAACTGTGTTTCTTGCTCTGCAGTCCATTGCTCGTTAATGCGCTCTTTTTGTTCGCGTTTGACTTGTGCCAGCACACCTGCAGCTTGTTCGCCGCCCATCACTGAGATTCGGGCGTTTGGCCACATAAACATAAAACGTGGATCATAGGCGCGTCCGCACATGCCGTAATTACCTGCACCAAAACTACCTCCAATCAAGATGGTAAATTTAGGTACTTTGGCGCACGCTACAGCGGTCACCATTTTTGCGCCATGTTTTGCTATGCCACCTGCTTCGTATTGTTTGCCGACCATAAAACCAGTAATGTTTTGTAGAAACACTAAAGGGATTTTACGCTGCGCGCAGAGCTCAATAAAATGTGCGCCTTTTTGTGCCGACTCTGAAAATAAAATACCGTTGTTGGCGACAATGCCTACTGGATAACCAAAAATCCTGGCAAATCCACAGATCAATGTTTGACCATACAAAGCTTTAAACTCGTCAAATTCTGAGTCATCCACTACCCGAGCTATGACTTCTCTTACATCATAGGGTTGGCGTTTATCTTTTGGGATAACCCCATAAATTTCATCAATTGCATAAGCTGGATCAACAGGCTCGCGCGCATCAAGTTCAATCGATTTCTTACGGTTTAATCTGGCGATTGCGTCTCTAGCAATTTTTAATGCGTGATGGTCGTTGTTAGCTAAATGATCGACCACACCTGATGTACGACAATGCACATCGCCTCCACCTAAGTCTTGTGCACTGACCACTTCACCTGTGGCCGCTTTCACTAAAGGAGGACCGCCAAGAAAAATGGTGCCTTGGTCTTTCACAATAATAGATTCGTCAGCCATAGCCGGCACGTAAGCGCCTCCTGCGGTACATGATCCCATTACCACAGCAATTTGGGGAATGTTTTGTGCTGACAAGTTAGCTTGGTTAAAGAATATGCGACCAAAATGTTCTCTGTCTGGAAACACCTCATCTTGACGTGGTAAGTTTGCTCCACCTGAGTCGACTAGATAGATACAAGGCAAATTATTTTGTTCAGCTATAGTTTGTGCCCGCAAATGTTTTTTAACGGTTAACGGGTAATAACTTCCGCCTTTCACAGTTGCATCGTTGGCCACAATCATACATTCAGTGCCCGACACTCGGCCTATACCCGCTATCAGACCAGCAGCAGGTACGTTGTCTTCATACACTTCATATGCCGCAAGTTGTGATAATTCAAGAAAAGGTGAGCCTGAGTCGAGTAGGGTATTAATACGCTCTCTAGGAAGCAGTTTACCTCGATCAAGATGCCTTTGATTCGCCTTTTCGCCGCCACCGTTTTTGATTATGGTAATTTTATCTTTTAGGTCGTCCACCTGCACTTTCATGTGCAGCGCATTAGCCAAGAATTCCTGGCTTTTGGTGTTTAGCTTACTGATGATTTTTGGCACAGTATTGCTCCGGTTGTTTGTTAAATGAGGTTTTAAACGGGCTGTTTAAACAAGCTCTTTATAACAGCTATTTATAAAAGCTATTTAAGCGGACTCTTTAAACAACTCTCGACCAATCAACATTCTGCGAATTTCAGAAGTACCTGCACCTATTTCATATAACTTGGCATCTCGTAACAATCGACCCGCTGGGAATTCGTTGATGTAACCATTGCCTCCTAAAAGCTGAATTGCGTCTAAAGCCATTTTTGTCGCCAGCTCTGCAGAATAAAGAATCGCTCCTGCTGAGTCTTTGCGAGTGGTTTCACCTCTGTCACATGAACGAGCGACGGCATACACATAAGCTCTAGCAGCATTCATCTGAGTGTACATATCAGCGACTTTGCCTTGTACTAATTGAAACTCACCAATAGATTGACCAAATTGCTTACGGTCGTGGATGTAAGGCACGACTAAGTCCATACAAGCTTGCATAATACCCAGCGGTCCGCCGGATAGAACGACACGTTCGTAATCTAAGCCACTCATCAACACTCGTGCACCGCCGCCTTCTTGGCCAAGAATGTTTTCTGCTGGGACTTCACAATCTTGGAATACCAGTTCGCAAGTGTTAGATGAACGCATGCCTAATTTGTCCAGTTTTTGTGCTTGTGTAAAACCGTTGGAGCCACGCTCAACAATAAAAGCTGTCATACCTTTGGCACCGGCTGTTACATCGGTTTTAGCATACACCACATAAGTATGCGCATCAGGACCATTGGTGATCCACATTTTGCTGCCATTTAACACATACACATCGCCGCGTTTGTCTGCACGTAGTTTCATGCTCACTACATCTGAACCAGCGTTTGGCTCACTCATCGCTAAAGCACCAATGTGCTCGCCGCTAACCAATTTAGGTAAGTAGGTTTGTTTCTGAGCATCGGTGCCGTTTTTGTGGATTTGATTGACGCATAAATTTGAATGGGCGCCATAACTTAATCCAATTCCAGCAGAGGCACGGCTCACTTCTTCCATTGCAATGACGTGGGCTAAATAGCCCATATCAGAACCTCCGTATTGCTCGGCGACTGTTACGCCTAAAAGTCCCATTTCGCCTAGTTTCGGCCATAATTCATTGGGGAAACTGTTATCTTTGTCTGCTTTGTCTGCTAAGGGGGCTATTTCACCTTGGGCGAAGTTGTATACGTGGTCACGCAACATATCAATATCTTCACCGAGACCGAAATTTAAAGTTGGGTAAGGGGCATTCATGCGATTTGTCCTTGTTTTAAGGTATGGAGCGTTAAGGCATTGAGTTCTTCTTGGCAGCGGGCTTCTACGTCTTCTAGTTCAGCTTTTAGCATTTCAATGTCTTCTAGTTGTTGTTGCATATGAGCGCGTTTTTCATCTGTCATTTTGAGCATAGCTTCAAGCTGTACCTTTGAATTCTGGTTACTGTCATACAAATCAAATAAGGTTTTGGTTTCTGCTAAGGAAAATCCTAAACGTTTACCCCGTAAGATCAGCTTTAAGCGAACCTGATCTTTTTTCGTATAAATACGATTCTGGCCAATTCGAGTCGGGTTTAATAACCCCTGCTCTTCATAAAATCGAATTGAACGCGGGGTAATGTCCATTGATTTGGCTAGTTCGCCTATGCTGAAAGTCTGTTCACTCATTATTTACTCATGTGTGGATGATCAATATTTGTTGTTAGCCGTTATCAAAGCTTACGTTTACGTTTACGTAAACTTAAAGTGAATGTAAAGTGTTACGGTTTTAAAATCAATCTTGTAAAGCGGATATTGGCTAAGTCAGTTATTCTGATAAAACACAAAGCGTGCAAATTCCTGTACGCCAGTGATTAAAAAATAGTAAATAAAGCAAAATCTAGGAGTTTTTTATGTCTGATAATACAATTGTAATAGTATCCGCAAAACGCACACCTATGGGTGGGTTTATGGGGAGTTTGTCACCTATGACGGCTACAGAAATGGGAGCTAGCGCTATTCAAGCTGTACTGCAAGAAACGCCTGACTCGTCTGGGGTATTGTCACATATTGATGAAGTGATAATGGGCTGCGTGTTACCAGCAGGTCTAGGACAATCTCCAGCCAGACAAGCTTCGTTAAAAGCGGGTCTACCGTTAGCAACTGGCGTTACAACCATTAATAAAGTCTGTGGTTCAGGTATGAAAGCCCTTATGTTGGCCCATGATCTGATCAAAGCTGGCACCGCAGAAGCAATAGTGGCAGGGGGCATGGAAAGCATGAGTAATGCACCTTACTTATTGCCAAAAGCCCGTTCTGGTTATCGCATGGGGCATGGGCAGATACTCGATCACATGATGCTTGATGGCTTAGAAAACGCCTACGATGGACAAGCCATGGGGTGTTTTGCACAAGCAACAGCCGATGCTGAAGGCATTACGCGTGAACAAATGGATGAATTTGCTTTAGCCAGTTTACACAAGGCCAATAGTGCTCAAGATGCAGGTTTGTTCGTTGACGAGATTACACCCGTTACTATTAAAAGTCGTAAAGGCGACGTGTTAATTGATAGCGATGATGGCCCAAAACAGGCTAAACCAGAAAAAATACCTACATTACGTCCAGCATTTAAAAAAGACGGAACAGTGACTGCTGCCAACTCAAGTTCCATTTCTGATGGTGCTGCTGCTCTGTTGGTTATGTCAGCCAGTAAAGCTAAGGCATTAGGTTTAACGCCAATCGCTAAAATTGTTGCACATAGTTCGCATGCCATTGAACCTGAAAACTTCACCGTTGCCCCGGTTGGCGCGATGCAAAAATTATTCGATAAAACCGGCTGGTCACACGAAGACGTCGATTTGTTCGAAATTAATGAAGCTTTTGCTATGGTCACCATGTTAGCCATCAAAAAGCTGGGTTTAGACCCAGCTAAAGTTAACATTAAAGGTGGTGCTTGTGCCCTTGGACACCCAATTGGAGCATCTGGTGCCAGGGTTATTGTTACCTTGTTACACGCGCTTAAACAAAATAACCTCAAAAAGGGTGTAGCATCATTATGTATTGGCGGAGGGGAAGCTACGGCTATAGCTATTGAAATGATGTAATCTAAATTTTAATTTGAGTTGTATGCAAGCAGTGTTATTTTTAATACTGCTTTTTTGTTTAAGGAAATTGATTACTTTGAATTGGTTGATAATATTTCTCCTTAGCATGCTCTCGTTCATTGCCGTTGCTCACAAACCACCATCAAGTTCCCAAGCGTTGCTAATAATGTTGCCTACTCAAAAGTTGCAGCATTGCCATTTGCTGCTGCAGATGAAAGCATTTCCTATGATGCAGACTCTTTGCAATACGCCTTACTGTGGCGAGCCAAAAGGTTACCAAGATAAAAGATCTCGAAAATAAACACGCAAACCCACTGGTTATTTTAATTCATGGTGGTTGTTGGTTAAGGGCATACGATATTCAACATACATTTGCTTTAAACATTGGGTTGGCTCAAGCAGGCTTCAATGTGTGGTCATTAGAATATCGTCGAAGTGGCGACATAGGCGGCGGTTGGCCAAGCTCTTATGATGATGTAAAGGCTGGTATCCTCGCGTCAGCTCTTTAAAGAGTGGCGAATTTGATTTAAGCCACTCAGTATTAGTGGGGCATTCTGCTGGTGGGCATTTGGCCTTGCTTGCTGGTGGCGAAATTAAACAGTTAAAAGGTGTGATCGGTTTAGCTGCGATAACGGATATTGCAGAATACGCAATGGGTTCAAATAGTAGCCAGAAAGTTACAAATAATTTTATGTAAGGTATGCCCAAAGACAAAACCGCTGAATACCATCTGGCCAACCCAAGTAAGCAGCCATCGCACACTATTACCACTATTTTACAAGGCGATAAAGACGATATTGTACCAGTATTTGAGTTAGACAAGCTGCAGCGAAGAGTTATCCTGTTAGAGGGAGGCGGGCGTTTTGATTGGATACATCCTGGCTCTGAAGCTTTTAAAACATTGACCCAACAATTAGACGGACTAGCGAAATGAATTTTGATGAGATTATTACTTTAGATAAAGCCGATCCTTTGGCTAAAAAGCGCCTTGAATTCGATCTTCCGGCTAATACTATTTACTTGGATGGTAATTCATTAGGAGCGTTGCCTAAATCGGTCAAATCAAGGGTGGCAGAGGTCGTTAGCCAACAGTGGGGAAACGACTTAATTAAAAGTTGGAATAGCCATAACTGGATTGATTTGCCGATTAAGGTTGGCGAAAAAATAGCGCCTCTGATTGGAGCGGCCCAAGGCCAAGTAATTTGTTGTGACTCTATTTCTGTGAATTTATTTAAGCTGTTATGCAGTGCGCTTAAACTTAACTCTGAGCGAACAGTGGTGCTGTCGACAAAAGACAACTTTCCGACTGACTTATATATGGTGCAAGGGTTGAGTGACTTGTTAGGACCCGACCTATGCCAACTTCAAATGGTTGAAGAGCAGGATATACAGAAAAATTTAACCGAGTCTGTAGCTGTATTATTACTTACCCAAGTAAATTTTCGAACGGGTAAGTTATTGGATATGGCAAAGCTAACTCAGCTTGCTCATGAAAAAGGTATTTTGGTCATTTGGGATTTAGCCCATAGCGCCGGTGCTCTGCCTGTGGAGCTAGATACATGTGAAGCGGATTTTGCTGTGGGTTGTGGTTACAAATATTTGAATGGTGGACCTGGTTCACCGGCATTTTTATACGTAGCCAAACGCCACCAAGAAGCGGTTAAACAACCATTATGTGGTTGGATGGGACATGCAAAACCCTTTGCTTTTGACGCTAATTATCAGCCTTCACCTAATATTAATCAGTTTCAGTGCGGTACACCTAGTGTGATATCCATGAGTGTTTTGGATGCGGCGCTTGATGTGTGGCAAGACGTGGATATGTTACACATCAGAAATAAGTCTGAGGCGCTAGCGGATGTATTTATCAATCTGGTTAAAGTGCACCACTGTTTGCATGAATTGATTCTGTGTTCGCCCGATGATGTAAAGCTAAGAGGTAGCCAACTAGCTTTCTCTCATGATGCTGCGTTTGCCATTTGCCAAGCCTTAATTGAAAAAAGTGTGATAGCCGATTTTCGTGCTCCCAATATATTGCGCTTTGGTTTTACACCACTTTATACCTCGTTTGAGGATATATGGCTGGCTGTGACAACCTTGGTCAGTATTGTAGAAAGTGAGCAATACAAGGAACAACGTTTTAATGTCGCTTTAAAGGTGACTTAGTTTTAAAGCGATAGTTGAAGGACTATTTTTGAAACCATTGAAATATCGATAGAGAATGATATGCCAACTAACAAAATAGTGATTATTACCGGTGCAAGTAGGGGAATTGGAGCAGCCACAGCTAAACTTTTTGCACAAAAAGGTTATGCCGTGTGTATTAACTTCTTAACTGATGAAATTGCTGCTAAGCCGTTAAAAAATGAAATTCTTCAATTCAATGTTAAATGTATCACGGTGAAAGCCGATGTTTCCAAAGCTTGTGAAGTACAACGTCTATTCGATACCGTTGACCAAGAGTTAGGCTGCTTGTCTGTACTGGTTAATAACGTGGGGATTTTAAAAAAACAATGTCGTCTTGATGAAATCGATGAACAACGATTTAGTCAAGTGCTGACCACCAATGTGATGAGTTGTTTTTTGTGTTCAAAACAAGCCGTTAAACGTATTTCCAGTAAGTATGGAGGCAAGGGTGGAGCGATAATCAACGTTTCATCTGGTGCGGCTAAAAGTGGCTCTCCTAACGAATATATAGATTATGCTGCTTCCAAGGGCGCAATTAATAGTTTGACCAAAGGTTTAGCGCTGGAAGTGGCAAATGAAGCTATTCGAGTGAATGCCGTGAGGCCAGGCCTTATTCATACTGATATTCATACTTCGGGTGGCGAACCAAGCCGTATCGAGAGACTTAAATCAAAAATACCGATGCAAAGAGGCGGTCAACCTGCAGAAGTTGCCGAGGCGATATACTGGTTAGCATCAGAAAAATCTTCATTTGTGACGGGGAGCTTCGTCGATATTGCAGGTGGTTTGTAAACGCTTTATGTCTAGTGAATAGGCTCACTCCAAAGCATCTAAAATAGTGCGGATTTTGTGATATCTTTCTTGTTGCACATCATTTAATTTAGTATTTTCAATCGTTTTAATACACTTTTTGAGTATAGGGTCAGATAGGTTTACTGCACCTAATGTTGCCGCCTGGGATGAAATTACCTGCATCAGATTAAGGGCAATGGAAGTGTTTTTGGGCATTATGGTAAATGCTTGTGTGAAGACCTCCATGGCATTGTCAATCTCTCCTTTTTGAAAATACTCAACTGCCGTGTTGTTTAAGTCCTTCGAACTAAATTTAATCGCAGACTTCTCTTCTTTTTCTTGATTAATGTAATGTAAAAATATTTGACTTTGATTAGGATCGTCCTTACAACGTTCTTCTATTTGTTGTAATACAGCCTGTGAGCGTTCATGTAAGCCTACATCATGAAATATTTTGGCTTTGTCTAACAATGCGTCTACGCCTTCGTTGTCCCAACTGTCTTCGTCAAGCTTATTAAGTAAGCCTAAAGCATTATCTTTTTCATCTTCGAGATACATTATCCTGGCATTGACAACTTTCATTTGCTCTTGCACATCGGCTTTAGGAAACGCCTGTTTAAGCTGCCTAACATATTCCTTTGCTTGTTTGATTAATCTATCGGTATCAGATGCCTCTGTTGTCATGGCATAGTCGATTCCTGCTCTGGCAACGTTTAAATAATTTTCAGGGTTATCATGAATCGAGTTTTTGGCAAAACGAACAATTTTTTTCGCTGCTTCGAATTGGGTTTCATAATCATGAGTAATACGCGATAGATCTAGGGCTGTCTTATGTCGACGGATACTCCGAGGAGAAATTTCGGTGGCCATCATCACGCACTCCAGTGCGGTGTCAAAGTCATTTTGTTTGATCTGTAAAGCGGTTAGCAGGTCGTATGCGGCAAGCTGCGAGTCTGGTTTGAAGGCTAAACGTAATACCAGTTTTTCTGCTAACTCGTCTTCATTGAGATGCAGATAACTATTTACTAATCCTAATTGCGCCCATGTGAAGATTTGCACTTTTAATATAGCTAAATAGAAGTCTTTGGCCTGTTGAAAATTGCCGCATGCCGTAAGCATCTCACCTTTTATTTTTAATGCTAACGGGAAAAACTCTGAATGTTTAGGGTTACCTAGAAACAACTCTACCTCTGATAAAGCCCGAATAAATTGCTGTTTATCGATACACAAATATACATCATTTAAGGCTTTTTTGCGGGCCAATACTCGGCTTAATCTTCGATCTAACTCTTTAACTGTAAAAGGCTTAGCTAAAAAATCGTCAGGTTGTAATTCAATAATACTCTGTACTAGATCTGAGTTAGTATCGGCACTAATAAATACAAAAGCGGTGCTTAAAGGCAGCTCTCCATTAGCTTTCATTTCATCATAAAAATAATAACCATCTTGTTCGTGTTTTAAGTTGTAAGAACAAATGATTAAATCAAATCGCTGATTTCGTAATGTGGTTAGAGCAAGGTTGATTTTATCCACATAAGTAATGTCGCTAAATCCTAGCTCCTCTAAGGAATATTTCATATATCCCTTAGCTAAGGCTTGATCATCTACGATGAGTACTTTGGTATGTTTAGCCAGTTGTGAATTCATTGGTAACCAATATATACATAATGCCTAAAGGTTATCGTATTTGAAGCTACAATAATAAGTCTTAAACACAGAAAATAGAGAAATTAATTAACTCAAACAAGGTATTAAAAAAGGGGTGTTGAATTTCAAGTAAAGTAGGGGAGGGGTATTACCTTAAAAGTTGCTAAGAAAACTATTTTTTTCCTAGCAAAAAAAAAGACCTGTAAAAGTAATATTTTACGGGCTTTTTTAAAGTGGTGGTCGCTACTGGGCTTGAACCAGTGACCCTCGCCTTGTAAGGGCGATGCTCTCCCAACTGAGCTAAGCGACCAATTTATATTTCTTACTAGCCTTGGCCGGTAAGAGGAGCGCTATTATAGGTATGAGTTATTCACTGTCAACATCTAAATGAAAATTATTGTTCTAATGGATAAAAAGCGTTCGATTTTCGAAGTGAACCCCAATATATTGGTTAAAAACAGCTACAGTTTTCCCTCAATCTTTATTCTAAATGACTTTTTGCTGATATAAATTCCCTTAATTGACTGGTAAAATGACATTAATTCTTAGTTCAGGCTTTTTTCACATGACAACAGTTACCCGTTTCGCTCCAAGTCCCACAGGTTATCTTCACGTTGGTGGTGCACGTACTGCACTTTACTCTTGGTTATACGCCAAAAGTAAAGGCGGAAAATTTGTGTTACGTATCGAAGATACTGATATTGAACGTTCCACCCAAGCCGCTATCGACGCAATCCTTGAAGGTATGCAGTGGTTAGGTTTAGATTGGGATGAAGGACCGTTTTATCAGACTCAGCGTTTTGACCGCTATAACCAATTTATCGACCAACTGTTAGCCGAAGGTAAAGCTTATAAGTGCTTTATGCCATCTGCTGAATTGGATGCCATTCGTGAAGAACAAATGGCTAAAGGCGAAAAGCCTCGTTATCCGGGTACATGGCGTGAGCGCACTGATCATCCTCAAGACAAGCCCTTTGCGATTCGTTTTAAAACGCCCCAAGAAGGTAGTGTGATAATTAAAGATTATATCCGTGGTGATATCGAGATCGCTAACAGCGAATTAGATGACTTAATTATTCGTCGCAGTGACGGGGCGCCGACCTATAATTTTTGCGTGGTGGTAGATGATTGGGATATGGGCATTAGCCATGTAGTTCGCGGTGAAGATCATATAAACAACACTCCCCGTCAAATTAATATATTACAGGCCTTAGGTGCACCTATTCCAGAGTATGCCCACGTATCTATGATTTTAGGTGACGACGGTAAAAAATTATCAAAACGCACCAATGCGGTCGGTGTGATGGAATTTAGAGATGAAGGTTATCTACCACAAGCATTACTAAATTATTTGGTGCGCCTTGGTTGGTCACATGGTGATCAAGAAATATTCTCAGTAGAAGAAATGATTGAGTTATTTTCTTTAGATGCAATAGGTCAGTCTGCCTCTGCGTTTAATACAGATAAACTTATTTGGTTAAATCAACATTATATTAAAACACTGCCTGCCAAAGAAGTGGCTGAACATGCTAGATGGCATTTTGCTCAACAAGGTATTGATATTAATCAAGGCCCAGCACTAGAAGATGTGATTACTGTGCAGGCTGATAGGGTTAAAACCTTAAAAGAACTTGCTCAAATTAGTGGTTATTTTTATCAAGAATATGAAGCCCTTGATGAAAAAGCGGCTAAAAAGCATTTACGACCTGTCGCTAAAGAAGCTTTGCTGCTGGTGCAAAGTAAATTATCAGCTTTGACACAGTGGAATACTGAGTCTATTCATAACGCGATTAATCAAACTGCTGAAGAGTTAGACGTGGGTATGGGGAAAGTGGGCATGCCATTACGAGTTGCAGTAACCGGCGCTGGTAATTCACCGGCATTAGATTTAACATTAAATTTACTTAAACCGGCTCAAATTGAACAACGTATAAACAAAGCGCTGGAATATATAGCAAACAGAGAAAATACCTAAAAAAAGCGTTGACATGAAAAGGGCAGATGCCTAAACTGCGCCCCGCTGTCAAGGAACGACACCTACTAGTTGGGTTAAAGCGTAAACTTATGTTAATAGGTTTGGGGCCATAGCTCAGCTGGGAGAGCGCTTGCGTGGCACGCAAGAGGTCGGCGGTTCGATCCCGCCTGGCTCCACCATATCAAGGATTGTCTACTACCGCCTAGGCCAGTAGATGAAAGATAAGACAAGATAAGAATTTTGTTTTTGTAACGTATAAAGTTGTCCCGTGAAATTTACGGTTCATTTTTAGTTTACAAGAGCGTTATCGAGATTTGTTTCGGTAAAAAAAGTTTTTGTCCCCATCGTCTAGAGGCCTAGGACACCGCCCTTTCACGGCGGTAACAGGGGTTCGAATCCCCTTGGGGACGCCATATTGATTAAGCCGCAGGATGTGGTTTAAGTATTAAAACAAGGATTATTAACTACCGCCTAGGCCAGTTAGTAAGTAGTTTGATAGAAGTTTCGTTTTTGTAATGTGTTAAAAGTTAAGTCTGCAATTTGCGAGTTTATCTTACTTTACAAAAACTTATCGAAATCTGTTTCGATAACGAAGTTTTTGTCCCCATCGTCTAGAGGCCTAGGACACCGCCCTTTCACGGCGGTAACAGGGGTTCGAATCCCCTTGGGGACGCCATATGACGAAGCCGCTTAATTCATTAAGCGGCTTTTTTATTGGCTAATGTATAGCTATGTCATTCTGATGGTAGCGCATGCGTTATCCCGTGTGGTGGCATCATGCCTTTTCTCAAACGACATACACTTCGTCCGACTTTCCCATTATTATTAAGCAGAACAAAGACGCGTTCTTTATCAATCAGTGTTATCTGACTGTATTGCTTCGATGTTAATGATGTTAGAGCGGTTCAGGGTGATTTTAAAGCGCTGCTTATGTTGTTGCTGCTGCTTATCAGTATGCATTAAAACCACGTTGATTTGATATCGCCGCTCAACAGCTTGTTTTGTTATTTTACTACCATCAAGTGCGTATAAACGGCCTTCCCCTTTTTTAAGAAACGAATGAAGGGAGTTAAATTAAAATAAATACGTTGCTGAATTTCATCGTAGCCGGGTAAAAAACCTTTTGCATTAACTTTAGTGTCACTGCGAAAATGCAGTAATTGTGCAGCTTGTTTATTTTGTTGTCGCCGGGTTTGAAATAATTTATCTACTTGTTCGGGTAAATCTTTGTTACGAATGTACTCAAGCCAAATAGTTTGACTCGCCACACGGCTTTTATTGACACTTTGACTATAAATGACTTTCCATTTTGGCAATCCTTTTTGAATTCTGCGCCAAATGATCCGCGTAATATCTTCCTTAAATATTTCTCTTAAACCATAAATAACGCCTAACATACCGACTAATGCAATTGTCACTTCAGTAAAGTTAGTTCGCGCATTTAACACTAGCACCATAACAAAAGTCATAATAACGGCTGTGACTGTGCCACGTACAATGCGGTTTAAACTGGTATTGAGGTTTTTCACTTCTTTTTGAAATACCACTCCATACTCTATTAATCGTTGCAGCAAGCGCATTTTATTGGTGATGCGATTAGGGTCACCTAAGGTGACTTGTGAGTTATATTGGTTCTCTTCGCGGTATTCATTTTCACTTCGACACAGCGCTAACAAGAAGTTTCTCTCACTGGTAAAGTCACTGCTTTTTGGGGCTCTAGATAGCAGTTTTAAAAATGATTGTTCTACTTGCCAACTGAGATAGTTGTCTGCATTTTCAAAATAGGCACGTAGTTTTCGGTCAGGCGGCGCGTATCTTCTTAGCTTTTTTAGTAGTCCAGAAATCTGTTCTGCTAACAATATAGCTTGCGGGTAAAAATCCTCGCACTCTTTAAGCTTAATGGTTTGTTTTATATCGGTATCCAAGGCAATGCGAATTTGATAGGAAAACAGATTAAGGTTTAAGCGGTAATCACTTTGCTCACCTTTTTGTTGGCTGATAAAGCGACTTCGTACTAAAGGTAAATGCAGTTGGTCTGAGTAATAAGCGCTATGGCTTTGTATACTATTATGAAAATAATGCTCTTCTGCTAAGGTTTTAGGGCTTATACCCATTTCATCCGGTAAGGAGAAATATAAATCGAGGCGCTGCTGGTCACTAGGCAATAACTGGTAACTGACCTTTATGGAAAGATTTTCGTCTTGGGTGAGCCTAATTTTATTCACTGATATCCTCTTCTTCTTGTCGATTACATTGCCTCGACCGAATCACACAATTATGCCTTAATTTTATCGCATTACCCACGTTGTTAAGCCTCTAAAATATTTAACAATACAGAAAAATTTATCTATAGGCGCAATTTTATTTTTAGGGACCGAATTGATTGCCAAGTATTATGCGGCGTCTACGTTAAAGGGTTTTATATGAATAAGCCTATCCCTATTCCCCGCTAAATAGCGAGTTAATAAATCACCAGACTTGATGTACACATTCATTTTATAGTACTGACATCTCGTGTATAGGCCACATGGCGATCATTCTATAATGGATAGATAAATGGCAAGTCTTGGACCAATATTAGCCGCAGTACTACTAACAAAAAACCATATTTAGTGTTTGGGAGCAAACTTAAACCGCATTAGTGATGTTATCTGTTTTGTTACTCGCTTATTTATTGATGTTGCTTTCAGGTTTTATTGACAGCAGTGGTGAGAGTGTCATAAGTCGATTAATGAGTCACATTCTATCATCAGTTGTTACGACGAATATACTGAATGGTTTTTGTGAATATTATAGTTTTCTGCAACCATAAGTCAGGTAATTAAACCCGAAACACATAATGTCGATGTGGTTTGGTTAAGATAAATTATCGGTAATGCTTTACATGATGCTTTTTCAATATGAACCATCATTTTTGTAAGCCTTCTACGGTGAAGTATAATTGCAATTTTACTTCATAGGATTAAGAAAATAATAGGGTACTGAATTTCTTATATGTTTAATACTCATTACCTCAACGAACACTTACCTAAAAAAAAGACAACAAGTCTTGGTCTAGTTACATTAAGGTTTTTGGATCGGCCATCACGGTTTTAGCCAAAGACTTTGTTCAAGATAATAAACTTTTAAAATAAAATTCAGCAGTTTTAATTCTAGGACGATAAAAGTCTTGATTTTTAAACTCTCCAGCCACTTTACATAGGCTGTTTGAGCCATTTGTGCCCAGAAATAACCCATTATATATCCTGAGTACATTAAATAATCTACTGAGGATGAGCCTTTTATGTCTCTGTCCTTTTTAGCTTTTAAGGCTAAACGTATTGAGTATTGTTGCCAGTTCGCCACACTTTTGCTTAATGCCCAGATAAATTTATTCATTTGACGTTATGGGGGTTACCAGAAGTCATGCTTTTGTCTTTGCTGAAAACGAGTACATCTTTACTGAAAGCTTTTAAAGATTTACTACGGGTGAGTAATATTTTATGACCCAATAAATCTAATGTCTGAATGCCGGTTGTACCTTCGAACATAGTCGCAATACGCACGTCACGATAAATCTGCTCCATACCCCATTCTTTAATATAACCATGGCCACCACATACTTGCATATCATGACTGGCGCTTTGTATTGCAACATAGTAGAACTTCAAGATAGTTTTTTTAATAAACTTTGTAGAGTATGGCGCAACAGCCTATTGGTCCAACCACTAGTCTGTAAGTATTTACAATTGCGTAACATATAAATGTGTTTGTCGATTTTGATTCATAGCAAACTTTGGTCTTCCTTCAAGCTTATTGATAGAATACGCGTAATCTATTTTGAATGAATAAGTCATGACCAATACACCATCAACCGTCGAATCTCCTTGTGTCCAAAATTGCTGTCTTGATGACCAAGATATGTGTTTGGGATGTTTTAGAATGTTAGATGAAATATTAATTTGGAGCACCGCGAGCTCAAAACAGCAGCTTGATATTGTGCTGGCATGTGGCACTCGTAGGCAGCAAAAATCACAAAACGAGTCGCGCTAATGCATATTACTTTAGCCCCGATGGAAGGGGTCGTTGATCACCTAATGCGGGACATGTTGACCCAAGTGGGCGGATTTGACCTGTGCGTGACCGAGTTTGTTAGGATTGTAGAACAGCTCATGCCTAAACATGTGTTTTATAGGATATGCCCTGAATTAAATAATCAAGGTTTTACACCTAACGGTGTGCCTGTCAAAGTCCAGTTGTTAGGTCAACACGCAGATTGGTTGGCAGAAAATGCTTATCGAGCCATCGAGTTGGGATCCCATGGAGTTGATCTTAACTTTGGTTGTCCGGCTAAAACAGTTAACAAGAGCAAAGGTGGTGCAATACTACTTCGCGAGCCTGAAACTATTTACAAAATAGTCAGTGCCGTGCGCCAAGCCGTGCCTAAAGACCACACCGTGAGTGCCAAAATGCGTTTGGGGTTTGATGATACTTCTTTGGCGATAGCCAATGCACAGGCCATTGCTGATGCAGGGGCTACCTCATTAGTTATTCATGCCCGAACCAAAGTCGATGGTTATAAACCGCCTGCCTATTGGGACTGGATTGCGAAAATAAAACAACATGTGAATATTCCGATCGTCGCTAATGGTGAGATTTGGAACGCGCAAGACGCGGTAAATTGCCAACAGCAATCTGCTTGTGAAAATATCATGTTGGGCCGCGGTGCTTTGGCGATGCCTAATTTGGCTCAGGTGATAAAAAACACCCAGCAACATATGCCATGGGAGCAAGTAAAGGCATTATTGGTACAATATTCTGGTTATGAATTATTTGGGGATAAAGGCAAATATTATCCTAACCGGGTGAAACAATGGTTGGGTTACTTGAGTCGTCAATACCCACAAGCTGAGGATTTGTTTATGAGTATCCGAAGACTGAAAAGTGCGGACGAAATTTTGCAGCATATTCAATCCTAGTAAAATCCTATTATTGTTATAGGATAATGCATGAGCAACAAAGATTGCTGCGTATACCCACAATAACGATAGAAACTCAGGGAAAAACATGAAAATTTTAGACAACAAGCGACAGCTGTTTAAATTAGCTGCTGTTACAAGCTTTTTTGCTTTGGTGGGGTGTTCTGAATCAGGCGAAGATAAGGCCAAAGGGCCTGCATTTCAAATCAATCAAAACCCTTTTCCAAGTACCTACAAACCTATTGTCAGCAAAAGTGTTTTAATTACTCATGCCACGGTTTTAGATGGCATCGGTGGTGTTTTTAATGACAGTTCGGTGTTGTTACAAGATGGCAAGATTGTTGCCATAGGTAACGATTTGTCTGTGCCGGATGATGGTGTGATTGTTGATGCTAAAGGTAAATGGGTTACCCCTGGTATTATTGATGTGCATAGCCATTTAGGGGTATATCCTGCTCCCGGTGGTACCGCACATTCTGATGGTAACGAGGCAACCAACCCTGTAACAGCGGAGGTGTGGGCTGAACATTCTATTTGGCCTCAAGATGCTGGCTTTCAACGAGCCTTAGCGGGTGGCGTCACTGTGATGCAAATTTTACCAGGCTCTGCGAATTTAGTTGGCGGGCGAGGCGTAACCGTCAAAAACTTGCCTAGTGCAACCGTGCAAGATATGAAATTTCCTAATGCGCCTTACGGTATGAAAATGGCCTGCGGTGAAAACCCTAAAAGAGTATATGGTCAAAAAGGTGGACCTTCTACACGTATGGGTAATGTGGCTGGTTACAGACAAGCTTGGGCCGATGCACAAAACTATCAGCGCAGCTGGGATAAATATTATGCTGATCATGAAGCAGGTAAAAAAGACGCTAAAGTCCCTAAACGTGACCTAAAACTGGAAACTTTAGCCTTAGCATTAAAAGGCGAAATTTTAGTGCATATGCATTGTTATCGGGCTGATGATATGGGCACTATGCTGGATGTAATGAAAGAGTTTAATTACAAAATTGCAGCGTTTCATCATGCGGTTGAGTCATACAAAATAGCTGACCAACTAGCAGAAGCTGGTGTGTGTTCGGCAATGTGGGCTGATTGGTGGGGCTTTAAGTTAGAAGCTTATGATGGAATTCAAGAAAATATACCGATGGTTCATGCAGCCAATGCCTGCGCGATAGTACATTCTGATAGTGATTTGGGTATTCAACGATTAAACCAAGAAGCAGCCAAAGCGTGGGCCAACGGTCGCCGTGCAGGTATCGACATTAGCCAAGCTGACGCATGGCAATGGTTATCCGCTAACCCTGCGAAATCGTTGGGTATATTTGAGCAAACGGGCTCTTTGGAAAAGGGCAAAAATGCTGATGTGGTGATTTGGAGCGCTGATCCGTTTTCGACTTATGCTCAAGCAGAACACGTTTATTTAGACGGAGCATTAATCTATGACCGCAACGTTCCCGCATCATGGCCTGTCAGTGATTTTGAGCTAGGACAACCCGGTGAAGGAGACAGCAAATGAACAAATTAATTAAGTATTCATTGCTTGGCAGTATGTTGTTGACTCAAGTCGTTGCTGCGAAGAGCATCGCTATTGTGGGGGCGAAGGTGCATACCATGTCGTCGCAAGGCACTATTGATAATGCCACTGTGTTAATAAAAGATGGCAAGATCCAAAAAGTGATGCAAGGTGAGCCTGCATTAGCGGGATACGAGATTATTGACGCTAAAGGAAAAGTTGTGACGCCCGGTTTAATTGGCGCAAGTACGTCGCTAGGGTTAGTTGACGTGGGCTTTTCTGCAGGTACCAATGACAGTAATTCTAGTTTGACCAGTATTTCTAAGACTGGCGCAGCATTCGATGTGTCTTATGCTATCAACTCGGATTCGTCATTAATGGCGATTGCACGGATTGAAGGGGTAACGTCTGCCGCTAGCTCAATGGGGCGAACTGGGCAACTGTTTAACGGTCAAGGTGCGATGATTTCTTTAGGCAACGTCAGCGATCCAGTTATCCAAGCAAAGGCATTTATCAGCACTAGAGTAGGTAATAGTGGTGCCGACACAATGGGAGGCTCTCGAAGTGTACTTTGGGTTAGTCTAGAAAAAGCCCTTGCTGAAGCTAAGTTTGCGATTGGTAAACCGTTGACACCTATTGATGAATGGCATGGTGAATTGAGTAGGGCGGATATTGCGGCATTAATACCTTTGGTTAAAGGTGAAATGCCACTTCTAATTGATGCCCGCAGAGCGGCCGATATTCGTCAGGTTATTGCTTTAAAACAACGTCAACCCCAATTGAATATTGTTATTACGTATGCAACTGAAGGTTGGCGAGTGGCTAAAGTGTTGGCAGATAATGATATCCCAGTGATCCTTGATCCCGAAGCAAACCTGCCTTTTGGGTTTGACCAGTTAGGTTCAACCCTTAAAAATGCAGGTAGATTATCCGCTGCCGGTGTCAAAGTGAGTATTGGAATAGAAACCCATAATATTCGTCTGGCAAGGCAACACGCGGGTAACGCGGTGGCCAATGGACTAAGTTGGGATCAAGGCCTGGCTGCTTTAACTATTAACGTGGCTAAGCTTTATGGTATCGATGATAAGCTGGGTAGCCTCGAAGCCGGGAAGTTAGCGGATGTAGTTATTTGGTCTGGTGATCCGCTTGAGGTTACTGAGGCAGCGGAGGTGGTATTGATAGCAGGTGAAAAAGTCGATATGCAGTCAAGGCAGAGTAAACTGAGAGACCGTTACTTAACATTACAAACCAATAAACCAATGCAGTATGTTCGCCCTTAGATAAAGCTAGAACAATTCGATTTATAGACAATAAAAAACCGAGTTAATTAACTCGGTTTTTTTAATTTGTGTTTTTAAACACTAACATCAACCAAAGAGCCTACTCGCTGGTCTTGCGCCGGAGATGGCGACTGACTTTCTTGCACTGCTGGCGTTTCTAATGTGGCTTGTTGTTCAGCAACCTTGACCTGCTGTAGAGAGCCTGTTTGAGTGGGTGCAATCTGTGCGAGTGAACCAGCACCTGATGAACTTATTTCCACACTGTACTCCTATTTTAAACAGGATGATTTCCTAACCAAGGATAGCATCTATTCTAGTTGGTTGTTTTTTATTCTGCTAGGGGAAAATATATCGCCTAGTCTTTTTTGCATATCTTTGGCTATGATAATTTGTGCTTCAGCAGTTGGGTGAATGCCATCTCGTTGCATCAAATTTTTATCTAAAGCAATGTTTTCTAAAAAGAAAGGAAGCATTGTTAGAGCATATTGCTCAGCTAGTTGTGCGTAACTGCCGGTAAACATTTGGGTGTATCTTTTACCATAATTAGTCGGTATTTGCATTTGTTGTAATATGACTTTAACCTGACTTGCTTGCGATAATTGAATGATTTCCTCTAAATTGTTGCGCATTTTACTCACAGGGTGGCCTTGCAAACCATCGTTGCCACCAAGTTCAACAAAAATATGTGTTGGACTATGTTGTTTTAACAATCTTGGTAATCTAGCTAGGGCGCCGTCTGTAGTTTCTCCGCTAATCGCAGCATTAATAATAATAATATCTTTGTCTTGCCACGCATCTTGTAACAAACTTACCCAGCCTTGCTCTTGCTTTAAACCATAGGCAGCACTTAGGCTATCACCTAAGATAAGCAATTTGGTTTCTTTAGCCTGTAACTGATCTGAAATCAGTAATAAGGGTATAAGGATCAATAATATATATATTTTATTTCGTAACGAATTGATATTAAGAAACAGCACTATGACTCCAACAACTATGATTAAGACAAACGGTATTAGTAAAACAGTTACTACGACGCAAGGTCAATTACAGATCCTCAAGCCAATTAGCTTTGAAGTCAAGGCGGGTGAGTCGATTGCAATAGTTGGCGCGTCAGGCTCAGGTAAATCCACTTTGCTTAGCTTGTTGGCGGGACTCGATGAGGTGAGTGAGGGAGAAATATTTATAGATGGTCAAGCCATGCAAAACATGGATGAGGAACAGCGAGCCCAATTAAGAGGGGCTAAAGTGGGCTTTATTTTTCAAAGTTTTATGTTGGTTCAAAGTTTAACGGCATTAGAAAATATTATGTTACCAGCCGAGATAGCTGGCCACGATGATGCGAAAAAAAGAGCCTTGGACATTCTACAACTGGTGGGGCTCGATCATAGAGCAAGTCACTATCCAAATCAGTTATCTGGCGGTGAACAACAACGTGTCGCGATAGCGCGAGCGTTTATTTCTGAACCTAAAATCTTATTCGCAGATGAACCCACAGGTAATTTGGATGCAGCCAACAGCGACAAAATTGAAAAGTTATTGTTTGAGTTAAATCAAAATTCTAATACTACTCTGGTATTAGTGACTCACGACCCGGTGTTGGCAGGTAGATGTCAGCGTCAATTACACATGCAAGCGGGTGAGTTAACAGAGGTTTTCTCAAGCACAGCTGTTGAGCAAGCTGCTCTACAGGTGGGTTAGTGCTATGACCAATCATACTTTGAGTTTAGCTTGGCGGCTGTTTCGTCATGAGACAAAACGTGGCGAGTTAACCATTATATTACTGGCGATAATCTTATCGGTTGCGTCGGTGTTATCTCTGTCATTATTTAGTGAACGACTAAAATATGCTTTAACAGAAAAAAGTGCAGAATTTATTGCTGCAGATAGAGTGCTTGAGTCAAATAAACCTGTAGATATGGCTTGGATTGAAAAAGCCAAAGAGATGGGGTTAAACACGGCTCATCAAACGTATGCTCGCTCAATGGTTTTTGCTAACGATCAAATGGACTTAGTAGATTTAAGAGCTGCAGACATAGGTTATCCCCTGAAAGGTTCAGTCAAAGTAGCTGATGAACCCTTTGTGCATGGTGTGGCGATAGACCGATTGCCAGCATCAGGAGAGGCTTGGATTGAATCTCAATTATTCCAAACCCTAGCGATTAAAGTAGGCGACAGCATTGAAGTAGGTGACAAAATATTTAAGGTCAGTAAAGTGTTGACTGAAGTGCCTGACGCTGGTTTTAGTGTATTTGGTGGTGATCCAAAAGTATTGATCTCAAAAGTAGATTTAGCCGCAACTAAGGTTGAAGGCCCGGGCAGTAGAATTGATTACAGCTATTTCTTTACCGGTGATAGCGGTGATTTAGATGATTATTACGATTGGCTTGAACCACAACTCGACAGCGAAATCCATGACTGGGAATCCATCGAAGATGATGAGTCTGGTATCGGCAGAGCGGTAGGCAGGGCAGGGCAATACTTTTTATTAGCGAGCCTGTTGGCCATTGTGTTAGCTGCTGTTTCTATTGCTGTTGCAGCCCAGCGTTACAGTCTGCGCCATTATGACCCCGTCGCGATCATGAAAACCTTAGGTGCACCCAAAAAAATGGTGCAACAAATTTATTTATTGCAGATTTTGTTTATTACCGCATTGGGTATCACCATTGGTGTGGTATTGGGCTTTCTTATTCAACAACTGGTGGTTGCGGCTATTGCTGGAAAAGTGGATGTGTCGATAGATGTATGGCATTGGCGCCCGCTTATTATTGCTGTTTTTACCGGTACGGTATGTGCGGTATTGTTTTCTTTATACCCTCTGATGAAACTATTTTCGGTATCGCCACTGCGGGTATTACGCCGTGACTTAGGTGCTAATCTAAGTTCTAGATTGATCCAGTTTGTGGCTTCCGGCGGTGCTATATTTTTGTTGATGTGGGCATATAGCCAAAATATTAAGGTCAGCGCTATCCTGTTCATTTCAGGTATTATTTTGGTCGTCAGTTTGTTGGGTGTGACCTACGGATTGATTTGGATGGGGCGTAAATTCGGCCAAGGTAAAATGGGTGCTTGGCAGTTGGCTTGGGCTAGAATTCATCGCCGAGCAATGGATAACAGTGTGCAGTTAATAAGTTTTGCTGTGACGATCATGCTGCTGTTGATTGTCTTGGTGATGCGTAACGACATGGTACAGCAATGGCAAAGCCAGTTACCTCAAGGTACTCCTAATTATTTCTTAGTGAATATTAGCCAAGTACAGCAACCTAAGTTGCAACAACATTTTGTCACTAATCAAGTTGAGGTTGATAAGTTTTACCCTGTTGTTCGCGGCCGATTTGTTTCCGTTAACGATGAAAAGGTGCGCACTGCGGTATCCAAAGAAGATCCAGACGAACTAAGCAATGGCCGTGATGGTTTGGGCAGAGAAGCTAATTTAACTTGGAGTACGACGCTGCAAAAGGGCAGTGAAGTGGTTGAAGGTCAATGGTTTGGTGAGCTAAATGATAGTGATACCGCATCTCAAAGGCCATATGAAGTGTCTATTGAAAAAGGCATATCAGAGCGGATGCAACTGGGCTTAGGTGATAAGCTGACCTTTAATATTGGTAGCGAAATTGTGGATCTTAAAGTGACCAGTATCAGAGATGTAAACTGGCAATCTATGCAGCCAAATTTCTTCTTTGTGATTGAGCCACGTGCGCTACAAAACTTTATTCCTACCTATATTTCTAGTTTTAATTTACCCACTGAGCGTAAAGCTGATATCACTAAATTGATGCAGCCTTATGCTAACGTCACTTTGATTGATGTGGATGCACGCATTAATCAACTGCGGAATATCGTGGACCAAGTTTCGATGGCTGTTGAGTTTATATTGATCTTGGTCTTAGCTGCAGGCGCATTGGTGTTGATTGCCCAAGTACAGGCTAGTATGGATGAACGTCAACAAGAATTAGCTATTTTGCGCACCCTTGGTGCCAAAGGTCGATTAATTAGAGCCAGTGTAGTCTTTGAATTTATCATCATTGGGTCCGTAGCGGGTATTATGGCCGCGGCGGCGAATGAGTTCAGTTTATATATGTTACAGACTCAAATATTTCAAATGCCTGCTAGTTTGCATTTAGAGTATTGGATTATTGCTCCGGTAGCGGGTGCGCTGGTGGTGGGTGTCCTTGGCGCTTTAGGCTGCTGGCGACTGTTGTCACTCAATACTAGCCAACTGTTGCGTCAGATGGTCTAACTCCAGAAACCAGCAGGCAAACCTTTTGAGGTGACACCCTGCTGGTTTTAATTGACTACTTGCTTAAATATAGGCCATTAATTTTTACGTAAACTGTCAAAAGCTTGGGATATTTTAGGGTATTTAAATTCATAGCCACTTTCTTGTAAGCGTTTAGGCACGACTCTTTGACCATATATCACTAAATCAGCCATTTCTCCCATCATCATTCTTAACACAAATTCAGGCACTTTAAATATACAAGGTCGCGAAAGGGATGAGGCAAGTTCACGACTAAATTCTAGATTGGTAACAGGATTAGGTGCAGTAAAATTATAAACACCTTCACAACTTTCATTTTTTATTAAATGTGCCATGCCTTGCAGCATGTCTTCAAGGTGTATCCAAGACATATATTGACTACCGTCACCAATTGGTCCACCTAAACCTAGTTTAAATGGCAATAGCATTTTTTGTAATGCACCACCTCTTTTGGTGATAACTACGCCCGTACGGACAATACATACTCGGGTTTTATCCGATTCTGCTTGTCTGGCTAGAAACTCCCAGCGATCGCAAAGTTGATGGCTGAATTCATCGTGAGGTGTTGAAAAATTTTCATCAATGATTTGCTCACCTTGACGACCATAAAATCCTATTGCTGAACCACTTATTAATAGCTTAGGTGGATTTTCTCCTGCGTTGATAAGTGCCACTATGTCTTCTGTGATTGACCATCGGCTTTGTTCAATTTTACTTTTTTGTTCATCAGTCCATTTTTTGTCTGCAATGGGTTCACCGGCTAGATTGATCACTACGTCATAATCGTCTAGGTTGCTAAGATGTGCGAGTGTGGATAAAAAGTGAATGTTATGACCAAGTATTTGTTCAGCCATGGCTACATTTCGAGTATAAACCGACACGTCGCAAGGACGTAAAATAGGGATAAGGTTTGAACCAATTAAGCCTGAACCACCGGTAATAAGTATTTTCATAACGTCCTCAGAATGCAATTAAGGTTTACTGCATGATAAACATAAAGATACGGAATCTGCGAACCGCAGGGCGTGAGGTTTATCCACTTCTGCTTCAGCATAGTTAACCCTCGGGTGTTCTGCTGCAATAGCAAGTACATCAGCGGTAAGTTTTTCAAGTAAAAAAAATCGATTGTTTTCAACCAATTTAATAATTCTTTTAGTAATAGTTTTGTAATTCAGGGCATCGTCCATCTCATCTGAATCTGTTGCCTGGTCAGCGCGGTATTGTATCTTAACGTTGATGACGACATCCTGCATATTGACAATTTCGTCCTCGTTAATGCCAATAAAAGTACGCAGGCGTAAGTTTTTAATCCTGATAGTGGCTGGGTTTAACTTCATACTTGTCCTAGGGTCTGTTGGGCTTTCATAAGTATCCTCGACTGAGGTCATTTATTTGTATACCAAGGTGCTCATGCTTAAGTTTAGCTATTCTAAGCAATATATCAGCAGCCAAGGTAACCGAATAGATGCCCCAGTCCAAAGGGATTTCTTCAAAACACTCTCACTCGGGATTAAAAGTAGCTTATCTACATGAGCAAACTTCACTGATTTTGCCGTGATTGAGAACATTTTGAAGAATTCTTTTTACGTTTGAAGTTCCAATTCAAGCTACATTTTTATTATGCGCTATAAAATAGCATATGGATCTGATAGTTTGCTCTCAAGATATTCGTTCAGAAACCTCATATGCAAATTAAATCTCAAAGATCCGTCAAGACATTGTTAATAATGGCATCAATAGTGATTATATTGGCCGGCGTTAAAGCGGCTAGTGCGATAGTAGTACCTTTTTTACTGTCAGTGTTTATTGCTATGGCTTGCAGCCCTATCATTACTTGGGCAAACCAATATAAGTTGCCCAGAGCCATAGCGGTTGTACTGGTAATACTGATTATAGTGGTATTTGGATTGATTTTGGCTGCATTAGTGGGTCAATCGATGAATGAGTTTAGTCAAAACGTACCCAAATATAGAGAACAATTGGTCGAAGAGTTTGCTTGGGTGATCGGTCAGTTAGATAAAGTCAATATTATTGTTAACAAAGAAGCCTTGATTTCTTATCTGGACCCCGGTGCTGCAATGAACATGGCAACTAACTTGTTATCGAGTTTAGGCGGCGTGCTGACAAACTTTTTACTGATATTGCTGATCGTGGTGTTTATGTTGTTTGAGGCGGAATCAGTACCCAAAAAAATTCATATCGCTCTTGATGATCCCAACATGAAAATACAACAAATTGATAAATTTTTACTGTCAGTGAAAAACTACTTGGCGATTAAAACCCTGGTTAGTTTAGGCACTGGACTTATTATTGGCGTCTGGTTGTATGTACTGGGTGTTGATCACTTTTTACTTTGGGCAGTTTTAGCTTTTTTATTTAACTACATACCCAACATCGGCTCTATCATTGCCGCTGTACCCGCTGTGTTATTAGCTTTTGTACAATTGGGACCTGCTACTGCAGGTTTTACCGCATTGGGCTTTGTGGTGTCGAATATGGTGATGGGTAATGTTATCGAGCCACGTTATATGGGGCGAGGTTTAGGTCTATCTACTTTAGTGGTTTTTTTATCTTTAATTTTTTGGGGGTGGTTGTTAGGCACGGTAGGTATGTTGTTATCAGTACCTCTTACTATGATTGTTAAAATAGCTTTGGAATCTAGTCCAGATACTCGTTGGGTCGCGTTATTGTTAGCCAGTGATAGTGATGAACCTGTGGTTCATGAGGGTGAGGCTTTGGCTGAGAGTAAAGAACAGTAGCTTAAAGCTAAGATAGGAAAAGGACTCAGTGGTGATCGTTAATATTTGGCTGCCTGACTAGTTAGATAATGAGTCCAATTTTAAAGATGTTTATTAGTCGCCATTCTTTGATTCAGGTTGATTTGACTAATTTCACTTTCAGGGGCGGTTTGTGATTGACGATGTTGTTAAAGCAATTTTTCAGGCAAAACCTGCTCCATATTTATTTAATCTCTTTTTTACAATCAGTTATATTTAACAATGGAAAGTGTAAAAAATTTTGACAAAAAAGAATGAGGTTTATTGAAAGCATTACTTGCGTCAATTTTAGTGCTGTTGTTAAGTCAGAGTGGTTATAGGTTATCGTCATTAGGGTGGGCCACAATGTCAGACTCAACTATTACTTCAATTTCTTGTTGAATGTCTATAATTTCATCTTCCTTCAAACCTAACATGAATGCGCTGGGCAATACGTTGACTCCTATTTTTTCTCCCAACTTGACTACAAACGGTAAAGTGATGGGCGAAAAAGGTAAAATAGCGAGTACGCCTAATCCTAGACCACGAATAACATCAACAAACTGTTTATTCGCTTCCTCCATTTCAAGTTTGCTTGCTTGGCCTCTAGTGAATCGCTGATAGGTGATCAGCATAATCTTCGTCTCTCTAGATTCTTGCGCTAGTCCTCGCTTTACAGTCATTAAACCGCGCTTTAGCGGAATAAGCGCCTTGTTTTTTACCGCAGAGTTCTGGCGCTTAATGGACTGAGTAATCCTAATAATATAGTGCTTCAAAATGAGCTACCTATGCGCTTCAGTTGTTTAATTGTACAAGACTCTAGGGCCAGAATGTGGGTATTCCTGATTTTAATGTATTAAAATATAACGTGCGTTGGGATCAAAGATAAAATTATTGACACTTTTGATGCACAGTATCCGTTAAAACTAATAATGTAACAAACGTCATAAAGCTAATTTGTATAGCTTTATGATAAACATTAATCAATGTATTGTTAATTCCCAGTGACTTTGTCGCAACTTATCTTAGTTACCCTAAGACACTCTTAGGCTAAATGTTAAACACGGTTGTTAAACACGGTTGTTAAATATAGTTTTCATCTGATTGGCGAAGGCAATGAATTTTTCTTTAATCGTACGTTTTATTTTGATGTCCAACCCACCAAACATCACTAATCCTTCAATTGTGAGGGTAGGAGCTTGTCTCGAGGCAATCGAGGGTGCTGAATTATCAATGCCACCTAAGATACAAAAAGCTTTTGAAACAATATTGATGTCTTCAGGTACGGAGATATCGGTACCGCCAAATAAACATAATATTTTTATGGTGACGTTGGGGGTGGTAAATATAGCGTCGCTAAAATCAATATCAGCACCTCCGAATAAGGTAATTATTCTTATTTCTCGCGGCACTGTCCACTGACCGCTGCGACATGAACCTCCAAGAATATTGACTATGGTCTCGGTTTCGTCGTTGTCACTGGCTGCATAGTTGACGTTGAATTTTCGCTCTTTTTGCGAATTGAATTCTGAGTCTGTGGTTTTGTCTAGGTCGGCAGCTAAGTTGAATATTTCCTGATGGTTTTGACTTGCCATCGCTTGATCTAATCTACGTTCAAAAGCTTCACTAGAAATCACACCATGACTGTAATTATAAATCAGTGTATCGATAACTTCTTCACGTACGTTTTCAATCGGTCTGTCTTCGAGTATTACGGTCATGTTGCTTCCCTAAAGTGTAGTCATTATTATTTTTATAAATAAAGCAGATACCATGCCAGTTGAAAATATGTTTTATATCAATGGATTAGCACTTTAGCACATGTATAAATATGACGAATTAGATACATTTTAGTGATTTTCACACTTTAATAGGAAATATCAAAGTGAGTTTAGCCCCTCCGAAATCACTCTGTTTGATTTCGAGTTGTCCTTGGTAAGCTGATACTAAGTCTGCCACCACAGCCATACCTATGCCTTGGCCTTCTTTATAACTGTCTAAGCGGGTGCCTCTTTCTAATAACTGTTCGCGCTTGTCTTTGGGTATGCCAGGGCCGTCGTCTTCGATATGGATCAGTAATTCATTTACGTTAGCTAACGCTGTCACTGTGACTTGCTTAATCGCCGCTTTACAAGCGTTGTCTATCACATTACCTAATATTTCCATCAAGTCGGTGATGTCGCCGTTAAATCCTAATTCACGCTGTTGAATAACATGGGTAAGTGTTAAATTTTTGTCTGCATAGACTTTGTGCATAGCATTAAATAATTTATCTACTACTGGTTCGATGGCTACAGCTTGTTCAAATGTACTTGTGGTTCCTGCTACGGCGCGTTTCAACTGTCTCTGTATTTGTAGATTAATTTGACTGATAGGCTCTTTAGCTTGCTCTGGTAAGCCTGCTGTTCCAGCTAACACGGCTAATGGCGTTTTAAGACTATGGGCCAAGTCGCTTAGGCTATTTTTGTAGCGACTACGCTGGAGTTTTTCGGTATCTAATAAATTGTTAATGCTATTTTTGAGCTTTTCCAGTTCGGGTGGATAGCGTTGATCGATACGTTTGAGTTGGCCACTTTCAGCCTGGCGTATTTGTTTATTTAGCCTACTTATGGGCAACAAAGCCGCGTTAAGGCTGAACAATAATAAAATCAACAACAACAGTGCAATTAGCCCTAACCAATTCCATAGGGTATTAGCAAATTTGCTCTTCTCAGTATTAAACACCTGTTTGTCTTGTAGGATATAAAAGCTGACTGGTTGGTAACCTTCAGATGATTCAAATTCAGCGGTATAGGCATATAAAAAATAATTATTTTGCATTGAGAAATCTTCAATAAAGACTTCAGCGCCTATGTCTGGTGCCACAAATTTAGGTTGTTGCTGCCAATTGAGTGTAGAGAGTGACTGCCATAGCACGCCGTCATGAGATTGAATAAAAGCGTACAAACCAGAGCCAGGAATATTGAATTGGTCATTGTATAGCTGCTCAGGCATCTGGGCTTGGCTACCCGTGCTATCTAATTCAAATTCAGAAATTAAAGTTAAACCTTGAACCCTTAACTGCTGCAACATTGATTGACTCAAACTACCGTTGAAAGCTTGCTCTAGGGTTACCGCTGTAAGAGGAATAAAAATAAGCAGAGCAAGTACAGCGGCAGCAAAACTTCTTAACCTAAGGGATAAGTTATGCATTAGCGTTGCTAATTAAGTTAGAGCTCACGGTTGATTCGATATCCTCGGCCACGCAATGTTTCGATAGGATTAATACTGCCATCAGGATCGATTTTTTTGCGTAAGCGTCCGACAAAAACCTCAATTACATTACTGTCTAGGTCGAAGTCTTGATCATAGATATGTTCAGTTAGCTCGGTTTTAGAAATGACTTTTTGAGGATTGAGAATCAGATATTCTAGTACTTTGTATTCATATGCAGTGAGTTCAATGTATTGACCGTTAACGGTTACTTCTTCACTCAGCGTATCGAGGCTAATAGGGCCTATTTCGATTGTGGGGTGTGCTTGACCTGCTGCGCGGCGTATGAGTGCATTAATGCGCGCTAACAATTCTTCGTTGTGAAAGGGTTTGGTCAGATAATCATCTGCGCCAGCATCCAACCCTTCCACTTTTTCTTGCCATCTATCCCGAGCAGTCAGAATTAAAATTGGGCAGCTGACATCATTTTTACGTGCTTTTTGGATCAATTCAAATCCATCAATTACTGGCAGTCCTATATCAATGATAGCTAAGTCATAAGTATGTTCTTGTAGCAAAAACAATGCCTTTGCACCGTCATCTGCCAAGTCCACGCTGTAACCATTTTTTTGCAGTAATATGTCAAGTTGGGTAAGTAAACGGCTATCGTCTTCTACTATTAATATGCGCATTGGGAGTCTTTTTCCTTTATGTTTATCTTTGCTGGAGACGATTCTTCTTGAAACGTAATGAAAACCTATTTAATCCTTTTTCTTCTTTTGACTCACTTTTCCAGATTTTTTGTCAACATCTACAGACACGACTCGTCCAGATTTTTGCAGCACTTTGACGCGATATTTACTTTTATTTTGATCAACTTTCAACACCCTACCACTGACTTTTTGTTGAGCTTTTTTGGCCGCTTCAGATTTGCTTTTTGGCGCGGTTTTAGTATCTTGAGCAGGAACAGATGTGCTGTTTAACGATAACGCGGTTAAACAAACAATGATAAATCTAATGTAAGGATTCTGCTTCAAAGTTCAGCTCTTGTTAGTTGTTGTTTAAGTATTAGTTTACCCCAATCTTCAATTGACTTAAAAGTAATTGCTATTCTTATCCTGATATAAACTAATAGGTTGAACATACATTTTTACCTAGTAATAAATACTAATAGTCTTTTGGAGTTTATTTTGTCTGAAAGTCTGATAAATTTTCCTCTGTAAGCGATAAGTCACGGAACACCCATCTAGTACCCGCATTTTACGGGTTTTTCTGGGTGAAGACACACAGTGTTGTGAATTGGCATGAACGATGTGCGAGTGTTTATTATTCGATAATCCAATGTTATGCACCAATGAACTGCCGATTACAGCGCCCAATATCGTCCCTAAACCTTTGTGTTCGTTGTTGCTAGCTACATAGCCAATAACACCTCCCACAATGCCTGCGACTATGGCTGTACTTTTAGCGTCAGACCGGGCATAAGTTTTGTTCATCAATACTGGTTCGCGGTATGTCTGAGGTTGGCGAACTGTTAAGTATTTATAGATAGGAGTTGACTCGATGACTTTGGCTTTAAATTCGTCTCTATTATGCTGGTAACTATTTTGATAACTTCGCTCATGCTTAGCTTGCACCATTGGAGAAATGGCTAAAAATAGTAGCGCGCTTGTTATTAATAATTTCATGTAACCACTCCTGTTCAAGAGGTTACAAGACTAATCTGTTGGGGCTGAATTTTAGCTGAATTGAGTTTGAACCAACAGGAAAAGCACTAATAGTGCGAGCTGTTAAGCCTCAGTCATTTAGAGACGATACTACCCAGCGCTGATGAAAGGGTCTACGCAATTGACATACAAACTCTGGTTTTGTTTGTGTGTATAAATATGAACACTTAGAGGAATGCCATTTATTTCGTTCCACATACTAGTATGGGCAGATCGCTTTTTGTAGATAGGATTTTTGCACTTCTTTATTCATATCCAATGGCGCTGGAATTTGTATATAGGCGTTGATAGTGCCACCAAGATTTCGAGCACCTCTATAGCGCCATTCACCCAAAACAAATGTCTGGTAAAATGCCGCGTTAACGATTTTTAGGGTGTTGTCTGTAATGACTTTTTGAGGCTTGCTCAAAGTCGTGATTTTACTATTAGTTGTCGCAGCATTACTTTGCATACAGCTACTTAAAATAATCGAAGTAAGCAGGGCACAAAGACTTAGAATAAAGTAGTTTACTATACATTCTTTCATTTTATACATACAACGCTCCTTGATTATCAAGGGTTGTATCGGCTGATATATGAATTACTCAATATGTAAAATTAATCTGTCGTAAAAACAGAACGTATGTTTGAAGGTTTTTCATCATAATAGCCGCATCAACCGATAAAAATATTGCATAAAAGATAGAGAACTTTACACCAACGAGAATTCCAGTTGCCGTGCACAGAGCGCTAACGCTACACAGAGGAAAAAAGGATTAACGATTCAAATAATGCACTATATTTACTTTTTCTATGTGGTGCAAAAAATAATTTAATCGCCATTATCTTTTATATTAAAAATCTACTTTTTTTCGTTAATACCTTGGTTCTGCCAGATTTGACTTTGCTATCGATTCGTTTCTTTTGTGCATTTCTGCTGGGTTTTGTGGGGCGACGGGCTTTTTGCAGTTTCCCTGCTTCTACGAGTACTTCAGCCAACCTTTCTATCGCATCCTGTTTGTTTACTTCTTGGGTACGATGACTCTGGGCTTTGATGATCAAAATACCTTCTTGAGTGATACGTTTATCTTTGCCTGACAACAGTTTTTGCTTGACGTATTCAGGAATAGCCGCAGCTTGAATATCAAACCTTAAATGAATCGCACTAGATACTTTATTCACATTTTGGCCGCCAGCACCTTGGGCGCGCATCGCGCTTAAATCGACGGCGGGCATCAGAGATTCAATATTGGGTATATAACTCATTTAAGGCTCGTAAACTGTTTAAGGTAGTACTTTTTTATAAGGTTTCACGACCACTTTTTGATACACACCTGCAATAGCATAAGGGTCGGTGTCAGCCCATTTTTGAGCTTCTTCTAAACTATTAAATTCAGCGATCACTAATGAACCGGTGAAGCCGGCTTCGCCCGGATCTTCGCTGTCAATGGCAGGGCAGGGGCCAGCGACCAATACTCGACCCTGATCAACTAGTAGCTGAATACGTTCAAGGTGTGCAGCGCGTGTTTGTTTGCGAAGTGGCAAACTATTTTCAACATCATCGCTATAGATTACATACCACATGGTGACATCCTTTTAATTATTAAATTATAAACGACTACTTGTGAGTAGCCGCTTTCATTTGTGTCACAAAAACTTTGAGTTTTTCGAGCATAACATCTGGTTGGCTTAGGTTTTCAGCAATAATATTAACTGTTGCTGAGCCAGAAATAGCGCCTGCCGCACCAGATTGAATGGCATCTGCCACTTGTGCTGGTGTTGATATTCCAAAACCAAGCAATGGTGGAGCCACTTTATATCGTGTGAGTTTGTCTATTAGTTCACTGGCAGGGATAGTCACTGCTGTCTCAGCACCTGTTACGCCAGCTCGACCTAATAAATAGGTATAGCCTTGAGATTTTTTACCGATTTCAGCAAATGTTTCGTCACTGGCATTGGGTGGCGCGATTAAAATTTGTTTAATACCAGTTTGCTCAGAAATAGTAATAAAACGGTCTGCTTCACGAAGTGGTACATCAGCAATCAAAATTGAATCTACACCCGCCTTTGCCGCATCCTGATAAAACTTTTCTATACCACGTTTAAGCACTAGGTTGCTGTAAAGCAACAGCCCGATAGGAATATCGGCATATGTTTCACGGATTTGACGAATAATTTCAAAACAGTCATCGGTTTTGATGTTATTCGACAGCGCACGAATGCTGGCTTTTTGAATCGTAGGTCCGTCGGCAATAGGGTCAGAATAAGGAAAGCCCAATTCTAATCCGTCTGCGCCTCCTTCAACCAATGCTTTGATAATATTCACGGAGGTTTGAATATCTGGATCGCCAACCATAACAAACGGCACAAATGCGCCTTCATTCTTTGCATCAAGCTGTTTAAACATGTTTGCGTAGCGGTCAATAGAATTAATCATGGTTTTGATCTCCTAAGATGCTGCGGACATGCTCTAAATCTTTGTCTCCACGTCCGGATAAATTCACCACTATGATAGTGCCATCTTCTGCCTCATCAGCCATGTTTAAAGCATGAGCGAGAGCATGTGCAGGTTCTAGAGCAGGAATAATGCCTTCTTTTTGAGATAGAAGTTGAAATGCGTTTAGCGCCTCTTCATCCGTTACGGATTCATATTCCGCCCGACCAATATCATATAAATGGGCGTGTTGTGGCCCAACAGCTGGATAATCAAGTCCGGCAGAAACTGAATAAGATTCTTCAATTTGGCCATCGTCATCTTGCATGATATAGCTGTAAGCACCATGAAGAACACCTGTGGTACCTTTACCTATAGCAGCACCATGCTCTTTGGTATGTACCCCTTTACCAGCAGGCTCTACGCCTATTAATCGTACACTAGGCTCATCAATAAAATCAGCGAACATACCTATCGCATTTGAACCGCCCCCTACACAAGCAACCAGTGCATCGGGTAAACGCCCTTCTTTTTCCAATATTTGGGCGCGGGTTTCTTCACCAATCATCCGATGAAATTCACGCACAATAGTTGGGAAAGGATGTGGGCCTGCTGCGGTGCCTAATAAATAATGAGCTTTGTCATAGTTAGCAGACCAGTCGCGCATTGCTTCGTTAACGGCATCTTTTAATGTACCAGAGCCTGAGTTAACCGGAATAACTTTTGCGCCCATTAAACGCATTCTAAATACGTTAGGTGCTTGGCGCTCCATGTCTTTAGCACCCATATAAATACGCGCTTTTAAACCCAATAAAGCACAAGCCAGCGCTGTGGCTACGCCATGCTGCCCTGCACCAGTTTCGGCAATGACCTCAGTTTTACCCATACGTTTGGTTAATAGCGCTTGACCTAATACTTGATTAGTTTTGTGCGCACCGCCGTGCAATAAATCTTCACGCTTTAGGTACAGTTTTACTTTCGGATTACTGACTAGATTTCTAGTCAATGTCATTGCCGTAGGGCGACCTGCGTAATCTTTTAATAAGCCCATAAATTCGGTTTGGAATTCTGGGTCCTTCTGGGCATCAATGAAAACTTGCTCGAGCTGGTCGAGGGCTGGAATAAGTAACTCGGGTACATACATACCACCATAGTCACCAAATTTACTGTCTAAATGATTCATCTATCTCTCACTCTTTAAACGATTTTAGCCTTGTACGACTTAAAATATAATGTGTCACAAAGGCAAATTACTACCACAGTGGGCTACTAGGGTACCGAGAAAAGAAACTTAATTCTTAACCTCTGTGTAAGCGAAGTACTTGCACACGTTGCTCGGCACCGTGAAATCCATGTGGTGAAAACTTGTTATTGTTTTAGATTGTTTTAATACTCTCTAAGCTGGCTAAAAGCCTGATTAATTTTTTGTTGTTGCTTAACACCTGGCGCACTTTCAACACCAGAATTTAAGTCGAGCATGGCGACCTGTAAATTAGCTGCCTGCTTAACATTGTTTGGGGTGATGCCACCAGCAAGAACAATGTTGGACTTGTCGGTTATCTCATCTAACAATTGCCAACTAAAAGTCTGGCCTGTGCCACCTGACTGTTCACCTACTTGGCAATCTAAGAGAAAGTAGTCAACGCCATTTTCATCTAAAGTGGGTATCGTATCTCTCACGCCTTTAGCTAACCAAATTTGGCATTCAACTGGCAGCTTGTTTTTAAGACTGTCGATATAAGTTTGGTTTTCTTGACCGTGCAACTGAACCGCTGCTAACTCCAGTTCTTTTGCATAACTCACCACTTGTTCAATTGGGGCGTTAACAAACACGCCGACATAGCTAAATGGCACGGCATATGTGATTTGTTTGGCTTGCTCTAAAGTCACAAAACGTTTGGATTTTTCGGCAAAAATCAAACCTGCAAAACTAGCAGGGCTGTCCTTGACTAGCTTAGCTCCGCTTAAACTGGTTGTGCCACAAATCTTTACTTTTCCGTATACCAATTGTTTTGCGGCTAATTCAATATCCTTTTCGCCCATTAATGAACTGCCTACTAAAAACGCATCAACCAGCGGCGCTAATCTGCGAACGTCTTGATGGCTATAAATACCCGATTCAGAGATGATCACATGTTCATGTTTAGCATGTTGTTTTACAAGTGGAACCAAGCGCTCAGTCGTAGCTAGGTCTGTACTCAGGTCTCGAAGGTCGCGGTTGTTAATGCCGATGACTTTGGCTTTTAGTGCGCAGGCTCTCAATACTTCTTCTTCGTTACTGACTTCGGTCAATACGTCAAGTTGGTATTGCTCTGCAATATTTGATAACTCTTTATATTGCTCATCGTCAAGTACAGACAACATAAGAAGAACCGCATCGGCATTATGATATCGAGCTAAGTGGACTTGATAAGGCTCAACAAAAAAGTCTTTATTAATAACAGGCTGGGTCACTCGACTGCGAATATATTCTAGGTATTCAAACTTACCTTGAAAGTATTTTTCATCGGTTAACACGGATATACAGGCAGCATATGGGCTATAAGCTTTGATCACTTCGTCTAAGTCGAAGTTTTTACGGATTAACCCTTTAGAAGGAGATGCTTTTTTACACTCTAAAACAAAGCCAGCATTAGGCTGCGCCAATGCGTCATAAAAACTTCTGTCTGAAAGGATTAAGCTATCGATAAAACTTGCTAACGGTAAATCAATTTTACGTTGTGCGATTTCTTGTTTTTTGTCTAGGACGATTTGTTCTAATACATTGGCCATTTTATTAACGTTGCCCTTTATTGATTTTGACTGATGGAAGCCGACAATTTAATCGTGGCTAATGGAAGCTGTTGTTGCATAGCATTAATTGCCATTTCAGCCCCCTGAGCATAAGTTTGTACTTTGCCACATAGTTTTAATAATGCAGCGGTATTCATAGCCACTGCAGCTTGATGGGCTGCCTGGCCTTTACCTATTAATACATTTTCAATCAGGATTTTATTTTCTTCCGGCTCGCCACCTTCAATGGCATCTAACGGATAGTTTTCAAGTCCAAAGTCAGCGGGAGAGACACTGCTTTGTATCAATTCGTTGTCATTTACTTCCACTACTTGGGTATTGCCATGTAAGGCAAACTCATCTAATCCACTGCCATGCACTACCATGGCTTTTTTATAACCTAAAAGTTGCAACGTTTTTGCAAAAGGTATCAATAATTCTGGCGCATAAACACCGATAACTATGTGACTGGGACGAGCTGGATTGACTAACGGGCCCAGTAAATTAAATAAGGTACGGGTTTTTAGAGTGGTGCGCACTGGCATCGCGTGTCGAATACCCGAGTGATAATTTGGCGCGAACAAAAAACACAGGTTTGATTGGTCGAGACATTGACGTGCGGTGTCAGGCGACATGCTTAATTCTAAATCGAATGCTTTGAATAAATCTGCCGAGCCTGATTTACTGGAGACACTACGATTACCGTGTTTAGCGACTTTTATACCGCAGCTTGCTGCAACTATGGCTGATGCAGATGAGATGTTAATCGTATTATGGCCATCTCCACCGGTACCCACAATATCTGCAAATTCATAATCTGGGCGAGGAAATGCTGCTGCGTTAGCTATAAGCGCAGCGGCGGCGCCGGCAATTTCTTCTGGTTGTTCGCCTTTGATTTTTAATGCGGTGAGCAAAGACGATAAAACAATATCATCTACCTGACCGGTTACTACTTGTGAAAATACTTCGGTGACATCCTCAAGCTTTAAGTCTTGGCCTTGATAAAGTTGCTGAAGGATTGTTTGGATAATCTGGTTCATAGTGTCTAAACCTTATCTTGGGTTAAGAATTCAATACTTTGCATAAGCAACTGACTGCCATGAGATGTCAAAATAGATTCAGGATGAAATTGAAATCCCAACATCTTATCTTTCATATGTGCCACTGCCATAGGGATGCCCTCAAAGTTTGCCAATACAGTTAATTGCTCAGGCATATTACTGGCCATTAACGAATGGTAACGGGCTACTGGCAATGGTTGTGGCATGCCGTCAAACATCTTATCAGTACAGTGCTGAATCAGAGAAGATTTACCATGCATCACTTTATCGGCACGGATAATTTTGCCACCATAAGACTCAACAATCGCTTGATGACCTAAACAAATACCCAACACTGGGAATTGGCCTTTGACTAGGTTTAGTAACGTTAGCATTGATCCTGCCTGAGATGGATTACCCGGTCCGGGTGATAACATTAGCATCACTAGTTTAGTCTGACCGTTTTCATCAGTTTGCTGTGCCTTATCATACATTTTTTGTAAAATTACGTCTGCTGAAACACTATTGCGATAAACAATTAACTCAAGACCAAGAGTTCTCAGTTCATCTACTAAGTTGTATGTAAATGAGTCAAAGTTATCCAACAAAAAAACACAAATTTGTTTATTCAATTGAGAGGCTTGTAAGTTCACTATAAGGCTCCCTTTGTTTGAGGAATGGGTGTTTGAGAGCTAGAAATAATAGCGCCTATTACCGCTTGAGCTTTACCACGAGTTTCATCAGCCTCTGATTGCGGGTCAGAGTCAAACACAACCCCTGCACCTGCTTGAATATAAGCCGTATCGTTTTTTACAAATGCTGAACGAATAACAATACACGTATCCATGTCACCTTGGCTGTTGATATAACCGACTGCTCCGCCATAACTGCCACGACGCTGTTTTTCTACCTGGCGAATTAGTGTCGCTGCACTGACTTTAGGTGCACCAACCAAGGTGCCCATATTCATACAAGCTTGGTATGCATTAAGTGCATCTAAATCATCGCGCAATTGCCCAACTACTCGAGACACTAAATGCATCACATGGGAATAGCGGTCAACCTTGAGTAAGTCAGTGACATATCGCGTTCCTGGTTTACATACTTTAGCTACGTCGTTACGAGCTAAATCGACCAACATAATATGCTCGGCCCGCTCTTTTTGATCTTCTTGTAGGTTGAGTTCTAAACGGGAGTCTAAGTCTAAGTCAATGCTACCGTCTGCCCTTTTACCTCTTGGGCGAGTGCCGGCTATGGGATAAATTTCCACTTGATTAGTTTGTTTGGTGTACTTTAAGGCCGACTCAGGCGATGCGCCAAACATACAAAACTCGTCGTCCTGCAGGAAAAACATATAAGGACTGGGGTTTTGCTGTTTTAAGGCGCGGTAAGCATCGTGAGGATGGGGGCAGGGTAAGCTAAATGTACGCGAGGGCACCACTTGAAAAATATCACCTGCTAGAATGTTTTCTTTGAGCCCAATCACATCATCTATGTATTCTTGATCTGATTTATTAACTTCAAGATGGTCATCAGTTATCGCTGTTTTGAGAGAGTCAGTTAATGGTTTAATGGTGCCTAGTTTGTGTTTGACTTGCTCTAAGCGTTGACTCACAGAAAAATAATTATTCGCTACATTCTTACCGCTGAACACACTGCCAATAATTTCACTTTGTTTGGTTTGGTGATCAATTATCACCAATGTTTCTGCTAGATAAAACACAAAATCTGGGCAGCTGTTGGCACTGTCTTCAACGACTGGCAGTGTTTCAAAGCTGGCCAATAAATCATAGGCCAATACACCTCCAAGAAATACGGCATGGGGGTGTTGGCGGATAGCGGTGATTTTATTGGTTATCAGTCGCAATGCATCAAACACCGCTGGGGCTTTCAAGCGACTGTCTTCATCAAGCTCTGTATCTGGTGCTGGAAAGGTCAGAGTCACTAAACCTTGGTCTGGGTCATATTGATGGGTAACGCCAACTGGACAATATTCATCAAACATAGGTAACACAGCATGGCCGTTGTCTGATAATGCACGGCAATAAACCGTTAAACCATGACACTCTAATTTAATTGCTGCATCGACCAATAACAAACTTTTAAGATTATCTTTGCTATCGATTTCTGCTGACTCTAATAACAGGTTATTACTACGACCTTGGCATAAATACTGATAAGCATGCAAAGGATCGGCTACATAATCTGCTGCTACTAATAACGTTTCTACTTTGCCAAACTGCTCTGTTAACTGGGCTAAACTCATTTCTTTGTTTCTCTATTACAATTTATCTTGAAGAGCAGGCGTAAAAAAGCCCGCGTTATACGGGCTTTTTTTGAAATTTATTTGCAAAAACACAAACACTCACAGCCCGTTAGTTCAGGTTGTGCCACCACCAAATGTTGTGTGTTTGAATGTTTTTCATTATTTATTGTACTCGATATTAGTTTAAATTAGTTATTTGGCTGCTATTCATCAGTAGATCAGTATAATAGTATCAAGCAACTTAAAGTTGAGTGCATAGAAGAAAACAAAAACGCTTCTATGTCAACACTCAAATTAATCTTAATCATAAAAAAACAATTAATAAAAGTGTCTACTGAATGAAAATCGATTTGCATAGCCATACACATTACTCTGATGGGCACCTCTCTCCAAAAGAGTTGATTGATCGTGCCCACAACATGCAAGTCGATGTTTTAGCGATCACAGACCATGACACAGTTGATGGTATTCAAGAGGCAATGGATTATCAGTCTGAGCAAAAGCGCTCGATGCAAATCATGCCTGGTGTGGAAATATCTACTGCTTGGCATAATTTCGATATCCATATTCTGGGTTTAAATGTTGATCATAATGATGCTCAATTTTTAGCTCGCTTAGATCAACAAAGTAAAGAACGGGATCGACGCGCTCAACAAATGTCTGACAAGTTAGCTAAAGTCGGTATCGAAAATGTGTTCGAACAAGCAAAAATATTGGCAGGAAAAGGGCAAATTACGCGTGCTCATTTTGCTAGAGTATTGGTTGAACGCCGAGTGGTGAAAGACTTTGACGCAGTATTTAAAAAATATTTGGGTAAAGGTAAAAAAGCCCATGTTAAACCACAGTGGATTGAAATGGCAGAAGCAATTACTTGGATACAGGATGCTGGTGGTAAGGCGGTATTAGCTCATCCCGGACATTATGATATGACCACAAAATGGTTGAAACGTTTGGTTGAAGAATTCGCTAATGCTGGTGGAAACGGCATGGAAGTGATTCATTCTCACCTTACTCCAGAGCGTAAAAAACTGTTAGCGGATATAGCTGCAGAGCATAATTTACAAGCATCCAGTGGTTCCGATTTCCATTATCCTAATCGCTGGACCGAATTAGGCAAAAACCTTTCGCTTCCCGTCCAGCTTGTGCCAATATGGCATGATTGGTCCCTTGTTGGTTAAATGCAGCTCGATCAAATAAATATTGGCAAAGGAAGGCTGGCTATAAGACGATCCAAGCTAGCTAATTATTAAACAACTTAACACGCAATACTGCTGTGATAGTAGAATAGGAATGTACTCATGAGTCAGTTTTTTTATATCCATCCCGAGAACCCTCAAGTTCGCTTGATCAAGCAAGCTTGTGAGCTTATTCACAAAGGTGCTGTGGTGGTGTATCCCACCGATTCAGGCTATTCTATTGGTTGTCATATGGATGACAAAGCGGCCCTTGAACAAATTTGCCGAGTTCGTCAAATTGGCAAAGATCATAACTTTACGCTTATGTGCCGTGACATGTCTGAACTGTCCGAATATGCGAGAGTGGATAACACCGCTTTTAGACTGATCAAAAATAATACTCCCGGTCCTTACACTTTTATCCTCAAAGCGACAAAAGAAGTGCCTAAAAGACTGCAAAGTCCTAAACGCAGAACGATTGGTATCAGAATACCTGACAACAAAATTGCGTTGGCTTTGTTAGAAGAATTAGGCGAGCCGATGATGTCCAGTACACTTATATTACCGGGAGCTTTGGTTGCAGAGTCTAATCCCGATGACATTCGTGATGAATTAGAAAAGCAAGTTGGCTTGATCATTCATGGTGGATTTTTAGGTGAACAACCCACCACTGTTATTGATATGTCTGAGGGTGAAAATATTATTTTGAGAAAGGGCAGTGGCGACACTAGTCCTTTCGTCTAGTTTTCAAGCCATTTTTTATGTCTGCGGATAACTCCTCTTTTTCAGCAACAAAGATAGCGAATGACCCCGTGCAGCAGCCGTTGCCACTGGCGTTTGTTAATGGCGAAGCTTTAATCGAAAAACCTGAAGATTTGTATATTCCCCCTGACGCTCTTGAACTTATTTTAGAGGCTTTTGAAGGCCCACTGGATTTATTGTTATACCTAATTCGAAAACAAAAATTCGATATCGTTAATTTACCTGTGTACCAAGTCACCCAGCAATACATGGAATATGTAGAGTTGATGAAAGATATTAAGCTGGAATTGGCCGCAGAATATTTGTTGATGGCGGCTATTTTAGCCGAGGTGAAATCTAGAATGTTACTGCCTAAAAGGCCTGACGCCGAAGATGATGAAGATGACCCTCGCGCTGAACTAATCCGTCGTTTAAAAGAATATGAATTGATCAAAAATGCGGCTCATGAATTAGACAATATCCCTCGCCAAGAGCGTGATGTATTTCCAGCACATGCACAAACCTCTGACTGGGTAGCACCGATCCGTGTTTTACCTAGCGTTAGTTTGCAAGAAATAGTACTAGGGTTTCAATCGGCCATGCAAAGAGCACAAGCCTTTGAGCACCACCATATTGAAAAAGAGACACTGTCGACTCGTGAGCGTATGAGCATGATTTTACAGAAAATTTCTGCTGAACATTTCACTGGCTTTGACGAGTTGTTTCTAGCCAGCGAGGGCAAAGCAGGCGTGGTGGTAACCTTTTTAGCGATTTTAGAGTTGGCCAAAGAAAGTTTAATTGAGCTGGTGCAAGCTCAACCTTACGCTAATATTCATATACGAGTTGCAACTGGCATTTCATCTGAAATTACACCTGAAATCACACCTGAAGGTTCACAAGGAGTGCAATCCTAATGGCCAAAATTTCTCGAGCTCAACTGAAACAATTAGTTGAAGCCGCTATTTTTGTAGCTGATGAGCCGCTCAGCCAAGAACAAATACAATTAACGGTATTAGACGGATTGGCCGTCAGTAAAACCATGCTCAAAGAGACCTTGGTAGAGTTAAATCTCGAATACCAAGCCAGAGGCATACAACTGGTCGAGGTAGCCTCGGGTTATCGTTTTCAATCTATGGATAGTTTGAGCCCTTGGCTCAGTAAGCTGTGGCAAGAACAAGCACCTCGGTACTCACGGGCAATGCTTGAAATCCTTTCTTTAATTGCCTACAGGCAACCTATTACCCGCGGTGAAATTGAAGATGTGCGTGGTGTGTCTGTCAGTAGTCAAATTATGAAAACCCTGAGCGAAAGAGGCTGGGTAAAAGTCATAGGACATAAAGAGGTGCCTGGTAGACCATCCTTATATGCAACCACTAAAACATTTCTTGATTATTTTTCTCTCAAAAGTTTGAGTGATTTACCCAGCAGTGATGATTTTTTGGTATCTGAAGAAATAAACAACGAACTTAATATCCTATCGAGTGAGTCTGATAACAGACTGACCGAGGATAACTTCCCACATAAATCTGAAGCTAGAGCTAATATTGAAGCTAATATTAAACCTAACGATGCAGATGAACCAGAGCAATTACATTAATGAGCGACAAATTACAAAAAGTACTAGCTAACGCTGGAATAGGTTCGCGCCGCGAAATGGAGAAATGGATAGAGGCCGCACGTATTTCTGTCAATGGCAAAATTGCGACTTTAGGTGACAGGGTTGAACCCTCTGACAAAATACGCGTGGACGGCAATCCACTTAATAAGTCTAATGACACCCCTGCTTGCCGAGTATTAATGTACAACAAACCTGAAGGGGAGCTGTGCAGTCGTAAAGACCCTGAAGGTCGTGCAACCGTATTTGACCGACTACCCGCTATCAAAAATGGCCGCTGGATTGCGGTTGGTCGATTAGATATTAATACCAGTGGCTTGTTGTTGTTTACCAACGATGGCGAGCTGGCTAACCGACTAATGCATCCTAAACACGAAGTTGAGCGAGAGTATTCAGTACGCGTGTTTGGTGAAGTTGAAGATATGATGTTGAAGCGTCTCACCAAAGGTGTGCAACTAGAAGATGGTGAAGCCAAATTCACTGAAATTGTGAAAAAGCCCGGTGACGAAGAAAGTCAAAATACCTGGTATAACGTGACTTTATCTGAAGGCAGAAACCGTGAAGTCCGACGTTTATGGGAATCTCAAGGGTTACAAGTAAGCCGCTTGATGCGAGTACGTTATGGCACACTCGAATTACAAAAACGCCTTCCCCAAGGTGGCTGGGTTGAATTGGGATTACCTGATTTAAATACCCTAAGACAAAGTGTGCAATTGCCTGTTGAGACTGAGACTTTGATTAAGATTGATCCCGGTAAGTTGGATCATGTGAAGATTAGTCGCATGCGGCGCTCGGTTAAAAAAGCATAGAGTGCGTCAGGCTAAAAATAAGCGTGATTAGGGGCGATATTATCGCTGGTAAGACAGGTAACACTTGTTAGGTTAGGTGTTACCTTCTAGTTTTATGCCCTAGCGGGCACCTTCATCTTTGCGGGTTTTGACTCGAGTTCCTTCGACTCAGTCGCATTTTCTACTGCAGCTAAGCAATGTGATCCCTTTAATTTGGTCAATCACACATCCCTAATGATCGGCACTCGGTTACCGCGTAACAATCTGACGTTTCGACAATTTCTCCTGCATTGTTTTACCTTCCGCCGTTCATGGCGGTAGCTTGTCGAGCTGTTCAACTGGACGAAGCCGTGCTTCTAAATAATCCAGTTTCACCCTACGAAATCTCAGAAATAATTGGCGAACATAGATGCGAGGGGTAGTGTAAAAGATAAAACAAAAAAGCGGTTTCGCCGATAACCGCTTTGGTGGCTTTGCCACCTCTTTTTCCGCATTTAAAGTTTCTGCAAAAAGTGACTTATTCCTGGGGCAAATGACAGCGAACGCGGCGCGGGACGATGGCGCGCAGCGTGCTTTTGATTTATACCCATAAACAGATATTTGAACCAATTAGGATGATTTAGCTTTGTTCTGACCCCAATAGTTTATTCTAGCCAGTATGAAAAACAATCCATTAGGGCATTGTTGGTTAAAGGTAATTAGATTGATTATGTCTGTAATAAACATGTCATTTATTTGCTTCATACTGTGCGATTGGCCCCCAAAAGTCTTTAGGAGTTACAGTTTGAAAATAATACGCCATAACATAAGAAACAAGCTGCTGTTATTGCTTTGTTCATCATTGTTGCTGTTGGTTGTCGCATTCTATATTGGGTTTTCTTCGTTGCAAACAGTGATTGAAGATTATAGTTACACCATCAAGCAAGATGTGCACTACATGACAGAAGTTGGTGAGCTTAATGTCTTGTTTAAAACCCAAGTGCAAGAGTGGAAAAACACTCTGATTAGAGGGGGGGATCCTAAGCAATTAACAAAATATTGGGGCAGTTTCAATAAGCATGCTGGGTTGATTCAAGAAAAATATCAATATCTACTTGTCACCATGCCTAAGCAACAACCTGGTTACCAATATATTAGGTTTTTTGCTGATAGTTACCCCCCTATGTTGGCTGCATATCGTAAAGGTTACGAAGCATTTGTTGCTGCACGAATGGATATTGCCTTAGCAGATGCCAGAGTAAAAGGCATTGACCGTGCGCCAACAGAAAACTTGAACCAAGCTGTTATGGCGATGAATAGTCAGATCGACACTAAAAAGGTTGTCATGGATGAGCGTGGTTCGTCAGCTTTTACTATTACGATAATTGTGGTTTTTATGGCAATATTATTAACCATGGCCTTAGTTACTTGGTTTTTAGATACGAGAATCTTAAAACCACTCAATCGGGTTAATAGTGTTTCAAAACAAATAGCTCAAGGTGATTTTACCGGGTCGATAAACAGTAACACTTATGACCAAATAGGCCAGGTCTCCAGCAACTTCAACCTAATACAGGATAGTTTGAGTCAAGCTCTAAGTGGCATCAGGGGAGATGTTAAAACACTAGGGACAACAATAGAAGATTTGATGCTTGCCTTTGGAAATGTAAAACATGGTTTAGTATTACAAATTGACGAAACTAAAAAACTTAGTACCACTATGTATGACATGACACAATCAAATGACTCGGTCAATGCTGCAATTAATCAAGCAAATACCTTTGTTAGTGAATCAAATGAACTTGCAAATAAAGGACAGCTTATGTTCAATGATAATGTCAAAACCAGTCAAGGTATGCTTGAGGCCACTCACTACGCCTCTGGTATCATTGCGGATTTGAAAAAGGACTCCGATAATATTGGCAATGTGGTGAATGTGATCAGTGGTATTGCCGATCAGACCAATTTGTTGGCCTTAAATGCCGCGATTGAGGCTGCTAGAGCTGGTGAAGCTGGACGTGGTTTTGCGGTGGTTGCCGATGAAGTACGTTCACTGGCAACCAAAACTCAACTGTCGACACAGCAAATTTCACAAAATATTGCTAAGTTACAAAATGAAGCAGATAAGGCAGTAACGGCCATGAGCCAAGGTAAAGTACAAGCTGAAATTAGCTTAAATCAGGCGAAAAGGTCACAGGAATTTGTAGATAAATTACATGCTGCGTTTAATCAAATCAGCCGTCTGAATCTGACGATAGAAAAAGAAATGCAGGTGCAAAAGAAGCAGACCGACCAGATTAACCAATTTTTAAACGTGATCGATACACAAAGTGCTAAGTCTCAGAACGAAACACAGGTAATGGAGCAAGCGTCTAATGTATTAGCCAGCATCTATGGCAGCATTGCTTCATCCATCAAGGGTTTTCAGCTCAAACAATCTTAGGATTTACTGATCAAGGGGTCCATCAGCTAGCTAAAGAACAGCTAAAGAGAACCCCCATTTTTAAAAAGTAGCAAAACAGTGTTATGTCCTAATCTTTAAGGTATACAAACAACCAAGGATGGTCTGTCATGCCTCAGTCACGTAAAACTCACGTCAGTTTAATTGATACTCCCTGTTACCATTGCGTTTCTCGCAGTGTTTGCCGTTCGTTTTTATGTGGCAAAGATAAATTTACGGGGCAGAGTTACGAGCATCGCTGTGGTTGGGTGGAAGAGCGATTGTTGTTTCTATTGTCAGTGTTTTCAATTGGCAGCGCGGCTGCAGCATTTGTGCTTATGAGTAATCACACTCATGTAGTGGTTTGTGTGGACAACGATATGGCTGGTCAATGAAAGAAGTAGTAAGACGGTGGCATCAACTTTACCAAGGCACGCTCTTAAGTCAAAAGTATCAAAGAGGTGAAGCACTCAGTAAGAGTGAGATAATGAGTATAGAAGAAACGGTCACAATTTACCGCTAGTGTTTATAAGATATCAGTTGGTTAATGCGCAATCTCAATGAGTACATTGCCCATGAAGCTAACAAGGAAGATGGTTGCACTGGTAGGTTTTATACGCTGCCATCCATGGCGCTTATCCTTTGGGCCAGCTAAAGCTGTTCTAATTTATTCCCGATAAATTTAGTGGAAAGTGCGATTTAAATCTCAAGCCTGCTTTATGGCAAGGAGGGATGAAAGTGCGGTATTAGCTTGCATGGCCTGCGTCGATTTAAATCCTATTCGCGCCAAAATGGAGGTCACACCCGAAACATCAAAACATACCAGTATTCAACACTGTATTCAGGCCCTCATCAAAGGAAAGCAACCCAGAAAACTTCTGCGCTTTGTGGGTAATCCCAGATAAGACATGCCTAAAGGCATCGCTTACAGCTTGATTATTGTGAACTAGTGGATTGCAAAGGCTGATGTATTCGAGACAATAAAGCAGGTTATAAAGGGTAACATCATAGCTTCATTTTAGCGCGCCTCGGCTTCGGCTCAGAGCAATGGTTGACTTATAACTACCGAGTTCGAACAACACCTCAGCACCGCCGTAGGCAGTGAACATATGCTGTAACAATTCAAACAGCACACAGATCATAAATGTATACGAGGGATGGCAAAGGCCAAAGCTTTACTTCAATTCGTCTGAATTAAAACCCCATATATAGTCAAAGTCACTAACACAAAATGTGTTGATGCTTGCTGTCTGCAATTTGAACTGAGCGACACATTTCACAGCATTCATCTTCTTTAATTCCAAATAAGTCGAACTCGTCACTCTAAAACATAAATAGTGTACTGATTCCCAACAATTTGTGCTTGTTGATTACGTTGAGATTGAGTGCTTTGTTACTCTGTTTATCTTGATTACTTTTGTGAGGAATTAATTAAATCACCCTCCTGTTTTTTTAACCACTAAAAAATTCGACGACTTGCAAGTAACACTAAACCACTCATAACAATTACTAGCGTACCTGGTCCTGGCACTGCAGTAGTATCTTTGGTAAATGGGTCAAATCCTACATAGTAGTTATTTACAATCACACCATCGGCTGAATTTGCGGTATATCCATCAGGTAAGACAAAAACAGGTGACCCACCTAACGCAAAGGAATAACCGCCTACTCCAAAATAAACACTCCCCAATATTTCAATGTTTTTATGATCATATCGGCAGTCCACGAAAGGGAAAATGATTGATTTACAGGTAGGTCTAAAAGCCTTGAGTAGTTACCAGATAAGCCACCTCCGTAAATGCGGTCTCCATAAAAATTATTAAAATCCCACGCTCCACCAAAACCAACACCGAATCTAAAATAAGATGATTCATCAGCGATACCTCGAGCCATTCTGGCTAGAATATCTAGCGTGAAATTCTGCCGAGATGGGCAGCTCATCAGGGGCCGTTAAAATTCTGCCATCGTATGCCGTTATGAAAATATTATCGATAGAGTTGTTACTATTAGCGCGAGTTTTACCTCTAAAGCCAACAGAGCCGATACTCGCACTGGTATAGCCTAATCCAGAGATGAGCCGCGAATCATCCGCGTTTGATTTGATAATCGAAGTAACACTAGATGTGATAAAAGCGGGGTCTATTCTATTGTAATCGCCAACTGAGCCACGCAGCTCAGTACTAATTATGCTGGCACAAACGAAATTTGCAGCAACAATAGAGTTTAACAAAATGACTGACATTTACGAGATGACTTATTATATTGTTCATTTAACAATTCCTTTTTGTATTTTGATGCAGTAGGTATTATTAAATTGGTATAGCAGCTAAAAATAAGCAATAGTATTTATATGAATTAACCTGAAGTAACATGAATTGTTAAAAAAGCGTTAATTAACAATGGCTTAATTTATTATGACGTTTGGGGTTTCACCTTATATAAACTGGATGTTTAAAAAGGCGTAGTTATAGCTAAAAAAAGTTACGGATTTCAATTCAGTCATTTTGAACTCAATAGTGCTCGCAAGACTCTGCACATCAATCATTCAAACACTAAAGTCGATATTGGAATTCGGGTATTTAAACTTTTGGAATTACTGTGTGCTGCCAGCCCTGAAGCAATTGGTAAGCAAGAATTAATTGAGACATTATGGCCTGAAAGCGTGGTGAGCGAACATTCGCTGGCGCGTTTAATTTCTTATGTTCGGCATATATTAGGTGACGATGGTGATGCTCAACAGGTCATTAAAACCTATCGTGGTATTGGTTTTTGTGTTCCCGAAGTTAGACCTTTATATAATCAAATCGATAGGTTACATCCCATACGTAATCGTTGGCTGCCATTTATAACTAAAAAGTTTGTTGTATCTTTAATTGGCGTTGTTCTCATAATTGGGTTAATTACCGGTTATCAATATTATCAACAACAGCGTCTATCTAAAGCCATAATACGTATTTCTTTACATCAAGATAATACTTACACCGCTTTTACTGCTCAGGTTAAACGACGAAATGAACTAGTAGAGATGGTAGAGCAACGGTTAGGCATCAAACGCCAACAGCAGTATGAGAAATTCTTTGCTTTATATGCCAAACAATTCACGCAACAAGAGGCGTTTGTTTGTGAGCAAATAAGAGCAATAACAGCTGCGGGTTTACTAAACAACAATCAAGCAATAGTGGATGAAATTACCGCCACACCCGGAATAGTCAATGTCATTCCTCAATCTAAACAATTGCAGCAACATTTAACTTTCTGGCTTAATAAATATAATTCGATATTTATTAAGCGAAGAGACATGTGTTTGCTCTATGTTGGTGTTGAAGATGGTGTGCCTTATCCGAGTGGGGTTGATCAAGAAGTCAAAAAATGGCTTCTTGATCGTTAAAGATAGTTCTGCGGATATTAAAATGTGTCAATGTCATTTTAAATAAATCAAACGAGAATAAAAGAATTATAGAGGCTTCTATTACAGATAATTGGCAGAACAAAATCTATTAGGTACCCATTAGCTCCTCCTTAGATTTGATTTTTTACTCGTTATATAATTTAGGAGAGAAATCCGTGGTTTGCATAAATACTACATCAATACTGTCTACCAAGGCGCCGTTTTTAATTGATGCTTGGTAAGCCTTTACCCATGTTGGATCAGCAATAAAAGTTTGCCATTTCTGTTTAGCGTCTTGTTCGCTGTCATGCTCCAGAATATAGATTAAAGTATTAGTAGATCTTGGCTCTTTAGTGGGGATCCAGTAGGCTACTACTTTCATGTCGAGACGTTCAAAAATACTGTGAGTATGCTCGCGAAACCGTGTTTGCAATTCTGCTAGTTTGCCTTCGTTGCTATGGTAAGTGCGCATCTCATAGACTTTTTGCGCGCTGCTAGCTTGCATACTCGTTGCTATTATCAACATGGATAGTAGTAACTTCACTGCTACAACAAATCGGTATGTATTTAACATGGTTGGGAAGACCTTTTGTATTTTAAAATAGTAAAAAATTATTTATTTTGGATGAAGGCTAAACAAATTACAAGTATGAGTAGGGCAAATTCGTAGTTATGCACTTCGTGCGTTTAAAATATTGAGTTTTCAAATTAAAATGCTCCGCTAATACAAAGTTTTCTCTAGGTATGCATTCATGCAACTTCTAAAAACTGCTTTTCACCCCGATGTGGCTGCTGCGGATATTTCTGCTGCTAGTGAGCTTAGACTCATTGAGCGTCATGCAGCACGAGCGATAGACATGAAAGGCGATGATATCTTGTTGATATATACCGAGCGTTATTACGTTTACAGTTTGCCTGGCGGTGGCATTGACGATCGTGAGGATGAAGTGGCCGGTTTAAAACGTGTGTTACAGGAAGAAACTGGGGCTCAGGGCATACGCAATGTAAAAGCCTTTGCTCGTTATGACGATTATCGTCCTTGGTATAAACCTGATGCGGATATTATTCATATGATCTCGTATTGTTATGTGTGTAAGGTTGATGAGAAGTTGTGCGACAGTGCCTTCGAGTCCATGAAGTTAATAATGGCATGAGACCGCTGTGGGTGAATATTCATGAAGCGATTGCCCACAATGAAGAAGTGATGGCGAGCAGCAATAAAAAAGCCCTTTCGATTTAAAGGGAAACCTATTTGCTAAGGCAGATAGTCGCTAAGCCGCTAGACGTTAGCGAATTGACTTAGAATTTTAAGGCTAGGGTTTTTTACATGGGTATCTTACCAAAATTAAGTAAACACCCCGCAATCTATGAGATACGGGGATCTATGTTAATTTTATTTTGTTTGTTGGAGTATGAATGCACGGGTGTCTCTGAGTAAATCTACTCTAGCGGTCTCGTTTACATACATCGCATGGCCACCGTGATAATACTGATATTGGATTTGCTCTGCCTTAATTCCATGACGGTTCAATGTATATTCAGCATCAAAAAAAGGCGTCACTAAATCATAATAACCCGAGGCAACTAACACTTTAAGTGCTGGGTTAATACGTAAAGCCTTTGATAAATCATGGGCTGTATTGACATAGGTTGGCTCCCAAGCTGTATTTATTGGCGCAGTTCTCCAACTCCATTGATCAGATAATTCATCATCTGCAGGTGCTAAATAAGTGCGATCCCAATCCACTCCTAAATCACTGCGAATATAGCTCATCAGAGCCGAATTAAATGCGGGTGAAATAGCCACACCTGCGTCATGATCTGGCGTGGCTTTTAAATTGTCAACTTCATCAATCGTATAACGAGCATCTAACAATCCTATGGATAACCCTTTATCCCGTAACAGCTCTTTTGCAAAGTGAAATCCTTGTATGCGTAATTGGGCCCTATCTATGTACGAAGGTGTTAGCCCTGTAAAATGGGCTAATCTATCGCGAATATGATTATGCGTTGCTGTGTCAATGGTATTGCCTTTGAATAATGCAGGCATTAACTCATCAGTTGCAAATGCCCTTGCTTGTGAAAGAAAACTTTCTAAATTTTCAGGTTTCGGGTTGATTTTGCCATGATAAACCGCAGCTGCAGCCATAGTCGGTAAATAGGTAATATGGGCAATGATATTGTCTTTTACATAAGGAGATGAGCCTTGATAATCCAGGGCTTGAGAGATAAAAACAATACCGTTTAAGCTAATCGATAAATCCTTTTCCAAAATTTTTGCCACGGCTGCAGCGCGAGTCGTGCCGTAACTTTCGCCCAATAAAAAGCGCGGAGAATTCCAACGACCATTAGCCGTTATCCAGGTTCTGATGAATGCAGCCATCGAAGCTGCATCTTGTTGTAGCCCCCAGAATTCCTTGCTTTTATGTTCTCCCAATGCCCGAGAAAACCCAGTACCAACGGGATCAATAAATACTAGGTCTGAAACATCGAGTATGGACTCAGATGTATCTAATATAGGGTAAGGAGGTGTCCCTGGAAATTGTGCGTCACTAGGTACTTTGACTCTTTTAGGTCCAAAAGCCCCCATATGTAACCATGTTGACGCTGAACCTGGACCACCATTCCAAATAAAAGTGACGGGGCGAGCCTGTTGATTCTTTTCATTTTTGGTGTAGGCGAAGGTGAAAATACTGGCTGTTTCTTGGCCGTTTTTGTCCCTTAGATAGGTTTCACCAGCAGTCACTGTATAATTAATGTTTTGACCGTTGAAACGCCCTTTATGCTCGCTTACAAATTGTTGAGCTTCAGGTATAGGTTTTGTTTCTGGTTTCGTTTTGGCTTTATCTGTGGCATAAGTATTACCAATAAACAAAATATACATGCAAAGAAAGCCGCATGTAAAAGAACGTTTAAACTGCATGTTAATGAACTCAATGTAATTAATGAACATCCATATTAGCACATTGTTGCGAAACACTAGTTGTGAGTAAAAATAAACAGGTGTGTTACTCAAGAGTCTTTGGTGATAAGGGATTGGCGTTAAATATAATCAGAAGTGTGACAGCGAACGTGCTTGTTTAATTGTCAATTAAAAGCACGATCCGCCAATTATATTGTTGGTTATTGTTGTTCTTTGTAGCGACGTTCGACCTTTGCTAACAATGCTGGGTTTTCAATTTCTAAAATAACGACTTGGAGCAAAATTATGTTTCCTTTCACATCTGATGATGCATCAATCGTTAAAGTCGGCGGGTTATGTTCACGTGTTTTATCACTCCACCAACTGCTGTCATCTTGTGATTCAAACTCTATGTCACCTTCTACGACCGAACCTTGAAGTAAGGTGATACTGCCATTTTTGGTTTGAATATCATTACCGACGCTGGTTTTTGTTAATATGATATCTCCATTTACGGTAGTAACGTCCTGACCTACTCGTGAATTGGCGGCAAATATAATATTACCGTTGACGGTGCTTACGTCGCGTTTTACTGATAGATAGGTTTGGGCTTGAATATCTCCATTAACAGTCGATAAATTCTTAACCATTACGTTATTGCCTATTTCGATATTGCCATTGACGGCATTAGCATCACCAGCAATAACATTATCTTGCATTGTGATATTGCCATTGACCGATGAAAGGTCACCTACTTGTTTGTTTTCGGAAACATCAACGCCACCAAATACACTACTATAATCACTCTTATCGATGTCTTTATTGTCTTGACTGCCAACATGAATGATACAGCCTGATGTGCTTAGGGTTAATGCCGTTACTAGTGCCGCGGCTGTTAATTTAGAGAGTGTCATAGTTGCCCTTAGTGCGTAATAAGTTAATTGCTCTGGTTTTGGTTTCTGCTTAAAGCAGAACATGTGCCAAGTATGTAAGTATATGATAACCATAGTTATGTTTTTTTCTTAATGGTGAGTCACAAATAAACTGTAAAAAGTTAGTCAAAATAGCAAATTATTGGTGAGTTACCTTAGTTCTACTTAGTACTAATTAGCACTGAGTAAACATTTTGATAGATGTCTTAGGTACAAGTTACTTGAATTTTTGTTTTATATAAGCCATCTTGCTTGCCTAATTAGGATCCTATTTCTAAGTCGTTCGAGACACTTAAATGCTTACAACAGAACAAATAAAATCTTATCAACAAACAGGTTATTTAGTGCTCGAGCAGTACTTTTCTTCAGAGTCGATGAGTTTGTTAAAAAATGCTGCGAATGAAATAGTGGCTGACTTTGACCCAAATTCTACCCGAACTGTGTTTTCTACTGAAGATCATAGCAAAACCCGTGATGACTATTTTTTATCCTCTGGCGATAAAGTTAGGTGTTTTTTTGAAGAAGATGCGTTTAATGAAGAAGGTGCGCTTAATCAAGATAAGTCACTGAGTATAAATAAAATTGGCCATGCTTTGCATCAATTGGACCCAGTATTTAAAGAGTTTAGTCATAGCGATAAGATCACAGACATTGCGCTGGACTTAGGTTTAGCTAGGCCTCAAATTCACCAATCTATGTATATTTTTAAACAACCTAAAATTGGTGGTGTTATTCGTTGGCATCAAGACGCCAGCTACTTTTTTACGTCACCTATTTCTGTTATTACATTTTGGTTAGCGGTAGAAGATGCCTCGCTGCTAAATGGTTGCCTTCAGGTACAATCGGGCGGAGCTGCTATGCCATTAAAAGAACAGTTTTTGCGTTATCCTGATGACAGCACTGAGTTAAGAACCTTACATAATATGCCGTGGCCTGATGACGACAGTGCTAAACCTCTAGAAGTTAAGAAAGGCACGCTAGTGGTATTTAATGGATTGTTACCTCACTTCAGTGCGCCAAATCTATCTGACAAATCGCGACATGCCTTTACCTTACACATGACCTGTGCAAATACGGATTATGCCAAAGAAAATTGGCTGCAAGCTGAGCCAAGTCTGCTGTAGTATATACGTCAAATTTATTCGCTGATAAGTCTATTAGTCAAGACAATTAAATAAATGGAAGGTAAGGTGTTTGAACTCGAAAAATTCAGTATAAAAAACATGGTTTCGCAGCAGGAATGGCAAACGCGAGTCGATTTAGCTGCATGTTATAGGTTAGTGGCTGAGCATCGCTGGGGAGACCTTATTTATACCCATTTGTCGGCAAGAGTGCCGAATACCGAACATTATTTGGTGAATGCGTTTGGATTAATGTTTGACGAGGTAAGCGCTTCAAATCTGATCAAGGTTGATTTGCAGGGCAATATTTTAGACGGTTCACCCTATCAAATTAACCCTGCTGGTTTTACTATACACAGTGCCATTCATGAAGTAAGGCACGATGCACAATGTGTGATTCATTTACATACCAAAGCAACCATTAGTGTGGCAACAGTGCAAGGTGGATTAAAACCTTGGAGCCAATATGCGATGTTTTCGCTATCTTCGTTAAGTTATCACGGTTATGAAGGGTTAGCCGTGGATGATGCTGAAAAGTCTCGCTTACAAACTGACCTTGGACAGACCAATCATATGCTACTGCATAATCATGGTGGACTCACTTTAGGTGCGACGGTAGGCGATGCGTTTATGCGTTTTTATGACTTGCAAAGAGCCTGCGAAATTCAAATGGAGTTGATGCAAAGTGGTCAAACGGTTATTGAAATTCCACAATCTATTGTCGACGGTATCTATGGCCAGGCAAATATTGTGCATAGCGGCGAAACAGGTGGTCAAAAAGCTTGGCCTGCGATGCTTAGACGAGCTTACAAGCTTGACCCCACATTTTGTGAATAGTCTAATCTTTTGGGTTTCAACCGATATCTAATAAATTACAAAATAGGAAAAACACATGAAAATTAACCGTGTTGAAATTTTTGACATTGAGTGCCCTAAACGTGCTGGATGGAATCCAGTTTTTGTACGTATTCATACCGACGAGGGTATTTCAGGTGTAGGTGAAGCGGGATTGGCTTATGACTTAGGCCATAGCGCTGCTGCACATATGATTAAAGAGATTGCCGAAGCCATGTTAATTGGTTGGGATCCCTTTCAAACTGAAGCGTTGTGGAGCCGTATGTTGCGTGAAAGCTTCTGGGGCTTAGGCGGTGGACCGATTATATATGCAGCGATGAGCGCCATAGATACTGCATTATGGGACATTCGCGGCAAAGCTTTAGGTGTGCCTGTATATCAATTACTTGGCGGTAAGACCAACGAGAAACTTAGAACCTACGCGAGTCAACTCCAGTTTGACTGGGATAAAGAAGTCACCAGACTCAACGATCCTGTTGATTACGGCAAGGCAGCAGAAAAAGCGGTAGCAGAGGGGTACGACGCAGTAAAAGTCGATCCTATTGTTTATGATAAATATGGCGCGACTCATTTTGATCGGACCAAATTATTTACACAACCAGAACTGCGTTTATTTAAAGCCCGTTTGCAGGCTATCCGTGATGCTGTGGGTGACGACGTAGACATTATATTTGAATGTCATAGTTTACCGGGGGTTTCTACTGCTATTCAATTAGGTGAAATGGCTGAAGATATCGGCTGTTTGTTCTATGAAGAACCTGTCAATTATTTGAACTCCAAGCTTCATGATAAAGTGTCTAAACGAGTCAATGTTCCAATTGCGGGTGGTGAACGCTTATATAATCGTTGGGGAGTGCGTCCCTATCTGGAAGATCAATCTCTTGATGTATTGCAACCTGATATTGGTCTGTGTGGCGGTTTCACCGAGGCTAAAAAAGTCTGTGACTATGCAGATGTCTATGACGTAAGAATACAAGCCCATGTTTGTGGTGGCCCGGTTGCTACTGCCGCTAGTTTGCATCTTGAAACAGCCATTCCTAATTTCTTAATTCATGAGCATCACACCTATGCTATCAAAGATTGGAACAGAGAATTATGCATTCAAGATCCACAGCCGGTTAATGGTTTTTTTGAAGTAACTGAAGTGCCTGGACTGGGTATTGAGTTAAATGACAAAATTGTTTATCGCTCACCTAATATGGAAGTGAAATAAGGTTGTCTATGAAATTACAGGACAAAGTGGCTATTGTGACTGGTGGCTCTAGAGGTATTGGTGCGTGTGTTGCTCGAGAGTTTGCAGCGCAAGGTGCGAAGGTTGTAGTGAATTACCTTAATAGCCAAGAAAAAGCTGATGTCATTGTTGCTGATATTATTAAACAAGGTGGATTGGCGATAGCCGTTCAGGCAGATGTTAGTCAACAAAGTGGTATTGATACGTTAGTTGAGCAGGCATGCACGGCATTTGGCGGGGTTGATATTTTAGTCAATAATGCCGGATGGGCGACACTTGAACGCTTGCAGGATATCACCCTTGCTGACACTAAGAAACAGTTTGAACTAAACGTATTCGGACCAATATTTTTAACTCAAAAAGTATCAGCCATCATGCCAACTGGCAGTGTCATTATCAATATCAGCTCGATCGCTGCAAAAGGTGGGGCAGGGGGCAGCATCTACTCTGCTACCAAAGCTGCCATAAATACATTAACTAAGTGTTATGCGGCAGAGTTGGGTGACAAAGGTATTCGAGTTAATGCCATCGCACCTGGTGCAGTTGAAACCGATTTGTACATTGAGGCAGGTTTATTTAAACGTGAGGACGAGATTATTGGGCAAACCCCATTAAAACGACTAGGTCAACCTCAAGACATCGCTAGCTTGGCTTTATTTTTAGCTTCTGAAGATTCGTCTTGGATTACAGGTGAAGTGATTCAAATCAGCGGTGGAAGGTTTATGTCCTAACAACTCTTATAAATTTAAGTGGTTAAAGGTTTTATATTTAGAAACCGGAGTTGATATTTCAACTCCGGTTTTTGTTTTTAAATCACTCTGTCTTAGAGTTTACGCAGCGTTTGCCCTTGCTGTTTCTTTTTCGTCTACAAGCTCTAGATTGCTATCTAACAAATCCATATCAAAAGTAAACTCATCAACACGGATAGCTAACTTACGTTTTTCATTGTATTCGATAACTAACGCAACTTCCTGTGAAGTCAATTCACCGGCTTCTTGCAATTTACCAACGGCATGCTCAAAAGAAATGAAAGGCACTACAGGTGTCTTGCGCAAAGCTTTTTGAACCTTTTTGAGTTGTGGCATTACTGCATGTTTAGCCTTAAATGCTTGCTCGTTGATATCATTTCCATCCCCTGGGATAACTTTAACTAAATGCGTTAACTGTGCTTTGATGCTGGTGTCTTGCATAGAAGCTTCAGACAATTTACGTTTTAAGTCATCTGAAATACCTGTAACAGCAGTGGTGTATGTATTCGTTAATACACGCATTAAGCCGCGAACAGCCGTGTTTGGGAAATTCACAATAAACTCATTCAGTGCGGTTTCGCCTTTGTTTAAACACCATTGAATAGCATATTCAAAGTATGGCAATGCTTCTTTACGACTCTCAACGCGCTGTTCATAAAACCGGACGACAGCCATGGATGCGTACATGTAACTCATTACATCGCCAAGACGTGCAGATAACATTTCAGCCTTCTTCAAATCACCCGCTAGAACAAGTAGTGACAAATCAGCCATTGGTGCTAGTTTTGCAGAAAGAGCATTCATACGTTTTTCGTATTTACGCACTTCTGGTAATGCTGACTGAGCTCCACGTGTGAAGGGCAGGTAGCTTTTTGACAAACTACGGAAAGCATTTTTGACACTAAAAGCAACGGTTTTGCCTAATACTTTGTTAAATTTCGAATCGGCATCTTGCTCATTACTATGAATTAGCTCAACCATTTCTTTAAGATGTGGATGACAACGCATAGTGCCTTGGCCAAATATCATTAAGCTACGTGTCAGAATATTTGCGCCCTCAACAGTTATCGCGATAGGTAACGCGACATATGCGCTTGCTAATGTATTTTGAGGTCCACGTTGAATCGCTTTACCTGCTTGAATATCCATCGCAGTGTTGACCACATCACGGCCTAATTCTGTCATATGGTATTTAGCTATAGCGGTAACGACACCTGGGATAAGACCTTGATTTAACCCCTCAGTGGTTAACACTCGCATTGCTTCAAGTACAAATGTTTTACCGGCAATATCGGCCAACTCTTCTTGAATACCTTCGAAGCGACCAATGGGTACCCCAAATTGTTCACGAATAAAGGAATATTCAGCAGTAGACTTAAGCGCTGTTTGTGCTGAAGCTACGCCCATGGCTGGGAGTGAAATACCTCGACCAGCACCTAAACAAGCGACCAGCATCTGCCAACCACGGCCAATATTATTCTGTCCACCGATAACAAAATCCATTGGAATAAATACGTCTTGACCGCGGGTAGTACCGTTATAGAACTTTACGCCCATTGGATCGTGGCGATTACCTAATTCAACACCAGGGTGTGATTTAGGAATGAGTGCACATGTAATACCCAATTCAACCTTGTCGCCTAATAGACCATCTACATCAAATACTTTAAATGCCAAGCCTAATACCGTCGCTATGGGTGCCAGTGTAATGTAACGCTTGTCCCAAGAAACTTTCAGGCCAATGACTTCTTTACCTTCCCACATACCTTTGGTGACAATACCTGCGTCTGGAATAGCGCCTGCATCGGAACCTGCTTCTGGGCTAGTCAAGGCAAAACATGGAATGTCTGTTCCCACAGCTAGGCGAGGTAAATAATGGTTTTGTTGTTCAGGCGTTCCATAATGCATCAGCAACTCGCCCGGACCTAAAGAATTAGGCACCATAACGGTTACTGCTAATGCACCACTTTTGGCAGCTAATGTAGCTACTATGGTGGAGTTGGCATATGGAGAAAACTCCAAACCACCAAATCGTTTCGGTATAATTAAGGCAAAGAATTTATTCACAGAGATAAAGTCTAATATCTCTTTTGGAATATGGTTTTCGCTCTGCAGTGCGAAATCATCGATCATCGACAATACTTGTGTTACCGGGCCGTCTAAAAAGGCTTGTTCTTCAGCACTAAGCTTAGCAGTTGGTATGGTTCTCAATGCGTGCATGTCAGGTTTGCCCTGATAAATGGACGCTTCTAACCAAACATCACCCGCTTCTAAGGCTTCTTGCTCAGTAATTGAAATAGGAGGTAATACTTTTTTAAGACTTGTTCTAATACTCATTGTTTTCTCATCCGCTCATCTGACCAGTTGCAGTTTATAATACTAGTTTCCACAAAAAGATCAAAATTCTTTGGTATGTTTGTTAATAATCTACGTTTTAAAAACATCTCTGAAAGATGAAATGTAGATGTTTTTCAATGGTATAATTTATAAAAGCAAAATTTTTTTAGTGTTAAATAAACAATTGTTATTTAACTGAAATGGCACATTAAATTAATAATAATGCTGTTTATTTAATTTTATTGACTATAAATAAGCTCTTTGGGGCAGTAAAAATATACTAAAGATGTCCTGAAAATGGTCTTCAAATACAGTCTGTAATTTTAAAAAGATAATCTGTAATCACGTATTTTAGTAGAGAATCAGAGTATAAAATAGGTCCTACAACTACGCAGCCAAATTTTTGTCGATTAGTTCATACTTACAGCCAGTAAACTTTAACACTTGGAGAACTAAGTGAATAATTCTTGGTTAAACTTTTCAGTTAATCGTCCTAAGACGGTCATTATTATTGGATTTATGCTCATCATTGTGACTGCATTGGGTGCTAAAAATCTTTATTTTCGAGGCGATTACAAAGTTTTTTTTGAAGACTCAAATCCCCAATTAATGGCATTTGAGGAGATGCAACAGACGTTTAGTAAAAATGATGGCGCTAGTATTATTATTGCACCTAAATCAGGTAACGTTTTTACTTTGCAAACGCTGACTTTAGTTCATGAAATGACTGAAGAAGCAAAACAAACACCTTTATCTAATCGTGTTGATTCCCTTACTAACTTTCAGCATACATGGGCTGAAGACGACGACATGATCGTTGAAGATTTAGTCTACGACTTGGCTGATCTTGACCCAGAGAGATTTGCCTACATTCGAAATGTTGCTTTAAATGAACCTAATTTAGTCAATCAACTTATTTCCCCAAAGGGTGATGTCACGGTTATAAATGTTTCTGTTAATTTGCCTGACGGTGACTTAACGGCTGAAGTGAATAAGATCACCGCTTCGGTAAAAGCTTTAACCGACAAATATAAATTAAAATATCCCGAGCATGATTTTTATCATACCGGAGTAGTATTAATGAATTATTCGTTTGCCTCATTTGCTGAGCGCGACTTCACTACTATTGTGCCTTTCATGTTCCTTACCATAATTGTCATAATGTGGTTACTCTTAAAAACTGCTGTGGGAACATTTTCGACAGTTGTGGTGATTACCTCGAGTATCGCGGCAACGATGGGAATTGCAGGTTGGTTGGGGATGTTCATGAGCACTGCAACCGTTAATGTGCCAACTATGGTAATGACACTCGCAGTAGCTGATTGTATTCATGTGATATCCACTATGTTGTATGCGATGCGCCAAGGCAAAGATAAAAAGCAAGCACTAATCTACAGTCTTTCACTTAATAAAATTCCTATTTTCATCACCAGTGCCACCACAGGTGTTGGCTTTTTAACTCTTAATTTTGCAGCTGTGCCAATTTTAGCTGACCTGGGTAACTTAACAGCTGTTGGGGTTATTTTTGCGTGTGTTTTTTCGCTGACTATTTTACCCGCGCTGATAATGGTATTACCGATGAAACAGCTACCTAAACAATTATCTAACAGCAAGCTTGGGAATACTGAAAGATTTGGCGAATGGGTCATTGCGCATCACAAACGGATTCTGCCTTTTACTCTAGTGTTAACTGCTATAGCGATTGGGTTCTCATTCAAAAATGAGCTAAATGATGTTCCTACCGCTTATTTTGATAAAAGTACTGAATTTCGGCAATCTACAGATTTTCAACAAAAACATCTAAGTGGGATGATTAATCTAGACTTTTCGATTTTTACTAATGAAGATTCAGGAATAAATAAGCCACAAACGTTGCAACAAATTGAAGCATTTAGTCAGTGGCTTAGTGCACAGCCTGAGATAGATCACGTCTCTACTATTACTAATACTTTTAAACGTTTGAACAAAAATATGCATGGCGACGACCCTGACTATTATTTATTGCCAAATGATAGAGAACTGGCAGCCCAATATTTATTACTTTATGAAATGTCATTGCCTTATGGATTGGACTTAACAAATCAACTAGATATGAACAAGTCAGCAACGCGTGTTATGACAATGGTTAAAAACCTTGGTAGCAAAGAATTAACTGCGCTAGAAAGTAAAGCTCAACAATGGTTCTTAACTAATGCACCTAACTTGAAGTTAACTGTAGCAAGCCCTGGGCTAATGTTTGCGCATATTGGCGAAGCCAATATGGCGAGTATGTTAAAGGGCACCTTGGTTGCACTCATACTAATTTCTTGCCTTCTGGTATTTGCACTTAAGTCTTTCAAATTGGGAGTGATTAGCCTGCTACCCAATTTATTACCCGCTGGTATTGGCTTTGGCATTTGGGGTATTTACTCTGGAGAAGTTAATCTTGGTTTATCTGTGGTACTCAGCATGACACTGGGTATTATCGTAGATGATACGGTTCATTTTCTTAGCAAATATCGGCATGCTCGGATGGCTGGAAATGATGCTGAACAAAGTGTACGTTATGCGTTTGCCAGTGTGGGAAGGGCACTATGGATCACTACCTTAGTACTGGCCACTGGATTTTCAATACTGATGCTGTCACCATTCGCTTTAAACTCAGATATGGGCATGTTAACCAGTATTATTATAGTGGTTGCCTTAGCTGTAGATTTCTTGTTTTTACCACCATTTTTAATGGCCTTTGATAAAAAAAATACAAAGCAGGAGCTTATTCATGAATAGATACCACCTTTTATCAGTGACAAAAGTAGTCTTGGTTTTTATACTGATGACATGTTCTTTGGGTAGTTATGCTCAATCTGCTGAAGACAAAGGTCTAGCTATTGCCAAAGAGCGCAAGCTAAGAGACTCGGGCTGGGGTGACAGTACTGGCGAAATGAGTATGATTTTACGGAATGCGCAAGGCGATGAAGTTGAACGCAAAATGCGTTTGAAGTCATTAGAAATTACGAATGATGGAGATAAAGCTTTAACTATTTTTGATCAGCCATTAGACGTAAAAGGCACTGCGTTTTTGAGTTTTTCGCATGCAATTGAGCCTGATGACCAATGGATGTATCTGCCTAAGTTAAGCAAAGTGAAACGCATACGCTCACGAAATAAATCAGGCCCCTTTATGGGAAGTGAATTTGCATTCGAAGATATGAGTTCGTTCGAAATCGAAAAATATACATTTAAGTACTTACGCGACGCAACCTTTGATGGACAGGCCAGTTTTGTGTTGGAACAAGTACCTACTGATAATGATTCTGGTTATTCAAAGCAAATTATCTGGGTTGATAAACAGCACTACCGTTTATTAAAAGCTGAATTTTATGATCGTAAAGATAGTTTGTTAAAAGAATTAGTTAACTATGAATTCACTTTGTACCTAGATAAGTATTGGCGGCCCATGCGGACTGAAATGTTTAATGAGCAAAATGGTAAAAGTACTGAGCTAGTTATCCATCAAATAAATTTTAATACCGGTTTATCGGACAATGATTTTAATCAGGGTACGTTGAAGAATGTTCGATAAATCAGGCTATGCTTACAAAGCGTACCGTTCGCTCATAAAGGATGCACATTGAAAACACTGATCTCACTTATTGCTTTTCTGCCCACTATAGCACTCGCTGAAATCGAATATAGCGGTAGCGCTGCTGTAGAGCAACGCTACTTTTTGCAAGATGCGCTTTATCCTCAGCAGGAAAGGGCTAATCTGTCGGTATATTTTGCCCCTGAATTGTATACCAGATTCAACGACGGTAATGACAGCATATTATTCAAAGGTTTTTATCGTTTTGACCAACAAGATGCAGAGCGGACTCATGCCGACATCCGCGAATTTAAGTGGATACACAGTGGTAATGAATGGCAGGTTCAAACCGGGATCAGCAAAGTATTTTGGGGGCAAACTGAGTCGTTGCATTTAGTTGATATCATTAATCAAACTGATGGTGTTGAAAGCATTGATGGTGAAGATAAGTTAGGTCAGCCAATGGTGGCCTTCTCTCTGTTTAAAGACTGGGGTAATACCACTGTTTTTGTGTTGCCGTATTTTCGAGAGCGCACTTTTTCAGGCAATGATGGTCGATTAAGGCCTCCAATAGCTATTGATACTGACAATCCAATATATGAGTCTGAGGATGAGGAAAAAAATATTGATTGGGCTATCAGGTGGCAACATACTTTAGGCGATTGGGACGTGGGGTTATCATATTTTGACGGTACCTCTAGAGATCCTGATTTTGTCTTAAGCACTAATGAATTATTAGAGCCCAGCCTGCGTCCGTTTTATCCGCAGATCCAACAAGCAGGAATAGATGTGTTGGCCTTGATGGGAGGCTGGACAATCAAGTTTGAAGGTATTCAACGCAAAGTCATGGAACAAGACTTTACTGCTTTTGTAGGGGGCTTTGAGTATTCTTTCGTAGGCTTGTTCAATAGTATTTATGATGTAAATTGGCTAATGGAATATCAATACGATGATCGCGAAGATTTGACGAACGTCGTTGCGCAAAATGATTTGATGCTCGGTACTCGATTAGTATTTAATGACATTGATGGCACTCAAATATTGGCAGGTATAGTACAAGATCTTGATTACTCAAATGTGAGAGCGGGATTTATTGAAGCGTCTAGCCGCATAAACAACCACTGGAAATGGCGATTAGATGCATGGCTCTTTTCTAGCGATGAACCCGCAGAGCCCAGCTATCTATTGCGTAGAGACGACTACGTTCAATTTAGTTTAGAGTATTATTTCTAACTTGATTACCACGCAATGATCGACTTGCTATAACGGCTGAAAGATTTAAACCACAGAGTTAACGGATACTCGGGAGCAAATCGCAAAGTCAAATAGAGGATTTAACCACTAAGTTTCTTTTTTTCTGCGTGCGGCACCCAGTTAACACGTTTTTATCTGGGATTAGATATATTGTCGCTTTTAAGGTTTCAGCCTTAAGATCGTTTGCACTACAGAGGGAAAAGAGGCTTCGCTGTATTGAGTTAAAGATAATAAACACTGTTTTTTTCTTTTCCTCGGTGACCTCGTTTTCCTCTGTGGTTAGATATCTTTTAGCTTTTCAGATTAAGAGCGTTTGCACCACAGAGGGCAAAGAGGCTTCGCTGCACCGAGGTAAAGATGTTAAATTTTCTTTTTTCTGTGCGCGGCACCCGGTGACCTCTTTTTCCTCTGTGGTTAGATATCTTTTCGCTTTTAGAATTTCAGATTAAGAGGGTCTGCACCACAGAGGACAAAGAGGCTTCGCTGCACCGAGGAACAGACAAATAGTTATCATTATCTGTGATTTGTTTGCCCTTCGGTAGTCAATCTAATTATAAGTGTTTGGCATGAAATCTTAGATGTTCTTCAATAAAACTAGCGACAAAAAAGTAGCTGTGATCGTAACCCACATGGTATCTAAATTCGGCTTCGTAACCTATTTCTAATGCCACGTCTTCTAAAGGTTTAGTGAGTTTCTGGGTATGATAAAAATTATCATCTAAACCTTGGTCTACTAACATAGGAATATGCAAGAACTTACCCTGTTGACGCATTAATGCGCAGCTATCGTAGGCTTCCCAGTCTCTCTGTTTATCTCCTAAATAATTGCTAAAGGCTTTTTGACCCCACTGGCAATCCGATGGATTAACAATAGGCGCAAAGGCTGATACCGAGCAATATTGCTTCATATTGGACAATGCAATGGTTAACGCGCCATGTCCACCCATTGAATGCCCAGCAATTGCCGATTTTGCTTTAACTTTAAACTCCTTGTTAATAAGAGCGGGTAATTCATCAACTATATAGTCGTACATTTGATAATGATCATGCCACGGCTCTTGAGTGGCATTAATGTAGAATCCTGCACCTAAGCCTAAATCGTAAGCTGCATCAGCAGCGTCGGGTATGTGGTCGCCACGTGGACTGGTATCAGGCATGATCAACATGATACCGAGTTCAGCCGCTACCCTTTGCGCCCCAGCTTTTGCAGAAAAATTTTCGTCAGTGCAGGTTAGGCCGCTCAGCCAATAGAGCGCTGGTAGCTTTTCATCTGGATTAACGATCGGTGGAATATATACACTAAACTGCATTTCGCATTTAGAACCGCTGATTTGTGGCTGTAACGTTTTTGCCAACACCAAAACATTTATTAAACTAAGTTCTGCTAATCGGTTGCATCAGCGGGTGGAACCGAGGTTTCACCCGCATCAAAAATGCCCACTTGAAAAATAAACTTGCCCTCAGACTCAATCTCAGGCAGATTAATATCTTCTAATGGCATTGTGTGAGTAATAAAGGTGTCTAATTCAAATTCACCGTCCATATAACGCTGCACATAATCGGGTAATTGGCTGCGGCCTTTTACGCCACCAAAAGCGCTGCCCCGCCAGACTCTTCCAGTGACTAGTTGAAATGGACGAGTGGATATTTCCTGACCTGCACCTGCCACTCCGATAATAATGGACTCGCCCCAGCCTTTATGACAACACTCTAATGCCGAGCGCATCACGTTAACGTTACCGATACATTCAAAGGAAAAATCCACTCCACCCTCGGTCATATCGACAATGACTTCTTGAATGGGTTTATCGAAGTTTTTAGGGTTGATAACATCTGTGGCCCCTAATTGTTTAGCGATTTCGAATTTATCTTCATTGATGTCGATAGCGATAATGCGTCCTGCATTGGCCATCTTTGCGCCTATTATCACCGAAAGGCCAATTCCGCCTAAACCAAATACCGCAACCGTGTCACCCACTTTTACTTTCGCGGTGTTGGTCACTGCACCCATTCCGGTCGTAACACCACAACCTAACAAACACACCTTTTCTAAAGGTGCGTCTTTTGGAATTTTTGCTAAGGCAATTTCAGGTATTACAGTGTGTTCAGCAAAAGTTGAAGTGCCCATATAATGATAAATCGGCTGACCTTTAATAGAAAAACGACTGGTGCCGTCAGGCATCACGCCTTTACCTTGTGTGCTACGTATTGCCTGACACAAATTAGTTTTTCCTGATAGACAGAACTTACATTGTCCACATTCAGGGGTGTACAATGGGATAAAATGATCACCCACTTCAACCAATGTGACGCCTTCGCCAATCGCTTCAACAATACCCGCCCCTTCATGGCCTAAGATCGCGGGAAACAATCCCTCCGGATCATCTCCGGATAAGGTATAGGCATCCGTATGACAAACGCCAGTAGCGACTATTCTGACTAATACCTCGCCTTTTTGCGGTGGTGCTAAGTCAACTTCTTCAATTTTTAGTGGTTCACCAGCAGCCCAAGCAACAGCTGCGCGAGTTTTAATACTTTTCATTATTTGTCCTTATTTTATTTGATCTATTGCTCTGGTTAGGGCCTGTTAATCTAAAAACAATATCCTAGCAAGCGAATACTTTCGGTCTTCCAGAACACATTACTAATCTCATAACCATTAGCACAAAGCTGCTCTTTTTCTAGTCTTCGTTTTAAGGCTTGAGCTGCCTGGTCTTCCAGGTCAAGTTTTGTTTGGTTGTTGGCCTGCATATCTAACCGGAAGGGACTCTCCGATGCAAAACGGTCATTTTTTTCATGTCGTTTTATTTCTGTGCGACCATCACGGAGTAACGACTCTTGAGACGTGTTTTGCCACGAAATGCCATAAACAAATTCAGTTTTCCCATTGTCGGTTACACGAGAATCAAACTTTTCATCTGTCATGATAGATGGAGCATTACCAGCGCATGCGTTAACCAATAAGCTGATGGCTAAAATTTTAAAAAAAACGTGGTTGAACAAAAGACACTCCATATTTGAATCCAGTGGCGTTCATACTAAACAGGGTCTAAGAGGATCGCAATTTGTCATCTGCGATTAAAGCAAAAATTTATCAATTAGTATTCTTAACTTAAGCTTCATTTACGTGATATTAGTAATATTTATACAACCGTATCAATATATTAGTTGGCTCACTCTTGCAGCAAAGTATGAATGTAGTATTGTGTTATTAATATAAAGTAATGGAATTTTAGCGTGTTAAAAAAGCAGATTGGTATACTAGTAATAAGTTGTATAATTAGTCTACAAACACTCGCTGCTGATAATGTTTATACTGTATTTTCAGTGGGTTATGCAGATATCGAGCTTTTCCAAGACTCTAACAAAGATTTTGGTTATAAAATGGCTATTGGTTATCAATTTGACCCACAGTGGTATTTTGAAGCTGGTTACCAATCATTGATACACGATAAATTATATCTGACTGAATTACCGTCCGCCACAGATGTCATGAATTCTGAAAATGCTCAACAAGGTGATGCGTTATTTTTAGCTTTCCTAGGTAAAGCATCTAGCCAAGTTGGCGAGTTATTTTACCGTATAGGCGTACTCAAAACGGATATTCGTGGTCAACAACTTTTACCTGGTGTGAGGGAATGCGAATTGGGCAAAGCCAATGTTTTGGCTATTGCTAATTTTGGTGCCGCTACAATGTGTGATTATGATGAAAGTGGAGTCGCTGGGGTCATTGGTTTTGGCTTCGATTATTTTATTGGTGCGCGCACCATGTTACGTACTGAGGTTGAATATATCAAAGGTCAGGATAATTTAACCGTGACGACTGTCAACGTAGGTCTGCGTTATAATTTTTAATGCGGTTACCGCGTTATGGTTGCCCCGTGAATTAAGCTTCCAACAAATTTAATCACAGTAGATAGAACAGAAGTAAATGACTGCTAAATAAGCAGTCATTATATTTTTAAATGGTTACATTTCGTAAAATGCATCCACCAAACCGCCTACTTTAACTTCGCTGACGATTGAATGCTTGTTGAGAAGAGCTTCAATAGCGGCTCTGTCTTCTTCTGTTGCATTGCCATAACGTTGTGCTGATGTCACAGATCCTTCGAATGACTCGCTATTGTTATCAAGACTAATATAAAGCTCTTCGGTATTGACTAGTTCTTCAAGACTATTAAAAAAAAGTTCATATTGTTCATCTGACGCTTCGGTTAACTTAAAGCTAAATTCAAAGCCCAAGATAGCCCATTCACCCAAATACATTTTTTTTTGAAGACGTTTGTTTCTGGTTGGTTGTTCTGACATTATATTACCTGTAAAAATTAAAAAGATTAAACCATAACTCCTACCGAGGTCTTGCCATCGATAGTAAGTGATTTTCGAGCGCATACTATCAGCTTTTGTAAATTTGTTTTGAAAGAATAATAAAAGTTACTCGAAGTGTGATTGTGAAGCTGTAAATAGAGAACTATGGCGTAATATTTGAGAATTGTATTAACGACAATAAAAGTAGAAACTCTTAGAAAAAACGGTCATTAAAAAACAAAGGAAGGGCGTACACAACTCTCATCAATTTTAATCCCCCATCGAAATAATAAACATATGTAGCTGAATCACTGCGGTCAGTAGTAACACTGCTAATGGTGTTTGAGGGAGAATGTGTTTAACTTCATTACAATTAGTCTATAATACTGTAACGGCAAATCACGCAGCGATTTCACATATACCGCATCAGCAGTTTTGGTAAAGCCATCAGTATTAATCCTAATAAGACTAGAAGTAATGAAGTATCAAAAAAATATGGAAAGAGGATAAGTGCTACGCCAGTATATCGAATAATTAGGTTTGCCCGTTTTTTTCCATACATAAAGTAACCTACACCAATTGAGCTAAATACTATGCTCCATAAAAGTAGTGCAGTATCCATAGCGAATTCGTCCCCGGAAGCCTAATTTTTTTGCTTCATCCGATCTTTTAGATCTGCAAATGGATTGTAAGTACTAGTTTTGATTTCTGTATCCTCAGTACTACCGTAGCGCACCAGATTTTCAAACTTAGAATGTTCTTCATCATGGCAATACAAACACAGCAGTTCCCAGTTACTGCCATCGCTGGGATTATTGCCATGATTATGATCGACGTGGTGAACCGTCAACTCCGAAAGATTTTTGTGGAAAAATTCACGGGTGCAACGGCCACAGATCCAAGGATATATTTTAAGGGCTTGTTCACGATAACCCGATGCACGTTTGGCTATATATTCTTGCTGCTCGGCGAACACTTGATCATAACCGTCTGCCCCAGTTTTTTGATTCGACATGTGATTTTCACTTAAAATAACTAACCGTCTATTGGAACACACATAGTACCAGTGGCATGGGTATATACAACAAATTGAATTTTTCACTTCGTAAGGTGAACAGATTTAAACTTTTTTATCTACCAGAGTTGAAGTTGAATTTCTGACCTCTTTCTTGCATCTATTAGGCTCAAACGTGCGATTTTTAGAAGTTAAGAAGGACTAAGGTGACAGTCAGACTCGAGCCTAAAAGCGGACGGTCGAGCGTTAAACCTGACGGTGAAGTTTGTGCCATTTGCGGTTATAGGGCTCCTTTGATTGTTACTTTGGCTATCGACCCAAAGCGGACGTTAATGTCTTTGTGAAACAGTCAAAATATAATGCAGATGTGCGAAAAAAATCATCAAAACCGGATAGAGAAAGCTGCTGCACACATGCATCGGTGCATCTTTTTTTCTTTATAATATGCTGTTTCAAGGATAGGAAAAGAACCAATGAAAGTCTCTGCTGTGTATGGTTTAGTTAACCTGAGATCTGCTTAAGCGATAACCATAGAGTTCAGCTCTACGTCAGTTAAATTGCGGCTTGGCTTATTTTCTTTTAAACAATAAGCGACCAATCCCGCGTGTAAATTAAGCATAAAGCCGTTCATACTCCGATGCCTGAGTGTTCGATATAAGAAATATTCTTAAGTTGGTCGTTTATTGTTTGAATTATATAGCGCCTTGAAAGCATGGCTCTATCCCACAACGATATAGCTCTTGCTTTCATATTTTTGCGAACGGTTGTGATGAGACTTACACCTTTGTCTAATAAATCCGCTTCCAAAGCTTTACTCAAATAGCCTTTGTCTCCATACAATTTATCAGTCAAACCTTCTGCTAATTCACGTACGGTTTGAGTGTCATGCACATTGCCAGTTGTGACTTTCGCAGCAACAATTTCACCGTGATGATTGACGACTAAGTGGAGCTTGAAACCATAAAACCAACCCATAGTACCTTTACCTCGTTGAGCGATACCATCGAAGGTTTTATGTCTAGGTATTAGGATGTTATGACACACCTTGATGCTTGTAGAGTCAATGAATTGCTTTCCTTTAAGTGATGTGAAGTAGGCACACATGGGCACAATAACTCTAGGCATGACCTTTATAAATTGTGTGTAACTCAATAAATTTGGAAACGCATTTTTGTAGACAAGAGATACATACCCAAGAGAGTAGTTTTTGAAATTACGGTAATGTGACATATGAAAACTGACGACAATCGTCATAATTTCACTGGTGGTCATTTGCCCTTCTCTTTGACGTTTTTGCGTACCGTCTTCAAGCAGTTGTTTACGCCATTGAGGAATAAATACTTTGCAAAAATCATCGACATCACAAAACAACTCAACTAATTTACTCATGCCTGTTCCTTTTTAGATTCATCTCTTTTAGTCGAAAGATCGGATCTTGGAACAGGCATTTGGTTTAGTTTCTTAAACAGGATTCAGGTTAATTAGTCACAGAGCTTCCTCAGGAGTTCAACCATTTTAATAAGTTAAGTTCAAAGGACGTTGCTCGGTGAAAATTAGATGTTTAAAGATCAGGAACTTTCGTGGGTAAAATAGCTCGATTGGAGCCTACCAGCAGGCGACATCTTCTGCCTTATAGGAAAAGGCGACTCCTCCAAATCAACCATCTTGGAAGCAATCCGGTATGCGTTCTTTCCCCAATGGAATCCCACGTTCAGCGACTCGGACTTCTATCAATGTAAAGTTGAGAACTCTATTGTCATTGAAGTCACAATTGGCGACTTGGTTGAAGCGTTTTGCTCACTCAACAAGTATGGCAATTACCTCCGAGGATGGGACTCAGCAGCATTGAAGCTAACGAATGAATCGGATGACCATCTGGAGGACGTTTTGACTGTGCGACTCACGGTTGATAAGGATTTGGAGCCGAAGTGGGTCGTGGTCTGCGACCGCACCCCCGAAGGTGTTCCGTTCAAGCAAGGCGACAGAAGTAAAGTCAGTGTGGAGTTGATCGGTGCGTACAGCGAGAGGCAACTCTCGTGGGCGACTGGAACTGCGCTAGCCAAGCTGACTGAAGCGCAGAGCCTGAATGAACTGTTGGCGAATGCTTCTAGAACAGCCAGAAGTTCACTGGATGCTAACCGGCCCGTCAGCCTCAAAAACTTTGATGCTGCGGCTGTAAAGTCGCAGGAAATAGCAACGCTGCTAGGTGTTCCAGTGAAGGATGTGTACAAGGCCCACCTTGATCTGACATCCATAAATCTGAAGGTGGGCGGTCTAACCTTGCATGACGGCGACATGCCGTTGCGTCAATTGGGTCTTGAATCGAGGCGAATGTTGCTATGTGGTATTTAAAAAGTTGGCCTTGAAGAAGGTCATATCACGTTGTTTGATGAGGTGGAGTTCGGCTTAGAGCCGCACCGGCTCTTCCGACTTATCAAACACGTTAGGGAAGACAAGCGTGGGCAATACTTCCTCACGACCCACTCGCCCATGGTGCTGCGCGAACTTACAGTAAACGAGCTCCACATCGTTCAAAACAATGATGGGGTAGTTCAGATTATTTCTGCTGCCAAAGAGAGCCTTGACGAACATGAGGTGCAGGGGTAAATTCGGTCAAGCATAGAGGCATTTTTGGCAAAGAAGGTTGTCGTGTGCGAAGGCGCTACAGAGGTTGGCTTCCTGAGAGGCTTTGACGACTATCAGGTAGAAAATAAGAAAGATCCGTTTTCCTTTCATGGCGTGGCAATCTTGAATGCAGGTGCCGGAAGCAAGGTGAAGAAAAAGTTAAAAAGACACCCATTTTTAGGAAGTAGCAAATCACCTGTTATGTCCTAAACTATAAGGTATTCACACAACCAAGGATGGTCTGTTATGCCTCAGCCACGTAGGAATCAAATCAGTTTAATCGATACCCCTTATTACCACTGTGTTTCCCGCTGCGTGCGTCGTTCTTTTTTGTGCGGTACGGATAAGTTTACTGGGCAGAGTTACGAACACCGCCGAGGTTGGGTAGAAGAGCGTTTGTTATTTTTGTCGTCGGTATTTGCTATCGACATTTGTGCTTATGCGGTCATGGGTAATCATACCCATGTGGTTCTGTGTGTGGACAAAGATATGGCTGAACGCTGGTCGATGAAAGAAGTTATAAGACGTTGGCATCAGCTTTACCAAGGTACGTTATTGAGTCAAAAGTATCAAAGAGGCGGCACACTTAGTAAAGGGGAAATGATGAGTCTAGAGGAAACAGTGACAATTTACCGCCAGCGTTTATACGACATCAGTTGGCTAATGCGTAACCTCAATGAGTACATTGCTCGCGAAGCTAACAAAGAAGACAAATGTACGGGCAGATTTTATTCGCCACCATCCTTGGCGCTCACCCTTCGGGCCAGCTAAAGCTGTTCTAATTTATTCCCGATAAATTAGTGGGAAGGCCGATTCAAATCTCAAGCTCTGTTAGATGAAAGTGCAGTATTAGCCTGTATGGCCTATGTGGACTTAAATCCTATTCGCGCTAAGATGGACACCACGCCAGAAACGTCAAAACACACCAGTATTCAAAATCGAATACATTCTCTTATCAAAGGCGAACAACCTAAAAATCTGATGCGTTTTGTGGGTAATCACAGACAAGATATGCCTAAAGGCATTGCTTACAGCTTAATTGATTATTGTGAACTAGTAGATTGCACAGGTCGCTGTATTAGAGATGATAATGCAGGATATATAGAGCAACAGCATAGCCCTATTCTTGAGCGGCTTAACATTAACGTAGAACAATGGTTAACCCTGACCACAGAGTTCGAAAAGCACTTCAGTACTGCCGTAGGCAGTGAGTACATGTTACAGCAATTCAAACAGCACACAGACCATAGGCGTATACGAGGGATGGCAAAGGCAAGAGCCTTACTTCAATCAGCCTGAATCACATCTAAATTTATCCTCAAATCCTCTAATAATAAGTGTCTCAATCATACTGTCTGCAATTTGAGCTGTGCGCCCATGTTAACTGCATTCATCTCGTTCAATCCCAAATAAGCTCGAGTTCCTCATTTTAAAACCAAGAAATGTGAATATCTCTGCCACTTTGTGCTTATTGAATATGCTGTGATTGGGTGTTTTATTACTTTGGGTGTCTTGATTAGCTTCATGTACTATGGGCAGACTTTATTGTTTCAAAATACTCTTACGGGCAAGCATTAACGGCTACGGATAATCTTTATTGTCGCTACACACCTGCTTAACCAATGCTCTGGTTAAGCAGCAAAACAGGAATTAGTCAGCGATGTCAAAAGTGGGATTAGAATAATATTCACGATAACTAATCGAAGACTTGGGTTGCTTTGAAAGTTAATATTTCTATTATAAAAAATGCTTCCACAAGGGGCGAAGCAACCAAAGTATCAAAAATACTATAGACTGTATGTGTTTCTTCTTTCGCCAAAGAAAAGTGAATTGGCCTCTTAAAAAATCAGCGCCTAAAAATCGGTTAGCCAGCATGATTGATTCGCGTTCATTAACCGCCTGTAATTCTGATAAGGCAATGCCACCTAAAATTTTGCGGCTACGGCCATGGGTAACCCATTCTTGGGCAATTTTTTGAGCTTCAGCCTGGAGCTGATCTTTTGGTACTACCCATTGGACCAAACCCGCTTCAAGGGCTTCTTCAGCATTTGGCTTCCAGCCTTCATTTCCTAGCATACGCTGTGCATTCTTTTCTCCCAGCAATGTTGCAAACTGAATGCTAGAACACCCTTCTGGTGTGATCCCCAGAGCGGCGAAAGGGGTTGAATATGTTGATGTGTCAGCAGCAATAATAGCGTCGCACAAAGTGGCTGAAGTCACGCTGGCACCAATGGCTGGACCATTAATTGCGATTAATATAGGTTTGGGAAAGGCCAAAAACCTATCAAACAATTTTTGATTATGCTCAACAATTAATTTATGCAGTTTTTTAGGTGCCATTAGTTTTAAAGTGCCACCCAGATTGACTCCTGCTGAATAATAATCCCCAGCTCCGGTGAAAATTACGGCTTTAGTGGGTTCATCTTTAGCTGCGTTTTCAAACGCCGTCGCAAAGGCCTCCATCATTTCGGTTGTCCAGCCATTTAATTTCTTTGGCTTGTTCATCATGATAGTCAGTACGCCAGCTTTCAAAGAGCTTTGTATATAAGTAAAAGAATTTTCACTAAGGTTTAAGTAATTCAAAAAAGGCACTCTAGTCATTCTGGTGTGGTGATTATTACCGAGTTTTAAAGGGATAACTAGCGCCGTATGTAAGCCAGTGCAGGTTTTACTCAAAGAGAGTATTCAGTGAGCTCGAGAATGTTTATTATCTAGCGTATCCTAGTATTAATTTAATTCATGAACGTTTAGTATGATTGAAGTAAAAAATATCCCCCCCACAGAAGTGACATGTTCCAACTGCAAGGCATGTTGTTGTAGTTTAGAAGTGATGCTCATCTCAGATACGGGTGTGCCTAGTCAACATATTCATGTTGACGAACATGGGAGTGAAACTATGCTGCGCTTAGACGATGGTTGGTGTTCCGCTTTAGACCGAGATACATTAATGTGTTCTATTTATGAAAATAGACCATGGATTTGTCGAGAGTTTGAGATGGGTTCTTATGAATGTATCAATGAACGATTGGAGAAAATGTAGGTTTTTGTTCAAGGTAAACGGTACCAACTTTTAGCATTACTGAAAGTGATTTTTTCAAAACATTGAGCACTTATTTCAGGTAATGCTGCGTAAGTATTCCATAAGTCGGTGTAGGACATTGATAACAAACACAGTGGAAAGTTACTGGCTAACATCACTCTTGTATCGCCCAATGTTGCTATGCAGTCTTGTACTACATTCGCGGCATGCTCTGGTTGCCAGTCTCTATTCGACATTTCCCAGCCTGATAATTTAATCGCGACATTTTCACACTTAACCAATTTTTGTAGATTTAGCTTCCATTTTTCTTGGTTGTTTGCATCGTTGTTGGCGGGTGGTGACCCTCCATGATTAATGATGATACGCATTGCTGTATGCTTGGTTGCCAATTTAGATAACTGTTCGATAGCGGGTGCATCTGCCAGTGATAATTGCGCGTCAAAACTGAATTCATATTTCGATAACAGAGCAAAATGTTGATCTATTAATTCAGACGTCAGAATTTGTTCAGCCTGCTCATCGAGAATATGCCGAATACCTACCACTGATTTTCGTTGTTTCAACAATCCGATATGTTCAGCGAAAGTTTTAGTGGTGATATCGGCAAAGGCCACAGATCTGAAGGGAAGGGAGCAATATTTTTGCAACCAGTCAATTTCTCTCCAAGGCTGCTGATTATCAAAGCCTGCTTCAATGTGCACAAATCCGGCCAGTTGATTTGGTGACTGAAGCAATAAATCTGTTTCGATAAAACTTTTATTTATCAGATGTTTATCGGGCCAAAAAGGCGGGTGGTGAGGTTTTAACCAAGCGTAATCGCCTTGTTCCAAATTGAATAAGTGCAAATGTGGATCGATGATTTTGTGGTGCGACTCAGTCATATCGATAGACGCACTATTGCGCCGTATAACCACCATCAATCACCTGCAAGCTGCCAGTAATAAATCGTGCCTCATCAGAGGCTAAAAAATAAGTTAAAGCTGCCACTTCACTAGCTTGACCTAAACGGCCAATAGGTTGCAGCGCAGCTTCTTCAGCATGAACTTTGTCAATATTGGCACCAGACTGAGTGACATAGTTATTAATAGCTTTGTGATAAAGAGGGGTTTCTATGGTGCCAGGGCAGATAGCGTTAGCTCTTATTTGAAATTTAGCATAATCCAGTGCAGTGGTTTTAGCCATCGATGCCAGTGCGGCTTTGCTCATGTTGTAGGCAAACGAGTTATGTTTGGCAATCAGCGCTTGGTCAGAGGCCATATATAAAATCACTCCGTTTTGTTGTAATTTCATTTGTGGCAACACAGCTTTAGTCGCCGCAATAGCACCTTTTACATTTAAGCCAAATACTCGTTCAAAATCCTCTTCACTGGTGTCTTCTATGTTTCCAGAGAAGTGTATGCCTGCGTTTGAAACGAGGCAGTCAACTCTGCCATATTGCTTAATAATGTGTTTAATGCAGTGACTCACTTCAGAAGAAGCTGATATGTCACATTTAAGCCAGTCTACTGCTTTTGATTGTGCTGGATTGGTTTGGATATCAAGATTTATTACGCTGTAACCTGCAGTGCTAAACTTTTCACAAACGGCATGACCTATGCCAAAACTGCCTCCAGTGACAATACAAACTGGTCTATCTAATAAATTGGTTTTTTTTGGGGAAGACATGTGAACTTAATTTAAAGCCAAAACATCATACAAGAGTAATTCAACATGACTGAGCAACCAAGTGTAAATTCTGTTTTTGTGCAATACACTGGCGCGGGGCTATTGTAGAATACCATCCGAATTATTTTGTAACTTTAGGGCTGTTGATATTTCAAACGTTGCTCTATCTTAAAAGCGAGAAGTTTTGTTCCTTTCTACCCTTTTTTTAAGAACGTTATTTTTATTATCCCTGTTGTTATTGGCTTTGTTTGAAGTACACGGAACTGAAGTCGAGATTAAAGGGATTGAAGACGAGCGCGTGTTAAAAAATATCAGAGCACATATCGACAGCCTAGATATGCCTAGCGCTAGTTATCAATTTAGGCAATATCAAGAAAGTTTATCGTTAAAAGTGGCAGCAGCCACTCAAGTGTTTGGGTATTACCAAGCATCTACTGTAGCTATTGCTCCAAATGTGGTGTCGAATAATTTAACCAAAAGTAAAAATTGGAGCCTGCAGATTGAGTTAGGGCCAATAACCCTTGTTAGGCAATTATCAATCAAAATTGAGGGGGAGGGTGTACAGGATAAAGAAATCCAAACATTACTTAGCTCCTTCAAACTTAAGCAGGGTAAACCTCTTGAACATTCAATTTACGAAAACGCAAAAAATGAACTAAGAAGTTTAGCCTTATCACGCGGGTATTTTGATTTTGAATTTGAACAAAGCACTATAAAAGTATATGAGTCGCTAAATGTTGCCGATATTACCCTGCATATTCAAAGCGGCTTACGGTATAAATTTGGAAGGTTACGCTTTGGTCAGGACACACGCTCGCAAAATTTAACAAAAAGTTTAACGCCTTTTAAAACGGGCGATTTATATCAAGCCAGTCAGTTGGGTTTACTTAATCAAAGACTTAAAGAAACCCAATACTTTCGCCATGTGATTGTTAGACCTTTGGTGGCAGAAGCAGTCGATGCGGTGGTGCCTATCGAAGTTATTTTAACCAATAAGCCAAGAGACAACTTTGATGTGGGAGTTGGAGTGTCGTCAGATGTTGGTCCCCGATTTACCGGGAAATGGAAGCGTCCATGGGTAAATGAAAGTGGTCATTCTATCGGGGCCGAAGTGTATGTTTCGTCACCAGAACAATATGTTGCTGTTGATTATAAAGTGCCATTGGAAGACGCCACTCAAAATTATTTGAGTTATCAGGCGGGGTATCAAGCACAAAATGATAATGACACCAGTAGTCATAAGTGGTCTTTATCTGCTACTCGGCATTGGACAGTTGAACATTCTGATTGGCAACGTTCGGCTTTTCTCAGGCTTGAGCAGGAAACCTTTATCCAGGGATTAGAACCAGAACAAACAACTCGTCTTTTGACACCAGGTTTTACCTTTAGCCGATTACGCAGTATGGGCGGTTTAGATATTAATTGGGGTGATAAACAAACCATTACTACCGAGTTTGCCTCTGAGTCACTATTTTCAGATATCAATATGTTTAGGGTGACAGCAGCCTCAAAGTGGGTCAGAAGTTACGATGCACATCGTTTTTCATGGCGCGCTGAACTTGGCGGTATCGTGACTAACGATTTTGACCAAGTCCCTTCGAGCTTACGCTTTTTTACTGGTGGTGATCAAAGTGTACGTGGCTTTGATTACAAAACTTTATCGCCATTTGAACTCGACACCGATGGCGAGCGCGAACTTACTGGAGGCCAATACTTGGCAGTCGCAAGTATTGAATATTCTTATCCAGTTGCCGAAAATTGGCGCGCAGCCGCTTTTGTGGATGCTGGCAATGCTAGCGATGATTTATTTAAAGATACTGCTATCGGAATTGGATTTGGGGCTATTTGGATCTCCCCAATCGGACCGGTACGCATATACCTAGCGAAGGGTAAGAGTAATTTTGGTAGTACACGTTATTTCCATATTTCCATGGGGCCTTCTTTATGACCTCTGTATCCAATGCTCAAACAAACACTGAAAAACCACAACGAACGCCCAGTTTAATCCGCAAAATCATCACCGCTATTATCAAGTTTTGGCTAGTTTTAGTGGTTGTCATATGTCTGTTGATAGGACTTGTAATGACACCTTGGGGCACAAAAACCGTTGTAGGCATGGGTAATAGACTAGTTGAAGGGTTGACTGTCGATTACCTAAGTGGCGGTGTGGGTTCTAAGTTGCACTTGTCTTCAGTGAAATGGAAGCAACCCGGTAGCAACATCGATATAGATAATTTAAAACTATCAATTCAGCTGGCTTGCGTATGGAGGCTTGCTCTGTGTATTGACTCATTGAGTACAGACAAAATGGTTGTGCAATTAAAACCAACGGCTCCATCACCTAGTACAGAACCCGCTACGTCAGCCATGACTTTACCTTTTCCTGTTTCCGTCCAAAATATCAATCTAAATAAATTTTCACTTGGAATTCAAGACACAGCAGATATCACTTGGCAGCAGCTGACGGGTAAATTGGACTTCTATAAGCGGCTTCGCATAGAAAAAATGCAGTTGGATGGATTTAATTTAACTACCTATGCCACACCAACGCCACCCGTTGTGACTAAGGCTGAGCCTTTTGATTGGACTACATGGCAGTATCAACCTCTTACTCCATTATCTATGGTGTTACCTATTCATTTTGATGTGTTGGCATTTAAGATGTCTACCGCTAGTCTGCAGTTAGCAGGACAAGAGGCGTTTACTTTTAAAAAGGTCAGCCTAAAGGCTAAAGGCAGTAAGAAAAAGCTGCAATTAGATGAACTACTAATAGAACATGAAAATGGGCAATTATTAGCTAAAGGTAACGTGCAATTAAGTGGTGATTTTGAGCATGTGTTTTCTGTAGATGCTAATGCTCAATTGCTCCAGCAACTACCTTTAAAGCTAATATTACGCTCATCAGGCAATATTCATTCACTATCTTCACAAGTCGAATTAACTGAGTCAATGTTAGCCGCTACAGCACCATCGCCGACTTCTCAATCCAAGCCCTTAAAGCTAATAATGGATTTATCTGCTCAACTTTCCAAAGCGACCTTACCGCTTAAAGTAAGACTAGATTGGGATCATTTAGAATGGCCTTTAGCAGACCCTGAGTTTACTTCCGAGAAGGGTGAGATTGACATTCATGGTGACTTAAAAGCACTGAAAATGACGATTCAGACTATGTTGACGGGTAAGAATGTCCCAGATACCCAAATTAGCCTCAGTGCTTTTGCTGCATCAACTGCACAAAATAAAAGCTTTGAACTGAATCAGTTTTTGCTAAAAACCTTAGGGGGGCAATTACTGACTGAAGGCAAACTAACCTTTGCTGAGTATATCGATTGGCAAGGCAACGCTACTATTAGCCACATTGACCCAAGTGTTTTTTGGCCTGAGTTGGTGGCAGATATCAATGGAGTGGTGTTGACCCAAGCCAATAATAGCCAAGGCGTTTGGAAAGCCAAATTAGATAAGTTAGACATCAACGGGCAATGGCAGGGTTACCCCTTAAGTGCATCAGGCAGTGTTGATTATCATCAACATGACGGTTTACAAATGCGTGCATTGTCGTTAAAAAATGCTGACAATATATTACTTTTAGACGGCGCAGTATCTAAGCAACAAGCACTTGATATTAAGTTTACGCTGGATGCAACTGACCTAGCTAATTCGCTTCCTAAACTTGGTGGGGCACTCAATTTATCTGGTACGGTTAGAGGTAGTACTGAGCAGCCAGAAGTCAGTTATGCACTCTCAGGTAGTGATTTAGTCTTTTCAGAGGTGTTTGTTGCGCAAGCTGTGGGTAACGGTGAGATCAAGTGGAACAAACAAAAACCGATTGCCTTAGATCTAGAACTAATGGGTATTCAAGGAATTAATAACCAAGTTGATAGCGCAAAAATAGTATTAAGGGGTGATGCCAGTGATCATCAATTAGATTTAACAACCAGTGGGCAAAGCACCCGCGTTAATTTAAGTATTCAAGGACAGCTTAATCAAACGTCTTGGCAAGGTCACTGGCTAGCAGGTGACATTAAATCATCTTATGCCAATTTAACGTTACTTGAACCTTTTAAAATTGAGGCTGACTGGGGCAAACAGCAATACTTTATTGCTCCTCACTGCTGGCGTCACACCGACTATGAATTGTGTGTTAAAAAAGCTGAGTTTAAGCAAAATACAGCTGTCTGGGATGTGTCACTTAAAGAGTTTGACGTACTTTCAGTTGTTCGCCGCTTAATGCCTGAAATACCCCCTATTCAAACTAAGAGTCGTTTGAATCTGGAACTCTCGGGCGACTGGGATATTGAACAGCTGCCTGATGCAAACCTAAGTGCCAGTCTAAGTCCAGGTGATTGGATCTTCAGTGAACAGAATAACCTGAAACTGACATTAGACCAGACGATAGTTAAAGCACAGATTAATCAAAAAAATATTCTAGCTAATATTAATTTGTCTGGTAACAAAATGGGTACCTTGAGTGCCAATATACAGGGGCCGTCTGGCGTATATGCCGACTCATTAAACAGACCCATACAAGGTGATTTGTTGATTGAGCGTTTTGACTTAGCCGCATTTAAAGCCTTAGTGCCACAACTAGATGTATTACAAGGTGCTATAAATGGCCAAGCACAGATTGACGGTACACTAGGCAAGCCTTTACTGACTGGCGAATTGAAGCTAGCCGACGGTGCGTTAAAAGATGAATCATTGCCTGTAGCGTTAAGTGCTATCGAGCAAGGTATCAGCTTAAAAGGACAACATGCTGAGTTTAAAGGCAGTTATAAGTTAGGCAAAGGTCTGGGGCAAATGGATGGTGATATTGCTTGGTTACCAGCGATTAAAGGTCATTTAAATATATCGGGTGAAGAATTGGAGTTTGATTATCAAAGTATGATCAAAGCAAAGGTCAGTCCAAATATCAATCTTAAGTTCGAACCTAACAATGTAGAGATAAATGGCGAACTAACGATCCCTTATGCTCGGGTCAAAGTGCGTGAATTACCTAAGGGCTCAATTTCGCCATCAAAAGATGTGGTTTTAGTCGAAAAACAGGCTGAACAAGAAACATCTCAACAAAGACTAGCTTTGAATGTGTTGTTAAACATCGATCCTCTACGGAGCAACGAAGTTAAATTAGATGCGTTTGGTTTGACCACCGATTTGCAAGGTGAATTGCGATTACAAAATAACAAAAGTGAAATATTTGGGAGTGGTGAAGTACAGTTGGTAAATGGTCGTTATCGAGCTTATGGTCAAAATTTGATTATTCGTGAAGGGGATATTCTCTTTACTAGTTCCTTAGACAGGCCATTTTTAAATATCGAAGCAGTACGAGACCCGGATTTAACCTTAGACAGTGTAGTGGCTGGTCTCAGGGTAGAAGGTGCGGCACAAAACCCAAGCGTCAGTGTGTTTTCTGAACCTGTTATGGAGCAACAACAAATTTTGTCCTACATGTTAACTGGACGAGGTATGGGCCAGTCTAGTGGCGACAGTCAAGACACAATTTTAACCAATGCATTGTTGTCGTTAGGGCTAGGGCAAAGCGAAAACCTGATTAGCAAAGTAGGCAACAAATTGGGTTTTGAAGATGTAAATCTAGATACGTCGGGCCAAGGTGACGGCACCCAATTATCGTTAAGCGGTACCATTGCGCCCGGGGTTCAGTTACGTTATGGGGTAGGGGTATTTGATTCTATTTCAGAAGTAGCTATTCGCTATGAATTAATCCCCAGATTATATATTGAGGCGGTAAGCGGGGTCAGTAATGCGATTGATATTTACTATCAATTCAGTATTGAAGGTAGCCAAAATAAGCAATTAAAAGATGATTAGCCTAGTTTTATCGGTTACTCAAAGGATCAACTGCTGTGTTTGACTCGTTAGTTTATGCCTTAGACGTAACACTTCCTATTAGTCTAATCATTGGGTTAGGTATTTTGTTAAAACGAATCGGCTGGATAACAGACGACTTTGCTAAGACTGGCTCAGACTTGGTATTTAACCTCACGTTGCCTTGCTTATTGTTTGTTAATATTGCTACCACTAATTTAACCGATCACTTTCCTACGTTTTTGATTGTTTTTGCTGCTAGTGTGATGACGGTTGCATTTATCATTTTCCATTTTATAGCTTATGGCATCGCAAATAAATTTTCCAGAGGGGCTTTTGTGCAAGGTGCCTGTAGAGGAAATATGGCGATCATAGGTTTAGCGCTGTCAGTGAATGCTTTTGGTGAGTCAGCCTTGGCTATCGCGTCGATGTATTTAGCTGTGCTGGTGGTGCCATTAAACATATTTTCTATATTAACCTTGTATTATCATCAAGAAAAAACGCCAAGCATACAAGAGGTAACCCGCAGCGTGTTTACCAATCCTCTAGCGATAGCTATTTCGTTAGCAATAATGGCGGCTTTGTTACCTATTCAATTACCTAGTTTGCTGTTAGACACGGGTAACTATCTCGCCAGCATGACCCTACCTTTGGCATTGTTATGTGTAGGTGCGACTATTCGTTGGCAAGAGTTTCGTTCTTCTCGCTTATTGTATTGGGCAATAAGCAGTAAAATTGTGTTTATACCTTTTGTAGCCACGGGGTTGGGTTTTTATTTTGGGCTAAGGGGTGATGAACTTGGAGTACTATTTATGATGACCGCTGCACCTACTGCCGCTGCCGCCTATCCAATGGTCAGAAGTATTGGTGGCGATTATCATCTAACAGCGGCAATTATAGCTGGCAGTACTTTTATGTCGATTGTTAGCTCAACATTAGGGTTGTTTTTACTGCGTCAAATGCAATGGGTATAGCGTCATTCATCAAAGATTTTTTCTTTACCCATTTGCAATGTTCGCGTGGCTAGCTGTACTTCTTTTAAAAAAGTCAGTAAGGCAAATATCAATAAAAACAGTGCAATGACAAACAGTGTGACTATCAATTTACTCAAGTCAAACAACAATAAATCACCCAAAAACAAGAACACCACTACAGCGCATACAAACAAAGCAGAGGCGGTACATAAGCCAATTGAGCGATTAATCAGTTTGATCCTGCGCCATATGTTTTTTAATTCATTTTCTGATTGTTCTAAAAATTCTGGGTTCTTAATTGTACTTACACGGCGCTCCATTATACGCGCTCTATCAACAATCCTTCCTAACCGTCCCGACATAACATTTAAAAAGCCAGCTATACCAGTTAACATAAATACAGGTGCCACCACGATTTGGATGACTTGGGCAAGGTCGGTAACGGATGAAGACATAGCTAAGTCCTTTTACAATTCTTCGGTTAGTTCAACGTCTTCGTCGTCGTCCACTTTTACTGCCCACAAATCGTATTCGTTACTATGAATGATTTGTGCCCAGATAATGTCGCCGGGCTCTACATCAAATTCGTCAGTTAAATGTACGTTACCATCTATTTCAGGTGCATCGGCATAACATCTACCCACTGCGCCTTCTGGCGTTACTTCATCAATAATGACTTGATATTCTAGGCCGATTTTAGCTTGTAATTTAGCGGTGCTAATTTCAGATTGCTTTTCCATAAAGCGGTTATAACGCAGCTGCTTGAGGTCTTCGCTAACTGGATCAGGTAAATCGTTTGCTTTTGCGCCATCTACATCTGAATATTTAAAACAACCTACACGGTCCAGTTGAGCTTCATCTAAAAAGTCTAACAACATCTGAAAATCTTCTTCGGTCTCACCTGGGAAACCCACAATAAAGGTCGAACGAATAACAATATCTGGGCACACCTCACGCCATGCTCTGATGCGATCCATAGTGCGTTCAGCCGCAGCCGGGCGTTTCATGAGTTTTAAAATACGTGGGCTGGCATGTTGGAAAGGAATATCCAAATAAGGCAAAATTTTACCCTCAGCCATTAAGGGCATAATTTTATCTACCGAAGGGTAGGGATACACATAATGTAAACGCACCCAGATACCCATTTCACCGAGCTTTTCACACAGTGATTTCATATCGGTTTTGACCGGCATGCCATTCCAAAAGTCAGTCTTGTTTTTTACATCTACACCATAAGCACTGGTATCTTGAGAAATCACCAATAACTCTTTTACACCTGCATTTTTCAAACGTTGTGCTTCGTCTAAAATGCTACCAATAGGGCGACTGACTAAATCACCACGCATAGAAGGAATAATACAAAAGGTACATCTGTGATTACAGCCTTCGGATATTTTCAGATAGGCATAGTGCCTTGGCGTAAGTTTAATCCCAATATCCGGTACTAAATTCAAATAGGGATTATGTTCAGGCTGAGGTAAATGTTGATGAACTTGATTGACCACTTCTTCATAAGCATGGGGGCCAGTGATCGCCAATACATTGGGGTGTACTTCACGTATTTCATCTTCTTTAATGCCTAAACACCCTGTGACTATCACTTTGCCATTTTCGGCCAAAGCTTCACCAATAGTGTCAAGCGATTCTTGAACTGCCGAATCGATAAATCCACACGTATTCACAATCACTAAGTCTGAATCGTTATAGGTAGGCACCACGTCATAACCTTCAGTGCGTAACTGTGTCAAAATACGTTCTGAGTCGACTAAATTCTTAGGACAGCCAAGGCTTACAAAGCCAATGCGCGTGCCTTTAGTTTTTTGTACAGGCGAGTCTGCCTCTAATATTTTAATGGGGGTTTCTAGTGTAGTGGTTTTATTGGGGGTAAACGTTTCAACAGTCATGACAGTATCTTAAACAAACATAATTAAAGTTATTATACGTTAAGTGGTCGCTTTACGTCAGGGGCAATAATATTTTTATCGAATACATACTTAAAATTTACCCCTTAGATGCTTTAGCCGTTATCATAATCCACTATAAATCGAACCACGGTACTAAATATGAACTTAGACAAGTCGCAAAAACGTATTAGCAAACGGGTTAAACGTGGTTTTCATGGTTATCCGATGATCAGTATTCAATACTTCGGCCCTAGTGAAGCGTTAGCCACAAAAGTGGAAGTGGGTTTTATTGAACAAGAAAATGCCGAACCTATGTTGGAAACTTTTAATAGCGAAACAGACATTCGTAAGGATGAGACGGTACAAACTACCATCATTAAAATTATTGACCGTGTGGATGCTCAAACGGTGACCTTGGAAGATAAAGTACAACCACTAAGTTAAAATGTGATTTTCTGGACCGACTAACCATCAAATAGTGTGAATGGAGATAACCTCTAATCACTCTATGCAAACGGTATTTCGATACTCCTTCATTAAAATTCAATGCCCTTTATTTTGTTGCGACTTGGCGTGTTTATAGTGATTTTCGTCTGGATCATGGACAAATTTTCAATCCAAATCAGAACTTCAAAATATTTCAACACAGCACCTGGCCCTTTAGGTTTTGTGGTATAAACGGCAGTAATGCTGGTGATTTTTACTAATAGCTATTCTCTAAAAGTTATATTACGAATGTTTTAATTGGCAAAAACTCCTCAAAAGCCTTGCCAACTAATAATTATTTTACCAAGGTGAAAATTCAAAATTCAAAATTCAAAATTCAAAATTCAAAATTCAAAATTCAAAATTCAAATGTCGATGGTGATTTATAACTGCAGAGCTTTTTCAATATCACCTACTAATGCTTCATCTGTAGGCTTTACTGCTGAGGCATAAGCATTAACAACATTGCCATTTTTATCCATTAGATATTTAAAAAAGTTCCACTTCGGCGCTTGGCCAGATTTATTCGCTAACATCCGGTATAGAGGGTCAACATCATCACCTTTAACTGACATCGCCTCAAACATAGGGAATTTAACCCCATAGGTTAAACGACAAATTTGCCCTGTTTTGACTTCACTTTTATCTTCTTGGTTAAAGTCATGCGACGGGAACCCCAGTACTACAAATCCCTTGTCTTGGTATTTGCTATATAGAGTCTCTAGACCTTCAAACTGCGGAGTAAAACCACAGTAACTGGCAGTATTCACAAATAAAATCGTCTTGCCTTGATAGGCATCACACATATTGACTGTGTCTTGTGAGTTAAGTTTACGTTTTACAAACTTGAGTAAATCTGGACACTCGGCGGCATGGGTACTAACAGAGGTAACTGATAATAACGCAATAGCAACGATGGTTTTAATGTTAATTAATGACTTCATTATTTTGTGCCTTTTTTAATCAACCCCAAACCATGCATTTATCGTTTGGGGTTGATTGATGAAATTGTGTTCCTATTGGTGTTTAGTTGTTGAGATGGCTTTATGGATCACTTTCTATTATTTCAGGTATTAAAAAGCCGACAGATGTCGACTTTAATGTTGATGTTAAATGCTTAGTTAAAATTCATAAGCGATACTTGCGCCAAATGTTCTTGGCTGATTTGGGTAAACCTGAATACTGCCAGTCTGAATTGGACGTGGGAAAGATGTCAGAAAATATTCATCATTATTAAGGTTACGTACGTAAACTTGAAGCATCAATCCGTTTTCGAAATTTAGACCAGCGCTTGCATTAAATGTGCTGACTTCACGTCTTACAGTATCTGGAATATTTCCAACAACCCTAACATCACTTTCATAGATATAATCGGTGCGCAGGTAACCATATATACCGTTGTCAAACTCTAAATCATAAGTAATACCAGCAACGATACTTTGCTCATGAACACCTGGGACTGTGGTACCGGATAAATCTGCAGGACCATTCTCATCTGTGCCATTAACGAACGAAACATACTCGGGGTCAAGAAGTGTACCTGCAAATGTCAATGATATGTTGTCAGTGGGACGGTAGATAGAATCAAATTCGATACCCACTGTATTCTGTTCCCCAGCATTGGAGAGTACAAAGCCCGTTCCTACAAATATGCTGGATTGAAAACCTTCAATAGTCTGGTTAAAAATCGTGGCACTAAATGCACCATTTCGGAAGCTAGTCTTAATACCTAATTCATATACAGTAGCCTTTTCTGGGCTCGCAAATCGGGTACCATATCCTTGATTGGGAAGAACTAAACTGCTATTTGCAGCAATAGCTGTTGCATCACTAGCAAAGGGACGGGTGTCACGGGACAGGTTCCATGACGTGGCTTTGAACCCCGTTGCTGCTGTAGCAAAGAAGTTAACATTTTTATTGAGTGTATATGCGCCACGAAGCGACCATGTAATTTTGTCATCATCGCTGGTGTTAGCTTCCACAGGATTAGGCAGTTCAAGCATTTGCGGTTGAAACTGAAGGGCTTTTAAACCGCCAATAGCGGCGGCTGGAAAGCCTACCTGCACTAAGGTGGCACCAAAAACAGTGAGGTCAGCGTCAAAATCCACTTGAGAAAGTAAATCGTTGTTTTGCTGCTTGACTGTAATTTCTTTTTCATCCTTGGTATAACTCACACCCAATGTGGCGGTGAAGTCTTCTGTTAGATGATAATCCAAGTTAACAAAAAATGAATAGGCATCATTTTGCTGAGTGAAGTCTGTCACTATGGAGGTATTTGCCTTAAAAATATCACCTTCATTAAGGGCAGGGAATAATCCTTCAAGGGTACCAAGTATACCCGCTGTGGCAGGATCAAAGGAGAGTAATACGTCGAAGTAAGTTCTGACTAAGTCGCCATAAATTAAGTCGTCGCCAGTCGTTACTTTTTCGTCAAAGTAAAATCCACCGATCATCCAGTCGAGTTTATTGTCGCCGTTAGATGTGAGGCGAAATTCCTGTGTAAATGTTTCAATTTTGGTGGCAGCCGTTTCTCTAAGAATATCCAAAGAAGTAAAATCAACGTCATTTATGTAATCAGATTCGTTGTTACGAAAAGCGGTGATAGAGGTAAACGCAAAGTCATCAAAGTCGATGTCGGCTTGCAAGGATATACCACCGTCTTCCACTGTATCGTGTGGACTAGCATTTAACGCTGATTCAAAAGAAAACGGGTCTGCATCGTCAGTCACTATGCCACCCAGAGCTTGAATCGCTAATGCTGTAGGGCCATTTTCAAAACCGGCGGTAGTACAACAGATTTCGTCAATTTCACTGTAGTCGGCAATTAAGCGGAATTTCACATCTTCCATTGGCTCATAAAGCATCTGTCCACGCAGGTTCCAGCGGTCTCGGTCATTTATCTTATCAAGCCCAACAAGACTGTCTGTGTAACCATCGCGCGTATTTATACCACCGGACAGGCTGAAAGCAAGTTCATCAGTAATACCATTGGATATATAGCCGCGCAGTTGTCGCTGATTATAATTGCCAATCCCAGCTTCTACTTTTCCTTCGAAATCGTAGGAAGGAGCTTCGGTACGAACACTAATCACACCTGCGGAAGCATTTTTACCAAAGAGAGTACTTTGTGGGCCACTTAATACTTCTACTTGTTGAAGTCTGGGTAAATCGCCAATTTGGGCGGCTGCACGAGAACGGTAAACGCCGTCTATGAAAATCCCTACTGAAGGTTCAATACCGGTATTGTTGGTGCCGTTGCCAAATCCACGTATGGCAAAGTTAGTATTAGTCGAACGCTGTAACGGTGTGACCCTCAAAGTGGGAACCAATACCTGTAAATCACCGATATCCAGTACTTTGGCTTGTTCTATTGTTTCGCCGCTGGTTACTGTGACCGCTATTGGGGTTTGTTGTAAACCGGTCTGTCGCTTAGATGCAGTAACGAATATCCTTTCAATACCTCCATCATCGGCGTCATTAGTATCGCTTTCTTGGGCTTGCAAGGACGTCGCACTTAACGCGCCTAATATCGCTGAAACTAAGAGTGTTTTTTGAAATATTTTGTTTGCTTGTGGGAAATTATGGAAAGTATTTTTATTCATTGATTTCTTCCTCTCATTTGACTCTTTTATTATACAAATGCCAAACAGTGAATTCCCGATCGGCTATAAAGCCAAAAATATTCACTCATTAGACCTGTAACTTTATTAGAGTACTTCAAAAGTAAATAAATTGTTACCGTTGTTGTTATTTTGTTAATTTAATTATGTGATTAGACAAAATAGCGCTCAGTTATAAATGTGAGTTGCGAGTGCTGTTTTCGTTATAAATATTTGGGTAATTATTTAAATTGGTATTTAACGAGGCGGGTATTAATTGAAGCTGCAGCATAATGACTGCTAAGGTTGCTGTTTTTAGATAAAAAAAGCCGACAAATGTCGGCTTTAAATTATTTAGCTAGATTAGTGTTAATTAAAAGCGTTTCTTAACTGTCACACCAAACGTGGCTGGCTCAGCCATATACGCGTTTAACTTACCGTCCTGAATAGGTGTATTGAAGTTAGTGCGGTTGATATACTCTTCGTCAAGTAAGTTACGGGCCCAAATAACCACATCCATATCCATTTCTTCAAAGTTCATAAAGAATCTTAGGTTAACCACATTGTAACTATCTTGAATAGCATAAGGGTCGTTACTGCCGTCTAAGATGACTTCGCTGGTGTGGCTGAAATCACCTTGAATATAACTATAAACGCCATCGGATAATTCAAAGTCTTTTTTCACACTTATCACTGCATAGTTCTTAGGCTCGCCACCAGGTCTATCACCTGAGCGATTACAGAAAGAGTCGCCTGCATTTTTACGACCTGGATCATCGATCCCGGTATGCCATGTATAGGCAACCCAGCAGTTTCCAGCTAAGAATGTTTTATATTCTGCATCAACAAATGCCCAAGCTAAGTTAACTTCAACTGAATCTACAGGCAACCAAGTTGCTTCAACCTCGAAACCAGAGATTTCATAGTCACCGGCATTTTGTAAATTAAAGCCCCCGCCTGTAAATGTGTTAGCCTGAAAGTCTTCAACAGTTGTGTAGTGCGCTGCAGCATTGATACGAAAATCATATTCACGGAAGTCTTTCTTAATACCTAATTCGAAAGATTCAGAAGTCTCAGCGTCAAATATTGGATTAAAACCTTCAGCAATACGGTCAGTGTTTGTGCCGCCAGATTTGTAGCCAGTACCGTATGATGCATATAACAGAGTGTCACGGTTTGGTTGATAACTTAGTTTCAGTGTACCTGAAACTTGGTCATCCTTGAGGTTCTCTACAATATTAGACCTTGGACTAGTATTAGCCGTTACAAAAGGGAAGCCCCAGCCAGCAGTTTGAAGTGGTGCTATCGCTTGTAAATCAGCCGAAGAGGGCGCGTTTCCAACAGTTAATGCTGCTCCAATATTGGCTAACGCAGCTCCAGCAGCACCAAAATCAGCATGTATAAGTTGTTGGCCAGTAGGATCTAATTCGCGGTATATAGTGGATAAATCTTTCTCTTCATCGGTATAACGTATGCCCGTGGTCAAAGTTAATTCGTCGGTAATTTGATAATCGAATTGACCAAAAATAGCATAGCTTGAATGTTCTTGTTGAGCTAAGTGAGTAAAGCTGAATCCTTCACCCGAACCTGGTGCAAGAGGAGCAATAAATCCTCCAGTCAGAGCGCTTATACCATTCAGCCCGTTGAAGATTCCGGCCAAAGGAGACGCTTGAAGCGCTGGAAGCACTGCCACATCAAAGAATCTACTAAATTGAGATTGAGTATCGATATTGTAGACAAGGTCTATTTCCTGTGAGAAATAGTATGCACCTAAAATATAATTTAACTTATCTCCGGTGTAGTCCAATCTGAACTCTTGAGAAAATGAACTTTGTTCAGCATCGTTTCCTGTGAAAAACAAATCTGCGTCAATAAAATCTGTATCAATTTCATCATATGAATCAAATGCGCGATAAGCTGAAATAGATACAAAGGTGTAATTGTCATCTAAATTCCAGTTTAATTCGGCGGATATTCCTGTGTCTTCCATAGTTGATACAGGTAAGATAGAAAGGGCTACTTCTCTATCATAAAAGTTCTCGCCGCGAAGTATTGTTGCGCCGAAAAGGGGGCTACCAAGTAATAAGTCAGACCCGGGAGTACCATCAGCACTCAACTTATCGTTATTTAGTTGAACTGGTGCGCCACAGCATATTTCATCGATTTCAGAATAATCAGCAATAATTCTCAAGGACACATCGTCATTAGGTGTGTACAAAGCTTGCAGACGAGCCCCCCAGCGATCTCTGTCATTAAGTGTATCTTCACCCAAATTTACATCACTGATGGTGCCATCTCTTTCACTACTGAAAGCGGTTGCGCGGAATGCCAGTACATCTTCAATCGCTGAGAAAGACATGGCTCCTGATAGGTTGACCAAACCATAGTTACCCACTGTTGCTTCAACAAAGCCATCACCACCGTCATGACTTGGTTTAACAGTGCTTACTAGAATTGCACCTGATGGCGTGTTTTTACCGAAAAGTGTACCTTGAGGCCCACGTAAGACTTCTACCGCGGCAACATCTACCAAGTTGTTGATCATTGAGTTTTGACGAGCGCGATAAACACCGTCGACATAAAGACCAACAGATGATTCAAGACCAAAGTTTTGTGATGAGGTACCTACGCCACGAATAGAAAAACTAGAGTTGGTAGCACTTTGACTTTGAAATGCACCCAAACCTGGTACGTTTGTTTGCAAGTCGTACATATCTTTAATAACAGCCTCGGCCATTTCATCACCAGTAAAAGCGGTAACTGATACGGGCACTTCTTGAAGATTTTGTGCTCTTTTTTGTGCGGTAACAGTGATGGTTTCTAAACGGCCTTCTTGTTCGGCTTCTTGAGCAAAAGACAGGGAGCTACTAAGTGTAAGTGATAAAGCAACAATACTTGATACGGTAGAAGGTTTAAAACGTGTTGGGAGCGACTGTTTCATTATGTGTTCTCTTTATGCTAGCAGAGCTAGTCTATTTTTCGGATTTTTTAGCTTTAAAAGGGTGAAAATGAATCTCTTTGCAGTATTTAAACCCCAAAGACTCACTCATCAGACCTGTACTTTATCAAAGACCGAGATTAAAAGTAAATGCTTGGTTTGTAAATTGTTAATGAAAAAGTATTGATGCTCATAAAATGTCACATTTTTATCCTCGCATTAACATCTCTCAGTCTATATAAAGCCTTTGGTATGTCTGATTAGACTTTTAAATGCCGAATTATCAATTCTATTTATTTTTAATATTGTCAGTGTTTATATTGGAATATAGATGGAGTTTTGGAGTGAACACTAAACAATCAGCGACTATAGAAGGTAGCTGGTTTAGGACTATCTTTATAAAAGTCTGGTTAGCGATATAGATTTACTAAATGTAATTTAATTAAAATAATAAATTCAACTAATAGATCTATTAAGAATACTATCGAATTAGCTAAAAAATTAACGGTGAATAAGTGTCTGAAATATATTTAGTCCGCCATGGACAAGCTTCATTTGGAGCAAAAAATTACGACAAGTTAAGCGAACTGGGTCATCAACAGGCTCGATGGCTTGGCGAATACTTCTCTGCAAGAGGTATTACGTTCTCTCAGGCGTTTATGGGAGATATGGTTCGCCATAGAGAAACCACTGAAGGTATTCTCGATGGCTTAATTCACTCTCCTGTTGTCACAGTAGACACTGGTTTTAATGAATTTAATTTTCAAAATATTGGTAATAGTTATTTATCATTGAACCCACAAAACCGTTTACCTGAAAATCCTAAACCTGCAGATTTCTACCGTTTGCTAAAGCTAGCGATGCACGCATGGTCTGAGGACTTGCTGCCTAAAAGTACATTAGATGAGAGCTGGCTAGATTTTAAAAATAGAGTGCAACGCGCTTTAGATTTAGCTTGTCTTCAAAATAGCGATAAGCCCATTTTGATTGTGAGTTCGGGGGGAGCTATATCCATGTTAATGAGTTTGGTATTAGGACTGGATGCCAAACAGATAATAGAACTTAATATGCAAGTCCGTAACACCAGCATCAGCCATTTCTTCTTCAATAAAAGTAATATACGTTTATCAAGTTTTAACAATATTCCACATTTAGACCATCCTGATAGACTGGACTCCATCACCTTTAGCTAAAGGAAATACAACCATGAATTTTGATTACTCTGACAAATCACAAAAACTAATTGACCGCTTACAAGCCTTTATGGACGAGCACATTTACCCTGTTGAGCAGGAGTATGTTGATGCTGTCCATAATAATACCGAACGTTGGGCGTCACCTCCTATGATGGACGCGCTTAAACAAAAGGCTAAAGATGCGGGTTTATGGAATTTGTTTTTACCAGAAGAATATCTGCCTTATGGCGCTGGCTTAAGCAATTTAGAATACGCGCCATTATGCGAACTTATGGGGCGTGTAATGTGGAGTGGCGAAGTATTCAATTGCAGTGCGCCAGATACCGGGAATATGGAAGTACTGGCACGTTATGGCTCTGAAGAAGATAAGAAAAAATGGCTAGTGCCATTGTTAGAAGGCAAAATTCGTTCAGCTTTTGCTATGACTGAACCTGCTGTTGCTTCATCTGATGCAACCAACATTGAAACGTCTATTGTGCGCGATGGCGACGAATATGTCATAAATGGCCTTAAGTGGTATACCAGTGGCGCGATGAACGCCAACTGTAAAGTGATGGTGGTGATGGGAAAAACGGATCCTTCTGCCGCTCGCCACGCACAACAATCACAGATTTTGGTTCCTTTGGATACAAAGGGAGTAACAGTTGTTCGACCTATGGCTGCTATGGGACATTATGATGAGCCCATCGGACATGCCGAGATATCATTTGATAATGTGCGCGTGCCTGCAGCCAACTTATTGGTAGGTGAAGGAGAAGGTTTCGCTATTGCTCAAGGTCGCTTAGGGCCAGGTAGGATACATCATTGCATGCGTTTGATTGGTTGTGCCCAGCGTGCTTTAGACTTAGCTTGTGAACGAGTCGAAACACGTGTTGCTTTTGGACAACCTTTAAGTAAACAACAGTCTATTCGCGAACGTATTGCGCAAATGCATTGTGATATTGAGCAGGCACGTTTATTAACGTTGAAAGCGGCTGATAACATGGACAGATACGGTAACAAAGTCAGTCGCAATATTATTGCTGCGATTAAAATTGTTGCACCAAAAATGGCATGTAATGTTATTGATCAGGCGATCCAAATGCATGGTGCCGCCGGAACTAGCCAAGACTTTATTTTGTCTGCCACCTATGCTTATGCTCGAACAATCCGTTTAGCTGATGGACCTGATGAAGTACATATGATGCAATTAGGGCGTAATCTAATAAAAGATAAAAATGCTTAATATAAGTTTGATAAAAAGGAAAATGATATGACCGATAAAGGCTCAGTTGATCAATTAGACGAGCAGCTTTTAGCTGACTACTTAACCCAACATGTAGCGGGTTTTGAAGGGCCCGTCACCGCTACTAAATTTGCTGGTGGTCAGTCAAACCCGACCTTTAAGTTAGTGACTGCCAACCAGTCTTACGTGTTGCGACGTCAACCACCGGGAAAGTTACTGAAATCTGCCCATGCTGTTGACCGCGAATATAAAGTATTGGCCGCGCTTGAAAACTCAACAGTGCCAGTGGCAAAGGTCTATCATCTTTGTGAAGACACGTCCTTAATTGGTAGCATGTTTTATGTTATGGAATATGTTGAAGGACGGGTGTTTTGGGATAGTGCATTACCAGAAATATCAGACAACTTAATACGTACTCAAATGTATCAAGAAATGGTTGAGGTCATGGCTGCACTGCACAGTGTTGACATCGAAAAAGTGGGTTTGAGCGATTACGGCAGACCTGGTAACTATTACGAACGCCAATTTAGTCGTTGGAGTAAGCAGTATAAGTTGTCAGAAACCCAAGATATTCCAGAAATGGATCAGCTAATCGCTTGGTTAGAAAAACACATACCAGAAGACGATGGTAAAGTGTCGCTGGTGCATGGTGATTATCGTATGGATAACTTAATGTTTCATCCTACAGAGCCTAAGATTTTAGCAGTATTGGATTGGGAATTATCTACTTTAGGTCATCCTTATGCTGATTTAGCGTACCAATGTATGCAGTTACGTTTGCCCGAAAACGTCGGCAAAGCCACTGGATTAGGCAGTATTGAGAGAGCGCCCCTAGGGATCCCAGATGAACAAGAGTATGTAGACGCTTATTGCAAATTGGTGGGTATAGAGAAAATCGACAATTGGAATTTCTACTTAGCCTTTAGTTTTTTCCGCTTAGGCGCCATTGCCCAAGGTGTGGCAAAGCGAGCAGAAGATGGCAATGCGTCAAATAAAGAAGCGCAAGCTGTTGGTGCGATTGTTAAACCATTAGCTCAATACGCGTTAAAACTAACTCAATAATATTCAAGCAAAACCTAATGGTTTTGCTTGAATACCAGATATTTTACGGAGAGTGTAATGAAAGCTATAGTATGTGAAGAATTTGCCCCAGTAGAACAACTTAAATATAAAGATGTGCCTGACCCTGTGGTAAAAAAAGGCCATGTGGTCGTCGATGTTAAAGCATGTGGCGTCAACTTCCCTGACGGTTTATTGGTGCAAGGCTTGTATCAGAATAAACCACCATTCCCATTTATTCCGGGTAATGAGGTCGCTGGTGTGATAAGTGAGATAGGCGAGGGTGTACAATACCTTAAAGTAGGAATGCGAGTGATTGCCATGGTTATGTTAGGCGGTTACGCTGAAAAAGTATTATGCCCTGTTTCGCATATTATGCCTATTCCCGACGAAATTCCTGATGATGAAGCTGCGGCACTAGTCACTGCTCATGCTACAGCTCATCACGCACTCAAGCAGCGAGCAAAAATTCAGCCAGGTGAAACCCTTCTGGTTACTGGTGCTGCTGGTGGAACGGGTCTTGCCGCAGTGCAAATTGGTAAAGAAATGGGCGCAACGGTTATCGCGGTGTGTTCTACCCAAGAAAAGTTAGATATGGCTAAAGCTAACGGTGCTGACATTCTAATTAATTACACTGAGACTGATTTAAAAACTGCCATCAAAGAAGTGACCGAGGGTAAAGGTGTAGACGTGGTGTATGAATGTGTGGGTGGAGATACTTTTCACGCATGCTCAAGAGGCATGGCTTGGAACGGCAGACTGTTAGTGGTTGGTTTTGCTGGTGGCACTATCCCAGAATTCCCAGTGAATTTAGCCTTGGTCAAAGGTTACTCAGTAATGGGCGTTTTTTGGGGCTCGTTCACCCAACATCAACCCAAAGACTTTGCAGATAACATGAAAGAGTTATTGATATGGTACGTGCAAGGTAAAGTTAAAGTGATAGTCGATGAAGTAGTGCCTTTAGAAAACGCAAAAGACGCGTTGAATAAAGTTATGAACCGAGAAGTAAAAGGCAAAATGACTCTAAGACCTTAAGCGTAGCTAAAAGCCCTGAGCTGCATAGTTTTGGGTTAGACTGAAAGGATTTTACCACCACAGAGGACAAAGAGGCTTCACTGCATCGAGGAACAGATTTTAAGTTTCTTTTTCTTTTCCTCGGAGACCTCGTTTTCCTCTGTGGTTAGATATTTTTTTGCTTTTAGAATTACAGATTAAGAGCGTTTTGCACCACAGAGGACAAAGAGGCTTCGCTGCACCGAGGAACAGATGTTAAGTTTTTTTCTTTTCCTCGGAGACCTCGTTTTCCTCTGTGGTTAGATATCTTTTAGCTTTTCAGCTTAAGAGCGTTTTGCACCACAGAGGACAAAGAGGCTTCGCTGCACCGAGGAACAGATTTTAAGTTTTTTTCTTTTCCTCGGGGACCTCGTTTTCCTCTGTGGTTAGATATCTTTTAGCTTTTCAGCTTAAGAGCATTTTGCACCACAGAGGACAAAGAGGCTTCGCTGCACCGAGGAACAGGTTATAGAATTTAATTTGTTCTTTCTAGGACTCATGTTTTTTGTATTCAGACATAAAAAAAACGGCCTCAAGGGAGGCCGTTTTCCTAGGGTAAGCTACTTAATTAAAATAACCTACCTACCATGTTGAACTTTTAGTTCGTTCAAGAACAATATTTTTATAGCTCGTACAGCGCTGTGCCCTGATACTAATCTTATAGATTATATTCTGTCGTTCAGTTCAGCTACTATAGGTGATGCATCTAAACCATTTTCAGAGGCCCAAGCTAATACGGTTTTTCCGTCAGCTTCAGGTGAGCTTAAGTCGCCTTTTGGCATTTTCTTAACCATCAAGGTACCTGTTTCCACCGCATCGTTAAGCATAGCTGTACGGATAAGGCTGTTACCACCACAAGTAACACCTGTGTAGTAATCTTTTAACTTCATTCTAAAGTCAGACTGAACACGTTTCATTTTTTTACGTAATTCGCCTTTATCATCTGCTTTCACAATAGTGCAGATATTTTGTAAAGCATCGCTAACGTCAGCTTGAGCGTTGCCAGCAAAAAGTAAAGAAGCGGTTGCGATGGCGATAGAAGTTTTAACTATTTTCAACATGGTTAAGTTCCTCGGTGTTTTAGTTTATTTGCAGTTGTTGCTGCGTTTGAGAAATCTATTAAATACCATTTGAATTGATTAAAAAATCTGCAATGTGATACTTAGGTATGGAGACTGATAACTTTGTTGTTTTGGGTATGAGTAAATCCTAAATGGTTTTAGGGGCCAAACTAGGCGCATGCGCATGCGCATGCGCCAGCGCTTATCGCACGGCGGTCGCTTGACTATTTTTACACCGCAGCCTTAATGTACAACTTGTTTTTCCAACAGCTGCAAAAAGTGCTACTCAATGACAACGTTCTTCATCAAACTATTACTTCAGTTTAGCAGGAGGGGCTTGATAATGATGTGAGGTAATAAAGGCTCGCACAATAGCGGGTGATGTTGTTTTACTCATTGCGCCAGAAAAATGAAACTCTGGCGTGTGATGATATTTAATAGTTATATCTACTAACTAGCAGAAAATGAAAGAAGGTGATTAGAGCTTTCCTACTTCGTACCATTTTCTGAGCCAGTTATCGACGGGATAAAGAATTTTGTAAAAGGCTGGTACCACCAATAAGGCTAATATAGTTGAGCTAATCAAACCGCCTATAACAGATAACGCCATAGGTGAATTCATTTCGTGGCCTGCGCCACTGCCAAACGCTAATGGCATCATGGCACCCACCATGGCAAATGTGGTCATCAATATTGGGCGTAAACGTTTTTCGCCCGCATGAATAAGTGCGTCATCCACAGACTCACCTTGTTTGATTGCTCTGTTGGCAAAATCTACTACCAGAATGGCATTCTTACCTACCATTCCTAACAATAAGATGATGCCTATCATCACAAATAAAGAGAAATTATTACCACTTAGCCCCAGTGCAGTTATTACCCCTGTAAACGCCAAAGGCATAGTGACCATAATAATAATGGGCTGAATTAAGGACTCATAAAGTGCTGCCAGTATAAGGTAGATGAGAATAACAGCAAGGCCAACAGCGGTACTAAACGACAGAGCTGTTTCTTGCATTTTTTCAACATCACCTGAAAAAGTATAGTTGTAACCTTCAGGTAAAATTTTGGCTATATTCGCATCAACCTGGTTGACTATTGAGTTTAGCGGCACATTGGATATGTTACTGCTGACCAAAACTTTTCGTTCGCGATCAAACCTGTTTATGGTCGCAATCGAACTGCTTTTTTCAAAACGAATTAACCCATCTAAAAAGACATATTCACCATTGGCAGCCCGGATTTGTAATTTTTTAATATTGTCTATATTAGCGCGGCTCTCATCATCAAATCTTAGGGTAATGTCGTATTCTCTGCCTTTTTGCTCAAAATTACTAACCTTACTATCACTGGAATAATTGGCATTTAGCAAAGCTGCAATTTGCGTCGCCGTAATGCCTAATCTGGCAGTATTATGTCTTATAACAGAGATAGTAATTTCAGGCTTTCCATCTTGATAATCACTGTCAATATCTACCGCCCCTTCAAAACTCCCTAACATTGCGGAAACTTGTTGCGATATTTCGCTAAGTTTTTCTAAACTGTCACCAGTGATAACTATTTGCACCGGTGCCGTACTGCTACCAGTATTAATTGGGGGGATTTTTGCAACGGACAAAGCCATTGATTGGATTGATTTAAACTGTTCACGGTAATTGACTATGATGTCTTCTTGCCCCAGTCCTCGTTGTTCAATAGGCTTTAATTTCACATAGACCAAGGCTTTGTGGGACTCGTTGGCTGTTGTATAGCCTATGCTGAGGGCATAATAGTCAACCATAGTATCGTTTTTGATGGCATCCATAATGGGCTGCATTCTGTTTTTCATTTCAGTAATGGATGTCCCCACTTCAGCTTTAGCGGTGATTTGAAATTCACTATTGTCTTCTGCGGGTACAAAGTCCATGCCTACATTTGTGAATATTTTGCTGGATAAAATTAGAAATCCAAAGGTCACTAATACCGTTATATATTTAAACCTAATCAGTGGCTTCAGAATTTTAACGTAGCCATTGTCTAATGCTTTAAACATGGGCTCTGTTTTGGCATGAAATTTAGTTTCTTTGTGTTTTAATACACGTGCGCCAATGGTGGGAATAAACATAATAGCCACGAAATAAGACAGTACGATACCGGACGCAACCGTCATGGCGAAGGCATTAAAAAACTGGCCTACGAGTCCACCCATAAAAGCAACCGGTATGAAAACAGCTAATAACATCGCCGAAATGGCGAGTAATGAAAAAGCTATCTCGTGCACACCTTCATAAGTGGCTTGAAATGCTTCCATACCCGATTCCATTTTTTTACTGATGTTTTCAATGACTACAATGGCATCGTCTATGAAAATTCCTATGGCTAAGGTAAGTCCAATCAAGGTTAATTTATTCAGGTCGTAACCCATGTAATCAATGATCGCAAATGTACCGATGATAGAGGTTGGGATGGCCAGTGCAGAAACGATGGTAGCGGTAAGGTTGCGTAAAAATATGAAAACAATGATGATGGCTAATATGGCACCAAATACCAAGTCAAATTTCACCTGATTGACGCTGTGCATTATCTTATCTGACTGGTCTTTGATTAAACTGACTTGGTAATCGTCACCTGCTAGGGCTTTTAACTCAGGTAACAATTGTTTGGCTTTATCAATGATACCAATCACATTAGTGCCTGAAATTTTCATAATATTCAGCATAACGCCAACTTGTCCGTTGTAAGACGTGTAGCTTTCTACATCGCTTAGCCCATCAAAGACTTTGGCAACATCTTTCAAACGTAAACCTGGTTTTATTGCTATATTTGCCAACGATTCAATGTCTTTAGCGTCACCCTGAAATTTAATAATTAATTCTTGTTTATCGTTAATGCTCTTACCAGAGCTGGATTTGAAATTTTCATTACCAATTATATTTTGCAACTCAACCGCTGATACATTGTATTTGTTGAGCAAATAAGGATCCACTAAGATACGAATTTCGCGGTCTTGATAGCCGTCAATATCAACGTCACCTACATTGGGGATACGTTGTAACTTCGGTTTGATTTTTTCATCAACTAACTGCATCAGCGCAGACATGTCACCCGTTTTGCTGACCACAAATACACTGATAGCCTCGCCTGCCGTGCTGATTTTTTGTACCAAAGGGGCTAGTGCGTTATCGGGTAATATGACCCCGCCAATCTTGTCTCGCACATCGTTAGCCGCTTCGTTTATGTCTATTTTCAAATCAAACCTAACGATGACATAACTCAAACCTTCGTAACTGGTTGAGTCCAACTTATCGATGCCGTTGATACCCGAAACGGCTTCTTCAATTTTATCAGTGATTTTCGATTCAACCGTTTTAGCATCCGCACCTGGGTAAGTCGTTTGGATGGTGACGATTGGGAAGTCTACATTAGGGAAAAGTGCCAAAGGCATCGAGGTGTATGACTTGATACCAAATATTATGAGCGCCATGACGGCCATAAGGATGGTGATGGGACGATTGATTGCAAATTTATACATAAGGCTATTCTTGGTTTTCTGTTATGGAATTATTGCTATTACCGGATGTGATAATTTTACCTTCACCAAATAGCCCTACTTTTAAATCTTTGGCAATAACCTGTAAGGCAATTTTTCTGTTATCACTATTTGCCTCTGGATATATTCTATAAATTTTACCTTCGTATTGCGTGTCATCACCATCAACTTTATATATAAAAACATCGCCAATATTGATATCACTGCTATATTTTTGATCGAGTTCAACCACTAATATTCGCGCATGTTGACTTTGAATGTTAAATGCAGTTTTTAGCATTTGCCCACTCACCACATCACCTAACTCAATCATTCTTTTGGTGATAACCCCGTCAAATGGAGCTCTTAAAATTGTTTTAGCGTAGACAGCTTTTTCTATCTGAATATGAGCCTTAATGGCCTCGTAAGCCATGGCGTACTTGTCAAGCAGGGCTTTATCAATGAGCTTGTTTTTGTACAGATCTTGGTGTCTTTCATAATCTAAAGTTGCATATTTTAATGTCACCTTAGACGCATCGTTTGTGGCTACTAGGTCGTCACTGACTAATGTTGCCAATATGTCATTTTTTTTAACCACGCTCATAATGTCGACACTGAGTTCTTTAACAATACCGCTGTAATTGAACGCTAAATTGGCTTTCTGTTTTGCATGCACTGTAAATGTTGCATATATCTCTTTTGCTTGTACGTTTGTAAGGCAAAGAACGAGGGTAAAAGCTAAGGCTTTTTTCATTTTTTTATCTCTATCAAATCGAACAATGTGTCCATATATTCCTTAAAGTCTTTTTTTAAGTCCCTACCTTCTGCCCAAGCCATAACCATATAACCTCTTTCTGATTTTATTATTCCATCAACTAGGTTTCTAGAAACATCTTTGATTTCACCTTTCTTTATCCCTTCCTCAATAATGTCTTCTAGGATATTTTTTATAAAGTCTGCACATTCTCTATTGAATTCGAGCATGGGACTGCATTTTGAAGATAAGGTGACGCTTAAATATTCTCTAAAAACGTCGAGGTGTTTTTCATAAGACTCATGTTCCGATAAAAAAAAATCAAACAGGTATAATATTTTTTGCTTTGTAGAAGTACTCTCGTCGCTTTTACTCAGTAATTTTTGATGATGTTTTTCAATGAAATTTCGAATTATTTCAAAAACGATTTCTTCTTTATTACTGAAATAATCATAGACCGTACCTTTTCCAATTCCTGCGGTTTTAGCAATGTCAGTAATGGTTAAATTTTTTATTCCCTTCTCCAATAAAAGTTCAGTACAAGCAACCGCTATGTCTCTTCTTTTTTTGTCTTTATCTACTTTAATTGCCATTTTGATCCGCACCGTGAAAGTTGTCTTTATGAATGACCGACTGTCGGTCATTCATAAGCATGGTAATTTACATACATTAAAAAATATACGTTTATTTAACAAATTTATCACAACTGTATGATAAGTAGTTTGAGAATGGCAAAGGTAGATTGCTGATAATATTTGTTGTGAAACTTCGAGTTTGTTTTAGAAATTTGTTTACCGGTATTTGATCTATGGTTGTTTTGTAAGGTGTGGACCCATACTTAGGCAAGACTGATAGGTTTCTTTTTCAGGTGCTGTCAGCGCTAGTATCGAGTTGATTTTTTGCCTCGTTATTATTTCTTAATGCCGCTTTTCTATTTATATTTATACAGCATAATATTTTATTTTTACAGTCCCTGACTCAGCAGTAGACGTTTCTTATGTAACCGTTAAAATTGTTAAACAGCTTCTAAATGTCGGTTATAACAAGATTTTTTTGAAGGATAATGAGATGAGTGCGGATAATGATGCAAATCAAATCAAATCAAATCAAATCAAATCAAATCAAATCAAATCAAATCAAATCAAATCAAATCAAATCAAATCAAATCAAATCAAATCAAATCAAATCAAATCAAAAAACGGGCTAATAAGCCCGTTTTTGGTCTATCTGATATTTTATTAAAAACCTAGGGTAATCTGTCCACGAATTTCACCACTAGGATTTTCAGCAGTATGAAAGTTTGTGTACAAACCTTCAGCTTGCATTAAATCCATTTGAGTCATATCCAAAATAGTCGCCGCTGGTACAGTGAAAACACCATCGCCTGCATCCGTCAGAGCTAAAACCACACCACCGTTTACGCCAACTTCACCTGCATGTATGTGTGCCATGGTAGGGGAAATATCAAATACATTAATAGTGCCGATTATTAGCCCTGTTGAGGTGTTTAATGTAATGGCGCCTGTTCCGCTAGCTTCAGTTGTAACAGCGGGTACTTCTTGGTCACCCGATGGAACTACACCATATACTTCAATGTTTGCAGGGATAATTTGACCTCTTAATTCACCGCCTGGGTTGGCAGGAGTGTGTACATTTACGTAATGGCCACCTGACAATAACAAATCTGCAATAGGTTGTGCTAAATTAATTTCACCAGCTGATGTCCATAGATTAACATCGGCTGTATCTTGCTCTAATACTACTAACACACCACCATTCATACCGGCAAAACCAGTATGGATATGAGCCATAGTGGCATCTGCCACACCAGTAGTGGCTACTGCTAATGTTACGCCGTTATCAGTAGTATCAAATAAAGCATAACCGCCACCCATCGCATCACTCATAACCTGTGGAATTTCTTGTAAACCACTTAGAGGGAAAGTAACCACAACAGTGGTATCAGGAACAATTTGCCCACGTACTTCGCCACCTGGATTGCTTGGAGTGTGTACATTTAAATACCATTCACCGCTTAGCAAATCGTTGAGTAAACCCGCTGTAAGTTCAGTTTGGCCTAGTACAAATGTACCGTCACCCATGTTGGTTAAGCCAAAAGCAACACCGCCGTTAGTGCCTATGTCACCATCATGTACATGGGCTGCAGTAGCACCCGCTACCATACTTGCATCTAGAGTGACTTTAAAAGCAGGTAATGACTCATCTATCTCAACTATTGCAGTTGCTGATGACATTGTGTTCACCATAGGGACTTCTTGATTTCCGCCTAGTGAGACGTTAAACGTTGATGAAGTGTTAAAATTAGGTGCTAAGTCATCCGCAGTGATTAGAGTTGGACCGTCGCCAGCCATTAATCCGTCAATGGCAATTGCGGTGTACACTTTATTAACTTCTAAGCTTAATACGCCTGTTTCTATTGCTGAGTCTTTTGTACCGGCTGCGGTTACTGTCACCACATAATCACCTGCCGCCAATTCTACATAACCTGTTTCAGTTAACATCGGTGTTGTGAAAGTGACGCCTGCAAAATTAGGTGATACCACGCTAATGTCACCATCTGCAGTAACATATATATCTACCGAGCCAGCATCAGGTGAAGCATGAAAAATTCTGACTTTTGCGGCAGTCGCAATTGGGCGGGGCACATCGACCACAAAATCTAAACCGATAGAAGCTAGTTTGCTGTTAGCAATAGCAGTGTAAAACATGCCGTTTTCAACAGTGATGGCTACATCGTCAATAGGTGCTGTGCTTTCATCGCCATCAACTGCCACGTCAATAGTGTAATCACCAGCAGCAACGGCAACATAAGCTGTCACGTCTGGGTAACTAATACCGTCAAACAAAGTTAAGGCATTATTGGCAATAACATCAACCGCGGGGGCATCTGATACTGCATGCACAACACGCACGTTTGCTTTTGAATTTACATCCCAAATTTTAAACGATGAGGTACCGTCAGCAACTAACAAAGTAACAGGAGACGTGCCTGTGCCCGTATTTTGTGTTGCAGCAACCAATAAATCAGCGTCAGCAGGTAAATTCACTGTGCCTGAGTCAAACACAACTGTTTTTGTCCCAGCCGCTGTGATTCTAATTTGATAATCACCGCCTGCTACTTCTACTTGGCCAGTACTGTCTTTAAATGATGCAGTGGCTAGTGGTTGAGCTACTTCAATGTCATCACCCGGCGCAGTTACATAGATATCTACCATAGGTGCAGCAGGCGCTGCATGAACTATTTGTACTCTGACATTTCCAGAAGTAACCGCAGATCTATCAACCGATACTACAAGTGGTTCAATGGTGCCGTCAGTAGTTGAACCAACAGCTAACACATTATAAGATTTTTCACCTTCTAATGTGAGGGATGCGGTAATTACATCAGCGGTACCGCTTGGTACATTGGCTTCAACACGGACCGCGTAAGTGCCTTCGTCAACTGTGATCCACGGTGAGGAAACTTGATAGTCAACATTCTCTAAACCTGCAAGCACGGCTGCGCCTGCAAAAATATTAACCGTTGGTGCATCGGGTACTGCATGGATAATACGTAAATCTGAAGTGGGGGTTGGGACTTCATCAATCACTACAACATCGTCATCATCATTACATGCGACTAGCGATATCGAAAATATAGAAACTGCTAAAATTTTCTTAAAATTGTTCATACTCATACCTTTAAGTAATTTATTAGTGTTTGGTTTTGTTTGACTAAATTTTTACGCAACAAAAAAAATGTTAGATCAATGTTAAATTTAAAAATATGCATTTTAAATATGCATTTTAAATATGAATGATCTTCAGGTAGCTGATTTTTAATCAGTTCTTTACGATTTTTTAAGAAATAATAAAATTTTTAGATGGTATGAAGAATTTTGATAGGAAGATCAGACATTGATGCTACGGGTCTAGTGTGTAATACAAATTTAAAGTGACTTTTTATTGCTTCACAACGAGCGAAAGAATAGAAAGTCACGATATGCGATTATTTTGAATGTCGCTCTTTTAATACTTTGATCACATCAGACAAATTCAAATCACTGGCTTGCAGCAAAACAATCAGGTGATACAACAAATCAGCAGATTCATTCTTTAACTCTTCTAAGTCTTTAACCGTAGCTGCTAATGCAGTTTCAACACCTTCTTCACCGACTTTTTGCGCGATGCGTTTAATGCCTTTGCTGTATAGATGTGCGGTGTAACTAGAATCTGGATCTGCGCCCTTACGTGAGGCAATCACATTTTCTAATTCAGCGATAAAGCTAATATCAGCCGATTGACTGTCTGCCCAACAAGTTTCAGTGCCTTTGTGGCATGTTGGACCGATTGGGTTAACCAAAGCAAGCAACGAATCATCGTCGCAGTCGCTGCTGATTTCCACTAGGTGTAAACTATTCCCAGATTCTTCACCTTTAGTCCACAAACGTTGTTTTGAACGACTAAAGAAAGTCACCAAACCTGTATCTAAGGTTTTATGCACCGCATCTTGGTTCATAAAACCCTGCATCAACACTTTGCCACTCACCGCGTTTTGCACGATACAAGGGATAAGGTTTTCCATCTTGTCCCAAGCCAGTTTTGCCACATTTTCTTTTGTAATAATCATTTTAATCTCTAATATGTTTTAGTCGGTCGTCTCGCGATACGCACTACTTAAAAGACTTAAAAGCGTTTGAACCACAGAGTTCACAGAGCGTCGGAGCGCCGACCGCTGCACTTCACAGAGGAACAGATTGTTAAGAATTACTTATCTTTTCTCTGTGTCCTCCTTTTCCTCTGTGGTTAAAAATCTTTTTATCTTCTAGTCTCTTATCGCAATATTTTGCGTTCGCAAATAGGCTTTCAATACGGGTATTGGGATGATGCCTTTATGGAATACTGATGCGGCTAATGCGCCGTCTACGTCGGCTTGTTCGAATACATCTTTGAAATGCACGCTTTCACCTGCGCCGCCTGAGGCTATTAACGGTACTGAACAGCTTTTGCGTATAGCAGACAACTGGGCAATATCGTAACCCTGTCGAACTCCATCTTGGTTCATGCAATTAAGCACTATTTCACCGGCACCACGTTGTTGTACTTCTTTGACCCAATCAGCTGTTTCCCAAGCAGTAACTTGAGTGCGAGTCTCGTCACCCGTGTATTGGTGAACTTGGTATTTACCCGTTTTTTCATTATAGAAACTGTCGATACCTACCACCACACATTGTTGGCCGAAGGTGTCGTGTAAACGGGTGATTAATTCAGGATCAGCCAAAGCAGGGGAGTTAACAGATATTTTGTCTGCGCCCATTTCTAATATTTGTCCGGCTTCTTCAATGGTTTTAATACCACCAGCGACACAAAACGGAATATCGATTACCTGTGCAATCCGAGTAACCCAGCTTTTATCCACAACGCGTTGATCACTGGATGCCGTAATGTCGTAAAACACCAATTCGTCAGCACCTTGTTCGGCATACTGCTGTGCCAAAGGCACGATGTTGCCAATAATTTCGTGATTGCGAAACTTCACGCCTTTAACGACTTTGCCATCTTTAACATCTAAGCAGGGTATAATGCGTCTAGCTAACATAAAAAACCTATTTAACCTTTGTTAACCAATTGTGGGTATCCGCTGCTTTGCCCCACTGAATATCGTTCAATGCTTGGCGTAACTTTTGGGTTGTTGGACCGTGTTCGCCGGCGCCCACGGGATGCTCTTTACCATTGTGTATCAGCGTACCGACAGACGTGAGAACAGCGGCTGTGCCCGACAATGCGGCTTCGACATTAGGTTTGGCGGCTCTTTCTAATAATTCATCAACAGTTAACTGGGTTTCAGTGACCTTCATGCCCATGTCTGCGGCTAAGGTTAAAATTGAACTGCGGGTAACACCATGTAAAAAAGTTGAATCCAATGCTTTGGTAATGATTTCATTGCCGTCAATCAACAAGAAATTAGCTGCGCCTGTTTCTTGAACGTCACCATTGGGACAGAACAATATTTGGTCGGCTTGCACATCATGCTTTGCGGCTAAAATAGGGCCCAAGGCACTGGCATAATTACCACCACTTTTTATCATGCCCATATGTGGGGCACAGCGTAAACCTGTTTCATCAAGTAACACTCTGAGCGGTTTAGCACCGCCAGCAAAGTAATCGCCCACCGGAGAAATTAGCACATATAACATCGAACTATTACTAGGTGCTGCCGCTTTGCCTATTGCGGCTTCAGTGCCTATATGTGTAGGACGAACATACATAGACCCAGGTGGCTCTGGTATATCCGCGCTATATTGTTCAACAATATCCAAAATCATCTTCGATACTTGCGCTTGATCAATATCTGGCAACGATAACAAACGGCTGCTCTGAGCAAAACGGCCAAGGTTCTGATCCATACGGAACACATGAATACTGCCATCAGAATGTTTGAAGGCTTTTAACCCTTCAAAGCAGGTACTGGAATAATGCAATACATGAGCACCAGGATGTAATTGAATACTGTCCGATGCAACGATTGTCGCTTCATTCCACTGATTGTTTTCAAACGTGGTGAATGCCATATGTGGCATAAACACTGTGCCAAAAGCCGCCATGATAATTTCCTAATTTTGTGGTTGTTTATGGATGTTGCAAAGCCTCGTTAGCTTCTGCTATTTAGCCGTATTCCAACATTCAATTGCTTGTTCTACTGTGAATTTGCCTTCCAAAAGTGCACGGCCTAAAATAACGCCGCTAACATTGGTCGGTTTAAGCACTGCGATATCGTTCAGATTACCAATACCACCAGATGCTTGCCAACCTACACTAGGAAATTGTTTTGTCATTTCAGTGTAAAGTTGATGATTCGCGCCTTGTAAAGTACCGTCACGGCTGATGTCAGTACAAAGCACATGTTTAGCACCGACAGATAAAAAGTCTTCAAGTAATGATTCGATCGACACGCCAGAGTTTTCTTGCCAGCCGTGGGTGGCGATAAATTTGTTGCCAGAGTCGTCAATGTTGATGTCTAGCGCTAGCACTATTGCGTCTGCGCCGTATTTCTTGACCCAGCCTTTGACTAGCTCGGGCTCTTTAACTGCCAATGAGCCAATGACCACGCGTTTGACGCCGATGTCTAAAAGCTGTTTCACGTCTTCTTCGCTACGAATGCCACCGCCTGCTTGAAAGTGCATACGCCCGGTAGCAACCATCTTACCAATCAGTTCGAGTTGACGTTTGTTGGTGTCTTTAGCACCGGTCAGGTCAACAATGTGTAACCACTTTGCCCCTTGGTCGGCATAACTATGAACTACATCGATTGGGTCGAGTTTATATTCGGTTTTTTGTGCGTAGTCGCCTTGGTACAAGCGCACCACCGAACCTTCAATTAAGTCTATAGCTGGGATGATCATATCTTGCTTTCTAACCTTTTCTTATGACGCTGTTTCATATCGCACTGTTTCATACCGCACTTCTTGAAATCGAAAATATTGTAATCGAAAATATTGTTAACGAGCTGCTTCTTATTACATTGCTTCTCGTTGAAGAGTCTTATAAATCGATAAAGTTTTTTAAAAGGTGTGCACCTGCGTCGCTAGAGCGCTCAGGGTGAAATTGCACACCAAAAAAGTTATCTTTGTGGATGGCGGCAGAAAAGTCCATGCCGTATTGACAACTGGCCATGGTAAATTCTGATACTGCCGCAGCAAAGCTGTGCACAAAATAAAAGTAACTACCACTATCGATGCCTTTAAATAACGGCGCATCAGCAACGGGCGTCACGGTATTCCAACCCATATGTGGTAAACGTAAATCGCCTACTTGCATGCGTTTTACTTGCCCAGGTATAAGATCTAGACAGGGGGTGTTATCAGTAAGGCTTTCTTCTGATTTTTCAACCATCAACTGCATACCTAAACAGATGCCTAAAACAGGTTGTGTTAGGCTTTGAATACAGCCTACTAACTGTTTTTTATGGATGCTGGCCATGGCTGCATTGGCACTGCCTACACCGGGCAAAAATACTTTGTCGGCTGCTTGAATGACCTGTATATCATCGCTAACTATGACTTGTGAACCTAGACGCTCAACTGCAAATTTCACCGATGAAATATTCGCGCAGCCAGTATTAACAATCACAATTTGTTGCGAAGCCATATCTACAAGGCACCTTTGGTACTAGGTAATGCTTCACCTTGTTTATGGATCGCTTGTCGTAATGCACGACCAAACACTTTAAACAAACTTTCAACCTGGTGGTGAGCATTGCCCTCTGTAGTAGAAAGGTGCAACGATAACCCCATAGACTGTGCCATAGAATAGAAAAAGTGGGGCACCATTTCGGTGGCCATATCGCCTACTTGATCTCGACTAAATTCGGCATCAAATTTTAGGTGTGGTCGGTTAGAAATATCTAAAATACATTCCGCGCGGCATTCATCCATTGGTAAGGCAAAACCAAAACGACCAATACCGCGTTTATCGCCTAAGGCTTTTTTAAGGGCTTCGCCAAGTGCCAGAGCGGTGTCTTCAACACTGTGGTGATCATCTATATGCAAATCCCCATCTACAGTAAGTGTTAGTTCAAAACCTGCGTGAGTGGCCACTTGATCTAGCATATGGTCAAAAAAACCAAGACCTGTTTGAATGGTAGATTTGGCAGTAGAGTCTAAGTCTACGGTGACATTGATGTTGGTTTCAGACGTTTTTCGTACCACATGAGCAACACGGGTCGAGGCCAGTAATTGTTTTTCAATCGTCTGCCAATTGTTAGTGTCACGATTGTACTTAATACCTACAATACCCATGTTTTCAGCTAGCTGAATATCGGTATCGCGATCGCCAATTACAAATGAACGAGTGAAATCAATTTTGCCTTGCTGCAAATAGTCTTTCACTAAACCTAGTTTGGGTTTACGACAAGAGCAGTTGTCACTTTCAAAGTGCGGGCAAATTAAAACATCGTCAAAGGTCACACCTTGACCTGCAAAAAAGTCCATCATTTTGTTGTGGGCTAAGTCAAAATCGGCTTGAGGAAAACTGTCTGTCCCCAATCCATCTTGGTTTGAAACCATCACTAAACGAAAGCCATTTTGTTGTAGCTTCAACAGCACCGGCAGTACTTGTGGTTCGAAGACTAACTTTTCTAAGCTATCAAGTTGTTTATCAACGGCTGGCTCTTCAACCAAGGTACCGTCACGATCAATAAAAAGAATTGGTTGCTGGCTCATGCTGATATTTCCTGCTGTTTAAAAAAACTTGCCATTAACGCGAGCAATTTTTCGTTTTGTTGTTGAGTGCCGAGCGTAATACGCAGGCAATTATCTAAACTGACTTGTTTAGATTGGTCACGAATGAGTACTGAGTTGGCCACCAAAAAGTCCATTAACGCCTGTTTTTGTGGGTGTCGGAACAATATAAAATTGGCTTTATCGTCACCGACTAATTCTAGTTCTGGGAATTGGCTTAACTGTTGCTTGACTGATTGCTTTTGCTGATGCAAATATTCTACCTGTTCGATCATTTTCTTGAGTCCATTGTGACTCAGTGCTTGGGAAGCAATTTGTGCTACAGGTTCTGGCACAGGGTAGGGCGCAATCACCTTCATAATGCTTTGGATAACGTCGCTGTTGGCTAAAGTAAAGCCACAGCGTAAACCTGCTAAGGCAAAGGCTTTAGACAACGTACGTAATATCACTAAATTAGGATACGCTGCCAGCTCGGTTGACCATGTATTGGCTGCATCAAATTCAATGTATGCCTCGTCCACCACGACTAAGGCAGAGTCTGCAAAGAGTTCTAATACTTGTTTAAGCTGTGCTTTGTCTATAGTGGTGCCGGTTGGGTTATTGGGTGAACAAATAAACACTAAGTTTACTTTACCCTGGCAAGCACTAATGGCAGACATGTCCAGAGAAAAATCTGCTTGTAAAGGCGCTCTCTCGATACCCACATTGCAGGTTTCAGCGCTGATAGCGTACATACCATAAGTGGGTGGGCAGATTAAAATACTGTCTTTGCCCGGGGTACAAAACGTACGAATGAGTAACTCAATGCCTTCGTCAGCACCGCGGCTCACCAATAACTGGTTAGCATGTACCCTCGCATATTTTGCATAAGGCAATAATACGCTTGTTGGTTGGCAATCTGGGTAACGGTTAAAGTGCTCAGTGTCGATATTAAAATCATTAGCAAAAGGTGATTCGTTTGCGTTTAGCCAAGTTTCGCTGTCGCTATCACCGCCAGCAAAAATACGCCTAGCGGACTCATAAGGCTGCAATGCTTTTAGGTTTTCACAGATAAGCTTGTCGATTAAATTACTCATGAGTTTTGACTTAATTGCTCAGGGTTTAATCTCAGTGCAACAGCTTGCCTATGAGCATCTAGACCCTCAGCATCAGCCAGGTCCATAATCGCATTACCGATATTTTTTAAGCCTTGATAGCTAAGTTCTTGCACTGTGTAGCGCCGCATGAAGTCGGCTAATCCCAAGCTAGAATAATTTCGAGCATAGCCATACGTAGGTAGCACATGATTGGTGCCACTGGCGTAATCCCCTGCGGATTCAGGTGACCACTGCCCCACAAATATCGAACCAGCGTTAGTCAGCTTATCTAAACTGTCGCGAGCATTTTCTATTTGTACAATTAAGTGCTCTGGTGCGTAAGCATTACTGACTTCAAAAGCTTGCTGTAAACTACCCGTTAAAATATAGCGGCTATGCTTAACTGCTTGTTCGGCAATGGCTTGTCGACTTAATGTCGCTAGCTGTAAGTTAACTTGTTGTTTAACCTCTTCAATCAAATCACTGCTGTTTGACACCAATACAGCTTGAGAGTCAGTACCATGTTCGGCTTGTGACAATAAATCCGCTGCTACAAACACCGCGTTAGCATGTTCGTCAGCTATAACTAACACTTCAGATGGACCTGCTGGCATATCAATCGCAGGGCCTGCTGGAATTCGGCTTACTTGTTGTTTAGCTTCAGTGACATAGCTATTGCCAGGGCCAAAAATTTTATCAACCTTGATAATGCTTTCAGTGCCCAGTGCTAAGGCAGCAATAGCTTGCGCACCGCCAACGAGATAAATTTCGTCAATGTCACATAAGCTCGCTGCATATAGAATTTCGGCTGCAATTTCACCATCTTTATTTGGCGGTGTGCATAAAACTTTTCTCGCACAACCTGCGACTTGCGCTGTTGCGCCCAGCATTAAGACCGTTGAGGGCAGTGGAGCCGTTCCTCCGGGAATATATAGCCCAACCGATGCCAAAGGGGCATGTTTAAGTTCACACACTACGCCGGGTGTCGTTTCAACTACAACATCTTCTGGGTACTGAGCCTGATGAAAAGCTTTGATATTGGCATATGCTTGATCAATAGCCCATTTAACCTCGGGTTTGATTTGACCTGCGAAACTGCTGAGTGAACTGTCCTCAAAACGTAAACTCTTTAATTTTACACCGTCAAAACGCTCAGTAAAAGCAAGCAGGGCTTTATCACCTTGCTGGTTAACTTGCTCAATAATGTCAGCAACCGTATCGCTCAAAGCTTGGCTATCGACAAGCGCCGGTCTGCTAAGTAATTTAGTTTGTTCAGTTGGGTTAAGTTGTGCCCATATTTGCATGACTATTTAGCCTCTTAACTAATATTTATTTTACCTAAGACATCATCTTTTCAATTGGCATAACCAAAATCGAACTACAACCCAATGCTTTAAGCTTTTCCATGGTTTCCCAAAACAGTGTTTCAGGGCTCACTACATGTATAGCGACTGTTTCATCGCTTCCAGCAAGTGGCAAGACGGTAGGGGTTTCAGAACCAGGTAATAAACTTTTAACTTGTTCTAAATAAGCCTTGGGCGCATGTAACATAATGTACTTACTTTCTTTAGCCTGAGTTATACCATCCATTCGTGGCAGCATTTTGTTGATGAGCGCTTGTTTAGCTACGGGCATTTCGCCACCGCGCTGAATAAATACTGCTTTAGATCTAAATATTTCATCGGCTTCTTGAAGACCGTTGGCTTCAAGCGTAGCGCCAGTAGACACCAAGTCACAAATTGCATCTGCCAAACCAGCGCGAGGCGCTACTTCTACCGATCCCGTTAACATGACTGTACTGGCGTTAATGTTCTTTTCTTTGAAAAAACGCTCTAGTAAAAAGGGGTACGTAGTAGCTAATTTTTTTACCTTGTAATGACTGTAAGCCTTGATAATCCATTTCATTAGGCACCGCAATAGATAAGCGGCAACCGCCGTAATCTAGACGTCTAAGCTCGACATACTCAGCCTTTTTGCCTGCCGCTTTGCGCTCAAGCATCTTTTCTTCTAACTCATTTTGGCCAATAAAACCTAAATCAACTACACCGTCCATCACTAAACCTGGGATGTCGTCGTCACGTACCAATAACAAATCAATAGGTTGGTTAGTAGAATGAGCGATCAACAACCGGTCGCGAATTTGCAATTTAATGCCAATGGCTTTTAATAAAGAGATGCTGTCGTCACTTAATCGTCCTGATTTTTGTACAGCAATACGTAGTCTATTGTTATCAATCATGTTTATTCCAATCCTATTTAAAAATTTGTAACTTAACTTGCCGTTTATAAGTGGCTCTTTTGGTCTATAAGAACGACCCAAAAGAAAAACCCCCGAAAGATGCCTTCCGGGGGTTTAGAGTGTGTCTGCGCCGCTAGAAGGATTCAATAGACCTCCCAGCAAATACCTGAAAGGCTAAGCTATATGATGATGGATGATTGCTTTCAAGGTGATGTTATTCATAAATTTTGTTTCTATTAATCAATGCGCTTTATTGTTGCATACATTATGCAATCGACCTGATTAATGCAAGAATATTTCAGGGGAAAGTGGCTGCTTTCTTACAATTAAATCAACTAAGTTAGTTTGCAATTACAATGTTGGGTGTTTTGTGAACAAAACTGTTAAAATAGTTGTCGAAATAACTATGTTTAGCTTTTTACTAAACAAGGAGTAATTATGACGACTGATCTTCTATTCTCAATACTGCCTCGTGAGGGCAAAGTGCCTATTGCCCATGATAGTCAAAAAGTAGTAAAAATCGATAGGCAAGAAGAGTTACACTCTTTAAGTGATGAAGAAAAGGAACTGAAAGGGGAGGAGAGGGAGGCTAGGAAAAAACAACAACAGCAAAATAAAAAAGATAAAAGTCCCGAGCCAGAACCTGACCAAGTTAAACAACAAGGGGATGATCCCGAACAGAAAAAACCTGAAGGGCCAAAACATTTGGATATCTATGTCTAAGCCTAAGCCTTAAATTACATGACTTTTCATTAGCGATGTATCTGGGCTAGCGATGTCTATCTCGCTCCTATATTTATTTTTTGGCTAAACGCCTAATGAAGATCTTTGTGATGTGGGAATATATACCTAGTCCCCAAGGGGTTAACAGCCAAAATCCTAGCGATAATTAAAGTCCTCCATTTTTGCTAAGCTCTAGCCGCTCACTAGGTATTTTAATACTGATATCTCTGGCCACAACAATAAAAAATCAATCTGACTTGTATTTATGCAGAACCTTCTTAGGAATATGACAATAATCATTTGGAAAGCGGGTCAGTCTTTCTTGATGTTCCTCATCACTTTTTACGTAGTTGCGAAGCGGTAAAATTTCTACGACAACCTTTTCAGTGTCGTCGCGACTTGCAATATACTGAGTGGTAATTCTTAGATGGCTATCCTGTTTGCTGTATACGCCGGTGCGATATTTTTCCCCCACATCCTGGCCCTGTTGGTTGATGCTGTAGGGGTCAATGATTTCAAAAAAGTAGCCTATAAGTTCAACCGCCTTGACTGCGCTTGGACCGAAGGTTACTTTTACACATTCTGCATAACCATCATAACTGCCTTCGGTTGTCGTGTTTAAGCCATTGGCCCGGCCAGCTTCTGTTGCCGCTACCCCGGGCAGGTGCTTCATGTATTCTTGGACCCCCCAAAGGCAACCACCGGCAAAATAAATGATTTCTAGGTTGGAGTGTGTCTTTTTATTTTGTTGTTTTGTTTGCATGTTTAAGTGTGTCAAAAATGGTTTTAGGACGAAGGGCTGTTCTATCAATGGTTGGCAAGCGCCAATCTATAATGCATACCTACAACGGTGAGAGTTAATACGTTGTGACTTTGTTTATATTTTTAGCTTTAAAAAGTAGAGATCATATTTTACAACCTAAAATTAGCTGTAATTAATAACGATTGATTATGATGTGAAATAAGTTATACGTTAATATACAATGACGAAAATTACATATCAACCATCCAAAGTTTTATCTTACGATAAATGCGTTTGGTTGTTCCAGCCTTTTAAAACCGCCTCCAAGGCGCAGTCAAAGGAATTACTCCTCAGTTAGCTAGAATCGGTGTTGAGTGCAAAATAACCGCACTTTTTTTACTGATAGCTCAAATTACCCATATGAGAACATTAAAATGAACCGAGTTATACACACTACTTTGCTTGCTTTGGTATGCAGCATAGTGACTTTTTCAGCAGTATCTAGCGATGCTAATGAAGCAAGTAATGATATTGAAAATATTACAGTTGAAGGATTTACGACAGCCAATAAAGAACCTGTGGGAACCTTTGTTTCGTTAGTTTCAAACTTAGAATATGACCCGCGCGTTGATTTACAGTCGCGAAATATGGCTGAGGCTCAAGCTGATGTGACGATCCGTGGAGGCATTTTTGAAAATACAGGGTTTAGGGTAGGCAGCGCAACGTTACTCGATCCGCAGACCGGGCATTACTTTTCTGAGATCCCTATTGCTCCGGAAATGTTGAGTCAAGCGTATATACTAACGGGAGCAGATAATGCCCTTTACGGTGTAAATAGCTCTGTGGGGACTGTTTCCTTCGACTGGAAACCGATTAAAACGGCTGGTAGCGTTTCGATTGGCGCAGGCAATAACCACTTTAATCTTCACAGAATTCACAGTGGTATCAGTATGCCACTAGATGATGCTAAGGATTGGAGCATCGGTTTTGAAGGTGAATACTCCTTCTCTGAAAGTGACGGCACTATCGACAATGGTGATCACGATTTCAAACGCACCTCTGCCCGCGTTCAACTTGTGGGTCCATCATCGCAGACTGATCTGTTTTTTGGCTCTCAAGATAAGTTTTTTGGCTGGCCCAATATGTATACCCCTTTTAATGTAAATGAGACGGAAGACCTTAGAACGCAACTATTGATGCTAAATCATAAACAGAACTATGCGACAGATAGCACATTTGAAATTTCCGCTTACACCCGCCGTCACAACGACGAATATGTGTTTTCTCGTGAAAACCCGCAGATATTTCAGGCCTTTCACGAAACCGAGGTTAAGTCGGTAGCGTTTTCTGGGCGCCATGGGCAAACAGAATCGTTTGCACTAAATTATTCGGCTCAGTTTATCGAAGACTCTATCGAGTCCACTACGCTTGAAAATAACTTTACGTCTCGACGTTACTATAAGGCGAGTGTGTTACCTGAATACCAAATGAGTTTAAAAAATGATGAGCAGTTAACGTTCCGCTTAGGGGCTGCTTTTGACGATACTAATCGAGATGATTCCGACGTTTCATTGATTGGTGACATAACTTGGAACACGTTCAGCAGTGATGACACCTCTCAGACTCTCTATCTCTCCTATGCAGAAGCGAGCCAAGTAGCAGGTTATACCGCTATTGGTGGCAGTAACACCAGTGGGCTGTTCAGAAGTAATGATAGTCTTGAGCGAGAAAAGACTAAAAATCTGGAACTAGGCTCGGCATTTGACGGATTAAATTGGAGTTTTGATTCTGCTATTTTTTATCGTAAGGATAATGACTTAACCGACTGGACCTATAACTTAAATTCGACATCGGCTCGTTCTGCAAATTCGGTGGATATCGAAACCTTGGGTTTGGAGTTACTTGCAACCAAGCGTCTAGCAAATGCAGAAATCATCACTAGCTACACCTTTCTCGATAAATCTGAAGACTATGGCGCCGTGGATATCGACGCCAGCTTTTACGCATTAAATTACCCAGGCCATCGTCTAACGCTAGGTGTCATCTGGAACCCTACCGATATTATTGAGATCCGTGTCGATAATGAGTGGCGTAAACAGCAAAAAAATATTTTACGCAACAGTGACAACGATGCGCTTTTCACCCACCTGACGTTAAAGGTTTCTCCTGCGTCTTTTCAAGGTCTAGATATCATTTTTGCTGCAGACAATCTTTGGGATGAATCCTTTGAAGAAATCCCCGGTACCCCCGGACGTGGAGAGCAGTTCACGATTACTGTTACTTACAACTGGTAATACTGCCATTTTCTTCAAATTAAGGTGCCCACTGCGTTGTTTAGTCATTCTCAATTTATTTTGCGAGTGTCTAACTGCCCCCGAGCAATACACACAAATTGAAATCAATTATTAGAGGTTTGTTTTAATGGTTTATTTAGTGATCACTACGCTGATCTGGGCTTTTTCATTTGGACTTATTGGTACGACGCTCAAAGGTCTCGACCCTCTTCAGATTGCCGATACTCGCCTGCTGCTTGCGCTGTTGGTTTTTCTTCCATTTCTGAAACTGCGTCAAACCAGCTGGCAGGAAAAATGGCAGCTCACGCTTATTGGTGCTGTTCAGTTCGGCGTTATGTATACCTGCTATATTTCAGCCTTTAGTTTTTTGCCTTCACATCTGGTCGCGTTATTTAGTGTGCTTACGCCACTTTATATCGTTATTATCAACGACCTTCGACAACGCTGTTTTAGCCCTTGGTATTTGTTGGCCACAATACTCTCTGTTATTGGTGCTGCGGTTATAAAAATGGGCGATATAGAATCAAGCGAGATTTGGGTAGGGTTTGGCCTTATGCAAATAGCCAATATGGCTTTTGCTTTTGGGCAAGTTTATTATCGTGATTGGAAACTCGCACGGCCGCACATTACTGATGCCTCAGTGTTTGGATTTTTATACCTAGGGGCCAGCATTTTTACCATCCTTGCTTCGCTACTCATTTCTCAGCAGCCACCGATTCCTATTAGTGCAACACCGACCCAGTGGCTCGTCTTGGTTTATCTTGGTGTGGTTGCTTCGGGGCTTGGCTTTTTCTTCTGGAACAAAGGCGCAACCCAAATCAGTGTCGGTGTACTTGCAGCATTTAACAATGCTGTAGTGCCATTGGCGATGTTTGCCTCCTTATTTGTTTTTGGAGAAGCAAACGGAGGCACTACTCAAGAACTGGTGCGGCTGAGCATCGGTTCGTTGTTGATTGTAATGGCCTTGTGGATAGCAAAGCGAAGAGCAACTTGAATGGGGCAGGTTGAATTTAATGTGACAGTGCAACGTTACTAGGACACAACTAGCCATTCATTCCAAAATTGCAAAGTGTGTCTGCTCATCAAAGAAGTATAGTCAAAGTATGCTGGGGGCCGCTTTAGATACAGTATATAAACTAACTTGGATTTATGCTCTCAACTACCTTCTCTTTAAAGCTTAAGTCTGAATAGAACTGAGTCACCAAGTTTGTTGGTTTTATCCCAGTGCGCTGCATTAAGGGTACTGCTTTTTCAGTTGCGGTAACATAAGCATTAGTATGGCTGTGACGCGCTAATAAAGGTCTAATAACATCTTTAAACATGACATCAGCTACCAAGCTTGCATAGCCTTTTTTGCGATGCTCAGGTATAGTCACAAAATGTACTACACCTAAATCTTGATATAACTCTGCTTCATATACCTTCATTTATCTGTACGAAATTCATAATTTTCAAGCAAACTATAGGCAACTAACTCCTCATTAACATACAGCTTGATCATTTCAGCCTGTGTTTCATGGCGTAATTGACCGTGCTCCATTAAGCATTGGAATAGATACCACATTTTCATATTAACCTGTCCTAAAGCAAGCAACTCTGCAGCACAGGTATTAGCATTACAATATTCAAAACGTTGCATTAGCGGCCTATTAGGTAAAAATAAGTAAAAAGTAAAAGTCTAATATTCCCCTAAACGTTAGTTTTGTTTTTATCAACAATTGACAGAGTCATTAACATGAGGGGCTGGTTAATGGGTAGAGTTGTTGTAACCAGAATAGGAGTGATATAGAGGGGGGGGAGAAATCAGAGCTAATTTAACTCTGATTCTTAAGCGCTGAAGAGTAAGAGGTTACTCTGAGCGTTCAGTAATTTCTAGTAAGTGATAACCAAATTGTGTTTTTATCGGACCATGAACAACATTTAATGCATCGTTAAAAACAACTTGATCAAATTCAGGCACCATCTGTCCTTGACTGAAATTGCCTAAAGCTCCGCCTTGAGCACCAGAAGGGCATGACGAATGTTTAGCAACATCTTCGAATTTTGCACCATTTAGTATTTCTTGTTTCAAATCTGAACATTGCTCTTCAGTATCAACCAAAATATGACGTGCACTAGCTGTAGGCATAGGGTGTTTTCCTGTTAATAAAATTAAAAATATAAATCGGTAAGTAAAACCAACTATTCAATATTTTACGTGAATAGAGCAATATTCTCAATAGCGTGGAGAGCCATTGCGGTCCCTAGTTTGAAAGTGTTAGATGTTACCTAGAAGTCTATTTTATATCTTAGTAAATTATCTCACTTTATTGTATTTGATGTTTAGGCCTCATCTGCGTTCGGAGTCGCTGACTCATTTCTACGTTTTTTTGCACTACCTCTATCTGCTTTTTCACTTCTCTTTTTCTTCTTGCGCTCATTTTTTTCAGTTACGATCTTGATTGCCTCTTCTTGCGATAGAGTAGGGTGTTTGGCAAGTAACTCTTCGACTTTTCCGTTGATTTTGGTCATTGTGGTACCTTATTTTTTGTAAATTCAGATGTTACAGGTATTTATCTGCTACTGAAATAGAGAGGCATAAAACACACATAAAAACATGATGCATTTGATTACATCATAATGTCCAATAGTATTAACAAGTCAATATGACTGCTCTGTTAACGCCTTTTAAGATTAAATGAATAACTAATAATGCCTCTGAGACAACGGAAGGCTTGGAGCAATCAACGGACAGACAGAACTTTCAAAATATAGTTCACTGTCGGTTTCTTTGCACCATATTGACTCATGAATATTTTGTTAATATTGATGACTTATCACTGATTGAGTTAATCGGTATCACTTGTTTATCTATTATCTCGTTCCAGTGAGCGAGAAGTGGATCTTCGATTAAATAGCTGTGAAGGTCATAAAAAAACATAGATAGATTAATCAATTCATCGTGTAGTCGACCTAAAGATACTCTCGGTTGAGGTATGTGTTAGCGTTGAATTATTCGTTTAGCAAATGGTTTAAGTCATTTATAAAAGCAATCGGCTTTAGCCTAATTAAATCAAAGTCACTTTTTCAAGAGTGACCTGGTCAAGCTAATACGCTCCCCCCAGTTGAGCTATTTTTGTAATTCATTATTTTGTTGTTAAAGTTATTAGGGCTTTGTTAGTCCAAGTACGAATGAAGTCTATGGCTGTTGTACCACATGGCCATGTTGTTCAAGATATATTGTTGGTCCCTAAATCGTGTGGCGTAATTGCGCTAATGCACCCGCTCTTGTTTTAGACTTCCAAAAAAACTTTCTGCTGCAGCATTATCCCAGCAACATCCTTTTTTACTCATGCTGCCTACAAAACTATGTGATCTAATGGCCACCGTAAATGATGCAGCATTGCAAATAAAATTTATGCTCTTATCTCGGGTGGGACCAGCCTTCCAGAAATATGTTTAACAAGCGATCGGTAACCAACCACTGAGATTCTGGTATATAAGTGTCTTGGCTTTTCAGCTTCATCAACTGGAGAGTGCAAATAGATGAAATCGATAGCGTCAATTTAGGTAACTTTTTTGATAATTAAGCAGAAGTCAGTTGACGGCATGGTAGCCAAATGCCCATCGTAATGGTTGGGACACGGTGAAGTCGCATGGGCGCGCCACCTGAAAATTTAGAACAAAGGAGGAGCTTTGTCAGACCTGAACACACGAATGCCGTCCGGTAGCGACGTAACTCAGCCTACCAATAAGCAGGCAGTCTTTAGCACACATTTACTCGAACTTATTCTTCAATCCTCCAACAGTAGTGGCGGCATGGAAACAAGTTCTAGACAACAAAGGGGCCGCTGGCATTGATGGTATAACCATTGATGACTTCTCAGCTTGGTTAAAACTCGAAACATGAAACGTATTATGTCTGAGCTGCGTTCAGCGCTATACCAACCTTCACCGGTTAGACACATTGAAATCAATTAACCCGATGGCGGTAAACGTCAACTAGGTATTTCAATAGTTGTCGACCGCGTGATCCAACAGGCCATTGTTCAAGTGCTTACGCTCATACTTGCCTCAACCTTCTTAGACAACAGTTTTGCGTTTAGGCTACGTAGAAATGAATAACAAGCGGTGAAACAGGTAAAAAACACCATTTAAACGGGGGCCGTTTAAATGGTGTCGATCTGTCCAAGTTCTTTAACCGTGCAGATCACGACTTACTCATGACGCACCCTGGCTATAAGTGAGGGATAAACGTCTGCTTAAGTTAATCAAACATTACTTACGAGCTGGGATTATCAATAACCAGCTTTATGTAGAGAGTCGAGAAGGTGTAACACAAGGCGGGCCGTTGTCTCCCTCGCTGGCCAACATCATGCTCGACCCTTTGGATAATGAGCCTGAAAAAACGATGCCATCAGTTTGCCCGATAAGCGGGCGACTTTACCATTTTGGTGAAGTCGCTACGTGCGGGTAAACGTGTGCTGAGTAGAATTAGTAGGTTCCTGTGTTATCGTCTGAAACTGGCCGCTAACACGACCAAAGACTAGTGAAAGCAAATTCCTTGAATTCAGCTTCGAGAGAGGTCGCATTCAATGGTATCCGAAGACCTTGCTGAAGTTTAAGCAACAAGTCCGGAGATTAATGAATCGTAACTAGGGCGTGTCGATGCATTATTAACTTTTTAAAATCAGTCAGTATTTACGTGGTTAGTTGAACTACTTCGGGATATCCGATTGTTATCAAATCCACGTTGATTAGGATCATTGGATCAAACTTCGAGTGAAAATGACATATTGGCGGCAGAGGCGAAAACCACATACCAAAGTCAGAAGTTTAATGAAATTGGGACGGTCCGACGCTCTGGTGCATATACAAGCTGCGGTTGCGTGTGGCATAACCAGTAAATAGCCATGGAGTAGTGTTAAAACTCCGGGGACCAATAGGCATTATCGCTTGATGACTTAAAATCCAAAGGGCTTTATTCACTGTGTGATGGATGGATTGCGCTTTACTATTCTAAATGAAACTCCATGTGCGGAGCATCCCGGGCCAACGTTTCGGTGCAGAGTGTTGTGGGGGCTGGTGGTTAGATGCCTCCGGCTACCCGATTAGCTTTAGTCTGATTTAGGTATTGAATATGTTCCAACAACATGTGCAACAGCTTTTGCATCACCTTCAGAATATAAAGAAACCTCACCAACAATTAGTGATTTCCCTATTTTTAGTAAAGTACATTTACCAATAATATCTTTTGTTGATGAAGGCTTCCTCATGAAATTAATCGTCAGACTGGTTGTTACGGCAAGTGAAACTATTCCTATTTCACCTAGTATAGCCACATATAAAGCACAATCAGCTACAGTCATTAAAACTGGTCCAGATACTGTGCCACCTGGTCTTAATTCGTCAAACCCGATTCTGTGTCTCACCGTAGCGGATTGCTCTCCAACAGCTTCAACAATACACTTAGACTGAGGGAAATCAGCCATCATGAACTTTTCAATTTCTTCCTTACTTGCCAAGGTAGTTCTCCAAAAAAGCTAACAGTTTATTAGGCGGAAGTCGGGTTAGATACAAACACTACTCTTATACTTACCTCGACAATACAGTTGATTTTTATAGCATTTCATAAACTTATCCTTTTGAAAAGTCTAATCTAGATTTGTTATTTTAAGATCAAACCAAGCCTTGTATTTATCCAAACTTTTAGGTCTGGATAAATACAGCAGGTGAAAATAAATTTTTTTAAAACAAATAGATACATTTCACTTCTGTAAAAGTTAAGCATTTTTTAACTATAACTGTGTAAATATATATATTTTTTAAGTTCGAATGTCTGGATTTGGCAAATTTTTGCTGAATAGGTGAAAGTAATGTTACGCATCATCTCCTGCACGGCGTCCGCCTGATTTTTTCTTACAGAATCCCTTCTGAATAACTTACTTTTTGTCTATAACCACCAATTATTTATGCAGAAACCCAATGCAACTAATTGGGAAAATTAACAAGGTAAGGGTTAAGGTGTACTGTGCAGAATTACATATATAATGCCAATCTTAGGTGGCTCCGCCACTGCTTTTCCGCATGTAAAGTTTCAGCCTTTTTGTGCTGTTAAAACTTTAGTAGTGAACGGCATCTTTGGGTTATTGATTTTTGTTGTTGACCATATTTACGGGATAAATATGGAACAGCTTTAGCTGGCCTGAAAGGTAAAGTGCAGGACGCACTTTATAAAAAACTAACTGGCTTTAAGGGATTCAAGTCAAAACCATCACGCGGTCGCCGCGGGCGATGATGGCGCGAAGCGTGCCCTAAAAGGTAAATTACTATGCTATATAGATAAAAAGCTGCGCAACTCCTCCTGCCTGGCCAAGCCATCCTGCATCCCTAAATCAATCAACTCGCGGCAAAACTCTTTTTCAAACAATAAATAACTCAACAAGCTAGAGTCAGCTTTATCGTGTAGCCCCATCAAACGTAATAAAATCTTGATCCCCGACGGCATGCGGTGAAAATGTTTGGCGGCCATTTCGTTAAAATTACGAGTGGGGTTGATTGCTAAAGTGTCGATAGTTTTTAGTTTGGTTTGTTGCTGTTGTTTGTGAGTCATATGGGCGATGGTTTCATTGATGCGCGTAAGACGTTCAAGGTCTGATTTAAGCGTGTCGGCAAAAATAGTGTCGAGCAAGTGCCCCGCAATAGCGATGCTACTGGGGTAGCGAGTCATATCGGTAAACCGAGACTTTTTCTCGGGTTGTTCAACACCAATAATCAGTATTTTTTCTGCCCCTAAATGAATGGCTGGACTCAGTGGTGATAATTGGTGAATAGAGCCATCACCAAGAAACTCTCCCATCATTTTTACCGGTGGAAAGAGCATAGGGATTGCTGATGATGCTATTAAATGTTCTGAATTTAAAGTACATGGAATGCCTCGCCTTTGTTCGCGTTGCCAAGGCTTTATATCGCTTTGTCCTTGGTAGAAGCTGATGGAATCATGGCTTGTATAGCTAGAGGCATTTATGGTGATCGCGCGTAAGTGGCCGCTGGAAATGTTTCTATCGATACGATGAAAGTCCAAGCGACTTCTGATCAAACGTCTCAAAGGCTGGTTGTTTAATAAACTAGAGGGGTGTCTTTGATGTTGATGGGATTGGAAACTACTCAGGTAATTACCGGCTAAATGTTTAAATACGTCTCTGATACCACTGTCATAAACTTGGCGTATATGAAAGTTTTTCCATACCCATTCTAATTTCCTCAGGCCCAGGTGGTAACAAGATGCATAGCAGGCTAAACTTGTTGCGTTGATTGCGCCGGCTGAGTTACCGCAAACTATGGGGAAAGGTAAACCTTGATTACGAGGTAAATAGGTGGCAATAGCTTTTAGTACGCCTAGTTGGTAGGCCGCCCTTGCGCCTCCTCCTGATAACAATAACGCATATTGATTACGCTCAGACAAAAGCCTCGTTCCTTATAATATAACTGTCAAACCTTCAGCCGCAGCAAAAAGTTCTAAGTCTGCACCGCCAATTTCGATTATCTCCTGGCATTGAGTTTCTATTTTGGCAATTTCATCATCTGTTCGAATATGGTCGTGGCTATATAATGCCATACGTTTCGCTCGGCTACCCATGGCTAATTTGACTGCTTCTTCTGCTACTGAGTGCCCCCAGCCTGACTTAGCGGGCATATCAGCAATCATGTATTGTGCATCGTGAATAATTAAATCTGCATCACGGCTAAAATCAACCCAGTCTAAAAAGTCGGTGTTTTTTTTGTAGGGAGGATATAACTCGTTATCGGTGATATACGCGACTTTTTTGCCATCGGCTTCTATGCAAAATGAGCTGCCGCTACCAGGATGGTTCATGGCCAAGCGACTGATTTTGGCCTCACCAATTTTCCAGTGACGGATCTCTTTGGGCTGTGGTGTAACTTGAATGTTAGATGGCAGTGTTTTGTAATCTACTGGAAAATAGCTGCCACTCATTTGTTCTAATATAGCGTGGTCTGCGTCGAAAGTTATCTGACCTGGGGTAATAAATATATTACGCTGGGGTTGATATATGGGCGCAAAGAAAGGAAAACCTTGGATATGATCCCAGTGATTGTGGGTCAGCAACAAATGAATATCGTTAGTTTGTTTAATCAGCTTTTGACCAAGATTTTTTATGCCTGTGCCTGCGTCTAAAATAATATCGGTACCGTCATCTAAACAAACGTGCACACAAGCGGTATTGCCGCCGTATTTGATAAACTCAGGCCCGGGAGCAGGGCAGGAGCCGCGTACACCGAAGAAGGTCACTTGCATTTATGATCTCGTTAATAAGCTGTTGCATCCATGAATCTAAACATTAACACTAAAGCCAAACTGAATTAAGTATAAACTTATTGTTAAAGGTATGTACGGATGTATATATGTAAGTTTCTAAGAAGTTGTTTTATATAATGAAAAAGCGCCTTGAAGGCGCTTTTAAACATATTTCAGTAACTTATAAGTTACTCACAAACTCTGCGAGTTGCTTAGTTTCAATCAGTTGTTTTTCACCACTACGGCGATTTTTATATTCCACTTTATTTTCGTCAAGGTTACGCTCACCTATGACTATTGTGTGGGGGATACCGACAAGCTCCATATCATTGAACATTACGCCTGGGCGTTCTTTTCTGTCGTCAAGTAATACTTCAACACCTGCTTCAATTAGTTGTGAATATAAAGATTCGGCGATTTCTTTAACGGGCTGTGACTTATGCATATTCATTGGAATAATCACAACTTTAAAAGGGGCGATAGCCTCGGGCCAGATAATCCCATATTTATCGTGGTTTTGTTCAATGGCTGCAGCCACTATGCGAGATACACCTATGCCATAACAACCCATGCTAAGGATTTTGTGCTTGCCGTTTTCGTCGAGTACCCCGCAGTTCATCGCTTGTGAGTACTTATCACCGAGTTGGAATATGTGACCCACTTCAATACCACGCTTTATCTCTAAGGTGCCTTTGCCGTCCGGGGATATATCGCCGGCAATGACATTGCGAATGTCTGCTACTTCAAATTCAGCTGCGTCTCGTGACCAGTTTACGCCGGTATAATGAAAGTCAGTCTCGTTAGCACCACAAATAAAGTCTGCTAAATGAGCGGCACTTGCATCCACTATTACTGGGATTGTCATGCCAACTGGTCCAAGTGAACCAATGGTGCAGTTTAGTGTGTCTTCTATTTGTTGTTCACTTGCCATGGTCAGTGGAGCAAACACGCCCGCTTGTTTTTCTGCTTTGACTTCGTTAAGTTGATGATCACCACGTAAGATTAAAGCGACTAATCCTTGTTTGCCTTTTTCATCCGGTTCAGCCAATACAATTAATGTTTTAACTGATTGCTCAGCAGATACTTTTAAAAATTTTGACACATCATTGATAGTCTTTTGCCCAGGAGTAGCCACTTTTTCTAGCGTTTGAGTGCCTTGTGGGCAGTCACCAGTGGGTGCTAAAGCACTCGCCATTTCAATGTTTGCCGCATAATCAGAGCTATTACTAAAGGCGATATCATCTTCACCTGATTCGGCTAACACATGAAATTCATGGGACGCACTGCCCCCAATAGAGCCATTGTCGGCTATTACTGGGCGATAATCTAAGCCAATACGCTCAAAAATATTGCAGTAGGCTTGATACATAGTTTGATAAGTTGTTTCTAAGCAAGGTTGATCCAAATGAAATGAATAAGCGTCTTTCATAGTGAATTCACGGCTTCGCATAATGCCAAATCTAGGGCGGATTTCGTCTCTGAATTTAGTTTGTACTTGGTACAAGTTAAGCGGCAGTTGTTTGTAGCTGTTGACTTCATTTTTGACCAATGACGTAATGACTTCTTCATGCGTTGGGCCTAATACAAAGTCACGTGAGTGTCGGTCTTTTATGCGCAGTAATTCAGGTCCGTACTCTTCCCAGCGGCCTGATTCTTGCCATAAATCTGCAGGCTGAACGACAGGCATTAATATTTCTATCGAGCCCGCTTTGTTCATTTCATCGCGCACTATATTGGCTACTTTATTGAGCACACGCAGACCAGACGGCAGCCAAGTGTACAATCCAGCAGCTAATTTTCTAACCATGCCTGCCCGTAACATTAACTGATGGCTAATGACTTCTGCGTCGGCTGGGGTTTCTTTTTGCGTGGATAATAAATATTGGCTAGTGCGCATGAACGATAAAATCTCTGGGTTTGAAAGAAAAAACAGTGCTTATTCTAACAGTAGGTTTACCTTGGCTAAAGCCATTATTGTTACAATTGCTGAATTAATTTGAGTGTATTGTCAGTACTATATTTTGACGTTTAATCACTTGCCATTGAATGTTGAGATCGAACAAGGTCATGCCATACGTTTTACTTGGATGAGCGTCTTGGTGGTAAGCAGGTCGGGGATCTTGGCTGAGTACTTCTCGAATAAGTGAGGCTAATGCCGGATACCGCTGTTCGAGTTGATTCAATTGTCTATTGGCTTGCTCGGTAAAAGTAACAGCCATCAATTCTGGACTATGCTGCGCCATGCCTCCTGACGCTAGCGGAAGACTATCTACGTAGGGAACATAAGGTTTTATATCTAAAATAGGGGTGGCATCTAATAAATCTATACCCTTAACGGTTAGACTTAGTTGCTTATTTTGATAACTCACTGCCACAAATTCGACCACAGACATACCTATGCCGTTAGGTCTAAAAGGACTGCGTGTGGCAAATACCCCCAGTTTTTGATTGCCTCCTAGGCGAGGAGGACGTACCAAGGGGGAATGGCCTTTTTCGGCAGTTTGGTGAAAATGAAAAAGTAGCCATAGATGGCTAAACTGCTCAATGCCTCGCAGATAGTTAGGATCATTAAACTCTTCAAAAAAGATAATTTTACCTTCGGCGCTTTTTGCTAAACCCGGTTGACGTGGAATGGCAAACTTTTCTTTATAAGGTGTATGAATTTTGCCAATAGGCTGGATATTGATGGTCATAAACGAATAGTTGGTTGCGACTAAATAAGTGTGAACGGTTTGTATGGTTGCTGAAACTAAGCGCTTATTCAATATATAAAGAGGCCCTAAGTTAATTAAAACAAGCATAACGGCCTAATAGCATTCTGTTAAGTCATTGGATACCATGCATTCATTCTGATTGTTACGGTTACTCAATAGTGTTTGAAATAAAAATTGCTGATAAAGATTTATGCTCCCATTTGTATTTAAGTGACTTGGTTAGGCAACAAGGCTTAATTGACTTCACTTTGATTGATAGCACTTTATGTCGACCTAAAACATTAACGGGTGAGCCACAATCTGCCTTTGGGTCTAATGTATCTCATGGGCAGTTTAACCACAGTAAATTAGTTGTTTTTACGGAAGGCTTGCACTTGCAGCAATTAACACAAGTGACCCAAGCGCTAGCAGATTATCTAGAGTTAGCCTTTTATCGAGTGATTAAAGTTGAAGGTGTGAGTGGCTTTGCTGTTTGCGCTTATGTTGCTTTGAAAACCCCAAACAACATAAATACACCAATAGAAGATGTGGCTAACCGTTTTAGTGTTGAGATATGTTTGGTTAATAAAACCCCTTCTTTAGCCGAACCGGGCTTGTTATTGATGGATATGGACAGCACGGTTATCGCTGTTGAGTGTATTGATGAAATTGCTGAACTAGCTGGTGTTGGTGAACAAGTGTCGGCAGTGACTGTGCTGGCCATGCAAGGCAAATTAGATTTTGCACAGAGTTTACGTACCCGAGTTGCTTGTTTAGAGGATGCGGATGAATCGATTTTACAACAAGTACGAGATGCATTACCGCTGATGCCAGGTGTGGCTAACTTGGTCAACATACTAAAATCTTATGAATGGAAAGTAGCCATTGCCTCTGGCGGTTTTAGCTATTTTGCTGATTATTTACAAGTCAGGCTCAATCTTGATGCAGCTGTGGCTAATGATTTAGAGATTCAGGGCGCAAAGCTTACGGGCAAGGTAAAAGGCGCTATTGTTGATGCCAATGTCAAAGCGCAAACCCTTAAAAGCTTAGCCGAGCAATGGTCTATTTTACCTAGTCAAACTATTGCTATGGGTGATGGCGCCAATGATTTGGTTATGATGAATGCTGCCGCCTTGGGCGTGGCATTACATGCAAAACCTATTGTGCGCCAACAAGCGGATATTGCCATTCGCCGTGGGGGGCTAGACTCTTTGTTATGGGTTTTGGCAGCTGGGCAGGCCTAACTCAATTTATTATGATTGCTTGGGTGAGCTTAAAGTCAGGCCTGTGGTCGTGTGTAAATTTTGTTAGACTTTAGGACCTAAGCAATTGCTCAATTCCGACTTGTTTTATTTTATGGGTTGGAGGCGATTTGTGGTTCAGTAGTATAGCGCTTTCAGTAAATTCGAAGCGTCTCAATACTTCGTCAGTTACATCGATAATATCGCCCATCGCAGATACATTCCAAAGCTGTTCTTCTAATAACTTGGCTTTATGCACCGCGTAAACACTGACGTAGTTGAGCTCTGATTGCATGGTTTCAAAATCAGGTCTACCAGTGCGTGCTAGAAATACTTTTACAGCAATAAATTGTCCATTTTGTAAAGCCTCAGTAATAAACTCTTTGCGCTGTTCAGGTTTGCTTAATTGTTCAGTAAAGTGGCTGTTGATAGCCGCACCGATTACGTCTTTACTTGGATCGAAGGCAATCAACAATTCGTGCATTTCGGGGCGCTCATTAGGTTTCATGTTTGCCAAAGTATGATTGATAAAGTCGTGACGTATTTTGGCATTTCGGTACAGCGGGTATAAGTTGAAATGTCCTGGTTTAGCTTGAAAGTGTAACAATTGCGTTAATCTGTTGGTACCTGATGAGGTTGCTACTGCATCAGGTACAAAGTCAACACTGTCTTTGCGTAAAAAATATGCCACGTTAATCACGTTTTGAGCATATATATTGCGCAGCGCTTCACCTATGCCGGGCACTTCTTCTTCATCACGATAAGCTTTAAGTTTTGAGCGATTTGACTTAATTAAAGCTTCAAAAAAACGTCTTGCGGTATTACTTTCTTCTGTGACAAAGTTTTGCAAATGTACTACGTGTTGGTCTTTAGATACATGCCTAACTATATATGGCAGGTTTGACAACTCGAACTTTGAAGTGACTGTTTGCAATTGTGGAAATCTCAGGGTGATTTTAGCTTTGTCGGTTTGATGAAAGAATTTATCTAATTCTATTCTTAGTCCTTGAGTTGAAATATCTTCAGTGTGCCCTTCAATTACCACATTATCAATGCTGACCTGCACGGCAGTTCGCAGTAGAAATCGCGACTCTCTGCGCTGATTAAAATACTTGAAACGATAGACATTAACCAATGCTGGGGGTTTATTACGTGGGTGGCCAAATACTTTAAGATTGATCAACTGTTCACGCTTTATTTTGAATTTTTGATAATGTTCAGTACTGATATCGTCAGTTATATTGGTGAGTAAGGCGACATGGTTGATATTTTTCAGGCGCGACATTAAACGTGGAGAGGGCTTTTGATTTTGTCTTTTGACTTTGTCGTTAATCGAGTTGGCAATAGACAATGGCCGATAACTTTGCTTTGGATCTACATGGATAAACTGTAATTTATAAACTCGCCAACTGGCTTTGCGGGATCCATAAGCCAAGAATAAACTTTTCAAATCAGGTTGAGCATCTAACTCCGCATGAGTAGCCGAGTAAAAGTAGACTTTCTCATTTTTTATATGGTTAAACACAAAAATGTACATTTCTTGCTGTCCCTTGACAAGGGATAGTCCATATTGTATGCGTTTTTCTGTTAACAAATAACCAATTTTTAGATCCTGTAATTCATTCGCCCAATACTGAATTTCTTCCCTGTTGCAGTCATTAGCTAACGCATATTTGGGAATAAATCTATTTTCTATTTGTTCGATAAAAACGGGTATAGAAACAAAATTAGGAATGTAATATTGCTCGTAAGTTTTGTTTTGAATCGCGGTGATTGTATTGTCTAAATTGACCTTGTAGCGACGTTTATTACCGTGAATAAAGCGTTCAAAAAATTTGTCAAACGAAGGGAAAGGAATATCAAACTGACGTTTAAGATTAAGTCTTTGGTCATCTTTTGTGCGCTCAATGCTGCTAATAATATAGGCTACGCCTTGACGTTTATCGAGCAGATATTCTTTCTCTAAACCACGAAATTGCACCGTCAGGCGTTCATCAGGTTTGAACAGGTGTTCTTTGCTGGCTTTTACTTTTAGTCCCTTCACCGATACATCGATAGTGGTGGCTTGAATGCTTTTATTTACATCAGAAAACATTTCTATGTTCACTGAAAAATTCATTCTTTCTTCACCTCTCTGGGCAAAGGTACCAAATTTAATAATCGGAGCTTGGAAGTTTTCAGCTTTAGGTTTGTCTACAACTGGCTCGTTTTGCCTCGTTTTCGATTCATTTTGTTCTTTTTTATACATGACCCGAAAATTATTTTCCGTATTGGTCACCGCTTCATAAACACCAATGGTGTATTCACCAAAAATTCGCACTTGGCGTTCAAATGTTTCAATTGCCAGCTCATCTAAAGTATGTTGTTTGCCTTGATGCTCATACAGCCTGCACTTACCATCCACTAAACCACGCAAGTCAATTAAACGGATACAAGGTCGAGCTAGGCGCATCAGTTCCATTTTTAATAAAAAACGTTTTTGTTTTGAAATTTCTGAAGCAACCTGATTCAATACCTGATTAAACTCAGGCTCGTTGATCATAGGCTTAAGTTCTTCAATGATGTCGTGGTATTCTTCTAGATCTTGGCTCATGAATTCAGGGTAAACTCATTATTATTGTTATGGGGCTTAGCAAAGGATGTAACTGTTATCGGCAATATTGTTAAAACTATGATTAATAGAACATATTGACCTGACACAACATACGACAATCACGTAGTGAATATCAATTCAAAATTCAAAACAATAAAAGAAAATTATCAATATGGCTAAACGCAAAACTGCTTATGTATGCTCTGATTGTGGAGCTGAATATCCCCGTTGGCAAGGACAATGTAATGATTGCAACACTTGGAACACTATTACCGAGTTTGTGGTGTCTTCAATTAGCAATTCAACTAGCCGTAATACAGGTGGGTATTCAGGTCAAACTCAAGCCAAAGTAGAGTCTTTAGCCAGCATCGATTTGCAGGCTTTACCCAGATTCGAGTCGGGTTATAAAGAGCTTGATCGCGTTTTGGGTGGTGGTATCGTGCCAGGTTCGGCTATTTTGATAGGCGGTTCACCAGGTGCGGGTAAAAGCACTATGTTGTTGCAGGTCATGTGTCAAATGGCAAGTAAGAAAAATGCGCTTTATGTCACGGGTGAGGAATCATTGCAACAAGTTGCAATGCGTGCGGAACGACTTGGCTTACCCAAAGATAAGTTGAAATTGTTGGCTGAAACCAATATTGAAGTGATTTGTGATCTCGCCTTACAACATAAGCCTGAACTCATGGTGATTGACTCTATTCAAGTGATGCAGGTACCTGATGTGCAGTCGGCTCCGGGCAGTGTGTCGCAAGTACGCGAAAGTGCAGCTTATTTGACTCGCTTTGCCAAACAGCATCATATTGCCATGTTTTTAGTCGGGCATGTAACCAAAGATGGCAGTTTAGCAGGCCCTAAAGTATTAGAGCATTGTATTGACTGTTCGATGATGCTTGAGGGTGAAAGTGATAGTCGTTATCGGACTTTAAGAAGTCAAAAAAATCGATTTGGCGCGGTTAATGAACTTGGTGTGTTTGCTATGACCGAAAAAGGTCTAAAAGAAGTCACTAATCCTTCAGCTATTTTTCTCAGTCGTGATGAACAGCAATCTCCAGGCAGTATCGTTATGGTGGTCTGGGAGGGGTCGCGGCCACTGCTGGTAGAGATCCAGGCTTTAGTGGACTATTCACAGATGGCAAACCCAAGACGCGTAGCTGTAGGGCTTGATCAAAACCGCTTGGCAATGTTGTTGGCTGTGTTGCACCGACATGGCAATGTACAAATGAACGACCAGGATGTGTTTGCGAACGTGGTGGGTGGGGTAAAAGTAAATGAAACCAGTGCTGACTTGGCTTTGTTGTTATCCATCGTGTCTAGTTTTCAAAATAAAATCCTAGATAAAAAATTAATTGCTTTTGGAGAAGTCGGCTTAGCGGGTGAAATCAGGCCTGTACCCAATGGTTCAGAAAGAATAAGTGAAGCGGCTAAGCATGGTTTTAAGCGGGCGATAGTACCTAAAGCCAATGTACCTAAACAGCGCATAGCCGGGATTGAAATTGTTGGTGTGTCGAGCCTGTCAGAAGCCCTTGAAGCGATATAATTATCTTTTTTTAGCCTAAAATAGGTTGATAATCATATTGTCACTCGTTAGTAGGTCTTGATTATCGTCTTGGTAAGATGCATTTTCTCGCTCTAAAAAAGCTTTGCCGGCTATTACGCCGACACGATGGTCGTGACGCAGGTCCATATCGGTGCTGCCAAGTAACTTACTTTGTAGCTTTTTATCAGCAAAAATTTGCACTATTTCGAGATCAGCTGGTGGGTTAGCGATAAACGCTAGTTCTTGCTTGTATGCTTGTTCATGCTGCATTAAATAATCAATGGTTTTGGGGCAATAGCCTGATCCACAGACCAACGTACTGAGCTTATTTACCCAAGCTGATTGAGCTTGAAAGGGGTCATTAGCCGTACGGATAATGACGATTTTACGGGCTCCGCGATTATAAGCTTCGCGAACAGGCAAGGGGGCTGCAAGACCACCATCTAGATAAAAATCAGCTTGCGGTTGCACTTCATATTGTTCACTTGTTGTATCTGCCTGATTGGCAGCCTCAATGTTTAGCCAAGGTGTTAACTTAACCCCTTGTTTATATAGAAACGGTAAAGCACTTGATGCTTTTAATAGCTCACGCCATTGATGACTGCCACCCGTTGGGCTCAAAAAGTAAGGTTTACGATCACGTGAATTGGTGGCGGTGATGAATAACTGGCGGTTGCCAAGAGTTTGCTTAGCGGTTTCAAAATCAATTGTGCGGTTGGCTTCTGTGGTTTTGTCAAAGTACCAATCCAAATCAACTATGTTTTTACCCACTAGGCCGCGACTTAGTTGAAAAAATCGTTTGTGACGAGACAAACCACGAATCAATCGTTTGGCATATCCTTTTTGTCGAGACAGAAAGCTGGTTAGGTTTTGAGAGCCAGCTGATGTGCCGATAAACATATCAAATGGGTCGTAACCCACGTCGAGCCAAGCATCAAGTACGCCAGCGGTAAATATCCCTCGCTGACCACCACCTTCTGCTATCAGTGCTAATTTAGGGCGCGTTACTTCCTTAGGGGTAATAGCCGGGACGGATATTGAGGACTTCATGGTACAGATTCTCTTCAGGTTTGTAGCAATCGAGAAAGTGTAAAGAGGAAGGGGCCGTCTGGATAATTGATAGAATCAATTGCTCTAATAGGAAAGGTCCTGCCATTTGTTGGCTAGGGCCAATCAACACTTGTGATGGTTATGGAATCGTCTTCGAAACGTTATTGAATCTCGTCCGTATGTCAAAATTATCCGGCGACTACCAGAAATTACCTGGTAGACCTGAATTTAGGAGAGCTTTAAATTCGTTATTGTGGATACTGTCAACGCAGTTAGTTTGTCTTGCGTCGGTAAAAATATATTATAATGACTGGTAGCAATGCGGTAAAAACAGCTAAATAGTTACAGTATGTATGTGCAGATTATATATATTTTCACTTTGAAAGTTGTAGGAGATTATTCAATTTAGACAGTTTATGAATACCGTCATTATTAGATAAATAATGCATTTATTTGTTTTCAATTTATAGGTATCAAAAACTACTTAAAAAAGTATTTTATAGTTTACAAGAAGATATGATTGAAAGTGGCTAGGGCAGATTCAAGTTTGAAGTGCATAACCCCTGAGCAGCTATAGCCACCATGTGTTCAGCCATCAATTTGGCTGGCGTTTTATAATTTAGTTTCTTTCTTGGTCTGTTATTGAGATTGACTATTACATCTTGAACGGCTGATTGCGATACCTTTTTAAAGTCTGTTGATTTCGGCCAATATTGTCGTAATAGACCATTGGTATTTTCATTCAAGCCTCGTTGCCACGAACAATAAGGGTCTGCAAGATACACATCACATTTCAATCTTTCAGTCATCTGTTCATGGTACGCAAACTCTTTACCATTATCCGCTGTAATCGTGAGTACAGCGCTTTTAAACGGCGCTAACGAGGCGATGGTGGCTGCTGTGACTGTTTTTGCTGACTTGTCATCTACACGTCTCGAAACGGTAAAACTCGTTTTGCGCTCTACAATCGTGACCAGTGCGCCACTGTGACCTTTGCCAATAACGAGGTCAATTTCCCAATCACCCATTCTACTTTTATCATCAACAACGTGTGGACGCTCATCGATACTTATACGGTTCTTAATAAACCCTCTGCCAGCTTGTTTATCCTTACTACGTGATTGATAAGCTTTACCTTTCCTACGTAAATGTTGGAATAAATAACCACCATTTTTTTTGTCAGACCAAATGTGCTGATAAATAGTTTCATAACTAATGTCGATGCTCTGGTCCTCCCTAAGCCACCCAGACACCTGCTCTGGACTCCATTTCGTAGTAAGTTTTGACTCAATTAATGCAATGAGTGCTGTTGTCAATTTAATGGCTTTACAGCGACTAATCGGCGTGTGTCTGTCGATGTTTGAGCTTGCTTAAAACGATAGCCTCGTTTGCCTGTATTACGGGAAAACTCCCTGCTAATGTTTGATTGACTAACCTTTAGTTGTTGGATATTTTATTTTGGCTCATTCCTGTTTTACTTAAAGCATAAATCTGGCATCGTTGTTCATAGGTCAGTTGTTTACATGTTTTCAATGTTGCATCTCTTGCCGGAGAAAAAGCGATTAGCATATATTCAGCTGACCGCTTTTTCTACCTGTTCAAGTTATGCACTTATTATTTGAATCCAAGTATTTAAATAAATGACATCAACGGTTCTTATAAGTTACACCACAAAATTAATTTCTCAACAAAGCCCAGTCCGCCCAGCGTACAAAAGTTCAAACTCTCCTAAGATACTTGTTATTAATATGCCTTCCTCCATTATAACGAGCAAAGCACACGACATACCAAAACTGTTTTCTATGAGAAATAAGGACATATCCCTGTGTCTAATATTCTTTGGTGTTTGCTTCGTTTAAAGAGATAACTGCTGCTTTGTGATAACGGCTTATATAGAACCTTACTCGGTTAGTATCAATCATTACTAAACTAATACTTAAAATTCTTAGAAATGGTATTCACATATTAACCCTATTTATTGGGCCAAATTAAATGAATTGGTTATCCTGAAAGAGGTGCTACTCTGTTCATCAGTAATGAGATGTGAAAACACAAAAATACTAGATTCTGTATCGTTATCTAATTCATAACCAATAGCATTGAATTCCCCTGCTGTTAAATCGCCATCACTTATAATTGCGCCAGATGTGATAGGAGAATCAGGGAAATTAACAAAATCATTATTATTATTGGGGTCCAAGTAACCAACATTTATTTGGTCAACAATGAACACCCGGTTAGTCAGGTTCCTGAGGAGCAAATACAAAACACTACCTGCTTTGAGCGTATTGTTCTCATACACTAATGTACCTTGGCCTTTGATATAAAAAGCATTCGCTAAATCATTGGCGCTGGATAAACCAGAATCTACAGAATAACCACTCGCTGTAGCAGACAAGGAAATAAACCCATCATAGGATGACTGTAGGGAATAATTTACTTTACCATTTGTAGTAACGAGGTTTACATCTCGATTGATGTCACCTTCGGTGATAGTTAAAGTTACTGGAGTACCGTCTGCAATCACACCCGCTTCCTTACTCGGTACTAAGACTAAACTAATTTGGGATGTATCACTGCTGTCATTCAGTATCATATTCGGGTGCACACTTAAATTAAGTGCTCTTGGAAAATTAGGATTTAAGATGATTTCGAGCGGGGTAGTTGAAGATTTAATCCCTTGTAAAGACGCTGATATGTTAACCATACCAGCAGATAGTGCTGTAACAAAACCTTTGTCAAATTCGGCATTCCCGATGGATGCAATACTAGTATCACTACTCAACCAATTTACTTGAGTCGATACGTCTTGAGCGGATGAATCAGAAAATGTTGCGATTGCTGTTACCAATTGCGTTGACGTTACATTTATTTGAGAGTTAGGACTATTGATTTGAATACCTGTTAGCTCGGCATCTGTCACATCAATATTTATTTGGTTACTGAGCGAGCCCAAACTCACTGATATAGTTACTTGGCCGGGACTAATGGCTCTTAATAAACCTGAGTTGCTATTTGCATTGGAAACCGTAGCCTTTAAAGCATCATCACTTTGCCAGTTAACTCGATGATTAAGATTTCTGGTTGACATGTCGGAGTATGTTCCGGTTGCAACAAGTTGCTGGGTTATACCGCTAGTCATCGCTGTTTGTGTTGCACTGATAGCAAGACTCTGTAACGTTGCATCTGTTACCTTAATGTTCCCCAAACCTACTACACCGTCCAGTTTTGCGCTTATCAAAGCCGACCCCTCACTCAGACTTAGCACAGTGCCGTTACTTACTGATATCACATCTACCGATTTGGTTCTTGATGCGGTCCATATCACTTTTGATGTTAAATCGATTAATGAGCCATCTGTAAAATAACCCAGTGCCTTAATCTCAGCATCTGATCCTTTAGCTATTACTTGATTAACAGGTTGAACCTGTATACTGCTTAACATCACATTCCCAATCGTTAACAATGTGTCTTGTTGGATGTCCCCCAAAGCAACTGTGATTTTTGTGCTGCCTAATGCAACCGATTCCGCTAAGCCTGCTAAAGAATCGGTGTTGTTAATCAAAACTCGATCTTCATTGCTTGATATCCAGGTGACTTCAGAAGTCAAATCCTGAACGGTTCCATCAGCAAACGTTCCTTGTGCATAGTATTGCTGAGACTGGCCGAGTGGAATGGATGCGTTAATTGGATTCAATGCAAGAGAAACCAATTCAGCATTAGTTACCGTGATCGACAAGTCTGCTTGTTCACCTAAAAGCGAAGCAGAAAGCGTTGTTGAACCTTCCAGCAAGGCCTGCACGGTGAATAAATCATCCTTAATAATAGCTATTTGGTCATTTGAATTAACCCAGTCAACCTGACTACTTACATCTTGCTTAGTGTTATCAGAAAAACTTGCGGTGACATTGACGGGTTCACTTGAGCCTTTGGCTAAGGAAATATCAGATGGGGTAATGGCTATACTAGACAAGCTAGCAGGACTGACGGTGATCTCCAAAGAACGGGTTTGCCCTTCTTTACCTGCATTAACTAATGACGTGCCTGGTTGTAATGCGGTGAGTAAGCCTGTTTCAGCATTTATTGAAGCTATTGCACTGTCAGATACACTCCAGACCACTTGGTCACTAAGATTTTGCTCAGTTCCGTCTGAATAAATACCTTTCGCCGAAAAAGTAGTTGTTAAGCCCGAAGCTATTTGCGTCATCGGGGAACTAATCTCTATTGATTGAAGGGTCGCTGGAGAAACTGTTACACGCAAGCTTGAGCTTAGCTCACCAATATTAGCTCTAATTAAAGTCTCACCTGTTGACACAGCAATAACTAATCCGAAGTTTGAAATAGTAGCAACGTTCACATCTGAAGACTCCCAAGTAACCAAACTATTCAATGTTTCATTACTGTTATCCGAATATAGGCCAGTCACAGTTAACTTCTCAGAAGTAGCAATTGCCAAGGTTGCAGAGGACGGTGAAATTTTTAAATCGGTCAAGGCTTTTACCAAAATATTGGTTTCAATCGATTGTCCTTCAAATGCAGCCGTTACATCGGAAGTACCTGCGGATAAAGCTGTTACTAAACCGGCATTTGATACTTCAAATACTGCTGAATCGTCAACAGACCAAGTCACTTGTGACGTTAAATTTTGTGTAGACCCATCAGAAAATGCTCCCGTAACAGTTAGCTGAAATGTTTCAGATACCTTCAGAGACTTCCCAACTGTAGTGATGTCTAAGGAGCTTATAGAAATGGTTGAAGTAACAGGAGCACCACCACCATCACCACCACCACCACCACATCCAAAAAGTAGTAGTGCAGAAAAAAGGTAAGCCAAAAGTGTAAATAACGAATTAGTGATTTTTAATACGGTCATATTGAAGCATTCCTTATTTACAGTATTTAAAATTTAGATAGACTTATCTAATATGATAATATTACTTATAAACCGTTTCTGCACGGTTTTAATTAATTTTGTACCTTGATCTGGAATATACATTTATAAATGGCATTTCTGTATGTTTTTGCTACACATCGTAAATAAACTGACTAGTAAAGTTTTGTATTAATTGAAAGTTTTCTACTTTTCAACTAATTTCAAATAATATTAAGTATCTTGAATCTGCCTACAGAGGTTTAATGTGCGATTAAAGAGTCAATTTACTCTGTAGAATAAAATTCACTAAAGCGCATTAACTTTGCCACGTAGTAATAAGATGTGTTTATTCACATCTACAGGCTGGAAAACGAGTTTTTTTGAGATACATGTTCGGTTAATCGTCAGCAGTTAACGATTGGGCATCAAATTCAAGGGCACATAAATTCAAAACTGCTTGTAGTGATCCCCCTCAGTCATATTTTGTTTCGCAACGATAGTTTATAGACATAAATAAGGCGCAAAATGCGCCTTATTTATGTGGTACTAGTTACTTACTAATTTTTTTATACTTGAGCCTATGAGGTTCAACCACATCTGTTCCATAAGTCGCTTTTAACCACGCTGCATATTCGGTGTAGTTGCCTTCATAAAAGTTAATTTTGCCTTCGTCACGATAGTCCATTATGTGTGTGGCTATTCTGTCCAAAAACCACCTGTCATGAGAAATAACCATGGCACAACCTGGAAACTCTAAAATGGCATTTTCTAGAGCTCGTAAGGTTTCAACATCCAGATCATTGGTGGGCTCATCTAGCAATAATACATTGCCGCCGGCTTTTAATAATTTAGCCAAGTGCACTCTGTTGCGTTCACCACCAGACAAGTCTTTCATAAACTTTTGTTGATCTGAACCTTTAAAATTAAATCGTCCGCAGTAAGCGCGGCTGTTCAGTTCAAAGTTTCCAATGCGGATAATTTCTGAATCATCAGAGATTTCTTTATACACCGTATTGCCCCCGTTCGTTTGATCGCGGAATTGATCGACGCTGGCTAACTGTACTGATTCACCGACATCAATTTTACCGGCATCGGGTTGTTCGTCGCCGCTGAGCATTTTGAATAAAGTGGATTTACCCGCACCGTTAGGGCCGACTATGCCAACAATGGCTCCTTTGGGCATTTTGAATGTAAGATCGTCTATTAACAACCTGTCACCATAGGATTTTCTTAAACCCGTGACTTCAATGACTTTTTCACCCAAACGCTCACCGGGTGGAATAAATAACTCATTGGTTTCATTGCGTTTTTGGTAATCACCAGTATTAAGCTCTTCAAACCTAGCCATACGCGCTTTGCTTTTAGATTGGCGACCTTTGGCATTTGAACGTACCCATTCAAGTTCCGTTTTGATGGATTTTTGCCTAGCGCTCTCGGTTTTCTCTTCTTGTTGCAAACGTGCATCTTTTTGTTCTAACCAAGATGAATAGTTACCTTCCCAAGGAATACCTTGTCCACGGTCAAGCTCGAGTATCCAGCCCGCTACATTATCAAGGAAGTATCTATCGTGGGTGATCGCCACTACTGTGCCTTCATAATCATGTAAGAAACGTTCTAACCATGCTACTGACTCCGCATCCAAGTGGTTGGTAGGTTCATCGAGTAGTAACATTTCTGGTTTTTCGAGTAACAACTTACACAAAGCAACACGGCGGCGCTCACCTCCTGATAATTTGCTAACGTCTGCATCCCACGGAGGCAGGCGTAAGGCATCGGCTGCGCGCTCTAAAGCATTTTCGAGATTATGCCCATCTTTACTTTGGATGATGGCTTCGAGCTCACCTTGCTCTTTGGCTAGAGCATCAAAATCAGCGTTTTCTTCCGCATACGCAGCATAGACTTCATCGATACGTTTTAGGGCATGTGCTACATCTGCCACTGCTTCTTCAATGTTGCCGCGAACATCTTTAGTTTCGTCCAATTGAGGTTCTTGGGGCAGATAGCCAATTTTTAGTCCGGTTTGAGGAATAGCCTCACCTTCAATATCAGTATCTATACCAGCCATAATTTTTAGTAACGTTGATTTACCTGAGCCATTTAAACCCAATACGCCAATTTTGGCTCCAGGGAAGAAGCTGAGAGAAATGTTTTTTAAGATATGTTTGCCGGGTGGAACCACTTTACCGACCCGAAGCATGCTGTAAACGTATTGAGCCATAACTGTCTTTATAGAGTTAATTTGTGGGTAGTGTAATTCAGTGCAAGGGCAGGGTAAAAGGTATTGTGATTTTTTAGTGTGGCTTTTTATGAATAATGGATGTGATTTATCATCAGTTATCGTAGTATTTTATTCTATAAAGTTGTTAACAAGGTAAAACATGCAAAGCTTTAATTGGGGCGTTATTGGTCCTGGAAATATTGCAAATACATTTGCAAAAGCAATCGCGTCGTCAAAAAAAGGTAAAATTTTGGCTGTCGCCAGTCGTTCAGAAGAGCGAGCAATCAATTTTGCTAATACTTATCAAATTGAAAAGATATACGCAGATTACGTGCAAATGTTAGCTGACCCTGAGATCGATATTATTTACATTGCTACTCCACATAACTTTCACTACCAACAAGCCAAAATGTGTTTAGAAGCGGGTAAGCATGTTCTGGTAGAGAAACCTTGCACAGTGAACGCCAAGCAAATGCAATTATTAGCTGACTTAGCGCAAAGCAAAAACTTACTGCTACAAGAGGCTTTATGGAGCCGATTCATGCCTTGTTTATCACAACTTAGGCAGTTGTTAAATGAAGGTATAATCGGTGATATTCAATATATTCAGTCAGAGATTGGTTTTGCATTTCAAAAGCAAGAAAACAGTCGCTTACTTAAAGCGGAACTTGCTGGTGGCTCTCTGCTTGATTTAGGCATTTATAGTATTACTGTCAGTCAGTTTCTTCTTCAGGAACATCCAGATAAAGTGCAGGCTATGGGGCAATTAACTGATCTAAATGTTGACGGTCACGTATTTGCCAACATGTATTATGCTTCGGGTCGTTATGCGCAATTTACATGTTCCATGTTATCTCAAACAAGCAATACCATGAGAATAGTGGGCACCGAAGGGTACGTCAATTTACCCGCATGTTTTTGGGATACTGATAGCGCTGCTATTTACCGTGATGACAGATTAATACAAAGTATTGATATACCTCATCCGATTAACGGCTTTGAATATCAAATAGAAGAAAGCATGAAGTGCATCGAACAAAATATGCAGTGCAGTGATGTGATGTCACATCGCGACAGCATCGGGGTGCTAAATGTAATGGATAATATCCGCAAGCAAATTGGTGTGAACTTTCCGGGAACGATAGAAGCACTATAGCAAATGAGAAATCCTTGTGCATAAAGCGTTACAACTTTTGGTTGTTTCTCATACCACAATGCCACTATACAAATTATTTAAAATAACTAAACTATGCGCTGCTTATTTAGGGGGTGTTTATCCTAATTTTAATTACCGCTAATCTTGAGGAAAAGTGATGCTAACACGTGACATGAATATTGCTGATTTTGACCCAGAATTGTTTCAAGCAATTCAAAATGAAAACCAACGTCAGGAGCAACACATCGAGCTGATCGCTTCTGAAAACTATTGCAGCCCACGTGTATTAGAAGCTCAAGGTTCTCAGTTAACCAATAAATACGCGGAAGGCTACCCACACAAGCGTTATTACGGCGGTTGTGAATATGTAGATATTGCTGAAGATTTAGCCATAGAACGGGCTAAACAATTATTTGGTTGTGATTACGCCAACGTGCAACCACATGCTGGTTCACAAGCCAACACTGCTGTGTTTATGGCTTTAATCAATGCAGGCGATACAGTATTAGGTATGAGTTTAGCCCACGGTGGTCATTTAACTCACGGTTCACATGTGAATTTCTCGGGTAAAACATATAACGCTGTTCAATACGGATTACATCCTGAAACCGGCGAAATCGATATGGCACAAGTTGAAGCCTTAGCCATTGAGCATAAACCTAAAATGATAATTGCAGGTTTCTCAGCCTATTCAGGCATTGTTGATTGGCAGAAATTTCGCGAAATAGCGGATAAAGTCGATGCGTATTTGTTAGTAGATATGGCTCACGTTGCAGGCTTGGTTGCTGCTGGTGTCTATCCTAGTCCGCTTCCTCATGCCCATGTTGTGACCACGACTACCCATAAAACTCTAGCAGGGCCTCGCGGCGGTTTGATTTTATCGGCTTGTGGTGACGAAGCAATTTATAAAAAACTGAATAGTTCTGTATTTCCTGGCAACCAAGGCGGTCCTTTGTGCCATGTGATTGCTGCAAAAGCGGTGGCTTTTAAAGAAGCCTTAGAGCCTGAGTTTAAAGTTTATCAACAGCAAGTGGTACTTAATGCCAAAGCTATGGCTGCGGTGATACAAGAGCGTGGGCACAAGGTGGTTTCTGGTGGTACAGAAAACCATTTATTCTTATTGGATTTAATTGGTAAAGAGTACTCAGGTAAAGATGCGGATGCTGCCCTTGGCAACGCCAACATCACTGTTAATAAAAACTCAGTGCCAAACGATCCTCGTTCACCTTTCGTCACCAGTGGATTACGTCTTGGTTCACCCGCCATTACTCGTCGTGGTTTTAAAGAAGAACAAGCAAAACAGGTGGCAAACTGGATTTGTGATGTATTGGATAATATTAATGATGAATCTGTCATTAAACGTGTCAAAGGTGAAGTGGTTGCGTTGTGTGAGCAATTCCCTGTTTACGCCTAAGTAATATCTATATTGACACACGGAAGCCGGCGAAAGTCGGCTTTTTTATTGCTTTTTATTGCTTATAGTATGACTAGCAGTGGAATTTTGTTAATTTAAGCAAATTCACTACTCAAATTTGGAGTCATTTATGTTTTGCCCATTTTGTTCTGTACAAGAAACTAAAGTCATCGATTCCCGTCTGGTAGCTGATGGCAGCCAAGTGAGACGTAGAAGAGAGTGTACGGTATGTAAAGAACGTTTTACGACTTTTGAAGTGGCAGAATTAGTGATGCCTCGGATAGTCAAACGCGACGGTTCTCGTGAACCTTTTAACGAAGATAAATTGCGGGCCGGCTTGCAGCGTGCCCTAGAAAAGCGCCCTGTTAGTACAGAACAAGTCGAGCAGTGTATCAGTCGTCTGAAATCTTCGTTACGTGCTACTGGTGAGCGCGAAGTCAGTAGTGAATTTCTGGGCAATTTGATTATGGATGCATTGAAAGAACTAGATAAGATTGCTTATGTGCGTTTTGCGTCCGTATATCGTTCGTTTGAAGATATCCGCGAATTTGGTGAAGAGATTGCGCGGCTAGGCGATTAAAGTCTGCACTGGTGATTGTTTTTAATTGTTTTTCTATACTGTTTTTCTTTTATTTATTGGTAACTTGTGACTGAATTTTCTAAAATAGATCATCAAATGATGGCCCGCGCTATTCAATTAGCTAAATGCGGTGAATATACCACTTCTCCTAATCCTAATGTGGGATGTGTTATCAGCGACAGGCAAGGTGTCATTTTAGGCGAAGGCTGGCATAAAAAAGCAGGAGCGCCTCATGCTGAAGTGCACGCTTTGCAACAAGCTGGTGAGTTTTCCAAGGGTGCTACTGCTTACGTCACTCTAGAGCCTTGTAGTCATTATGGTAAGACTCCACCTTGTGCTGATGCCTTAATAGAGGCCGGTGTAACTAGGGTCGTGGCGGCTATGGTTGATCCTAATCCTGTGGTGTCTGGAAAGGGTTTAATTAAGCTACAAGAAGCAGGTATAAAAACCGAACATGGTTTATTGCAAGCAAGTGCGGAACAACTTAACCGTGGTTTTATTAAACGTATGCGAACAGGTCTACCCTGGGTCACCGTTAAGTTAGCCGCTAGTTTAGATGGTAAAACGGCTTTAAAAAATGGCATAAGTCAGTGGATTACCGGTCCACAGGCAAGGCAAGATGTACAAAGACATCGAGCGCGTAGCTGCGCTATTTTATCGGGTTCTGGTACAGTAATAGCAGATAACCCGATGTTGAATGTGCGTTATTCTGAGCTTAATTTAAATGATGATGTGTTAGCACAAAAAGACTTGCGACAACCTTTGCGGGTTTTGTTGGACGGACGCAATCAGTTACCTGCCTCTTTAAATTGTTTGCGATCATTTGAAAACAATCTTGCTGGCAATGTTTTACTTGTTAATGGACAGCCAAGCGAACACTTATTTGAACAGCATGTGAGTCAATGGCAAGCGCCTTTTATTGGCAATAAGTTAGACTTAAATAAAGTGATGACCAAGTTAGGTGAGATGCAACTAAATAACATTTGGGTTGAAGCGGGAGGCAAACTCGCCGGTGCGTTGTTACAAAATAAACTGATTGATGAATTGATTTTATATCAAGCGCCCAAACTTATAGGAGGTGCTGGTCAAAATCTGTTTGACAGCATACCGATTGAAGTAATGGATGAGGTAATTGAGCTTACTTGGACCGATATTAGGCAAGTGGGTAGTGATATTAAAATGACTGCGCTGATTAATAATTAAAACATTAATGTAACGTTGAACAAATTTATTGAGAGATTATGTTTACCGGAATTATAGAGGATGTGGATACTATTGAAGCCTTGACACCCTCTGGCACGGACATAAGGTTGTCAATTAAAACCGACAAGTTGGATATGAGTTATGTCTCTTTAGGTGATAGTATTGCTAATAATGGAGTTTGTTTAACGGTAGTCGCTATGTCGAAAAGTGGATTTAGCGCTGACATATCACATAAGACCATTAAACGTACTGGTTTTGCCAGCTATCAGGCAGGTAGTAAGGTTAACCTTGAGAAAGCATTGCAAGCTAACAGTTGTTTGTGGGCATTATGTGAGTGGCCATGTGGACGGTGTAGGTGAGATATTATCTATTGCACCTGTTGGCCGTTATGTGGAGATTTGGATTAAAGCACCCGTTCAACTAGCAAAATATTTGGCTGAAAAGGCTCGAGCACGTTGGATGGTGTGAGCCTAACTGTGAATCAAGTAAATGGTGCTAAATTTTTACTGACATTAATTCCTCATAGCTTGAAAGAAACTATTATCGGACTATATAAATTAGGTACTAAGGTTAATTTAGAAGTGGATGTAATCGCCCGTTACATTGAAAGGTTAATGTTAGGTGACAAAGCGGCAGAGCCCTCAAGTCAAGATGGTAAAAAAGATATCAGTATGGCGTTTTTAGCAGAAAACGGCTATTTGAAGTAAATAAGGTCACCGAAAGGTGCTTGTCCCAAGGGTAAAAACGATGCCCTCAATAAAATTAAAAAGAAGACAATAAACTATGCCATTAAATAGCAGTGAAGAGATAATTGAAGATATCCGTCAAGGTAAAATGGTTATCTTAATGGATGATGAAGATAGGGAAAACGAAGGCGACCTTATTATGGCTGCCGAATATGTTACACCCGAAGCTATTAATTTCATGGTGACTCATGCTCGGGGTTTGGTGTGTTTACCCATGACTGCTGAGCGCTGCCAAGCGCTCAACTTACCCTTGATGGTAGATGACAATAGCGCTCAATTTTCAACCAACTTCACTGTCTCTATTGAAGCGGCAGAAGTGTGTTACGACAGGAATTTCAGCGTCAGACCGGGCCAAAACTGTATTGGCGGCAGTAGCAAAAGATGCAAACCCTAGCAACATTGTGCAACCGGGACATATTTTCCCATTAATTGGTAAAGAGGGGGGGGTGCTAAACCGTGCAGGACATACTGAAGCAGGTATAGACTTGGCTCGTCTCGCAGGTTGTGAGCCTGCTTCTGTAATAGTTGAAATACTCAACGAAGACGGCAGTATGGCCAGGCGTCCAGAGTTGGAAGTCTTCGCAGCCAAACATGACATGAAAATTGGTACTATCGCTGATTTAATCGAATATAGAAATTTGAATGAAACCACTATTCAGCAGGTTGCTAAGTGTAAACTTCCCACAGAGTACGGTGAATTTGATTTAGTTACTTATAAAGATGTGATTGATAACCAAGTACACTTTGCTATGTGCAAAGGTGAGATTAATAGTGATGTGCCTACTTTGGTGAGAGTGCATTTGCTGAATAGTTTTAGTGATTTATTAGGTTCTCAACGGGCTATTTCACGAAGTATGGGGTTGCCACAAGCCATTAAATATATTGCTGATAATGGTGGTGTTTTAGTGCTGCTAGGTAAAGATGAAGATTTACTGACCCAGGTCAAACAATTTGAAGCAGAAGATAATGGCGAGAAAACCGCTAATGCCCCATGGACTGGCTCATCTAGACCGGTCGGTGTAGGTAGTCAAATATTAGCCAGCTTATGTGTTTAAAAAATGCGTTTGATGAGCCAACCCAAAAAAACCATGCCTTGTCAGGCTATGGATTAGAAGTGGTGGATACATCGAAAATTTAAAAATTAAAATTCCACAAATTCCCATTTACGATGTGCTAAAGGCGCCCCGGATTTCCCAGAAAGGTTAAAAATGAATATTATTTGAGGGAACATTCGCGCAACAGGCAAAAAGTTTGCTCTAGTGGTTTCACGTTTCAACGGTTTTGTTGTTGAAAGCCTTGTCGATGGTGCTCTAGATGCCCTTGAACGACATGGTGAAGTAAACGAACAAGATATTACTTTAGTGCGTGTGCCAGGTGCTTACGAACTACCCATCGCAGCGAAAAAACTTGCCGAACAAAACAAATATGATGCCATTATTGCCCTTGGTGCAGTTATACGTGGTGGAACACCTCACTTTGAGTTTGTCGCTGGCGAATGTAATAAAGGTTTAGCGCAAGTCTCTTACGATCATGGTATTCCTGTTTCTTTTGGCGTAATCACTACTGATAGTATTGAACAAGCTATCGAACGTTCTGGCACTAAAGCTGGTAACAAAGGCGCAGAAGCTGCTATTAGTGCACTAGAAATGGTTAATGTATTAGCTAATATTGAAGAGGCTAAATAGTTGAAACCTAAAGCCCGCCGTCTAGCCAGAGAATTTGCAGTACAAGCGGTTTATTCTTGGCAAATGAGCAAAAATCCTGTCGAACAAATAGAGCTTAGTATCGTCACCAGTAACGATATGAAAAAAGTGGATACTGAGTATTTTTTGGAATTATTGCGAGCCGTTGTAAAAGACTGTGCAGAAATAGACAAAAAAATGAAACCTTACCTTGGGCGCCTGCCTGAGGAGCTAGATCCCGTAGAAAAAGCGATTCTTAGAATTGCTACTTACGAGCTTGTTGCTAGAATTGATGTCCCTTATAAAGTTGTTATCAATGAAGCCATCGAGTTAGCTAAATCTTTTGGTGCAGAAGAAAGCCATAAATTTATTAATGGTGTGTTGGACAAAGCGATAAAGACCCTGCGTAAAGATGAGTTGTCCTAACCCTAGCAAATAGGTTGCGGACAACTTTCTCTCACTGATTTAAATAAAAGTAGTAACTGTGAAAGAATTTAATGTGATTGAAGACTTTTTCAAAGCAAAAAGTATTCAGCGTAAAGACGTGATAATTGGCATTGGTGATGATGGTGCTGTCACTCATATCCCTCAAGGTCAAGCCTTAGTCACTACCACCGATACCTTGATTAGTGGCGTGCATTTCTTACCAGACACGCCTGCCCACGCGATAGCGCAAAAAGCCATGGCCGTAAATTTAAGCGATTTGGCCGCCATGGGTGCAGAACCCGCTTGGATTAGTTTATCTTTGAGTATGCCTGAGGTTGATGAAACTTGGCTTGAAGCTTTTTCAAATGGTTTGCAACAACACTCTAAATATTACTCGGTGCAATTGATTGGCGGTGATACTGTTAAGGGACCTCTAGCTATAACCATCACGGCGCAAGGATTTGTGCCCTTTGACCAAGCTCTGACAAGAAGTAAGGCTAAACCAGGTGATTCGCTTTATGTCACTGGTACATTGGGTGATGCAGGATTAGGTTTGCATATAGCGCAAAAAAAGTGTGTAGTGAGCAATCCGCTTAATCAAGCGTTTTTGCTGAATCGCTTGAATTATCCCACCCCAAGGTTATTGGTTGGTAACAGCCTTAGGCGTATTGCCAGTGCTTGTATCGATATATCCGATGGTTTGATCGCTGATATTAAACACATTCTAAATGCGTCTCAGTGTGGTGCCACAATACATGTTGATAAATTGCCATTGTCTCCAGCCCTAAAAGAATCTGTGACTTATTCTCAAGCGATCAGTTATGCCTTAAGTGCTGGGGATGATTACGAGTTATTATTCACGGTGAGTGAAGAACAAAAAGGCCATTTAGAGACAACCTTAGCCAATGCTAATGTGCATGCGACCTATATTGGTCAACTAAACGGCTCTGCAGGTAAGTTACAGTTACGTCAAGCTGACAAACCTTATGAATATAGCGCCAAAGGTTACGAACACTTCTAGTTACCTCAACCAAAGAGAGGCACTGCAATGGATAAACAAATACGCAGCCGAGTGAGCTTACTTAATCCTGTTCACTTTTTGGCGTTTGGATTTGGTAGCGGTTTAGCTGCAAAAATGCCAGGTACATTCGGTACGTTAGCTGCTTTGCCCTTAGTTGTGCTGTTATCTCATTTCTCTAGTTTTTCCGTTTATTTGATTGTCACAATACTAGTGTGTGTGTTTGGCATCTGGATCTGTGGAAAAACCGCAGAAGACATGGGTGTGCATGACGACTCCTCTATCGTTTGGGATGAAGTCGCAGGCATGTTAATCACTATGCTTGCAGTACCCCTGAGCTGGCAAACAGTGCTGGTTGGTTTTATGCTATTCCGATTTTTTGATATATTAAAACCTTGGCCTATTAGCTACTTAGATAAACATGTTCACGGCGGCTTTGGCATCATGATTGATGATGTATTGGCGGGTTTATTTGCTCTTGCGGGCATACAATTTGGTTTAGTTATGGGGTGGTTTTAGCTTCAGGGCTACCTTCAAATCACAGAGTTGCAGTAAATCTTAGACTTTTTTTAATAATGAATCATTATTATGTCACTGATATTAAACCTGTTACCTGTATTATTAATTTTCCATGTATTAGCTCAATGGTTACTAGGATAAAACGCAGATGGTCAGGTTCTTATTATTTTTTATTACAACTTAATATCCTCATCTAGTTATCCTCCCTGTTTGTATTAAACGACTGGTCAATAAATACATCTGCAGGTAGCTGAAACTTCGGTGGCGGTGTTGTCAGTGCTGATAGGTGATTCGTTTGTTATTTATGAATACTTAGAATATAAATCTGCGGGGTGTTGTGTGTTCGATGGCTTTTGCAGATCGGTATCTTTATAATAAAATGCATGTAGAGGCTAGATTAAAAATCACCGAATCTATGGCCAAACGCTCTGAACAACTTAATGAAACGTTACAAGATCCCGCTTTAAGAGCCGAAGACTTATCAGCACGATACGAAAGAGAAATATTAAAGCAGATTAATGAAGATAAGTTAAATGGTGAATTGGAGCAAATTTTTACTTTTTATGAACAAATAATTTTGTGCCGTGAATTGGATTTATGTGAAGAAAAAGTGTCGGGGCAATTTTTCGATACCGATGCACAAGGATTTGTAAACACCTACTACCCTTATATCTGTAACGTTCGTAAAGAATGGCATAACCCAGAGCAATATAAAAAGATTACGCAATTTTATAGCCCTAAACTGACCTGCGAATTTTAGTCACCTCCTGTTAATTTAACCTGTGTGTCCTGCTAATTATGAGGCCTGTTAATATTGATATTTAAAGCATGTGCCTTGCGGTACACTGGCACCCATGCCATTTTTAAAATGAATCCCTTCGTCCAACCTACTTTTTTGCTGCAGCTAAAAAAAGTAGGCAAAAAAAGCCGCTCGATGGCAATGCTCTTCTTCCAATTATTAGGCAAATTTCGCAGGTCGTTTGCACTTGCTCCCGGCAATGGCAAACTCAATTTGCGTCCCTGCAAATTGCCCTACTAAATTCACCTTATAATTGGCGAGCTTTGAGTCGAGGGTAAATCAAGAGCATCGGCGTTGCCGACTAATAAGGTAAATGGCTATTGATGGAAAGTATAAAAGAGGTCGAGTGCTTGAACTCATTGTTTACTATAAGGCACAACATTTATATTCAATGGAAGGCTATGTTTTCAACAGAGCTTTGCACGATTTAGAGTTTGATACATACAAATATCATGTTGTAGGTTCAGTGTTAGTTCAAATTGCAATGAATGTTGAACCATTTCTGAGTTTAGTTAAAGCAGATCAGGATTACTTCGAGGCACAAAGTTATTTACATGATGCTATAGACATTAATCAGATAGATAAGGGTATTCAAGGGCTGCACGAAAATCAGCATATACAAAGAGTAACTTTAACCTATATTAAGTCTCGCGACGTGTATGTAAGTTATGAATTGATAGACAAATTAGTTAATGTAAATCCTTTTACTAGAGGTTTAAAAAAGCTTATGTATGCATTTTCATATGAGCATAAATTGCTTGCTGAAAATAGCAATACCGAATTGCATGATAGAATCTTTAGTCATTATCAATCAGCATTACCAGACTTAAGCCATATTAAATTTTATTATGTGTAAGCTCTTTATTTTTATGCGCGATTTCTAAAGATAATAGGTAGCCAAGAGTTCGAAACTGTCTATGAGCAGGGGTTACAGATAACCTTAAAACACCATTATCGCTATTGGCAACATAGGTTTTTATTGTTAAAGCAGTCGACCTTAGGTAGGTATAACCCTGAAGACTATCCGCTACCCGGAAGCCCTGAAATTTCTTCATTGATTGAAAAACAAGTAAAGTGGATAAAGCAAAAATATGGCACAAGCTTGAATCCTTTTAATTAAGACAGAGCTGAGTTAAAAGCGCTTCCTAGTTAACTTTTTTTAGAATAACTAGGTTTGCGGGGGACAGCCATCATAACTCCCTATTAGAATATAGGTAGAAGGCTTCTTAGTCGGCAAAGCCGATGCTTTTGACTTACCCTCGACTCAAGGCTCGCCGACTATTACTTCAATTTAGTAGGGCAATCGCCATGCGGACGCCGCGCGGGACAGGCGATTGAGCGGTGCGCCGTCTGGAACGGCTCAGCGCGACCTGCTAAATTGAAGTAATAGTTGGATGAAGAGTATTGCCCTCGAGCGGCTATTTTTCTGGTTACTCTTTTTTTGCTGTAGAAAAAAGAGTAACTGGCTCGAAGGGACCTGAGTCAAAAATGGCAAGGATGCCAGTAAGCGTCAGCGCATGCTTTATGTTACGAAATATCCGTAATAGTAATATTTAATACTAAACCTAGGCATAATAATTATTTATAAAACTCATCAATTCTACCCAATATACCCGCTGCATCTAAACCTAGTTCAACATACATCTCTTGTTGGGTACCTTGCATAATAAATTCATCAGGTAGGCCAAGTTGCAATAGTCTACTGGTATGTTTGGAAGACATTAAGTATTCAGCTACTGCACTGCCTGCACCGCCTATAATGGCGCCGTCTTCAATGCTTACAAACAAACCGTGGGTTGCTGCGAGTTGGTTAATAATGTCGGTATCTAAAGGTTTAACAAAACGCATATCAATGATGGTTGCATTGATTTTTTCTGCCGCTTCTTGGGCGTAGGGCAACAAAATACCAAAGTTAAGAATCGCGACCTTCTCGCCGTTTCTTATAGTGCGACTTTTTCCTAACTCAAGGGCAGTCATTTGTTTCTCAGGCACTACACCAGTAGCTGATCCTCTTGGATATCTGACAGCTGCAGGCTTTTGTAGCTTGTGCCCTGTGAATAACATCTGACGGCATTCATTCTCATCGGCTGGTACCATGATCACCATGTTGGGGATACAGCGTAAAAATGCAATATCAAACGCACCTTGGTGAGTAGGGCCATCAGCGCCCACAAGTCCTGCGCGGTCTATGGCAAACAAAACTGGTAAGTTTTGTATTGCCACATCATGAATAAGCTGGTCGTAGGCTCGTTGCAAGAAGGTGGAATAAATAGCTACTACCGCATTCAGACCTTCTTTGGCAAGACCCGCAGCAAAGGTGACTGCGTGTTGTTCAGCAATTGCTACATCAAAATATTGTGATGGATACTGCTGGGAAAATTTGACCATGCCAGAACCCTCACGCATAGCGGGTGTGACGGCCATTAATTTAGAATCCCGTGCGGCCATATCGCATAACCAATCACCAAATATAGCTGAAAAAGTTGGGTTGCTGGGCGCTGCTTTGGGCAGAGCTTGATCACTTGGATTGAACTTAGGCACTGCATGAAACTTAATGGGATCTTGTTCGGCTGACTCGTACCCTTTGCCTTTTTTGGTTACTACATGAAGAATTTGTGGACCTTTGATGTTGCGCATATTACGAAGCGTGTCCACTACGCCATTCACGTCATGACCGTCTATTGGTCCGATATATTTAAATCCCAATTCTTCAAAAATAGTACCGGGAACCACCATGCCTTTGATATGTTCTTCAGCACGGCTGGCAAATTCCTTTATTGGTGGAACATTACTCAGTAATTTTTTACCACCATCGCGGATAGAGTTAAAAAAAGTACCTGTTAATAATCTGGCCAAGTGACTATTTAGGGCGCCGACATTTTCTGATATCGACATCTCATTGTCATTTAACACCACTAATAAATCTTTACTGATATCTCCACCATGGTTCAATGCTTCAAAGGCCATGCCTGCGGTCATGGCACCATCACCAATTACTGCCACCACTTTTCTACCTTGCGCTTCTTTTTCTGCCGCGACTGCCATGCCTAAAGCGGCACTAATAGAGGTAGATGAATGGCCTACAGCAAAGGTGTCATATTCGCTTTCTGGCGGCCATGGGAAAGGATGTAAGCCACCTTTTTTACGGATGGTCGGCATACGTTTACGGCGACCGGTTAAAATTTTGTGGGGGTAGGCTTGATGGCCCACATCCCATAACAGGCGATCAAAAGGGGTGTTGTACACATAATGCAAAGCAACTGTCAGCTCGACCGTGCCTAATCCCGAGGCAAAATGTCCACTACTTTGGCTCACGCTGGTTAATAAGTATTGACGTAATTCAGTACTTAGCTGCTTAAGTTTATCTTGTGATAACTCTCTTAACTGTTCTGGTGTATCAGCTTGAGCGAGGATTGGGTAGTGAGCAATATCTAGGGTCATTAAAGAGTATCAACTAATTAAGTTTATTTATTTGGCCACTTGTACATATTTATCTAGTTAGTACGGTGGATAACAAAGTCGGTAAAAGACACCAACATTTGGGTATTGTAAGGCAAAGCGCGCAAAGCTTGAAGCGCTTGTTGATGTAGATCTTCCAGGTAAGCTTGTGCTTGTTCTAATCCTAGCATAGCAGGATAGGTGCTTTTGTTCTGTGCTTGGTCAGAACCTTGTGGTTTTCCTAGCACTGTAGAGTCGCTGACCACATCTAAAATATCGTCCTGGACTTGAAATGCCAAGCCTATAATTTTAGCAAAACGCATTAAATGTTGACGACTTTGTGGGGTGATATTTACAGCCAAAGCGATAGTCATCTCAACACAAGCACTCAGCAGAGAACCTGTTTTTTTGTCGTGCAGGTCTTCTAACTGTTTTTGGGTGATATGTTGGCCAGTCGCAGCCAAGTCCATCGCTTGGCCTCCGCACATACCATTGTAACCAGCTGCTTGACTAATAATTTTGACTAATTCAATACGTTTGATTCCCAGTGTATTTGAAAGCGGGTAATCGCACAATATTTCAAATGCCAAAGTCTGTAAGGCATCACCAGCTAATATGGCAATGGCTTCATCAAATTGAATATGACAGGTTGGATGCCCCCGTCTTAGGTCATCATTATCCATAGCGGGTAAGTCATCATGGATAAGTGAATAGGCATGGATTGCTTCTATCGCAGCTGCGGGACCATCAAGATCTTTTTCTTGGACGGAAAGCATTTTACCTGTGGCATAAACTAAAAAGGGGCGCATTCGTTTACCACCTATTAGTAATGCGTATTCCATAGCTTGTTTAAGCTTTTCTGAATGTTCAGGTAAAGCATTGATGGCTTGACTCAGGATTGAATTAACCCTGTCGCGGCTCGCTTGTTGAAAGGTGCTTAAATTCATTAATTATCAGGTTCAAATACGTCTAAAGTTTGCTGCCCATTTTTAGTGGTAAGAATTTGAACTTTTTGTTCTGCATCTTTTAATTTTTGTTGGCTATGTCTGGCTAGCACAATACCGCGCTCAAAATTTTGTAATGCGTCTTCCAGAGGCAAATCTCCTTGCTCCATTTTTGTCACTAGTGCTTCTAGTTCCAGCATAGATTGTTCAAAGGTGAGCGATTCTGCTTTTTTACGAGTTGTCATAATATTCCTCTTCAGATTCCTAAAATGGCAGGCACCTTACCTGAGCGAAAAAAATGGGTCAAATACTTTTCAAATACAGCCTAAAAGTAGTGTCATATACGTCTGTTAAGTGAAAAAAGACTGACCTTAAATTAATAACATAAATGGTTACTATAGAATTATTTATGATTGTCGATAAAATGAGGTGGTAAACACTTAAAACTGTTTACGTTTTTAGTTTATTGTAGATAGCTAATTATTGGCAATAATCTGAGCTGTTGGCTTTTGTTGCTTAATATTTATACCTTTATTTTTATTGGGAGCACAATGTGGATTTAGCAACCATAATCGGTATTCTTGGCGCTATTGGTTTTGTTGTGATGGCGATGATCCAAGGTGGTGATATCGCAATGTTTATCAACGTACCTTCAATATTGATTGTATTTGGTGGGAGTATATTTGCGGTTTTATCCCAATATACTCTGGGGCAGTTTTTTGGTGCCGGCAAGATCGCTGGTAAAGCGTTTATGTTCAAAATCGAAACCCCTGAATCGCAAATAGAAAAAATTGTTGAAATGGCCGATGCAGCTCGAAAGGGTGGGTTTTTAGCTTTAGAAGAAGCTGAAATTGCCAATTCCTTTATGCAAAAGGGGGTCGATATGTTGGTGGATGGTCACGATGTCGAAGTTGTCAGAGCTACGTTAAGCAAGGATATTTATATGACCACAGAACGACATGATTTCGGGAAGTCTATCTTTAAAGGTTTAGGAGATGTTGCGCCAGCCATGGGTATGATAGGGACTTTGGTGGGTTTGGTAGCGATGTTGTCAAACATGGATGATCCTAAGTCAATTGGCCCTGCAATGGCGGTAGCGCTTTTAACGACCCTTTACGGTGCGATGTTAGCCAACCTAGTCTGTTTACCTATTTCAGTCAAACTAGGTCATCGAGCTGATGAAGAAAAACTTAACCAAAGTCTAGTGTTAGACGGAATTATTGGCATTGCCGATGGACAAAACCCACGGGTTATTGAAGGGATCCTTAAAAATTATTTAGCGGCTAAAAAACGTGGCTCTGAAGAAGATGCAGAATAACTGATGGAAAATGAATGCCCTAAATGTCCTCCCGAAGGACTTCCTGCTTGGATGGGAACCTTTGCTGATTTAATGGCGTTATTAATGTGTTTCTTTGTGCTGCTGTTATCTTTTTCTGAGATGGATGTACTTAAGTTTAAACAAATCGCAGGCTCAATGAAGTTCGCTTTTGGTGTTCAAAATAAAATTGAAGTAAAAGATATTCCAAAAGGTACCAGTGTGATTGCGATGGAGTTTCGTCCTGGTCGCCCAGAGCCCACGCCTATAGATACTATCCAGCAACAGACTACTGACATGACTCAAGAGATGCTGGAGTTCCAAGCTGGTACTGAAGACTCTGCAGGCGGTCGTCAAAAACAGCGGGGTGAGCAACGTGGCGGGGCAGCACAACAAACTGCCTCAGATCAACAGTCTCAAAGTAACAGTGAAAAAGCTAGCCAAGAAGAAGTGGCTGAGCGTATGCGTAAAGTCGCACAAAAGTTAGAAAAGCAAATTATTGATGGTGCGATTGAAATTGAGTCTTTGGGTCAACAAATCACTATTCGTATAAGAGAAAATGGTTCGTTCTCTGCGGGGTCAGCATTTTTACAACCGCAGTTTGTACCGATATTGCGTAAAATAGGCGTTTTGTTAGCTGATATGCCAGGTGATATCGAAGTGTCTGGACATAGTGATAGTCAGCAAATTTCGAATGAGCTATATCGTTCGAACTGGGACCTTTCATCCCAACGAGCTGTGGCTGTGGCTGAAGAGCTTAGGCGTGCTGAAGGCTTTGATGAGAGTCGCATGTCGGTGGTAGGTAAAGCTGATACTGATCCTATGACTGATATTGATGATACGCAGAATCGAAGTCGTAATCGTCGGGTAGAGATTTCTATTAATCAGGGTAAGCCTAAAATATCTGAGCCGATATCAGTTCTAGAATAGTTATTTTTAAGCCTCACGTTTTGTAATATTCAACGGATCCACTTCACTTCATATTGTACGGTGGCCAGCTGATGTGCAGCGCATAGAATGCTTTTATGCCGATTACTTTATGCTACCAGCTGCAAACAAGTAAGTTCAAAATATTACTCAAATATTTTTGACCACTTTTTGAAAGATTATTTGAACACCTTAAAAATGATCAGCAGGCTTAAATACGCACTGTCGCCACGCTGACGTATTTCATAAAAAGTCATTCGAAGATGATTTTTTTACCTTGCTAGTAGGTGAGGAAGCAGTCGCTTCGCTAGTGCTTTATATATTTCCTATTATCGCTGCACTTATAAAGCATAGTGTTGATATCGTTATACTTATCATAGGGATGTTGAATTAATATCCCTATGATAGAAGCATGTAACTAACTCCGACTAAAATAGGTAATAGTGTCAACCCAAGTGATTGTTGAATAATATATATGTGATTGATGGTGATGGGAATATATACGGCAGGCAACAATATAGCACCTAGACTATGACTGGCGTTGAATCCCTTCCATGCTTTCAATATTGAAATTTGGCTGCTTATCACGGATGGTATTCACTTCATTGCTGATGTGACTTCAGGGTCTCGGGCGTTAAATTTGTTGACTATAAACGCATATATCGAATGCATAGTACCTAAAATTCCAAAGATAGAAACGCCTATCAGAATAAGAACTTGCTGCATAATTCACCGGTGTATCTTTTGTGAATAAATAGTGTTTGGAAGCGTAAAAGAAAAGTAGTGTAATCGAATCCGTAATGCTGGAAAAACAAGATTGGATTGACGCGACTACTCAATCTATTAAGGTATTTTGAGTAGATCGAGTGAAAGTCTATCTACTCGCTAAAATGCTGAACGTAACTCGTGGCTGTTTTTTCTGGCATTTTAATAAACACCAAGATTTGTTAGATGCGGTCTTGAGTAATTAGCAACAAAAACCATATTATTTGTGATCGATATATTTGTTCATTCTAATATTTCTGCTGAGCCACGTCTTGATAAATTACTCACACTATCATTTACCATGTCACCTTCAAGTTTGGGCACGGAACAAGCAATAAGGGCTTGGGGCTTAAATTTTCAAGAGCCAAGCAAAATAATTGAAGACGAGGATAAGCAGCGTATTGAATACTTATTTCAACTAATTTTAAGCATGGGGTTAGCAGAATTAGTTGCCCTTCAGTATGCCAGAGTGATCTATTACAGTAGGGGCGGGTTGTTTGCTCAGGCTGTGGTTCCGAGGTTCAAATAGCGGATACTTGTTATGCAAAGTTTGCTGAGAATGGTGGAAGATTAGTTTTTTTGGTTTATGCCTTCGGGCTTTGAACCTAACACGAGGACACTATTACTCTCATTTCCATTATTTTATTATAAATGCATTTTTCGGCGTTTTCTGCCGTTTTATTTCACTATTTTCTGCTTTATCTTCCTGCACTATAACGAACAATGTATCGCACTAATTTCGAGCATATCAGAAGTGAAATTATGGTTTTTTCAGTACATTCATGCTTTGGTCATTATTCTTAGTTAAAATTTATTGGCAAACTGTTTGCATAGTCTTGTTATAGGACAAACATTATTTAATGAAGGATCAAGTATAATGGCCAGAAAACATAGGATCCCACGAAATACGCTTAATGATCATAGCCATGAGTGGGCGCAAAAACGTCGTGAATATTTAACCCAACAAACAGGTGCTGATTTACTACACACTGGACATTATTCAATTGATCCGAGTGTTTTGCCTGGCAATATTGAAAACTTTATTGGTGTGGTACAAATGCCTGTGGGTATTGCAGGCCCAATGTTGGTCCACGGTGAGCATGCGCAAGGTTATTTTCATGTTCCATTGGCGACAACCGAAGGCACACTAGTAGCAAGTTATAGTCGTGGTATGCGCTTGCTCAATGAATGTGGTGGTGTGCATACCACAGTAGTTGAACAATTTATGCAGCGATCACCGGCCTTTATCTTTTCCAACGCCAGAGAAGCGCGGGATTTTGGTCAATGGATAGATGAGCATTTTTTAGAGATTAAGCAACAAGCTGAAACGACTACGCGAATTGGTAAACTAGAGCACATTATGCAGTGGTCAGTGTCGAAAACACGTTATCTACGATTCAACTATACAACGGGAGATGCGGCTGGGCAAAATATGGTGGGCAAGGCCACGCTGGTAGCTTGTGAATGGATCGTCAAAGAATACCCAGGCGAATGTGAGTATTTGCTATCAGGAAATATGGATACAGATAAAAAACACTCACACTTGAACATGCTGCATTCCCGAGGAAAACGGGTTATTGCAGAAGTCGTGCTGAAAAAAGATATAGTTCAAAAGATCATGAAGGTAGATACCAAAATGTTGGCCCGGGCGACAGTATTGGCTAATACCGGCGCTATGATGGCGGGCGCTGCATATAATGGGCCACACTCAGCTAATGGTATTGCGTCATTATTTATCGCCACTGGGCAAGATGAAGCTAACGTGGTTGAGTCTCATGCTGGTTTGCTCTCTCATGAATTGTTAGATAATGGCGATTTTTATCTGTCTGTGACATTGCCTTCTTTAATTGTGGCTACCTATGGAGGCGGTACAGGTTTACCGACCCAAAAAGAGTGTTTGGAAATACTTGATTGTTATGGCACTGGAAAAGCAAACAAGTTAGCAGAAATTGTGGCTGCAACAGTTCTTGCTGGAGATATTTCTTTAGCATGTGCAGTGATTGGCGGGCATTGGGTGAGTAGTCATGACAAGTTTGGGCGGAACCGAGATTGAACTGCTATCGATTCGTCTGAAGCAAACTTAATTACAAGCATCGACCTTTCAAAGAGTACTTGGTCATGGAGCTGCTATAAAGCAGCTTGTTATGTATAAACTTTGTATTAGGCTATTTATATCATTTTTTAGACTTTCAATTTTGTAGTTTATTTATCATTAGATGTTTATAAAATACCTCTCGATATTAAGACAATCCATATACTAATTAGAGGCGTCTAAAATTAATGGTGACTTATTGATTGAAAGACGAGAAATAATAAACAGAGATAAGTTAAATATACTTGGGTGATATTACTGAATTTGAAGAAAAATTCACATGCTTCTCCAATTTTTTCATACTCAAAGCCAGTTTTTTAACTTGGCAACAGGAGTTCAGAACGAATAAAGATTGTCTCCAGTATCTGAAGTGGCCAAATGGGTTTATATGTTCTCAATGTAGTCACGGCAATGGTATCAACCTTCACTGCTTTGAATTAAACGACTGCAGCCATTGTCACTGAAAAGCATAGGTGACGTCAGGCACTTTATTTCATGGTAGTCATCTACCATTACTCAAATGTTTTGAGCACTGTATTTTATCGGCTCAGACAAAGTCAGTATTTCAGCGCTAAGGCTAAGCAAGCTTATTGAAGTGAACTGGAAGATTGCTCGGTTTATGTTAATGAAAGAGGGATAACCTCTACCGATTGTCGGGCTGTTTTCATGGCGTTACGGGTAACTACTTACAATAGTACTTAAATAAATTTTGTAGTTAGTATTATCGCTTTTTTGTGGAAAAAAATACTTAATTGATTGTTAAACTTGGCAATTATTCATACTTCTTTAAAATCAACCTGAGTTAAATGGAGTAGCATAAAAAATTAAAATGTTGGCTAACACCAAGAGCACAAAAAATATTAAATAACCGACACATTATGATAAATAATGTCACATAAACTCATCCAAATTCATTTTAAGGAAACGCACTAATTTAACTCTTTTGTCTACCTGACTTTGATCAAAAGTGATGATATCTAGATCAACTAACTGGTGAATTGTTTTTCTCGCTGTTGGTGTCGACATATACGATGCTAAGTACCTTTCGATATCAGAAATCTTGACCTCCTTAAGATGAGCAAACTCGTTGACTACCCTGATGTGATGGATATTTAATGTTTTTCTTATTTTTGATATCAAAAATTATAATCCTTTAATAACCAAGTGCCCTCTAGACTTAATAACGAAAATATAAAACACAAATATGTTAGGCAATAATATTGGCTATGATTGATTTTGTTAAAGATTCAGTATTATCAGGAAATTCAGCTTCAGGATAAAACTGTTGGATTGACGTTAGAATCATCAGCTGGGAGAACACATCAATACCTATACTTCAACAATTGCTGGCAACATACCAAATTAATATGTAACAAAAAATAAATGGTTGTTTTGCATACAATGTCTCAGAACATAAACTAATTCCCTATAGATCAATAATATGGCCGACTTAATTTGTGATTGACTTAAGAACACGCTCTTTTTTGTATCATAGCTTGCAAGATATTACCGATTACAAGATTTTAAATTCGTATTTTTTTTAAATACTTGAGGGCATGTTAATTATGACAAAGTACATTCTTTTACTGTTACTAGTTTCAAATATTGTATTCGCGGAGCCTGATGTCAGTGTCTCCGGATTTGGTACGTTAGGTATTGTAACAATCGGTTCAAATGATTTTGGTTATCGTGCCGATTTTTCTTAAACTGGGGTATTAATAAGTGACTTTGACTTTGCTGAAAGTTCAAACTTGGGTATCCAATTTGACATTATCGCCAATAACGAAATCGATATTGTGGTTCAAGCTATTTATAGAGACCAGAAAAAACTAAACCTCGATGATCTACTAAACTTAGCCTTTGTTATATACGCACCTAGTGTTAATTGGTCATTTAGACAAGGATGGACAGCTTTTGATTTGTTTTTATTAATCGAATATTGAGATATAGGTTTTGCCTATAATTGGGCCTATGTACCGTCTGAAATTTATGGCGTTATCCCCTATCGTTATATGGATGGTGCTGACGTAACCTACAGCGAACATCTTGGCAATCTAACGTTTTCAGCTAAGCTGTTTTACGACAAAAGTGAGTTTGCTTCGACTGCCTTTAGTTCGCTTAGATAACATTGTAAGTTTAGGTTTTCAATCGATGAATTGGGATGCCGCCTTAAATCACACTTTGTTAAAGTTCGATTCACAAGCCATAAACCACGGATTCATGAAGTAAAACAACTGGATGCGGTATACCTAACTTATCTGCTAACTTGCCTAACGCATTAGATTTCCAAAATACTGCTGACGTAGATAATCGAAAGGCGACCTACACCTCTAATCAGTGACCAATATTGATTTGATACAGTTACCGTCATTTCAGAGATTGCAGGAATCAACACTGACAGCTTGTCAATTCAATAGATAGAAAGCGGTTATGTGAGTGGCGTATATCATAGAGGTGCACATAACTTTTTTGCTTCGCTAGCGTCAAGATCAATCTGAAAAGTTTGATCTTGACGCTAGCGGTATTAATTTGCCAGCTCTTGCACAAGTGCCTGGGGACTTAGAGATTTACCGCATACCTAAATTTCTGCTAGATTATTACAGTATTAATCAAAAGACTATGTCAGTAGGTTGGCGCTGGGATTTTGACTAAAATATGTCATTTAAACTTCAGTTAGGGCATACCAGTATAGGAAGATTGGGGAAGTACACTTTTGCAACCTTCGGTTTAAAATGATGTCACAGCCAATCGAACGGGCCATGTTAATGCCTTCTTTGCCCCGGGCAATCGCATTAAAGATAGCTTGACACCGATCCTTTGATTTGATCAATTACTTTCCTTTAAGCACCGTAAAACGACCAAACAAAAGCCTACACTTGTCGAACATTTCAAAAACATTGCCGATCCACGCCTTCATAGAAAGCAATTACATATAATTGGATGACATCTTCTTTATTACGCTATGCGCCGTTTTTTGCGGTTGTGATAGTTGGGTGTCCATTGAAAACTTGCAAAGATGAAAATGAAATGGTTTGAGCAGTATTTATCACTTGAACATGGCATCCCGTCATACGTTACCTTTGGGCGAGTATTCTTATTAATCGATCCTGAGTCATTTCAAGTCTGTCTTTTCTAATTGGATCAAGGCAATAGTTAAAAATGCGACAGGGGATGTCATTGCGATTTATGGCAAATGCCTTAAGCGCTCTACGTACGCGCTCACTGGGGCGTAGAGAATAATCTACACTGAACATTAGATATAGCATTTGATGAAGATAGTTGTCGGATGCGCAAAGGGCATTCAGATCAAATATGGCAATATTAGGCCATGTATCGTTAAACCTACTTAAGTCGGAAACTGAACATAAAGTCGGTATTAAAATTAAGCGACAGATGTCAGGTTGGTGCAGTGATTATCTGTTAAAGGTGTTGCAATTATTTTAATTCAATTGCCCTTATACTTTCATGGAAAATTACTTTTTGTTGGTTATTTAAATAAAGATAAAATTTATATGTGGGTAACATTAATTTAACAAATTGATTTTATGACCTTAAATTTAAATTTAAATTTAAGTTTTAAGATGTTGTTCTAGATTTCGCTTCATATTTACGGATGCATTTCTTACCATAAATTTAACGTATCTTATTAACAAAGACTTATGAATTGGTGTTGTTTTTGGTTTCATAAACCTGTTAAAAAAACTCACACAATTTGCGATAGTGATGACCTACTTCATTAGATTATTACCACCATTAATATTTCATATATAAAACTATTATAATAATTCGGTCATTACTAAATTCATTTAAGCTACCTATCTATGCAGATAATTAACCTTATTTAGGTTTAAAATATACAGGGATCAGCAAGTAAAAAGGTTGTTCTACTTAAATATATAAAAGTCACATTAGCTTGAGCAAAATCTTTAGAAGCCTTGATTGGCTCAATTGAACATCTTGGTAAGTGACCAAAATGGATGCATAAAGATTTAATAAGGCAGATGCAGTTAAAGTGGTGTCGAGTCTCGTGGAATATCTTTAGAAATGAATAATTGATTAGCTCTAGGTGTTTGCATCTGCAAAAGAAGGAAAAACTAAAACGTTTGCTTACATTTTACGGATGAAGCTAAAAAGGGAACATTTTTCATGTATATATCTTTCGGTGTGAAGAACTTAAGGTTATCAACACTGCATGGGGAAAGAATAACAATCAGCAGCAGTTATCGAGATGCAGGTGTTTGGTCGGGAATGTGAATATGCACATGCACTTAAACACCACACTTCCTAACCGGCTTGGTTTTATCAAAGAAGATGGATATCTCAGCGACAGTGACTCCAAACTTTTTCATATAAGATCGATTCATAACGCGATTGTTGTCCATCATATACATCCAATCGTCTACGAATAAGTCGTATTCTGTATCATCGATTGGGACCCGTAAAGTATACTGCCAGTTAAATGCAGTGCCTTGCGAGCCGCCGCTAGCTTTACCAATTACATCTGCTGCCCCACCGGTGACACCGCCATCATCTGCAATCTGCAAGTCCCATATACGTATTTGTTGCTCACCGTCGTTATAATAGAAGGTTTCATGTAATTGACCTCGATTGTCTTGCCAAGTGCCAATTATGTCTACGCAAAAACGTCTAGTCAGTTTGTTGGAGTAGTCTTGGACTATTCCCCATGCAGTGACCTCACCATCAAAGTAAGTGGGTAAATTAAATTCAGGTTTAGTGTTTTCATACTCATCTATAGAGCTACTACATGACAAAACAAAAGGAGTAATAAATGCTAAGAGTAGATATTTATGTAAATTCATTTGTGTAATCCAATTAGTTTTTTGCGTACCTTAGGGTAACTGCAATTTTCGTCTAGCCAAATGCGTAAAAAACTTTTACCAAAGGTTTGGTCGGTAATTTTGCCTATTGTTTTACCATTAAAAAAGAATTCACTTTGATGATTTTCATCTACGTGTAATAAAAGAGTGTCGTCTTTTTTGATATCTGGAAATATGTCGGTCAGTAGTGGGATCCATAGGCTAAATTTTTCTTTTTCAATCCCTAATTTCTCCCATTCGTCCTGAGTTCTGTCTATTAAGTCTATTGCGTCGATATCTCTTAAATAGTTTATTTTCAGTGCTTGAGGAAATATTTCTGCTTGGTATTCGCCAGTTTGGCTATACAGACTTGAATTGTAGACATCCCAAAACAGCACTTGAAGTTTGGCTTCTCCAACCTTTTGTAAACCAGCAAGTGGATCTGCCATAGTGACTCCTGAAAAGGTCAAGGTGTATAAAATGCTTACAAAGCAAAACAAATTGTATTTAGAAGCTTGATGTTTCATGCTGTTTTCAAATTCTAACGGCTAATACTGTTTGAGAATGCGGGTTTGCTGATGACCAACTGTACAGTACTGATCGTACGCTCTAAAAACCCCCCTTCGCAATAACTAAAATAATAACGCCACATGTTCATAAATCGGTCATCGTAACCATCTTTAGCCAATGGTTCTTTGTTTTCTAGTAGTTTGTGATGCCAGTCTTTCAGGGTTCTGGCATAATCTAGACCGATATCGTGGAGGTCACGGATCATTAAATCAGTGTGTTTTCTCAAGTGTTGATTAATTAATAACTGTGAAGGCAAGAAGCCACCAGGAAAAATATGCTTTTGAATAAAATCGACGCTTTTACTATAGCTGTCAAAGCGATGGTCACTGATAGTAATAGCTTGCAGCACCATCAAACCTTCATCTTTTAATAGGCTTGAACATTTTTTAAAGAATGTCGGTAAGTATTCTTTACCTACCGCTTCAATCATTTCAATAGAGACTAACTTGTCATATTTGCCTTCGAGCAATCTATAGTCTTTCTTCAATAAGGTGATTTTATCTTGTAGACATTCCTTGTTGATTAAGTCTTGAGTGTATTCATACTGTTCTTCTGAAATGGTGGTGGTAGTGACTTTACATCCGTAATTCTTGGCTGCAAAGACGGCTAGTCCGCCCCAGCCAGTTCCTATTTCTACTAAATGGTCTTCAGGGACCAATTGTAACTTTTCACAGATTGCTTTTAGCTTTGTCATCTGAGCTTGTGCCAGAGTACTATTTTCTGATGGATAAATAGCCGCAGAATACATCATGCTGTCATCAAGAAATCGAGTATAGAGTTTATTGCCTAAATCATAATGGGCGGCAATATTCTTCTTTGAGCCTGTTGCTGAGTTTTTGTTAGCAAGGTGGCTTATTTTGCGAATAGGGAAAGCCAACCACTCCATTTTTGACTCCCAGCTATCGAGGAGAGGTAAATTTCGTGCAAAAATACGGATCACGTTGGTTAAATTAGGCGTTGTCCACAAACCTTCAGAAAATGTTTCTCCAGAGGCTACGCTGCCACCGAACAATAAGCTTTGGTAAACACTTATACATTGAAAATCAATTTCCGCGTGTAAGTCGGAATCCTGTTGTCCAAAGGTATTTACTAACACGCCTTTTTCTTTAATCACCATCTTACCTTGCGGCAGACTGGCAAATACTTTCAACATAATTGAGCGACACAGCTTGTGCTGCCATGATGAGCTTGAAGCCTCAACTAGTACCTGTTCTCCGTTTGGCATAATTATTTTTTACCTTGTGCTGAGTGCGAATAAAAAGGCACTCCTTTTATAAATAGTTTGAGCGCTTGCCAATATATTCCGAAAACAGTTTTTACCGTCATGCTAGGAATACTCAACAATACGTGAAAAAGGCTCTTTGAGTTCAGTTCTATTCGTGACAAATTAAGACTAGCGACAAAATGTTTGACTTCTTTATGACAAGAAAGTGTCAATTTTAGCGATTGTTCTGGTTGAGAAATTTTCCATTTATATTGCATATCCATTGGGTTAAACGGTGATACATAAAAGACCTTGTCACAGTCCTGTTGTTTAGCTAAATCGACTAAGTAACAGTGCCTATCATTCCAAGGTGTATTACTTACCTCGGCTAATAAATGACTGAATGTGCCATCTTCTTGCTGCAAGTAATAAAAATTGACTGGACTAAAATACATACCAAAGGTGCGTGTTTGTCCTAACAGATAAACGTTACCTGTTAGTGGTTGTTGTGCCAGTTCTGACATTTTATCTAATACAGATTGTTTCAGTGGTTTATCTGCATCACCTAAATAGTCGCTGCGTTTAAACCTTAATGGAGCCCATGATTTAGCTGAAAACCCTTTGACCTCAGCATCCAGCAAGTCAATTTCATCAAGGTTTAACCAGAGTAAAAATATCTGGTAAGTAAATGCGTGTTTTTTTGGCACAAAACGGCTATGAAATACGTTTCCCTTGTATATGGCGCTTTGCATTAAAGATGTTCACCAAACGACTTACATACATCTAAAGCACTGTGTACTCCGTCTTCGTGAAAGCCGTTATACCAATACGCACCGCAAAAATGTAGACCATTGCTACCAGAGATGTCTGCCCACCTTGATTGGGCGGTAACTGTTTGATTGTTAAATTGAGGATGTGAATAGGAGTAAGTACCTAATACCTTGTCTGGATCAATATCTTTAGAATTATTTAAAGTCACACAAAAGGTTGTATCCGATTCAATATTTTGCAGAATATTCATGTTGTAAGTCAATACAGCAGGTGCCTGAGATTCACCATCATAGCCTTTGATAAGGTAGTTCCAGCTTGCCCATGCAAGTTTTCTGACAGGTAAAACACTATGATCTGTGTGAAGAACCACTTCGTTTTTGGCATAGGGCATATTCCCTAAAATTTCTTTGTGGTAGGCATTAGGTGAAGCAATAATTGCCAGAGCTTGATCACTATGACAAGCAAAAATAACATCATCAAACAGATACTCAGAGCCATCTTGTAAAAGAACTAATTTATGATTGCCTTTATTTGCCACAGATTTCACGGGACTGTTAAGCTTTATTTTATCTTCAAAACCAGAAGTAAGGGGTGTAATATATTCTCTTGAACCACCAGTGATTGAGCGCCATTGTGGTCTGTCAGTAATATTGAGTAAACCATGATTATTGAAAAACCGCAGAAAAAATGCAAACGGAAAAGCTTTGATATCTTCTAAACTAGTTGACCAAATTGCTGCACACATAGGCAAAATATAATTGTAAGTGAAATCATCACTGAATTGATGTCGTATTAGAAACTCTTGCAGTGTTTGCTGGCCATAATCAGATTTTTCTGCCGCTCCTTTTTTGCATGTTTTGTTAAATTTCAGAATGTCTCTTACTATTCTCCAGAAGCGAGGACGCAGTATATTCCTTCTTTGGGCAAATAAACTATTGAGTGTATTACCGTTATATTCAAGATTTTGCGCGATATTTTTAACGCTAAAACTCATTTCTGTGGCTTGGGATTGCACACCAATCTTGTCCATTAGCTTAATAAAGTTTGGATAAGTCCAGTCATTAAAAACAATAAACCCTGTGTCTATCGCATAATGTTTACCGTTTACTTCGACATCTTTAGTTGCTGTATGGCCGCCAACATACCCATTTGCCTCAAAAAGAGTAATGTCATGTTTTTGGTGAAGTAAATGTCCACAGGTTAATCCTGAAATTCCTGTCCCTATTATTGCAATCTGTTTACTCATTATGGCACTGTCGTCCTGTCTTATATCTGTTTATGTCCAATCTTAGTTACTAAGATGTTCCACGTCGATCTACTACCAATGCTACCAGATACCCAGATGCGTCATCCAGAGATCATTTAATAGTAAATATTGTTATTATAATTTCGATCTTAATCTCCGATCTTGGCGTATCGACGATAATTAAATACACAGCGAAATACTTTTATATGAATTCATTTTTTGAGATCCCGTTATTTCCACTATCAGCACACTTGCTACCAGGTGGAAGGATGGCATTAAGAATATTCGAACCTAGGTATGTCCGCATGGTGAAAGAAGCATGCAAGGCCGACACTGGTTTCGGTATTTGTATGCTCAACTCTCAAGGCGATAAAGATAAAAATGAGCACATTTACCCGATAGGTACTTTCGTTAAAGTGATCGATTTTGATTTGTTAGACAATGGTTTCTTGGGCGTAACTGTAGAGGGGCATAAATGCTTTAGCATTAAATCTATAGCAAATGAGAGTGATGGATTAAGAACAGCTAACTGTCAGTGGTTAGATGAATGGACAGCTCAGTCAGAAATACATTCAATTGCGCCTATTGACGAAAGGCTCAGAGAGATTTTTGAAAAGTATCCAGAACTGCAATCGTTATACCAAAACCCAAAATTTACAGATCCGATATGGGTAATATATCGATGGCTAGAACTGATACCAGTAGACGCGAAACAAAAGCAACAATTTTTGCAACAAAAAAACTGTTTAGATGCCTTAAAATTTTTAACAGAATTGGTAGAGTGATCCTTTAACCTAAACAACTAGTATTATTTGTAAGTGTCAATAAATTGATGGTATAAATACATGTTAGTTGGAATATCTCTGGAAACAAAACAAATTAATTCCGTAAAGCCAATAGAATGTGCACAAGAAATGTCTGAGTATTTAAGCATCGTTGCAAGTGAGCGCTGCAAGCGCTCGTTTTCTAAAGTGTTTAGTTACTTTGCACCTAGGTTGCGTTCGTATGCTCTAAAGCAAATGGGTAATGAAGCACTAGCAATGGAGTTGGTTCAAGACACAATGTCTAATGTTTGGCAAAAATCTCATTTGTTTAATTCAGATAAAGGTTCTCCCTCAACGTGGATTTTCACTATAGCTAGAAATATTCGCTTCGATATGCTCAGAAAGCAAAGAAATCGTAAAGAAGATGTTTGCTCTGACGACTTATGGCCAGTTTTGTGTGAACAAACGCCAGATGCCAATGAGGTATCTTTAGAGCACCAGGTAACCATGGACGAAATTGGAGTTTTGTTTGAGTCCTTACCTGAAAAGCAAAGATTGGTGATTGAAGCTATTTATATAAATGGTAAATCTCAGCAGGAAGTTGCTAACGAGCTCGATATTCCACTAGGTACGGTAAAATCAAGAACTAGACTTGCATTACAACGTTTAAAAGAGATGTTAAAAGATAATGATTAATTTTCACCCAAGTTTCACAGATTTACGCTCGTTTTCGGCAGGTAATTGTGAACCTGCCATGGCGTTAATGATTTCTGCACATGTTGATATGTGCCCCCAATGTCAGCAAGAATGTATTGAATTTCAAGCAGAATTGGCTAGCGAATTATTTAACCCTCAGAAATCGGCTGAGCCGCTGGACAGCCAATTTTATGCAATGATGTCCAAAATTACTGCTTTACCTGAAACAAAATTAGCAACACCTGAGATTATTAATACTTCTATTGAATTAGACGGAAAATTTTTTGAATTACCAAGGGCGCTAAGGCGCCATGTCAAAAACACTGGAAACTGGTCTCGTTTAGTGGGTAAGTTATGGCAAGCACCTGTCGATTTAGGTGATATCGGTAAAGCTAATTTTATGTATATGGAGAAGGGCGGCCGCGTACCTGAACATACTCACAAAGGTACTGAGATGACGCTGGTAGTCGATGGTCAATATGGTGACGGTATTGCCGAGTATGACTGCGGTGATTTTACTCTCATGAATAACAAGTATAAGCATTTACCTCATTCTCAAGCTGATGATGGTTGCCTAGTTTTTACTATAGTTGATCAACCTCTACATTTTACTGCAGGTATTGCCAGATTGTTAAATCCATTTAGCCATTTGTTTTTTAAATAAAGTTTCGTCAAGCATAAAAAAAACGCGCTACCAGCGCGTTTTTTTTATGCTTATCAATCATCAACTAATAAAACTACTATTTGGATAATTCAATTTTAAGGTTTTCATTGCATTGTTTTTTAATTCATCCAGTTGAAGCTGGTCATAACATTCGACCATGATTTCAAGAGCTTCTTGCACATGTGTCGTGTCAGGGTAATGTTCAATTACATATCTACCACGATTAGCAGCTGCAACATAGGCATCACGGCGCATATAATAACGAGCAATCGATATCTCATATTTTGCTAAACGACTTTTGATATGCAGCATACGTTTTTGCGCATCTGCAGCGTATTTACTATTTGGATATTTCTCAATCAAACGCCTAAAATCATTAAATGCTTGACGTGAATTACTAGGATCTCGGTCAGATCTATCGATACCAACTAACTCTTGAAAAAGGTTACTGTCTACTTCCATATTCGTTAGACCACGCATGTAAATAGCGTAATCAACATCTGAGTGGTTAGGATTGAGTCGAGTGAATCGATCAATGGTAGCTAATGCTTCGTCAGTTTTACCTGTCTTGTAATAGCCATAAATGAGGTCTAATTGAACTTGATGTGACAAAGGACCAAACGGAAAACGAGAGTCTAACGCGCTTAACGTTTCTGTTGCCGCGTTAAAGTTTCCGAGGCGCATTTTTTCTTTAGCGTCCTCATATAGGCTTTGGGCACTCTTACTTCGAAGGACTAAATCGACGTCTTCGTCTTCTGGGGCAGATGAACATCCAGCCAGAACGACTAAAACACTGCTTAATATAATATTTTTTAATTTGATTTTACTGATCATATGGCCCTTATTTACTCTCATTTCTATTTCGATTGGTTATGTATGATTCATTAGGGGTAAAAATCCGTTAGAATAGTGTTTTACCTAATCGATAACTGCAGCGCATTCTACCCCAGCAAATTGGGCTATGCACATATAAATCGTTACGAAACACTTTCAGGATGTTTAATACATGTCTACCCCACATGAAAAAATTCAATTACAGGCTAATGTGCCTGAAAACTTATTTGGTAAACGGTTAGATCAAGCTTTGGCCGAAATGTTCCCTGATTATTCAAGATCACGCATAAAAGAGTGGATTTTGGCTAATTACGTTAAAGTCGACGGGCAAATACTCAATAAACCTAGAGAAAAATTAATAGGTGAAGAGCTTATTGAGATTGATGCCCAAATTGAAATGCAAGTTCAACATAAGGGCCAAGATATTGATTTAAACATCGTGTATGAAGATGAACATATTTTGGTGATTAACAAACCTATGAACCTAGTGGTGCATCCTGGAGCTGGCAACAGTGACGGCACAGTCCTGAATGCTTTACTCAATCATGCACCTGAAATCGCCAATGTACCGCGTGCTGGTATTGTACACAGACTTGATAAAGATACGACCGGTTTAATGGTAGTAGCTAAAACTATTCCTGCTCAAACCCATTTAGTCGAGCAACTACAGGCAAGAGAAATTAGCCGCGAATATGAGGCCGTTGTAGTGGGTACTATGGTCGCTGGTGGAACGGTCGATGAACCTATCGGACGTCATCCTACTAAGCGCACTAGTATGGCTGTGCGAGAGTCAGGCAAACCTGCTATGACACATTACCGTGTAAAAGAAAAATTTCGTGCCCATACTTATATTCGATTAAAATTGGAATCTGGGCGTACTCACCAAATTCGCGTACATATGTCGCACCTCCGTTATCCCTTAGTTGGTGACCAAGCTTATGGAGGACGACCTAGACCACCAAAAGCTTGTAACGAAAATATGGTTAACATGTTAAGAATGTTCCGTAGACAAGCATTACACGCAATTCAGCTTGAATTGACTCATCCAGTAACAGGTGAATGGTTAAGTTGGCAAGCTCCGTTACCTGAAGATTTTGTGGCACTTTTAGACGTTTTAAGAGAAGACAAATCTGAGCACGGCAGCGGAGAAGTGTAATTTTGCTTCAGCAGAATTACATTCAACCAAATTGGCCAGCGCCCAATAATGTTAAAGCCTTTACTAGTAGCAGAAGTGAAGGTTTTAGCTTGCCACCTTATGACTCGTTTAATCTTGCCCAGCACGTAGGCGATGACAAGATTGCAGTCAATAAAAACCGTGAATTATTGCCTAATTATCAGAATTTTATCTGGCTTAATCAAACACACACTAACATTTGTCTAGACTTAGATATGCACTGCAATGATGCAGAAGCAACGTTTCAAGCGGATGCCTGTTTTTCCACTAGAAAAAGTCAAGTTTGTGCTGTTATGACCGCAGACTGTCTGCCCATTTTATTGTGCGATGTTCAAGGTCTCTGTGTTGCGGCGGTGCACGCTGGTTGGCGTGGATTAGCCGATGGGGTAATAGAAAATACGGTATCTAAAATGCCAGTTCATCCAAAGACTTTAATGGCTTGGATGGGACCAGCTATTAGCCAAAGACACTTTGAAGTAGGAAAAGAAATAAAAGAAACCTTTAGCAACTATCCTCAGGCTTTCAGGATCAATAGCCAAAATACTGATGAGAAATATTTTGCTAATCTTTATCTAATAGCTAAGCGAAAAATGTTTACTTTGGGAATAACTCAGATTTTTTGGTGGCGAATATTGTACTTATCAACAGCACGATTTATTTTTTTCTCATCGTCGGGCCACGCATCAAGTATCAAACAAATCAAATCCTATCGTAGCAACAGGAAGGATGGTTAGTGCAATTTATCTTGATTGATATTTTGTATTAAGCTCGATCTTTATTAGTAAATCCGTATATTTTTCATATGCTAACGCTCTATTACTTAGTCAATGTATGTCGTTTGATTTGATTTTAATATTACCTATGTTATGGCGGGATACTTTCTGCAACAGACTTGTTTAGTATGTAGATTGCACCCATAACCAAGCTATGCAAAGTAGGAGTGAAGAGACTTTATGCGCTTAGATAGTTTTACCAGTAAATTTCAAACAGCCATATCAGAGGCTCAGTCTTTGGCCTTAGGTCGCGATCATCAATATATAGAGCCAGTGCATTTAATGACTGCTTTGCTTAATCAGCAAGGTGGCTCTGTGCGCCCGTTATTTGATCAAGCCAATATCAACGTAAATAGTTTGCGTTCTGCGTTAGCTGAGGCATTAGGTAGGCTACCTCGCATTGAAGGTACTGGCGGGGATGTGCAGCTGGGTAAAAGTACGGTTGTTCTACTTAACCTAAGCGATAAGATTGCACAAAAACGCAAAGATGATTACATCACATCAGAAGTGTTTGTTTTGGCAGCCTTGCAAGATAAAGGCAGTTTAGGTGCGCTGCTTAAACAGTCAGGTGCGGATCAAGAAAAGATTGAGAAAGCGATAGAGAAAATGCGTGGAGGGCAAAAAGTCACTGACCAAAACGCTGAAGATGTGCGCCAAGCTTTAGATAAATTTACCACTGATCTCACCGCGCGTGCCGAACAGGGAAAATTAGACCCTGTCATCGGGAGGGACGATGAAATCCGTCGTACCATTCAAGTATTACAACGTCGAACTAAAAATAACCCCGTATTAATTGGTGAGCCTGGTGTGGGTAAAACAGCTATTGCTGAGGGGTTAGCTCAGCGTATTATAAACTCTGAAGTGCCAGAGGGATTAAAGAATAAACGTGTGTTGTCCCTCGATATGGGTTCATTAATAGCTGGAGCAAAATTTCGAGGGGAGTTTGAAGAACGCTTAAAAGCAGTGCTTAACGAACTGAGTAAAGAAGAAGGTCGAGTTATTCTATTCATCGATGAATTGCACACTATGGTAGGTGCAGGTAAAGGTGAGGGAGCAATGGACGCCGGCAATATGCTCAAGCCTGCACTGGCTAGAGGGGAGTTACATTGTGTTGGTGCCACTACTTTAAATGAATATCGTCAATATATTGAGAAGGATGCAGCTCTGGAGCGTCGCTTTCAAAAAGTATTAGTAGAAGAACCCAGCGTAGAAGACACCATCGCAATTTTACGCGGTTTAAAAGAACGCTACGAATTACACCATTCAGTAGAGATAACCGATCCGGCTATTGTAGCTGCGGCGTCTTTGTCTCACAGATATATCAGTGATCGGCAACTACCTGATAAAGCAATCGATCTCATTGACGAAGCTGCATCGAGTATTAGATTGCAAATGGACTCAAAACCAGAAGATATGGATAAGCTCGAAAGACGTATCATTCAGCTTAAACTCGAAGAGCAAGCCTTATCTAAAGAAAAGGATGAGGCGAGTCACAAGCGTTTAGAGTTAATAGAATTGGAGCGCGAGCAGGCTGAACATAAGTTCTCTGCGTTTGAGACAATTTGGATTGCAGAAAAACAAGCCATGCAAGGTACGCAAACGATTCGCTCTGAGTTAGAGCAGGCCAAACTCGATTTAGAAATTGCCCGCAGAGCTTCAGATTTAAGCCGAATGTCAGAATTACAATATGGCAGAATTCCTGAGCTTGAAGCTAAACTGGAAGTAGCCACAGAGTCTGAAACGCAAGAGACCACTTTGTTAAAAAACAAGGTGACTGAAAGTGAGATTGCCGATGTGTTATCACGCTGGACAGGTATACCTGTTTCAAAGATGCTTGAAGGTGAAAAAGTCAAGTTATTGGCCATGGAAGAGGCCTTGCATAAACGTGTTGTTGGCCAAAGCGAAGCTGTGACGGCAGTTGCTAATGCTATACGCCGATCACGGGCAGGATTATCAGATCCTAACCGTCCTATAGGTTCTTTCTTATTTTTAGGCCCAACCGGTGTAGGCAAAACAGAACTGTGTAAAACACTGGCTAATTTCTTATTTGATACTGAAAATGCCATGGTGCGTATCGATATGTCAGAATTTATGGAAAAGCACTCTGTGGCACGTATGGTAGGTGCACCTCCTGGATATGTGGGTTATGAAGAGGGGGGTTACCTGACAGAAGCAGTAAGACGTAAACCTTACTCCGTTATATTACTCGACGAAGTAGAAAAGGCACACCCTGATGTGTTTAATATTTTACTTCAGGTCTTAGATGATGGCAGATTAACTGATGGCCAAGGTCGAACCGTCGACTTTAAGAATACGGTAATCATTATGACCTCTAACCTTGGCTCTGATATTATTCAAGAGGTTAGCGGTGAAAGTAATTATCAACAGATGAAAGGTTTAGTCATGAACGCAGTCGGCGAACATTTCAGGCCTGAGTTTCTTAACCGAGTAGATGACATTGTAGTATTCCACCCTCTCGGTAAAGAGCAGATCAAAGCAATAGCCAAGATACAGTTGTGCTCCTTAAGGGAGCGACTCGCAGAGAAAGGTTATAAATTGGAATTGAGCCTTGAAGCTTTAGATAAAATTGCAGATGCAGGTTTCGATCCTGTTTATGGTGCAAGACCTTTAAAACGCGCTATTCAAACTGAAATAGAAAACCCTTTGGCGCAAAAAATATTAGCTGGCACACTTGGGGTCGATGGTGTGGTAACAATTGACGTTAAAGCGGACAAGATGACTATTATTTAGTTTGTGTAAACTCCCCGGTTGATATAGATAAAATTTGTACTAAACGGGGATTGCCAATTACGTATCGGTGTTTTAGTTCAGATTATTTAGTAAATCTTTAGCTTTAGCACGATTATAAAAAGGTCGTTGAACGTTAACCGCGATACTCAGTTCTTTTTTTGCCTCATCTACCCGGCCCAATTTAATCAAAGTAAAACCAATGTGATACCTTATTTCTGGGTTGCTAGAGTCTCGAGCAAAGGCTTTTCTTAGTAACCCTAAACCTTCTTCATAGCCTCCTTGTAGACTGAGTACCCAACCATAAGTATCGAGTATCTGCTCATCGTTTTCGTTTAATGCAAATGCTTTTTTTATGTACTCTGCGCTTTGTTCTAGATCGCTTTCTACACTCATTATGGCTAGTTTATTGTATATTTCTGCTTTGTTTATTTGAATTTCTGCCTCTAACAATTCTGCATATAAAGTGGAGGCTCGTGCAAAATCCTGCTTTGTGAAGTAGAACTGGGCTAGTAAGTTTTTCGCCAAAATATTATTAGGGTTTACTGCAAGCAAAGCTTTTGCTTGCTTTGAAAATCCAGCTTCTTGACTGCCGCGTAACTCCATATTGTATAAGATGACTAAGGCTTGATGATAATTAGGATCAAGTTCAAGAGCAGTTTTTAGGTAATTTATCGCCTTAGTTTCACTTTTAAGCGCATTGGAATAAAGTGCCTTAACTAACCAAAAATTGGGGTTTTCAAGATTCTTAGGTTCAATTGCAATAATGATTTTAGATGCGTCATCAAGCTGGGATGTGTCAATTAACAATTTGACTTTGTCTAGGGTAATAAAGCTATTGTCAGGTGCTAATTTTTCAGCAGCTGAAAGAGAAGTAATAGCCCCCGTATAATCATTAATAGCTCTTTGAAGTTGGCTTGTCAGAACCAGAGAATCTAGTGATAAATCAGAATAAAAACTGACACGCTTTAAAATTTCTTCTAACTCTAAATACCGTTTTAATGCGAGTAAAACTTGTGCTTTTTGTAATTGGTAGTCAACATTATCAAAGTTTTCCGTTAACAAGCGGTCCAAGTGATAAAGAGCTTTATCGTAATCGCCCATGCGCATGTAGATGCTGGCTAATTGGCTTTTTGAATAGTTGTCACTTTGATTTAACACCATTATGTCGCTATAAATTTTTATCGCTTCTTGTAATTGATTGTTAGCAACAAAATTATGAGCTTGTAACGTTAATACTTGAAGATGAGTTGGCGACACCTTTAATAAACTTTCTATTAGTTCATTAGACTGCTGTAAGTCACCTTTACGACTATAAATTGAAGCTAAGTTGAACTTAGCTGGAAACAATTTAGGTTCAATACTTAACGTTTTATCGATGAACGCAATTGCAGTATCTAATTGGTTTAATCGAATTAGAATACCGGCCTTCAAATTTAGAAAGTTGGCGTCATCTGGATAGAGTTTGATTAAATCGTTAGCACCCTCGAGTGCCTTATCTTTATTTCCAGCTTGCAGGTTCAACATACTATATGTGAATAAAAAAGTCGGGTTACTTAAGTTTTGAGCTAAGTTTGAGTCTAATATAGCTAATGCTTCTTCTTGCTTACCGCGAACCATCATTAGTTTTATTTTAAACAACTCTAAGCGGGGATCTTTTGGATAAAATTGTTCAAGTTCTTCAACCAGGCTTTGTGCTTTAAAAGATCGGTTTGCGTTGATAAATAACTCACCTAATAGCAGGGCGGAATCAAGGTTTTTAAGTAATTTATTTTGATGCTTCTCTAGTAATAGTAATGCTTGTTTATTTTGTTGTGTTGCCATGTAAGTGCGACTTAACAGTATAACAGCCTGTATGTCGTTGGGATTTTTAGTCAGGTATTTAGCAAAGTCTTTTGAGGCTTGTTCAGTGTTACCATTAAAAAAAGCAATTAAACCACTGATGTAAAGTAGCTCGGGTTGTTCAGCGATTACTTCTGGCCCTAGGCTAGATAAAATCGCATTGAGCTTGTTTAAACGTTTATTATTGACGGGTTTTGATTTATCTTTACTGTCTAACCAACTACTTAGCAGAATCGCTAAAGGGTCGTCAGGGGTTTTTTCAATAATTTGATTTATAAACGTGCGTGCGCCGTCAAAATCATTACTTTCTAGATACAAATCAGCAAGACCACGCAGGGTTAATGGGTCGTCATTGTTTAATTGAAGTGCTTGCTGAAAGTATTCAATAGCCTTGTCAATATCTCCATTTACTCTTGCCAGTTGGCCTTTTTGTCGCCATGTGGTTGCGTCGGCTTCAGATATAGCTAGCGCTTGACCAATATAAGCGTTTGCTATTGTGTACTGCTTTCGAAACAGTGCTAATGAAGCTAAACCATTTAAAGACATTGTACTATTAGGGTCTATTACTAAACTGTCTTCATAGGCTTTTTCTGCACAACTATACTGTTTTAATCTTATGCATGCACTTGCGCGGATCTGCAACCATTTTATCTTTTGTTGATTGGCAAGTTCATCTGCGTAATTGAGGTCTAAAATATCACGGTACTTATTTTGTAGAAGTAGAGTATTGCCTAAAGGTTCGGCAATAATATTAATATCTGCGCCTTGTTCTAAAGCTTCATAGAACTCAATTTCTGCGGTTGACAAATAACCATTAATTAATAATAGTTGGCCCATTAAAATTTTCGCTACCAAATTATCTGGGTCTTGCTGCAAACTATTCTTTAAATGAATGAATGCCTCATCATATTGCTTTGCATTGTAAGAGGTGAGTGCTTTTTCGTAATCACCGAGCGAACTGGCATAAACACTAAAATGACCGAAGCCATAGATAAAAATTAGAATAATGATTTTAATTTGCATTGGAAATTAAGTCTGTTTTTACTAGATTTGATGACAAGAGTTTGAACAAAAAAGGTGGCATATGCCACCTTTTTTAATCTGAATTGTTTACAAATTATTGAGTTTTACGTCTGCGCCAAGCCATCAATCCACCGCCTAATATTAGTAGAGCAAATGAGCCTGGAGCATCTACGTATGTGGGTGGTTTTTCGGCAGGTGTTTTCTTTTTATCAAAGCCAATGCTGGCAAGCTTGAAGGCATCATCTTTTTTGCTGAAATCGCTGACATATCCAAATGCTGTGTTATAAGCTCCGACTAACCAGTATTGAGCTGTTTTGGTGGTGGTGAAATCTGAAAGATAAACATCATCACATTTTTCAATTTGAAATGACCCAGCGTTTACCACAGAATTACTAGATGCAATATTAGCCCAAGTTGAGCCAGATAATCCCTGTATGCTATCTAATCCTACAACTGTGATTTGTTGGGAATCTACGTCCTCATCCGGATTCAGCCAGCTGAAACTGGCACCAGCTAAAGAAACTTCTTCTGAAAAAGAAAATAGGACCATGTCGTAATCAGTTGTTCTTCCACGCAGATTATCTATTGCATGTGAATAACCACCGTTTTTATAATCTCCATAATCTAATTCATCTTGATTCTTAATACCATATCCAACTTCACCGTTGCTTGGCCATGGACCTGCAACTTGTCCTTCAACAACAATGTCATCGTTATTTCCGTATGTATCAGACCAAGCTGATACTTTTATAGATACGCCATCAATATTAATATTTCCACCAGTCGAAAAGTCTGTACCAATTTCGACATTACTTTCTGTGGTGTACAGATCATAATTTAAAGCTCCTTCCCACGTATCACAGGTTGTTGACGTCGGTGGAGTAGAATCTCCTGGGTCACAACTAGAATTGTTAGTAGCAAACGCGTTGTTGGTGAAGCAAACAAAAAGCGCAGTTAATGCTAGAATTCTATTAATATTGTATAACTTCATTTATATATATCCTAAAGGCAAATTGTTAATCGATCTTAAATACTCTTACTTAGCAAATGCAATTTTCATACCGGTTAAAATAAAACTTATAAATTTCAGTCAGATAAGTTTTATTTTTAGTTTCAATATAATTTATATGTAAATTTATCTGACACTTTTAAAATATACAGACTCTATTCTAATGCATTCTGCCTGTCCTTTAATTTGTGTTAAATATATAAGATTGTCACAAAGTATAAATTTTAAGTCCTTTTAAGCCTGTATGTGCAAAATATCGATAGATAGCAGTTTCTTTAACAGCATCACTTTATATATTAAGTAGCTGTGATATCTTACTCGCAACATATATCGGAGTACTTAATTAAATGCCTGAACAGAAACGTAGAGGTATATACCTGCTACCTAACCTATTAACCACTGCTGGATTATTTTCTGGTTTTTTTGCCATTGTTTCTTCTATGAATGGTCGTTTCGAAGCAGCAGCTGTAGCTATATTTGTGGCGATGATTTTTGATGGTCTAGATGGTCGAGTGGCAAGAATGACCAATACTCAGAGCGAATTTGGCGCTGAATATGACTCTATGGCGGATATGGTATCTTTTGGTGTCGCACCCGCAATTGTAGCTTATAACTGGGGATTGACTGGATTAGGAAAAATTGGTTGGCTTGCTGCTTTTATATATGTAGCAGCTGCCGCGTTAAGGCTCGCTCGTTTTAATACCCAAATAGGCATAGCTGATAATCGTTATTTTCAAGGACTTGCTAGTCCCGCTGCCGCAGCGCTAGTCGCAGGATTGATATGGGTAGGAGTAGAATACGACATAGATGGTCAAGATTATGGTATTATAGTGGCTATCATCACAGGGGTTTCGGGCTTATTAATGGTAAGTAACTTCAAATATAACTCGTTCAAAGAATTAAATTTAAGTGGCAAAGTCCCTTTTGTTGCACTGCTCATTATCATGCTGATTTTTGTGGTGGTCGCTACTGAACCTGCTTTAGTGCTTTTTATAGTCTTTGCCTTATATGCCTTAGCAGGTCCAATCAACACTTTTAGAACAGTTGATAAGCTAACGATCGAAGATGTAGTGGGTGATACTAAAGAGCAAGATGAAGAGTGCCAACCTGAAGAAGATACAAAAACCGAAGACAAAAAAACAGAAACTAAATAGGGATAATTAGGTATTTAATGAAGGATTATTTATATTCAGTCATTCTTCAATGTTTCGATTTACTACCTTCTTAAATCTACACCCAATAGCGCTTTTTAAAAAGCATTCACTTCACTCGAATGCCTTATTTATGGTCTCAGATCAGAATAACTTTTGGGAAACAAAACTATTTGAAATTAAGTGTTGCATCTAAAGTTGTTGTGTCTATAATGCGCCCTCGCTTCAAGGGAGACGAGTTGGAAACAACGGAGTCACTCGCACCAAACAGGGTAAACCAGTTTGTTGCTTATACGGTAAACGTATAGTTGCTGCGGGGTGTAGCAGGTTTAGTTGAAAAGAAAACCAATTAAATTGTTGACATCAAATGGGAACCGCGTATTATTCGCCTCCCGCTTAAGAGGGTCTACGGACAACCACTTAAGCTGCTAACGCAGTTAGCATGCTCTTTAACAATTAGAACAAGACAATCTGTGTGGACACTCACGAAGTGAGAGTTCACCAAAAAAAATTCATATTTTTAATATTTAATTGAAGAGTTTGATCATGGCTCAGATTGAACGCTGGCGGCAGGCCTAACACATGCAAGTCGAACGGAAACATGTCTAGCTTGCTAGATGATGTCGAGTGGCGGACGGGTGAGTAATACTTAGGAACATGCCTTTGGGTGGGGGATAACTATTGGAAACGATAGCTAATACCGCATAACGTCTACGGACCAAAGGGGGGAGCTTGCTCCTCTCGCCCAAAGAGTGGCCTAAGCGAGATTAGCTTGTTGGTGAGGTAAAGGCTCACCAAGGCGACGATCTCTAGCTGTTCTGAGAGGAAGATCAGCCACACTGGGACTGAGACACGGCCCAGACTCCTACGGGAGGCAGCAGTGGGGAATATTGCACAATGGAGGAAACTCTGATGCAGCCATGCCGCGTGTGTGAAGAAGGCCTTCGGGTTGTAAAGCACTTTCAGTTGTGAGGAAAGCTTGTTGGTTAATACCCAGCAGGTATGACGTTAGCAACAGAAGAAGGACCGGCTAACTCCGTGCCAGCAGCCGCGGTAATACGGAGGGTCCGAGCGTTAATCGGAATTACTGGGCGTAAAGCGCACGCAGGCGGTTTGTTAAGCTAGATGTGAAAGCCCCGGGCTCAACCTGGGAATAGCATTTAGAACTGGCAGACTAGAGTCTTGGAGAGGGGAGTGGAATTTCTGGTGTAGCGGTGAAATGCGTAGATATCAGAAGGAACATCAGTGGCGAAGGCGACTCCCTGGCCAAAGACTGACGCTCATGTGCGAAAGTGTGGGTAGCGAACAGGATTAGATACCCTGGTAGTCCACACCGTAAACGCTGTCTACTAGCTGTTTGTGGATTTAATCCGTGGGTAGCGAAGCTAACGCGATAAGTAGACCGCCTGGGGAGTACGGCCGCAAGGTTAAAACTCAAATGAATTGACGGGGGCCCGCACAAGCGGTGGAGCATGTGGTTTAATTCGATGCAACGCGAAGAACCTTACCTACTCTTGACATACTAGAAACTTTTCAGAGATGAATTGGTGCCTTCGGGAATCTAGATACAGGTGCTGCATGGCTGTCGTCAGCTCGTGTCGTGAGATGTTGGGTTAAGTCCCGCAACGAGCGCAACCCTTGTCCTTAGTTGCCAGCCTTAAGTTGGGCACTCTAAGGAGACTGCCGGTGACAACCGGAGGAAGGTGGGGACGACGTCAAGTCATCATGGCCCTTACGAGTAGGGCTACACACGTGCTACAATGGCGAGTACAGAGGGAAGCAAACCTGCGAGGGTAAGCGGATCCCTTAAAGCTCGTCGTAGTCCGGATTGGAGTCTGCAACTCGACTCCATGAAGTCGGAATCGCTAGTAATCGCAAATCAGAATGTTGCGGTGAATACGTTCCCGGGCCTTGTACACACCGCCCGTCACACCATGGGAGTGGGTTGCAAAAGAAGTAGGTAGTCTAACCTTCGGGAGGACGCTTACCACTTTGTGATTCATGACTGGGGTGAAGTCGTAACAAGGTAACCCTAGGGGAACCTGGGGTTGGATCACCTCCTTACTATTACGGCGGACCTTGCTTCGTTGAGTGTTCACACAGATTGTTTTGTTTTGATAAGAAGAGCAAAAGAAGTGCTTGGGTAACAAGTCACTATTTGTTTTTGCGCAAGCAAGAGCATGAAATAGGCTTGTAGCTCAGCTGGTTAGAGCGCACCCCTGATAAGGGTGAGGTCGGCAGTTCAAGTCTGCCCAAGCCTACCAAATTTGTGATTATCACAGATTGCCTGCATAAAGCGGGGCCATAGCTCAGCTGGGAGAGCGCCTGCCTTGCACGCAGGAGGTCAGCAGTTCGATCCTGCTTGGCTCCACCATTTAGGTGGAACATCATTTGCTCATAAGATTAAGTAGCCTTAATCAATATGTACTATTAGTAATATCTAATCAGTGTTTATTGATTAAGGTTTTTTAAACCTTAATTGTAGCCGGCGTGTAACGCAGGTCACAATGTTCTTTAACAATATGGAAAGCTGATAAAAAGTAATCGAAAACTAAAAGAGTGTTCTTAGGAACTTACTCTATCTGATTTTGTGATTAGAACTTGTCACGCATACGACAGCAATGCCCGTTTAGACGGTTGTTGCACCTAACGCTCAAATAAAAGGTGAGCGGGTAGACGAGTTGTTTGAATTTATTTCTGACGTTACTGAGATGATGACAAATAACGCACTGTTACTCAGGTAACAGAGAGGTCATTTGGGGTTGTATGGTTAAGTGACTAAGCGTATACGGTGGATGCCTAGGCAGTTAGAGGCGATGAAGGACGTGTAAGTCTGCGATAAGCTGTGGAGAGCCGACAAAATGCTTTGACCCACAGATTTCCGAATGGGGGAACCCACCGCTTCGGCGGTATCTTATAGTGAATACATAGCTATAAGAAGCGAACGAGGGGAACTGAAACATCTAAGTACCCTTAGGAAAAGAAATCAACAGAGATTCCCCTAGTAGCGGCGAGCGAACGGGGAGCAGCCGAGTAGTAATGAAGTAGTGGAATGTGTTGGAAAGCACAGCGATACAGGGTGATAGCCCCGTACACGAAGCGTCATTATTGCCATATTAAGTAGGTCGGGACACGTGTTATCTTGACTGAAGATGGGGGGACCATCCTCCAAGGCTAAATACTCCTAACTGACCGATAGTGAACCAGTACCGTGAGGGAAAGGCGAAAAGAACCCCTGTGAGGGGAGTGAAATAGAACCTGAAACCGTATACGTACAAGCAGTAGGAGCAGACTTGTTCTGTGACTGCGTACCTTTTGTATAATGGGTCAGCGACTTATATTTAGTAGCAAGGTTAACCGAATAGGGGAGCCGTAGCGAAAGCGAGTGTTAACTGCGCGTTTAGTTGCTAGGTATAGACCCGAAACCGAGTGATCTAGCCATGGGCAGGTTGAAGGTTGAGTAACATCAACTGGAGGACCGAACCGACTAACGTTGAAAAGTTAGCGGATGACTTGTGGCTGGGGGTGAAAGGCCAATCAAACTCGGAGATAGCTGGTTCTCCCCGAAAGCTATTTAGGTAGCGCCTCGGACGAATACCACAGGGGGTAGAGCACTGTTAAGGCTAGGGGGTCATCCCGACTTACCAACCCTTTGCAAACTCCGAATACCTGTGAGTACTATCCGGGAGACACACGGCGGGTGCTAACGTCCGTCGTGAAGAGGGAAACAACCCAGACCGCCAGCTAAGGTCCCTAAATATTACTAAGTGGGAAACGAGGTGGGAAGGCTAAGACAGCTAGGAGGTTGGCTTAGAAGCAGCCATCCTTTAAAGAAAGCGTAATAGCTCACTAGTCGAGTCGGCCTGCGCGGAAGATGTAACGGGGCTAAGTAATATACCGAAGCTGCGGACGCAAAGTTACTTTGCGTGGTAGGGGAGCGTTGTGTAAGTGGCTGAAGGTGAGCTGAGAGGCGAGCTGGACATATCACAAGTGCGAATGCTGACATGAGTAACGATAAGGGGAGTGAAAAACTCCCCCGCCGGAAGACCAAGGTTTCCTGTCCCATGCTAATCAGGGCAGGGTAAGTCGGCCCCTAAGGCGAGGCAGAAATGCGTAGTCGATGGGAAACGGATTAATATTTCCGTACTTGGTATATCAGTGAAGGGGGGACGGAGAAGGTTATGCAAGCCTGGCGTTGGTTGTCCAGGTGAAAGTGCGTAGAGTTGTTTCTTAGGCAAATCCGGGAAACTACATGCTCGAGACACGAGACGAGACTCTAAGGAGTTGAAGTTGCAAATACCATGCTTCCAGGAAAAGCCTCTAAACTTATGATATATCGAACCGTACCCCAAACCGACACAGGTGGTCAGGTAGAGAATACTAAGGCGCTTGAGAGAACTTGGGTGAAGGAACTCGGCAAAATCGTACCGTAACTTCGGGAGAAGGTACGCCTCTGTTTGTGATTGAACTTGCTTCATGAGCGAATGGGGGCCGCAGTGAAAAGGTGGCTGGAACTGTTTATTAAAAACACAGCACTGTGCTAAATCGAAAGATGACGTATACGGTGTGACGCCTGCCCGGTGCCGGAAGGTTAATTGATGGGGTTATCTTCGGAGAAGCTCTTGATCGAAGCCCCGGTAAACGGCGGCCGTAACTATAACGGTCCTAAGGTAGCGAAATTCCTTGTCGGGTAAGTTCCGACCTGCACGAATGGCGTAATCATGGCCACGCTGTCTCCACCCAAGACTCAGTGAAATTGAAATTGCAGTGAAGATGCTGTGTACCCGCACCTAGACGGAAAGACCCCGTGAACCTTTACTATAGCTTGGCACTGAACATTGACCCTACATGTGTAGGATAGGTGGGAGACTTTGAAGCACTGTCGCTAGATGGTGTGGAGTCTACCTTGAAATACCACCCTTGTAGGTTTGATGTTCTAACATAGGTCCCTTATCGGGATTGTGGACAGTGTCTGGTGGGTAGTTTGACTGGGGCGGTCTCCTCCCAAAGCGTAACGGAGGAGCACGAAGGTTGGCTAATCCTGGTCGGACATCAGGAGGTTAGTGCAATGGCATAAGCCAGCTTAACTGCGAGACAGACACGTCGAGCAGGTACGAAAGTAGGTCATAGTGATCCGGTGGTTCTGAATGGAAGGGCCATCGCTCAACGGATAAAAGGTACTCCGGGGATAACAGGCTGATACCGCCCAAGAGTTCATATCGACGGCGGTGTTTGGCACCTCGATGTCGGCTCATCACATCCTGGGGCTGAAGTCGGTCCCAAGGGTATGGCTGTTCGCCATTTAAAGTGGTACGCGAGCTGGGTTTAGAACGTCGTGAGACAGTTCGGTCCCTATCTGGTGTGGGCGTTGGATGATTGAAGGGAGCTGCTCCTAGTACGAGAGGACCGGAGTGGACGAACCGCTGGTGTTCGGGTTGTTTTGCCAAAGGCATTGCCCGGTAGCTACGTTCGGAATCGATAAGCGCTGAAAGCATCTAAGCGCGAAGCGAGCCCTAAGATGAGTCATCCCTGTACGTTTAACGTACCTAAAGGGTTGTTGAAGACTACGACGTTGATAGGCAGGGTGTGGAAGCGTAGCAATGCGTTGAGCTAACCTGTACTAATTGCCCGTGAGGCTTAACCATACAACGCCCAAGTGGCTTCGCAAGAAGTGCTGAGTGTTATATGAGTGACAAGTAGATAATACAAGATTAGGAGTAAGACTAGAGGCATTCTTTAGCATCGATTATGGCTTGACCCGCAGGGGGAGAGTATCAGCTTTTACATATTGATTTATTGAGCGCAAGCTTGATAGATAACAGTTTTTGTCTGGCGACAATAGCGATGTGGCCCCACCTGATCCCATTCCGAACTCAGAAGTGAAACACATTAGCGGCGATGGTAGTTTGGGGTTTCCCCATGCGAGAGTAGCACATTGCCAGGCTCCCAATTAAGTAAAAAGCCACCTTTACAGGTGGCTTTTTGCGTTTCAGGGATTTGAAAATGGCCATCACATTTTAGTGTGCAGAAGGTGACTCAGTAATTAAGCGCGAAGCTATTCAGCAAAAAACCTTCACAAAGTGGATTATCTGGGTACTCGTAGAGATCATACCGTTTCAGTGGCAGGAGCCATGCTCCTGAAGCTCCACTTTCACCTTCCTGCGAGAGTAGTTCGGGGACGCCTAGTCAGGGTGCCCCGCACATTGCTGGAAGGCCAGCCCCGCAGACCTCCATTCAAAGAAAGGACTTTCCGTACGGGTAACCCTTTTTTGTTGTCTGCGACTTGGTATGCGTTGTGTACTCTTTAGTTTTCTTGAATAAAAAAAACGTTCAATTGAACACCTTAAGAATCCAACATCTTTTTATTGTGTATGCTCACAACCGTCATCTGTATGTGGGTGTCCATGGGCAATTTCTTCTTCAGTGGCTTCTCGCACTTCTAATACCTCAACATCAAAGTTGAGAGTTAGTCCTGACAATGGGTGATTACCATCTACAGTAACCTCTTCCTCGTTAATATCGATAATCATTACTGATTGCTCGCCATCATCAGTTGATGCTCGGAAAGTCATGCCCACATTTACATCTACATCTTCGAACATCGATTTTGGTACAGATTGAACCAATGTTTCGTGACGCTCTCCATAAGCAAGTTCAGGTGCTACATCGATAATAAATTTATCACCAATAGTTTTTCCTTCTAGTTCATCTTCAAGGCCTTGGATCAAAAAATGACTACCGTGTAAGAAAACCATAGGTTCACTATTTCTAGATGTATCGATTTGAGTGCCATCAGATGAACAAACAGTAAAATGGATAGTGGCAATGGTATTATTAGCTATATTCATTAATTTCCAGTTAAAATTGTTTTTTCTTATTGTAAAGGATAGGGAAGTGCTTGAGCAATGAAGATTGTGTTTGGCGAAGATTTAACTCTAAAAGCGCTGCCTTGTTGTGTATCGTTGGCAAGGATGGCAAATATCCAAGTCTGTTCTGCATCAGTACCACTGCGTAGTATTTTTCCACCAGGTCGCCAATTTTCGCCAATTTGGTATTCTAGCTGTTCTCCACTTAGGTCATTGGTGGCTGTCTGTGTTTTTAAAATAAATCCAGCACGTTTATTTCTTCCTAAATATTTAGTTCTTGCAACTACTTCTTGGCCCATGTAACAGCCTTTTTCGAAATCAATTGCATTCATCATTTGTAGATTAAGCATCTGTGGTACGAATTCGTTTATCGTTGATTCACGAATATCACCAAGCCCTGCATTTATGTCTGCTATCTCCCACAGCTGATTATCATCTGTTTCGCCTAGAGGCAGTTGTTTTTCAGCCTTACAGGGTTGTATAACTAAATAACGTTGTTCTGGCTGTTCAACAGACATAACTATGCCATTTTCGTTTGAAATAACGTTTCTATCTCCGGTGGGCAATTGGTCGAATATCTTGGTAATCATATCTTCAAACTGTTCACCACTGCCGCCGGTTATCTGCCAGTTGTCGGTTTGGTTAGTGATTTCAACTTTTGCGAATACTCCATATTTTTTTAATTCGGAGAAGGATTTTTCTAATACAGATTTATGTGTAATTAATAAAATCGTATCTTGCCAAAGGAAACTGTAAAAGACACTCCAAACTTTACCTTTAAAGTCACAGTGACTGCCTAGCAGTGAATTTTTTTGAGTCAGTTTATTAACGTCAGCTGTTATCTGGCCTTGAAGATATGTTACTTTTTCTTCACCAGTAAGCTGAATAACTCCGCTATTGATAAGTTTATTTGTATATTGTGCCGTTTTAATTTTGTTTTTGTGCGTTTGTGACATTGTTTGTTCTCTATTGCTAATAAGCGCTAGGAATTAATATGGGGTACGAGTTTGATTTAGCAAGGAAAGAACTGAAATCAACTACTTAATACTGCTATTATTGACCTAGTAATTTGATTATCAAGTTATGCATTAAATTATTTACTATAAGAGGTTATAAATGTTTGATAAAAAACGATATGGTCGTTTGAAATGGGCATGTCGCCGCGGAATGCTAGAGCTTGATGTACTTTTTATGCCTTTTGCAGAAACAGGCTTTAATGAATTATCCGACCATCAGCAGGAGGTTTTTGAGCGATTGCTAACTAGTGATGATCCTGATTTATATGCCTGGTTTATGGGACATCAACCTTGCGATGATACAGAATTTAGTCAAATGATTAAACATATTTTAAGTCGTGTCAAAGTATAGAGTTGAGATTAAATCGTCCAGATTGCTGGTTATTCTCCAGCTGCTGAGCTATGTGCTTATAGTATTTTCAATCTTCAGTTGGCAAGATAAGAGTATTCAATATCAAACTTTAGTGCAAATATTGGCTCTTTGCACTCTCACAATTTATATTTTTAAAACCGTATTTAATACTTTGTGTCAAAAGCATTCTCCAGTTGTTTTTTCTCAATGTGGAGAATGGGTTGAAACAAATTTAGGAGAACAAACAAGTTGGAAAGTGACGGATAAATCTAGAGTCAGTTTTTTTCTTATATTTATTCATATGATTTCACCACTTAATTATAGCCAGTCGAAATGGTGTCTCATCTACAGAGACCAAGTGAGTAAACGCGATTTCCGTAGATTATGCCGTGTCGTTATATATCAACAACAAACTGCAGGTAAGGATTAAGTTATGGAGTATTCCTATACAGACATAACCAAGCTTACGAGTATTCCAGACATAAGGATACAGTTGATAAAAGCGGCCTTTAAAAAACAAGTTACAATGCTCTGGAGTTTTCAAAGGTTACTCTGCCCAGCAAAATACTGTATTTCGATGGCCTTACAATTGATGCAGATGTTAGCAAGCCTTTTCATCAATTAGTCGACTGGGACCCTATGTCTGAGTTTGTTCACCCCTGTTATTTATATTATTTGGCATTTCCTCTGCATGTCAAGTTGCTTTACTGCCTGAATTTATGATTACTTTATTAGGCTTAGTCCATGTAAGTAATCAGATGAAACAACTTCGGCCAATTAAGAAAACTGAAAGATTAATTGTGTCTACTTGTTTTAGAGAATTAGAGGTGCATCCTAAAGTATGGTTATTTTCGATTAAGGTCGAATTTCACAGTGGATTTGAATTGGTATGGCAAAGTACGAGTACTAATTTATTTCGCGCTGAACATGATTCGTCTTTTCTCCTATAGTTGGATCTTCGTTGACGTCTTTAACTCAACCCTTAAATACTACATGGGATCTTAGTAGCACTTTAGGTCGTCAATATGCGAAAGTATCTGGTGATTTTAACCCTATACATTTAAACAAGTGGTTGGCTAAATTATTTGGATTTCAACAGCACATTATTCACGGAATGTTGACCAAGTCTTATTGTATCTCTGCATTGCAAAAGGTGACCCCCCTCTCTATTTCTAAACGCCTTTGAAGTTAACACTACATTCAAGCAACCTGTGTATTTGCCAAGTGAGGTAACTTTGTCAATTCAACCTTATATGTATGAAAGTTCTCATGATGAACTACATTTTAAGGTGGTAGGTAAGCAGATTAACCTCCAGCAACAACCACTACATATTATTGGTAAAATTATCTCTATTTAACATTGTTCTTAATTATAGTGGGTTTGGGATCATCAAGTTTGTTAGGGTAGTCGAGGTTAAAGTGCAAGCCTCGACTTTCTTTACGTTGTTTAGCGCACTTTACTATTAACTCAGCCACTGTAAGTAAGTTTCTAAGCTCAAGTAAGTTATTACTAACTTTGAAGTTAGAATAATAATCATTTACCTCCTGTTGTAATAATTCTATTCGATGACTTGCACGCTCCAATCGTTTATTGGTTCGCACAATACCAACATAATCCCACATAAATAAACGTAACTCATGCCAGTTGTGTTGAATAATTACTTCTTCATCAGAGTCACTTACCTTGCTTTCATCCCAAGCATTAACTTTCTCTTCGAGTACATCTTTATTTAGTCTAGTAGATATATGAGCCGCAGCAGAATGTGCGTAAACAATACATTCCAAAAGAGAGTTACTTGCCATACGGTTTGCACCATGCAGGCCAGTATACGCGACCTCTCCAATGGCATATAGATTGGCTATATCAGTTTTTGCATATTTATCTGTAACAACGCCGCCGCAACTATAGTGCGCTGCAGGGACAACAGGTATGGGTTGTTTCGTAATATCGATACCTAAAGAGCGACACTTCCGATAAATATTTGGAAAGTGCTTAACGATAAAATCACTAGGTTTGTGACTGATGTCTAGGTACATACAATCAGCACCTAAACGTTTCATCTCAAAATCAATAGCTCTAGCGACAATATCACGAGATGCCAAATCACCTCTTTTATCAAATTTATGCATAAAAGGTGTGCCATCCGGATGACAAAGTTTTGCTCCTTCTCCTCGTAACGCTTCGGAAATTAAAAAGTTTTTAGCATCTGGATGATATAAGCATGTTGGATGGAATTGATTGAATTCCATATTCGCAACACGACAACCTGCGCGCCAAGCCATGGCAATCCCATCACCACTAGAGACGTCTGGATTAGACGTATATTGATAAACTTTACTTGCACCTCCTGTCGCTAGCGAGACAAATTTACTGCGAATGATTTCCACCCTTTCTCTTTTCCTATTCCATACATAAGCGCCTAGTAGGTGGTTTTCAGCATGTTGGCTTTTGATAAGATCAACGGCATTATACCGCTGAAATAAATGAATGTTAGGGTGTTGCTGTACTGCTTCAATAAGGGTAACTTGAACCGCAGCACCTGTTGCGTCTGCTGAATGTAAAATTCGTCTGTGGCTATGACCACCTTCTCTGGTTAAGTGAAACCGGGTTTCACCGTTTTCTGAGTTTTCTCGGTCAAATGGCATTCCAAAATCTATTAGCCACTGCATACATGTTTTGGCTTGAGATGCTGTGAATTCGACGGCATCCTTGTCACATAATCCGTCGCCGGCTAAAAGTGTGTCTTCAACATGCGATGCAATAGAATCATTTTCATCAAACACGGCTGCAATACCGCCTTGGGCATATTTGGTGGAGCCTTCAGAAATATCACTTTTACTTAATACGATCACTTGGCAATGATCGGCAAGTTTTAATGCGTGACTTAAGCCTGCAGCGCCACTTCCAATAATAAGTACGTCACATTGATGTTCAATAGTAGAGTGCATAAGGTAGAATAGGTATTAATTGATTATTTGTTTGGCAATACTAATTTACAGATTTTAAATTACAATGCTTTTCATAAATGAATATAGATAAATGTCGGTGGTTACTGGTTAATTAATTGTACATTGCTGGTTATTTTTGAAAATAAATTGGTTTAATTAGAACTTTTCAAATTTCATAGAGTCAATAGTATTGCTTGCATGAGCCGTAGTATATTTTCCCACAGGAGTAAGGGCTCGAAATGAGCGAGCAGATAGCAGACCAACAGATTGTTGAAAGAGTACAACGCGGAGACAAAAACGCTTACGGGTTGTTGGTAACGAAGTACCAACACAAAGTATCTTATTTAGTCTCCAGGTACGTTAAAAATTCAGGGGATGTGGCAGATGTGACGCAAGAAGCGTTTATTAAAGCTTACAGAGCACTACCAAATTTTAGAGGTGATAGCGCATTTTATACTTGGTTATATAGAATAGCTGTAAACAGTGCCAAAAATTATCTTGTGTATCAAGGAAGAAAGCCTCCCGCAAGTGATGTTGATGCCGAAGAAGCAGATTATTATGACGGCAGTGATGCATTGAAAGAAAATAATTCACCCGAGAAAAATTTAATGTCACAGCAAATGGAAAGGCTGTTGTTTGACGCCATGGAAAAGCTGCCCGAAGATCTCCGTATGGCTATCAGCCTGCGCGAACTAGAAGGCTTAAGCTATGAAGATATTGCTAATGTGATGGATTGCCCGGTAGGAACCGTAAGATCGAGAATATTTAGGGCTAGAGAAGCATTGGATAAAGTAATTCAACCATTATTAATGAATGATTGATTTTCTATTAAAGTAGAAATTATACTAGCGGGAACCATACTGTATGTCGCAGAAATTTGAAAATTTATCAGCCTTAGTCGATGGTGAACATGATATATCCACCTCATCGAGTAGCCTTTTGTTAGATGCGGTTAAAAATGATGCTGAATTGCAACTGAAATGGAAAAGTTACCATCTTATTCGTGATGGTTTACGCCAAGAACTACCAGCAAATATTAACTTTGATATCGCTGACAAGATAGCCCAAGCCATAGAAGCTGAACCTGCAATACTGGCTCCGAAGAAAACTTGGCGCGACCTACCTCTAGTTAATAATATTATTCCTTTTGCTAAACAAGGTGGGCAAATGGCAATCGCTGCATCTGTAGCTGTTGCGATGATTATTGGAGTCCAGCAGGTTAATCAGTCTGAGGTAAACCAACCTTTTAATGCAGCACCGCCTATCCCTGGTATTCAAGGTGGTTTATCACCAGTCAGTTTTGACCAAACTCGCTCTATACCTAACTCTGATGTGGTTCAACAAAAACGCCGGATTAATGCGTATTTAACAGATCATAATCAACAAATACGCTTTAAAACTATTCAGTTAAGTAATGATAAATCTGCGATAATGAGCCAAGACAATAATAATGAAGAGGCGCAATCAGACATTGTTGAAAACATTCCACAATAAAATTTATTGCAGAGTCTTACTGGCTCTTCTACTAACTTTTTTTGTTCCTTTGCAAGCATTTGCTCAGGAACAAATCTCGAGCGAAACATCTAACAGTTCATATCCATCTGATAGCGCTCGGGCATGGTTAGATAAAATGTCAAATGCTGTTAAGTCTCTTAATTACACTATATCCTTTATTTTGTTGAAGCCTGAAGTTGATTCTCAACCCTATCTTTGGCGACATGGTGTGAATGAAGATGGTATTGAGATGGAACAACTTAATCTTTTAAACGGCCCGGGTAGGGAGGTCGTTCGTATCGGTGATAAAGTCAGTTATTTTGAACCTAACGTTCCACCCTATAGTTTGCAGTCATCTATTATTAATGGGCCTTTTCCTAGCGAGTTTTTTCAACTTCCTGAAAAAATAATGTTAGGTTATGAATTTATTTTGGTGGGGCGGAGTCGTATTGCCGGTCGTGCTGCGCAACAGATTCGTATCATCAGCAAAGACAATAGCCGTTTTGGTTTAAATGTTTGGCTTGACCAGGAAACTGGATTGTTATTAAAAATGAATATGTTTGGTCAAGAAGCTCAGCTTATAGAGCAAATTCAAGTGACGGGATTACAAGTTACCAAAGAACCGGACCCTTTCTTCGCAAAAATTGAGCCCGGAATGTTACCTGAAGTAGTAAACTTTAGACCCAGTGTTCCATTAAATTCACCGTGGACAATTGGTTATATTCCTAAGGGAATGACAATACTCAAAAGAGACCTGCGTCGTTTATCAGGCTCAGGTGAAGTGGTTGAATATATTATGCTGAGTGATGGTTTAGTTGATGTCTCTGTGTATTTGCAAGAGAGAGAAAATAATAAGCCGCAAGAAAATTTAGTGGGCACAGTCCAATCTGACACATTGTTAACTATTGAGCATGGTGAATTGAATATAACAATTATCGGCAAGCTTCCAGCTGCCACCGCTAATGCAATAGCTAAATCGATTAAAAGAATTAACTAAATGATTGAAGAAATTGGGGTTATTTCTGCGATAGAGCAACACGACTTTCAACAAGTTGTCATCGTTGAAACACAAATTAAGTCAACTTGTGGAAGTTGTGAAGCTCAGTCCAACTGCGGAACAGGAGCAATAGCAAAAGTTTTTGCATCAAAGCGAGAAACTTTACGATTTAGATTGAATGAGATAGTTGAAGTGGGGCAAAAAGTTAGTTTAGGTATCCCAGAAGAAAATCTGCTTAAAGCATCCGCGATGGTTTATTGTCTACCTTTATTTGCCCTTATTTTGTCTGCACTTGTTGGACAAAGCGTCTTTCCCCTACTTGGACTGATGTCAGAAAGATGGTTGATTTTATTCTCGGTTATTTGCAGCTATTTGACTTTTAGATTTGTGCGTCGTTTTTTATGTAATTCTGATCAGGGGGAATTTCACCCTCGTATCCTAAAAGTTTTTCCTTTAGAAATTGATAATATCCAAGTTAAACAAGTATAAGTTTCACTTTCTATCACAATAACCAACAAACAATACTCATGTTGTGTCGCAAAGTGATTGATAAAACTGTAAAATTCCTCTCTATTTAATTTTTTGTCCCATACTCTAGCAGCCGATGTTTGTTTTACTAGTTGCTTGGAAACAAAACCACTTGGTGATTTTCTAAAACTTTATGCAACATAAGCACATACGTAACTTCTCAATTATTGCTCATATAGACCACGGTAAATCAACTCTTTCTGATCGCTTGATCCAACATTGTGGAGGATTGACCAGCAGAGAAATGTCTGAACAAGTCCTCGACTCAATGGATATTGAGAAAGAGCGTGGCATTACAATTAAAGCGCAAAGTGTCACGCTTAACTACACCGCAAAAGATGGTCAGACTTATCAATTAAATTTTATCGATACGCCTGGACACGTGGACTTCTCTTATGAAGTGTCTCGTTCACTTGCAGCCTGTGAAGGTGCTCTTCTGGTTGTTGATGCTGGTCAAGGGGTTGAAGCGCAGACCTTGGCAAATTGTTATACCGCTATTGATTTGAATATGGAAGTGGTGCCCATCATTAATAAGATTGATTTGCCACAAGCTGAACCCGACCGTGTCGCTGAAGAAATAGAAGATATAGTAGGTATCGACGCTCTCGATGCAGTCCGCTGTTCTGCCAAAACAGGTATTGGAATAGAAGATGTACTAGAGGTTATTGTTCGTCAAATCCCGCCTCCTGAAGGTGAGATAGATGCGCCTTTAAAAGCTTTAATTGTTGATTCTTGGTTTGATAATTATCAGGGTGTTGTATCTCTTGTGCGAATTATGCAAGGTGAGTTACATAAGAACGATAAAATCAAAATTATGACAACGGGTGGCATTCATCAAGCTGATAAAGTGGGTATATTCACACCTAAAGCAAAAGATACAGGGGTGTTAAGAGCCGGTGAAGTAGGATTTGTCATTGCTGGTATTAAAGAAATTAATGGGGCTCCAGTAGGGGACACTATTACTTTAGCGAAGCGCCCTGCAACTGAAGCTCTTCCGGGCTTTAAAAAGGTCAAGCCTCAAGTATACGCAGGCCTGTTTCCTATTAGTTCTGATGACTATGAAGACTTTCGTGATGCATTAGCAAAATTAAGTCTCAATGATGCATCTCTGTTTTTTGAGCCAGAAAGTTCATCTGCACTAGGTTTTGGTTTTCGTATTGGTTTCCTCGGTATGTTACATATGGAAATCATCCAAGAACGTTTGGAGCGTGAATATAATCTGGATTTGATTACCACTGCGCCTACCGTGGTGTATGAAGTGGTCACCAAAGAGGGGGAAACTATCTATGTAGATAACCCTTCAAAATTACCTGCTGTGAATGACATTGAAGAGATTCACGAACCGATAGTTGAAGCACATATTTTAGTGCCGCAGCAATTTCTTGGTAATGTTATTACTTTGTGCGTAGAAAAACGTGGCATGCAAACCAGTATGACTTATCACGGTAAACAAGTAGCTGTGAGTTACGATTTGCCGATGGCCGAAGTGGTGATGGACTTTTTCGATAAACTTAAGTCAACCAGTCGAGGTTTTGCATCTCTTGATTACAATTTCAAACGTTTCCAAACGGCTGAAATGTCACGCTTAGATATTTTGATTAATGGCGAGCGTGTAGACGCACTAGCGATGATCACGCACAAAGATCACGCCGTGACTCGTGGTCGGCAGTTAGTAGAAAAACTTCAAGAGCTTATCCCAAGACAAATGTTTGATATTGCTATCCAAGCGGCTATTGGAAATCAGATAATCGCTCGCAGTACCATTAAGCAATTACGTAAAAATGTGACCGCCAAGTGTTATGGCGGTGATATTAGTCGTAAGAAAAAACTCTTGCAGAAACAAAAGGATGGAAAAAAACGTATGAAGTCAGTAGGTAACGTAGAACTACCTCAAGAAGCCTTCTTAGCATTGCTTAAGGTAGGCAAATAGATGGCTAATTATTTTTCAATATTTTTGGTTATACTCACCTTTGCTTCGGGATTGATTTGGTTGGTCGATAGCTTAATGTTTGCTTCAAAGCGTCGTGAGAGAATGGCGATTGCTACCGGCCCAGTTGGCACAACATCGGCTTTAGATCAGGATGCACAATTACCATGGATAGTCGATACCGCCCAACAGATTTTTCCTGTTATCGCTTTTGTCATGGTGTTGCGTTCATTCTTGTATGAACCTTTTCAAATCCCATCTGGCTCAATGATGCCGACGTTATTAGTTGGGGATTTTATACTAGTTGAAAAGTTTACTTACGGACTAAAAGACCCAGTAATGCGGAACCAACTTGTAAATATTGGTGAGCCTAAACGCGGTGATGTTGTAGTCTTTAAGTTTCCACCACAGCCACAATTAGATTATATAAAACGTGTAGTAGGCCTGCCTGGCGATACTGTTATTTATCGGAACAAACAGCTTCAAATTAAACCTGCTTGCGATACTCCAGAAAATTGCCAGCCATTTCAGACACTAGATTTAAAGTTTGAGAGTCGAGGGGAAGCCTATCAACAGTTTGCACCACTAGAAAAATATACAGAGCAATTAGGTGAAGTTAGCCATCAAATATATCGAACCCAAGGCAGAGCCAGTTCTAGTCGTTATTATTCGCAACCGGGAACGCAAGCGGATGAATGGATTGTGCCTGAAGGAGAATATTTTGTGATGGGGGACAATCGAGATAATAGTGAAGATGGAAGATATTGGGGATTTGTACCGAAAGAAAATTTAGTGGGTAAAGCCGTCGCTATTTGGATCAGTTTCGAATTTGATCGTGTGCCCAGTAGTTGGATACCAGGATGGATCCCAACTGGTGTTAGGTTTGAACGAGTGGGTGGCATAAAATAAATGCCACTTGTTAACCCTTATCTACCTTTGTATAAACGCTTGGGTTACATTTTCGTGGATGAGGCTAATATAGTTGAGGCCCTAACTCATCGAAGTGCTAGTAAACAACACAATGAACGTCTGGAATTTTTAGGTGATGCTATATTAGGTATGGTGATAGCGAAAGCCTTATATCAACGTTTTCCTAAACAACCTGAGGGTAAACTAACTCGGATGCGTTCAAGTCTTGTAAAAGGGGATACCTTAGCTGAAGTCGCCAGAGAATTTGAGTTAGGCGAGTTGTTACTGCTTGGTCCTGGTGAGCTTAAGAGTGGAGGTTTTCGCCGAGATTCAATATTAGCCGATGCAGTCGAAGCTATTATCGGTTCTATTTATTTAGAAGCGGGCATGAATAAGTGTGAAGCTTTAATTCTGGATTGGTTCGCTTCAAGGCTTAAAGCACTCGACCCAGAAGCGGTTTCCAAAGATGATAAAACCCGCTTACAAGAATATTTACAGTCAAATAAACATCCCTTACCACTTTATGAAGTGACTGAGATTAAAGGCAAGTCACATGATCAAACTTTTTACGTAGAGTGTAATGTAGAAGGCTTGAAAAAGGCAGTAGTAGGTAAAGGTAATAGTCGACGTAGAGCAGAACAGAAAGCCGCAAAACAAGCATTTGAGAAATTAATTAATGATAGATAAAAAGCCTAATGAAACGTCGATTGCCGACACTCACTGTGGAATGATCGCCATTGTTGGACGCCCCAATGTGGGTAAGTCGACCTTGCTAAATAAACTGCTAGGTCAAAAAGTGAGTATCACCTCCCGCAAACCGCAAACCACTCGTCACAGAATAATGGGTATCGACACAGTAGATAATCGACAGGCGATTTATGTAGATACACCAGGACTGCATATTGAAGAAAAGCGCGCAATAAATCGTTTTATGAATCGAGCAGCATCTAGCTCAATTGCTGATGTTGGTTTAGTTCTGTTTTTAGTGGAAGGTACTAAATGGACCGATGACGATCAAATGGTGTTGACCAAAATACAACAATCTGGCTCGCCTTGTTGGCTGATTGTGAATAAATCAGATAATGTTAAAGATAAAGAAACTATGCTTCCTCATCTTAGATGGTTGGGTGAGCAACATAACTTTCAACAAATTATGCCTATTTCAGCGAAAACAGGTAAGAATGTCGAAGAATTACGTTCATTGGTTTTGGCCACTTTACCCGAAAGTGAGTTCTATTTTCCAGAAGATTACATCACCGATCGTTCCAGTCGCTTTATGGCATCTGAAATTGTTCGTGAAAAGCTGATGCGTTTTACCGGAGATGAATTGCCTTATTCTATTACTGTGGAAATTGAGCAATTTCTTTTAGCAGAAAATGGAATCTATCGTATAAACGGTTTAATTTTGGTTGAACGTGATACCCAGAAAAGTATGGTCATCGGTAAAGGTGGACAGCGTCTTAAAACCATTGGCATGGAAGCACGAAAAGATATGGAAGTATTGTTTGATGCAAAAGTGTATTTAGAGCTTTGGGTAAAAGTAAAATCAGGATGGGCTGATGATGAAAGGGCATTGCGTAGCTTAGGTTATGGATTAGATAACTAAGCTGAATTTGGTTCATTTTTAATATATAAGGGGTAATGATGCGTTCAATCAGCGATATTCGTCGGGATTACACTCAAGCTGGATTAGATGTAGATGACTTGTCCCCTGAACCTTTTGCGCTTTTCGAGCGCTGGTTGCAAAATGCTATAGATGCAAACCTTGCGGACCCAACGGCTATGACAGTCGCGACAGTTGATAACTCAGGGCAACCTTCGCAACGAATAGTGTTATTAAAAGATTTTGATGAAACAGGATTCGTTTTTTATACTAATACGGGTAGTAAAAAAGCTCAGGATTTAAGCCAAAACAACAAAATATCGCTTCACTTTCCCTGGCATATGCTCGATCGACAGATAAAAATCACGGGTACTGCTCAGAAACTGAGTTCAGTTAGTGTGGCTAAATATTTCATGTCACGCCCTAAACCTAGTCAGATTGCTGCTTGGGCATCGGCACAAAGTCGTCCTATTGATAGTAAACAGTTACTAATGCAAAAATTTTCCGAGGCAACAGCTAAGTTTGCGAATGGGGAAGTGCCATTGCCGTCTTTTTGGGGGGGGTACAGAGTTGTCCCTCATCAAATCGAGTTTTGGCAAGGAGGGGAGCATCGGCTTCACGATCGTTTTATGTATACTAAAGCATCCGAAGGTAATTGGCATACAGAACGTTTGATGCCTTAACTATTTTAGGTGTTTTTGTGTTAATAGATAGCCATTGCCATTTTGATTTTAGCTGTTTCGATCACGACCGAGCTGAGGTTCTGAACCGCTGTAAAAAGCTGTCTATAGATACTATTGTTATTCCTGGCACTCAGGCTAGTCTGTGGCAAAAGCAAATCGACCTGTGCCATACTTATCCTCAACTGAGATTTGCCTTAGGGTTGCATCCATATTTCCTTAATAGCTTTGAACCTATATATTTAGTTCAGTTATCTCATCTGCTAAACCATTATCAAGACAAAGTAGTGGCCCTTGGTGAGATTGGTCTTGATGCTCACAATTATGTTGACTGGAAACTGCAATTACATGTATTCGAACAGCAATTGTTGATTGCTGAAGAGCATAAGTTACCGGTAATTTTGCACCATAGAAATTCTCATAACGAACTAATACGCACCCTTAAAGCAAAAAAGTTTACCCAAGGCGGCATTGTGCACGCTTTTTCAGGGAGCTTACAAGATGCACAAACTTACATTGACTTAGGATTTAAAATTGGAGTGGGTGGTGTGATCACCTATTCACGTGCTAATAAAACGCGCACCACCATCGCTCAATTGCCACTAAATAGCTTGGTGTTAGAAACCGATGCTCCCGATATGCCATTGATGGGCAAGCAAGGACAAAGAAATAGTCCTGAGTATTTGCCTGAAATATTGGAAAGCTTACTGGTACTTCGCAGTGAAACTAAGCAAGAAATACTGCAAGCATGTTTTTTTAATGTACGGGCTAGTTTAGCTAATTTTTAGTTATTTATTGTTTCGACGAACGGATCAGTTGCCTATATCTGACTTTATAGAATGCACGAGTGACTAATATGCCTGCGATGGCCGCCAGTATCATTAACATTTGTATCTGTTGATTGAGCTGTTTTTGATATTCACTATGGTATGCCATGACCTCCTTTTCCTTGAGTATGATACTCAAGTATCCAATTACTTGCTTGTTATGAGAGATGCTTTGCACGAAGACTAAAGGTGCTATGGCTTTAGTCTTATAAGCAGCGACTACGGATAATGCGGAGTTGTTGTCGGCTAATATTCTGCCTTTATTATCGAATAAAGATACGCCTGCAACATGAGGGTCTGCGACTATATAGCTAAGTTGTTGGCTCAATTTTTCTGAATTATTTTCAAGTAGCGAACTTATCAGTATTTTACCAGACAAAGTAGAGAGGCTAATGCCTAACTGATTTGATTGTTTTGAGTGCCAATTTAAAGATTGCTCAGAGCTAATTAACCAAAGGTTAATACAGGCAATACACCCCACCACGGCCAAAACCAGATTCGCTATACGTTTAAATATAGAATAGCGACTGGGTTGCTGAAAAGGGGCAATGAAAATAGATGTGTTTATTTGTTGCATGGACAGACAATAAGGCAAATTGGTTGTGATGCCAAGTGAATAGCTTGTAGGTTGTAAAAATAGCTCGATATACATTGAGTAAGATACTTATTTTTTAAACATTTTATTTAGTAAACTATTGTCAATAATATTGAAAATCACCGGACTAGCACCATATCTGAATCGCATTCGATATTGGTCATTACAGGATTATTATGATCTCAGTCAAAAAATTATGTAAGTCATTTAATGGTACCCAAGCAGTTCGTTTGATATCATTCCCGGCGATGTGGTGGGTTTTTTAGGTCCAAACGGAGCAGGTAAGTCAACAACCATGAAGATGTTGACAGGTTTTTTACTTCCCACCAGTGGTGATATCTTTATTAGTAATTTGTCGCTTGAGAATTCAGCATTAGTAATAAAAAAGAAAATCGGTTATTTACCTGAAGGTGCACCAGCTTATGGCGATATGACTCCTCTGCAGTTCCTGAATTTTATTGCGCAGATAAGAGGTTATAAAGGTGCTGAAAAGGCAAAAAGGATTGAACATGTTATCAGACAGGTCGAACTTCAAGAGGTATTAGACAAACCCATTGATAACCTCTCAAAAGGTTTTAAAAGGCGGGTAGGTTTAGCGCAAGCTTTGATCCATGACCCAGAAATACTGATCCTCGATGAGCCTACAGATGGACTTGATCCGAATCAAAAACATCAAGTCCGTGAGCTGATTAAGAATTTATCTAAAGATAAAATAGTCATTATATCAACTCATATTTTAGAAGAGGTTACGGCTGTCTGCAATCGAGTAATGATAATAGCTAAAGGTAAACTTTTATTTGATGACACCCCGAATGCACTTACCCGAAAATCTAAATATTATGGTGCTGTGACCTTACATTTTAGTTATCGCGCCGATTCTTCTGAGCTAGGCGAGTTGGAAGGAGTCGCAGAGATGGAAGAAGACTTAGAAACAGGGCGCGTAACACTGTTTCCAAAACCCGGAGCTGAAATATTGCACCTGGTCACTGCTCACGCCCAAAGATGTAAGTTACCAATAGACAGTCTATACGTTGAGCAAGGCCGATTAGACGAAGTTTTTAGATATATTACTCAAGAGGAGAATGCGTAATGAGTAATATCAATATTTTATTTAGACGAGAGTTCTTTAGTTTTTTTGCTACGCCAGTTGCCTATGTGTTTATTGGTATATTTTTGGTTTTGTCGGGTGTTTTTACTTTTTTTGTCGGTGGTTTCTACGAACGTGGACAAGCTGATTTGCTACCATTTTTTAACTTTCATCCTTGGTTGTATCTCTTCCTTGTCCCCGCTATTGCCATGCGTAGTTGGTCTGAAGAACGTAAAAGCGGCACTATTGAATTGTTAATGACCCTACCAATTAGTACTTGGCAGGCGATGTTAGCCAAACATTTTGCTGCATGGGCAGTCTTAGGGTTGTCGCTATTCCTAACGTTTCCTTTGTGGATAACAGTTAATTATCTGGGAAACCCAGATAATGGCATTATTGCCGCCGCTTATTTTGGCAGTTGGTTAATGGCTGGAGCATTCTTGTCGATCGGCATGTGTATGTCGGCTTTGACTAAGAATCAGGTCATCGCTTTTATATTATCAGTGGTGGTGTGCTTCGTATTTGTTGTTAGCGGAAGTAATATTGTACTTGATGCCTTTAAAAGTTGGGCACCTAGTGTGCTCATTGATGTTGTGGCTTCTTTTAGCTTTCTGACTCATTTTGAGGCTATGGCCAAAGGTGTGATTGCCCTCAACGATTTAATGTATTTTCTGCTGGTGACCGTCTGTTGGTTGTTTGCCGGCTTAATATTAATTGAACAAAAGAAGGCGGATTAGTCATGCAACATAAATTTACCTCATCTGTTAATTTGTTTTTGATAGTCGTGGTGTTTTTTGCACTCGTGTTTGTGAATAATCAATTGTTATCTCCGCTAAGGTTAGATTTAACTGAAAACCAAGTTTACTCTTTGTCCCAAGGGAGCAAGCAGGTTCTGAAAGAAATAGATGAACCAATTAACTTATACTTTTTCTTCTCAGACAAAGCATCTAAAAATATGACCAGTCTGCGTAACTATGCCAACCGTGTCGAAAGTCTGCTAACGGAATATGAAACCTTTGCTAAAGGTAAACTTAAGTTGCAGGTGTTAGATCCTCAAGCATTTTCTGAACAAGAAGATCAGGCAGACCAATTCGGCTTAACCGCAGCGAACATTGGTGTTGCAGGCGAAGCTATTTACATGGGTTTGGCGGCGACTAATGCTTTAGATGAACAAGAAGTTATAGCGTTTTTTGATCCTCAGAAAGAAGGTTTTTTAGAATATGAAATCAGCAAACTAATTTATCAGCTTAGCGAACCAGAACCAGTGAATGTTACTTTAATTACCGACCTTGCTATAAAAGGTGGACAAAACCCCATGACGGGTCAGGTGGATCCTGCTTGGACATTTCTCACTCAATTAGAGCAATTATACAAGTTAGAGCAACTTAGTAGTGAAGCGATCAATGTGCCAGATGACACCGATGTATTGCTGTTAGTTCATCCCAAAGAATATACGGATGCTTTATTATTTGCTATTGACCAATTCGCACTCTCTGGTGGAAAAATATTAGCCTTTCTAGATGCACATAATGAATCGGACCCAATAGCAATGATGGCCGGAACTATGCCTACTGGCAATAGTTCAAACTTACAGCGCTTGCTAAGTGCATGGGGTGTAGAGTTCGATAGCGACAATGTACTGCTAGATGCGATGGCAGGTTTGGATATACGCACCCAAAACGGTGGTGTGACTAGACACTTTGGTTTTGTTGGCTTTACCTCTGACCAGCTTGACCGTGAAGATTTACTGACATCCAATCTTGAAGTGATAAACGGCGCTTCATTTGGCGTTTTTAAGAAAATTGCAGATGCTGAAACAACTTGGTTACCATTGATCCAGTCAACCCAAAACTCAGATTTGATGAATACGGAGACTTATGCAATGACGCAAGATCCTGAAGAGTTGGCTAAGGCTTATCAAAGTGAGAATCAGTCATATGTTTTAGCTGCGCGACTTTTAGGACAAGCCAATAGTGCTTTTGAACAAGTACCTGAAGGTGCTGAGCAAAGATCAATAATCACATCAACAGATAAATTAAATGTTATTTTAGTCGGTGATACTGACTTGCTTGCGGATCGTTTTTGGGTGCAACAATCGAGTTTTTTTGGGCAAACTATCTATACACCTTTTGCTAATAACGGTGATTTCATTACTAATGCTGTTGAAAATTTAGGGGGTAGCGATGCACTCATTAGTATCAGGAGTAGAGGTGTCTTTAGTCGCTCTTTTATTAGAGTTGATGAATTAACTGTCATTGCCGAGCAAAAATTTCGTGACCAAGAACAAATACTACAACAGCAACTAGATGACACAGAGCAGCAATTATTGGAATTACAAAATCAACAAGTTGAAGGGGGCGCATTGGTAATTAGCCCTGAGCAGCAGCTAGCCATTGACGAATTTATGCAAGAGAAAGTTACTATTCGTAAGTCGCTTCGTGATGTTAGACATCAACTTGATAAAGACATTGAAAGTTTGGGTAATTGGTTAAAACTGATTAATATTGCCTTAGCTCCATTGATCCTAATATTGTTTCTTGCTCTGTTAAGAATAATTTTCAAAACTAAACCTCGTTTTGCTTCTACTATACCGAAGTCAAAAGAGGATCCCGTTTTATGAATAAACAAGTTTCTATATTGACAGTTATTGCGATATTGGCTTTAGGTTTAGCAGTATGGTTGAGTCAGTCTCCTTCCAAAGATACATTTGAAGCCGCTTTGTTGTTTGATGATCTACAAGAATTTGCTAATCAAGTGGATAGTGTCGAAATAACAAATGCACAAGGAGTGTTGTTTAGTGCAAGAAAATCAGGTGATCGTTGGTTGGCGACGATTGATCCCGAGCAACCTGTTTATCCGATTTCTCAAGATAAGCTCGCAGAGTTTGTTGAAACAATAATGCGCACAAAGTTAGTCGAAGCAAAAACCAGCAAACCACAAAACTATATTCGTTTGGGTTTACAATCTATTAATATTGACGACAGTATGGCCAGTTTAGTCACTTTAAAAGCAAGTGAAAAGGCTTGGCAAGTCTTAGTGGGTAATAAAGTCATGTTAGGAGAAGGGCAATATATCCTAAAACCTGGTGACATTCGAAGCTGGCGGACAGATAAAACTATTCATATACCAATGGATAAATTTTCATGGCTAAAACAACCCATCCTGCCTTATGAAGCACGAAACGTCAGTACAGTATCACGAGTTGATAGCATGAGTTGGAAAATTTCTAGAGCTGTTGGTGGCGACTTTCAGTTAATTAACATGCCAAAAGGTAAAAAGTTGGAATACCCAAGTATTCTTAATTCAATCGTTACTAGCTTAACGAGTCTCGATTTTGAGGCATTAATCGCTGCTGACCATAATTTTCCTCAATCGTTAAATGTATTGACGCAACTTGAGCTGAGCACAACAGATCAGAAAATATTTCAGGTAGTGGTAAGTGAACTGAATGACGCACACTTTGTAAATTTTAGTTCTACAAGTCAAACAGAATACTGGCAAAAGTGGTATTACCGAGTATCTAATTTTTCTGCACAGCAATTGATAAAAACATTAGATGACTTTTTAGCACAAGAAGACCCGATAATAACCAATAGCGATACACTGCCTCAAGCCATTGACGAAGGTGATTCACCTGATTAACTCGATTTTCTGATTAGATTGGGTTCAGGTTATTTCAATAAAGCTTTTAAGAAGCTTGAACCTAACTTTCTTGCTTTAGCAATATTATTTTTTGGAATGCTTTCAGGTTCAGGATAACGTTTTAGGGCATCCTCTATACTGCTTTCTCTGAGTATATGTAAAATGGGGTAGGGGGAGCGGTTAGTGTAATTGGCTGGATCATTTTGAGCCTCACCATCGAAGCAGTAATCAGGGTGAAAGCTGGCAACTTGATATATTCCACCGTAACCTCCTTGTTCCATAAGTGAGTTGGCTAATCCAAGCATATCTAGATATTCTTCAAAATCGGAAAATCCATTAGAAAAAACAAGCAGAGTGGTTTGAATGTCCTGTTGTTGGTCTAGTATTGCTAGTTCTTCGATAAACTGGCTCAGTGCATCGTTAACGTGTGTCGAGGCATAAATAGCATAACGCACTGTATTACGTTGAATTTCCTTTTTAGCGAAAGGGCAGAAGTTTAATCCTATAATGACCTTGTCTATCCATAATTTGACTACTGCCTCTACCTCATCATTATGAACTTTGGGAGAGATACACATATTTATGAGTGGTACTTCACATAAGCTTCTAAAGTGTTTTCAATAAGGCTGGCAACTGTCATCGGCCCTACACCACCAGGTACCGGGGTTATCCATCCTGCTCTTTGTGAAGCGCCTGCGTATTCAACATCTCCACCTAGGGTGCCATCTGGATTACGATTGATGCCCACATCGATAACGATTGCACCAAGTTTTATCCATTCTCCAGGAATAAAGTTTGATTTACCCACAGCGACCACCAATAAATCGGCGCGCTGAACATGAGATTTTAGATCTTGAGTAAATTTATGACAACTGGTTACAGTACAACCGGCTAAAAGTAGTTCCATAAACATCGGACGCCCAACAATGTTAGATGCCCCCACTATAACTGCATCTAAACCTTTTATAGGGCGTTTAGTGGATTCAATTAGGCTCATAATGCCTTTCGGCGTACATGGACGCAAAGCGGGAATACGCTGGGCAAGTCTGCCAATATTATAGGGATGGAATCCGTCTACATCTTTATGCGGATTGATACGCTCCAATACTTGCTCTTTGTTCAAACCTGCAGGAAGAGGAAGTTGCACCAATATGCCGTCAATTTCATCATCGATGTTTAGTTGGTCGATGATATCGAGCAGGGCTTGTTGTGACGTTGTAGCGGGCAGGTCGTAGGATTTAGAAACAAACCCAACCTCTTCACACGCCATACGCTTCTTGTTAACGTAAACATGTGAGGCAGCATCACTGCCCACCAATACGACAGCTAAACCTGGCGCTCTTCGTCCTGATGATGTGATCGCTTCTACTTGTAAAGCGACGTGTTGTCTTATGTGTTTGGCAATTAAAACACCATCAATTTTCTGTGCGGGCATGAATGACCTAGAGCGAAATATTCAGTTGATATATTGTCACATATCGCAAGGGTTTGTCGCAATTACGATGTACTAAAAAGTATGAAATCAATCATAATTCTTAAGCCATTTACCATCGTTAATGATATAACGTTCATATCGATTGGCCCACTAAGGAACACATTATGGAATTATCAGGCGTAGAGATATTTGGATATTGTGCTTCTGTAGTAATTGCATTTTCTTTGACCAGAGGTTCAATTATTAAATTACGTTGCTACAATTTGTTTGGAGCAGCTTGTTTTTGTATCTACGGCATCATTATTAATGCTTATCCGGTGGCTTATTTAAATGGTTTTATTGCGCTAACTAATATGTTCTTTTTAACAAGATTGTTAACGAATGTGGAAAATCACTTCTTTATAATCCAAGTATCTCGCCCTTCAAATTATGTAGACTTCTTCCTTGATTATCATCAGCAAGACATAAAACGCCTATTCCCTCGTTTTATGAAAGTATCTGCAGCACCGTCTAGGAAATATTTCTTTTTAACAGAGGGCACTGAAGTGGTGGGCATGTTGTCGGGCTATGAAGAAAGCGAGCATTTATTCATTCTAGATTTTGATTTTGTTATACCGGCATATCGTGATTGTAGATTAGGGCATTTTAGTATCGGTCACGGAAAACAATTAACTAAAACATCTGGTTATGGACAAATTGTTGCCTTAGCAGATAGTCATGAACATGAAAATTATTTAACTACCTTAGGCTTTACTCCTAAGATGAATGGACGCTGGACTTATGACGGCCTTTAACAAACGTGAGATGTAAATGAAAAAAATTCCAAATGAAAGTCAATTATTGAAAAAAAGCGTTAGTGGTTGGTGAGGCGTATGCCAAAAATAGAGGTTTTAATACTTTCTCTGCGACAGACTCTGCAAAAGATAAGGTTGAATGTATTTATCGTTTGTTGGCGAATGATAAATTAATCACACCATTACCTGCTGGTAGTGAAGATTTGTTAAGCATGAAACATAAACTAGCGGTGTGGTTGAAAAACAAGTTACCTAAGGATCACCCGCTGTTAAAATAGTACACGTAAACTGTGTAGTTTTTGCGAACTAATTTAATAAAAAACGTACATCTAGGATTAAAAATAACCAATCAAAAGATTTGAACGAAAAAGTGTTTGACGAGCATATATCAACTCTGTACTATGCGCCTCCTCTTAGCTTTGAAGAGAAAGAAGTTAGAGCAAGTCGGTGAGTAGCGCAGCTTGGTAGCGCACTTGGTTTGGGTCCAAGGGGTCGCAGGTTCGAATCCTGTCTCACCGACCATTTTCTCAAATGTACCTTAGGTTCCATAGCTCAGCTGGATAGAGCAACGGCTTTCTAAGCCGTGGGTCGAAGGTTCGAATCCTTCTGGGACCACCATTTGGTTCTATATCTTTTAAACGCATCATGCGAGTGAAAGATTGAGGAAAAGTTTTAAGTTTAAATAATTACTACAGTTATTGTGGTGAGCGTAGCTCAGTTGGTAGAGCCCCGGATTGTGATTCCGGTTGTCGCGGGTTCGAGCCCCGTCGCCCACCCCACTCGCGGGAGTGGTGGAATTGGTAGACACGCTGGATTTAGGTTCCAGTGCTTCACGGCGTGAGAGTTCGAGTCTCTCCTTCCGCACCATATTTAAGTCATTTGATTCTCAGAAATTTATTTTGCTAAGATTTTGGTTATTATTTATATGTATGTGTGCACCACGCAAATTTCATAAAATTTAACTTTAACGTAAATATAGTAAAAATTGTTTATCTATTTGATGGTTCATAATGCGTATTTAGAGTTAAGTCGGTGAGTAGCGCAGCTTGGTAGCGCACTTGGTTTGGGTCCAAGGGGTCGCAGGTTCGAATCCTGTCTCACCGACCATTTCTCTACTATTATATTTTTCGAATAATCTTAAGGCTAATTTTAGCCACCCCTCAGTAATTTTTTAAAGTTCTAACTAGTCGCACATACAGATAGATACTTTAAACGAAATTCCTCTTGCTATCTTTATTTCTTGCCTGCATTAGCTAAAAGTAAAAAATGTCGCTCTCTAATAGAACTTGAACCTTTAGGAGCACAACTTTGCCCATTTTAACAGTTAGACAAGCGACCTGAATTGATGCCGGAATATAAAATACCGCAGCACAAGGCATCATTAAGTTGAGATTGGATGCCTTTCTATATAGATGTGTAATTGCCCTACTGATTACAAAATATTTGGCTTTGCCGATCAATAACAGAATTAACGTAAATATTCGCTTAATTGAAGATACAAAATTTCAAACTAAAAAGCCTGATAGAAAATAAGGCCTAAAAATGAGAACACACAAAAAAAATGTTTACTCGGAGGAAGAGTTGAAACATAAGTTCAACCTGTTGTTAATTATTTTCAATTAATGCTTTCCAACTGCAAATGAAATTTTAGTTCAGCAGAGTTATTCAGATGGGTGCTGTTTAATTTAAAGACTAACGCTCATGACTGAGTTTTAAAAATATTTTTATTTTACCGCAAGGGCAGAAGTGATGATTAACCGATTTAAAGAGCATACGTACCCTCACATAAACGATGCATGGGTAAAATGACAACATTGCTATGTTGAAGCTATAGGTGATAAGACAGTTCGCTTATTACTTACAAACCAAAGTTGTTCCCAAAAATCGATAAACCCCACTAATAGTTAAGGACTAACTCTCTACAAAGTATGTAATCATATACATCAGATGTTTGCCGCGCGGAAGGATGTGACCAATAAAACATGCTTTGAAATTTTTGTTTTTCCCACCAACACAAGCTGGTATGTGAGACGTGTTTATTCCCGTTTATAATTAGTTTATTAGACAATTGATATTTTGATTCATATCCAACATTAATTGCATAGATGCTAAAGAGCTTTTACAACCTTTTAAACCTCTATTAAGTCGCTAAATGTTAATACTATTTTAATGCTTGGAATTTTACCCTCGACTTGCGCTATCGCTATAGCTATACTATTGCGTCATTTTATCAGGCTATCTTGTCTAAGGAGAACATTTCTTGTTTCAGGATATTCGGACGTAACTAGTGTATTTGTAACAATAATTATTTTGCGCCGATAAAAGCCCTTTAGTAATAACATATAAGCGCAAGTATGCGCATAATTGAGGTATTAGAATGCAAGTATCCGTTGAGGCGACCAAAGGTTTAGAACGCCGTCTTACTATCACCATTCCTGCTGAAACAATCGATTCTGCAGTCAAGTCTCGCTTACAGCAATTAGCAAAAACCCAAAGAATTAATGGTTTTCGCCCTGGTAAAGTGCCTGTTAATGTTATTAAAAAACGTTATGGTCAAGCCGTACGTCAGGAAATTGCTGGTGAAGTGATGCAGCGCAATTTCTATGAAGCTATTACTCAAGAAAAAATTACCCCAGCTGGTATGCCTAGCTTCGAAATGAAGACAGATGAAGATGGCAAAGACTTAGAGTATGTTGCTGCTTTTGAAGTGTATCCAGAAGTTGAAGTTAAAGACATTGCTAAAATTAAAGTTGAAAAGCCAGCAGTAGAGATCACAGACAAAGACTTAAGCGACATGATTGACACTTTGCGAAAGCAACATGCTAATTATAAAGAAGTTAAACGCAAAGCTAAGAAAGACGATAAAGTCACAATTGATTTTATCGGTACTATCGATGGTGAAGAGTTTGATGGTGGTAAAGCTGAAGATTTCGCCCTAGAAATGGGTAAAGATCGCATGATCCCTGGTTTTGAAAAGCCTATTGTAGGTAACAAAACAGGTGATGAAGTCATTGCAGATGTGACATTCCCAGAAGATTATCATGCTGAGAAGCTAAAGGGAAAAGTCGCCAAGTTTACTATAAATATCAAAAAAGTTGAGCAATTAGACTTACCTAAAGTTGACGAAGAGTTTGCTAAACTTTTCGGTATTGAAGATGGTAATATCGAAGCACTACATGCTGAAGTTCGCAAAAATATGCAACGCGAGTTAGATCAAACCTTAAAGGCGTCGGTAAAAGAGCAAGTCATTGCGGGTTTACTTGAATTAAACCAAATTGATTTGCCAAAAGCGCTAGTTGACCAAGAGATTGACGCATTGCGCGAGCAAGCCAAGCAACGTTTCAGCCAGCAACAAGGTGGAAATATTGATAACATGCCAGAGCTTCCAGCTGATCTGTTTGAAGAAAATGCTCGTAAACGTGTAAGTATTGGTTTGCTGTTAGGCGAAGTTATTAAAACTAACGAGCTAAAAGTGGATGCTGACAAAGTAGCAGCGCTAATTGAAACAGCCGCTTCTGCTTACGAAGATCCAAAAGAAGTGATCGAGTATTACAGAACAAATGATGAATTGATGCAACAAATGAACAATGTTGCAATGGAAGAACAAGCAGTTGAATTATTGCTGAAACAAGCCAAAGTTAAAGAAGTGAAGAAATCCTTTGATGAGATCATGAACAAACAGGCATAATTTGCCTATTGTTATTTGACTTATCTAGCCTGCAACTGCTTAAATGCTCGGTAACTACCGAGCATTTTTATTTGTGAAGAATTTGAATTTATGATGAAAACCAATTTTGATCCAACAAACGCATTAGTTCCAATGGTTGTAGAGCAAACCGCCAAAGGTGAACGTTCTTACGATATATATTCTCGTTTGTTAAAAGAGAATGTTATTTTTTTAGTCGGCCAAGTTGAAGACCACATGGCTAATCTTATCGTTGCCCAGTTGTTATTTTTAGAAGCCGAGAATCCAGAAAAAGATATTTTCTTATATATTAATTCTCCAGGCGGTTCAGTGACGGCAGGTATGGCTATTTACGATACAATGAACTTTATTAAACCTAATGTTAGCACTGTGTGTATTGGCCAAGCTGCCAGTATGGGCGCATTTTTGTTATCTGCAGGCGAAAAGGGCAAACGTTATTGTCTACCTAATTCCCGCGTGATGATTCATCAACCCTTAGGCGGTTTCCAAGGACAAGCGTCGGATTTTGAAATTCATGCTAAAGAAATCCTGTCTATTAAAGAGAAGATGAATCGTTTGATGGCAAAACATACTGGGCAAGAGTATGAAAAAGTTGCGCAAGATACCGACAGAGATAATTTTTTAAGCGCAACCGACGCTGTGGAATATGGGCTAATTGACCAAGTATTGTCGAGTAGACCAGATACCAGTCAAGCTGACACAAAAAGCGACAAGTGATAAAATGACTCCGTGATATGCCTAAGGGTAGACTACATTCAAGTTGTTTTTAGGCTACCTTTAGGTAGAGTCAGTCTAAGATAGGAAAAGATTGTAAATGAGTGATAAAAAAAGTACTGATGGCGACAATAAACTCTTGTACTGTTCGTTCTGTGGTAAAAGCCAACATGAAGTAAGAAAACTAATTGCTGGCCCGTCGGTTTTTATTTGTGATGAATGTGTCGATTTGTGTAATGACATTATTCGAGAAGAAATAAAAGAAATCGCGCCCAAAAAGAAACAAGACGATTTACCTACACCGAAAGAAATTCATGCTCATCTAGATGATTATGTGATTGGTCAAGAGCACGCTAAAAAAGTGCTCTCAGTCGCGGTATATAATCATTACAAGCGTTTAAGAAACGGTGATGTGCACGAGGGCGTAGAATTAGGCAAGAGTAATATTTTGCTTATGGGACCTACAGGCAGTGGCAAAACCTTATTAGCAGAAACGCTTGCTAGGTTGTTAGATGTACCATTTACTATGGCCGATGCAACAACCTTAACCGAAGCCGGTTATGTAGGTGAAGACGTCGAAAACATCATCCAGAAGCTGTTACAAAAATGCGACTATGATGTTGAAAAAGCTCAACGTGGTATTGTTTACATTGATGAGATAGATAAAATATCACGTAAATCAGATAATCCCTCTATAACTAGAGATGTATCTGGTGAAGGTGTTCAGCAAGCGCTACTTAAACTAATTGAAGGCACTGTTGCTTCTGTTCCTCCTCAGGGGGGCAGAAAACATCCGCAACAAGAGTTTTTACAGGTAGACACTTCTAAGATATTATTTATTTGTGGCGGTGCTTTTGCTGGTTTAGACAAAGTGATAGAGCAGCGCGCTCACACAGGCACGGGCATCGGTTTTGCTTCAGAAATTAAAAATACCAGCAACAAGTCTCAAGAAGGTGAATGGCTTAAGAAGGTTGAGCCTGAAGACTTAGTGAAGTATGGGTTGATCCCTGAGTTCATTGGACGTTTGCCGGTACTGACTTGTCTTGAAGAGCTGAGCGAAGATGCGTTGGTTCAAATCCTACGTGAACCTAAAAACTCCTTGACCAAACAATATTCAGCATTGTTTGGAATGGAAAATACTGAACTTGAGTTCCGTGAAGACGCTTTACAAGCTATAGCTAAAAAAGCCATGCAGCGTAAAACGGGTGCTCGTGGTTTACGCTCTATCGTGGAGGCAGTACTCTTAGACACTATGTATGATTTACCGTCTATGACAAATGTGAGTAAAGTCGTGGTTGATGAAACTGTCATTCGTGGAGAATCAAAACCCATTTTGATTTACGACAGTGGTGCAGATAAAAAAGTTGCTTCAGAATAAATAAATACCAAAAAGGCTCGAAAGAGCCTTTTTTAATGGTAAAAATATACAGTTTACCAATCTAATAACGACACTTTATTCCGCTTTGTTTAAAATTTTATTTGAACTTTAACTGCCTAACCCCATATACAACCAGTAGATGTAATATAAACCGACATAATACGAGACCAAGTATGACTAAAAAGCGAGAAGATCGCATTGAAATGCCTGTTTTGGCGTTACGTGATGTAGTGGTATATCCACACATGGTTATCCCATTATTTGTTGGGCGTGAAAAATCAATTCGTTGTTTAGAAGCGGCGATGGAAAAAGATAAACAGATTTTCTTAGTGGCTCAAAAAGATGCCAGTGTTGACGAGCCAGAAGTAGATGACATATTCACTGTTGGCACCATAGCAACAATACTACAGCTGCTGAAGTTGCCTGACGGCACAGTTAAAGTATTAGTTGAAGGTAATCAGCGCGGCAAGATTGATAGTTTTGTCAGTACTGAAGATTTTTTTATTGCTGATGTTGAAAGCTCAGTAGATACCGAATTAGAAGAATCAGAACAAGAAGTGTTAATTCGTTCAGCTATTTCTCAGTTTGAAGGATACGTCAAACTTAATAAAAAAATTCCACCTGAAGTTTTGACCTCGTTAAGTGGTATTGAAGATGCTGCACGCTTAGCTGATACGATGGCTGCGCACATGCCTCTGAAGTTGTCAGAGAAACAAAAAGTGCTTGAAATGCTGGGTATAACAGAGCGTCTAGAATACCTAATGGCGTTGATGGAAAGCGAAATTGACTTGCTTCAAGTTGAAAGAAAAATTCGCACTCGTGTTAAAAAACAAATGGAAAAGAGTCAGCGAGAATACTATTTGAATGAGCAAATGAAGGCCATTCAAAAAGAATTAGGTGAACTTGATGAAGCACCTGATGAATTTGAAGCGTTGAAGCAGAAAATCACCGATGCCAAAATGCCAGAAGAAGCTCAGAAAAAGGCAACTGGAGAATTAGCTAAATTAAAAATGATGTCGCCAATGTCTGCAGAAGCAACCGTTGTGCGAAGTTACATAGAATGGTTAACTAATGTTCCTTGGGTAAAAAGAAGCGTAGTTAAAAAAGACTTGGCTCTTGCTGATAAAATATTGGATGCAGACCATTATGGTTTAGATAAAGTCAAAGAGCGAATTATTGAGTATCTGGCGGTACAACAACGAGTTAAAAAGCTCAAAGGACCTATTCTTTGTTTGGTAGGACCGCCGGGAGTGGGTAAGACTTCTTTAGGGCAATCTATCGCTAGGGCTACAGGAAGAAAGTATGTACGCATGGCGTTGGGAGGAGTGCGTGACGAAGCTGAGATCCGCGGGCACCGCCGAACCTATATTGGTTCTATGCCTGGCAAGATAGTACAAAAGTTGGCTAAAGTAGGGGTGAAAAATCCACTATTTTTGCTCGATGAAATTGATAAGATGTCATCTGACATGCGTGGCGATCCATCTTCTGCATTATTAGAAGTACTGGATCCAGAACAAAACAACAAGTTTAGTGATCACTACCTTGAAGTGGATTACGATTTATCGGACGTCATGTTTGTTGCCACTTCTAATAGCATGGATATTCCTGGGCCCTTGTTGGACCGCATGGAAGTTATACGCCTATCGGGATATACCGAAGATGAAAAACTGAATATTGCAATTCAACATTTAGTGGACAAACAGATATCCCGCAATGGTCTAAAAGATGGCGAGTTGATCATTGACGAGAGTGCCATTATTGGGATTATTCGATATTACACCCGTGAGGCAGGTGTTAGGAACTTAGAAAGAGAAATATCTAAAATATGTCGCAAAGCTGTTAAGAATATTTTGCTTGGAAAAAACATTACAAAAGTATTAGTTAATCAAGATAATCTGAATGAATATTTGGGTGTACAGCGTTTTGATTATGGTAAAGCTGATAAATCTAATCAAATAGGGCAGGTAACAGGACTAGCATGGACCCAGGTTGGTGGCGAACTGTTAACCATAGAAACCACATCGGTAGTGGGCAAAGGCAAAACAACCTTTACCGGTTCATTGGGCGAAGTGATGCAGGAGTCTATTCAAACTGCTATGACAGTAGTGCGCAGTCGAGCAGACAAATTGCGTATTAATAACGATTTTTATGAAAAACGCGATATCCATGTGCATGTACCAGAGGGCGCAACTCCTAAAGATGGACCTAGCGCTGGTATTGCCATGTGTACTGCATTAGTTTCTAGCTTAACAGGTAACCCTGTGAGGTGTGATGTAGCCATGACCGGTGAAATTACTCTTCGGGGAGAAGTTTTACCTATTGGTGGACTTAAAGAAAAGTTACTCGCTGCACACCGCGGTGGAATTAAAACAGTGATTATTCCTAAAGAAAATGAACGCGACTTAGAAGAGATTCCTGACAATGTAAAACGAGATTTAAGCATCCATCCAGTGCAGTGGATTGACGAAGTCTTAGAATTAGCTTTGCAAGAGCATCCGGATAAATTTAAGCCAGTTGTAGTTAAGAAGGTTAAAAAACAAGCATAAAATGCTGTTTTTTTAATTTTTTTTGAACTTAAGGGCTTCCCTAACTAAATAGTTGTGGTAGCCTTTGTTTCAGATTCTCTTTAGGCCTTGTCACGAAAGGGATTGAGACGATTCATTGAAAGTTAATGATTTGCAAATATATAGCTTGCAGTTAATTTTCATGCTTGATAAAAACGTTCGGCTTTGCATAGTGCAAGTCGCAAATATAATAACAAATGAAGGGGTTCATATTGTGAATAAGTCAGATCTTATTGATACCATCGCTGCAAGTGCAGACATTTCTAAAGCTGCAGCAGGTCGCGCACTAGATGCATTGACTGGCGCTGTTACTACTGCACTTAAAGATGGTGACCAAGTTGCATTAGTTGGTTTCGGTACATTCTCTGTGCGCGAACGTGCTGCTCGTAGTGGTCGTAATCCTCAAACTGGTGAGACTATTCAAATTTCAGCAGCTAAAGTGCCTTCGTTCAAAGCTGGTAAAGCACTAAAAGACGCTTGTAACTAATCACTTAGTTTATTTATACCAAAAGGCGATGATTTTTCATCGCCTTTTGTTTTTGTGCCGTTTGCATCAGTCATTTTTTAATCTTAAATATTCGCTCACCAAATATTTTTTCAATTCACTGCGAACAATCATTAATAAATGAACTCGGTTGGTATATAATCCCGCGCCTTTGCGACTAAGACAACCTAAATTAGGCGTCTTTAGTAATTATCAATAACAGCTCATTTGGAGTTTGGAATTTAGTATGTTGGAAAGAATCAGAGAAGGATCACAAGGCCCTTGGGCAATGGGGATATTGGGATTAGTTATTTTAAGTTTTGTATTTGCAGGTGTAGGCAGCTACATCAATTCATCTGCATCTGGAGCCGCAGCCAATGTTAATGGTGAAGAGATAGGCCTCGATGAATTAGAACGCGCTTATCAAAACGAGCGCTCACGTATGGAATCTCAATTTGGTGACGCTTTTGCTACGTTAGCAAGTGATACTGCATATCTGCAAAATTTTCGACAGGGCATATTAGACCGTCTGATTAGTGAAAAATTGCTAGACCAAGCAGCGCAAGAGTTTGGCTTGAGAGTCAGCGATGAACAAATCAAGCTAGCAATAGTAGGCATGCAAGAATTTCAAATAGATGGACAATTTGATAATGACCGATATCTTGCACTTTTACGCCAAGCAGGCTTTCAAACTAATAATTTTAGAGACTACATGCGAGTTGATATGGTGCGTAGACAACTTTCACAGTCATTAATGGGAACTGAATTCGCATTAGTCGGTGAAGCAAAATCAGCATATTTGATGCAGCAGCAAAGTCGTGACATAAGATATCTGAATATACCAGCGTCTAAATTTGTTGACCAAGTTAACATCAGTGACGATGAAATTTTAGGTTTCTATCAAAGTAACATTAGTCAGTTTGATACTCAGCAGAAAGTCAGTTTGTCTTATGTTGAATTAGTATTAGATGATTTATTGTCTTCGATTGTAGTCACGGACGATGAGATTGCAGAATACTATCAACAAAACCTTTTTGATTATCGTACTGATGAAGAGCGTCAAGCGGCACACATTTTGTTTGAAAGTGCTGATGAGGATGAGGCAATTGCTACTAAGGCTGAAGAGGTACTAGCGAAAATACAAGCAGGTGAAAATTTTGCAGAACTTGCAAAAAGATTTTCAAGCGATACTTTCAGTGCTGAAAATGGTGGTGATTTAGGTTGGTTTGGCAAAGGTATTATGGATCCTGCATTTGAAGAAGCGGCCTTTTCACTTGCCAATAAAGATGATGTGAGTGGCGTCATTAAAAGTGAGTTTGGCTACCATATTATTATGTTAACTGATGTTAAGCCTGAGCAAGTTAATGCTTTTGAAAACGTCAAAGAAGAAATAATTGTTAAAGTCAAAACGTTCAAAGCAGAAGAGCGTTTTTATGAGATTAGTCAAAGAATGTCAGAAGTAGCTTTTGAAGTACCTGACAATCTTGAAGAAGTTGCAGATTTAGCCGGTAAAACGATAAATACTACTAATTTATTTAGTCGAGCCAATGCGCCCGATGCTGTGTCTAACCCTAACGTTTTATCAAGCGCCTTTAGTTTTGAACTAATTGAAGATGCGGTAAATAGTGAAGTGATAGAGCTTGCCAGGAATCATATTATAGTTGTTAGAGTTGCCGAGCATGAGCCCGAGCGGACAAAGACTATTGAAGAGGTTAAAGAACAAATTCAACAGACATTAGCTGCACAATCGGCTCAACAGGCTGCTAGAGATTGGGCCTTGGAACTTAAACAAGCATTGGTAAATAATGAAGATGTTAATCCTAGATTAGCTACACTTGAGCTAAGCTGGGAAGAGAAGCAAACGGTAACTCGCAATGACCCGGCATTGTCACAGTCTATTGTTGATGCATTGTTCAAGTTATCTGCTACGGATACTAGTGTTGTTGACTTAATTGCTGGAGACATTTCTTTAGTGCAACTGACCCAAGTAAACTCTGCTGCTGAAGCTAATGCTCAACAATTGACTTCATTACAAAATCGCCTTGCATCGAGTAAGTCTCAAATAATATATGGTGCCGTGGTCGAATCTTTAAAAGCACAAGCTGATATCGAGATTTTCCAATAAACTGATTTATATTTTCTTCATAAAAAAAAGAGCGTTTATCGCTCTTTTTTATTATCTGTATTTTGGTAAATAGTATTATTAGCTCGTCAGCACTATTCAGTAATCCATAACAAAGAGCTGTAAAAAACAGCGATCACAGCGCAAAAAGTGAATATATATATAAACCCTTGTTTTCCGTCCCCTAAGCTATAGCCCTTTTTCTTCAAATACATAAACCAAATTAAAAACAACACAACAGGAATGAGCACTAAAAATTTAATCAAGATCACCTCGTCTCACAATTATGGCAACCTTGATTTTAGGGAGAACAGAATAATATGCAATCTATACTAGGTATTTGGTGTCTAATTGCATATAATCCGCGCGAATTTTTATGTGTCTATTTATGTGTCTATTTACGTGTCCATTAGGACTAAATATTAAGACCAAATATTAAGACGAAATATTACTAATACTGGAGTAAAGAAAATGGCCTTAGAACGAACTTTTTCTATTATTAAGCCCGATGCAGTTGCAAAGAATGTTATCGGTGGTATTTACAACCGTTTTGAGTCTGCTGGCCTTAGATTAGTGGCGTCTAAAATGCTACATTTGAGTAAAGAGCAAGCAGAGGGGTTTTATGCTGAGCATAGCGAACGTCCATTTTTTGCTGCTTTAGTTTCTTTCATGACATCTGGTCCTGTTATGGTTCAAGTGTTAGAAGGTGAAAATGCTGTTTTGAAAAATCGTGAAATAATGGGGGCAACTAACCCTGCTGATGCTCTAGCTGGTACGTTACGTGCTGATTATGCAGCTTCAATTGATGAAAATGCTTGCCATGGTTCAGATGCTCCTGAATCAGCGGCCCGTGAGATTGCTTATTTCTTTAGTGATGAAGAAATCTGCCCACGCACTCGTTAAGCTTAAATCAGTTTTGATAAAGGGAGCTTAGGCTCCCTTTTGTGTTATTTATTATATGTGCTGCAAAAACTGAGTAATCGGTTAAAATAGCAGTAGTTTCGTTTAAGTATTGAGGTTTATTGTGTCAACTGAAGTGGTATCTGCCCAACCTAAAAAAATTAACTTACTTGATTTAACTCGAGAAGGTTTGCGTACCTTTTTTAATGAAATGGGAGAAAAACCTTTCAGAGCAGAGCAAGTCATGAAATGGATCTATCAGCAAGGCGTGGCAGATTTTGAACAGATGAGTAATCTTAATAAAGCCTTGCGAGCAAAACTTCAAGCCAAATGTGAAGTCAAAGCACCAGAAATCGCATATCAAAAGACTGCTGCCGACGGCACCATTAAATTTGCATTGAAGCTAGAAGGTGGCCAAGAAGTAGAAACGGTTTGGATCCCTGATGGCGACCGAGCGACTTTATGTGTGTCTTCACAGGTAGGTTGTGCACTTGAATGTACTTTTTGTTCTACGGGGCAACAGGGATTTAATCGTAATTTAAAAGTCTCTGAGATTATTGGCCAAGTTTGGCGAGTCGCAACCACAATAGGTCTGAATAATGATACTGCCAAACGTCCGATCACAAATGTAGTGATGATGGGTATGGGTGAGCCGTTGCTGAATGTTAAGAATGTGGTGCCTGCCATGGAGTTGATGTTGGATGATCTTGCTTTTGGTTTATCCAAACGCAGAGTAACTTTAAGTACTTCAGGTGTAGTCCCAGCTCTTGATATGTTGGGCGACCAGATAGACGTAGCGTTGGCTATTTCATTACATGCACCTGATAATGCATTACGTGACGTGCTAGTACCCGTTAATAAAAAATATCCAATTGAGGTGTTTTTGGCCAGTGTCAGAAGATACTTAGCTAAGTCGAACGCCAACCAAGGTAAGGTAACGGTAGAGTACGTGATGCTAAATGGGATTAACGATAGCACTGACCAAGCTCATGCACTTGCAAAGGTATTGGCCGATACCCCGTGTAAAATAAACCTTATTCCGTTTAATCCTTATCCAGGCTCGCCATACACCTGTTCTAGTAATTCGAGGATCGATCGTTTTGCTAAAGTCCTAATGGAATATGGGCTCATAGTTGTAGTTCGTCGTACTAGAGGAGACGATATCGATGCTGCTTGTGGGCAGTTGGTGGGTGAAGTGGTGGATCGCACCAAAAGAGTGTTGAAAAAACAGCTGAAAGGCGAGAGTATTTCAGTCAAAATGACTTAATAAATTTTTATCGACAATATGTCAAACAGGTCCTAATGAACTCTATGCTAAAAATGTTCAGTATTGTATTTATTGGGCTGATGCTGCTCAGCGCCTGCACCAGTCAAAGTAACCAAAATTACGGCCAAAATTTTGATCAAATTAAAGCATCTAAAACCCGCGTTTCTCTGGGTTTAACGTACCTTAGTAACGGAAACTTTAGACAAGCAAAATTTAATTTAGATAAAGCATTAGAATTTGCACCAAGATCAGCAGACGCCAATTTTGCTATGGCTTATTATTATCAAAGTGTGAATGAGTTAGAGCAAGCTGAAAACGCATATCAATATGCTATGGATCTTGATCCCCAAAATGCTAACATTGCGAATAGTTATGGTGCGTTTTTATGTCAAAATGGTGTTTATGAAAAAGCCAAAAAGTATTTCCTTAAAGCAGTGAACACCAGCAGTTATATTTCCAGCGCTGAGACTTACGAAAACTTAGCGTTGTGCAGTAGAAGTCAAGGTCAACCTGAAGACGCAATTCAATACTTACGTAACGCGGTTAATCATCAACCTGGTAGAGCTAACAGTTTGTTTTTATTTGCTCGCTCGTTAGTTGAGGTAGAAGATTGGCAAGAAGCTAGAGCTATACTCAGACGCTATGAAAAAATTGCCCAGATTAGTCCACAAAGTCTGTTGATGGCAATGAAGATAGAGCGTGGCACTGGCAACGACACTGCCGCAGCAAGTTATTCGAATATGTTATTAAAATTGTATCCAGATGATGCTGTGACCATAAAAATGTTATCTGATCAGCAGCCAGAACCTGAAGTTCCAGATAAAGCAGCCAAAGTTCCATTCTTGAACCAAGAAGCTGAAAAGGTCTCAGGATTAGTTGCATCTAAAGCATCTGAAAATATTTCTAATAGTTCAGGGGTTCTGCCTAAAAAGAATGAATTGTTATCAATCGAAAAAGTCGTCAAAATAGCAGTGCAAGATATTTCCCAAGCTCGTGAAGCGGTTGCAGAACAATCATCTATGCAAGCGGCTCAAGTCGAGTCAGAAATTATGGATACGCCAGAGTTCCATATCGTATCCAGTGGTGAGAATTTATACAGGATTTCGCTTCTTTACAACATCAAAATGCAACGTCTGATAGACTGGAATGGTTTAGCTGATGCGTCGGCTATTTTTGATGGTAAGGAGTTATTTTTAGTTGCCCCAAGCGTTGTAGAGTAAAGCTAAACTATGATTGAAAAAGAAGAAGTAAAGCAACCAGAGTCGGATATACAAGGGCCTGGTCAGATATTAAGACAGGCACGTGAGCGTGCCAATTTATCCACCCAAGACATTGCCGACAAAATGAAATTAAAAAAGGCCCTCATTGAAGACATCGAGCAGGATAACTTCGATATAAATATTTCGTTAACGTTTGTCAGAGGCTATCTAAAGCTTTACGCAAAACATGTTCATATTGAAGAAGCAGTGATCCTTAACGCTTTTGAAAAACTGAGTACTCAGATAAAAGAACCTATTAAGCTGCAAAGTTTTTCCCGTCGAGTGGCCAATCAGGCCAATGATGACAAATTAATGTTAGTGACTTATTTGATTTTGTCCGCAATCATTGCCCTAGTGGTAATTTGGTGGTTTCAACAAAGTTCTACTGAGACTTCAGCATCAATTAAGAGTAATTACCCTAAAACGGTTATTGATGACGTGATTACTCAAGAAGCATCGCCACTCGAAGAAACGTTAACCTCAGACTCAGAATTTTTATTATCTTCACAGACGAATGAAAGTGATTTTTTGGATGAGCCTGTCGTCATCGAAGAGTTAACCATCGATAACCAACTTGTTAGCGCAGAAAGCGTTAGTGATACCGCTGATTTGGAAATATTGTCTAGTGCTGCTATTGCAAAAGTAGAGACCGAAACAGCTGCACCAGTTGAGTTGATATTTAAATTTTCTGGTGATTGTTGGATGAATCTGGCTGATGCTACAGGTGAAAATATAGCTTACGGGGTTAAAGTTAAAGGAAGAGTCATGCCAGTCACCGGTATCCCACCTTTTGTGGTTACTTTAGGTGCACCAGAAGTAGTGAAAATACGCTATGCAGGTGAACGTATAGACATGACTTTCTTACCTTCTGGGCGTATTGCTAAATTTGATTTACCCTTATCTGAATAAATGACCGTATAACTATAGGAAAATTATTACTATGTTTTCTGAATCACCCATTAATCGCCGACCTTCCAAACGTATATATGTAGGTAACGTGCCTATAGGTGATGGTGCGCCTATTGCAGTGCAGTCTATGACGAATACTCCTACTACTGATGTGGCAGCAACAGTTGCTCAGATTAAGCGAATTCAAGCGGTCGGTGGTGATCTAGTTAGAGTGTCTGTACCCACTATGGACGCGGCAGAAGCGTTTAAGTTAATCAAACAGCAAGTTACAGTGCCATTGATTGCGGATATTCATTTTGATTACCGGATTGCCTTGAAAGTGGCAGAATACGGTGTGGATTGCTTACGGATTAACCCTGGTAACATTGGCAGTATGGACCGAGTTCGTTCTGTAGTAGATTGTGCCAAGGACAAAGGTATTCCGATTCGTATTGGTGTTAACGGTGGTTCTTTAGAAAAAGACATACAAGAAAAATACGGTGAGCCTACTGCAGAAGCGTTAGTTGAATCTGCCATGCGTCATGTAGACATCCTTGATAAACTTAACTTTGATCAGTTTAAAGTGAGTGTTAAAGCTTCAGATGTGTTTTTGGCTGTAGGCTCATATCGACTTCTGGCTAAGCTGATTGACCAACCCTTACATTTAGGCATTACGGAAGCGGGTGGCATACGTGCGGGTGCTGTTAAAAGCGCCGTTGGCTTAGGCATGTTACTGGCAGAAGGCATTGGCGATACCATTCGAATTTCGCTGGCAGCTGATCCAGTTGAAGAGATAAAGGTTGGATTTGACATTTTAAAGTCATTACGAATTCGGTCTAGAGGTATAAATCTCATTGCTTGCCCAAGTTGTTCTCGCCAAGAATTCGATGTAATTAGTACAGTAAATGCCTTAGAACAGCGATTGGAGGACATACTTACTCCAATGGATGTATCTATCATTGGATGCGTAGTTAATGGCCCAGGAGAAGCAGAAATATCCGATTTAGGTTTAACAGGCGCACGTAACATGAGTGGTTTTTACTTAGATGGCATACGTCAAAAAGAACGTTTATCTAATGATAATTTAATCGACCAACTAGAAAAGCGCATCCGTGCAAAAGCCAGCCAGTTGGATGAAAGCCGAAAGATAGCGATAAAAACATTAACTTAGTTAATTATCTCATAGTCACAGCTAACTTTTCATAAGCTTTATGTGTTTTTTTAGCTTCATTATTTTACGTTTATCTATAAAGCCCCTATAATGCGGGGCTTTTTTAATTATTAAATCAGAGATTATTTTTAGTGTCGAAACAAATTCAGGCTATTCGAGGAATGAACGATTGTTTGCCCACTGAGTCAGGGCTTTGGCAGTACGTTGAATCAACCATTCGCCAAGTAGTGGCCAGTTATGGTTATCAAGAAATTCGTACTCCTATCGTTGAAAGCACAGATTTATTCAAGCGCTCTATTGGTGAAGTGACCGATATAGTTGAAAAAGAAATGTACACTTTCGAGGATCGTAATTCAGACAGTCTTTCGTTACGACCAGAAGGTACTGCCTGTGTTGTGCGTGCAGGAAATGAACATGGTTTATTGTATAATCAACAGCAGCGCCTCTGGTATATGGGCCAAATGTTCCGCCATGAACGCCCACAAAAAGGACGTTACAGGCAGTTCCATCAATTCGGTGTAGAAGTATTTGGCTTAGCTGGACCCGATATCGATGCTGAGGTGATATTACTTAGTGCCAGGTTATGGAAAAAGTTTGGGATTAGCCAAAACGTCACCTTAGAAATTAATTCTCTTGGTTCTGCTGACGCCAGAGTATCTTATAAAAAACAACTAGTGGCATTTTTGAAGACTCGTGAGTCTGAGCTAGATGAAGATAGTTTAAGACGTTTGAAGACCAATCCACTGAGGGTACTTGATAGTAAAAACCCACAAGTACAAAACGCAGTTAAAGATGCGCCAAAACTGATTGATTGCCTTGATGAAGAGTCTGCCAAACATTTTCAAGGATTATGTGAACGTTTAGACAACCTCGGCATCCAATATCGAGTTAACCCTGCATTGGTGCGTGGCCTTGATTATTATAATCGTACCGTTTTTGAATGGGTCACCGAAAGTTTAGGTTCCCAAGGAACAGTATGTGCCGGTGGCAGGTATGATGGTTTAGTTGAACAACTTGGTGGTAAAGCAACTCAGGGCGTAGGTTTTGCTATGGGACTAGAACGTTTAGTGTTGATGCTACAAACATTGGACTTAGATAAAAATATAGTTTCTGTAGTCGACATTTATGTCACTGCTATGGATGAATCAGTCGAACTCTATGCTAGGCAGGTTAGTGAAACACTAAGAGATGCAGTACCACAAATAAAACTGATGAATCATTGTGGTGGTGGAAATTTCAAGAAACAAATGAAAAGAGCGGATCAGAGTGGTGCCAGTATTGCCTTTATTATCGGTCAGGATGAGATGGCGTCTCAGCAGGTTGCTATTAAATACTTGCGAGAAAAACAACCACAAGAAACAATTTCACTTAACGAATTAACTCACTTTACGCAAAAGTTATTCAACGTCTAATGCGTGTGATTTTTTAGAATTAACATTATGTGTCATCAAACTCTCGATGGCCAAGCAGTAATAGGAATGGATGATGGAACAGTACGAAACAGAAGAACAACAAGTTGAAGCTATTAAACGGTTCTGGAAAGAGAATGGTCTATCATTAGTTATTGGTGCGTTATTAGGTTTAGGTGGACTTTTAGGTTGGCGCTATTATAACGACTCACAAATTGAAGCAAAAGAGCAAGCCTCTTTTGCTTTTAGAAAAAGCTTCTGAAGAATTAATAAAAGGTGAGGCGGGCTTCGGTCAAGACCAAAACTATTTATCGAAAGTCATAGTGACACAGGTTATGCCATATTAATGGCATTTGAAATGACCCAACAAGCTATCGAACGTAAAGATTTAGATGAAGCAGTTAAACAGCTTGAATTTGTGGTCAGTAATGCCAAGTTATCAGCCGTTCAGTCAATCGCTCAACTTCGTTTAGCGCGTATTCAGATAGAACAAGGTGAGTTCGAACTCGCATTAGCAAGTGCAAATAAGGTATCAGACAAAGCGTTTATAGCTCAAAGTCAAGAGATTAAGGGTGACGTATACTTAGCTCAACAGCTATTTGACAAAGCAAGAGCTGCATACAGTGCGGCATTGGAAACCAATGAACGTGACCAAGTTTTGAAAATGAAGCTAGATAATTTAGCCGTTGCGGCAAATGGCTAAGGTGAAAATAGTGAAACAATCTTTTTTATTCATACTATTAATCAGTTCTGTTTTCTTATCAAGCTGTACAACAATTAGCGATTTGTTTTACGAAGAAGAAGAATTAGAAATTCGTAGGCTGAAGCCTATTGAAGCACAATTTACTCCCACCGAAATTTGGTCTGAAAATTTAGGTGCTGGGATTGGTAAATTCTATTCAAAGCTTATGCCGGCAGTGGCTTATGACAAAGTATTTGCTGCTAACCGTCAAGGTCAAGTCAATGCCTACGAACAGGCAACGGGTAAAAAGATATGGTCTAAAAACTTTGCGATTTATGACAACGAAGGTTTGACTTCAAGTGTCAGTAATCTTTTTTCAAATGGTTTGTCAGCTAAAATTGCTGGCGGTGTTAGTGTTGCGTACGAAACCGTCTTTTTTGGCACTGAAAATGGTGAAGTTGTGGCGTTGGATGCCAATACTGGTAAACAAAAGTGGAGTACAACAGTTAAGGGGGAAGTGTTAGCTTCACCTGCGATTGATGCGGGTATTGTACTGATAAACACCGGGTCTGGATTTATATTTGCTTTAAATGCAGATACTGGCGAAGAAGTTTGGTCTTCTGAATCGGATGTCCCACCCTTATCATTGCGAGGAGTCTCTTCCCCCACGGCAGTTAACGGTGGTGCTATTATCGGCACTGCTACTGGTAAACTAATCGTTAATATACTTGAAACGGGTCAAACTGCTTGGGAGCAGGTGATTTCAGCTGCGACCGGTGTTACTGAGTTAGAAAGAATTGTAGACATTGATAGCGAGCCTCTAGTAGCGGCTGGTAATGTTTACGTTATTTCTTACGATGGTTCTCTAGCTGCAGTTGAGTTGCGTACAGGTCGAGTTATCTGGAAACGGGAATACAAGTCGTTCCGTCGTTTGTCATTATCAGGTAGCACGCTATATTTAGTTGATGTCAACAGCAATGTATATGCATTAGATAGTCGCAACGGTGTTGAGTTATGGAGTCAAGGTGCACTTAAAGAACGTTTATTAACCGGGGTAACACCTGTTGGAAACTATTTAGTGGCAGGCGATAAATTTGGTTTTTTACATTGGTTTGATCAAGCTGATGGTAAAATTGTTGCACGCTTAGAAGTGGGTGGTGATGATGAAGATGAAGGCATTTATCACTCCCCTGTGGTGGAGGGAGATATTCTATACACTCAAACTCGAGATGGTAAATTAGTGGCTATTAAAACGCCATGAGCAGGTTTAGTGTGATTCTTTATAAAGAATCACACTAATAATTTTTAGCGGCTTGGAATTTTCTGAGCCGTTTTTGTCTACAGGATATGTATTTATGTTACCCGTTGTTGCCTTAGTTGGGCGCCCAAACGTTGGAAAATCGACCTTATTTAATCGTCTTACTCGCACACGTGATGCGTTGGTGGCTGATTTTCCCGGCCTAACTCGGGATAGAAAATACGGGCAAGCCAAATATGAAGGCCTACAGTTTATTGTGGTCGATACTGGTGGTATCAGTGGCGATGAACAAGGCATTGATGTGGTCATGGCGGAACAATCTCTGTTGGCTATTATAGAAGCAGACGTAGTTTTGTTTTTAGTTGATGCTCGTACTGGTATGACCGCAGCCGACCAAGGGATTGCTGAACACCTTCGCAGACAAGAAAAACCTGTTTATGTGGTTGCCAATAAAGTTGATGGAATTGATGGTGATAGTGAAAGCGCTGACTTCTTCGCATTAGGTTTGGGGGGGGTGAATCAGATAGCTGCTGCTCACGGCAGAGGTGTAACCCAATTGCTGCAAAATGCTTTAGCCCCTATTGCTTCAGAATTCCCTGATATGCACATACCCGAAGAGAGTGATGAAGCGCTTGAAGAGATAGACGCCGATGAACAACTAGCTAGATTGCAAGCCCTGCCGATAAAATTAGCGATAGTGGGAAAGCCCAATGTGGGTAAGTCTACTCTAACCAATCGTATCTTAGGCGAAGAGCGTGTTGTAGTCTATGACGAACCTGGTACGACTCGGGATAGTATCTTTATTCCCATGGAACGTGACGACAGAGAATATATTCTGATTGATACTGCTGGGGTCAGAAGACGCCGAAACATCTCGGAAGCAGTAGAAAAATTTTCCATTGTAAAAACGTTACAAGCGATTGAAGAATCCAATGTGGTGTTATTTGTGGTTGACGCTCAGGAAGGTATTACGGATCAAGACTTGAGTTTGTTAGGTTTTATTCTTAATGCTGGTCGTTCGTTAGTGGTTGCAGTAAATAAATGGGATGGTCTAGATAAAACCGTTAAAGAAGACATTAAACGTGAGTTAGACAGACGTTTAGGTTTTATAGATTTTGCTCGCTTACACTTTATTTCAGCTTTACATGGCACGGGAGTTGGGCATTTATTTGAATCAGTTCAAGAAGCCTACGCTTCAGCAACTAAACGGGTAAATACGTCTATGTTGACGCGTATCATGGATATGGCCCAAGAGGACCATCAGCCTCCTGTAGTTCGGGGCCGTCGTGTCAAAATGAAATATGCTCATGCTGGTGGATATAATCCTCCACTCATCGTTATTCACGGTAATCAGCTGAAAGATTTACCCGACTCATATAAACGTTATTTAATGAATTATTTCCGTAAATCATTAAAAGTTATGGGTACACCCATTAAGATTGAATTCAGAGAGAGTGCTAATCCTTTCCAAACAGACCACAGTAGCCTTAACGATTCACAACGTCGTAAACGTAGACAACTTATGCGTTTGCACAAAAACGCTAAATAACAACATTAATTATAATGAGTATATTGAAAATAATTGGTTAAATTGTTTAGTAGGATAGAACGAATCTTTGGTGGGGCGCTACTTCAGTTAATATAGTAGCGCGATACCATGGCATTATTAGATTTTTTGTTTTGTGCTAGGTTTTTTTCTATCAGTTCGATTAAATTTGTATTTTTCTGTAAGGCTTCGAGTGAAGCCATTCCAGCGGTGATATCTATCTTTTCAAATGTTAAATTTTCATCCACACTTTTAAAATCTGCAGCTAAAGTCAGTACTTTTTGAATAATATATTTGGCACCAAATATATAGGTGTCGGGTAACAGAATCGCAAATTCATTATCACTATATGTTGTCAATGTGTCGGTTGGACGACTCAATACTGTCGATATTATCTGAGATAATACTTCTAAATGTCTTATTGTTATTGGTGATGTTGGTTGTGTGTCAAACAATGTGCAATTTTTTAGCTCAAACATGACAAGCGATAATGGCGCGTCATTTCTTTTTGCCAAGGCAACTTGTTTTTGGTAATAGTCATTAAAAAATAGTCTGTTGTACAAGCCAGTTTGAGGATCAATGAACACCATGTTTTCAATAAGATCATTTTGTATTTTAGCTAGAACATGCGCCCGAATCCGTTTGACAAGAGTTTGGACAACGATGGGCTTGCTAACAAAGTCAGTAGCACCTGCATCCCAGCATTTAATTTCTTGCTCAGTGGAAGTATCTGCAGTTGAAAATACTATGGGACAATTAAGCATACTAGGTATGGCTTTTAGCATTTTGCAGGTTAGTAATCCGTCTAAAACGGGCATATGTAGGTCGAGAATAACTAGGTCAGGAGCATGAGAGGCGCAAAATCCGATAGCATCTTCTCCTGATAGTGCAGAAAACGTGCGATAGAAAGGTGTTAAAGCTTGGACCAAAAAATCCGTGGTTACTGGATCATCATCGACGACTAAAACAATAGCACGCTGCATTTGTTTATCAGATATTGAGTTATCGTAGCCCTTGTTCATTTAATCAGTAAGCTCTTTGTTAAATGCTATACATAACCAATTATAACTTACAGTAAACGATACATGTTTCCCAACAAAATTTGTATGAAAAATGAACTTAAATTAACTTGGTATATACGTTTTAGATAGGTTGAAGTTAAGTGCGAACTTATTAAGTTACCCACAAAATAATCATACTCAAGTTAGTGACTACTTTATCTGATTGATTTCACTGTATACTTCTCCGTCTTCTAAACGAGTCACTAAGACATCCCCAATTTGAACTTGTTGAGTGGTTTTAACTATTTTTCCCTGCTTAAAACTAATGCTGTAACCCCTTGCCAATGTGGCTAATGGGCTTACTGTGTCTAATAGATGCATATTATTAAGTAACTTTTGCTGTTTGTTTTCTATTAACTGTTGACAGCTTCTTTGTAGTCTAGTTTGCAGGTCCTGCAACCTTATTTGATGACGTTGCAGCAGTTTTTGGGGCGAAGATAAAGAAAGGCGACTATGTATATGCTGTTGTTGTTGTTTTGCCTGAGTCAGTTTTTGTTTGAATGCAGATTGCAACGAAGCTTGTAGTTGATCGACATACTGACTCTTTTGTTCTAGTTGCTTTTGTGGATGATTTTGCAGTAATCGTTGATTTAAAGTCTGATGCTGATGAAGTAGTACTTGTTGCAAACGACTAAAAGCTTTAATTAGCTTATCTTGTAGGGCAAGGGTTTTATTGTGCAAAGTTGACTGATCTTGACTGACCAGCTCGGCGGCTGCTGAAGGTGTTGGGGCACGCATATCCGCTACAAAATCAGCAATGCTCACATCTATTTCGTGACCCACAGCACTGATTATGGGAATTGAAGAGGCGAATATTTTTCTGGCCACCAGTTCACTGTTAAAGCACCAGAGATCTTCTAAAGAGCCGCCACCTCTGCCAACAATTAATACATCTACTTCTTTTCTGAGGTTAGCTTGAGTAATCGCCGCACAAATAAGAGAAACTGCGCTATCACCTTGGACTTGACTCGGATAAATAATCACCTCAATGGCAGGGTTACGGCGTTGCAGAACGGTCAAAATATCATGTAAAGCGGCACCTGTGGGTGAGGTAACAATACCTACTTTTAGTACAGTTTCGGGTATTGGTTTTTTATAATCTTGTGCAAAAATGCCTTCTGAGGCCAATTGCCGTTTCAACATTTCGAATTGTTGTTTAAGTTGCCCTTCACCTTCTGGTTCCATATGCTCAACGATGATTTGGTAATCACCTCTGGGCTCATACAAGCTGATGTTGGCTTTAACTAAAACTTTGTCACCTTCTTTAGGTTTTTGATGCACTTTGCGGTTTGCACCTTTAAACATTGCTCCTTTGACCTGCGCACGATCATCTTTCAGGGTGAAATACCAATGACCAGAGCTAGCCGCAACAAAATTTGAAATTTCAGCTGAAAGCCAAATTTGACCAATTTCAGATTCTAAAACCGAGCGTGCTAAACGATTGAGTTTGCTAACAGTAAGGATGTTTTTTGCTGAGGTTTGGACAGTAAACATTGATTGCAGGGTTCTCTAATAAAACATTATCAATAAGTTTACCTGATTTACTGCCAATTCTGATATATATCTAGACTGATATGCTTAAAGCCGCTAGAATTGCGCCGCAATTAAATCCGCATTTATAGGTGATATTGCATGTTAAGGATCGCTAAAGAAGCCCTTACGTTTGACGATGTTTTGTTAGTACCCGGGCACTCAACTGTTCTCCCCCATACCGCTAATCTTAAAACAAGATTAACCCGCGGTGTTAACTTAAATATACCCCTGATTTCTGCCGCAATGGACACCGTTTCTGAAGCGCGTTTAGCTATTGCATTGGCACAAGAAGGTGGTATTGGATTTATTCATAAAAACATGACGCCAGAACAACAGGCTGAACATGTTCGCACTGTAAAGAAATACGAAAGTGGCGTGGTGTCTGATCCCGTTACCGTTTTACCCACAGCTACGATTGCTGAAATTAATGCCTTGAGTAAAAGGCATGGTTTTTCTGGTTTTCCAGTTGTGGATAAAGACAACAACCTAATCGGTATAGTGACTGGTCGTGATTTACGTTTTGAAAAAAGCTTAGAGCAACCTATTTCTAGTGTTATGACTAAGAAAGATGACTTGGTTACAGTTAAAGAGGGCGCCCCATCTGATCAAGTGCTTGAGTTAATGCATGAGTCCCGCATAGAAAAAATTCTAGTGGTAGACGATGCTTTCAAATTGAAAGGCATGATTACCGTTAAAGATTTCCAAAAAGCAGAAAGCAAACCTAACGCTTGTAAAGACGAATTAGGCCGTTTACGGGTAGGTGCTGCCGTCAGTGTGGGACCTGGAACCGATGAACGTATAAAGGCTTTAATTGAAGCAGGTGTTGACGTATTACTGATCGATACTTCCCACGGACATTCACAAGGTGTCATAGATCGAGTCAGGAAGGTACGTCAAGATTATCCAGACGTGCAGTTAATTGCTGGTAATGTTGCTACAGGTGAAGGAGCAAAAGCCCTAGCTGATGCAGGTGTTGATGCGGTTAAAGTAGGAATAGGCCCAGGTTCTATTTGTACTACCCGAATTGTTACAGGGTGTGGCGTTCCGCAAATCACTGCGGTATCAGATGCGGTTGAGGCTCTTAAAGGCACTGATGTGCCAGTGATTGCTGATGGTGGTATTCGTTTTTCTGGTGATATTGCAAAAGCTTTAGCCGCAGGAGCTAGTTCAGTGATGGTCGGTAGTTTGCTGGCAGGAACAGAAGAAGCGCCTGGCGAAGTTGAGTTATATCAAGGTCGTTATTACAAATCCTACCGTGGTATGGGGTCTTTAGGTGCTATGGATCAAAATAATGGCTCTTCTGATAGGTATTTCCAAGATAGTAAGAGTGCAGAGAAATTAGTGCCTGAAGGCATCGAAGGCCGTGTTGCTTACAAAGGACCTATCTCAAACATTATTCACCAACAAATGGGTGGTTTACGCTCAGCAATGGGATTAACGGGGTGCGCTACTATTGAAGAGTTGCGAACTAAACCACAGTTTGTGAAAGTGACATCTGCTGGTATGGGAGAGTCCCATGTGCATGATGTGAGTATTACTAAAGAAGCACCAAACTACCGGTTAGGTTAGTTTCTATTATTTCCAATGAACGTTGTTTGCGAATCAAGTAGCGTTCATATTCTATTTTTTAAAAGAGTACCCAAATGAGCTTAGATATCCATGACCAACGTATTTTGATCCTCGATTTTGGATCACAATATACCCAGTTGATTGCCCGCCGTGTCAGAGAGATTGGCGTTTATTGTGAGCTTTGGGCATGGGATGTCAGCGAAGAGCAGATCCGCGAGTTTAACCCCAACGGTATTATTTTATCTGGTGGTCCAGAGTCTGTGCATGCTGAAAATTCTCCAAGAGCACCTGAATATGTGTATCAAGCAGGCGTGCCTGTATTGGGAATCTGTTATGGCATGCAAGTGATGGCTGAGCAGCTTGGCGGTGCGGTACAAGGTTCAAATAAACGTGAATTCGGCTATGCACAAGTCGAAGTGATCAGTGATATGGCGTTGTTGAACAACATTGAAGACCACGTAGGTGCCAACGGTAATGCCCTGCTTGATGTTTGGATGAGTCATGGTGACAAGGTAAGCGTCGCACCTCCTGGGTTTGTGACTACAGCCAAGACTGATAGTTGCCCATTTGCGGCTTTTGTGAATAAGGACAAACAATTTTATGGGGTTCAATTTCACCCTGAAGTGACTCACACTCACCAAGGTGAAAGAATTTTATCGCATTTTATATTAGACATATGTGGTTGCGAAAAGTTATGGACACCTGCGGCTATCATCGAAAATTCAATACAGAAAATGAAACAGCAAATCGGTGATGACCAAGTTATTCTCGGTTTATCCGGTGGTGTTGATTCTTCTGTTGTGGCTATGCTATTACATCGCGCTATTGGTGAAAATTTGACTTGTGTGTTTGTGGATAACGGGTTGTTGCGTCTTAATGAAGGGCAACAAGTTATGGATATGTTTGGCGATCATTTTGGCCTGAATATCCGCAAAATTGAAGCTGAAGATAGATTTCTCGACGCCTTAGCGGGCACTTCTGAGCCTGAGGCTAAACGCAAAATCATTGGACGCATATTTGTTGAAGTGTTTGACGAAGAGTCTAAAAAGTTAGTGAATGCTAAGTGGCTGGCACAAGGCACTATTTATCCTGATGTTATTGAGTCTGCAGCTTCTGCAACCGGTAAAGCACATGTGATTAAATCACACCACAATGTTGGTGGCTTACCCGCTAATATGAAGATGGGTTTAGTGGAACCATTGCGAGAACTTTTCAAAGATGAAGTGCGCAAAATTGGTTTAGAGCTGGGTTTACCTTACGATATGTTATATCGCCATCCTTTCCCAGGACCGGGTTTAGGTGTGCGGGTTTTAGGTGAAGTACAAAAAAGAATATTGTGATTTGTTGCGTCGCGCTGATGCAATTTTTATTGATGAATTACACACGGCTGACTTGTATCAGAAAGTCAGCCAAGCTTTTACCGTATTTTTGCCGGTTAAATCTGTCGGTGTGATGGGGGACGTTCGCAAGTATGATTGGGTAGTGTCATTAAGAGCGGTAGAAACCATCGATTTTATGACCGCGCATTGGGCACACTTGCCTTATGATTTCCTAGGCAAAGTATCGAATCGTATTATCAACGAAATTGATGGGATTTCCCGTGTGGTTTATGATATTTCAGGTAAACCGCCAGCTACCATTGAGTGGGAATAAACTAGTCATTAACCCACTAAATCAAGAAGGCGAAAACGCCCTATGAGTAAGCTAATAATAAGAGCCGCTGTGTCAGCAGATTTGCCGATATTGCGGGGGTTTGAGCAAAGCATTATCGCAACAGAGCGACCTTTTAATGATTGTTTAAAGTCTGAATATATTTGTTATTACGATATTGGGGCGTTAATTGATGGTGAAAGCTCCAGCGTAATGGTCGCTGAAGAGGATGGGGTGATTGTAGGATCCGGCTATGCTCGAATCAAAAAGTCAAAAGCACATTTAACCCATGAGTTTCATGCTTATCTTGGATTTATGTTCGTCGCACCCACTCACAGAGGACGAGGTATCAATCAATTTATTATCCAAGCGTTAATCAATTGGGGAAAATCTCAAGGTATGAATGATTTTTATCTTGAAGCTTATGCTGACAATAATTCAGCACTGAAAGCCTACGAAAAGCTAGGTTTTAAAACCACGCTAATTGAAATGAAATTATCTTAATCGGCTGCCTCACACGTATGCCTTAATATTCTGGATGTTCCTATGGCTTTAAAGCCAACCATATATAAATTCAAGCTATCTGTATCTGATCTCAATCATGACTATTTTGATTCTCTTAACTTAACTGTTGCTTTACACCCATCAGAAACCAAAGAACGAATGATGGTGCGAGTATTAGTGTTTTGTTTGCATGCTTATCAAGACCACGAAAACTTGATGGCTTTTACTAAAGGTTTAAGCGCTATTGATGAGCCTGATATTTGGTTGCGAGGTTTAGATGATCAGCTATATCTTTGGGTCGATGTTGGCGAACCTAGTTTTGAAAGAATCAAAAAAGTTGTCGCTTGGCAAAACAAACTTATGTGTACAGTTTTAATTCAAAATCCAGTGCCTGGTGGAAACAATCACAAGCACAATTTAGTACCTTGCCGGTGAATGTACTCAGTTTTGATTGGCAAGAGGTTCAAGCGTTGAGTTGTTTGCTTGCTCGGACTATGGACTTGTCAGTCACTTTGAGCGGTGAATCTGCATTTGTGGCCGGTCAACATGAGCAAGTGGAAGTAAACTGGAAAGCCTTACAATTAGATGAAAATTAAATTGTTTTTAGTCGACCTGATAGTAAAAATCTGTGTTTACTGAGCAGACCATCACTAAACAATTTGCCCGTTGGCAAATTAGACGGCAAAATATGCCACCTTTTTTACAGTAGAAACAATAAAAATAATATGCCTACTAAATTTGACTCAATTCGGCCCTTTGACGACGCAGATTTATGTGTGGTTTTACCGAAACTTTTTAATAATAAAGAATTCATCGAGAGCATCGTCGCTTTCAAGTTTAGCGCTTGGCCTCGATTTATGCGACCAGCTCTAGGTTTATTTACTCGCCATTACATTATCAAACAGATCAATAAAGTCACCACACATAGAGATTTTCAACGCTTAGTTGAACCTTATATGGAGAGAATGATTAACACGACTACAGAATCGTTTACTGTGAGTGGATTAGACCGATTAGATTTATCTCAAACCTGTTTGTTTATGAGCAATCATCGTGATATTGCCTTAGACCCTGCTTTTGTGAACTGGGCATTACACATAAATGGTCAAGATACCGTGCGGATTGCGGTAGGTGATAATTTACTTAAAAAAGAATGGGTTGCTGACCTCATAAGGCTAAATAAGTGTTTTATTGTTAAGCGTTCAGCCACTGATAGACGTGAGAAACTGTCGGCAGCCAAACTATTAAGTGAATATATTGAATTCTCTCTAAATACTGAGAAACAGCATATTTGGATTGCACAAAGGGAAGGACGAGCAAAAGACGGTAATGACATTACTAATCCTGCTATTGTGTCGATGTTGGCATTAAATAAAACTAAAGATGTTGAGTTTTCACAATATATTCGAAGCTTACGCATTGTGCCTGTGACAATATCCTATGAGTTTGATCCCTGCGACATCAATAAGGCCAAAGAATTACAAAAAGTCGAACGTGAAGGTAGTTATGACAAGCCTGATAATGAAGACGTTAGAAGCATTGTCAACGGCATTACCGGTCAAAAGGGCAGAGTGCATATTCATTTTGGTGAGGTTCTCGCATCCGAGTTTAGTAACGCTAAAGAAGTAGCTGCACACATCGATCAGCAAATATTACAAGGTTATGACTCTTTTTCTACAGGGCAGGTCGCCGCAGACATGCTCAGCAACGATGACAAGGATTTAGGTAGCGATGTTGCCGAGTCAGACCATTACACCCTTGCCGCTATTCATTATTTACAAGCTAGATTAGTCAACCTATCTAAAGAAGAACAAAACAAGTTACTTAGTATGTACGCATGTGCTCATATTAGAAAAATAAACTAGACCCTTTGCAGCGCTGCATAAATCTTAATGCTTAACATCTGGGTCTAGTCTTAACTTTTTATGGCTGACTCGCTTTACAAGGCTTAGTTTTCGACAGTTTGGTAGAACTCCTGATTCCGCCCACTGTTTGCTTCAGAAATAACATACGCCCTTATTGCCTCTGCGGTATCATCATCAATTATCTTGCCGAAGTTTGGCATACCTTGCTCTGCTAGTCCCCCACGGACCACCACACTATTCCAAGCCTGCTGGCTGTTAGTTATGGCAGAATAACGTAAGTTTGGAATGAGGCCTGAAGAGTAGGCTTGAAATCCATGGCACACTAGACAATTATTGTCGTAGGCACGATTACCCATGGCGAGGGTTGCTTCAGATACATCGAGTAACCTAGGCAGATCGGGTAATACAAAGTTAGCGTCTGGTAACTTTGGTAAGGCGGCATTTGCTCCAAGTTTGAAGACCATTACTCGGCCTACATTAGCTTTGCTACCGGTTGGGAAAACACCCCCCCACTCAAGACATAAGAACCGCCCCAACCAGAAGCAATCGCTATAAATTGTTCACCGTCCAGCTCATAGGTAATAGGCGCTGCTACCACCCCTGTTTGTGTATAAAACCGCCATTTACGTTTACCCGTAAGGGCATCATAAGCGGCAAAATGTGCATCAGCCGTGCCTTGAAAAACTAGGTTTCCAGATGTGGATAACACCCCACCATTCCAAGGACCGCCATGTTCAAAAGACCACGCTGGCTTTTGAGTGACGGGATCCCAAGCTAACAAGCGACCTTTTACCATCGCTTTTAAAGCTTTGAACGTTGCTTTATCAGTGGGCAACGCAGCTGCACTAAGCTCTGTACCGGTATTCCAAAAACCGTTGGTTCTTTTATAATCAGATTGGTTTGCATACACATGCGGTGCTTCTTGGGCAGGAATATATACTAAGCCTGTATCTGGACTATATGACATAGGATGCCAATTATGAGCACCAAGCGGTCCTGGCAGTTGTAACGCAGGTGTTTTACCCACGTAACGTGCCCCCTCCGTTTCAACGGGCCGCCCCGTGGTTTGGTCTATATGGGTAGCCCAGGTTACGGGCACAAAGTTTTTCGCAGAAATAAACGCACCCGTAGTACGGTCAATTACATAAAAAAAACCATTTTTAGGTGCTTGCATGATGACTTTACGGTTTTTACCAGCAATATTTAATTCCGCCAATATCATATGCTGCGTTGCCGTGTAATCCCACGTTTCACCGGGTGTCGTTTGATAATGCCACACGTATTCGCCAGTATCGGGGCGCACCGCAACAATAGATGATAAGAACAAGTTGTCGCCCCCATCAGGGCTACGAATGGCTTGGTTCCATGGAGTACCATTACCTACCCCAACATATAACAAGTCTAATTCAGGATCATAAGCCATTGAATCCCAAGCGGTGCCACCGCCACCAGCAGCCCAGTATTTGCCAGTCCACGTTTTTGCTGCCATTTCCATTGTTTCATTTTCAAAGCCATCGGCTGGGTTTCCTGGTACGGTGAAAAAGCGCCACACTCGCTCGCCGGTAATTGCATCATAAGCGGAGATATAACCCCGTACTCCAAGTTCTGCTCCTCCATTACCAATGATTACCTTACCTTTGACAACTCGTGGTGCGCCGGTAATGGTGTAAGGGTAAGATTTATCAATGGTACTGATATCCCAATTCTTAAGCCCTGTTTTTGCATTGAGTGAAATTAATCGGCCGTCAATAGTAGCGGTAAATACCGCGTCACCCCAAATAGCAACACCTCTATTTACGGCGTCACAACAGCCCTTACTTGCTTGTTCTTTATCCACTATGGGATCAAACCGCCATAACGGCTCACCCGTTCTGGCGTCAAGGGCATGCACAATATTCCAAGTCGATGTGACATACATAATACCGTCATGCACGATTGGCGTTACTTCAATACCCCGACTGGTGCCTAAATCAAATGACCAAAACAAACCAAGCTCTGCAACGGTCTCAGTGTTTATTTCGTTCAGGGGTGAATGCCGCTGTTCTGAGTATGTACGTCCATGTGACAGCCACCCAGAAGAGTCAGCTTGAATAATCTTTTTAGCAGTGACTGTATTCGTTCGACTTGCAACGTGTGTATCCGAAATAAGCGGTTTTGTGTCAGATATTTCACTTCTGTCACAAGCACAGAGAAAAACCAAAGAGATTGATAATAATATGATTATTTTATGCATTGTTACCTTCTATTTATAAGGGCTGTATTACTAGCTCATCCATTTTTGTATTAGGCAGAAGTGCTTTGAGTTCACATAAAATGGACTATTGAACTTAAATATGTATCAAATGAGAGTAGAAATAAAGCAATTAGCAAACATAATCCAAACAATAACTGCTAGAAAAAATATTTCTTACCATAGATGCTTTGCATTTTCACAAATGGTGGATTATTTAATGGGACAACTATGAATAAAAACGTCCAGCTACAATCTTATTTACTTTTTAAATTATGGCATCCGATTATTTTTATATCGGTCAAAAACTACGGGATAGTCAATTGGCTTGAAACACATTTTGAAGCTAATGGTGGAAGTTGATTTTTTAAATCAAACTTAAAAGATCGGAACTAGGTCACCTTTAAATCTGATTACTAAAGGTTTTACCCCGCTGCTCTGTTGGGTGAGTTAGTCGGCAGATATGATTTCAAAGCTAGTCAGGGACATAAACTTCCAGGTTTTACCATCGTATACCAATGTCTCGATCAAACCCGTGGTCGAACGCTTGCGCCTCATCTTATAGTTCTCAGCCAATGTTACCGAGTTGTAATTGACAACAGCGGTATCCCCAACCACACCACTGCAACAGGAAATAGCTCATAAATACGAATCTTACCCGCTTGTTGGTCGAACTTTGATCTCTATAGTAATAGACGCACTGTTTCTAGGTTGAGGCCAAGATGCGGCACATGACACGAAGTTTTCATGAATATAATTGGCTGGTTATTTTCCATTTTCAGCTACTTCATCCTGTCATGACTAAGGACTAAGCTGCTGTTTGTTCTATGCTCCACCCATCGGTCATAACAAAAATTTATTATGGCAAGCAGAGTTATTATTAAGGCGAACCGTAATATTATTCTTTCATTATTTATATCCTTTAAGCACACATGTTCTAAGAAATCGCCAGTTACTGCACATAGGTCGATTCATCACAGATAACGTGGTGTATGATTAAAATTAAAGCAATAATAACAGCTGCAACAAGGGGATGTTCGGCATCTGCTTTGAGGTAATTCATCTATTCAATCACATTAAAAAGCCTACCTAAGAAGTGGGCTATATGCATCTTTAATCAACATTAATGGCAAGACAGTAAAACAATGAATAATAGCGTATAAGCCAAATTTAAAGTTCAATCCTCAATGTCCTTTATACCCTAGGCTACCTTATCTTTTTTCAATTCATCGAATTGACGATTAAGGTCATATTTTTCATCGGTTACAATCTTTTCTAAGGTTTCGATGCGTTCACGCATCACAGCCATGTCACGTTCAAGATTATGTGCAAGGTTGACTTGGTCGGCCTCTTTTTTATCTTTTTTTCTTACTTTTTGGACCATTGACTAGTTCGACTATTGCCCAACATATTACTGCGACTATTATTATTGCTGTGAATTCATGTTTTATCCCGTTCACCTTGTCACGATTTGTAAAAAGTTTATGCTTATGCCAATTACAAAGCAAATAATCGAACCATAATTATAAATATATATATATCATATAGTTAGGGTTTTACAGTAGGTTTTTGATTTTGTTACTTGGCGAAAATGGCCAATTGAGTAACGTAATTAACCAAAAGTAGAGAAATAAAGCCATTGAGTATTGAACAAGACGAGTATTGGATGCGCCATGCCTTATCTTTGTCCGATAACGCGCAGCAGCAAGGGGAGGTCCCTGTGGGAGCGGTGTTGGTCAAAGATAATAAGATTATTGGAGAAGGCTGGAACCAATCAATTAGTTTACATGACCCTTCTGCTCATGCAGAAATGATGGCTATTCGTGAAGCTGGGAAAAACCTAGAGAATTACCGGTTAGTTGACAGTTGCTTGTACGTGACGCTTGAGCCTTGTTCTATGTGTGCAGGTTTATTAATCCACAGTCGTATTCATCGTTTAGTGTTTGGAGCGTCGGATTTTAAGACCGGGGCAGTCGGAAGTTTATTCGATTTACTCGGCGACCCTCGAATGAATCATCGTGTTGAAGTGATGAGAGGCGTATTGGCTCAACAATGTGGTGATAAATTGTCAGCGTTTTTCAAGTTGCGCAGGGAACAAAGAAAAAAATTAAAGGAGAAAGGCTAATAAACTGTATTAGCCGGCCAGTGCTAATTCTTCAGTCGCTTCTATTATTTGGAAATGTTGGCGACGTGATGCCACTTTTTGATGAACTCGTTTAAGCAGTTGACGTCTTCTGCTGTTGCTGCCTAAGCGATTCCTAGAAATGATGGTAGGGCGTTTTTTCATTACAACTCCTAATTATTTGCTTACTAATACTTATCAAAACGTATTAAAGTTTAATTAATATAAATTAACTCTGTTAAAAATTTATGACAATTGAACCTTTTAGGCCTTTTAATTCAAATCATGCTATGTCTGATTTCGATTTAATAGTGACCCCTGCAGTTACTGCCCAATAAATCACCTTCGATTCAAATCAACTAAAGCGATAATTATAATAATTAATAAAGCTTCAAACCCAGTGATGTTATTTTTTGGACGCGATGCTTAATCTTTGGTTCCATGTGACGGTTAATTTGTTGACTGTGAATATTATCCGAAATGGAAAAGAGCTCATTATTGTAGATTTAGAGATGTTGGACGGTTTGTTTGATGGGTGATCAATGCATAATAAGTGGCTAACTTAGTCACCGACCTCTGAATCATCTTGTTCAGATGTATCATCCGGGACAATTTCAGGCTCTAAAATTTGCGGTTGTTGTTCGTCTAACCAAACGAGAGTGTCGTAGTAACGCCTAATGTTATCCACATAGGCAACAGCTTCATTGCCACGCGCATAGCCATATCGAGTTGTTTTATAGTATCTTTTCTGTCTTAACTGCAGCAATCTGATTTTCACATCAACCCACATGTCAGGGTTAGCGCCTTGGCGCTCGGTTAATACACGAGCATCTTCTAAATGTCCTAAACCTACATTGTACGATGCGAGTGCAAACCATAAGCGGTCAGGTTGAGTAATGCGATCTGGGATACGTTTAAGCAGTTTAGTTAGGTACTTTGCACCGCCTTTGATGCTTTGTTCTGGATCGAGCCTAGAAACAATGCCTAATTCTTTAGCCGTAGTTAGTGTTAGCATCATCATGCCCCTGACACCTGTAACAGACCTCGCTTTGGGTTGCCAGTGACTCTCTTGATAGCTCATGGCAGCTATTAAGCGCCAATCTAGATCATTCGAATACTGTACAAACCAAGGTTTGAATTTGGGCAACACTTCCCTAGACGATTTTATAAACTCCCTTGTATCAACATAGTTAAAAAGTCGCACATGGCCAAAATATTTGTCTTCTAAAGCCGCTAGAGTGCCATTGTTCTGAATAATGCCAAAATACTCAATTAGCGCTGCCAGCAAAGAGTCATCTCTGTCTTTATTCACGGCCCAAGCAATATCTTGTTCAGGACTGATGGAGAAACCTATAGAGAGTTCAGGGTAACGGCGGCGCATTAATGCCAAAATGTTGGAATCGGCTATTGTGTAATCTAGTTCTTCACTTAATACCATTTCTAACAGCTCTTCCATATCACTGTCGTCAGTTTCTTGCCAACTAAGTTGTTGATTATCTTGTTGCAACCGAAGTAGTGATTCATGGTGGCTGCTGCCCGCAGCGATAACCAAGTCACCATTTAAATCCTTAATTGTTCTCGGCCACTCTTTACCTTGCTTAAAAACCAGTTTCTCACTGACTCGCTGATAACCGGGGCCAAATTTGAATTTTTGATATCGTTCAGGACTAACACTTATGCCTGCTGCAATCATATCCAGATGTGCATCAGTTAATTGAGGAAACAAGTCGTCTAAATTGTAGTAAGGGAAAACTTCAAGCTTAACCCCTAGGTAATCTGCAAAGCCTTCGGCCAGCTCATATTCAAAGCCAACAGGCCCAGTGGCGCCATTGTAATAGGTGGTTAGTCCATAAGTGGTACCAACTTTTAATACCCCCGAATCTAATATATCTCCCAAACTGGAAGACTGCTTGATGTCATTACAACCACCAATTATGAGTACTAAAAGCAAAATGAGACTGCGCTGTAAACGAATAACTATACCCTCAGGATTAGGTAGAAATGTAAAAGATTCCTATTGTGAACAAATTATTAGGTTTCATCCAGTGCTTTGTTTAATTGTTAGTCTAACAAAAGTAGACTATTTGGTCATGTCACAAAACAAGTAAAGTTATGAATTAAAACAAATAAACTAGGTTTTTAGGCAAACTGGCGCTTATAAATGTCGTTAAATTACCCTATAATGTGCGCCTTAAAAATCCCTCATTCATTAATTCGCAAATTCTAAGCTATATGTGTAAGGAATATGCGAATTCCGCAACAAGGTAATGACCTTATGTTAGTGCTTCGCGGTACACCTGCGTTATCCGATTTTCGAATTGAAAAGTGTCTTTCTCAATTTGCCGAATACAGTCTGCCAGTAAATGGTATTTACGCTGAATACGCACATTTTGTGATGGTTTCAGAGTCACTTACACTGCAAGAAAATTCAATATTGGCCAAGTTGTTAACTTACGGCCCTACAATTCAAGAATACCAGCCTGAAGGTGTGTTGATTTTGGTCACGCCAAGGCCAGGTACTATTTCGCCTTGGTCCTCTAAGTCAACGGATATAGCGCATAATTGTGGTTTAGACAAAGTGCAGCGTTTAGAAAGAGGTGTAGCCTATTATCTACAAACCGATAATCTAACTGACGCGCAATTAGTGGCTGCAAAAACATTGCTACACGACAGAATGACAGAAGTAGTCATGACTGATTTTCAAGCTGCAGAATCGTTGTTTGTGCAAAGCGAGCCAGCTCCTTTGACCTCTGTAGATATGCTCGGTCAGGGCAAAGCTAAGCTTCAACAGGCCAACGTTCGATTGGGTTTAGCTTTAGCTGATGATGAAGTGGATTATTTATTTGATAACTTCACTCTGTTAGGACGCAACCCTAATGACGTTGAGTTATATATGTTTGCGCAAGCCAATTCTGAACATTGTCGCCATAAAATATTTAACGCCGATTGGACAATCGACGGTGAAGTTCAGTCTAAATCATTATTTAAAATGATTAAAAATACTTATGAACAATGTGGTGAAAACGTTCATTCAGCTTACAAAGATAATGCTGCGGTGATGGAAGGCAGTTTTGCAGGGCGTTTTTTCCCCGCATCTCATGACAACGAATATCGCTATCATCATGAAGATATCGATATTCTGATGAAAGTCGAAACCCATAATCACCCCACTGCGATTGCACCATTTTCTGGAGCTGCAACCGGTTCTGGCGGTGAGATACGAGACGAAGGCGCCACAGGAAGGGGCTCAAAGCCTAAGGCGGGTTTAATTGGTTTTTCTGTGTCCAATTTGCGTATTCCTGGTTTTGAACAACCTTGGGAAATAGATTTTGGTAAGCCGGCACGTATTGTTAGCGCTTATGACATTATGATGGATGGACCGCTCGGTGGTGCAGCGTTTAATAACGAGTTTGGTCGCCCCAGTATTTTAGGCTACTTCCGTACTTACGAACAAAAGGTTACCAGTTTTAACGGCGAAGAGGTGAGGGGATATCACAAACCCATTATGCTCGCAGGTGGTTTGGGAAATATTCGTAAATCTCACATCCAAAAAGGTGAAATCACGGTCGGGGCTAAGCTGATAGCTTTAGGTGGCCCGGCAATGAATATCGGTTTGGGCGGAGGTGCAGCTTCATCTATGGCTTCGGGGCAATCTAGCGAAGACTTAGACTTTGCATCGGTTCAACGAGGTAATCCAGAAATGGAACGTCGTTGCCAAGAAGTGATTGATAAATGTTGGCAGATGGGTGACGAAAATCCAATCCAGTTTATCCATGATGTCGGTGCTGGTGGCTTATCAAATGCCTTTCCAGAGTTAGTCAGTGATGGCGGACGTGGTGGTAAATTTGAATTGCGAAATGTGCCGAATGACGAACCTGGTATGTCACCTTTAGAAGTCTGGTGTAACGAATCACAAGAACGTTATGTAATGTCGGTTGCGCCAGAAAATCTTGCAACTTTTGCAGACATATGTCGCCGTGAACGTGCCCCTTTTGCGGTTGTGGGCGAAGCAACAAAAGAAGAGCACTTAACCCTTAGTGATCAACATTTTGACAACAACGCGATTGATATGCCTCTCGAAGTATTGTTAGGTAAAACGCCTAAAATGCATCGTGATGTCACATCTAAAACACTCGACGCGCCAGCAATTGATACCAGTTTAATGAATTTAGCTGAGGCGGCTACGAGAGTGTTAACTTTACCTACTGTGGCTGAAAAAACCTTTTTGATCACCATTGGTGACCGTTCAGTGACGGGTTTGGTAGCCAGAGATCAAATGGTCGGGCCTTGGCAAGTGCCGGTAGCCGATGTCGCAGTGACTGCCAGTTCTTTTGATAGTTATCAGGGCGAAGCGATGTCTTTGGGCGAGCGCACCCCTATTGCATTAATTAATTATGCCGCGTCAGCACGTATGGCAGTCGGTGAAGCGTTAACTAATTTAGCCGCAGCAGATATTGGCGATTTAAAGCGTATCAACCTATCAGCTAATTGGATGGCTGCAGCAGGGCACCCAGGTGAAGATGCAGGTTTGTATGAAGCAGTTAAAGCCGTGGGTGAAGAGTTATGTCCTGCTTTGGATATCACTATTCCTGTGGGCAAAGATTCAATGTCTATGAAAACCACTTGGCAAGATGAGCAAGGTGATAAGTCGGTCACGTCACCGCTTTCCTTGGTGATCACTGCTTTTGGAGCAGTCCGAGATATTCGCAACACATTAACTCCGGAATTGAAAAGTAATGTAGGTGAAACTGAATTATTACTGATTGACTTAGGCCAAGGACAAAATCGTTTAGGTGCTTCTTGTTTAGCTCAGGTCTATCAGCAGTTAGGTAATGTGGCGCCAGACGTCGATTCTGCTCCAATATTAAAAGGTTTCTTTCTTGCTGTGCAGCAACTCGTTAATGAAAAACGTTTGTTGGCTTATCACGACAGATCTGACGGTGGCTTGTTCACCTCTATTGTAGAGATGGCTTTTGCAGGCAAAACTGGTGTGAATATCCATCTGGATGAGCTTAGTGGCGCAGCAATTGAATTGTTATTTAACGAGGAGTTAGGTGCTGTAGTACAAGTGTCTGCAGCTGAAAAAGAACATGTATTAAAAGTGTTTGCTAAGTTTGAAATCCAGCATTTAGTGCACAGTATTGGTAGCCTCAATAACACTGACCAGATTGTGTTCACACAAAACGGACAAGTTGTGCTCGAAAATAGCCGTGTATTCTATCGTCAAACATGGGCTCAAACTACGCTGCATATGCAAAAACTAAGGGATAACCCAAGTTGTGCTGAACAAGAGTATGCCGCTAAGGCTGATGTGAAAGATCCCGGTTTACATGCCAACTTAAGTTTTGATGTCACTGAAGATGTTGCTGCGCCTTATATACACAAAGGTGTTGCTCCACGTATCGCTATTCTACGTGAGCAGGGTGTTAATTCCCATGTCGAGATGGCTGCAGCATTTGATCGTGCCGGATTCAGTGCAGTTGATGTGCATATGAGTGATTTACTTTCAGGGAAGCAATCACTGGAGTCATTTAAAGGTTTAGTCGCATGTGGTGGCTTTTCGTACGGTGATGTTTTAGGGGCAGGCGAGGGCTGGGCAAAATCTATTTTGTTTAACAGTCAAGCCAGAGATCAATTTGCTGAGTTTTTCGCTCGCCAAGATTCCTTCTCTCTAGGGGTATGTAATGGTTGTCAGATGATGTCTAATTTAAAGTCACTTATTCCCGGAGCAGACTTGTGGCCACATTTTGTGACTAATCAATCTGAACGTTTTGAAGCACGTGTAGCGATGCTAGAAGTTAAATCATCAAAGTCAGTATTTTTTGATGGTATGCAAGGTTCAAGAATGCCAATTGCTGTTTCTCACGGTGAAGGTCGTGCAGAGTTTAGCAACGATCAAGGCGCACTAAACGCCTTACAAAACGCTGCAGTTGCACTGCAATACGTTGACAATTACGGTCATGTCACGCAAAACTATCCTGCTAATCCGAACGGATCACCACTTGGCATTGCCGGGTTAACCAGTCGTGACGGTAGGGCAACGATTATGATGCCTCATCCTGAAAGAGTGTTTAGAACGGTTGCCAACTCTTGGCATCCAGATGATTGGCAAGAAGACAGTGCTTGGATGCGTATGTTTAGAAACGCTAGAGTGTATCTGGGATAAGAGTTAAGATTTCCTAAACATGATATTCAAATATACGATGAATAGGTAATGAACAAACCCAGTTATAAACTGGGTTTATGGGTATTAATTTTTGAAGATGACTGTAAAATTTACAATTCCAGTCATCTGTACATTTAACAATTTCAAGTTATTTGTTAAAGAAAAAATAAAACCCTTGTATATCAGTAAAATAGTGATTAATATTTAGTCAAAGTTTGACAAGGAGTCCGTATTCTGCATGTTAATTAAGTGTAAAAAATGTGTTTGATAAAATCAAATTAAAATAATAAGAGACGCTCATGAATCGTTCGAATAAAGGCTTTGGTTTAACCGGTGTAATAGTCACGGTTATTTTTTTGATTGTTGCTGCTATTTTTAGCGCTTCGGCCAAGTCTTCTACTATTTCCCCGTTTTCTTCAGACTCATTATCAGAGTCGCAAATTAAGACGCACTCACAACCTTAAAAGGTTCGTTTCGCTTCATAAAAGCTTACTTTTTCCGATGTAATTCTCGATTTTCGTCTTTTTCTTGCTGATTCTTTTTTAGTAAGACATAAACGGCACTGTTGCCTCCATGATTGGGTTGAGCGGTATAGTAAGCAATAACCTCTGGCATTTGCAGTAGCCATTGCTGCACGTAACTTTTTAAAAATGCTGGGAATGGCTGACTGCGTAAACCAAGGCCGTGCTTAATTAACAGCATGCGTTCACCGTCATGGTGGCTTTTTAATATTTGCGTAAAAAGTAATGTTCTAGCCTGTTCAAATTTATGTTGTTGTAAATTTAATACAAAGTCGATTTTGTATTTACCTAATCTTACATTTTTAAACACACCTTGTTGCACGCCATCCTGTTTAAAGCTGATGTGGTCATATGGATCGACAGGCTCAACTTTTTCAACACTCAGATAATTATTTATAATGTGTTGACTGGCTTCTATTGCCTGCCTTTTTAATTGTTGTGCTAATGTGTTTTTTTGTTGACCAGTAAGCACTTTGTCTGTTTTTTTAATCGGTTTAACGTCTTTAAATTCATTTAAAAACGCATCTAAATCATCATCCCATATTTCATTATTGGTCATTTTATTTCCACATTGCCCCGTAGTGTATTTTATGTTTGACGCATTGTTATTTCAAACAAATCCCAGGGATTACATATTTTTAAGTAGCGTTAAATATGCCACAATTATATAAGTACTTTTTACTAGGTAAGACCATGTTCATAAAATATATTATTGTTGCCGCTTTGGCTTCAACTATTCTTAGCAGTTGTTCTGAAGACACGGCATCTAATACCACCGCTACCCCTAAAGTAGATCAATCTGGACCTGCTATTGAAGAGGCAATTAAAGCGATCCAAGTTGGTAAGGATTATCATTCGTTTGCAAATCCAGAGTCTATTAAAGTGACTCACTTAAACTTGGACTTGACAGTAGATTTTGCTAAAAAGGTGTTAGTGGGGACTGCCCAGTTAGACTTTCAAAAAGTAGACTCACATGCCACCCAGCTAATATTGGATACACGTGACTTAACCATTAACAGTGTCACGGCTATGGGTAATGCGCTTAATTTTGATGTGGTCAGCGGCGATTCATTTTTAGGGGCTGCCTTAACCATTGATGTGCCTGCCGATGTGGACAGTGTGCTGATTAGTTATCAGACCTCACCCAAAGCATCCGGTGTACAGTGGTTAACACCCCAGCAAACCGCAGGTAAAAACATCCGTTTTTGTTCACACAAGCGCAAGCTATTCACGCACGTAGTTTTATTCCTCTGCAAGACTCTCCTCAAGTCAGAATGACTTATACAGCGATTATTCGCACCCCCAAGGAGTTACTCGCGGTGATGAGTGCGTCTAACGATCCTGACACCGAACGTGATGGAGTCTACGAATTTTCGATGCCACAACCAATACCGTCATACCTGATCGCTCTAGCGGTAGGTGACTTGCACTTTAAATCTATGGGTAAGCGTACTGGCGTATATTCTGAAAAAGGTATCTTAGATGCTGCAGCTGATGAATTTTCTGATACCGAGTCTATGCTGATTGCCACGGAGAAAGCTTTTGGTCCGTATAGCTGGGATAGATACGATTTATTGATTTTGCCTCCCTCTTTCCCTTTTGGTGGTATGGAAAATCCTAGGCTCTCATTTATTACTCCCACAGTGATAGCGGGTGATAAAAGTTTAGTATCGCTGATTGCTCATGAGTTAGCTCATTCATGGTCTGGAAACACAGTAACGAATGCCACTTGGCGAGATCTTTGGCTTAACGAAGGTTTTACCACTTATTTAACCTATCGAATTATGCAGATGGTTTATGGCGATGAGCGTTTCGAAATGGAAGCGGTATTAGGTCGACAAGATTTACAGGCAGATATTGATGCGTTACCTGCCAATGATCAGATTATGGCGATTGATTTAAGAGGCCGCGATCCTGATGACGTATTTAGTAATATTCCTTATGAAAAAGGTGCATTATTTTTACGTGAATTAGAACACAAAGTAGGTAGAGAAAGTTTTGATACATTTTTATTGGGTTACTTTGAAAGATTTGCCTTCAAAAGCATCACAACAGACCAATTTGTTAGTTATTTAGAACAAACGCTGCTTAAAGAGCATAGTGATAAATTGTCAAAACAAAGAATACAGCAATGGATTTTTCAACCCGGTATACCTGATGATGCACCCGTTCCTGAATCTGACGCGTTTAGTGTGGTCGATGTAGCAAGGGATGCCTGGTTAGCTGGCGAAATTCAGGCTAATGAAATTGATAGCGAAAAGTGGGTAGTACATCAATGGTTGTATTTTTTAAATAATATGCCAGAAAAGTTAAGTCAGAAGCAGTTGGCGGATTTAGATAAGACATTTGCATTAACTAACAGTAAAAACAATGAGATTGCCCACAGTTGGTTATTGATAAGCGTTAGCAACTGGTATCAGCCTGCCTTCAAACGTTTGCATGATTACTTAACCTCTATCGGCCGTAACAAGTTAGTAAAACCTTTGTACAAAGCGCTTTCACACACTCCTGAAGGCAAAGTTATGGCTCAGAAAGCGTTTTCAGAAGCCAAATCTGGTTATCATCCGCTAACCATAAAAGCTAACGAAGGCTTTGTTCAATAAACTATATTGGAGATTCAAACAGCAAAAAGCCAGTCATCTAGACTGGCTTTTTTCTTTAATAACAAGGAAATATTCGATGGCAGCAGTATTAACAAACCTCTTTAAACAAGGACTCATCAATAATAATATTGTCAATAATTGTTTGCGCCATTTGTACACATTTGCCACATTGTGTGCCGGCACCGAGCTTTTGTTTTAGTTGACGCATATTACCCACTCCGTCATCTAAGACTGCTTGTTTAATCGCTTTATCTGTGATGCCAAGGCATATACAAACGTACATAAAATATCTCAATAACCTTTATGCAAATAAGAATAATTGTTATTTGCATAAAGATCAAGTGTTTGATATCAACATTATGCTTAACAACACTGAACAAAAAAACAAACTCTATTAAATTTATATACTTAGCCTTGGATAATTTCTGAGACTAAGAATTATTTTTCACCCACATGCACTCACATGAAGTAAGAAAGTATAATATTATTGAGACTATAAGGCACAGTTACCAGTTTTTGGACTATTCAATTACTTAAATAGGAGAAGTTAATGAGCGTACTAGTGAGCCGTCCAGCCCCAGATTTCACAGCAGCAGCGGTACTTGGTAATGGTGAGATTGTTGACAGTTTTATTCTAAGCGAGGCCATTAAAGGCAAGAAAGCGGTCTTATTTTTCTATCCGCTGGATTTCACTTTTATTTGCCCATCTGAGTTGATCGCTTTCGATAAACGCTACGAAGAATTCGTCAAGCGTGGTGTTGAAGTGATTGCTGTCTCGATTGATTCTCAATTTACCCATAATGCTTGGCGTAATACGCCCGTAAATGAGGGCGGTATTGGTCCAGTAAAATATACAATGGTTGCCGATGTTAAACATGATATCTGTCAGGCCTATGATGTTGAGCATCCAGAAAAAGGCATCGCTTTACGCGGTTCTTTCCTAATTGATGAAGCAGGTCTAGTGCGTCACCAAGTTGTGAATGACCTACCTCTTGGCCGTAATATCGATGATATGTTACGGATGGTTGATGCGTTAAATTTCCATGAAGAGTACGGTGAAGTGTGTCCAGCTGGTTGGCAACAAGGTTCAAAAGGTATGGTTGATAGCCCGGAAGGTTTGGCTCGTTACTTAGTAGAGAATGCTGGTAGCTTATAATCATTAAGTTGTATAAAACAAAAAAACCGCTCTTTGAGCGGTTTTTATTGTGTATTTTGATGTTAATTATGCGCTTCAAAACCGCCTAAACTTTGCCATTTATTGAGAATGTAGCAAAATAATTCAGCCGTCTTTGCTGTGTCATACAAGGCGGAATGAGCTTCATTTTGATCAAAGCTAATCCCCGCAGCCATACACGCTTTTACTAGTACAGTTTGCCCAAGGGCCAGGCCAGACAAAGTCGTGGTATCAAAAGACACAAAGGGATGAAACGGACTGCGTTTGATTTGACTACGCTCGATAGCTGCGTTGACAAAACCTTGGTCAAAAGCGGCGTTGTGAGCAACAATGACTGAGCGCTGGCAATCAGCCTCTTTTTGTTCTTTACGAATTTTTTTACACAGGTCTTTCATTACCTCTGTTTCGTCCAGTGCACCTCTAAGCGCACAATATGGGTCTATACCATTAAAATCCAAGGCTGCTTTTTCTAAATTAGCGCCTTCAAATGGATTGACGTGGTAATGAAATGTTTTATCTGGGAAGAAGAACCCATTTTCGTCCATTCTAGTGGTGACGGCTGCAATTTCCAGTAGAGCATCGTTCTGTGAATTGAAACCAGCGGTTTCAACATCAATTACTACAGGAAAATATCCCCTAAAACGATTTTTTATTTTAAATAATTCTGACATGGAAACCTAAAAAATTCTTGTGAGTCTCGATTATGACAAGGTTCTTTTTGAGTAGCCAGCCTAAAACGCTAAACCACAGCAATTTTAATCAAACTCAATTAACTAAACGTTTACGCAATTTTGTCGATATAATGTGAAGAAGCTAGGGGCTCCTAATTCATGTTCAATAAAATTGTTAAATCCATTCTTTGTGTCACCTTAATATCATTGTCATTAAACGTGGCTGCAGCTTTACGTCAGTATTCAGCCAAAGTTGAAAACTCTGATTGGCAACTTAAGGATGAAAATCGTTTGCAGTGCACCCTTAGCCATAAACTACCTGGCTATGGGGAAGCCATGTTTAGCAGTTTTGCGTCAAAACAGTTAAACATGGAGTTTGAACTGGATATGTTGCGCTTGCCTAAGTCTTATGGTGTCGCTGCGGTGTATTCAGTCCCACCTGCATGGATGCCAGGCAAAGTGCAACGCACTATTGCCGACATGACAATCCGTAAACAATATGACGGTGACTTACCTGAGCAAGCTGCTTGGACTATGTTGACAGAGCTAGAAAAGGGATTCTGGCCAACCATTTATTATCAAGATTGGTATAACAAATACGATACTGTGGCAGTAGGACTAAACGCCAGTAATTTTGCTGTCCCATACGTGAAATTTGTTGAATGTGTGTCAAATTTGTTGCCTTATAGTTTTCAAGATATTTCGTATACCGTTCTTACATATCAATTTAATAATACTAATTTGACGAAATACTCGCAGAAACGTTTGGCGATGATTGGCGAATACTTAAAAGAAGATACTGATTTAGAATTGGTTTTATTAGACGGCTATACCGACAGTTTTGGTGGTAGAGCTATTAACAAACAGATTTCTGTTCGAAGAGCCGTGGAAATAAAAGCGTTTTTCAGTTCTATGGGGGTAGCCCCAGAACGAATAGAAATTACTGGCCATGGTGAGAGGCGTCATTCGTCACCTAACATTAACGAAAGCACACGAGCTAAAAACCGCCGAGTGGTGATCAGAATGTCAAAGCCCTAACAGGCTTATTGGTGGTTAATCCGCCTGACACTTCGCCAGCCATGCGGGTTATTTATTCAGTCGGGTAGTTTTTAGCAAGTAATACAGTTTAAATTCCTGACCTCTTCATATGCTTAATTTTTTTTGAATTGGGCTCTGCAAAGCAATAATGTCACTAATAAATAAATTATTTTAATCAATTTATCGGTATCTAAGGTATTACAACTTTATAAAATGCATTATTTTAGGAAATCAGTTGAATAGCATATCCCCCAAAAAACTCTTGAACAGTAAATGGACTGCCGTCGTGCCATTGAATAAAGAAAAACACTTCATCATTATTGAGGTTGAGTATGATGAAGATTCAGCTGTGGTTTCATGTTTAATCGAAGCGATTATGTCAAAACGTTCAATTCACATTCAATGGAGAGACCTAAAAGACACAGCACAATGGGTTCAAGGTTGGAAATAGCCTAGGATTTTTAATCTGATTCACTTAGCAACAGCTGTGTTGCCACAAGTTATATTTAAATTATTCTTTAAAGAAATCCAAGGGGCCAATACTTTTTTCACCTTCTTTTTTGGGATGCACTGGCTTCGATGCTTTGTTTTGATCTTCAAACAACGCATGTAATTCACGCAGGTTGGTTAACAACCACATCTCATCATCAAAAAAGGTATTGGAAACCAGTGTCACATCTATTTGTTGACACTTAATTTTACAGTTTCAGACTCAAATCCCACGCAGTAGTCAAGATGCAAGCAGCAACGTTTTCATGGATACATTACCCATTCCGGTAAATCGCCCATCCTTTTACCAGGAACGTAGGCAAAAAAGCCGGTGCTAAGAGGCATAATTCAATACCAGAATAAAGGGGGTACGCAACGCTGGGACATTGTGTTTCCAATATTCTGTGCAAGATGACACAGTAATCATTTTTTAACTTGCTAATATTGTCGACTAATGGAAACACTTGCCCGCCTAAACTATGACCCAACCAACATATTGCTGATGTCGAATCGGTATCCAATACAAGTTGTAATGCAGCAATATAATCTTGAGTGGCCCAATCTAGCACATCACATTTGTTAGCCTTCAAATGTAGGTTGTTACTTTCTCCGATACCCCAGCAATTGAAGGTTTAACCCACATTGTTTAGTCAACCAGTTGGGTAACACCCATAGTTAGTGCAGTAATGGTTTGACCTTTCAATGCTTTCTTATTCATGCCCTGTGGTGTGAACCAATACCCGTTAATACTGACCTTATTTTTAATGTTTAAAAATGACTAGCTTAGTCTCAATTAGTTTGGTGCTTCGGCAGGGGGAATTTGTTGTGTAAACAAATTAATTGCGCAGTCGCACATTTCATCAATATGGCTGCGGTCAGCGTAGATACCATCAATTAACAGTCGAGCTATACCATGCATGGTGCCCCATGTAACTTGCGACAAGCGTAACGTATCTTCACCGCGGTGCATTAAACCTTGTTCTTGCCATTTTTTGGTCATTTTTACTTGATGGTGAAAACTTGGGTAAGCCACATCTCGTAATTCATTAGTGGCACTATTTTGCTTCCAAATAGTGCGTCCAAACATTAAATCGTACAACTCTGGGTTGTCAGCTGCGTAGTTAATATAGCCATGAAAAAATTGCCGGTATTTCTCTTTAGGAGACAATCCCGTTTGGTTAAAAATAAATGCAGCATCTTGTTGCCAATGCACAAACCCTTGTTCCGCTATCGCGCACAGTAATTGATTTTTATCTTTAAAGTGGTGATAAGGAGCGGTGCGAGACACTCCAACCTTGTCGGCTAATTTACGTAACGATAAACCTTCAATGCCCGTTTCTTTTAACAATACATTCGCGGCACTGAGCAAAGTACTGCGCAGGTCACCGTGGTGATAGCTGGGTTTATTGGGTTTAAGTTTTTGTTCTATTTGATGGCTCATAAATGTCTATTAATAAATTTGATGTTTGATATCTTGACAGCGTCAACATATGCTTTTATCTTGACGCTGTCTAGTTTAAAGTTTTGTTAACAGTTTGGGATTTATGTGCTGAGTTACCAGCAATAAGACCATGGTTAACCCAAGGAGAATACCTGTGACTGATATCGATTTAGCTGCGCTAGAAACGTTGTCTGTGAATATCGAAAACCACATTGCTCATATCCAATTGTGCCGTCCAGAGGCGCTCAATAGTATGGTGCCAGCATTCTGGCGTGAACTACCTGCTGTTGTAAGACAAATTGATGAGGGATCGCAAGCACGGGTGATTGTGATTTCTTCACAGGGTAAACATTTTAGTGCGGGCATGGATTTGTCTGTCTTCACTAATATGGCAAAAGACTTTCAGGGTGAACCAGCGAGAAGAGCAGAACGAACTCGTCGACTGGTACTTGAACTACAAGATAGTTTTAATGCTCTTGAAGAAGTACGTATGCCAGTATTAGTGGCAGTGCAGGGCGGTGTGATCGGTGGTGCGGTAGACATGATTTGTGCTGCCGATAGTCGATATTGTACTGAAGATGCTTATTTCACTATCAAGGAAACCGAGTTGGGCATGACCGCGGATGTAGGCACGTTACAACGATTACCGCATCTTATGCCACAGGGTTTGATCCGCGAGTTGGCCTACACCGGTCGCAATATGCCAAGTTGCGAAGCTAAAGAATGTGGTTTTGTTAATCAAGTGTTTGCAGACCAAGATGCGATGCTTGCAGGCGTCATGAATATCGCAGCTAAGATTGCCATGCATTCCCCTATGGCAGTGGCGGGTTGTAAAGAAATGATCAACTATACGCGTGATCACAGTGTTACCGACAGCTTAACCTACATGGCCACATGGCAAAGCGGCATGTTCCAAATGCCCGATGTTCAAGAAGCCATGACTGCAGCGCAACAAAAGCGTTTACCGGTGTATGCAGAATTATATAAAAAAATCGTCTGGCATGTAAGTCAGGGTTATAAAAAAACTGATTCGAACCAATAGGAACAATATTGATATGACTACTAATACCGCATTAGCCCAAGGCTTAGAAAAATACCCGCATCTACTTAAACCATTAGATCTAGGTTTTACACAACTCAAAAATCGAGTTTTGATGGGATCTATGCATACAGGCTTAGAAGAAGCGCCAGATGGCCACGAACGAATGGCCGCTTATTTTGCTGAGAGAGCTAAAGGAGGGGTGGGCCTTATTGTCACAGGTGGAATAGGGCCAAATGATGAAGGTTCAACCCACAAAGATACTCGTCGCTTAGATACTGATGAGGCCATAGCTGGACATAAAACAATCACCGACGCGGTACACGAGCATGGCAGTAAAATCTGTATGCAGATATTACATACTGGTCGCTATGCGTATAACCCTGCCCTAGTTGCTCCCTCTGCGGTACAAGCTCCTATTAACCCTTTTAAGCCTAAGGCCCTAGACGCAGAAGGTATAGAAAAACAAATTCAAGACTTTATAGATACATCAATACATGCCCAGAAAGCGGGTTACGATGGCGTAGAAATAATGGGCTCTGAAGGTTACTTCTTAAACCAGTTTATTGCAGCACGCACTAATCATAGGGATGATGAATGGGGCGGTTCATATCAGAATCGGATCCGTTTGCCGATAGAAGTGGTACGCCGAGTTCGCGAAGCTGTGGGTGAACACTTTATTATTATTTACCGTTTATCGATGTTAGATTTGGTAGAAGGCGGTTCGACTTACGACGAAGTAGTTGAGTTAGGTAAAGCCATTGAAAAAGCAGGTGCTACCATTATCAATACCGGCATTGGTTGGCACGAAGCACGTATCCCCACTATTATTACCAAAGTCCCTCGAGCAGCCTTTACCTGGGTAACAGCTAAATTCAGAAAAGCGTTATCTATTCCCGTTATCACCTCAAATCGTATTAATACCCCCGAAGTGGCAGAAGAGGTGCTAGCCCGTGGTGATGCCGATATGGTATCAATGGCAAGACCCTTTTTGGCTGATCCTGAGTTTGTAATCAAGGCTATGGAAAATCGTTCAGACGAAATTAATACCTGTATCGGTTGTAATCAGGCTTGTTTAGACCATGTATTTGAAGGTAAAACGAGCAGCTGTTTAGTGAATCCTCGTGCTTGTCATGAAACAGAGTTGGTGATTGAGCCTACCTCGAGGGTAAAAAATATAGCGGTAATCGGCGCTGGGCCGGCTGGATTAGCAGCGGCTACTACTGCAGCACAACGTGGTCATAAGGTTACCATTTTTGATTCTGCTAGTGAGCTTGGTGGACAATTTAATATCGCCAAACAAATCCCTGGTAAAGAAGAATTTTTTGAAACCCTTCGTTATTATGCTCGCCAGATGGAATTGCATAATGTCACTATTAAACTCAACACTCGCGTGGATGCTAATACTCTTAACAGCAGTGAATTTGATGAAGTCATCATTGCTACAGGCATCGCTCCTCGTAAACCACCCATTGAAGGTATTGAACACAGTAAAGTGATGAGTTACGTTGATGTCATTGTTAATAAAAAACCAGTTGGTAAGAAAGTAGCAATTATAGGAGCAGGAGGTATTGGTTTTGATGTCTCCGAATATCTTTCGCACGCAGGCGAGTCTACGAGTCAAAATATCCCTGCCTTTATGAAAGAGTGGGGAATCGATATGACCTTTGGTTCTCGTTCTGGCATTGAAGGTATGAAACCTTCTCCTACACCATCACCTAGAGAAATTTATTTGTTGCAGCGTAAATCGACCAAAGTTGGTAAAGGTTTAGGTAAGACCAGCGGCTGGGCGCACAGAGCAGGTCTGCTAGGTAAAGGTGTAAGTATGTTGGCGGGTGTTGAGTATCTGAAAATTGATGATGCAGGTCTACATATTAAGGTGAATGATAATGTGCAGGTATTGGACGTTGATAACGTTATTATTTGTGCTGGTCAAGAGCCACTCAGAGAATTGGTTGAAGGTTTGACTAAACCCCATCATTTAATTGGTGGGGCGGATGTGGCAACAGAATTAGATGCTAAACGAGCCATTTCTCAAGGAACGCGATTAGCCGCAGTGTTATAAATTAGCTATTTTTAAATAAGTATATTAAAGCCGGTTCATAGAATCGGCTTTTTTATATTTGGTTAGTTGTTTTGTTATCTTTCCTGTCCTGTCCTGTCCTGTCTTTAACTTTGTCGTTACCCCAGAAAAATGAAACGGTATTAAATTTACCCAAATATGACGAGACAATCGTTGTTTTGGCAAACAAAGTCAATTATTGTTTATAGGCTTAAATCTAAGCCGCCACGTGTATGCAGTGGTTGCAACAATTAAAAGGAAATACGGATGTTCAATAGACCATTCTTTACTGGCGCAGTGATGAGTATTACTTTGACTGTGTCAGCTTTGGCTTTTGCCAATGATAAGTTTGAAAAAGTGACCGAAGTCGAAGGGATAAGTGAATATAATCTGGATAACGGCTTACAGGTTTTGTTATTCCCCGATCAAACTAAAGAAACTGTGACCGTCAACGTTACTTATCATGTGGGTTCAAAACACGAAAACTATGGTGAAACCGGCATGGCTCATCTCTTAGAGCATTTGGTATTCAAAGGTAGCCCAAAGCATAAAGATATCCCGGCTGAGTTGAGTTCCCATGGTGCTCGTCCCAATGGCACCACTTGGACTGACCGCACTAACTATTTCGAAACTTTTTCAGCAAACGAAAAAAATATCAATTGGGCTTTGAGCATGGAATCAGATCGCATGGTCAATTCTTTTATTGCTAAAAAAGATCTTGATAGTGAAATGACGGTGGTTCGAAACGAATTTGAGCGTGGTGAAAATAGCCCATTTCGTATTACCTTACAGAAAATGGCTGCATCGGCGTATATGTGGCACAACTATGGTAAATCCACTATTGGCGCCCGTTCTGATTTAGAAAATGTGCCAATCGATAGGTTAAAAGCTTTTTACAAAATGTATTATCAGCCAGACAATGCGACGCTTATTGTGGCGGGTAAGTTTGAAGAAGTAGATATGATTGCATTAGTGGATAAATATTTTTCACCTATTCCAAAACCAGAAAGAGTGATAAGGCTCCTTTATACCGCTGAACCAGCGCAAGATGGTGAAAAAAGTGTCACCATCAGACGAGTCGGGGATGTGCAAATGACTGGCGCGGCTTATCATATTCCTGCCGGCTCACACGACGATTACGCGGCTATTGACGTATTGAGTCAAATATTAGGTGACACCCCAAGTGGCCGCTTACATAAAGTGTTGGTTGAAGGAAAATTAGCCAGTCGTGTTTATGGTTTTAATTTTCAGTGGCAAGAGCCAGGCCTGGCGATTTATTTTGCCGAGGTAGATAAAAAAGCTGATCTGAGCAGTGCTTCTGACGCGATGGTATCGGTGCTTGAGGAATTGAGTGCTGAGCCGATTACCGATGAAGAAGTGGAACGTTCAAAGCGTAACTTATTAAAAAATATTGAGTTGTCTTTTAATTCTTCTGAGCGAATCGCATTAAATCTAAGTGAATGGTTAGGGATGGGGGATTGGCGTTTATATTTTTTACATCGTGATAGGATTGAACAAGTCACTACCAGTGATGTACAACGTGTAGCGAACACTTATTTGCAACGAAACAATCGTACAGCTGGACACTTTATCCCAACAGAAAAGCCAGCCCGCATAGAGATACCAACTGTTATTAGTGTGAATGACATGGTCAAAGATTACCAAGGTCGTGCAAAAATTGCGGCTGGTGAAGTGTTTGAACCCTCGTTTGATAATATCGACTCACGTACTGTTGTCACTCAGCTTAGTAATGGCTCTGAGTTATCGTTATTGTCTAAAAAGACACGTGGTGAATCTGTAGTTGCTTCTATCATGATGAGTATGGGGACTGAAAAAAGTTTACAAAACCTTGCTAGTGTTGGCGACGCAACCAGTGCGATGTTAATGCGCGGAACCAGCAAATTATCACGTCAAGATATTCAGGATGAGTTTGACAAATTAAAAACTCAGGTATCTGTTTCTGGTGGTGCGGATTGGTTGGTGGCCAATATCACTACGACGAGAGAAAACTTGTCCTCGGCATTGTTGCTAATGCACAAGATACTGAGTGATCCTGGATTTGATAAAACGGAATTTGAACAATACAAATCAACTTTGAAAGTAGATATTGAAAAAAACTTGCAAGATCCACAGCAACTGGCATTTAACGAATACGGCCGTAAACAAAACCCGTATAAAAAAGGTCATCCAAACTATCAGCCAACCTTCGCAGAAGACTTAGAAAGCATTCAAAATCTTAAGCTAAGTGATTTAAAAACTTTTCATCAGTCATTTTTTGGCGGCAACCATATGAAAATTGGTGTTGTTGGAGATTTTGATCAAGCTCAAATTAAAACTGACCTAGAAAACCTTTATGGTAGTTGGAAATCTAAGAGTGCTTATCTACGAGTGGAAGACCCCTATATAAAAGTTGCGGCCAGCCCGACTGATTTTGATACACCAGATAAAGAAAACGCCACTTTTGTTGCCGCTATTATGCTTCCTGTTGGTGAAAATAGTGACGATGCCGCGGCATTAGAGTTGGGGAACTATATCTTTGGTGGTGGATTTCTAAATAGTCGATTAGCCACTAGGTTAAGACAAAAAGATGGGTTAAGTTATGGGGCAGGCTCGTTTATAACGATGAACCCAGAAGATAACAAAGCTACCTTAGGTGCTTATGCGATTTGTGCACCACAAAACCTCGCCAAGGTTGAAGTGGGCTTTAATGAAGAGCTTAGTCGCATGTTAAAAGATGGCTTTACTGACGAAGAAATTAAAAGTGCTAAATCAGGTCTATTGCAAGGCAAGAAGGTGAGTCGTGCACAAGACCCAGAGTTAGTCAGAACATTACGTAGAAACTTGCTATCAGACAGAACTATGCAGTGGAACAAAGCTTATGAGCAAAGGCTAGCGGCCCTAACTGCAGATGATGTCAAACGTGTGATGAATAAATATCTAAAAATCGAAAACTTCTCAATTATCAAAGCGGGTGATATGAGTAAAGTGGAAGGCTAATTTACTGAGCTCTCATTTCAGTTAAATGTAAAGCGCCCTGTTCTTATGGGCGCTTTTGATGTGTATTTTAAATCTAGGATAGAGTAGCTAAAGCGTCACCTGAATAGGTTTCTAGTTGCTCCATACTTCCCTGACGGACTTTATTTGCCCACTGAGGATCTTGCAGTAAGGCACGGCCAACAGCGACTAAATCAAATTCGCCTTTATCAAGACGTTCAATTAAATCATCGATCGAGCGGGTCGTTGAGCTTTTACCAGCAAAGGCTCCAAAGAAGTCGCCGTTTAAGCCAACAGAGCCTACCGTCATAGTTGGTTTGCCAGTGAGCTTCTTAGTCCAGCCGGCAAGGTTTAAGTCACTGCCATCAAACTCAGGCTCCCAGTAGCGTCTCGTCGAACAATGGAATATGTCTACGCCTGCATCACTTAATGGCGCTAAGAACTCTTCTAGTAGTTGTGGAGTCTCTACCAAACGAGCGGTGTAATCCTGTTGTTTCCATTGTGAGTAACGCAACATAATCGGAAAGTCAGGACCCGTAGCCGCACGTATCGCTTTGACTATTTCGACTGCAAAACGGCCTCGATTAGCCATAGTACCGCCCCATTCATCGGTACGTTGGTTGGTTCCACTCCAGAAAAATTGATCGAGCAAATAACCATGAGCACCGTGGATTTCAATACCATCAAATCCTACTCGTTTTGCATCAGCGGCTGCACTGGCGAAACTTTCGATTAGGTTATGAATTTGTGCCACAGTCAACGGCTCTGCAACCTGTTTTCCAGGTGCTAATAAACCCGAAGGGCCAACACTAGGTAATTCAGGGAAGGGCGCTTTTGAAGGGTTTCGGGCCATACCCACATGCCAAAGTTGAGGCATTATTTTGCCTCCAGCAGCGTGTACTTCCTTTACCACATTTTCCCAACCCGCGAGAGGTTGTTGCCCATGTATTTGTGGGACTTTTCCATCCATAGTAGCAACAGGATCATCAACTGTTGTACCTTCAGTAATGATCAAACCAGTGCCGCCCTCTGCCCGGCGGCGATAATAACTGGCCACATCTTCAGTAGGAATGCCTTCTGGCGAAAAGCTACGAGTCATAGGAGCCATGGCAATTCGATTATTAAGTGACAAGCTTTTTAAGCTAAAAGGTTTAAAAAGTGAGTCTACATTTTTACTCATTTAGATTTCCTTAAATTGGTTTAGATATTTGGATAAATATTAATTACGTCTTTTGATTGGCATTATCTTTAGTGATATCTGGCCAAACAAAGGCTTCCGTTGGCTTTTTAGCCTTTTGACTGGTTGAAGTTTTAATGGTGTATAAATAGAGCTGCTCAACTTTCTCTCTTGCCCAAGGCGTTTTACGGAGAAACTTTAAGCTTGATTTAATAGACGGTTCACTGGTAAAACAATTTACCTTGACCTGTTGCCCCATTTTTTCAAAGCCAAGTTCTTTTTCAAGTGTTTCTAGAATAACTCGCAAGGTTAGGCCATGAAGAGGGTTGTTTTGTTGTTCAGTCATAGAAGTTCTTTATTTAGGTACAATTTCAATTCGCCATTCACCGCCTGCCTGAATATCGAATGCGGCTGCAAAGTTAGCTTGATTCAGCGCTAACGCCAAGTTTTCTAAGCTATTGACATACAGTAACGGTTGTCCCTCTTTTACACCTGCAAAGGAACGTTCAAAACTGATGGTTTCGGATAAAACAAATTTATCCCCTCGTGTCACAGTTACTAGAAACTGTTGGGTATAAAGACTCGCATAATCTTTTGATTTTGTGAGCGACAACAGTAATGACATAGGAATATTGGTCCATACATTGCCGTAAGCGGGATCCAAGATGGGAATTCCGCCGATTAACGAGTTGGCATCAATACGTGCGGCTTCAAATGGTATACTTAGCACCTCTGGCGCTAACTTAGGTCCTACTTGTTCAAAATTTATTGCGCTGGCTGCTAAACGGGCGCCTGTGTAAGCATAAACATCACGGCCATGAAAAGTGTGAGATGCTTCACTACCTTTTAATCGATTGACTTTTTCGTCAATTTCTCTGACCTCACTAATACCTAATCGTTTAGCCACTAGCGTTAAAGTACCGTTGTCTGGAGTAACAAAATAATGATTAGTTTTGGTTTTTAAAACCACTGACTTTCTATCACTGCCCACCCCTGGGTCGACGACGGACACAAATACTGTATTTGCAGGCCAAAAGTCGGCTACTGCGTCTAAACGGTATGCACCCTCCCAAATATTATAGGCAGGAATATCGTGAGTTAAGTCCTCTACTTTAAGGTTTTTATCTACACCCAATGCAACACCATGCATCGCTGATACAGCCTGATCACTTAAACCAAAATCTGATTGGAATACCACTATGCCATTACCACTTGCAAAAGCCAGTTGCGACATTTGCATGGACATCACCACAACAATGCCACAAATTATATTAGACATTGACATAAAAACCTCATTTCACATTATTTACTTTTGATAGGTATTGTCTGCTGAAAAATAGCAAAAAAAAGCCCTGATTAACAGGGCTGATATTTATTTTTTGGATAGTTGGCTATTAGGCGAAGTTTGCAGCAGCAAAATCCCAGTTAGCTAATGCCCAGAAACCTTCAAGGTACTTAGGACGTACATTACGGTAATCAATGTAGTAAGCGTGCTCCCACAAATCAACTGTCAGTAAAGGCGTTAAGGTATGATCAGTCAAAGGTGTGGCTGCGTTGCTAGTGTTAACTATATCTAAGCTACCGTCAGCTGTTTTAACTAACCAAGTCCAGCTAGAACCGAAGTTGTTAACCGCTTTATCATTCAAGGCCGCTTTGAAGTCTGCGAAAGAACCCCATTTGGCGTTTATAGCTTCAGCTAAAGCACCCGTGGGTTCGCCGCCGCCATTCGGGCTTAAGCTGTTCCAATAGAACGTGTGATTCCATATCTGTGCAGCATTGTTAAACACGCCACCTTCAGAATTCTTAACAATATCTTCTAGGCTTTTACTGGCCATGTCAGTGCCTTCAACTAAACCATTTAGTTTAGTGACATACGTCGCATGGTGCTTACCATAATGGTATTCCAAGGTTTCAGCAGAGATATGTGGTTCTAGCGCGTTCTTTTCATAAGGAAGTGCTGGTAATTCAAAAGCCATTTTATTTCTCCATAAAGGGTGATGTGTATTTTAATTTAGAACCGATAAATGCTAGTACTTTATATTATAATGTAAGAGCAATGGTTTGTTATTTGTTAAAACAAATTCTATATGTATAGATATTGCGTCTTGATAATGTTTTTCAAGTGTAAGATTAATTAATTCTTAGTATGTAATTTACTAAAACGATCTAACAAAAGATCAGTAGAGTATTAATCACTAGTTGAAAACGTTAAACTTATCACCAGATCCTTATCATCAAAATTTAAATGAGAGCCGTTACATGGATACTATTGAAAAAATTAAACAACAAATCGAAGAAAATCCCATAATTTTATATATGAAGGGCTCACCTAAATTACCTAACTGTGGTTTTTCTGCTCAAGCCACCCAAGCTCTGATGTCTTGTGGCGAGCAGTTTGCTTATGTTGATATTTTACAAAATCCTGATATCCGGGCTGAGTTACCTAAATATGCAGATTGGCCAACGTTCCCGCAACTTTGGGTTGATGGTGAGTTAGTTGGCGGTTGTGACATCATTATGGAAATGACCCAACAAGGCGAGTTACAGACTTTAATCAAAGAGTCTGCGGCTAAAAGAGCCGGTGAGACTCCAGCTGAATAAACCCAACACCAGATATAAAAATAGAGCCCTTAGCGCTCTATTTTTTTGTCTTTAATTACTATGAAGTTGGCCCAGTAAGCATGTTTTCTACTTGATTGGCCTTTTTTTCTGCAGCCACTACTCTTCGACGTAAGTCATCAATTTGATTGGTTAAATCATTATTTGCTAATGCAGTTGAGATCAGTTTTTCACGCAAACTAGCAAGTTGCTGTTCAAAGTCGGCATCAACATTATTAACTTGGCCAAATTTATCATTTAATTGTTTCAGCAAATTCGCTTGGTTTTCCAGTTGTTCTTTAGCTAAGCCGATGCTTGTATTGTTATTAGCCGTTTCATTGCCTAGGCTTTTTGTGCTTTTCTCAGTTGATGCTTTTAGCGACATCACGGTTTTATTTAATTCGCCAATTTCACTCTGGTTACGTCGCCAAGCCGAGGCCCACAGTTTGTCCATTTGTGACCACAAATCTTCTGTCCTTGCACTTAATTCAGATACCTTAACTTGCAAAGCTGCAGCTGATTGATCCATGTCCTCACCTGTTGCAGACAAACGGCTCTCTAGTTCAGCGATACGGTTTTGTGACTGTTGTAATACTTTATATTGTTGAGCCGACCAATAACCAGCTGCGGCAACAATAACGACAAGTAAAAACAAAATAGCAAACCAAGATGGGGAACTTGAAGTCGCAGGTGTCTCATCTGGCAAGTTACCTTTGTTTAAGCTTTTTTTGGTTGATTGTGCTCTAGTACGATGAAAAGACTCCAAATCATCTTTTTCTAACCTGATTTTCGGCATGTCATCTAAAGGGTCAGTCGCCATGTCATTCTTTATTGAAGTAAATATAAATTTATTATACATAGCAATGTATACCCAAACCACCTCAAGATACGCATTTCAGAGCGAATTGGGCACATCAATTTAAGATGAGTCTATGACTGAATGAGTTCTATCTTCTGAATTGGTTCAACACAGGTGTAAAAGCCCTAAACGTTTCTTTAATGTCGATTTTAAGCGATGTACTTCAGGCGCCCAAAGCTGGATTGCCTATTTTAGTTTTGGTCAATAATCCTGCAATATTCCACATATCCTAGGAGGTCTTTCCTACCGTAATACAAAGTTCTATAAATATTTATTTTGATGTAACTTGGGGATGAATAAGTAGATAAAAATTGAAGTGCTATTTATTTGTACTGAATGGTATCCCCACCTGTTCAGCATTTAATTTCATAAGCATTTGATATTTAAGTGTTTAATTTGTATATTTATCTTTGTGCAACACATGTGCAACAGCTTTGTTTATTTTGTCATCACTTAAATTTCAACTCTTACTAATCTTTTGATCAAATATATAAAACCGTTTCTAGTCTGAAGCTATTTAGGTAATCTTAGCATTTTAACAAAACCATCTTTGAAACGAGCGACAGAACTATGTATACGAATGAATTGTTTACAGCAATATAGAAAGGGAAGTTACTTAAATTACTTTATTTTGGAATATAAATGCCTAAAACCGATATAGATACCAATCCTCAAACAAACGCTAATTCTGATACAAAATCTAATCCCCCTGATTATATGCCGTCAAACATCGATGACAATCAGGATAATGATGATGTTGAAGTAGAATTAATGTATTCCATTATAGATCAAGTTATTGGATTGGAGAAAACAATTGAAATAGTACTTAACACTTATTCTAATTTACCTAAATCTAAACAAAAGAAAGCTTATGCAAATCGACAGTTTGAACCTGTACTTGAAGATCTTAAGTTAGGATTAGATTACATATCTAGCTATCATAAAGTTATTGAAGTTCATGAATCTGCAGAAAAACGTTTTGAAAAAGCAGCCCGGGAAAAAGTCAAAACTGCAAAAGTTAAAGCGCGGAATAAAATCAGATTAGAAAAGCAAAAGTTAATTGATGAGGTTGAACAAAAAACATGGTTAGAACCGTTTAAAGAAGCTCCAGATGCACTTAGAGCAGCAATACAATTATATAAGTTGTCACCAACTTTTGAAGAATTCAAGGCTAGTCGAAAAGGGTATAAAAATTTGTTGAAGGGCATTTGGGAAGGTGAGGCAATGAAAGATGGTCTTTCCAAAGAGGGAATAGACATAGACAATTTTTCGAACGAAATGAAAAATAGGATTTTGACCCTATGCAATCTAAACCATGATGGTGGTACACCGAACTCTTAATTTAAATAACCCATATTTTCACTATGTACGACCCATCAGACTAAATTTTCCTATCATAACCTACGGTCAGTTATCCATTTGATTTATATAAAAATTTTTGAATATATTGTGATTTTTATTAGAGAGGGCCTAACCTACCTATCTTACAAAATTAACTATATTCACCTTCAATGTCCGCTCAATTTGAATAAACAAGAGCGAACATTATGCATCCCAAAAGATCACAAAATACATTATTAACCCCCACGCAGGTATCTGAGCAACTTGGTGTCACCATTGGCACTTTGGCTGTTTGGCGAAGCACCGGAACCTGTCAAATCCCATATCTAAAGATTGGTCGCTGTGTTCGATATAAGACATCAGATATCGACGCGTTTCTTAGTGAACAAACGCATTTGCATACGCATCTCAAAAAGACTGGAGGTGCCTTATGAAAGTTAGTCTGATTAATGTTGGTAGATCTACAGAGATCACAAACGGATCATTCGTATTTATTGTAAGGGCATCAAATGCATAGTTTTAAAAGTCTCGTCCCACTAAATAGCAAAGAAAAAGACGGTAGAGTATCACCCGATAAGTCACCAGTGTTTATTGACTATTTAACATTACTTATTAGCAACATCAATGACCACGCGACATACCTTATGTGGGTTAATAATCACCTTAAGTCTTTTGGATTAACCATTTCTAAAAGACGGGCAGCTATACCCATTGGCTACGACATCGCATATCAAATATGCACAGTGTCAGATGAAAACGACGTATGTGGCAGCATTAAATACAGTGTGAAATTAAGTCGGTTCCTATTTGAGTTAACAGGGCGGGGCTGCTCTATGGCAGAGAAATATGATTCATTTACTTGGATCCGCTCAATTGTGTTTCAGAATAATGTAAAAATTAAACGGATTGACTTAGCAGTGGATGATTACACTGGATTATTCAAGATAGAAAAAGTTGATAGGGCCCATAGTCGAGGTAATTGTAATAGCATAACCGGTCGTCGCCCAATGAAACGAAATGTAGGTAATAAAAAACAAGGTCGGACACGTTACATTGGCGGGCCAACTGCTTACAAGCAAGCCTGTATTTATGAGAAAGCGAAGCAACTAGGTATTAATCATGAAGAATTTATTGACTGGGTTAGGGCAGAAGTCCGATTTAATTCGAATAGCCGTGACCTCATTCCTAAAGAGATACTTGACTACAAGACAGACTATTTCTTTAGCGCTTACCCTAAGTTGTTTCATTCATTAGTAAATAGCGCGAAGTATTACCCACCCGTCTTTCGGGAAAGCCTTGAGTATGCCGCTAATTTGGGGCGTTCAGCGATGTACTCTAGACATCAATACGGGAGAATAAACCAAGCGTTAGTAAATGTCGTTGGTGAAAAAGAAGCTATTAAACTACTTACTCGACCGGGAAAGTCAAAAAATTAAAGCGATTACCCTTCATTCAGGACGAATATATTAAGGAGAAATTTTCAGAATTATTGATTGATATTACAACTCAGAAACCAAGCAAATGAAGACAATTACGTTGCTGTTGAGTAGCCAATCAATTAATAACAATATAAGTGGTAGCGTTCAATTAAGAGATAAAGGATGTCCCTCCCTTATTTTTCGTTACTCAAAAAGATACGCGCCTATAGGCACATTTCATGTGCGCTTTACTCAGCGAGGAAAAACGTCCAGTAAAGTTATTGGCTCATACCCGACAGTAACTATTAAAGTAGCTCGATTAGCGGCTTCCAACTACTTGTTGGAATTAGAAAAACATAAGTTTACGGTGTCTCGTCAACGAATATTCGTTAATGGCAAAGACCTACTGAACTGGTATATCGAATTTCGTTTGTCAGATTTAGGGATATCAGTAAATACCAAAAGGAATGTTATCCATCAAGTGTCGCATCTACTAATGCCAAGCTTTGGGGTAGTAAAAATAGAACAAATTTCGCCAATGTACTTGGCGGAGAACTGGATAATTCCCAGTCTTAATGAATATGGGCTATCGACGCTTAAAGGAGCCTTTCAATGTTTAAAGGCAGCGTTTGGCCAAGCCCAACAGTTGGGATATTTGGCCAATAACCCTGTTAAAGAAATCGCCTTTAGCGATATTACAGCAGGCAAAGTAATACCCAGAAAAAGTAAGATTGAACGTTGGACACTTAAGCAATTATTGAATCTAATATTGGCGTTTCCAGAAGACACAAAAATGTTCTGCATACTTTGCTTGGGTTATCTAACCAGAAATGGTGAAACAGCTTTGGCAACCTGGAACGACTTTGATTTCGATAAGATGCTCTGGCATATACCAGCGAGCAATACCAAAACGGGGCAGAGCATTACTCACCCCATTACTCCAAAAATGAAATATATTTTACTGCATTACAAAGCTTGGCAGCGAAAACGGCTACGTTCAAAATTTCTATTTCCACGAACCAATGGCTATAGAGCAATTACGCCATCACAGGCTGCTCATGCTATTTCTAGGCATTCTAATTCAAAACTTCGACTCCATGACTTACGCAAATACGGTTCTTCCTACCTAAGGGATATGGAAGTAGATTATTATGTTGTAGAACGCATCTTGAACCATAAAATGACTGCGCTAGACCGAACTTATATACACACCAGTGTATTCAAAATTATCCGTGGCGAGTTAGAAAAGTGGCATGATGAAATTACGGATTGTGTGTAGATTTACCCAGTAGAAATATGCATTGAAATTTGCTGTTGGGGGGAGTGTTCTCAATCTGAAGGTTTTCAAAGAGCGCTCAGCGGATTGAATGAAAAGCGACAACCGGAAGATCCCTCAATTAAATCAGTCAGCTATAAGACTGGTCAGCACCAAATCCAGACATTACAACCTCAAGCACCAGCCCTCTCTTGCAAAAAATAATAGCAATCTCTATGCTGCCAAAAGCCTTTACAATTTTGTTTTCGACTTTTTTTTTAGCTTCATGCTCCAAATCAAATTGAAGGAGTTGAAGCCAAGTTTTAACTAGTATGTATAGTGGATTTTGCATGATGCTCGTCCGTGAGTACGTTTATTAATAAACATAGCTCACGGACTAGGGTTTTCAAGTAAACTCAAGCAACTTAAATCCTTATGATTTTTCGGCCCACTAAGACTTAAAAGTGCCAATAACGGTCATTCGCCACTGGCTTAGTTCTCGTTATAAGTTTCGATAGAGCGGACTCTGAATTAACTGGTTCGCTAAATAGTTTCTACTGAAATTGACGGTGTACAAAATCAGGTATAATGAAATTTAGTGAATAATGCTTATGTCGCTTCCTATTATGTAATTTTGTCTGTCTCACTTTGTTTTTCTCAAAAACGCTAAGTTAATAATTTAACTATGGAAAATGTTTTTCACATAGTTTTAATAGGAAGAAGAAAAGTCTCGTTAAAGTCAGGTCTCCTTTCGCAAATTTTTGTGATTTTGATCGAATCAGAGTGAGAAATACTTAATAAAATCAAAAGGTAAGTACTGAAAGTGACGAAAATAAAAATCAAATCGAGAAGTTGCATATACGACATGTTCGATAATAAGCGTTAGCATTCTAAAGCGTATTTACAGAGGGCTACCTAAAGTGGTGTGCAATGCGGTTAGCTTTTTAGCTAATTACAATCGGTAAAAAAGATTCACGTAACTAGTAAGTTCTGGCAATATTAATCATCAAACACTGACAAAGTTAAGGCAACGGAAATTGCAGTTACACAATTCAAACAAGGCAGTCACAGTTTGTTAGTTCATCATTCAATTCAAACAGCAGCCCGCAATGTGGCAGCTAATCAATAAGCCACACGGACGCGCAAAAAGCGCGCGCCTGTACTTAGAAGCGTTAGGCCTCAGTGCCAGAATCGATGCGTAAATTATCAATAGATGAAGTTTATAAATGAAAATAAATGAACAAGAAAAACCTAAGGTACTCTTTAAGTACAGAGATGACTCGGAACGTACTCAAGATATCATAAGAAATCAGAAAATTTGGCTATCATCACCTTCTCAGCTGAATGATCCTCTAGAATGTCGTATAGGAGAGATCCCCCCAGTTTGGGAAGCTAAAACAATCCGTGAAATGGAACAGGGGCAATTGATGGGCCTTGTGGCTCAACGACCATTTTTTGAGCCACCTAAACGACTTTTTTCGTTGAGTGAGCGAGAAACTAAACAATGGTTAAAGCGCTTCAAAAAGTTGACTCATAGCAGGAAAGTAAAAGCGATGAGGTCTTTATATTCAGATCATGGTATGCGGTTGTCTAATCCTGAGAATATATTTAGGGATATGCGAAAGCGTCTATCTTCAGTAGGGATCTTTAGTCTTAGTGGGACTTCCGCTAATGAGTTAATGTGGGCGCATTATGGTGCTAACCATGAAGGTGTAGCGTTTGGTTTTAGTTGGTCTAACGACTGCAAATTAGCAAACCCTAGACATTGTTTGCCTGCTACATACAACAGAGAGAAGCCTACATTCAAGGCTGGCATTAAGAATGAAGTACAAATTATGGCTCCAGGTAGCGGGGTACAAAATGTTCAAAGGGTATCGTTCGAAGATGATGTATTTAGATCTACAATAAGCACTAAAACACCTGCATGGGAATACGAAAAGGAATGGCGCTATGTTGAAGAAAGTCATGGGTTATTTGATTTCCCCGGAATATTGAGCCAAGTAGTTTTTGGCATGAGAATGAGCAATGAGCGAAGAGACTTTTATAAGATCCTCATCAATAAGGTTATACAAAATGACGTAGAATATTTCGAAGTCGTTGAAAGTGAAGATCTTAGTGGGTTGGGTATACGGAAAGTTTGAACTTAAAGGCCTAATAAGCGCTTTAAACGGAACAAAAACAGTTGGCTACGTTTCGCTCGGCTTCACATTATAGCCAACCATTTTTGTTTCGCTTAAGCGGGCGTTAGATTTACAGGAGTATAAAGTTGCATAAAGCATTACACCCACAGCACTCTAATCCAACCTATAAAAATCAATTGATAGATTGTTCGGAATTCAAGAAGTTAGCTACTCAGCTTGGCTTCCAAGACATGAATCTTTCACCTAGTACTCAGTGTCCAGTTTGCAATAGAGACATGAAAGTAAAAGCGGGTCATACAAAAGCTAACGCACATTTTTATCATAACGATAGCCAATTTTGCCCTACAAAAGATCCCGCAGCACGCCCATATCGTGGACTTACACCAACTAGACCAGATCCTCAAACAGTCGAACAAAATCGAAACTTTGCTGATTTGAATATGGATAAGCTTTGGGCTAGAACAAAAGATATAGTTCCCTTTTTAGACTTAAAGGAATTTTTAAAGCTGCTCAAAGAAGCCAATCGACTAAATGTATACAGCTATGCCAATTTAAAACCGCAATATTTACCATATGTATACGTAACACTGTTAAATTTCTTACCAAGTCAAAGCTATAAGAAAAGGAGAAAATTGAAATTTTGCTTTTTCTATGAAGATAGTGTGAAATCGTACGATGACCTATGGATTAACGCTGGTCAATTTTCTAGGTTAACTAGAATCTCATATGATAAGACGAAAACTAAGGCTGTAAGAATAATTGATACCAGTACTAATTACTTAAACACTAATACTAGCTTGCTGTCAGAAGCCCAGTTGGTTTGGTGTAGGTGTGTAATGTAAATCTAAGTCGTTCAAAAGGACAAAAACAGTTGGCTTTTGCTCCTTCATCGCTAATTTTAGCCAACACTTTTTTGCTTCTTAACGAGGCGTTGAGGCTTTAAAATTTCTCCAAAGTGGAAAATGGCGATTGAAATTTATGTTCAGAGAGACTGTAAAAATCTTTTTCTAGTAGGATATTGCCTCAGATTTCACGTAGGAACGCGTTTTGAGGCTTAATTTTTAATAATTTTTGAGACTGTTTTTTCTAAAAGAGAAATTCTACAGCCTCGTTAGGTGAATCGAGAGTTTAGATGAAGATTAAGCTGAAGGATTACGAAAGAATTTATAAAACAATTAACAGCATCGTAAAAAATGAAAATGCTGACCCTACTGTTGCATGTACATTTTTTAGCTTTTATGGTGCACATATTCTACGAGAACATTATAAAATGGATGCTCAGCCCCTTGCTGGTATGTGTTTCTATCATATGGGTGGCAATAACGACGTTTTATCCTTTGCAAAATTAGATGGTGATAATTTCTCATCAGATATAGATGCTTTCCACTGTTGGGTAGTTGTAGATGGCTGGTTAATTGATTTCATGGCACCAGCTTTTTCTGATATTAAAACAGGTAAAGTTCCTCTAAAAGCCAAAATGATGCAGAAACCGATATCTGAAATGGCTGAATCACTAAATCATCTCACTAAAGAAGGTGATTTCTATTTTGATGCAAACCCTGAAGTCCTAGAGAATAGAATGGAATATTTAGCCTCTAGTCTTGCGTATTCTGATTTAGCAGATATTTGTAGTCAATGGTACAAAAAGCCTCCTAAGAAAATGAACAGTGCAATTCAAATTAAGGATGGAAAAGGGCAGCTAAACTCTATTGCTTTACAAGGAAATAGCGTAATAGGAGCTTGGTAAATAATTCACCTAACAAATTAACAAGGTCACGTAACAGTTGGCTACGTTTCGTTACAAAACTTTAGCCAACCATTACTTAGCCTGTTATTGGGCCGTTATGTGAATCGAGATGAATATGTTAGTACCGAGTGATAAGCAGTGGAAAAAATGGAGTTTGCCGAGCAAGCTTACTGCAGTAGGTACATTGCTTGGTTTACTTTCTCTAGTTTATGCCTTAAGTATCGACTTGATAGGTTCTTTTAAGATTGAAACTTATCAATCATATGTAGACCACTATGCTCATCTAGACTCCTCAAAATTTAATTACGATTCTTTTCAAACACGTGAAGAACACAGAAATGCAGACAACATATTAAGAATATATGCATATGAGGGTGAGTTTGACCAAAAATTGAAGCTTACCAGCTTGATTAATGCGTCAACGACAAAAGGCGATACTATTTTCATAAGACTAAAAATGTATGCTAATACCTTGAGGGAAATTGAAAATGACAGTGGGTATAGAATCAGTCTACCAAAGTATGATCTTACAAAAGATGAAATTTCTTATGTTGCGTCGTTTGGTTATGGACCGGAAAAATTTAGCGTATTTTTAGATGGCGTCGAAAATTCCAAATCTGGGTTTGATGAGGTTTTCTTCTGCAAGAAAACATCAATGTATCACCTATCTGGCTTTTATAAATTCACTGCTCTTGGTCAGGCTCAAGGGTTCAAGTCGGTACATGGGCGCTTAATTTCTGTGGATCCTGAAATGGCAACGAATACTATTCGAGCAGCCTCGGAGTCTGATGTATGTTACGAGCTGTAATTCACATAACAAGAAAATCCAAGTGACGCCCACGGAACACCTGAATTTGGCGTTATATTTCACAAGGACGTTTCGAATTATGAATGGCTCAGATGTTGATAATTATCTAAACAAATGTTTTTTCGCCACCTTGCTAGCAGAGGATAACAATCGTTACCTGATTTCATATCGTCTAGATACTGGAGCTGAGATAGCTTTTGACCCAAGAGTGAAGGGACTAACAGGTAAAGAAGCCTCAATTTTTGTAACTCACAAGCCAAGTCGTTTACTTTTAACAGGTGATGTTAAATTGGCTGCTGAGTACAATTCCGAAAATCCAAGCACTGCATTAGGTCGTGTATCGGAACTGTTAGACAAGTCGATCAATCTTTACCGTATTCGTGTGCTCAATTATTCAGGTCTAGACGCACTTGTAAATTGGATTCGATGGGCGTGAAATATAATAAACAAATTATGGTATGAACGCGCAAACAACGCGCGCCCCAAATTCGCAGCCTTAAATGGCCTCAGATTTCACGGCAGAATAAATGTTAAGGTGTAAAAGTGAATAAAAATACTCTCAATATTGAACTTTGTTATGAGTATGTACAGCAAAGACGAAAATATATACTATCTTTTTTTATTGGCTTTGCTTCAACAGCAATACTGACAAACTTTGTAAGTACTGTTGGGGTTATTATATATGGTGTTATCTGCTTTATTTCAGTTCTTTGTTATGGCGCTCACTTAGGTTTTGGTAATGAAAGCGAAAGAAATTATTTTGGTAGATATACTAAAAAGGGAAGAGAAGATCAGCGTTATACAAAACATATTTCATATAAAGAACATACAATTTTCAAAGGCCATCGAGTGAGCGAAATAAAACAACACCTAAAAGAAAACAAATAGGGAGTGTTGGTAACTTCTAGGCAATAGGATGGCACATATAACAAGTCGTTTAGAGGCAATAAAACAGTTGGCTTTTGCTCCTTAGTCGCTAATTTTATCCAACTATTTTATTGCCTCTAAACGAGGCGTTAACGAACGTCCGCTTTTAAATAACTCCATTTATTAAATAGAAATATCACTATGGCATACTAGGCTGTTAATATCCGCTGTATATACTCATAGCTATTTAGTGGCATAGTTAATTTGGCATTACTGAGCGTAAGCTTTTGGTAACAGCAAGCCTTAGAGCGAATGGCCCCTTTTAGCCGTGAGTTCAAACGCTAAACCCAAGCAATGCTTCATTAATTGTCATCGTGTGAAATTATCCAATCTACCACTGTTCGTTTTTGCCAGGCTTTAAACCTAGGTCCCAAGTTTAAAGGTTTAGGGAAACTTCCTTCTTCCACCATTCTGAAAATAGTTGAACGACTTACTGAAACTAAAAGGCAGACTTCCCTTATACGAATCAAGCATTCAGGTGGTTTCTCGGCCAACTTATCAGTCGACAATGGATCAAAAGTCATTACTTTTGGAGATGTTGGTATTTCTTGGCTGATATTTTTCGATATATCTGCAATATGATTTAGTCCTTGTTGCATTTCAGATATGTTATTTCTTAGCTTCAGGCTTAGCTGCTCCAAATAGTAAAGTAGGTATTCTTTTTCTTTTTTGTTCATGGCAATCATTTGGTTGATAAAAGTAGATGAAATTTTAGTTTCACACTTTGATGGTTGCCAACATATGAGTTGGAATTTCTGACTGTAATAATAAGGTATACCTTAACCTTACATTTTTATTTAAGCTAAAATTGTCAAAATAGAGTCTATTTATTGATTTGTTTACATGTGTAAGGTAAAGTCTAGACTCTAATTTAACAATTTAGGGAAGTTTAGTTATGAAAGGTCAAAAGATTGGGTATAAGCGAGTCAGTTCATTTGAACAAAATGAAGAAAGGCAATTAGACCAAGAAATTTTAGATCGTGTTTTTGTTGATAAAGCTTCTGGCAAAGATACCAATCGACCACAACTTAAAGAATTACTATTGTTTGCCAGGGAAGGGGATGAAGTTGTAGTACATAGCATGGATAGGCTTGCTCGTAATTTGGATGATTTACGCCAAATTGTAAAAGGTTTAACGAACAGAGGCATTGGTATTCGTTTTGTTAAAGAAGGCCTAACTTTTACTAATGAAGCTGATTCGCCAATGTCTAACTTGCTTCTGTCCATGATGGGCGCTTTTGCTGAGTTTGAGCGTTCACTGATTAAAGAACGCCAGAGGGAAGGTATTGAGCTGGCTAAGAAAAAAGGCATTTACAAAGGGCGTAAACGGTCATTATCAGCCGAAGAGGTTACTGTGTTGATTGAACGAGTTGTTGCTGGAAGTAACAAAAGTGAATTAGCCAAAGAGTTTGGAATCAGCAGGCAAACTCTTTATTCTTACTTGCAGATTTAGACTATTTTATTTGCTCATTTTAGCCTTCATAAGTAGAAGAATCAGATCCCATTAATTCCAAACATAAATTTAAGTTAGTTATGTTCACTTAATTGCTAATAATTGGGTAGTATCCCAGCTAATGAGGATGAGACTAATTCATCTTAGGTTTGCTCATAGCGATCTTCAACTTCTATTCCATCGACAAGATATAATGCGGATTCTAGCCCAAAGCTAGGAGCTTTATTTCTACTATATGTTTTACTCTTAAAGTCCAGAGGAGAAAAATTTCCCAGTCCTTTTATAAGTCTAGGAATCATCCTATCACAAGCTACTTGAAGGCCGAACCCATGAGTTCTCTGGGTACCAGCCACAAAATTTACCGTATTCCAACCTATAGATGACAATTGAGCGCAACTAAAACGCACTACTAGTTCTTCAATTCTTTCGTAATCGTCAATAGCGAGCGCCACATACTCCAGTGGATACTCACTTTTTCAAGAGTGTGGTAGAAGGAATTTAGTAGCCATCCCATCTTAATTTTCACGTTAGCTTTAGCAACGACTGAAGGAGCAATACAGCGACACCGTAGTTCATCTCGAAGTAATTCCACGAACGATTCAAATTGAAAGTAACCTTTTACGTTTGGGATAAGAGGAAGCTCTGTAATAGCGTACTTAGATACATTTTCGGGGTCGATATTTATCCAACTATTGTTTTTAGGTTTTAAAATGTTTTCTCTTAATAACTGGCGTATTATCTTATGAGAAGTGTCGTAATCCGGTACAAGCATGGCAGAAAGTGGTTTTTTTCTATGATTAATATGATCATCTCGAACAGACAGTGCTGACAGGCAGGTTGCGGTTAAAAAAATCAAATGCAAATCTGAGAGGTCAGAAACTGCCAAATCTGTTTTTGGCAAAGCGATTAAAGCAGAAAGCTTTCTAGCTTTTTCAGCTTTTTCATTAATAAGCTTCTGACATTTTTGTCTTAATTCACTTTCCTCCATGTTGTCTACAATCGCTTGAGCTTCCTGCAAATCTCCTTGGTCCAGTTTAATTAAAATGAGATTGTTTGCAGATGCAGAGGAATAGTCTTCTTGTCTTTCAAAAACTTGTTTATATGCAGTTTCTTTAAATTTATTATCGGTTGAAAAGTATGCAACGAAAAACAACAAATCTGTCGGTAAGTATTCGTCTTTATCAGTCAAAAAGCGATACACAGAGTTAGTTAACCTGCGGGCTATTTTGTCATCACCAAAACGCTCATGATTCACAACGTCTTGTATAATGTCACTATAAAAAGTCGCCAAGCGAAGTGGATCAATTAAATTGGGGTCAGGTGCATCTGTCCATTCTTCATCGAGTTGGTCATATCTAAATGCATCGATCCATCGAGATATCACGTTATAGGTAGCTTTGACAGTTGCTTTATTGTTTAACGGATAAAAAACTTGTTTAAGCATTTCCGCCATTTCCATTGGCCAAAACACGTCGTTAATAAGGTGCAAACCCTCCTCATCCCATTCAGGTTGTTCATTTACATTAAACCAACTTAACTCTTGTTCCTCATCACCTGCTGAACACATTAAATTTAGCAGCATTTTCCTCAATTCATGTGGTTTGTATAATTGTGGGTAATACAGCATCTCAATGGAGCATAACGTGTAATCGTGTTTAGCTAGCCACACTCTTTCTTGTTTAGTGAAGTATTTATAAAAATCTTTTATCAAAGGAAATTGACGTGGCTTTATTCCAGGTAGATGCTTAGCTTCGATTAACTTTCGTATTGCTGTTGCAAAGACTGATTTGAATCGGTCCAGCTGGTTATAAAAGACAGCCAATACTGATACAGTAAAAAAGTTCTGATCAAACTCATGGGGATTGTTCCCGTAAGTGTGTATATTCTGTAAATTATGATTAATAAACTCAAGGACCTCTTTGGTCTGAATCCTTGTAGGCGTGCTTTCTGTATGCATTTGTGCCAAATATTCCCGGCAAGGCCCAATGAAATATGAGTAGTATTCTTCTTCCTGAAACCCATCGTCGAGTGGATTGATAAGAGAAAGTATACTCCGGTATAGTTTTGGGTTTTGTGTTTCGATTTCTTTTTGATAAACATGCAGAACTTGGTCATCTTCCTCGAGTCGTTGCAAAGATATCAATAATAAAATTAGTAACTTATTGCCGCCTGTATTGTTGACTAAGGATTCTTCTGTCTTTGATAAAGACAGCGGTTTAAAATCAAGGAATTTCATCTTAAACACATGTTCAATATAGAGGTTAGTTATTGCAAGGGGGATCTGTTTGGATGACGATAGATAGAATTCAATAATTCTATCAGCCCCTGCGTTTAAAATATGATTCTGTAAAAACTTAAAGGGATGGTTCCGAGTTACTTCTGAACCATCGTCAAGTAGATCGCTTTCGCAAAGCATACTGTCGATTGATGGCATGATGTGGTCAGGATTGACAAATGTTATTGTGCGAAGGACTAGACGGGTACTAATTATAAATAACTCATAATCACCTTCTTGTGAATCTAAGGATTTTATCAGAGCCCCATCTGAAGTTATTTCTTTGTTAAAGCTATTCAGTAATTGTTTTAAAGCCACCTGGTCGCGAAGTTTGATTACACTGCTGAGCTCCTTAAAATCAATTGTCTTGCTAATTGGTACGGTATTAATAAACATATGTCTTCCTAAAGTTACAATTTGATAAGTACTAATCAGCTAACGATTCCAAACAACAGGCAAAAATACTCTACGTAAATGAACAATCAGCATTGCTGGTGATTTCCCATCTATTGGTTATTTATAAAGCAATATATCGAACTGTTGGTCTAGCTATATGCTTTAAAGGGGGGCTAGAAACAGCGAATACTTTTGCCATTGCATTCTTTTTCCTGAAGATTAATGGAAGGTATTTAATCTAACCTTTTTGATTAAGTATTTGCAAGCTTATTTGATCATAACTATCTGATATTAAAAGATATAAATCCCTAAAATAGGGCGTTTAGTGGAACGTATTTATTTTATGAAAGGATAATTTTCACTTGAAAATAAGAATCCGCAACTTATCTAAAGTGTAGTTTTATTGCTTCTTGTATATTCTTTTTATTTAGCCTAAAACTGAGTACAAAGTGAGTATTTCAAAAAAGTCTGTGTTACTGGAAATGTAGACAGCATGTGGGCTCTATAAGAATCCCACACAATCTACATCAAAGAGATTGATGTTTTGATTGACGAATCGTCTAGGTAGCGCGAAAAAGAGGTCGGTTTCTCTAGGCTTACGCGCTATTAAATGGCACGTTTTACGCACGCTATAATCGGGGGAATGCTATGTAAAACAATGACGTAGCATTGCGCGTGCAATATAACGCGTGTATTTAACGCGTGTCCATTACAGGGGGGGGGAAGGTGCTGTAGCATGGTGACATATTTTATTGAGTGCTTAGTGACTCGTCGAGGTCTAGTATTCAGATATGACAACAGTATTTTTGGAGTTCAATTGGTGAATAGGATGAACAGGGAAAACTTATGTTTACAGTACTGATGATTTATTTGGTTGTTGCAGTTGTTCGCTTTTTTGTGATTTTGATTGGCCATATCCGTTCCCCTGATCTAGACAGGGAATATTCACTGAAAGATATACTTTCTGAATGCGCCACTGTCGCTGTATTTTGGCCTGTAGTTGACGGTGTTCTTCTCCTTTTTCGAGTGGGTGATTGGTTTTTCCTCCCACGAAGCAATAATAAGGGGGGAACATGTGGTTTTTGTAATGCTTACTATTACAGGCAAATGCCAGGTTATAAAGGAACGGAAAAAGTCTGGGTAAAACCCCAAAAAGCGGGAGATGAGAATCTAAATGAATAAGCCCGTCAAATGCTCTCGCTGTGGAAGTAAATCACCGCTTAATCTGGTTTCACTCAGGTATAATACTGAAGATGAGGCTGGTCGTTTATTGGTATATTGTGCAAAATGTCGTAATGATTTTTCTAGTCAAATAGATATAAATATCCCTTTAGATAATGTTAATGAAGAGGTGTTTATTGACCTCTATCGAACTAACAAAACGTCCGCGGATCCAATAACAGCGGCAGAGATTGTTTTTGGTACTGCAAATCGAGAGCTTGTTCAAGCTGCTCAAATGTATTTAGCTAAACAAAAATAGATGACTAAACATCTAATTTTCAAGAATATTTTTCCCAAACTTGGGTTTTACCTAGTGAAAAATAATTCACAATCATGCTAGTCTAAGTTTGCAGAAAATAATCAGAATGCAAAGGGCAGGGAAAAGCGGTATGCCACCTATAAATAAAAAAGCACTTAGCGAAACTGACATAATTACCAAGTTCATCATGCCTGCCATCAAGGATGCAGGCTGGGATGATATGTATCAAATTCGTCAGGAGGTAAAACTTCGAGATGGTAAAGTAGTTGTGCGAGGTATGGCTGCGGCACGGATGAAGGTTAAGTCTGCTGATATCGTGCTTTATCATAAAGTATCCATGCCTCTTGCGGTGGTCGAAGCCAAAGCTAACAAATATGAGGTCGGCAAGGGCATTCAGCAAGGTCTGGACTATGCCAAGCTGTTAGACGTACCTTTTATTTTTGCATCCAACGGTGACGGTTTTATTTTTCACGATAAAACTAACCCAAGCCAACTTGAAACCGAAATCTCCCTAACTGAATTCCCCAGCCCTCAAGAGCTTTGGGCTAAGTTTTGCGCCTATAAAGGATATACCGCACAGCAACTGCCCATTATTACTCAAGATTATTATGACGATGGTAGCGGTAAAGCGCCGCGTTATTATCAAATACAAGCTATTAATAAAACACTAGAAGCCGTATCCAAAGGCCAAAACAGGGTGTTGCTAGTAATGGCAACCGGAACCGGTAAAACCTATACCGCCTTTCAAATTATCTGGCGTTTGTGGAAGGCTAAAGCCAAAAAACGCATTCTATTTCTAGCCGACCGAAACGTATTAATTGATCAGACCCGTATCAATGATTTTCAGCCCTTTGGCCAAGCTATGACCAAAATCAAAGGCCGTCATGTCGACCCTGCCTACGAAATTCACCTTGCGCTCTATCAAGCATTAACTGGCCCCGAAGAATCACAAAAAGCGTACAAGCAAGTTGACCCTGACTTCTTCGATTTAATCATCATTGACGAGTGCCATCGTGGCAGTGCCGCCGATGACAGTGCGTGGCGTGAAATCCTCGAATACTTCAGCGCTGCTACCCAAATTGGTTTAACGGCCACGCCCAAAGAAACAGAAGAAGTCTCTAACACTGATTACTTTGGTGACCCCGCTTACATGTATTCGTTAAAAGAAGGCATCGAAGACGGATTTCTAGCGCCATACAAAGTGGTGCGGGTAGACATTGACCTAGACTTACAAGGCTGGCGACCCACAAAGGGGCAGGTAGATAAAAAAGGCAATCTGATTGACGACCGCATCTACAATCAAAAAGATTTTGATCGCACTATGGTCATCGATGAGCGAACACAGTTAGTCGCCGAAACCATCACCAACTATCTAAAACGCACCGGAGAGATGGACAAAACCATAGTCTTTTGTAACGACATCGATCATGCAGATCGTATGCGCCGAGCACTGATTAACTGTAACCCAGAGCAATACGCCAAAAACGAAAAATACGTGATGAAGATTACCGGTGATGATGAATTAGGCAAAGCGCAACTCGACAACTTCATTAACCCTAAACGCGCCTATCCGGTTATCGCCACCACCTCTGAGTTAATGTCTACAGGCGTCGATGCCAAAACCTGCAAGTTAGTCGTGCTCGATCAAACTATTCAATCCATGACCAAATTTAAACAAATCATTGGCCGTGGCACCCGTATCGACGACAAATACAACAAACTCTGGTTCACCATATTAGATTTCAAAAAAGCCACCGAACTGTTTGCCGATGAAGCATTCGACGGTGTGCCCGAAAAAGTCATTGTGAGCAAACCCGAAGAGATAAACGATCCTGAGTCTGACTTTGATGAAAAAATGCAAGGGCAAGAAGACGAGGAGCAAACAGATTCAACGAGCGATGCAACGGATTTCCCCGAAGCTGGTTTCGATGATGGCAATGCACTACCCGATGGTGAAATGGGGGGCGACTGGCAAGACGAAGAAAAAATCCACAAGTATCATGTTAAAGGCGTCAAAGTGCTCAAGGTTGCCGAGCGTGTGCAGTATTACGATACCGACGGCAAGTTAGTCACCGAATCCTTTAAAGACTACACCCGCAAAACCCTCAACAAACAATTCGCCACCCTCGATGCCTTTGTGCGCAAGTGGAACGAAGCCGAACGTAAACAAAGCATTATTGATGAAATGGCCGACGAAGGCATTATCTGGGATGCACTTGAGCAAGAAGTCGGAAAAGACCTCGACCCTTTTGATATGATCTGCCACGTAGTATTTGACCAGCCAGCACTTACTCGCAAAGAACGGGCAAATAACGTTAAAAAACGCAATTACTTCACCCAATATTCAGAGCAGGCACAAAGTGTATTAAACAGTTTGTTAGAAAAATACGCTGATGCCGGTGTGAGTGAATTAGAAAACCTACAAACCATTAAGGTTTACCCCTTTACTGAGATAGGTTCGTTTAAAGAAATTCTAAAGAACGGCTTCGGTGGCCGCCAACAATACGACCAAGCCATTACCGAGCTTGAAGCCGCTATATATAACTCCTTTCCGGAAAAATCCGCTTAAGCACTAAAACCTAAGCACTAAAATAAGAGACTTTTATAAGATGTCAGTCAGTTCCGTAATTAAATCCATTCAAGACATTATGCGCAAAGACGCCGGTGTAGACGGCGATGCACAGCGTTTAGGTCAAATGTCATGGCTACTTTTCTTAAAAATATTTGATGCCCAAGAAGAAGACCTAGAGCTTGAGTTAGATAACTACCGTGCACCTATCCCTGAACAGTTCTTATGGCGTAACTGGGCAAGTGATGCCGAAGGCATAACCGGTGATGAATTACTGGATTTTGTGAACGACGAACTTTTTGAAAAACTCAAAAATCTCACTGCACCTATAGATAAAAACCCCCGTGGTTTTGTGGTGCGTGAAGCCTTTAGCGATGCCTTTAACTACATGAAAAACGGCACACTGCTGCGCCAGGTGATCAACAAACTAAACGAAGTCGACTTTGGGGATTCAAAAGAGCGCCACTTGTTCGGTGATATTTACGAACAAATTCTACGAGACTTACAAAGCGCCGGTAACGCCGGTGAATTCTACACTCCACGGGCTGTCACTCGCTTTATAATTGACCGTCTCGACCCAAAACTAGGTGAACAAGTGTTTGACCCTGCCTGTGGTACAGGTGGCTTTTTGGCCTGTTCTGTTGACCACATTAAAGACAATTACGTTAAAACCGGCAGCGACCATCAAACCTTGCAAACTCAAATTCACGGCGTAGAAAAAAAGCAGCTACCCCATTTGTTATGTACCACCAATATGATGCTGCACGGTATCGAAGTACCCGTGCAGGTTAAACACGGCAATACCCTTAATAAGCCCCTCTCATCGTGGGACAGCACCTTTGATGTTATCGCTACCAACCCGCCATTTGGTGGCACCGAAGAAGACGGTATAGAGAAAAACTTCCCATCAGACATGCAAACCCGCGAAACTGCCGATTTGTTTTTGCAGTTGATTATTGAAGTCCTCAAAGACGGTGGACGAGCCGCCGTGGTGTTGCCCGACGGCACCTTGTTTGGTGAAGGCGTAAAAACCAAAATCAAAAAAATGCTGACGGAAGAATGTAACCTACACACCATTATACGTTTACCCAATGGTGTGTTTGCCCCCTATACAGGCATTAAAACCAATATCCTGTTTTTCACCAAAGGCACACCCACTAAAAACATTTGGTTTTACGAACACCCTTACCCAGAAGGCGTAAAAAACTACAACAAAACTAAACCTATGCGTTTTGAAGAATTCAAAACTGAAAACGAATGGTGGGGCAACGAGCAAGATGGTTTTGCAAGCAGAACAGAATCCGAACAAGCCTGGCAAGTCAGCATTGACGACATCATTGCCCGTAACTTTAACCTCGACATTAAAAACCCTCATGTGGGCGAGCAAATCAATCACGATCCACAAGAGTTACTCGGTCAATATGCAAGCCAGCAGCAGGATATTCAACAACTGCGCGACCAACTTAAAGGCATACTTGCCGACGCTCTAAGTACAGGTGCCAAGTAATGTCGGTTGAAAATCTAATAACTGAGCATCTGGATATCTGGACTTCCGCCATCAAAACCAAATCCGCAGCAGGGCGGGGGAGTTCAAAAAAGCTGGAATTAGTCGGTGTTAAAAAACTCCGTGAGTTGATACTAGAGTTGGCGGTGCGCGGTAAGTTAGTCCCGCAAGATCCTAATGATGAACCAGCTAGTGAGTTGCTTAAAAAAATAGAAGTTGAAAAAACGCGGTTAATAAAAGAAGGCAAGATTAAAAAGCAAAAGCCATTGCCGCCAATTACAGATGAAGAAAAAACGTTTGAGCTACCAAAAGGTTGGGAATGGCAACGATGGAATAATTTAGCGTTAAAAATTGGGGATATTGATCACAAAATGCCTAGTGAGGAATTAACTGGATATCCTTATGTTTCGCCAAGGGATTTTTATCCAAATAATGTTATTAAATTTGAAAATGCCAAGAAAATTTCTAGAGAAGATTTTGAAAAACTTGCTGCAAAAAATTCAACCTCAACGTGGTGATATTATTTTCCCTCGCTATGGAACAATAGGTGCTAACGTTTTAGTTGATACGGATATTGATTTTCTAGCGTCATACTCTTGTTGTGTAATCAAAACATTGCATGGAAGAATTAATTCGGATTTTCAATTTATTTTTTCTATTTCACCTTTTGTCAAAGAGCAGTGTAGAAAAGCTGAAAATAGAACGACTCAGCCAAATGTTGGTATTAAGAGTATTCAAGAGTTTGTTTTTCCGTTACCCCCTTTCGAAGAACAAAACCGCATAGTCGCCAAAGTCGACGAATTAATGGTCCTATGTGACCAACTTGAAGCGCAAACCGAATCCAGTATCGACGCCCATAAAACACTGGTAGAAGTGCTGCTGGCAACCCTCACCGATGCCAAAGACGCCGACGAACTCAACGAAAACTGGCAAACGATTAGCCAACACTTCGACGTGTTATTCACCACCCAAGCCAGCATAGACCAACTAAAACAAACCATCCTGCAACTCGCAGTCATGGGCAAACTCGTCAAACAAGACCCCAAAGACGAACCCGCATCCAAACTACTAGAACGCATTGCCACCGAAAAACAACAACTGATCAAAGACGGCAAAATTAAAAAACAAAAACCACTGCCGCCAATATCAGATGAAGAGAAACCGTTTGCATTGCCAAGTGGCTGGGAGTGGGCGTATTTAAATAGTTTGCTACCACAGTTTCAAAATGGTGCATCAAGTCGAGGTGATAAGGGTGGGAAAGACGTCATAGTATTGAGATTAGCCGATATTAAAAATTGGAAAATATCGTTAAACGACACTAGGACTCTTGAGATAGCGGCAGAAACAATTAAACGATACTCGCTGAAGAAGGGAGATGTATTGATTATCCGTGTTAATGGCAGCGCTGATATCGTAGGTCGATTCATTACTTGCGAAAGCGACCTTGATACAATCTACTGCGATCATTTTATTCGCATGAATTTCCCCATAGAGTGCCTATTTACGCCATACCTATTTCTACTTGGCTCATCGGATTTAATCCGTTCCAAAATTGCTAATTTATTCGTAAGCACAGCCGGACAAAAGACAGTAAACCAAACGCATATTGGTACATTGCCTATCTCATTGCCGCCATTCGCAGAGCAAGAACGAATAGTCGAAAAAGTCGATGAGTTAATGGCCTTATGTGACTCACTTAAAGAACGTTTAAACCAAGCCCAAACCACCCAACTCCACCTCACTGATGCGATTGTGGAACAAGCATTATGAATTACATAGCTGAAATTATTGTTGTAAATAAAGCTTTTTAGTAAATTGAAAATGGAATTGAAATGAAATTTATTGCTAGAAAAGGTGCACCCGATATTCCACTTGAATTAATTGAAGCTCAAGAAAATGATGAGTTGGTTTTTTTTTGTGGCGCGGGAGTTTCTTATCCTTCTGGCTTGGCAGGGTTCAATGACCTCGTAGAAGCGGTATATCAGAATCTACATCAAGAAAAAGATGAAATAGAAGAACAGGCAATAAAAGCAGGGTTTTATGATCGGGCTCTGGGTTTATTAGAGGCTCGTACTCAAATAGGAAATACAACTGGTATTAACTTAGTACGTAAAGAAATTATCAATGAACTAACGTTAAAGCCTGACGCCAATGTAGCCACTCATAAGGCTCTTTTGCAATTATCAAAAACTAGATCCGGTAACTATCGGTTAGTAACAACAAATGTTGATCATGGTTTTTTGACAGCAGAAGGTAATGCAATTAAACGGTCTGACTCAGCTCCAAAGCTTCCAGTGCCAAAATCACACAAGTGGGCATCTGTAGTCCATCTTCATGGTCTGATTGATGTTGAACAAGACCCGAATGGTGAACATTTAGTTTTTACTAGTGGTGATTTTGGTTCGGCTTACTTAACTGAGAGGTGGGCGAGTAAGTTTGTTACGGAATTATTTGTTAACTTCACTGTTGTTTTTGTGGGGTACAGCCTTAATGATCCTGTAATAAGGTATATGACAGATGCGATTGCAGCGGACCGCAGACAGGATAATAAATTATTCAAAGACCCCTATGTGATTGCGGATACGACAAATAAGAAAAGGCTAAACGCGATTAAGGAATGGCAAGCGAAAGGAGTTGAACCTGTACTTTATGTAAAGGGTGGTGCCAATCATCCTAATCTTCATAACTCTTTACAAGCTTGGGCTGCTCATGCGAGAGATGGCTTAAGTAGCAAACAGCGTATTATTAAATCTAAAGCTAGGTTAGCACCAAGAGCGCCTTATGATCAGGATGAATCGATCCAGCAAGTGCTTGATACCTTAAAGGAAAGGGTAGATAACAATCATGAAAGTGTTAGTGGTTATCCGGCGAAAGTTTTTTCTGAGTTAAGAGACCCACCTGCTCCAATTGAGTGGCTGCCTTTGTTACAGGAAAATGGATTACTTTCGATTAGTCAAATTAGAAAAACAATTAATCTGATTTGTACTAACCCAGTCAGAAATAATTTAGTCATGCCAAATAAAATATCAGAAAATATTTGGAAATGGTTACTTCATCATTTAGACAAAGAAATCTTAATTAGATGGGTTATTGATCAAGGTCTTGGCTTACACCCTTTGTTCAAAGAATTGGTAAATTGGAAACTAAGTAGCCAACCTCCCATTGAGCCATTCTTGTCATTTTGGAAGATAGTCACGTCAGACCATATCTATCTAGGACGCACAAATCAGTCAAATAATTATGAAGTGATCAGTAAAATGGCTAATGGCCCTGATGCCTTAACACTTTTGACGTTTAAAAAGCTATTAAGGCCGTGCTATCAGATTACTAAAGCATACTATTGGGGCGGGGAGGATATTCGTGATGGAAATACACAGAGAAAAGCATTTTCTACAGATGTAGTCCTTAATATTGACCAACATGAATTTAAACGGCTAACAAAATCTGATAATTATCCCAAAGACTATACGGATGCGCTTGTACCTGCTAGCGAGGCGCTTTTAGATGCGATGGAACTGTTTGCTATTGTTGGGCTAGCTAATGCAAAACAGGATCGCTCTCATTGGGATATTATTTCAATTCAACCTCATCCACAAAATAGTAATTATAAATCATTTCCGATTTTGGTCGAATTATGTCGAGACTTATGGAGAGCGTTATTTCAATCGAATGAATCTAAAGCTAGATTGATTCTAGAAATTTGGAATGGCTATCGGTTTCCAATATTTCGACGTCTTATCTTAAATGCTTATACCTATAACGATGTAATACCCGCAGACGAAACTATCGATTATTTGTTGGAAGATGATGGATGGTGGCTTTGGTCTAGTGGTATGACAAGAGAGGTTTACAGGTTACTAAATAAAGCATGGCCGCAGGCCAGTCAGAATAAAGCTGAAATTCTGCTTAACTTTATTGTAAATGGCCCCCCTAGACTACAGTATGTCACAGACATAAGTGATGAAGAATTTCACACAAGGTTAAACCGAGAACGTTGGGTGATGTTGGCAAAATTACAAACTTTTGATCGTGAATTATTTGGCGAAGCTCAGGTTTTGTATAAAAAGCTTTCACTGCAGTACCCTATGTGGAGTCTAAGTGAAGGTGATCGTGATGAGTTTACTCATTGGCATTCTACTAGTGTCGGGAATGATACTGACATTACATCCGAATCACTCTTTTCACTACCATTACCTAAGCGCGTAGCGCTGCTTACTGAAAAAAACACTAAATTTAATGAAGGTCGAAACGATGTGTTTCGTTATGCTGGAAAGGCTCAGCCAAACGATGTTATTGAAACACTAGCCTATATGTTTGCTCATGATGATTGGCATCACAAATCATGGAGTGCTGGATTAACCGGCATAGCAGAGCATGAAGAAAATACCTGGTCTACAGTAGCTCCAATGGTTGCAAAATTACCGGATGAATTCTTCAGAGAAGAAGCATGGGCAGTCGCATGGTGGGCAAGAAAAGCCGGAACAAAAGTGGCTCCCCAAAGTATAGATGAAGCTCACCTTTGGAATATCGCATCACGGTTATTTGAATTGAGCGGGAATTCTGAACTAGAAACTGGAGAAGATTTCGATGCGATAGATAGGGCTATCAATGATCCTGTTGGAATAATGACTGAAGCCATTTTAGATCGACTAAATCTATATAAACTTGAATCACAGGATGAATTGCCAAGGCCCCAACCTTTTGAATTACTAGATCAGTTATTAGATAGTGATTTACTGACGTTAGGGCGAGTGATTTTGTTTTCACGACTAATGTATTTTTATTCAGTTGAGCCGGAATGGACTCAAACCAAAATGATTACGTTATTAAATTTTGATACATCTGATGATGCAAAATATTTTTGGCAAGGTTATTTATGGAATCCTCGGTTGTCTGCCGACTTGGCAATAGATTTGAAGGAGCCCATGCTTCAAGCGTTAGAAGCCAAAAGCCTTACGGGGAGGAATTTAGAGCAATTAGTAAGTTTGTTTACATTAGCCTGCCTTCAATACAAAGACTTATATACAAATAAAGAAATTCAACAGGCATTTCGTTCAATGGGTAACGAAGGTCTTGCTTATGCTGTAGGTTTTATGGAGAGTTCTGTTTCTTATGAGTCAGAAGGGCGTGATAATTATTGGTTGAATAGGATAAACCCTTTAATTCGTAAAGCGTGGCCTAAGGGAGGGAGCTATTTAACACAAGAAATTGCACAACATTTTACTCTGCTTCTACTTCAGTTAGACGATACTTTCCCTGAGGCACTAAAAACTGTTACACCAATGCTACGCTCAATTGATGATATGTACCTAGTGTTAGACCAGTTTAATAATTCCGATGTAATTGAAAAGTATCCAGAAGAAGCTTTTCAGTTGCTGTTTAAAATATTTAGTAATCAAAACAAATGGAATAATGACCTCTTGGGAAATCTAATGAATAAGTTTGGAACTGTGAGCCCAGCACTAAAAGAGACAACTGAATTCATGGTAATTAATGACTTTTTAGTGATGAGTCAATGATATATAAGGTGTTCATTATTGATGAATGACTAAGACACTCATATTAATTTGATGGGATTGCAAACATCAGGCAAATGAATAGGACAGCAATGAAACGAGCAATCATTTTGTAAATTGCTAACGTTTAAATTGTACTAAGGAATATATAAGGCATGATAAACATCATCGAAATAAAGCAAAAAATGACACAGGGCAAAACTGAGCCTTGGCTTTGTTTGGGTGATGATAATAATGAATATGTAGTTAAGCGTTTGAATGCTACGTTTAAAGGTTGTTTGTATGAATGGATTGCGGCCAATTTAGGGCAGCGATATGGTTTGGCCATCCCAGATTGTGCACTGGTTTACGTCGATGAATCTTTGGTTGAGTATGACATCGATTTATTGGTTGGGCTTGGTTCTGGCGTTGCTTTTGCTTCTCGTTTGCAACCTGATTTACAGGAAGTTAACGTCAATTTATTGCGAAGAGCAGATAAACAAATTTTAACTGACTTGTTTATGTTTGATAACTGGATTCAAAATGGCGATAGAACTCTGACTGAAGCTGGAGGGAATCCAAATCTATACTTCAATTTAGCCTCAAATAATCTTGTGGTTTTCGACCATAATTTAGCATTTGAGCAAGACTTTAATATTGAAGAACATAAAAAACTACACGTATCGAGTTTTTTGTTTCGTGGCCAAACTGACATGTTTGAACCTATGTTCGAAAAACAAATGTATGTAGATAAATTTACCAATGCACTCGATGGCTTGGATGCAATTATTGCCACTATTCCTGATGAATGGTTACAAGAGATACCAGATGCACTTGGCGAAATAGATCGGATAAGAGTAGTATTAGGCGCATACAATCACGACGACTTCTGGAGGGCACTACAATGAACAACACTTTTAACGCTGTTTACCAATACGCAGTAGTGCGCTTTATGCCCTTTATTGAAACCAGAGAGTTTGCCAACGTAGGTGTAGTGCTGATTGCGCCTAAGACCGGAAAGTTTTTATTTAAACTTGCACCTAAACGTTTTGGCCGTGTTACTAAGTTTTTCGACGATTTAGATGGGCAACTGTATAAAAATGCCATCGAAACTTTTACTGCAGAATTAGATAGAATCCAACATTATTGCATTAACAATGGAATACGCGGTAAAGAGTTAGTTGAATACTTTACTGAAGTTACTCGCCATAGAGAGTCTGTTCTGCATTTTGGCAATATTGGCCGCATGATGGGGGAAACCGATTTAGTAGAGCTTGATAAACTTTATCAGCGTTTTGTGGTGCGTGATTTTGTTAATGATGAATACCGCGAACAGCAAATGGTTAAAGTATTGAGACAAACTTTTGTTAAAGAATTACAACTAAAGTTTACTCAGCAGAATTTAATGGCAGGAGTGTTAGATATACCTATGCCATTAGTTCACAAAGGAGCTCAAGGATATAGAGTTATCAAACCATTGGCCTTTGAACAAAAAACACCGTTGAAAGCATATGAACACGCTGTTCACTGGTTAAGACGTGTAGAGAAATTGATTGAAAAGCGTGTTGTACTTAAAGAAAGAGCCTTGTTTACGGTTGAACGCCCAGCTAACGATAAGACTGATATGATCCAAGTCTACGATGACGTGGTGGGTGAAATTAAGCAGCTTGGGGTTAAGGTTGACCAATTTGCAGACATGGATAACATTCTTCAGTTCGCAAAAGCTGGAATTGAAAATAAAACTAATTCTGAACAGCATCATTAAGTGAAGCATCCTCAAATCAACAAGCCCACTTAATATGTGGTTTTTTTTGCGAAAACGGTCATGATAATTTGTGTGTTCAAGTGAAGTACGAGTCCATTCTACCAATCTATCTGTGACTACAAGTAAATAGTTCGCTGGCAAAGCTTAAACATTCAGTCAATTTCCAGCCGATAACAAACCCAATAAATAGCTCCGTTCATCTTCATTCAGCGACTCAGCAAGCTGCTTAAGCTTGGGAAAGGGCGAATCATGCTTATTCTTAACTGAAGCTAGCTCCAATGCTGATGCGGCAGTTGATACTCCATCTCTAACTTTATCTGAATTTAAGTGAGCATAGATTTTTTGGGTGGTGGTGATGCTTTTATGGCCGAGTGTTTTAGATACGGTGTAGAGGTCTACATCGTTATTGATCTGCCAACTGGCCAAACTACGCCTTAAATCGTGCACTGTTAAGTTTTGGTCTTTGTTTGTTGAGTAGAGCCCGGCATTTCTGGTTATTCTTCGCCAGAAGGAGTTCTCGCCGGTTTTTTCTGCAATATGACCTAACTTACTGTTTTGGGTTTTTGCAGGGAACACAAAGCCATTGGGGTGTTTGTGTTCAGCTCGTCGTTTTAAAATATTAGTGCATTGAATAGGTAAGGGTAGGGTGTGTGATTCTTTGCCTTTCATCTTTGAGGTGGGAATAGTCCAAACGTTTAGGTTATTGTTCAACTCTTCCCAGCGCATGGATAATACGCAGTTTTTACGTTGTCCGGTGTAAAGCAGCATTTTTACTAAGTCTTGATAAATTTCTTCTTCTTTGTCGATGGCAGCGAAAAAACGCTCCATTTCATCTTCCTGTAAATATCGTTTACGTTCGTTGTCGGTGTATTTCTTCTCACCTATAAATGGATTTTTGGTTATTAAGTGTTTTTTAATCGCAAGATTAAACATGCTTTTGAGCATGGTTAGGCATTTATTAAATATAGGTTTAGTTTTTTCATCTTTGAGTGTTTCTATGATTGTAGAGGCATACTTTTCATTGATTTGTTCAAGCGTGACAACTGCAAGCCTTCTGCTTTTGTCATCTAATACCTGTGAAAGGTGATTGCTGTATAAACCGCCATTGTGTTCCTGGCTCGAAGCGCGGCGTTCGTCGCGTTTAACTTTTGCTGAGAAGTCTTTGTCGTAAATATCAAAAAGGGCAGCAAAGGTTATCCCTCTGCGCTTTGCTTCGCGTTTTGACTCTGTGGGGTCAATGCCTTTATATATATCTGATACAAGCTCACTGTGACGCTTAACTGCCATATCGACTGTGACAGATGGAAAGGGGCCTATGGTGACTGTATTGAGATTGCCGCTGGTACTGTTTCGTTTAAATGTGCGAAATACTTTTCTACCCGAGGGCTGTACTTCCAGGATCAACCCAGCATTTTCTGTATCGTAATAGCGGTCTCGCTTTGCCGATGGTTCAATTTTTTCTATACGTCTAAGGGTAAACTTAAATCTATTATCGGCCATCTGTGCAACACCAAAACGGTTATGTTTTATTAAGATACTGATATTAAAGCATACTTTCAAATGTTCTGTGCAACACATGTGCAACAACAGGGAGTAATTTTAGGGTATTTTGAGTAATCTTGGTTAAAGTGAGGTGTTCAGATTAAAAGGCTGCAGGCCTTATTTTCATTGGTCTAGAATGGTTTTAGGTTAACGAGGGTATATGCTGATATGACTGAATGGTATCCCCACCTGGAATCGAACCAAGATCTAAGCCTTAGGAGGGCCTTGTTTTATCCATTAAACTACGGGGACTACGAGTTCAGTGCTTAGCGATAAGCGCGTGCATTATGTACTAGCCGAGACGGGATTTAAACCCTCTAATGTTTTTATCTTCGTGCTACAAAATCGTTTGGTTGAATATTAGCCAAAGGGGCACCAGTAACTGAAGCGACGACGGCTGTTTCTGCAAATACTTGTCTCACTATCACCTCCTCGGGATGTAATTGAAATTGTCGGTGTGGGAAATTTTGAGCATCGAAAAATTGATTAACTTGAAATAATGTCAATTTGTCTCCTTGTTTTACGCCGTTGTGTTTGCCAATATTAATACTTAGGCTCTCACCCGTAACGTTTATTACCCGACCAAATGCAGGCAAGCAACTTACTGATTCATCTATTAATCTTACGACTGATTGTATGGCCTTCTCGGTTGCAGATCCAAACGTTGAATTCCATAATTTTCGACTATTGCTGTCTATAGGTTGGAACGGGTCAAAGTCCCATATCGCTGACATATTTTGTGTGTTTTGAAAGACCATTTCACCTGAGTTGCCATCATACATTGAGAAGGCCAGTGTAAGATTTCGTTTGCTTAGATCGCTTTTCCAAAACGCTAAGCCTGATGCTTTTGAGGTTTCTACAGCAAATTCTAGTATTTCTCCGTAAAGAACATATTGAGCATTCGATTTTTTCGCAAGCTCAAATGCTGTTGCTTTCTTTTCTTTATCGGATGGACTTAAATAATAAGGCTCTACACGATTTATAAATGAATATTTAGCATGGTTTTGTGCTTCTTGTTGTAGCTTTTCAGCTATGACTTTACCAAAATCATAGAGGTTGCCGACGGCAGCTTGTTGCCGTTTATTGATGTTATACCATGTCGTTACAATATTTTTTTTATAATCTGAAGCCGTGCACAGGGCTTCTTGTGGAAATATATCTGCTCTTATGGAAACTGTAACGTAGTCGTCGTGGTAAATTTCATCAATCAGTTCAATGTTATTCACTTCACCTGAAGCGCGAATTTCAAAGCGGTCGTCTTCAAGTAAACCATTAGCAAGTGACTGAATACTCTTAACTGACGCACCAGAGAATAGTAGCGCTTGTTTAATGGCTTCTTGAGTCGCTTGTTGGCGTGCCGCTTCTTTTTCACCATTGTGAATAATGGCTTGGCCTGAGGCTTCGAACCAAATGGCCATTGCAGGGCTGCTGCTAACAAGTAACATTAGAACGGAGGTTATTTGTATTATTCTACTTACTTGCATAACTTACCTTTGTTGTAACTTGGGTAAAGTGAACCCTGTGATAATGCATCGTCAAATTTCAGACAGATTTTCTATTACATTTAACTTCTCTTTAGCTAAGCACAAATCATACCTATATGAGTGTGATTATGAGTATGATATTTTTTAGGTATGGTTATTGCAGACTAATATTATAAAAAATATTATAAAAAAATATTATAATTATAGTGTTTATATAGTTAATCGCGGGATATAAGGAAGATGATGTACATATTAAGTATTAATAATCTAAGCAGCCGATATGTAGCTTTTGCAGCAATTTTAAGTTTATGTTTGACAGGCTGTTCTAGTGTGTTCAATAAACATGTTGAGTGGGAAACCGTTGCCCCTGAAACCTATCCCGTTATTTTTGCTGTTGGCTATGCACCTATCTCAGTTCAAAATGGGGCTAGTGAGTCCAGTCGAATGTTGATGGCACTCAAGGCCTCAAAGCTAGATGCATATCGTGAATTAACTGAGCAAGTGTTTGGACAAAAAGTGGATAGCGGTCAGTCTTTAGCAAGTTTGGTTATACAAAACACTAGTTTAGATAGCTCGGTACAAGGTGTGATCAGAGGTGCAAAAGTTGTCAAGAGTTATCCAGTAGGAGATGACATGTATGCGACTGAGTTAGAATTGGACTTTAAATTGGTCAACGATATCTACTTATCTACAGCACGACCCAAGCGCGTTAAAAAAGTCCATTATTATTAGAATTAGCTTAAAGCAACTATCTGAAGATTAAAACGTTTATTATCGATAGAACTGGAGCCATTTTTTATCGCCGGTACTTTTTATTGTTCTGAACGAGGGTTAATTTAAGCGCTGATCCCGCTACCAGAAGTACCACCTTGAGTACGTCCACTTTTATCGTAGGTCATAGATTCTTTGGCTCTGGACTCTAATAAAAGATTACGTAGGTGTTCTAGGCGCAATTGACCTTGTTCTACTGCTGTTTGATTAATTTGAGTGCGATACTTGCATTGAGCAACCATATCTTTTGCATGATTAAATAACTCAACAACTTCTTGGTTATCTTTTTGTTCTTGACTAGATTTGGTATACAGGCCTGCAATAAGAGTGTCTTGCTTTTGTATAGAATCAAGCAAGGCTTCTTTAGTTTTAAGCATGTTAATCAGTGATTCAGCATCTCTGCTACTGATAAGGTGTAGTTCTGTTTCAAGAATCTGTTGTAATTCGAGTAAGAATTCATGTTGACTTTTAATTGCTTTTTTTAATTCAAACATAAGATTAGCCTAAGATAAGGACAGCATTCATTATGCTGCCTTTATGCTTTAGTACCAAATAATTCTGATTCTAATGTCGAAATCTTCTGAGCAAGTGATTCAGGATTAACTTGATAGTCACCGCTTTGAATCTCTTTTTTCAGTCTATCAACCTTTTCTTGATTGACAGGTGCTTCCGTACTTTTCCTCTGAACTTGGCTAAGTTGTTGTGCATATGTCGTCAATGAGACAGAGTCCTGGCGAACACCAGCTGTTGCTGCTTGTTGCACACTTGACTGTTGCGCATTACCGTTATTCAAAGCCTGCTGTTGCTGACTGAGTCTCTGGTTGTCAACTGGCGCTTTTGGGCTACCGTTGTTTATGTTGTTAATGGACATAATGAATACTCACTCCCTTTTGTTTAACCTCGTTTTTGTTATCGGCAACGATTACGTATACTTTAGCAAAAAAAAACATTTCCAGCACTATTTCAGCACTATTTCAGCAGTAGTTGAATGGAGTCTAATGCTTGTCGTTTCTCGATGTACTTAAATCCCAATTTCTACTTGTCCTGTACTGGATACTCGGGCGTATATTTTTTTATTAGAACGTCTATTTTTCACTTGAATTGTTTCACCCATTCTACCGTCTTCTAGTGCGACACCACTGGTTTTTACTCGCATACTGGGATTGCCAGCAGAGATAGTAACGCTGTCGCCTTTGCACACATAACATAAGTTATTTGGGTTAACGGGTCTGCCCGCTGAAACGCGACGTTTTATCCTTGCGCCGACTACATCCTCTATATCGGAAAATGTACTTCTTCTTAAACGTTTTTTATCCATATTAATTATATGAATATTATCTTCGGTTAATAATGTTCCTGGACTAACTGCGCTAGAGATAACCACAACCGGTTGCGTTTCCGTGGCTTTTACTACCATAAACATATACCAGTCGTTGTTATTACATTGGGCTTTTACCGAAACATTCGACTGGCTTAGTGCTTCCGGACTCGAGGAGAAAGTTAAAGTGGAAGTACACTCTGGTATCTCAACCCGTTGGTCAATAGGCATAGCTTCTACATCGATGGTTTTGATACTTTCGGGGTCTAATTGACCTAATACGAATTTTTCTGCCTCCCTGATCAATTGCTGTTTTGTTAAATTATTTTCATCTGCCGCCGTTATACCAGTATACATACAAGTAGTTATTGCGATCAGGCTTGCTAATCCTCGATAATAATGTGATTTATTCATGTTCACTTGTTGTTAATTTGTCTATGCTAAGGGCGTATGAACGAAAGCATAAAGCGTCAATATTTAGACGCTTTATTAGAAACTTTACAGTTGCTATTGCTCAGCTCAGTTAATGCGTTTCGTGTAAGTGTCAATTTGTTGCGGTTCTGCGCAATATAGTTGTGGTTTAATTGTCCTTAATCGTACCTTAGTAGGATATAAGCAAAAGTTACGCCGCTTTTAATTCGTATTGGAGTCATATATGTCTGAAATTCTTAACTCGGTCAACCAACGTACCCAACTGGTTGGTGAAAATAGATTAGAGTTGTTGTTGTTTAAGCTCAATACAAGACAGCGGTTTGGTATTAATGTATTTAAAGTGCGTGAAGTATTGCAGTGTCCACCTTTAACCTCTATGCCTAGACTGAATAAGTTAGTTAGAGGCATTGCTCACATCCGAGGGCAAACTATTTCCGTGATAGACATGAGTCTGGCTGTAGGCGGCAAGAGGATTGAAGACCTAAGCACTGCTTTTATTATCATTGCCGAATACAACAGTTCAGTACAAGGTTTTTTAGTGGGCTCAGTAGAGCGTATTATTAACACTAACTGGCAGTCTATTATGCCGCCGCCTAAAGGTAGTGGTCGAGAAAGTTATCTGACAGCAGTCACCCAAATTGAAAACGAGTTGATAGAAATTTTGGATGTTGAAAAAATTCTGAATGATATTTCACCTGTCAACACTGATTTGAGTGATGAAGTTGCAGGCAATCTAAAAGTAGATAATAAACATGAAAAAATAATATTTATTGCTGATGATTCCTCCGTGGCTCGTAATCAGGTTAAGAAAGCTTTGTCTTCACTCGGTCTAGAAATCGAATTAGCAAAAAATGGTCTTGAAGCTTTGAAGAGATTAAAAGAAATTGCTGCCGAAACAGGTGATATAACCGACAAAGTAGGTGTACTAATATCAGATATTGAAATGCCTGAGATGGACGGGTACACACTTACAGCAGAAATAAGAAATACTCCAGAGCTGAAAAATCTTCACGTTATTCTGCACACGTCTTTAAGTGGCGTGTTTAACCAGGCAATGGTTGAGAAAGTGGGTGCTGACGATTTTATTGCTAAGTTTCACCCAGATGAGTTGGCTACCTCGGTCCAAAAATGGTTTGGAAACGAGTAGTACAAGCCTTGAGAGCTGTTGATTAAGATTATGGGAAATATGTTGTTTTTGAATTTTCAAAAATATACTGATAGAGAGCATTGAGTGACAGGTAAAGAGTTTGATCAGCAACATTATATTTCTTTTAGTTATTTCTTGGAGCGATCCTGTGGCATCGTTTTAGGGGATAATAAGCAGTATTTAGTGCGTAGTAGGCTGCTCCCATTAATCAAACAGTTTAACTATGAGTCTATTAACGCTTATATAGACTCAATAATTAAAGGCAACCGGCAACATCAAACTGCCGCCATTGAAGCCATGACAACGAATGAAACCTTATGGTTTCGTGATGATTACCCTTTTAAACTGCTTGAGAACCCCATACTTAGCCAGTTTTCTGACAAAACTAGACCCTTGCGTATATGGAGTGCCGCTTGTTCGTCAGGTCAAGAAGCCTACTCAATTGCCATGACTATTTTGAATTACAAGAAACAACGCTCAAATAGCTTTCGTGCTGGTATTGAGATTGTTGGGACTGATATATCCGAAGAGATGTTGCAACGTTGTCGGTCAGCAGAGTACGATCATTTGGCCATTTCTCGTGGTCTACCAGAGCAATTCAAATTAGATTTTTTTGAACCAGCGGATAACGGTAAATTGCGCTTAAAATTACCCGTAAAAGCCTTAGCCAAATTTAAAGCTATCAACTTATTAGATAGTTATACATCACTTGGCAAGTTCGATATTATATTTTGTCGTAATGTGCTGATTTATTTCTCTCCCGAAGTGAAAAAGAAAATACTGCAAAAGATTGCCGCATGCCTGCAAGATGACGGCGTATTATTCCTTGGCGCATCAGAGTCTATTTCAGGTTTGACTGATAAATTTACCATGGTCAGGTGTAATCCAGGCCTTTATTACCTTATAAAACCTCAATAAACCTACCTTAGAGCTCTGCCTCTATTTTAATCTTGCTAATATTGTTGCCTATGGCACAGTCCTTGCTGCATCTCGGTACATAGAGGAGAAGTACATGGCTATTAACCTAGACAACTTGATGGGCTTTCATCATAAAGCCCTGCAGGTCAGAACTGACAGGATGGAAGTACTCGCTGGAAACTTAGCGAATGCAAACACACCAGGCTACAAGGCAAGAGACATCGATTTTCAAAAGGCGATGAAAAGCGCACAGCAATCTAGTGGTCAAAATTTAACTCGCACTCATGACAACCATATTAAAGGTTCTATGAAAAGTACGGGTGAATTGCAGTTTCGTATCCCAAATCAATCTGACACCGGTGATGGCAATACGGTTGATGTTCAAATTGAAAGAAATACATTTTTAGACAATGGGTTACGTTATCAAGCAGGAATGGAGTTTCTTAACGGTAAAATTAAAGGCATGAAAAAAGCCTTGAGTGGAGGTCAGTAATAATGAGTTTATTTAACGTGATGGACATAGCTAGCACAGGTATGAGTGCACAAAGTGTACGTCTGAATACCACCGCCAGTAATGTGGCGAATGCTAATAGTGTCAGCAGTAGTTATGACCAGACATATAAGGCTCGCCATCCTGTTTTTGCCGCTGAATTACGTCAAGCATCTGAACAACAAGGTGTGGGCAGCAGGGTAAAAGTGCTGGGGATAGTCGAAAGTGCTAAGCCCTTACAAATTGAGTACAGCCCTGGACACCCCATGTCGGACGAAAATGGTTATATCTACAAACCCAATGTCAATGTAGTTGAGGAAATGGCGGATATGATGTCTGCATCTAAAGCCTACGAGACAAACGTACAGATAGCAGATACCACTAAACGAATCTTTAGGAATGTGCTAAGACTCGGTCAAGGTAACTAATAATGAGTAGCAACCGCAAGTCATATATAGAGGAATAATTGTGGAAACAGTAAACAATGGTCTAAACACCAACTTGTACTGGCAACCAGAAAAAACTGGGGTATCTGATAACAGTAATCAGACATTGAGCCAGGAAGACTTTTTCTCTTTATTGACTGAGCAGTTAGCTAATCAAGACCCTACAAAGCCAGTTGATAACGACCAAATGGTCGCACAAATGACCAGCTTCACTATGGCTGATGGTATAGAGCAGCTTAACGACAAGTTTACTGATTTTGCTACTTCTATGACCTCTAATCAAGCATTACAGGCATCCAGTTTGATTGGTCAAGAAGTGTTATTGCAAGGTGACATCGGATATATCTCAGCTGAAGGACAGAATGTTTCTGGTGTAGTAATTACCGAACAAAGTGTTGGGGGTCTTGAAATTACCATCGAAAATGAAACCGGTGAAATTATCAAGTCAATTAATGTCGGCACCCAAGCAGCAGGTAATATTGAGTTTAATTGGGATGGAACTGATGTAAACGGCAATAATATGCCGGTTGGCAATTATGTGGTACGTGCGCAAGGCAATGTGGCAGGCGAGTCAGTAGTATTGCCCACAGCAATAAATAGACAGGTAGGCAGCGTAAGTGTAGCTGCAAGTAGTCAAGGTATTATTCTTAATTTGGACGGCGATGTAAGTGTCAAACTTAAAGATGTCATTCAAATCGGCGGTTAACAGGAGAGAAAATTATGTCTTTTAACATAGCGTTAAGTGGCGTGTCAGCGGCACAAAGAGACTTAGATACAACAGCAAACAACATTGCTAACGTTAATACAGTAGGCTTCAAAGAGTCTCGAGCAGAATTTGGTGATGTATATGCTCAATCTTTGCTGGCAGGCGGCAAAACTAAAGTGGGTGACGGTGTTATTACCCAAGAAGTAGCTCAACAGTTTTCTCAAGGTAGCTTACAATTTACTAACAATGCTTTGGATTTAGCCATCACCGGTAATGGCTTTTTTGCTACAGTGCCTGGTTTAGACTCTAGGGACTTTTCCTACACACGTGCTGGAATGTTTAAATTAGATTCCAGTAACTTTGTGGTAAATTCTAATGGTGACAATTTATTAGGTTTTCCGGTCAATGCCGACGGTACTTCAGCATCAGTGGCTTTAAGTACCACCGAACCCGTGAGTATTCCAGACTCTTCAGGCTCACCTACAGCTACTTCTGAAGTCAAGCTGAAGATGAATTTACCCGCAGGAGATGAAGCAAAAGAACCTGCTTTCTTCGACCCAGACGATACGACTACCTATAACGCAGCAACGTCAGTGACTATTTTTGATTCGTTAGGTGATAGCCATGTACAGACTTATTATTTCTTAAAAGATAATACTCCAGGTAACGATAATCAATGGTTAGGGATTACTTATGTAGATGACCAGCCTCTTGCTGATGGTGCTTTAGGTGCGGTTAATACCGTAGGTGCAACTTCTTTAGGGGCTGAAATTCCCGCATTTAGATTAGAGTTTAGTAGTGGTGGTGACTTTCAAGCTATGTTTGATTCTGCTGGCGAGCCCTTGGTTTTAGGTGATGCAACTTCAGTCCCTCTTGGGGGGGGGATTTTAACCAACGGTTCGGATCCTAGTCAGACTGTTACCACAAACTTTGTATTGGATTCCAATACCGCTGTATCAGGGGAGCCCACACAGTTCGCCTCGACATTTGAAGTTACTTCATTAGAGCAAGACGGTTTGGCTGTAGGTCGTTTGACAGGGATAGCTATTGATTCCGATGGACTTGTAAGGGCAACTTATTCAAATGGTACATCTGAACCCATCATTCGAGTAGCTCTGGTGCGTTTTGCAAATGATCAAGGTCTAACTCAACAAAGTAACACTCAGTGGCAAGAAAGTATTCGTTCCGGTGAAGCGTTAGCCGGCGAAGCCACTACTGGTACTTTTGGTGATATTAACTCATCTGCATTAGAGCAGGCAAATGTTAACCTTACCACTGAGCTTATTGACCTGATTATTGCCCAGCGAAACTTCCAAGCCAATTCAAGAGCCTTGGAAATTAACAATCAGTTAAATCAAACAGTACTCAACATTCGTTAATAACATACTGATATTTATGTCTTTATTGGGCTGCTTTCGAGCAGCCTTTTTTATATCTGACGTATAGATAGTTTAATAGCCTTAGATGGCATCTTATTTGCACATATCTTAACCAAGTTCCAAATAGGTCAAGATTCTGTCATGGATAAACTACTTTACATTGCTGCCAGTGGCGCTAAACAAGACTTATTAGGTGCATCGGTTCGTGCCAATAACTTGGCTAATGCGCAAACCACTGGTTTTAAGGCACAACTTGAACAAGCTCGTGCCATGCCCGCATTTGGTGAGGGTTTGCCGACGCGAGTGTTTTCTATGACAGAAAATGCTGTTAACAATTTTGACGGTGGTGCCATGATCCAGACTGGCAGAGAGCTGGATTTGGCGATACAAGGCGATGGTTGGTTTTCAGTTCAAGATGCACAAGGCAATGAAGCTTATAGCCGTAATGGTAGTTTCGAATTAGGCCCTAACGGCGAACTCAAAGATTCATACGGTAATACTGTTATTGGTGATTTTGGGCTTGTATTTTTGCCTGTTCCTTTATCCAAAATCAATATAGCGAATGACGGTACGCTTTCAGTTCAACCTCAAGGCGCGCCCGAAACTGTGCTGGAAGAAGTAGGTCGACTTAAGTTTGTGAACCCAAATGTGCGGGATATGGAACGGGGGACTGATGGCCTGTTTCGATTAAAAACGGGCGAATTAGCCGAAGAAGATGCGTTAGTTAGTATTCGTACAGGTGTGCTTGAAGGCAGTAATGTTAACCCTGTGGAAGAAATGGTCAATATGATCAATTTGCAACGGCATTATGAAATGCAAATTAAAATGATGAAACAAGCAAAAGAACTAGATACCCGTGGTAATCAATTGTTGCGCATTATCTAAAGTAATTGTGGCGCAGCTGATTATGACAACCGTTAGCAAAATGAGCCGACAACCAAAATTTTAGGAGACAATCTATGCATCCTGCATTGTGGATAAGTAAAACAGGCCTAGATGCCGCTCAGACCGATGTCGCAGTAATATCCAATAACTTGGCTAACGCCAGCACTGTGGGTTTTAAAAAAGACCGTGCTATTTTTGAAGATTTGCTTTATCAGAATATCAATCAACCGGGTGGCCGTTCTTCCGCGGATACTGAGTTACCTTCTGGATTGATGTTAGGGGCTGGTAGTAAAGTGGTAGCGACTCAAAAAGCGCACACTCAAGGTAATATGCTGACGACTGAAAACTCTTTAGACATGATGGTACAAGGCAAAGGTTTTTTTGAAATATTACAACCAGATGGTAGCACTGCTTACACTAGAAATGGTCAATTCACGCTTAATGACCAAGGTCAAATAGTCACCCCTGGCGCTGGATTTTTACTGCAGCCAGCGATCACCGTGCCAGAAGATGCGCAGCAGTTAACTATCTCGCAAGATGGCGAAGTCTCTGCTTCTGTCAGAGGGCAAGCTGACCCACAAGTATTGGGGCAGATTAGTTTATCCGATTTCATTAACCCCACTGGTTTGCAACCCACTGGGCAGAACTTATATGTTGAGACGGCTGTAAGTGGTGCGCCAATACAGGGAGTGCCTGGCTTAGAAGGCATTGGCACTATATTGCAAGGGGCGCTTGAAACTTCTAATGTGAATGTCACAGAAGAGCTCGTCAACTTGATTGAAAGTCAGCGTTTGTACGAAATGAACTCAAAAGTAATTTCAGCCGTTGACTCGATGTTGGGTCAGGTTATTCAGCAGCTTTAATGAGAGTGAAATAGTGATGATTAAGTCAACGTTATTCAAATTAGCATACTTATGTTTAGGCATAGGTATGCTAAGCGGTTGCCAATCTACTAACAGTCATCAACCATTACCAAATGACCCATTTTATGCACCTATTAGGCCCGAAGTCCCACGCCAAAAAGTAGCTGAAGATGGGGCTATTTTTCAAGCTGATATGGCAAATAACCTTTTCTCGGATGTAAAAGCTAGGCGTGTTGGCGACATCATTACGGTTAACCTTCAAGAAAACACTCGAGCCACTAAATCAGCAAGTAACAGTACGTCAAAAGCAACCGGTGTAGCGGTCAACCCGATAATCGGGTTGGGGGGAAATGCCCTCAACCTTGGTGGTGAGTCTATACAGATGGGCCTAGATGCATCTAATGACTTTACAGGTGATGCCTCGGCCAATCAAAGTAACAATTTAACCGGCGCTATATCAGTGACCGTGGTGCAAGTACTAGCAAACCAAAACTTATTGGTCCGTGGTGAAAAATGGCTGACCTTGAACAATGGTGACGAATACATTCGCTTAACCGGTGTCGTTCGCCCAGATGACGTTAGCCCAACTAATGAAATAGAGTCGACCAAAATAGCCAATGCACGCATCCAATATAGCGGCACGGGTAGTTTTGATAGAGCACAAAAGGAAGGCTGGTTAAGCGGTTTTTTCTCATCTGAATATTGGCCGTTTTAGTAAGGAAAATTATATGAAGACTTTTATTACCCTGATGATCGTAGTCAGTTTGATGTTGTCGCCCATGACTTATGGGCAAAGAATAAAAGACTTAGCCACTGTTCAAGGAGTCAGAAGTAACCAGTTAGTAGGTTATGGTTTGGTAGTGGGGTTACCTGGAACAGGGGAACAGAGCCCATTTACAGAGCAAAGTTTTCGCACCATGTTATCGAATTTTGGTATCAGCTTAGATAATAACCTTAAACCTAAAATTAAAAATGTTGCCGCTGTTGCTGTGCATGCTTTGCTGCCTCCTTTTATCAAACCAGGGCAATCCATTGACGTCACTGTTTCCTCTATCGGTGAAGCTGCGAGTTTGCAAGGAGGCACACTGATACAGACGTTCTTAAAGGGATTAGATGGCAATGTTTATGTTATAGCTCAAGGCAGTTTAGTGGTCAGTGGATTTGGCGCAGAAGGCGGTGATGGTTCAAAAATAGTGGTCAACACGCCTACTGTTGGTCGTATTGCTAATGGTGGCTTAGTGGAGCGAGCTGTGCCAAGTGGCTTTATGCAAAATGACTATTTAACACTCAATTTGAAATACCCTGACTTTTCAACTGCTAAAATCCTGGCTGACACCATTAATACTCGTTTAGGGGCTGACCCAGACAAAGGTTATGTTATTGCCACACCTATCGACGCGGCTTCTGTCAGGGTAAATGCGCCTAGAGGTGTCGGGGCAAGAGTTGGCTTTCTGGCTACACTAGAAAACTTTGAATTTACCCCAGCTAAAGCCTCTGCAAAAGTGGTGATCAATAGTCGCACTGGCACCATCGTGATTGGACAAGATGTGCGGCTTTTACCTGCCGCTATTACTCATGGTGGACTAACAGTAACCATTGCTGAAAACCAAATAGTCAATCAGCCTAATACATTAGCTGATGGTGAAACTGTGGTGACGACTCAATCTATTATTGACGTGAATTTAGACGACACTCGTATGTTCACTTTTAATCCCGGCGTGACGTTAGATGAGTTGGTCAGGGCAGTGAATGAAGTCGGTGCAGCACCAGGTGACTTGATGGCTATCTTAGAAGCACTACGCGAAGCAGGAGCCTTACAAGGCGACCTGGTCGTTATTTAAGGTTATCTGGAAAATCTTATGGAACAGTCACTTATTACCCAAAACCCACTTGAATTATCTCGAAATGCTAATGATATTAAAGGTTTGGATGCGTTGCGCCGTGCAGCGCAAAGCGGTGACAGTAAAGCATTAGATGAGGCAGCCAAACAATTTGAGGCTATCTTTGTGCAAATGATGCTCAAGTCGATGCGTAAAGCGCAAGACGTGATGGCGGATAAAGATAGCCCATTTAACTCAGAACAAGTTAAATTTTATCGAGATATGCACGATACTCAGATAGCCAGTGACTTAGCCAGTAATGGCAGTATAGGGCTAGCGGATATCATTGTGCGGCAACTTGGTAAAGCTGTTGACGGGTATATGCCTGCTGGTGCCTTACGTAGTGATGGTAATCTTTCTAGTATTAATCGAAATGCAATCGCTAGCACTCAAAAATCCCAAGAAGAGGTGTTAGGCAACCAATCAATTAAAACCTTTCAATCGTTTAAAACTGCAGCTTTTGACGATGCGCAGTCTTTTATCGAGCAGCTTTATCCCGCAGCTCAACAAGCAGCTGAAGAGCTAGGTATAGACCCGAAGGCTTTGTTAGCGCAAGCAGCTATTGAAACTGGTTGGGGTCAGCACATGATCCATAATACTTCTGGACAGAATTCTCACAATTTATTTGGTATCAAAGCCGATCGACGTTGGCAGGGTGACCGAGCGATGGTCGATACTATCGAATTTGAGCAAGGTGTTGCCGCTCCAAAAAAAGCGCCCTTTAGAATGTACGATTCCTTTGCCGACTCGATGCAAGATTACGTCGGTTTTGTAAAACAAAATTCGAGATATGAAGACGCAGTTAAGCACAGCCAGTCACCACAAGATTATTTTTCAGAGTTACAAAAAGCGGGTTATGCCACTGACCCCGATTATGCAAATAAGGTTATTGCTGTGTTTGAAGGTGAACAGTTTAAACAATATTCACTGGAAAAATTCAGCGATAGGGGCGAGAAAAAATGATTTACAGTAATAACAATATCAGAACTGCAGATTTATTTTCTATCGCTAAAAGTGGTGTGAATGCCAGTAATGAATTGCTGAACACTGCTGGTCACAATATTGCTAATGTCAATACTGAAGGCTATGTGCGCGAACGTACTAGCTTTCAAAGCCAGCTAACTGGGGGAGTCGGACAGTCTACCACTGAGCGAGTGTTGAATGTATTTGCACAAAATCAATTACGACGTGATACTACATTGCAAAGTGAACATGAGAATTTTTATAACAAAACGGCGGTGATAGATAACGTATTTGCCAGCGAAGCGAATAGCATCTCTGCCAGTATGAGTCGTTTTTTTTCCGCTGTACAAACGGCAACGGATGACCCTACAAACCTTGCTGGAAGGCAACTAGTTCTAGGTCAAGCAAAATCATTAGTTGGTCAAATCGGAACCGTGTCAGCTTTCTTGCGAGACAAAGAAGAAGAACTGAATTTAGAAATTAGTGCCCATGTTAAGACCGCGAATTCACTGGTACAAACCATTGCTGATTTGAATGACGCGATCGTGGTGAATCAAGCTAGTAATCCAAATGATGAACCCGGAACCTTAAAAAACCAGCGTGACAGTGCCATATTAGAATTAGCCAGTTTAGTGTCTATTGAAGTCCGCCAAAGCTCCGGAAATGATGGGCGAGTGATGGTTAACTTAACATCTGGGGAATCACTGGTTATGCAAGATGGATCGTTTAATGTTTTAGAGGTAGAAAATGACGCAGATTTAAACTACCTGTCATTACAACTTTCTAGTCGTGGCAAACCTACCGTCTTAAATGTTGATGAAAACGAGTTAGGAGGAGCAATTGGTGGATTGCTGCGTTATCGAGATGATGTATTAGAAACTAGTCGCAGAGAGTTAGGGCAAATAGCACTAGCGCTGACGGAGTCGATTAACACTCAAAATCGGCAAGGTATGGATCTGGATCAGCAACTGGGTAGCGATATATTTTCACTTCCAGAGTTTGTGGGACTTGAATACCCTGATAATGCGAATGGTGCCAGTGTGGTGACAGGGCGAATTACCGCGGGTGCTGCGGGTGAAATCAGCAGTGCAGATTATCAAGTGACCATCAATAGTGTGACGCCTGGCGCTCCATCAACGCTTGATGTAACCGTAACTGCGCTGAATGCCGATGGCACCATAATTAAAGATGTAAACGGTAATGATATCACCAAGAATTATCCTACAGTAGATGCACAGTCCGGTATCTTTACTAAAATGCTAGGTGGGGTAGAGTTGGAATTTTCCAGTGGTGCCACTTATACCTCAGGTGATCAATTTTTAATCCAACCGACTAAAAATACTGCTGATAAAATTGAGGTTATAATGACTCGCCCTGAGGACTTAGCATTAGCTTCACCTATTCGATTAGATACCAATATAGGTAATTTAGGTGACGCTGAGCTTGTCTCTATTAAAGTAACGAATAATTTTGTAGACAATACATTCACTGATAGTAAAGCATCTGGTTTTGATGGAGCGGGTGGTTTACATGGTCCAGGCAGTTCACCAACAGGTGCCGGTGGTGTAGGGGCCCCAGTACAGATTTTCTTTACTGCAAATGATGAATATGAAGTCAGAGATAGTACCGGAAACACTATTACTACTGTGTCTGGTGTGACCGATTTAAATAATTTGATGGCGCAAGCTGAAGGAAGTGCTGGGTGGCCTGCTGCCTTCAGTGCATTAGATGACTATCCTGGCTTTGAGTTGTCCTTACAAGGTGAGCCTAAGGCTGGAGATGCTTTCACAATTGGTTATAACACAGACGGGTTGAACGATAATCGAAATGGATTAACGATGGCAGACTTGCAGAATAAAAATAGTCTGCAAGTTAATAATAGTGGCTCTGGATCGCCGGCAAGTTTTCACGAGGCTTATGCTAATATTGTGAGTGATATTGGACAACAAGCCGCCAGTGCTGATATAGCATTGCAAGCGGCTGAGGCGCTTAAATCTCAGTCAAGTGATTGGTTTCAATCAGTATCGGGGGTCAGCTTAGATGAAGAAGCCGCAAATTTGGTCAGGTATCAACAATCTTATGCGGCAGCAGCGCGCTTGCTCAGTACTGCACAAAACTTGTTTGATACTATTTTAGCCGTTGTTCGATAACTAAAGGTAAAATATGCGTATTTCCACAGGGCAACTTTACGACCGTAGTATCCAATCTGTATTAGATAATCAAGCGGGTTTATCGGATATTCAACAACAATTATCTTCAGGAAAAAAACTCTTGCGTCCGTCTGATGATCCTGTAGGAGCAGCCCAGGTTATAAGGTTAACCGAAGAAATTGATTTAATCGCTCAGTATAAAAAGAATACTAATTTATTGACCAATAGTTTGGAGCAAGAAGAAACCGTTTTAAGCAGTGTAAATAATGCGATTAACCGTGCTCGAGTATTAATGGTCCAATCGGGCAATGGCATTCTCAGTACTGGAGACAGAAAAGCGATTGCGATAGAGGTGGGCCAAATTCGTGATCAAGTCTTTGATTTAATGAATAGCCGCAACCCTGCTGGAGAATATATTTTTGCTGGGTTTCAGTCTGCATCTCCAGCATACAGTTTAAATGCGAGTGCATCAGGTAACAAATATAATTTCGAAGGAGACGGAGGCGAGAATAAAATTAAGGTGTCGGATACCATTAGTTTACAAATGAATAATTCTGGACAGGAAGTATTTGAAAATGTGTTTTCTCGTTTCAAATCGACTATTACCGGCACTTCAGGAGCAACATCTGCGTCGTTAGAAGTTCAAGGTCAAAGTGCCTTCGATAAGTTTCATAAAAATAGTTATGATGCAGTCAATCCAGCCAACAACGAATTTGAGGTGAGAATTATTTCGGCGTCCCAAGCGCAAGTATTCAATGTAGGGTCTGGAGCTGTTTTAGATACGATTGACTTCTCAAGTGGTAGCGCACTTTTGTATAAAGGTTTAGAGTTTAATATCACTGGTACTACTGGTGACACAGTTAACTTTCAGTTAGAGAAACCAGAAAAGAAAAATATAGCTGAAACACTCAACGATTTCGTCAATTTATTAAATAACACAAATGTTAGTGCCACAGGCCTTGATGAGGCTTTATCAGATGCACTGGTTGGTGTAGATAATTCATTAATTAGCATGGCCAACGCTATCTCTGAAATTGGTGGGCGAGGCAACGTTGCTGATTCTGTATTGGCTTCAAACTTAGACCTAGACATTGCTAACCGTTCGGCCCGTTCGAATATCGAAGATGTGGATTACGCCGAAGCAGTGTCAGAACTCAGTCGTCAAGAGACTGCTTTGCAGGCAGCCCAAGCCACTTTTGCTCGGGTAACAGGTACTTCATTATTTGATTTCATCTAGGCCTACCTAACCTGAACTCGGGTTAAGAGGTGCCGATGCCCTAAAAGTAATTATAATAAAAACATTATGTCAGATAGTTATAATTGATTGAATAAGGCATTGAACGCATCCAGTGCTGCTGTTATTGCGTTTATCGAGGCGAGCTTGTAAAGGAATAGTTAGCTATTTTGAGCAAGTTCAACGAAGATAGGCGCGCTAATAGTGATGCTGGACGGTATGGCTTATCCAGAACTCAGGTTACCAATACTTTATTATTAATCAATGTATTTAAATTGATCTCAGCTAAATACACACAAATTTTGTTGTCCTCATGTGATGAATAATAACTAACGTAAAGCATATCATCTTCCAATATACCCTTTTCTAATACTCCTTTTTTCAAAACTAAGCTTGGATAACCGTTGTCGCCAACTGAAGGAAAAATCAGAAACTCTTGTAAATCACCATTCGACAAATTCATTTTAAGTAACCCTGTTACAAGTTTCCCCTGTTTGATTATTCTGCCACCGACCAACGCGAAATATGTATCTAGGCGCAACATAACAGGACCACCAATATAACGTCCTAAATCTAGCCAACGCCATTTTTTAAAAGGGAATGAACTTTGCCTAAGTTGCGCTGAGTAACTGTCGGCATCTCTTCTTACTATTGCAAGGGCGTTATCATGGTCAAAAATAATATCGCTTTCATTTGGATATCCTTTTTTGTGCTTCTTCAAACTTAAGGCAAAAGGTTGATGCAGATGAAAACTTCTTCTGGGATTACCTGAATATAAATGGATCGTGTTTTGTTTTCTATTGTAAGCAAAACCAAATGCTTGACTTTTATGCCATCTTACACGCCATAACCACCACCCTCTATCTGCATATTCTATGGCTGCGGACCAACTATACCCAGTTTGTGATACCCAATTTAAGTTTCGCGTGCTGAGTGTTTGGTTAAGCTTAGAGGTTTGACGAGCATAAGCAGTTAGCAGCATGTCGCCATCTGGTGTAACTATTATCTTAGGGTCTCTTAGATCAGTTTTAGGAACGGTTATTCGTCTTGAATGTAAAACGTGACCTTGGGTATCTAAGGTCAGAATGCAGATCCTGCCGTCGGCGCTGATGTGATTTTCAGCTTCTCTGTAACAGCAATATAATTGTTGTTTAAACTCACATAAATCTACAAATGCATTGTGAACGGCTTTACTTCCGATTTTTTTAACCAATTTAGGGGCATTTTCAAAACCTTTTTATCATATTTAAACCATTGAAACTCAGGTGAAAACCAAATGCAAAGGTGGCAATTTTTTGCCGATTCTCAGAAAAAAGGCAAATTCATGTTAAAGGGAATTTTAAATGGGTCGATATAGTTTTCGAGAGGGCCAGTAGTAATGATTTTTAAAATACAAAATCATTACTCTATTAGTGTTATTTAACCAGCCACATAATTATTTAATTATGTGGTCGCCAGCATCGTCTGGACTGAGAGTGTAGGAGAAAAACCATGGGTTTATTCGTAAATACCAATGTTTCATCGTTGAACGCACAGCGTAATTTGTTCGATTCAGCGCAGTCTTTAAGTACATCTTTTGAACGTTTGTCTTCAGGTTTTCGTATTAACCGAGCAGCTGATGATTCTGCTGGTTTGCAGATCACTGACAGATTAACCACCCAAGTACAAGGTCTTAACCAAGCAGCACGTAACGCCAATGATGCTATTTCACTGGTGCAAACAGCTGAAGGCGCGTTAGGCGAAGTGACTACGTCACTTCAACGTATCCGTACGCTTGCAGTACAATCCCAAAATGGTATCAACTCCTCTGCTGATCGCGCCGCGTTGCAGAAAGAAGTGACCGCCCTTAAAACTGAAATTAGCCGTATTTCTACCGACTCGCAGTTTGGTAACCTAGATATTCTAAAGGGTGATTTTTCATCTAAATTTCTAGTAGGTGCCAATGGTGGCCAGACAATCTCAGTTAACTTATCTAGAACAGATGGTTACGGTGCTAAAGGATTAGGTATCGGCGGTACTGATGTGTCGACTGTAGATGGAGCTTCAGCTGCATTAACGGAACTAACAACTGCCATATCGGCTGTGGGTGGCGTGCGTGCCGATTTAGGTGCCTTGCAAAACCGTTTTCAATCAACTATTCGTAACCTAACTAATATTTCTGAAAATGTGTCAGGGGCAAGGAGTCGTATTCGAGACACTGATTTTGCTTCTGAAACTGCGGAATTAACGCGTAATCAGATTATTCAGCAGGCGAGTTTGACTGTATTAAGTCAGGCTAATCAGCGTCCACAAGCGGCTCTATCTTTACTAGGTTAATCTTTGCTGGGTTAGTCGTTTATTCAGACTAACCTTCGATTAGCCTAGGTTTCGAGACCCTTCTTCTGTTTAAGGCTTAGAAGCCAGGGGGTAGTGCACTGGGTTGATAAGAACCGAGCAGTTGAGAGTTTCGCTCACTCTCTCAATTGAAAGAGCGCTTAGCCGGAGAATTTCTCCGGCTTTTTTCGTTGTTTAACTTATTGAAATATATAGTATTAAAAAACTAGTCTATTTTTCTCCTAAAGAAATTTTCCTTGTTGCACGATACATAAACATAGACGTTACGCATCTAATAAAAATATAAGCGAACGCCTTTGTAGAAGCTGAATAAAAATAAAAGCACAGCTCTGCAACCATTAAGACAACTAATAATAATAATAGTCTGGTGGTGTTTACAACAAATCGTTAGGAGATTAAAAATGAGCTTATTCGTTAACACGAATGTGTCGTCGTTGAATGCAACTCGTCAGTTGTTTACGTCGAACAACAATTTAAATACGGCCTTTGAAAGGTTGTCCTCGGGTTTTAGGATTAATGGCGCGAAGGATGATGCTGCAGGTTTACAAATATCCAACCGTCTTACCACTCAAATTCTTGGATTAGATCAGGCCGTGAGGAATGCTAACGATGGGATTTCTTTGTCGCAGACCATTGAAGGCGCACTTGCTGAAACAACATCAGCATTACAAAGAATTCGTGTTTTGGCTGTTCAATCTCAAAATGGTATCAACTCGTCGTCAGACAGAGTTGCACTGCAAAAAGAAGTGACGGCATTGAAGAACGAAATGAGTCGTATTGCATCTACATCACAATTTGGGGGGGTAAACTCTTAGATGGTGCATTCTCATCAGCTTTTTTGGTGGGAGCTAACGCAGGTCAAACTATCAGTGTGAATGTTGAGCGCATCGGTGGGTTCGGTGCATCTGGATTAAATGTGGCTGATGTATCTGTACTAACTGAAGGGCAAGCATCGGCAGCCATGAATGCTGTGACTGAAGCAATCTCAATTATTGATGCTAAGCGAGCGGATTTAGGTGCGCTTCAAAACCGTTTTCAATCTACGATCAGAAATTTAAGTAATATTTCTGAAAATGTATCAGCGGCAAGAAGTCGTATTCGTGACACTGATTTTGCCGTCGAAACGGCGGAATTAACCCGCTGGCAGATCATCCAACAAGCTAGTATCACGGTGTTAGGTCAAGCCAATCAACGCCCTCAAGCAGCATTGCAGTTATTACAAGGCTAATAATTAGAGATAAACCAGGTGTGAAAATACGTGTATAAACATGAGCAATTGCGGGGGCAGGCTGCAACTAAATATACGAGGGAACATTTGCCTAGAGTTGAAAATATACAGATCTAGTTAGGTGATAAACGGTCGAATTGCAAATTGTGGGGACAGGCTGCAACCGACCGAGGGATATAATATTATTAATTTTTATCAACACGTTACAATAGTTTTTAGCGTGAGATGACTGCGATTTAACACGTAAATCCGAGACTTTTTTGTTAAATCGCCAACAGACAAAATAGACGCCAGGAGGTAGTGAGGTATTGAGGTTTAGGCCATCAATTCTGTCTGTCAGCTTGAGCACAAGCTCACACTTTTTGCATTTGCTTTTTGTGTTTCTAACACTTAACAAAAATGCTAGCCAGGGTACCAGCTAGCATTTAGATTAAAGCATGTAGCGTGCCAATAACGCATTTAACATGTTGATTTTAATTTTAGCAACACCAGAATATCACTGACACTAAAAACAAAAATGATAAGTCAGTGCATAGTTAGGAGATAACAATGAGTTTATTTGTTAGTACTAATATGTTGTCGATGAATGCAACTCGTCAGTTGTTTACGTCGAACAATAATTTAAATACGGCCTTTGAAAGGCTGTCGTCGGGCTTTAGGATTAACGGCGCAAAAGATGATGCAGCAGGATTGCAGATATCTAACCGAATAACCACTCAGGTTTGGGGTTTAGATCAAGCCGTCAGAAATGCCAATGATGGGATTTCTTTATCACAGACGATCGAGGGAGCACTAGCAGAGACTACCAGTGCTTTGCATCGAATGCGTGTGTTTGCAGTGCAATCGCAAAACGGAATTAATTCGTCCGCAGATCGAGTGGCACTGCAAAAAGAAATCACTGCACTGAAAAACGAGATTAGTAGTGTTGCTTTGAAATCGCAATTTGGTGGCGTAACCGTATTGGATGGTGCATTTTCTTCAGCGTTATTGGTGGGAGCGAATGCGGGTCAGACGATTAGTGTTAATGTAGTGCGAACTTGGGGATATGGCACATCTGGGCTTTTTGTGGCAAGTATATCGGTGATGATTGAATCAGAAGCCTCAGCAGCGATGGCTTCATTTTGGGAAACTATCTCCATTATTAGTGTTCAGCGAGCAGATTTAGGTGCTATACAAAATCGTTTCCAATCAACTATCAGAAATTTAAATAATATTTCTGAAAATGTTTCAGCGGCAAGAAGTCGTATTCGTGACACCGATTTTGCCGTCGAAACGGCAGAGTTAACCCGCTGGCAGATTATTCAACATGTCAGTATAACGGTGTTAGGGCAAGCGAATCAGCGTCCTCAGTCAGCATTACAGCTATTAGGTTAATCATTCGTATACATACGATTTCGATATCAAGAGGGTAGGAAATGAGAGGCCGCCCGGGGCTGTGCCCTGAAAAGTAACGATGGAATGTTATTGTGATATGCTACGGAGGGCACTATTTATAAGGTTACGTTGTAGTTGTATTAGCAGCTATTGATGTAACCAATACCGAGTTTGCTCCAACTCCTAACGTGAGCAAGTTGGTCGGGGACACCCTGTAAGGGTTTTGCCCCGGCTTTTTTAACAAAAGCCGTAAGGCGCAGTATTTTTAAGTCTTGTGGTACAAACAATATTTCTTCGTTTGTTTACATCTTAGATGTGTAAATTAAAACGCCGACTAACAGGACCGAGAGTGTAGAAGTTTGGTTGAGAGGCCAGTATTCAGCTCTTCTAACCCTGCCAGTCGGACAGAAACCTTATTTGCTCCATTTCCTAACGTGAGCAAGTTGGTCGGGGACGCTATGTAAGAGTATTTTCCCCGGCCTTTTTTCATTAGCAACTAAGTGTTTTCACAAGACTAAGTGTTTTCACAAATAGTCTGCTAATGTCCCTGATCCCAAAGCATGTTGTGTGCCAACATTGATTATTTATGTTTTTGTAATCGTTGAAGCACTGCATCTTCTTACCTGACACAGTATATGTTTGTCATTAATGTTATTTCATTACTGCGCCCGATTATCTTCATATCCAAAATTGTTTCAGCTTATGTTCAAGACATCGGCAATTTATATCTTAGGACATGATAAATCTGGGGATGCAAGATAGTGGAGAGGTTTCTAAAGAAAATCACTTGAAACCTTTTTTCACTGAGACGGTTGTTAAATATTAGTAAAAGTCAGATCTGAGATCAGGAATAATAAATAAAAAATCGAAAAAAAACTAAAGTTACTGTTGTAAGTGTCGATACGTAGGTCGAGGGTTGTCTAATTGATCGCTTTTAGCCTCGTTTGACGATAGAGGTGTTGTTAAATGATGTAAGTGAGGTGATGGTCAAGAAGAGGTTTTTGACCATCTATATTGAGGCAAACTTACTAGTACAATCACGCTATCGGCGTGCGGTGAGTTTTCAGGAGGTTTTTTATGGGTTTATTTGTCAACACAAATGTGTCTTCTTTGAATGCACAGCGCCAGTTGTTCAGTTCTGGTCAAGCTTTGAATTCATCTTTCGAAAGATTATCTTCAGGTTTTAGGATAAACCGTGCTGCGGATGATGCCGCTGGTTTGCAGATTTCAGATCGTCTTACGACACAAGTACAAGGTTTGAATCAAGCAGTACAAAATGCGAACTATGCGATTTCACTCACACAAACAGCTGAAGGTGCATTGGGTGAGGTTACAACTTCATTACAACGCATTCGGACTTTAGCTGTGCAATCTCAAAATGGCATTAACTCTTCTGCTGATCGAACGGCGTTGCAAAAAGAAGTAACTGCATTAATAAATGAGATCAGTCGTATCGCATCTGATACACAGTTCGGTAATCTAGATACTTCAAAAGGTAGCTTCTCTTCAAAATTTTTAGTTGGTGCTAACGCTGGACAGACTATCTCTGTCAACTTGTCTAGAGCAAGCGGTTATGGCTCTTCTGGTTTAGGCATCGCTGCAACCGATTTGTCTACTCTTGATGGGGCTTCCACAGCACTCATTGCAATAACAACAGCAATATCTGCCGTGGGAGGTATTCGTGCCGACTTAGGTGCCTTGCAAAATCGCTTTCAGTCTACTATACGTAACCTGAGTAATATCTCCGAAAACATCGCCAGTGCTCGTTCACGGATCCGAGATACAGATTTTGCTACAGAAACCGCTGAATTGACTAAAAACCAGATAATTCAGCAAGCGTCTTTGTCGGTCTTAAGTCAAGCCAAGCAAAGACCACAGGCTGCATTATCATTGCTTAGCTAATATTTAGTTTCGCAACTATTCTTTGGGTGGCTGCTGCAGAGTAGCCATTAGTATTTTATATAAAGGTGATTTATGGAAATTAATGTATCACAAGTTGGCCAAGATTTTGCTGTACCTAGGGAAAGTACCACCGCAGATAGTATTCGTACAAACCGATTAACGGAAACCGAACAGGCATCAGCGCAACTAGAAACTAAAGATTTATCTGAGTCAGCCGACACAAGTGAAATAAAGGAACAAGTGCCTATTGAGGTTAGTTCGGGGCAAATTGACACGGCTGTTTCACAATTAAATGATTTTGTGCAGAGCAACAGTAGGCAGTTAAATTTTTCGGTAGACGAAGGCAGCAATAAACAAGTTGTTAAAGTAACTGACTCGGAGTCTGGTGAAATTATTCGACAAATACCTTCTGAAGAAATACTAAGAATCTCAGAACGTTTGCAAGACTTGCAAACGGAAGTTGGAACAGCAGTAGGTTTACTATTTAACAAACAGGTTTAATGTCAACATTTGTGACATTAACTTTATCCTTCAGAATATTGTTGGAGTAGAGGCGTGATATGTCAATTCAGTCATTAGGTGTCGGTTCAGGTTTGGATCTTGAAAGTTTAGTTGGGCAATTGCTCGATGCTGAGCGCAAGCCGAAAACTGATGCTCTGAATTCCAGAGAGGAAAACGTTGAAGCTGAAATTTCTGGAATTGGTAAGTTAAAATCCAAACTTGAGGATTTTCAAGAAACCTTAGATAGCTTGCGTAGTAATGCGAACCTCAAAGGGCGTGAGCCAAGTATAAATAATCCATCAGAGGGCGTCGAACCTTTTACAGCTGAAGCATCCAATAGTGCACTAGAAGGTGACTACAATATAGCCGTAAGTCAGCTCGCTAGCGGTAGCCGAATTGAAACCGCAGATGCAAGCGATGGTGGCTTTGATAGTTCCACTGATACGGTATTAAGCACTGGTACCGCCAAACTTATTTTTAAAATTAATGCCACCAGTGATTCATTTAGTATCAACTTAAATGCTGGTGACTCATTAGAAGACTTGCGAAACGCCATCAATGCTTCAAACGATAACTTTGGTGTCACGGCCAGTATTATAGATACAGGTACTGCTGTCGGTGGTGCAAAATTAGTATTTACTTCGAACACGCCCGGCGAAGGAAATGACTTAGTTATTGTCAACTTTAATGATGTAGCTGAACTGGATCTTGTTTCAACTACAAACTCTACTGAGGCTTCTACTTATTTAACACCTGTTACTTTTGCTCAAAACGCCAAAGCCAATATCGACGGCATTGCTGTAGAAAGTAAAACCAATAAATTTGAAAATGTAATAGAAAATGTCAGCTTCGAGGCTTCTGAAAGATCGGAACTAGAATCAGATGGCATAACATTTAAGACATCAAATTTGAGTATTGGCTTTGACAAAGAAGCCGTCGAGGAAACTATCAGAGAGTTTGTTAAGGATTTTAACGCCTTACAAGCCGAAATAAAACTGCTTACTAAATACGGTGAATCTGATTTAGAGGACGATGGTTCGCTCGCTGGTGATTCTTTGGTTAGGGGCATACAAACAGGTATAAATAATATTCTTTTTTCTTCTGTTGACTCATCTGCCCTAGGTGGTCTTTTCCAAGTTGGTATAGAGTATAACGATCAGGGCGAGTTGGAAATAAGTTCCACCGACAATATCGGGTTGGGCAGTGGTGACGATCGTCTAAAAGAGGCATTAAATGATAATTTTGATGATATTGCCGCTTTATTTACCGATGAGAAGCAAGGTATTGCTGTTCGCCTTTTTGATTATGTTGAAGAATACACCAGTTTTAGCGGGTTACTTAAATCCCGAGAAAATACTGCTAAAGACCAAAGGGAGCAAATTTTTGATGAAAGGTTAAACCTGGAGTTAAGACTGGCTAAAACTGAGGAGATATTACGGGCTAAGTATTTAAATCTTGACCAAACAGTAGCAAGATTAAATTCAACAGGTTCAGCTTTATTGGCGACTTTAGGCTAAATTTAATGTGGTTTAACTATTTAATAAATGGATAATCAATATGGCTTTAAAAGGTATCAATGCCTATAAAAAAGGCAATTTGAAACAACAGATCAGTCAAGCCGATCCGCACAAGTTAACTGAAATGTTAATGCAAGGTACGTTAGATAAGCTTGCTTATACCAAAGGCTGTATAGAACGAAAAGATTATGCTGGCAAGTCTGAACATATTTCTAGAGCAACAGCTATCTTGATGAACTTGCGAGATACTCTAGAATTGGAGGCCGGAGGTGAGGTGGCTGATAATTTATATTCTCTTTACGATTATATGATACAGCGCTTGATTGATGCTAATGTTCAGAATAACTTGAAGATTGTTGATGAAGTGATTACTCTGTTTTTACTGATTAAAACAGCTTGGTCGCAAATTCCTGAGTCATCTAAGCAAGAGGCTTATGAGATGCAGAGGCAAAAACGTCAAGCAGTGATTTGAAAAAATTAATATTAGATCATTCTTATACACCTTCCCCATTAAAAAGTATTAATCAGGATCTATCAGAGCTAACGACTGAAAATGATCCTGATGAGTCCGTGTTTTTGAAACTTGTAACGCAACGCGACGAATTTATCCAGAATTTCCTAGAAAATATCCCTGAAGAAGAAAAAATTAAGTTTGTGACCGCTGAATTGCAAGTTAATGGCGCATTAGTTGCTTATGCTGAGGAATCATTTAAAGCGTCATTAAAACAACTCTCCGGATTAGTACGTGGTCGCAAAGCAGTGAATAAATATCGATGAATATCAGAGATTTTAACGAGTTATATCAATTGGGTGATGCATCAAGTCAATATGCATTTTACCCAACTAAAATGATTGTAAGGGCTGTTTATGTTTAATAATAAATCTATTTTAATTACGGGCGGAACGGGATCATTTGGTAAACGTTTTACTGATTTTCTGACCAAAAACTATTCTCCTAAAAAAGTGATTATTTACTCCCGAGATGAGTTAAAACAATTTGAAATGCAGCAACATTATAATGCGTCTTGCATGCGTTATTTTATTGGTGATGTGCGCGATAAAGAACGTCTAATATCTGCGATGCGCGATGTTGATTATGTGGTGCATGCCGCAGCCCTGAAACAAGTGCCAGCTGCAGAATATAATCCTAATGAGTGTATCAAAACTAATATATATGGTTCTCAAAATGTGATTGATGCAGCTATTGCCGCTGATGTAAGTCGGGTGATTGCGCTGTCTACCGATAAAGCTGCTAATCCAGTTAATTTGTATGGCGCGACTAAACTTGCCTCAGATAAACTGTTTGTCGCTGCCAACAATATGTCCGGTGCTAAGGGCCCCAGATTTGCTGTAGTACGTTATGGCAATGTTGTTGGTTCTAGAGGCTCAGTAGTACCATTTTTTCATAAACTCTTGGATGAGGGTGTAACTAAGTTGCCCGTGACTCATGCGGAAATGACACGCTTCTGGATCACCCTAGACAACGGTGTAGAGTTTGTTGTAAAGAACTTTCAGCGTATGCAGGGTGGCGAGATATTTGTACCTAAAATTCCTTCTATTCGTATTTTAGATCTGGTCGAATCTATTAGTGGCAACCGAGATTATGAAATAGTGGGTATTCGCCCTGGCGAGAAACTGCATGAAGTCATGGTGCCAGAGGAAATGGCGCATCATTCTCTTGAATTCGATGATCATTACGTGATTACGCCTGCGATTAAGTTCTTCGATAAAACAGTCAATTACTTAAAAAACAAATTAAGTGAAGTCGGGAAGCCGGTAGAAGAAAAATTTGAATATCACTCAGGTACTAATCCACACTTTCTAACAATAGATGAATTAAAGTTACTTGATAAAGTCATATTGTAAGGGAGATATTGCATGATCCCGTACGGTAAACATCTCGTTGATGAAGATGATGTCGATGCAGTTGTTGAGGTACTTCGCAACCAGCTTTTGACTCAAGGTACTGTGGTACCTAAATTTGAGCAAGCTCTATGCGAATATACTGGCGCTAACCACTGTGTTGCAGTCAATAGTGCAACGTCAGGTTTGCATGTGGCGTGTTTAGCTGCAGGTGTTGTAGCAGGCGATTCAGTCTGGACTGTACCCAATTCTTTTGTAGCATCAGCAAACTGTGCGCTGTATTGCGGCGCAACGATAGATTTTGTGGATATACACCCTCTTACCCGTAATATTGATATCAGCGCATTAGAAACCAAACTCCAATATGCTGCCACTCAGAATTGTTTACCAAAAGCGTTAATTGTGGTGCACTTTTCTGGATTGAGCTGTGAAATGCAAACTATTCAAAAGCTAACTCAGCTGTATTCTATTGTACTTATTGAAGATGCTGCACATGGGTTAGGGGGCAGTTATCAGCAATCTAGGATTGGTAGTTGTGTCTATTCTGATATGTCAGTTTTGAGTTTCCATCCAGTTAAATCAATAACCAGTGCTGAAGGCGGCGCAGTCTTAACTAATCAAAGCCAGCTTTACCAAAAGCTTCAATTATTTGCTAAGCATGGAGTGACAAAAGACCCATCACAATATCAAGGAGAAAGTCATGGTCCTTGGTATTATCAGCAACTTGAGCTGGGATATAACTATAGGCTGAGCGATTTACATGCTGCACTTGGGTTATCACAGTTGAGTAAGCTGGACGTATTTATTCAAAAACGTTCTGAGCTCGCCAAAGTATATGATAATGCCCTAGCTGATTTGCCTTTAAAACTTCCGGTTGTAGAGCCGCAATTTAAAAGTGCATGGCACTTATATATGGTCGAGCTAATACAACATGATCGTCATCACGTTTACCAGCAGCTTCATGACAAAGGGGTGGGCGTAAATGTGCATTATATCCCGATTCATTTGCAACCTTATTATCAGCAACTGGGTTTTAAAGAAGGTGATTTTCCAGTGTCTGAGCATTTTTATCAAAACGCTCTAACATTGCCCTTGTTTCCAAGTTTAACTGATACAGAACAGGCAAAAGTGATTGCTGTACTTCACGAGGTGTTGACGTGAATATTGCCATCATCCCTGCACGTGGTGGCAGTAAGCGAATTCCCCTTAAAAACGTTAAAATATTTGCTGGAAAACCTCTTATCGCTTACTCGATAGACGCGGCCAAAACATCTGGTTTGTTTGACAAGATCATCGTCTCTACTGACAGCGAAGAAGTAGCAGAGGTAGCAAAAGCTTATGGAGCTGATGTGCCTTTTATTCGGCCTCAGGAGTTGTCAAATGATGTGGTTGGCACACGCCCAGTCACTAATCACGGCATCAAGTTTTGTATCGAACATTTTTATAAACCTAAATTTTGTTGTTGTATCTACGCCACTGCACCGTTTTTACAAGCCAAGTTTTTAAAGCAAGGTTTAGACTCCCTAGAACAGCAAAGCGAAAAGTCTTTTGCGTTTTCAGTCACTAGTTTTCCTTTTCCGGTGCAACGGGCGCTGCTCAAAAATCAAGCAGGTGTAGCTCCGATGTTTCCTGACGATATTGGAAAACGCTCCCAGGATCTAGAAGAGGCATACCATGATGCTGGCCAGTTTTATTGGGGTACAACGGATGCTTATTTATCGAATCGAAAAATTTTTAGTCAACATAGCCTACCAGTGGTTTTACCCCGGCATTTAGTACAGGATATCGATACGCCAGAAGATTGGCAGCGGGCAGAACTGATGTTTAAAGCTTACGTTCAGGGGCATCATAGTGAATGAATTAGTTGAGTCTAAGACTGAAAAAGTATTGTTAGTCAGAATGTTAAGTTCGGCTGATGTCTGTGCGATTGGTCTACCTGTATTACGCTATTTTCAGAAAACCCTCCCCGAGGCAGAGCTCCACTTTTTAACATTTGCAGACGGTGCAGAATTAATTAAATTGGCCGAACCGAGAGTGCAGGTAAAACATATCACTGAGCAGCAGTGGCCTGACGATTTCTTTCTTGCGATGGAGTCATTTTTAGGATTAGCAGAAGAGATAATCGGTGAAAACTACAGTAAGATAGTTAATTTAGATACTACCTTTATGCCGTGTTTTCTGGCGCGCTTTCTTAGCGATGCTGGGGAGCCAGTCAGTGGTAATTATTTAAATATGTCGGTGCGGCAATTGTTGCACCAAGTGCAAGACAAAAGTTTGCAAGCTGACTATGTTAATTCAACGCAAGCTTTCATGGCGAGTTCGTTTGTCAACATGCACCGCTTGCATAGTCGCTGGTGGCAATACGAGACCGTGTATGAAGGCGGATATCCAGAGTATTATTTAAGTAGGTGCTGTGGTTTAGTCGATGACAAATTAGAACAATCTATCGTTGTCAGCGCTGATAAACGATTAGCTAAAAAAGCGAAAGACAAGAAAGTGATTGGTTTATGCTTTGCTCAATCTGACGATGGATACCTTTACCCCTATGCCGATCGTTTAAAAAAACTATTAGAACAAAAAGGCTATGTTGTTTGGAGTGATATCGAGGACAAGCAGGATATTCGCTCACTCTTAAAAATGCTCTCAGCCACTGACTTGATGGTATGTAAACCAAGTGGAAATCGTTGGTATGCTCAAGCAGTTGCTTGTGCGACGTTACTTGTCAGTGGCAACAGCGAGCCAGCGTTGTTAATGCCAGAATTTGCAACTGACCCGCTGTCTCCCTGTATGCAGCATAGCGTCAGTCAAGATGGTATTGCTGCTGTAGACTGTAACTGCGATAAACCAGAGGACTTAGTAGAAAGTATAGAATCCGTTTTCATTCATATCAAGGATCAACAAGATGAATGAGATAAAACTGGGTAAGCGCAGTATAGGCGCAGATTTCCCGCCCTTCGTTATAGCTGAACTGAGCGGTAATCACAGTCAGCAACTTGATGTTGCCATGTTGATGGTGGAAGCGGCCGCAAAAGCCGGTGCACATGCCATAAAATTACAAACCTTTACGGCTGATAGTATGACACTAGACGTGAATAACGAACACTTCGTTATTCACGAAGAAGACAGCTTGTGGCGAGGCGAGTCGTTACACGCGTTGTATCAAAAAGCGGCTACGCCATACGCGTGGCATCAACCCTTGTTCGATAAAGCTAAGTCTCTAGGTATGCTGGCATTTAGCTCGCCATTTGATGAACAGGCTGTTGACTTCTTAGATGATCTGAACGTTCCCTGTTTTAAAATTGCCTCATTTGAGCTAACCGACTTACCACTGATTCGTAAAGCCGCTAGTAAGAAAAAACCATTAATACTATCTACCGGCATGGCCAGTTTAACGGAGATTGAACAAGCCGTTAATGTGGCTAGGCAGGCAGGTTGTGAGGATATCATTTTATTAAAATGTACCAGCACGTATCCAGCACAACCGACTCAGTCTAATATTTTGACTATCCCACATTTACGCGATGCCTTTGGCTGCCAAATGGGCCTTTCTGATCATACCGCAGGTATTGGCGTGTCTGTTGCGGCAGTTGCACTCGGTGCCACTGTTATTGAAAAACATTTTGTTTTAGACCGACAAGCGGGGGGCGTGGATGCGGCTTTTTCGTTACAGCCTGATGAATTAGCCTCTTTAGTGATTGAGACCAAAAGAGCCCATCAAGCGTTAGGACAAGTCAAGTATGGTGGCACCCAAGCAGAAGAAAAGTCGAAACAGTATCGTCGTTCAATCTATGTGAGTGAAAATGTTCTGCAAGGACAAGCCTTAAGTTCAACCAATCTAAGAATAGTGCGCCCAGCTTTTGGATTGGCACCTAAACACTGGGACAATGTATTAGGTAAAGTTGCTAAACATGCTTTGGTTAAAGGCACGCCATTAGATTGGTCGATGTTTGAGTGCTAGTGTGAGTAATAGCCGATGCGCGTAGTATTTCGAGTCGAGGGCGAACCCAACATCGGTTTAGGACATGTTATGCGTTGTATGGCGTTAGCGCAGAGCTTGGTTCAGTCTGGTCATGTGGTGATTTTTTTTATGTCGCCGCGCTCTCAGCAGTTTTGTTGTAACCGAACAGATTGGATAGGAACCATTCTACCCATGACTGATATTGAGAGCAGTACAGAGCCAGAATGGTTAGCTAAACAATGTGTAGATTCATGCGCTGATTGGTTGGTGCTTGATGGCTATCAATTTGATCAGGCTTATCGCAAGTCGCTACAATGTCTTGCTTTTAATTTAGCTGTTTTCGACGATATCAATAACAGCGGAGCACTTTATGCCGATATGGTTATCAATGGTGCGTTTAACGCGACTTCAAATCATTATCACCTAACTGCGCCTAAAGCGGTATTGGCTATTGGACCGGGTTATCAAGTATTAAGACAGGAATTCCTGCAGCTAATGAACAGACAGTGGTCGGATCGCGACAGCTTAACCCTGATGTTTGGCGGTAGTGATCCTAAAGGTTTGACCAGTAAAGCGTTGCAATCTTTGGACAACGCTAATGCATCTATGCCAATCATTGTGATTACTGGCGCCGCTTACCATGGCGTGAGTGCTCTTACCAATTTTATCAAGAACAGCTTACTAGATATCACCCACCTACACGACTGCCAAAATATGGCAGTCGTGTTGCTTAACACTAAGCTAGCTTTGTCGGCAGCAGGAGGCAGTCAGTTTGAGCTGCTTGCTTGTGCAACACCATCAATATTGGTGGTAGTGGCAGAAAACCAAACGTTTGCCAGTCAAGACGCGGCAACTCAAGGTTGGTGTCAGGTAGTCAATAGCGATGCTATAAGCACTGATGAATGGGTTACGCAGGGGTTGTCCTTGTGGCAGCAACCAGAACGTTTGCTTGGGATGCATCAAAAAGCACTATTATATGCTGTGGTTGATGGGGCCAATAATATTGTTGAGTTGATGTCAGAGCAAAAAAAGACAAGTGAAAATACTTAATGAAAGCATTGATCCCTGAACATGCTTTTAAGCCGCTACAAGAAGAACATTTGCAGCTGGTTTGGCAATGGCGAAACAGCCCTAGGATTATGCGAAATATGCATAGCAGTGCGCCGGTAAAATGGTTAGAGCACTGTGCTTGGTTTAAAAAGCTTAAAAGTGACAACAGCCGTCAGTTTTATATTTTTTTTCAAGACCAGCGACCCATTGGAGTACTTAACTTTTCAAATATGAATACAGCCACGCCAGAATGGGGCTGTTATTTGGGGGAGACTAACGTGTGGCCGGGTAGCGGTATTATGTTGGAATTTGCAGCTTTAGATTTTTGTGCGAGTCACCGTCAATTTAGTCATTTGCTGGCGCAAGTCTTATCGTTCAATCATGCAGCAAATAACATGCATAAAGTGTTTGAATACAAACAGCTTAGCCTTAAAAAAGGCGGCGAACGTAACGGCCAACGTTTTGATATACAGCATTACAGTTATGAACTTAAGCAGTGGGATGAAAATCGTGGCAAAATACTCAAAAAATTACCCAAGAAGATTGCACTCGCAGCTGCTCATATGCAATTTTTAGAATAGCTTAGGATACAAACATGCTGAACTTAGAACAACAAATTAAAGATGCAATGCAACAAGTTGCTGAGCTGAGTGACTGCCAGTTAGTCGAATCGATAAACCCTGATACGCTGTTGCTTGAATGTGGTTTAGACTCGCTAGGTTATGCCATGTTAGTGGCACAGCTAGAAGAAGACTTGGGTTATGACCCGTTTACTGAATTGGCCCTTGATACTTACCCAAGCACTTTTGCTGAGTTCTTAGCTATGTATCAACAATGTGCTAATAACTAGTAAATCCATCATGCAAAGCCTGTTTAATCAATTAACAAATCTGTCCACAACAGGGGTGATAACCGCTGCAGGTCAACACAATTCTATCGCTGTGCTGATAACAAAGGCTGAGCAAATTAGGCAGCAGTATCCGCAATTTTATCAACGCAGCATAGCCATCCGGTATACAAACTTGGCCGATTTTGTCACGGCGCTCATTGCATTTGATGGTTGCTGCTCAGCTATTTATTTAAGTCCTCCAAATGTGACAATACCTCACAACGATATTATATATTGGCCGCTTGAAAGTGATGCAGCTGTTACGGATTCAATGCCTACGCTATTGAAGTCTGAAGCTAGTGTCGCGACAACTTGGTTTATGGCGACGTCTGGTACTACAGGTGAGCCAAAATGGTGTTCCCATTCCTTGTTATCATTGACTGCAAACACCAAACACAGTCAAAAATTACAAGCATTGTGCTGGGCTTTGTTGTATCAACCTTACAGATTTGCGGGATTACAAGTGTTGTTACAGGCGCTATTAAGTGGCGCTGACTTAGTAGATGTAGCTGATTACGAACCTTTAGCTCAGATGGCATTTTTAAAACATGCCGATGTTACGGCTTTATCTGCTACCCCCAGTTTGTGGCGGCAACTTCTGATGACGGGTCAATTGAGTGAATTAACTCTGAGTCATATTACGCTAGGGGGTGAGATTGCCGACCAAAGTCTGTTGAATACTTTGAAACGTTTGTTCCCGAATGCAAACGTAAGGCATATTTACGCTTCGACAGAAGCTGGAGTCGGTTTTATAGTGAGCGACGGTCGCGCTGGTTTCCCTACTAAATGGCTTAAAGACCAGACACTTACGGTCGCGCTAAAGGTGTCAGACGAACAACATTTACTGGTTAAACCACAACATCACGTCTGTCAATCATTGGTACTACAAACGAATGCACCTGGCTATGTGGACACCTTAGATAAAGTCCAAGTGAACGACGACAGAGTGCTATTTTTGGGAAGAGCAACAGGTACGATAAACGTTGGTGGCAATAAGGTACATCCAGAAAAAGTCGAGCAAGTAATATTGCAATGTTCTGATATTAGCCAAGCGAAGGTATACGCCAAAAAAAGTGCCTTGCTGGGTGAGTTAGTGGTAGCAGACGTGATGATAATGGACGCCGCAGTTGAGCAAGAGGTCAAACAACAAGTGTTGAAAATGTGTAAAAAGCAATTGCAACGCTTTGAAATACCTACCAAAATTAATATAGTCAAGAATATAGACCGCGATCCAAGTGGTAAATTAAACAGGAAGCCGCAGTATGACTGATTACGTCATAATAACAGGTGCCAGCAAAGGTCTAGGTTTAGCCATTAGCCAACAAGCTGCTGCCAACGGGTATGCCGTGATTGCTATTGCACGACAACTCTCAGAGCCATATAGAGCTCTGCAGCAAGCGTATCCGCAGCTCGTTAATTTTCATGCCGCTGATTTAGCCGACTTGGATAAAATACCCGAGTTGTGCAAGCAACTTATCAAACAATATGGACGACCTTACGCCCTGATTAATAACGCTGCTGCAGGTCATGATGGTGTGCTGGCCACTATGCCTAATTCTGCCATTGAACATTTAATGCGCCTGAATATTCAAGCGCCTATTTTATTGAGTAAATATCTGGTGCGTTCGATGCTGTTGAATCGAAAAGGCCGGATCATCAATATATCTTCTATTATCGCCAAAACAGGTTTTAACGGCTTAAGTGTTTATGCAGCCAGTAAGGCCGCATTAGAAGGGTTTAGTAAATCATTAGCCCGTGAAGTGGGTAAAGCAGGAATAACTGTTAATTGTGTGGCCCCCGGTTATATGCAAACTGACATGACCAGCAGTTTGCAAGGTGAAAAGTTAGAAAGCGTCAAGCGGCGAAGCCCGTTAGGTAAGTTAGCCACAGTGGACGATGTGGCGGCTATGGTGATGTACCTTTTAAGCGAACAAGCCTCAACAATCACTGGCACCGTAATGACAGTAGATGCGGGCAGTACAGCTTAAATATTGCCAGAAGGTACCGATTAAAGTCGATTCAGTAGTTGCCGATAATAGACTATAAACATAGCTATATACCCTATTTTAAAAGAGCAAAAGATGCAGAGACATTTCAACCAAACAAAAAAGTTGTGATATTTGGCGCAAGTTTGTCAGGTCGTTCTGCATTATCTGCTGTATCCGAATTATATGATGTGCTCGCATTCGTCGATAACGATAGTAAAAAACATGACTCTAGTATTCAAAATATTCCCATTATCTCACCGTCAGACATAGCATCATTTAGTCCCGATAAAATTTTAATTGCTAGTGAGTTTTTTGAACAAATTCAGGAACAGTTGAAACTGTTAGTTCCTGAAATAATGGTCGAAGTATTGCCCGCAAGACTGATTAAACCAATACAACTTAAAAATTCCCATAGACAAGGTCAAACCGCAGTGGACTTGCTGTTGATGTTGTCTGAGAATTTAAAATCACACGATGTGCCTTATTATATTGATGCCGGCACTTTACTCGGCGTGTATAGAGATAATGCGCTCATTCCCTGGGATGATGATTTGGATTTTTCTGTGAATGCAGACTATTTAACCCACACCATTCAGATTTTAGAGCAACAATTACCCAAGATGTTTCGAATAACGGGTGTGACTTGGACCTTACACACATACATTAATCAACAATCCTACGGCGCGGTGCCAATTGGTGAAATTCGAGCGCTTAAGTTACTCCCTGATGAAGGCTGTGATGCCTTTCCCGGCATCGATTTTTTTGTTAAATATATCCAGGGAGAACATATGGACTATTGCTTAGCCTCCCGCGGGTTTCGTATGCCTTCTAATCATTTTAGTGACATGCAAAGCCATACATTTGCTGGTGGTGAAGTGTCTTTACCTAATCATGTTGAAGCCTATCTAGAAGGCCATTACGGTGATTGGCAAACACCACAAAAAGAATGGTCTCTCAGTCATGTTAAGTCAGCGACGGTTTTTAAGAGTCAGACGTTATGAAAACTGTGATTACTTATGGCACTTTTGATTTATTACACGTTGGTCACGTCAATATGTTAGAGCGTTTGGCCGATCTGGGAGGTAAATTAATTGTAGGTGTGTCTACTGATGAGTTTAATTTATTAAAAGGCAAACACAGCGTATACAGTTATGCTGAACGAGCCAAGATAGTCTCCGCGTTAAGGTGTGTAGACCAAGTTATTGCCGAGCACGATTGGCAGCAAAAAAAGAAAGATATAGAGCAATACCAAATAGATATATTTGGTATTGGTGCAGACTGGCAAGGTAAGTTTGATGAGTTAAGTGCAAACTGTGAAGTGGTATACCTTCCAAGAACACCAAGTATCTCAACTACCGATTTGAAAAAAGCCCTGTCTAAAATTGATAGTGCTGCTATTCAGCAAATAAAACTTGGGCTGGATAGCGTATTGAATATTGTTAAGGCTATTGAGTGAATTTAAAATAACGTAAATAGTTATTTTTATTGTTTCAGAGTAAAGGGTATTATTTTAATGATGACTAATTTAACAAAAAACAAAAAATTGTGGTGTAAACTTTTAATTGAAATGATGCTCAGTCATGTCTAAATTAATTAATACAATCATTGAGTATGTTAACTTAAACGGAATTGAAACCGTCTCATTTGATATATTTGACACCATTATTTTTAGAAATGTATCTTGTCCATCCGATATTTTTGAAATCTGTCATAGATTATTTTCAAAAAACAATCACCTACCTTTCAATGCGTCGGAGTTCAGTCGAATTCGTTCAGAGGCGGAAAAAAAAGCAAGGTTAAATGACAGAAGCTCTGAAATCTTTCTTGATGATATTTACAGGTTCACTCCATTTTCTGATTCGGTATCAAAAGAGCTGTATCGGATAGAATTAGATGTGGAAAAAGACAATGGTTTTATTTTAAAATCGATGGATGATCTAATACAAATGCTTACTAGTGGAGGTATTTCTGTAATTTTGATTTCCGATATGTATCTAAGTAAACAACAAATAATAGACTGTTTTTTTTATGACTCCACCGTAATTAAAAACTTACCAATTTATGTTTCTTGTGACTATAAGTTAAATAAACGTGATGGGGGAATGTATAAATACTTAGCTGAAGAGAAAAAGATAAAAATGTCTAAGTGGCTTCATGTTGGCGATAATTATCATTCGGATTTTTTGGTTCCTGAAAAGCTTGGGATTCATGCGAAACATGCTCATACATTGTTAGATACTAATAAAATAGTTGATTTAGAAAAAGCCGCGTTTTCTTTTCCTCTTATTTCTCATTCAGCAAGGTTTATTGCTTCAGTTCACTCTTCAAATTCCACACACTCTGTGGCATACGAATTAGGTTCATTTGTTTGGGGACCTATTCTTATGTCTTTTGCTGATTGGGTGATCGAAAAAACGATAAAGTTAAATGCTTCTTATATATTGTGCGTAATGCGTGAGGCTGTTGTTTTTGCTCCACTAATAGAATTAAGGATTAAACAAAGAAACATTAGTAGTATTAAGGTTAAGAAATTATATGCATCCAGGAAGTCAACTTTTTGGCCATCGATTGATTTAGATAATAATATGTGGTTTGAAGATCTTATACATACGATTTTAGGTGTGAGGGGTTATACGGTTAAAGATTTTTATAGTGATTTTAATTTGAAATCTGATTCGATTTTAGAACACTTTGATAGTTGCCTAGTTAGAGTAGTAGATGGGATGTATCATGAAGGAGAAAACCTATTAAAATCGATAATAAGTTTGGCTCGAGGTAATATTGAAAATGTAAAAAATAATATATTACAACAAAAGAATAGTTTTAAAGATTATTACCAAATAAATATTGGTATCCCTTACGATTCTTGTACAGTTGTTGATTTAGGTGGTGGAGGAACTATACAGCACCAAATTCAATGTGCACTTAATGATAAATGCGCTTCTAATTTACTATTTTATTCGTCAGAGAGAATATATAGGTACGTCGATACTACTATTTATAGCAGTTTTATAAATTCAGTGGAGAATTCCAAACGTTTGAGTCAGTCGCTGTCTCGTTCACCAGAGTGCATTGAGCCGCTTTTAATAGGCGATAGTGGCACTACGCTAAAGTATAAAGACGATATAAATGTATCCCCAATATTGGGCAGTAATTTATCAATAAACTCGGGAGTTTTTGAAGAGTTTATGCTGGGAGTCATTGCTTATTTTAAGAAGCATGTAGAGTTAGGTTTTTCATCAATTAGTACCAATGAAATATTGCCAATACTATATAGGTATATATCTATACCAACTCGGTTGGAGGCTGAGTTATTCACCCTTCTCCATCATGAAGATAATTTTGGTGCAAGTAAGACTTATCCTGTTATTTCTAATGAACAATGCGAACTAGTGTTAGATGAAGGACTAGATGATTTTTATCAGCAGTTTATTAAGACTCCAAAATATAAAGTGGGTAAAATTCATTGGCCTCAAGGGATATTTGCCTTGCTATCTGAGCAGTTTTTAGTTGAGCGTCTTGGGTTGGTTTCAGGGGAAAGTGATAATGGAGTTCTCAATCTGCTTGAGAGAATTTTAGATGAAAAATGGACTCGTTTTTCTGTCTACGGTGCAGGTTTGTTTTTTGAAAAATTATTACCCTATTTGCAAGAAAATAATCTGAAAATTGACTATTTGATCGACCGCAAGGCTGATATATCAGGCCGATACAAGGTTGCGGGTTTCGATGTGGTTAGCCTAGAGGATGCTTTGGCTGTTGGTGCTAATAAAATCCTGATTTCTTCCTTTGCTTTTAAAGATGAAATTGCTAAGAATATTTATGAGCAGTCTATTAAGCATAGTACACACGCTATTGACGTGTTGAGCCTGTAACAACAAGGTGATGAAAATGCATCAGATTAAATTAGGCCGGTAAAAATGAAATTATCCAAAGACTTAAGTCTTCCCTCAATTCCCTTTAATAATGAGATAATCTTTCTTGTTTTGAAAGCAAACCATCTGCTCGGTATTCAGCTGCTTTATTCCAACGAAGTTATTGAGAAATTCAGTCAACCTGTCCTGACTAAAGGTCATATATTGTGCTATGTAGATGCATTGTTTGACACCCTTGAGTGCTTGAATAATCACTACCAGTGTCAAATAAATTATGACGTTTTTGTGACTGTAATCAAATCTGATATTAAGACCTATAGTCAGAAATTTATTGAACAAAAAATGTACATGCAAGGATTTCATCTTGACGGTAGTGAATGGTTGAAACGCGATTATCAATCCCTGCAAGATGATCGATCTTTTATTACCACAACGTTTAAAAAAGTCAGACAAACAGGCCATAAATTCACTGTTATGGATAACTTATTGGCAGAGCGCGATTTACATATGTATATGCTCAGAGAGTTTTCATGTCGCTCAGATGCCCATATATTCAGGTATGCCTTTGCACAACAGTATATTCGCCCCAACGATAGCGTACTCGACTGTGCCTGTGGCTTAGGCTATGGTAGTTACTTTTTAGCAACAAATAACAATGCCGCTAGTTTAAAGGCAGTTGATATTTGCTCTGATAGTGTGGCATATGCTAATGATGTTTACGGGCATGAACGCCTTAGTTATGAGGTACTCGATATTGATGAATACGAATTTACTGAATCTAAACTTTTCGATTTAATTACTTCTTTTGAAACTATTGAACACGTTGCAGATTATCATTCGTTTTTTAAGTTATGTTTGAAAAACCTTAAGCCTGACGGTCGAGTCATTGCCAGTGTGCCGTATTTGTTGGTGGATGAAACAGGTAAAGGTCCTAATCCCTATCATTTTCATGAATATGACGTGGTAATTTTTGAAGACGCATTATAGATCGGGGCTGATAAGATTTTGATCTCCTCGTTTGCCTTTAAAGATGAAAACGCTAGAAATATTTATAAACAATCAAAGGAAAATAATTTTTAATAAAGAAATTTTGAGCCTTTGAACGCAGTTTCGAAAGCTAAATTACAGCGAACCCGGTACCTCGCGTGTCATAGTTTTTCTTTGATGTGCATCACAAATAATATTAGTAAGTTGTTTATTTCTGTCAGACACAACTGAGTTATTTGGGAATGAATTAAAAAATCATTGAGTAATTCAATATTGACGATGAAAAACAACCTTGTAGGTAATAGCTATGAAAAGACAACTATTAATCCATTCTTTAAGCGAATTAAAAAGTATTTATTTGCCGATATTGGAAATAATTAAGCCCAAACGGATAGGTGAAATAGGTATCGAATTTGCAGGTAATACCAAAGTACTTATCGACTTGCTGGGTGTAAATAAAGGTGAATTATTTTCTATTGAGCCTAAACCTAATGAACAAGTAGAAGCGCTGTTTAATAAATTTAAATTTGCTCATCTATACAATGGTAAAAGCTTAGATGTTATAGATAAACTCCCAACTATGTGTTCATGGTTCATTGATGGCGATCATAATTGGTATACCGTTTTTAATGAATTAAAGGCAATACATCGAAAAGAATGTTCAGATGGATCAGAACACTCTGTTATTTTTTTACATGACATTGGCTTTCCATGGGCATTCCGGGATCTATATTATAACCCGGCGGATATCCCTGAAAAATATTTACAAGCACATTGTTGGGAAAGCGGTGTTTTGCACAATGATACTATTAAAAAAAATGGAGGCTTTAGGGGGATGGGGAGTTTTGCTATATCGCTCAAAGCGGGTGGAGACAAAAATGGAGTGTTATGTGCGGTCAAAGATTTTTTGGCATTACACTCTAAAGAATATATGTTTTACAACATTCCAGCAGTGTTTGGTTTAGGTATACTAGTGCCTAAGTCACATAAGTATCACAGTGAAATTAATAATATTGTATCTATTTATGCCGATAATCCGTTATTGAAAAAGCTAGAAGAGAATCGTTTAAATAATTATTTAAGAGTAATTGAGCTTCAAGATGCAAAAAATTAAAAAGATTGTATTTTTAGCAGATTTCTTAAGGTTTTCTGCAACATCTGAAAAACCGAATGTTACAAAGAAAAGTACTCAATGGCTTTTCAGGACATTGCAATTTTCACTGCAAAAAGTCGTAGAGCAGATTGAATGCGAAGTGGTGTGGCATGAAAATGGGGTTAATTCATATGAGTATTACAATGTACTTGGTATACAACCAGATTTAGCTGGATGGGCTGCCGTTTTAAATGAAACCTGCGATAATGAAGAGCTTGATAACATTACTAATAGAGATTTCAGTAACAAATTAGTTATAGGCTGTGAGTTGCCAGAGGTATTGTGTCAATCATTTAATAGAAATAATATTATTTATTTAGATACTGTTGCAAGTCCAATCAGGTTTTCCGAAGACATTATTAATTGTTGGCGATCCAATCACCCTCAGATACAACTCCAAATTGCTAAATTTAAGTATGATCAATCGTTGCATTATTATTATGCGAATATGATCCGCGCTAAATTTATTTGGGCCAACACTCAAACAATACCGACTGACACTGCTTTGATATTAGGTCAAGTCAGTGATGATAAGTCGCTTGTTGATAGGCATTCTGGAAAGTTTGTATCACTAGGGAGTTATGAAAATAAAATTACAAAAATATTGAATCAATACCCTCATGTTTTGTTTAAAGCGCACCCTTATTCTAAACAAGATCCTTTTTTACAAAAACTGATTGAAAGTAAGATGTTTAATATAACCTGTACTGACACAAATTATTATCAACTATTATGTACAGACAATGTCGAACATATCTATGGCATAAACTCAGGCTCAATCACTGAAGCAGAATACTTTAATGTACCAGCCACCAGTTTTAAAGAGCCTCTTTATAACATCGCAAATTGTGCGCTATCCGCATCTACAGTAAACACACCCGTTGAAGTTGGCCATGAATGGTTAACTCCTCATTTTTGGTCAAGAATTTTAAGCCCAGTTTTAGACGTTAAACAAGAGGGGCTGCCAAATATGAGCCACATTGGTTTCAAAAACACATTACGACGTTCACTAAACGCAGATTGGAATTTTGAGCAGATAGATAAGGTAAAGGTTTAAGATTGATCAACGTAACCCTTGACGGTAAACCTCATAAATTTTCCATAAGTGATCGACTTGATATTATTGTTAAATATCTGTATGTGCTAGATAATTTAGAACAACTACCTAACTTTGTAAGTTTAAATGTCAGAGAGCTATATTACAAACATATCCATATTCGAAACGGCTCTAAAGAACCAGGGGACGAGTCGAGAAAAAATAATATTAACGACTTTTTTCAAATATTTGATGAATTAATCATAAGCATAAAACAAGGTTATAAAGCCCAACATCCTATCCCAATATCATCAAAGAACAACCTACCACTCAACGGTGCTCATAGATTAGCAACTGCGCTTGGACTAGGCCTATCTCCAGATATAATTTATAGTGATGAAAATATTGGCGGAAGCTGGGGAGACGATTGGTTTAAATGCTCTGGGTTTAGCACAAATGAACTAAATACTATAGTAAAGGCGTTTACGTTCGCGCAAAAATACAATGACATGTATTTGTTAATACTTTGGCAACCATCAGCTGAATACTGGGACGACATAGAAAAAGACTTATCGATTTATTTTAATATTGTTTATGGAGATGTCGAACGTCTTAATAGAGAAAGCTTCAATGAATTTGTAAAAGATGTCTATAGTTTTGATTGTGGTCCTAAAGTAGGTCCTAATATTGAACGGAAATTGACGTATCTAAATAAACACCCCGGCAAGTTTAAGTTTATTGTGATGGAATCAAAATCGCCATTGGCAAAAGATAGTATAAAAAGAATAAAACAAGAAGTTAGGGAAAAATATCAACGTATTTGCCCAATGGAACAGTTCATAACGTTGCATATTTCGGAATCAAAAGGTGAATTTAAACATCTAGAAGATATATTGTTAAATGAAGAAAATATGAAAATTATCAATACGAGAACTCAACTATCTGAAGATTTCATAGAAAAGCTGTGTCTCTATCAGCAAAAATTAGATGAGTTAAACATAATCAAAAGCAAATGTTGTATTGTTGGCTCGAGTACCCTCAACTCTTTGAATTTGCGAAAGGCTGACGACATAGATTTTACTTTACTACAAAATGAAAGAGCTGAAAAATTCGATAATGGCGTTACCGCCCTTGGCGAAATTGATGTTGTCGCTTATAACTATCCCCGTACATTTTCGTTTAGTGAGTCGAAAATAACAGATACTCAGCTAATTCAAAATCCAAAAAATCATTTTTTTCTACGAGGTTTAAAGTTTGCTCATCCTAAAGTTGTGCTCCAACGAAAGCAGTACCAACGAAGGGATAAAGATATTAGAGATATTAAATTACTTGGGGAATATTTAAGAGCCCATCCAGGATTATGAGTCACTAAAATATAAAGTTGAGTTGAGATTTCTATTAGTAGGAAGTTTATTTAACAGTTATCATTCTCCCTTTGATTCACCAGAATTTTAGAGCTCACTAAATTGATTGCTTTGCGTTTATGTTCATTAAAATCTTCCTCATTCATAGTTAGATAGAACAGATTTTTCATTTTTAGTTGTTGTGTTATTTTTTCTGCTCTTGAACCATTATTTAGTACCCCTTTAGCGTGTTGGGTATTGGTAGGGGAAAATAAGCAAATGTAGTAAGAGTAGTCAAACGCTGTATATTCATTGTCTGGTAAATTTATTACTTCTTCTTCAAAATCGATACCTTCAGAAACGATATACTTAGGAAGTATTAAGCTGCACTTATAGGTATTAAAACTTGCGTTTACAATCGACCTGGCAAGCGACACTGGATTTCTAAATAAATTTTTACTTTCAACATCTGTAATTTTTAGATAAGTGAGCCCATTAAAATCAGCAGGTATATTTTGGTTAGATTGCACTACAATTATTGTATTAATTTTTCCGTTGATTGGTGTGTCTGTATCAGTATCTATTTGGTAAATGGCATAGTCCGGTATTTCCTTGATAGTTTCTATTTGTAGTGGCGTTATAATATTTACTTTATCTATCCATGAAAACTCAGTTTCTAGTATGTGCTTTATACTTTCTCTAAATTCTAAAGAGTCTGTAACAATTAATATTGATCTGTTTGGGCAATTTTGTTTTAAACTAATCATCTCTCTTTTATTTTTATTGTAAGATGATTTATCGAAAGAACCAGTCCCATTGCTCGAAACAAGGTCTTTTATTTTAATTACAGCAACCCTCCATTTTACTTTTGTTTCTTGTAATATGCTAGAAGGCTCGGTCGTTTTTGATGAGGAGAATAGGAGTTTTGTAAGAGCTGCATTAGCATAATTTACAGTGCCATATAGGTAATAAAACAGTAATGATTGTCCGCTTCTGTATGATGAAAATAACATCTCCTTTTGTTTGTTAATTAAATTTTTAACTTGTTCCTTAGATGTAATTTCCTGCACTAGCAACTGTTCGAAAGCTTTCAATTCGTTAATTAATATGTGGTTAGCAAAAACTTTATCAAAATCTTCTAAATAGCTGTCTAAATTAGCGTTTGAAAATATGTTGGTTTTTAGCTGCCTTACAACATCTATTTTCTGTTGCTCTGTTACTACTATCAATAATTCTTCAGGCCTAATGGGCAAGGTACCTTGGATTTTTGCTCCATCACTACAATTGTAAAACTCCTGCCCTTTAAATTTTGCATTAGTGACTTGTTCTATAACCTGCCTAGATACTTTAAATTCGTGTTTTGTATTCACTCTAGGGCGAAAATTACCTGACACTATCAGTGAAGTGTTTGCGCTTTGTGCGTAGTCGTAGGTTTCTTGGCCATCGTCATGATAATAACCTGACGATTTGGAATGGTGGTGCTTTACATCTAGAAAACCCAGATCTACACCAATTAAGTAAATACTGGTAAACCCAATAGTACTGAATAGGTCGATGGCAAAATTACTAACAGTTGGGAAGGAGTTGAGTAGTGTTGTAAAGTTCTCTCGGCCTAATACATTTAATGCTGATACAGTTGAAGATTCACCATCTTTAAAGGCGATCATGACGTCCTTGTATAAATCACAGGTGTCCGGGTGAATACCGTTGCAGGATATCAATGTGATGTCTTTTAAATACTGTAAATCGCCTATTAACACTGCCCAGTCATAGGTGCTTCTATTTTGTTCTATTTCTGCATGGAAATCCGGAGTGATGCCATTCCTGTGCAAGGCTTGTAGGGTTGTTCCACAGCTAATAACTATGGCTTGGCCTTGCCATTCTTTAATGGCTTCAATTGAGCTGTCTAAGGATGGGCCGTTGCCAACAATAAATACTGGCACTTCTTTGTCGTCGTAACTCAACTTACTGGCTGGGTTTGATGCCAATACAGGGATTTTTCGCCGCATACCTTCTTTGGTATGGGCAATACCATAATAGGCATGGTCGAAATATTCGCCCATGCTTATAACTACTTGTAATTGTTCTCTTAACTGACTGATAGCAGAGTTTAAAGAAGCGTTGTAGTAACTTTGGTAGAAGTAGGTGCTGTTGAGAATATAGGGGCCAATTGCATAGAATTGACTTAACAAGTCTCTGAATAAATTAGTGCCGTCGTCACCGATATTCAAGTAAATACGTGATTCTGATTTTTCGACAGTTTCGAATATCGCTTGCCAATCAATAGCGAATAATGAGGCATAGAAAAAGTCGGGATTAGGCTCACAGATAAAGAGTTTTTCGACTGTATGTTCATCAAGTAATGTTTCTAATTGATAACCTACACCTAACCCAAACATGATGATAGAAGGAACCTTGTCGGGCAGGGCTCCGACCTCTTCTTCGGCTTGTTTGAGTAGTTCTTCGGTTTCTTTTACAAATTGATAGTGAATGTAGTGTGCGAGTTTGTTGCCTCTGTACCCCAGCATTAAGCCATCTTTATTAGGTTGTTCGTTAAAATTTTCGAAGTTTAAGGTACAATCATGTTTTGCAGATTCACCGTACCATGTGTGTAAACTGTCAATCTTAAGTAGGTTGACTTCGCCTTCTGAGTTGGTAATCGGTAGCCATTTTTGTGGTGTGTAGTCTTTAAATTCTTCGTATATTTCGGGGAAATACTGTTCAAATGCATTGAGGTTATTAGTCAGTTTATCGTTGGGTGCGGTTAACAACGATAATTTGGCTAAGTCTATGTTGGGCGTCCACATTGGCAAATAGTCTAAATAACTATCCTTCGACTTTATCTTAAAGCCACTATTTTCAATTTCACCCCAACTGCGCTCGGATAAATCAGTGTGTAATGAGTCGAATACTTGATGATTATAGTGTTTGTAAAGGTGGAAGCTAGAAACAGCATAATGTTGCTTAAGTTCGTTTATATCTGTAATTAAATCTCTGCCGTCTTTTTCTAGTTGTAGAAAAATAGCAGTATTGTGTACTTTTGCTAATGTAAAAATGTCTTGCCATGAGGTGGTCATTACTGAACATTGGAAGTACTGCAGTTCCGGCTCGTAAATCAACAGGTTTTTTATTTTATGCTGATGTAATAAATGACTGAGGTGAATACCAAGCCCACATCCAAGTACAACTAAACATTCAATTTCATATGGCATGGGTTCTTGCTGGTTTTTAAGCTTGGCACTTTTTAGCGTATCAATACTTAGTGGCTTTTTAGAGTCATTATCATGTTGTGATATCTGACTTTGAAACTCCACTTCAGGGCAGTGTTGCTTTATACGCGATAACTGTTCAAGCACCTCTTCTTCCGGGTGAAAACCATAAAAGGTTCTGCCCGTACCATAATCAACGATATTGTTTTCGCCGTATTTGTTAACAAAAACAGAATAATTAGCTAGGTCAGTATTCTGCACATAGCCTAGTAGAGAAGGGATGTTTCTCTGAAATGCATTTATGTTGCTGCTATGAGTCTCTATTATTTGCTTTGCAAGTTTTTCATCCAGCTCAGCTTGTCTCTGCTCATCTTTCTCGATATGTAAACGGATGTTCTTCAGCATATTTAATCTAAACTCATTAACGACACACTCATTTCAATTACTGTCATCTTATTCTATCGGCCGGCCTAAAAAAAGAATAAGTCTTTGAATTTATTATGAGAAGTGAAGTTGCTTAAGCTTTAGACAAATGAGATTTAGATTTTATTTATAAGCTGTTATGGTTTTTTATCCCTGTAATTAGTTGGTTGTATTTTACACACTCTTGGTCACTCTGCTATTATATCGTTAATGTAGATGAGGATAAGTTTATGATTGGTTTTAACACTGAATCCAATACATCGTTATTACAACAAGTTCAAAACAAGCAAGAGTCAATATTCGAGAAGTTATCATCAGGCAAGCGTATTAATAGTGCTGCTGATGGCACAGCAGCTCAGCAGATAATTGACCGCTTGACCACGCAGGTTGAGGGTAATCGTCAATCTATTTTGAATGCTTTCGACGGTGTGTCTTTGACGCAAGTAGCTGAAGGTGGTTTAGCCGGTATTAATCAAGATGTGAATCGTATACGTGAATTGTCTGTGCAATCGGGTAACGGTTTGTTAAGTGACTCTGATCGTCGGGCGATTCAATCTGAAGTCACTCAACTTCAAGACAACATTTCACAAACTATCGAGCAAACCGAATTTGCTGGTAAATCTTTGTTATCGAATAATGGCAATATTGATTTTCAAGTGGGCCCTAACGACGGACAGAAAATTGCGGTGGCGACACAAGATGTAGCGGCCGGCTTGAGTGACATTCTGAATGTAGATTTAAGCACAGCACAAGGTGCAGAAAATGCGTTAGCGATAGCTGATACTGCTAACGAGTTTGTCGGCAGCGCCAGATCCGATTTAGGTGCAACCCAAAATCAATTTGAAAGTGCTGCGCGAAATTTAACTCAAACTGATAACAATGTCTTTAAGGCCAGAAGCCGTATTCAAGATACAGATTTTGCTCAGGCAGCATCAGAAAATGTTGCTGCGAGTATTTTGAGCCAAACCAGTTTTGCAGTGCAAGGCATGGCAAATCAACAACAAGGTCAAGTTCTGTCTCTGCTAAACGGCTAAACATCAGATGATGCATCATTATAATGAGCGGCTATGTTGCTCATTTTTTATGCATAAAATTTTACTTTTAGATCTTTGTATGAAAATCGTCCGACTTTAAAAATGCCTCAAATAGTATTGCTATCCCACCTCGAATGGTTAAAATCACACTAGATACAGTTAATTATAAAAACAACATGAGGCTGGAAGTGGAATGAGCAATATTTTGATTATTAGTTCTGACATAACGCGAGCAAATAATCTAAGTACCATTCTGACTTTTCTTGGTGAGCCTTGTACTAATGTTTTATTTTCTTATGCAATACAACCGCTTAAAGTTAAAAATGATATCAAAGCTATTTTAATTGATGCAGCCACACCCGAACTAGCCTGCGATATTAGTGAAAAATTTCCATATCAACCTTTCGTCTTGATCGGCGATTATGTCACTTTTGAGCCACAGAAAAATATGGTTGGATCCATCAGTGAGCCTATTACTTATCCAGCTTTAACTCAAATGTTGCATCGCTGCCAAGAGTACAAGCGCAGTCAGCCCAATACCAAGACCAGTGTCTACAACAAAACCCGTTTATTTAGAAGTCTGATTGGAAAAAGCAATCAAATTCAAGGTGTCAGGCACTTAATTGAACAAGTAGCGCCGACAGAGGCAAATGTGCTCATCCTAGGAGAGTCAGGTACTGGTAAAGAGGTCATCGCACGAAATGTACATTTCTTGTCAAACCGAACTGACAGTATTTTTATTCCCGTTAACTGCGGTGCTATCCCCGGTGAGTTGCTCGAAAGCGAGCTTTTTGGTCATGAAAAAGGTGCCTTTACTGGCGCTATTGGTACACGTAAAGGGCGTTTCGAGCTAGCTGAAGGCGGTACGTTATTTCTTGATGAAATAGGTGATATGCCATTACAAATGCAAGTGAAATTATTGCGTGTGTTGCAAGAGCGAACCTACGAAAGGGTAGGCGGCACTAAACCTATTAAATGCGACGTAAGAGTGATTGCTGCTACCCACCGTAATTTGGAAATTATGATTGAGGAAGGACAATTTAGAGAGGACTTGTACTACCGTCTAAACGTATTTCCTATTGATAGTCCTGCTCTGCGAGAACGAAAAGAAGACATCCCATTATTATTACAAGAGCTGGTGTCGAGACTTGAGTTGGATAATTCACAAATAAAGTTCACTGCAAATGCTATGACCTCTCTGATGGAGCACAAATGGGCGGGCAATGTGCGCGAGTTATCGAACTTAGTTGAGCGTTTGATGATTTTATATCCGAATCAATTGATTGATGTCAATGATTTACCTAGCAAGTATAAACATCTAGATGTAGAGGTTTACGAACCTGAGTACCCTGACGAGTTGTTAGAGCGTGATGCTATTAACGCAATGTTTGGTGGCGATGATAGTGAAGACAATGAAGAGGTTGATAATAACATTGATCACACCTTGTCGACTGAGTTGCCCGTTGAAGGCCTCAATTTAAAAGAGTACATATCAGATTTAGAAGTCAGTTTGATTACCCAAGCCCTTGGGCAACAAGACTGGGTAGTCGCCAGAGCGGCGGAGGTGCTTGGTATGCGTCGCACTACTTTGGTAGAAAAAATGCGCAAGTACAATATTAGTAAAGATTAGCCTTAGCATCTCAGTATTTCTAGCTTCAACCCTATAGTGTCATTTCATTGACGTTATATATTCTTAATAATGTCTTCTAACTATTTGATTCTATTGTAAATTCCTGTTGGCATGGCATGTGCTTTAGTCTACCTGTAATTATTCTGTCTAAGTATTGACGTGAGGAATGTATGGGTACCAGTAACATCTTGATTGAAACACCCCGTGATACTTTATCTGCTCTGGGCGAAGTGATCAGGCATGAGGCGTTGCAGAACGCGTCACATGTATCCAATACTAAGGAATTAGACGCATTACGTTTGCAAGCTAATCGTTTGGAGCATTTGCTACAAGTCATGCCTGCGGGAGTTGTGGTGATAGATGGCAAAGGGGTCGTTAGGCAATCAAACAACCTAGCAAAAACTTTGTTAGGTGAGCCTTTAGAAGGTCAATTGTGGCGAACCATAATTGCCCGCTCATTTAAACCCCAAGCAGATGACGGGCATGAAGTGTCACTTTATGACGGGCGTAAAGTCAAACTCTCCATCACTCCATTAGAAAAAGAGCCCGGACAGCTTATTGTGCTAACTGATTTGACTGAGACCCGTCAATTGCAGCAACGTATCGGGCATTTGCAGAAGTTATCTTCGTTAGGAAAAATGGTCGCTTCTCTGGCGCATCAAATTCGCACCCCTTTATCGGCTGCTATGTTGTATGCCGCGAATCTGTCTAATAATACCTTAAATAAGACGTCTCGAGAAAAGTTCAGTAGCAAGCTTGTTTCTAGGTTACGAGACTTAGAAAGTCAAGTAAACGACATGTTGCTGTTTGCAAAAAGTGGTGACCAGCAAGTGATAAGCGAAATATCACTTCAAAGCTTAATGCAAGAAGTGCAGCAAGGTGCCGATGCTATGTTGCAAAGTCAGCAAGCAAATTTAGTCCTTTCTTTGCCCGAACCAGACGTGATTATCTTAGGTAATAAAACTGCTCTAGTGGGGGCATTACAAAACCTTATTCACAATGCGTTAACGGTAAAACCGAAAAATGCACTGATTACTGTTGCTGCAAGTCGCCAATGTGGTAACCCTGACTGGGTCGATTTATCTGTTACAGACAATGGTCCTGGTATTAAAAATGAAAATTTAAGTCGAATTTTTGAACCCTTTTACACCACAAAAAGCAACGGCACAGGTTTAGGTCTTGCAGTGGTTAGAAGTGTTGCTCAGTCTCATCAAGGCAAGGTTCAAGTGACTAATTTAGTCGAGGGTGGGGCTTGTTTTACTCTGAGCTTACCTACCTATGATGTCAGTCAATCACCACAACAAACAATTGCATTAACAAAGCAAGCCAATGCACTAACAAAACAAGGCGTTGTGCCAACAAGAAGTGTGCATTCTCAACAATATTTTGCCGATGCGGCTGGGAGTTAAATTATGAGTCAAGCTAAAGTACTAATAGTAGAGGATGACGCGGGCCTAAGAGAGGCATTAGTCGACACCTTATTGCTGGGAGGTTATCAAGTCATTGATGCCGACAGTGGCGAGCAAGCCATGGTTAAGTTGTCTGAACAATCAGTCGACTTAGTGGTAAGTGATATCCAAATGGGCGGTATGAGTGGTCTAACATTACTCAAAAATATAAAAAATAAATACCCAAATTTAGCCATATTGTTAATGACCGCCTACGCCACTATTGATGATGCTGTTCAGGCAATGCGTGATGGAGCAACCGATTATTTATCAAAGCCTTTTGCTCCTGAAGTGCTGCTTAATTTGGTTGGTCGCTATGCACCAGCGCAAAAAGTAGAATCACGGACACCAGTAGTAGATGACCCAAGCAGCTTACAATTACTGGAATTAGCCAAAAAAGTAGCTAGATCAGAGGCAACCGTTATGGTTTTAGGGCCCAGCGGATCAGGTAAGGAAGTATTAGCACGTTTTATTCATGACCAGTCCAATCGTAGCCAACAAACCTTTGTGGCAATCAACTGTGCGGCTATACCGGAAAACATGCTTGAAGCAACACTTTTTGGTTACGAAAAAGGTGCCTTTACAGGGGCGATACAAGCTTGTCCTGGAAAATTTGAACAGGCTCAAGGTGGCACCATTTTACTTGATGAAATCAGTGAGATGGACCTAAATCTTCAAGTTAAGTTATTACGGGTATTGCAGGAGAAAGAGGTCGAAAGATTAGGCGGCCGTAAAACTATTGCTTTAGATGTCAGAATAATAGCGACCAGCAACCGTAACTTAAAACAAACTGTGGATGCGGGTGAATTTAGAGAAGACCTATACTATCGCCTGAATGTGTTTCCACTCACCTGGTTGCCGCTTGATAAAAGAGCCGGGGATATTATCCCTTTAGCCGAACATTTAATTGAACGTCATTGTCAAAAACAGGGCAATATCATATCTAAATTGACGGCGGCAGGTCGCAGTAAATTATTACAGCATAATTGGCCTGGGAATGTGCGAGAGCTTGAAAATGTGATCCAACGTGCGCTTATTTTATCTGACTGTAACCAAATTGATGCCCAAGACTTAATGATTGAGCAAGATATATCGGCACTAACTCAGTCTTCTCATTTAGATTTTGAAAAAGTTGAAGACGATAACAGTAAGTTAGGATCTGAACTGCGGCAACAAGAACATCAAATCATTCTTGATACTTTACAAAGTTGCAAAGGTCGGCGTAAAGATGTCGCTGAAAGATTAGGCATAAGTCCCAGAACCTTGCGTTACAAGCTTGCCAAAATGCGCGAAGTGGGTATTGAACTACCTGCTTAGCAATCAGTTTATAGCGTCGCATACGCGAATCTTTTAGCCACCTTGTCAGGTGGCTTTTTTTGTAGCGGGTTTAATAGCGCCTCAAGGTAATGACGACTTATTGATAAGTTTATTGCATATATCTGGCTCAATATATCTTCTGTCAAGAATATGACACATTAAAAGCATGACTTTTAATATGTAACACTATGAATTAATTGGTTATTATTTTTGTTGGAAACGATTATTACTTGGCACTTACCTTGCTTTAGTGATGGCTATAGTCAGGTAATTTAAAAGACATCATATGTCTTTACGCCTTTTGCAAGCGGAGTATCTTATGGACATCAAAGCACAGTCAATTTATCAAGAAATGCAAGGCATGGCCGAGCAGTCAAAATTGGGATTGGGTGATTCACATGCTATTCAGGGCAATCCCTCTTCACAAAACTTTGCTGATTTGTTGAGTAATGCTATTGGTACCGTCAATGACATGCAGTTAGAGTCAAAAGATAAGGCAATGGCATTTGAGATGGGCGATAAGAGCTTAAGTTTAGCTGATGTGATGGTTGCTAAAGAGAAGGCAGGCATTGCCTTTGAAGCCACTATCCAAGTGCGTAACAAAGTGCTTGAAGCCTATAAACAAATTATGAGTATGCCAGTTTAGGAGCTAACTAGTGGCTGAAGCATCAAGTACAGAATTAGCAATGAGTGATATGGGTACAGATATGTATCCAGAAGACTCAGGTGCAGAACAAAAATCTGGTTTTATGGACACAATCGGTAGCACCGATATGATGCGCCAAATCACTTTGATTATTGCCTTAGTAATATGTGTAGCGATTGCAGTGTTTATCTTGATCTGGGCTCAAGAGCCTGATTATCGTCCATTAGCTAGAATGGAAACACAAGAACTAATCGAAACCCTTGATTACCTCGATCAGGCACAAATTGATTACCGCTTAGAAGGGAACACAGTCTACGTAAGCAGTGAGCAATACCAAAGAATAAAATTAGACATGACCCGTCAAGGCATTACTCAGGGCGATACCGCGGGTGTAGATATCATCATGCAAGACATGGGGTTTGGTGTCAGTCAGCGAGTTGAAAAGGTACGCCTGAAACATGCAAGAGAACAACAAATCGCTAGTACCATTGAAGAAATGACCGCGGTTGCAAGGGCCAAAGTACTCTTAGCCTTACCAAAAGAAAATGTATTTGCTCGTCGCGAAAAGAAAGCCAGCGCCACAGTGGTGGTGACCACTCGCCGTGGGTCGATGATTTCAAGCGGGGAAGTTAATTCTATTATCGATATTGTCGCTTCAGCGGTGCAAGGATTAGAGCCAGATAGGGTGACAGTTACTAACAGTAATGGTCGCTTGCTGAATTCAGGGTCGCAGGGAGCCGAGTCGGCTCGCTCACGCAAAGAATATGAATTAGAGAAAAAGCGTGAAAGTGCCTATTTAGAAAAAATAGACTCCATCCTTATTCCAGTTCTGGGTTTAGGTAACTACACCGCTCAAGCTGATGTGACTATGGATTTTACCTCGGTAGAACAAACCCAGCGTAGCTATAATCCTGACTTGCCTGCTATACGCAGTGAAATGACGGTAGAAGATAATACTATTGGTGGGGTTATCGCCGGCATTCCTGGTGCGTTAACCAATCAACCTCCGCTAGATTCAAACATTCCAGAGCGTGCCAACGGTGGCGCGACCCAGCAAACTCCGGGACGTAATCATAAAGAAGAAACCCGTAACTACGAATTAGACACCACAGTCAGTCATACGAAACAACAAGTGGGCATGATCCGCCGTTTAAGTGTTTCAGTTGCATTGGATTATGTGACCAGCACCGCAGCAGATGGTACAGAATCAATAGCACCGAGAGCACAGGCTGAATTACTGGATATCCGCCGTTTGTTGCAAGGCGGGCTGGGTTTTAATGTGACCCGCGGTGATTCTTTAGAAGTGGTCAGTATTCCATTTAATCGTGAAGGTGAAGTGCCGCTGCCGGATATTCCGTTCTGGGAAGATCCTAAGTTTTTACCTTTGATTAAACTCGGTGGAGGAATTTTTATCATTGCTTTGCTTATCTTGGTCGTTGTGCGGCCTATGGTACGTAAACTGATTAATCCTGATGATATGAAATCAGATGAGTTTGATGCTGATGAAGGGTTAGACTTAGGTGATGATACCATTAGCCTGTTGGCTGAAGAGTTTGACGAATCGCAGGTCGGGTTTGCGGCAGACGGCACCTTTATGCTGCCAGATTTGCATAAAGATGAAGATGTACTGAAAGCGGTTAGAGCGCTGGTAGCAAATGAACCAGAGTTGTCTTCACAAGTTGTGAAAAACTGGATGATGCAGGATGATTAGGTTTAGACTTAACATTTTGCAGTTTGAGGATTAGATTGTGGCTGAAGAAGAACAGATTGAAAATACGGGTTATGATGTTACTAAGTTAGAAGGCGTCGATAAAGCCGCTATTTTGCTACTAAGTTTGACTGAAGATGATGCAGCGCAAATTCTTAAGCACTTAGAACCTAAGCAGGTACAAAAATTGGGTACAGCAATGGCTCAAATTGATGATATGACCCAAGGTAAAATTACTGCAGTACATAAACATTTCATCGAAGAAATCCAAAATTACAGCACCATTGGTTTCCAAAGCACAGATTTTGTGAAGCGTGCGCTTACCTCTGCTTTGGGTGAAGATAAAGCTGCTAATCTAATTGATCAAATTTTAATGGGCACAGGTGCAAAGGGCCTCGATTCATTGAAATGGATGGACTCAAAACAAGTCGCCAGCATTATTCGTAACGAACATCCGCAAATTCAAACTATTGTTATGTCATATTTGGATGCAGAACAATCAGCTGAAATTCTTAGTCAATTCCCTGAAAAAGTGCGTTTAGACTTAATGATGCGAGTTGCCAATTTGGAAGAAGTGCAACCTGCTGCATTACAAGAATTAAACGAAATTATGGAGAAACAGTTTGCGGGTCAAGCCGGTACTCAGGCTGCGAAAATGGGCGGCCTGAAATCCGCTGCAGATATCATGAATTATTTAGATACCAATATCGAAGGTCAGTTGATGGATGCTATCCGTGAACAAGACGAAGAGATGAGCCAGCAGATTCAAGACTTGATGTTTGTGTTCGATAACTTAATAGATGTCGATGATCGAGCGATCCAAACTATATTGCGAGAAGTGCAACAAGATGCGCTGCTTAAAGCCATCAAAGGTGCGGAAGGCGAACTAAAAGATAAAATCACTAAAAATATGTCTAAACGTGCCGCTGAAATGTTGCTCGATGACCTCGAAGCAATGGGGCCGGTACGTATTAGTGAAGTTGAAGCTGCGCAAAAAGAAATACTCTCTGTGGCCAGACGATTAGCTGACGCCGGTGAAATTATGTTAGGTGGCGGTGGTGGCGATGAATTTTTGTAATATAGCCGTTAGTTGTAAGGCAACTAAAGTATGAACACAGACGATCAAGATGAGAAAAATGAGCAAGACGAAGAATTCCAAGCATGGGATTTACCCTATGTAGAAGATATCAATCAAGAGGTGGTTAACAACAAAACCAATGCGTTTAATCGCAGATCTGATTGGAAGTATGAACCCCCTGAACCTGAGATAGAAATATTACCTCCTACAGCTGAAGAAATTGAAGCAATTAGAGAGGCTGCCTACACAGAGGGATTTTCTCAAGGTCAACAAGAAGGCCATGCCCAAGGGGCAGAAGTAGGCTTAATTAAAGGGCATGAAGAAGGTTTCACTAAAGGCTTAGAAGAAGGCATAACTCAAGGGGTAGCCACTGGCGAAGAGCAAGTGCAGCAACATCTTGATAGCTGGGTATCGTTGCTTGACAGTATTCAAAACCCAGTAGAAAATGTCGAAAAAGAGTTAGAGCAAGAACTGGTGTTATTGGCGGTTAGCCTTGCAAAAGGTGTGATCCGTAGCGAAGTCAAAACCAATACAGATCTTATTTTTCAAGCCTTGAGTGAAGGTTTAAAAGCCTTACCGATCCAAGAAAAAAATTATCAAATACATTTGCACCCTGATGATATTGAATTAGTTAATAATCATTTTAGTTCAGAAGAAATAGCAAAACATCATTGGGATTTTATTGAATCACCTGAATTGTCTGCCGGTGGATGTGAGATTGTCACGCAATCAAATGCTGTCGATATCACGGTAGAGCGCCGCGTTAAAGATGTCATCGACAAATTCCTTTTAGAACAAGGTTTAAGTCATATTAGTGAAGGTGACGAATAAGTTATGTCTACTGATATGTTAGACCGAATCAAACTTCTCAAAGATCAAGTGCCACACGCGCCTATTGTTGCCTGTGGCAAACTAGTGCGAGGTATAGGGCTAACGCTTGAAGCTGTGGGTTGTCAAATGCCGGTGGGTAGTCAGTGCCTGATCCAAACGATGGAAGGTGAAATCGAAGCCGAAGTGGTGGGATTTGCCGAAAACATTACCTACTTGATGCCCACAGAAGCAGTCAAGGGAATAGTGCCAGGCTCACGTGTGCAACCTCTGAACCGTGAACAAGGTTTAGCTGTTGGTATGGAGTTACTGGGCCGAGTCGTAGATGGCAATGGTCAACCTTTGGATGGTTTAGGCCCTATCAAAGCTGAGAAACGGGTGCCTTTATCCAAGCCTCCAATGAACCCGTTATTGCGCAAGCCTATAAAGCAACCCTTAGATGTGGGGGTCAGAGCAATCAATTCTATTGTGACCGTGGGTTTAGGTCAGCGCATGGGTTTATTTGCTGGTAGTGGTGTGGGTAAAAGTGTGTTGATGGGGATGATGACACGCGGTACCGCAGCCGATGTAGTGGTCGTTGGGTTAGTGGGGGAGCGAGGCCGAGAAGTCAAAGAGTTTATACAAGATATTTTGGGTGAAGAGGAGCGCGCAAAATCTGTGGTGGTCGCCGCGCCAGCCGACACGTCGCCGCTAATGCGCTTAAAAGGTTGTGAGACCGCTGTGACTATTGCTGAATATTTTCGTGACAAAGGTTTAAATGTATTATTACTGATTGACTCCCTTACACGATACGCCATGGCGCAACGTGAAATTGCCCTAGCCGTAGGAGAGCCCCCTGCAACCAAAGGCTATCCGCCTTCGGTATTCGCCAGATTACCAGCACTAGTAGAGCGAGCGGGTAATGGTAGTGAAAATCAAGGTTCGATTACTGCATTTTATACGGTGTTGACCGAGGGCGATGATTTACAAGATCCCATAGCTGATGCTGCTAGAGCAATATTGGATGGGCATATTGTACTCTCTAGGAGTTTAGCTGATTCAGGGCATTACCCCGCTATTGATATTGAAGCATCAATCAGCCGAGTGATGCCTATGGTGGTTTCTGAAGAACATGTCCAAGGTGCCAGACGTATTCGTCAGGTGTATTCTAATTACCAGCGTAACCGTGACTTAATCAGTATTGGTGCGTATAGCAAAGGTACCGATCCTAGGATTGATCTAGCCATTAATGCAGAGCCTGCAATCAATGCTTTTTTACAACAGGGTGTGCAACAAATTATAGATTTTGATCATAGTACCGCTGATATGGCCACCTTAAGTGGTGGGTTGGGCAAGGGGTAATGATTAACTAATGGCACAATCTCAATTACAAATGGTCGCAGAATGGGAGCGACAAAAAGAACAGAAACTGGTGCAGGATTTTCAGTTAGCCCAACAATTTCACCAAGACAATAAGCAAAAACTGTCTGGATTAGAAAACTATCGTTTAGATTATTTGCGGGAGGCTCAACTGCGTGCCAAACAAGGGGTTGGCAGTGTCATATTTGGTCAACACCAGCAATTTATTGGAAAGTTGGATAAAGCCTGTGAAATGCAACAGCATGCTTTAAATCAAGCTATGAGGGTCGCAGACCAACGGCGTATGCAATGGATGGCACAACAACGAAAACGTAAAGCGGTAGAAATGTTGCTAGATAAACAGCATAAAGCCAAACTAAGGCGCGAGGATAAGCAAGAACAGATCATGCTAGATGAACTGTCATTGCAAAAATTTATGCGCAAGTAATGGTTTCTAATATATAAGTTGGAATGGTCTTTGCTAATTCATACTTAGAAACACAAGGTAACGGTTAATTTTAAGTTGGACTCGTGACAGGTAAGCTAATCAAAAACGGTACGTAAATTTAAAAATCTATATAAGTCAGTCGATTAGCCACAATGTCTTAGTTTGAGGGATAAAAAAGTATGATGCAACATGTTGCCACAGCTAAATCAGAAGTTGCCGCTTTTGACAGCTGCGCCCATTCCAATTCGTTTAAAGGCTCTGAATCAAATGAGCAATTTGGAAAATTATTACAAGATCAAAAATCGAGTCATACATTAGCTGATGCACCGCCGCCCCACTCGCCAAGAAAAAGAGCGTTGCAACAATCTATTGATGAGACACAAGAAGACATAAATAATAAACATTTAAAAACTCATGCTGAGTCAAATGTTGCTGATCAGCGCAACTATAAATTTAAGAATGGCGACGCAGAAGCAGAGTTGCAGTTGGTTTCGCCCTCAAAACAGAATGCTTCAATATCAGATGTTGAAGCAGCCGATGTCGCTGCCCAAGAATGGATGTCGTTAGTCGATAACTTGCAGAAACTGGCAAATATTGCCCGGTCCACAAAACAATCTTTAGCTGATGTTGAGACTGAATCTCTAGTTGTATCTGTTGCTGACTTAATATTATCCGATAAAGTTGATAGTGGTTTACTGGAACAAGTTGCCGAGCTGCATACTATTGGTGACATTAATGCCGCCCCAGAAAAGTTTAGTCTTCGACAAACCGACTATGTAGATGAGAATACTGTCGCTCCTGTTCTCAAAGATACAGATCCATTAGCCTTATTAATTCAAAATGCATTAGAGAAACTGACAGCTAAGTCTGAAACTGACCAGGTTCTTTCAAGTGATATGCAACAAAAAGTCGCTCAGTCATTGTTAGAGCAGTCAGGCGTTTTACAAAATTTGATGTTAGCCAATCAGCCAGTTGAAACAAGCTTGCCAGTAGACTTAAGAGCAGATGAGAATAAAAATCTGCTCAAAACATTATTGGTTGACGCTGAAACTGACATAGCTAGTTTACAACAAACAATAAAATCGGCTCAACTTACTGTATCTGATACAGCAGATAGATTAGTGCAAGCCCAACATGCTCAGACACTGATCACAAAATTAGAGTCTGTTGCTGAACAGTCCAAGTTGCTTGAGCAAGATGCTCGAATGGCCTCTGGCAATTTACTCAACCTGGGAAAAGTTGAGAACGTGACCCGTAATAATGACATAAAAAACATTTTAAACTTGACGGATAGTAAGCTCGATAAAGTATTAGAGAATATTGCCCAGCGCGTATTTGATAGTAAAAAAACTGACGAAGCAATAAATCCCGAACACATTGCTCAGCAGTTAGTTATTCCCAAGGCTGCTGACATCATTAGTTCAGTTGAATCCTCATCAAAAGAATTTGTCTCCGCATTGAAGTCAGGAATAGAGGAGTATAAGAATCAGTTATCTCAAGGTAGAGAGCCGGGTATTGATTTGAAAGCATTGATATCAGAAGCGTTAGCAAAATCGACGGAGTCAGGAGTCTTAGCTAAGGCCCCGGTCAACCTAGAACAGATCGTCAGCAGCGTTTCTCAAGTGTTAGATTTTGCCCAAACAATGAACCGTGCGATTGAGCATCACCACGACCAAATCTACAGCGCGACTTTAAGAGATGCGGCACAAGTTCAGGGTGAACAAAGTAAACAAATTCAATTAAATCAGTTTGAGTCCAAGTTTGAGAAGGCAATTAATATTGCTAAACCTGAAGGTCATCTTCAGTTAGCCGAAAAAGTCCGGTGGATGGTGAACACTAAAAATTTAGTGGCTGAAATTCGACTTGACCCTGCTGAGTTGGGTTCGGTGTATGTGAAAGTCGCAGTATCCGGTGAATCTGCAACAGTGAATTTTGTGGTCCAATCACAACAAGCACGAGATGCAGTAGATACTGCTACACCAAGATTAAGAGAAATGTTTGCTGAAAAAGGTATTGAGTTAGGCCAATCCTCAGTGCGCCAAGAAAGTGATAATCAGCAAAGTCAGGGTGATGCTGAATCAGCTAATCAAGGTGGCAGTAATAATGATGACGCTGAAGATGTATCTGAGCAGGTTTTAGGCCAACATAATATTGTTAATGGTGCCCTTGGTGGAATTGATTATTTTGTGTGATTTATAGATGAATTTGCAAGGATCTAGCGTAAAGCGCTTTGCCAATTTAACCTTGGGGCTGATAATAGTTGTAGAGTTCATAAGTGTCACAATTTGAGAGAAATACATGGCTGAAGAAGAATTAAAAATGGAAGAAGGCGGCAAAAAAAGCAAACTGGTCATTATTATAATTGCTGTTGTTGTGCTAATTGTTGGCGGTGGTGCTGCCTATTATTTTTTAATGGCCGACGACGATAACGCTATACCAGTCGTTGTAGGTAAACCGACAGTTCAAGGAGTTGAGGGGGTTAAAACCGGAACGGCTATGTATGTTGCTATGCCTAGGCCCTTTGTATTTAATGTACCTGGAACAAACCGAGACCGGTTAGTCGAAATTAAAGTGCAGCTAATGATGCGTGGTTCCGATAACGAAGAACAATCGAAAATGCATATTCCTTTGATTGAAGGCACCTTGTTAAAAATATTTAGCACCGCCAATGCCGATGACTTAGCCACAGAGGCGGGTAAAATAGCCATTCGAGATAGCGCACTGAAAGAAGTGCAAAAAACCATGCTAGTTGTCAGCGGCAACCAAACTGTGGAAGAAGTACTTTTCACAGGTTTTGTTATGCAGTAACAACTGATTTGTTAATGAGAGAGTTAGATTGAGCGATTTATTATCCCAAGACGAGATTGATGCACTATTACATGGTGTAGATGATGTTGAGGAAGAAGAAGTTGAAAGTGGTGTGTCCGATGGCTCAGCAATGGAATACGACTTTTCTTCTCAAGATAGGATCGTTCGTGGGCGTATGCCAACCCTTGAAATTGTTAATGAACGCTTCGCTAGACATATGCGTGTTAGTCTATTTAATATGATGCGCCGTTCGGCAGAAGTGTCTATTAACGGTATCCAGATGATTAAATTTGGTGAGTATATTCACACCTTATTTGTCCCTACTAGTTTGAATATGGTGCGCTTTCGTCCTCTCAAAGGCACCGGGCTGATTACTATGGAAGCCCGACTGGTGTTTATCTTGGTAGATAACTTTTTTGGTGGTGACGGTCGTTACCATGCAAAAATTGAAGGACGAGAGTTTACTCCAACCGAACGCCGTATTATTCAGATGTTATTGAAGCTTATATTTGAAGATTACAAAGAGGCATGGGCACCCGTTATGGATGTATCATTCGAATACCTTGACTCTGAAGTGAATCCCGCTATGGCCAACATTGTGAGCCCTACAGAAGTGGTGGTGATAAGTTCTTTTCACATTGAATTAGACGGCGGTGGCGGTGACTTCCATGTATCTTTACCTTACTCAATGCTGGAACCCATTCGTGAGCTGTTAGATGCCGGCGTACAAAGTGATAAAGAAGACACTGATTTACGCTGGAGCAAGGCTCTTCGAGATGAAATGATGGATGTGAAAGTGGCTTTATCTACGCATATGATGGACTTGGAATTAACCCTTGCAGATATCATGGAGCTAGAACCGGGTCATATAATTCCTATCGATATGCCAGAACACATCACGGTATTAATTGAAAATTTACCGACTTTTAGAGCCAAGTTAGGTCGTTCACGTGACAATGTGGCACTTAAAATAATTGAAAAAATTCCGCGCCCAACTTCTGTGAAGTCTGAGTTGCAACTATTAACCAAAGGTGGCCGACGAATTGATAGCGACGCCGAATTGCAAACCCTCGAAGATGATTGGTAAGCCCTGTTGTCCAGAGTCAGGAGTAAATAATGAGTGAAGAAGACGGTTTAGATGATTGGGCTGCGGCCATGGCCGAGCAAGCTGATGAAGAAGATAAAACGGGTAGCGAGTCTGAAGGCCTGCTTGGCACTGATGCAGAGGTCGCCGAACTTGAAGAATTTGACGAAGATCGAGAGATAACGCCCAAAGAAAAACGCAAACTCGACACCATCTTAGATATACCTGTGACCATTGCTATGGAGGTGGGTCGTAGCAATATTAGTATTCGAAATTTACTGCAGTTAAACCAAGGTTCAGTCGTCGAACTCGACCGAGTTGCTGGAGAGCCATTAGATGTTTTAGTAAATGGCACGTTGATTGCTCATGGTGAAGTAGTAGTAGTCAACGACAAATTTGGTATTCGATTAACTGATGTTATTAGTCAACTGGAAAGAATCAAAAAAATCAGATAGAAAAAAAGCATGTAAAACATGGGCTTGGATAGCTCTTGGCTCATGTTTATGTATCTCTTTTGAGTCCAATTCAACGCCTCAAACTCTAACAAATCCCACTTCAATAGTGTCAATTTTCCTTTCTTTATTATTGGTTATTAGCGTTGTTTTTATACTTGCGTTCCTCATGCGACGGTTTAACGTCACTCAATCAGGCACCTCAAACATTAAAGTTGTCGCCTCAATGATGGCTGGAGCCAAAGAAAGAGTGTTGGTTATTGAGGTGGCAGGTGAGCAACATTTGCTGGGTATCACCGCTCATAACATTAACCACTTAGCAACTCTCTCTTCACCTATCGATAATACGACAACATCGACAGGTAACGAAAAATTCAAAGACAAACTTGCAATGCTCATAGCCGGTAAAATAAACCCAGCTATGGCGCAAAATAACAAAAAAAACACTGACGGGGAACAATCATGAAAAAGACATGTATGCGTGTTTGTTTGTTGTTGTTATTAAGTATTGTTAGTGGATACGTCTTGGCAGAGCCTGGGATACCTGCTCTAACGCTAACTGACAACCCAGATGGAAGCAAAGATTATACTATGACCTTGCAAGTTGTCGCTATCATGACGTCTTTGAGCCTACTTCCTGCTTTTGTGATGATGATGACGTCCTTTACTCGGATAATTATTGTTTTATCTATTTTGCGTCAAGCAATAGGTTTGCAGCAATCACCCTCGAATCAGATTTTGATTGGTGTAAGTTTGTTTCTGTCGATGTTTATTATGGCCCCTGTGTTTGAAAAGATAAACGAAACGGCACTACAGCCTTACTTAAATGAAGAACTGACATCAATACAAGCCTATGAAATAGGAAAAGAGCCATTAAGGGCTTTTATGTTGGCTCAAACAAGGGTTAAAGATTTAGAAACCTTTGTACAAATCGGTGGAATGGATGGGCAATTTCAAGACCCCGTCGACGTGCCTATGAACGTTCTGATCCCTGCCTTTGTGACAAGCGAACTCAAGACTGCGTTTCAAATTGGTTTTATGTTGTTTATTCCCTTTCTGATTTTAGATTTAGTGGTCGCATCAATTTTGATGGCGATGGGCATGATGATGTTGTCACCTATGATCGTGTCATTGCCCTTTAAGTTGATGTTATTTGTGTTGGTGGATGGCTGGAATTTAATTTTTGGTACATTAGCCAATAGTTTTGGGATGGGTTAGCAAATGTTACATAGTCAAATAATGAATAATAAGGTGTGCCCATGAGTCCAGAAGTCTTTGTTGAGATACTCAAAGAAGCATTAGCAATGGTTATTCTGCTGGTTTCAGCGATTATCCTACCCAGTTTGTTTGTGGGATTAATTGTTGCTGTGTTTCAAGCCGCAACTTCAATTAATGAACAAACCATGAGTTTTCTGCCGCGTTTAATTGTCACTTTATTGGCACTCAGTTGGGGTGGCCATTGGTTAGTACAAAAGCTTATGGACTTCACTTTTAATATGGTGGAGCGAATTCCTGAGGTTTTGGGTTAGCGGTGATAATGATTAAGGCTGAAGGTTAAACCTTGGATATAGCAACGACTACAATTATGCAATATTTGGCAGACCTACTGTTACCATTTATGCGTATATCGGGGTTATTTGCTGCTATGGTAGGCTTGAGTGCTAAGACCGTGCCGCCTACCACAAGGGCGCTACTGACACTTTTTTTAACCCTAATTATCATGCCGGTTATACCGCCAGTTCCTATTCCTGCAACAGACCTTTTTTCTTGTTGGTACTTTCATGTTAGTGGCCCAGCAGTTGATCATTGGTATTTCATTGGGTTTTATATCAAATATGGTACTCAATACCTTTGTGTTAGCGGGGCAAATTGTTGCTTTGCAAACCGGGTTGGGTTTTGCATCAATTGTTGATCCGGTGAATGGTATTAGTGTTCCCGCAGTAGGGCAGTTTTATCTTATCCTAGCGACACTTTTGTTTTGGTCGTTAGATGGGCATTTGTCGATGATCCGTATGATTGTGATGAGCTTCGAAGCGTTTCCCATTGGTGAAGCATGGTTTGCTCCAGAACAATTTAGAGACATTGCACACTGGGCTGGGTGGATGTTTATTTCAGCTGTTACCATATCTTTGGCGCCTATTGTGTCATTACTTATCGTTAACTTGGCCTTTGGTGTTATGACAAAAGCAGCCCCGCAATTAAATATTTTTAGTATAGGTTTTGCAATCGCTCAAATTATGGGACTAATCATAATTTGGTTAACGTTAGACAACTTAACCCATCACTTTGAAGTGATGTGGGATCGGGCGCAGCTCATGATGTGCCAGCTCGTATTAGTGTGTCCTTAATTGAAGGAGGTAAATCATGTCTGATTCAAACGAAAAAACTGAAGAACCCACCTCCAAGAAAATTGAGGACTCCCGTAAAAAGGGGCAAATTGCCCGATCTAAAGAATTGTCCACGGCTTTAGTTTTAATTGCTAGTGGCGTTAGTTTTTTACTTATTGGTTCGCAAATTGCCAGCGCACTATTTGAAGTGACACAGCGTACGTTTACTCTGTCGCGTGATGAAACCTATGATTTTACTCATATGTTTCAAGCTTGGGGCTTTGCAGTCGAGACCATTAGTATACCCGTTTTATTATATATGCTGATTGTGACTGTTGCTGGTATCTACGGCAATATTGCCTTGGGAGGGTATAATTTCACTTGGGATGGTGCTGCGCCAAAAGCCCAAAAAATAAGCCCTATAGCAGGCTTTAAGCGTATGTTTGGTATGAACAGTGTGGTGGAACTACTTAAAGCTATAGCTAAATTTGTGGTGGTTGCGTCGATGGCATACGTTACGCTCATCATGTTCAAGGATGAAGCATTACATTTAAACTTAGAATTATACCCACAAAACCTTTTTCATGCGCTGGATTTAATTGCATGGGGCTTTTTGATTATGTGTTGTGCTTTGATCCCCATTGCTGTTTTCGATGTGCCCTATCAAAGTTACAAACACAATAAAGAAATGAAAATGTCTATGCAGGAAGTCAAAGACGAACGTAAAAATGCCGATGGTGACCCTCAAGTAAAAAGTAGGATCCGTAAGTTACAATATCAAGCTGCTGCAAACCGGATGATGCAAGAAGTACCAAATGCGGATGTGGTTGTCACTAACCCCACTCACTTTTCTGTGGCGTTAAAGTATGATCAGTTTGGCAACCGTGCACCGACTTTAGTGGCAAAAGGCGCGGATGAAATGGCCATGCATATTCGTACCATTGCCAATGCACATGACGTGCCTATTGTGGCCTCTCCTATGCTAGCTAGGGCTATTTATTATTCTACAGAAGCAGAACACGAAATCCCCGAAAAGCTGTTTATGGCTGTGGCTCAAGTATTGGCATATGTTTATCAATTAAAAGCCTACAAACAAGGTTCAGGTAAACGCCCTAAACCATTAAAAAGCAACTTACCTATCCCACCAGAGCTAAGACGTTAAGTATTGAATTAGATTTTTATTAAAATAATTCAATTTTATTAAAAGACTTGGCGTACTAGTTGCAATCATTCCTTTAATGTTAACAATATCAACAAAGCGTCAATATTTCGTTTATGCAATTAGCCTCTTATTTCGGTCGGTTTGATAAAAACCAATTTAAGTCAGTATCATCTGGTTTAGGCGCACCAATAGTCTTGTTAGCAATAATGGGTATGGTGATCTTACCTATGCCTGCATTTTTATTGGATATCCTATTCAGCTTTAATATTGCCCTGTCTTTAGTCATCATCTTGGTGTCAGTGTTTACTAAGAAACCCGTTGATTTTGGTATTTTTCCTTTAGTTTTGCTTATCGCGACGGTATTACGACTTGCCCTAAATGTAGCGTCAACAAGGATAGTTTTACTTGAAGGCCACGAAGGCGGAGATGCAGCAGGTAAAGTGATACAAGCTTTTGGAGAAGTTGTAATTGGCGGTAACTATGCAGTCGGTATAGTGGTTTTTGCGATATTGCTGATTATAAACTTTAAAGTGGTTACTGCTGGTGCAGGACGTATTTCAGAAGTCAGTGCACGTTTTACTTTAGATGCGATGCCCGGTAAACAAATGGCTATAGACGCAGATTTAAATGCAGGTTTTATTGATTCTGATGAAGCCCGTAAACGTCGATTTGAAATCACCAGTGAAGCGGACTTTTACGGCTCAATGGACGGTGCTTCCAAATTTGTAAAAGGTGATGCCATTGCCGGTTTATTCATTATGTTGATTAACCTAGTGGGTGGCTTATTTATTGGTATGATCCAGCATGATTTGGCTTTTGGCGATGCAGTTGAAATTTACACTTTACTGACGATTGGTGATGGTTTGGTTGCCCAAATTCCTTCGTTATTGCTGTCAGTAGCTACCGCCATTATTGTGACCAGAGAAAATGATTCTCAAGAGATGGGTAAAGAATTAACCAGACAACTGGGTGACCAACGTGCACTTTATATTACCTCTGGTATCTTGTTTGTAATGGGAATTGTACCCGGTATGCCGCATGTTGCCTTTTTGGGTTTTAGTGCAGTGGTCGGGGGATATGCTTATTATAGTAATTGGCGCGCACAGAAAATTGCGAATGAACCTGAATCGGTTAAGTCCTTACCTGAGCAAAATCAACAACCATTAGAAATAAAAGAGCTAGGTTGGGATGATGTTCAGCATGTTGATACTATAGGTTTAGAAGTAGGTTATAGGTTGATCCCGTTGGTCGATAAGGCTCAGGGTGGTGAACTGCTCACGCGTATTAAAGGCGTGCGAAAAAAATTATCGCAAGAACTGGGTTTTTTGATCCCGCCGGTACATATTCGCGATAACTTAGATTTAAGTCCGAATAACTACACTATCGCTATGTTAGGTGTCACGGTTGGTGAAGCTGAACTGAGTCATGATGATGAGTTAGCGATTAATCCGGGACAAGTATTTGGCAAGCTAGATGGCAAAGCGACGAAAGATCCCGCCTTTGGACTGGATGCTGTATGGATTAGAGCCAATCAAAGAGAACACGCCCAAACTCTTGGTTATACAGTGGTAGATGCAGCCACGGTAGTGGCCACACATTTAAGTCAATTATTAACCAACAATGCTTATCAATTGTTAGGTCATGAAGAAGTGCAACAACTGCTGGATTTGTTAGCCAAAAATAACCCTAAATTAGTTGAAGGTTTAGTGCCTGATATATTGCCTTTGAGCACTGTAGTCAAAGTTTTACAAACTATGCTTTATGAAGGTGTTCCCATTAGAGACATGCGTAGCATAGTGCAGACGTTATGTGAGTTTGGTCCAAAAAGCCAAGATCCTGACGTGTTGGTGTCTGCGGTGCGTATTGCTCTAAAACGTTTAATAGTTCAAGAAATAAACGGTGGTTTGGCTGAAATCCCTGTCATTACATTAGCTCCAGAATTGGAACAGATGTTGCACCAGTCACTTCAAGCTGGTGGAGCGGATGGCGCAGGAATTGAACCTGGATTAGCAGAACGTTTACAAGGCTCATTAAATGAAGCTGCTCAACAACAAGAATTAGCAGGTGAGCCTTCAGTTTTATTGACTTCAGGTATGTTAAGGCCGGTATTGTCAAAGTTCTTAAAACACTCGGTGAGTGGATTACATGTGTTGTCATATCAGGAAATACCTGATGACAAACAAATCAAAATTGTCAGTGCCGTGGGTCAATAATCTGACGGGATGCTCGGACGTAGTGTTGGTATTTAAGGGGTATATATGAAAATCAGACGTTTTTATGGCAAAGACATGCGAGAAGCACTCAAAAAAGTGAAAGATGAGTTGGGTGGTGAGGCGGTTATTATGTCAAATAAAAAGCATGCTGACGGTATCGAGATAATAGCCGCCTATGACAAAGAACCTGATGAGCAGTTATTGCCTAAAAAAGATCAGCTCAAAGTTCAAGCTAACCTTTCTAGACCCCCCCCCACTTTGAGTGAAATTATTGGTGACAGTGGGCCTGATAGTTTAAAAGCATTATTAGAAAAACAGTCCCAATCTGCCTCAACCTCTATCCCTAAAGAAGTGAGACCGGTCTCTGTAGTACAGCCACAAGTTTATTCAGACAGTGCTATTTCTGCATCTTCCCATGCACATTATTCTTCTCAGCCAAATAACCAACAAAATAACCAACAACAAGATGCTCTTAAAGAAATGCGTCAAGAGTTATCATCTTTGCGGCACATTTTGCAATTTCAGGTATCTGGGTTAATTGAACAAGAAAAGAATCGCAAACATCCGCTGCATGGATATTTATTACAACGGTTACAGCAAATGGGGATTTCGGATAATTTAGCTGAAGAAGTGTTGTCTTATGCGCCAGAATCTGCCGATGAGAGGCAATCTTGGCTGTTTCTTCTTAAGCTTTTGGCTAATAGGTTACAAACCAAACATGATGATATCTTATCTCAACCGGGTGTGGTTGCATTGATGGGGCCAACAGGTGTCGGTAAAACAACTACTATCGCCAAACTTGCAGCTCAAGCGGCACATAAGTTTGGCGTTGACCAAGTGGCGATTATAACCTTGGATAATTATAGGATAGGTGCATACGAACAAATCGCTACCTATGGAAAAATCATTGGCTGTAGTGTTAAACAAGCACAAAATTCAAATGAATTATCAGATTTACTTCATCAATTTAGAAATAAACGTTTAGTGTTGGTAGATACTGCAGGGTTTAGTCAAAAAGACGCTAGGCTAATCAAACAGTTAGATACTATGAAACAGAACACCCGTGTTAATATCAGACATTACTTAGTGATGCAGGCTAACTGTCAGTACCGCGTCATGCAACAAACTGTAAATGAGTATCGACAGATTTCTTTACAAGGGTGTATATTGACTAAATTAGATGAGTGTTACAGCTTAGGAGAGGTAATCAGCGTGGCAATTGAGAACAAATTACAAATTTGTTATTTGGCTGACGGGCAACGCGTACCAGAAGATTTGCAATCTGCAAGTACAAAATTTTTAATTACTAGTGCAGCGAAGCTTTATAAAAAATTCGGTTTAATTCATAATAGAGCTAATGACATAAATAACGCAGCAGTAGCAGTATGATTGAGGATCAAGCAAGTAGCTTAAGAAGAATGAATCAATCTAGATTAATTAAAGTGATAGCCGTGACAGGCGGGAAGGGAGGGGTTGGGAAAACAAATGTTACCCTTAATACCGCTATCTCACTTGCCCAACAAGGCAAAAGAGTCATGGTGTTGGATGCCGACCTAGGCTTAGCTAATGTTGATGTACTTTTAGGTCTACGGGTGGAAAAAAACCTATCTCACGTATTATCGGGCGAGTGCACTTTAGATGAGGTACTAGTTGTAGGCCCCTACGGGATCAAAATTGCACCTGCAACGTCTGGTAGCCAATCTATGACGGAGCTTACTCCTACGGAACACGCAGGTCTTATTCGGGCTTTTAGCGAACTACAATCGCAAGTTGATGTGTTAATCGTTGATACTGCGGCTGGTATTTCAGATATGGTGTTAAGTTTTTCCAAAGCTGCTCAGGACATCATGATGGTGGTCTGTGACGAACCAACTTCTCTTACAGATGCCTATGCGCTGATTAAAATTTTGAATAAAGAACATGGCGTGTTCCGTTTTAAAATTGTCGCCAATATGGTGCGTAGTATGCGTGAAGGCGATGAATTATTTTCTAAATTGACTAAAGTGACAAATCGATTTTTGGATGTGGCACTAGAACTTGTGGCCGTTATTCCATTTGATGAAAATGTGCGCAATTCGGTTAGAAAACAAAAAGCAATAGTTGAAGCATTTCCTACCTCGCCTGCAGCTATGGCTATTCGAAGGCTTGCTAAAAAAGCGATAGAGTGGCCCATCCCTAATCAACCAGGTGGTCATTTGGAGTTTTTCCTTGAACAACTGGTCACCAAAAATGTATCGGGTGATAAAAGGTGAACAGTAAAGCTGCTGCTTATCAACAATTTGCCGATAAGAATGATTTGGTTGACAGACACGCATCGTTAGTCAAGCGAATTGCTCATCATTTGATTGCTCGTTTGCCAGCCAGTGTTCTAGTGGACGATTTGATTCAAGCGGGTATGATAGGTTTATTAGAAGCATCACGAAATTTTGATGGCAGTAAGGGAGCAAGTTTCGAAACTTTTGCTGGGATCCGGATTCGGGGATCTATGCTAGATGAAATACGCAAAGGGGATTGGACTCCACGTTCTGTGCACAAGAATGGCCGTGCAATAACAGAAGCTATCAATCAAGTTGAACGAGAAACAGGTCGTGACGCACGCGATTTAGATGTGGCTGAAAAATTACAAGTTAGTATTGAAAGTTACCACCAAATGTTAAATGAAGTGAATGCTGGAAAAATCATTGGCATGGAAGACTTAGGGGTAACTGAAGATGTGATCACGACAGAACAAACAAAAGGTTCAGATACGCCCTTTGAAGACTTTCTTCAAGGTTCGTTTCAAAAGGCACTGGCTCATGCTATTACGACGTTACCAGAGCGTGAGGCAATTGTATTATCTCTATACTATGATGAAGAGTTGAATCTGCGGGAAATTGGTGAAGTACTGGATGTTAGTGAATCCAGAGTGAGCCAAATACACAGCCAAGCCATGCTTAAACTTAAGTCTCGCATGCAATACTGGCGTTCAAACGACAAATAATTATAGCAATGAAGTTGGGTTTTAAGTTGAGTGTTAGAACTCTCACCGGAGGTGGTTTTGAATAAAAATATGAAGATCCTCGTTGTTGACGATTTTTCAACAATGCGAAGGATTATCAAGAACTTACTTAAAGATCTTGGTTTTGTAAATATACAAGAAGCAGATGATGGTAATACTGCATTGCCAATGTTACAACAAGGCGATTTTGATTTTGTGGTAACTGATTGGAACATGCCTGGCATGCAAGGAATAGATTTGCTTAGAGCTATCCGTGCAGATGTTAACTTAAAACATATTCCTGTTTTGATGGTGACTGCCGAAGCGAAAAAGGAACAAATTGTTGCTGCTGCACAAGCTGGGGTAAATGGTTATGTTATTAAACCTTTTACTGCTGCAACATTAAAAGAGAAATTAGCAAAAATCTTTGAACGACTTGGTTAAGTTCAGGCTAAGCTGATAGGAAAGACTGTATGAAAACCTCGCCGATTTCTCTTGCAGATGCAAAAAAATTAGTGGTTTTAATAGAAAATGGAGATAACCAAGGCGCTCAAGATTTACTTGAATCTACTGGCGCTCAAACTTCGTTTGAATTATTTGCGGAAGTGGGTAAATTGACACGTCAACTTCATGATTCATTGAATAACTTTCAACTTGATCCTCGCATAGTGAATATGGCTAACGTGGATATTCCAGATGCTCAAACACGACTTAAGTATGTCATAGAAGCGACTGAAGATGCAGCAAATAAAACCATGGATTTGGTGGATTCATGTATGCCTATAGCAGAGAAATTGCATGATGGAATAGTCAATGTTATGCCTGAATGGAATAAACTGATTGTACGAGAATTGCAATTGGGAGAATTTAATCTACTTGTAAAGGAAATGGATAGTTTTCTTAAACATGGTAGTGAATACTCAGCTAAATTGACAGGCCTGTTGACTGAAGTACTCATGGCCCAAGGTTATCAAGATTTAACTGGCCAAGTCATCAGGCGAGTTATCGAGTTAGTTAAAGAAGTTGAAGATAATTTAGTCTACATGCTCACTATGTTTGGCGGCGTTGAACATAAAGATGTTGCTGAGATTGCTGAAAAGCCTAACAATTCTGAGAATGAAGCCGATATGATTAAGGCTGAAGGTCCAATATTGGATGCCGACAGCAGAGAAGACGTAGCGTCGGATCAAGACGACGTAGATGATTTGCTTTCGAGTCTGGGATTTTAGGGAGGCTATAAGATGGCTTTTGATGTTGACGAGGAAATACTAGCTGACTTTCTGGTTGAAGCCGGTGAGATCTTAGAGCTATTGCAAGTACAGCTCGTCGAATTAGAAAATAATCCAGAAGATACGAATCTCCTGAACGCTATCTTTAGGGGTTATCATACCGTTAAGGGGGGGGCCGGATTTTTATCACTGACTGAGTTAGTTGATATTTGTCATGGTGCAGAGAACGTGTTTGATGTTATGCGTAATGGTCAACGTACTCTTACGCATGAGCTCATGGATGTGATATTACAAGCCACGGATGAAGTGGTGCAAATGTTTGATCTAGTCAAAGCTGGTGAGCCTCTGGTAGCTGCTGAAAAGAGCCTTATCGATACTCTCACCAGACTCAGTAAACCTGAATTATTTGACAAAGTTGCGGCTGCAAGCGAGCCTAAATCTGCAGTCAATATAACCACTGCCAATGAATCAGCAGCCTCCAGTGATTTTAGTGAAGAAGAATTTGAGGCTTTGTTAGATGAGTTGCATGGTAATGACGCACCTGGTGCTAAGGAAGATAAAGCGCCAGAAGAAACCTCTTTAAATGATCAAGATATCAGTGATGATGAATTCGAAGCGCTTCTTGATCAATTGCATGGCAAAGGTCAGTTTAAGGGTGAAGATAAAGCTGACACTGAACAGTTAAAAGAGTCGCCAGTTGCACCTGAGCCAAGCCCATCTGGTGACGACATCTCTGATGATGAATTTGAAGCGTTATTAGATCAACTTCACGGCAAAGGTAAAGGCCCAGCTGAAGTCGTTTCTGAAAAGTCATTTTCTGTTAAAGAATCGCAGCCAGCAATAGAACCACCTGAAGTCAAAAAGGCTATTACCCCTCCTGATAAAGTAGAAGTAGCTCAGCCTATAATCGCCAAAAAAGAAGAAAAAAAATCTGCAGCTCCTCCGCAAGGTGAAACGACCGTAAGGGTTGACACTAAACGCCTAGATCAAATTATGAATATGGTTGGCGAACTAGTACTAGTGAGAAACCGACTACTGAGTCTTAGCACCAATGTAAATGATGAAAGCATGGCCAAAGCCATTGCTAATCTAGATGTAGTAACAGGCGATTTGCAAGGCGCTGTTATGAAGACGCGTATGCAGCCTATTAAGAAAGTATTTGGTCGTTTTCCGCGTGTTGTTCGTGACCTTGCAAGGACACTGAAAAAAGAAATAACGCTTGTACTAGAAGGCGAAGAAACAGACTTAGACAAAAACTTGGTTGAAGCTTTGGCTGACCCCTTAGTGCATTTGGTTCGAAATTCGGTTGACCATGGCATTGAAATGCCAGAAAAGAGGAAGGCCGCAGGTAAACCAACTATGGGTACCGTTAAGCTAACTGCGTCACAAGAAGGTGACCATATTTTGCTGAGCATTATAGATGACGGTAAAGGCATGGACCCAGAAAAACTGAAAGAAATTGCGGTTTCTCGTGGGGTTATGGATGCTGATGCAGCGTCAAGAATGACTGATGTTGATGCCTTTAATTTGATTTTTGCACCAGGCTTTTCAACTAAAACAGAAATATCTGAAGTATCAGGTCGTGGTGTAGGCATGGATGTGGTGAAAACCAAAATCAATCAGCTAAATGGTACCGTCAGTATTGATTCTAAGATGGGCATTGGTACAACACTTGAGATAAAAGTACCATTGACCTTGGCAATATTACCGACGCTGATGATAGTGATAGGCAAACAAACGTTTGCTTTACCGTTAGGGTCTGTGAATGAAATTATCAATCTTGATATGCGAAAAACCAATACTGTTGATGGCCAGTTAACGATGATTGTTCGCTCTAAAGCTATTCCATTATTTTATTTGGGAGAATGGTTAGCAAGAGGAGAAGTTAATATTGATAAAACCAAAGGACACGTGGTTGTAGTGCAAATTGGTACAAAACAACTTGGATTTGTTGTTGACGCTCTCATTGGCCAAGAAGAGGTGGTTATTAAGCCTCTAGATGAATTGCTTCAAGGTACCCCTGGCATGGCAGGAGCGACCATAACCAGTGATGGTGGTATTGCATTGATATTAGATGTGCCTGGTTTGCTAAAAAGATATGCCGCCAAAAAATCATAGGTGATTATGTTCTTGATACGCCTAATATGAAATTGATAGTTAGACAAATAGGTATGATAGGCGAAAATGACTTATAAGATTTTAATAGTTGATGATTCAACTTTTTTTCGTCGCAGAATTAAACAGATTCTTGAAGAAGACTGTGAATTAGAGGTAGTAGGTGAGGCTAAAAATGGACAGGAAGCGATAACACTCGTTGCTTCTTTAAGGCCTGATGTTGTAACCATGGACATAGAGATGCCTGTCATGGATGGTATAACTGCTGTGAAGAAAATAATGGCCAGTAACCCTGTGCCTATTATTATGTTTTCATCACTTACCCAAGAAGGAGCACAAGCTACATTGGACGCATTGGATGCAGGTGCTTTAGATTTTCTCCCAAAGAAATTCGAAGATATTGCTCTAAATAGAAAAGAAGCCATTTTACTACTTCAGAATCGTGTTAAAGCGCTATGCGGTAGAAGGATGTTTGGAGCAAGTTCTTTTTTAAGAACACGCTCCTTAGCACCCAACACTACAACAGTCTTACCGACGAAGGTTGTGAATAAAACAACAACGCTAGGTATGAAGTCTACTTTCGGCGCGGCTACGTCAAGTCGTTATACTTGCCTTGCTATAGGCACTTCTACAGGAGGACCAGTAGCCTTACAGAAAATTTTAACGGAATTACCCGCTAATTTCCCTGTTCCTGTGTTAATGGTACAACATATGCCAGGTTCATTTACTCAGGCATTTGCTAAGCGCCTAAATGATTTATGTGATGTAACAGTAAAAGAAGCCGCTAATGGCGAAATGTTGACCCCCGGGGTATGTTATCTCGCGCCGGGTGGTAAACAAATGACCATAGAGGGAAGAGCGGGGAATGCAAGAGTTGTCATCTCTGATCCAGAATGTTTCCCCTCTGCTACTTATAAGCCAAGTGTTGATGTGACGTTCGAATCTGCGGCTCAGGTTTATTCAGGTAATGTACTCGCTGTTATTTTAACGGGTATGGGGGCTGACGGCCGTGAAGGTTGTAAAAAGTTAAAAGCCAAAGGTGCTAAAATATGGGCGCAAGATGAGCAGAGCTGCGTAGTCTATGGTATGCCTCAGGCTGTTACTATAGCCAATATATCCCAAGCGAATTATGATATTGCTCATATGGCGAGTCATATAAAGAACGAAATACTAGATTAGGATCAAAGGAGCACTTTGGGTGTTTTTTCAAAATAAAAATATTGATCTAAATGTCTTCAAATTTTCTCAAACTATAATTCTTAAAATGTGGGTACAGGTTTGGTAGTTTGGACGGTCGCAAATCATAAAGGTGGTGTAGGTAAAACCACCACAACTGTTACCCTTGGCGGTTTATTAGCGCAAAGTGGACAGCGAGTAATATTGGTTGATACTGATCCACAGGCTTCGTTAAGTTACTATTTTGGTGTTGATTCAGAACAATTATCTACTAGCCTATATGACATATTTGTAGCTGGAAAGTCAGTTACTAAAGAGAATGTTTTAAATTGTTTATGTCCGACAAAATTGGACTCTTTATTCATTTTGCCAGCGACAATGGCATTAGCGACGTTAGACAGAAAGTTAGGCACAAAAAGTGGTATGGGACTAATTTTACGGCAAGCTTTAGAGCTAATTAGTGATGAATTTGACTACGCTATTATTGATTGTCCACCGGTTTTAGGGGTGTTGATGATTAATGCTTTAGCGGCTTGTGACAGGGTTATTATCCCAGTGCAGACCGAGTTTTTAGCTTTGAAAGGTTTGGATAGAATGATGCACTCCATGGAAATTATGCAAAAATCATTAGCCAAAACCTTTGCTTATACCATAGTTCCAACAATGTATGACAAACGTGTCAATGCGGCAACTGAGTCTTATAGCACATTGATCCGCACCTACAAAGAGGGTGTGTGGGTTGGGTTAATTCCAATTGATACACGATTTAGAGATGCCAGTCAGGCACAAAGTCCGCCATCTGTGTATTGCCCGAAATCCCGAGGGGTTTTTGCTTATGCTAAACTACTGAGTCACTTACAAAAATTGGAAATAAAAAGATGAGTGGTAATCCCTTCGCTAACGAAGATGTGATGGAAGATTACATGTCAGCCTTGTTGACAGATGAAACTATTGTTGATGATGTTAAACGTCAGTCTGTTGAGCAGTTGTTTAAGACTGAACCAGTTCCAAGAACCGAGCCTTTTATACAACCAGCAGCAGAGCCTGTTGAAACCACTCCAGTGATTGCTAAAGTTCTGGAACCTCAGGTCGAAAAAAGGCTAGTGGCAGTAAATACACCGAGCAAAGTCGTTAAACCTATTATTCCTGAAGGGGAGTTTCAGGTGTTATTATTTGAGGTTGCAGGCATGACATTGGCTGTACCGTTGACGGAGTTAGGTGGGATACACCAGATTGAGAGTGTCAATCCCCTGTTTGGTAAACCTGCTTGGTTTAAAGGCGTTTTGTTGCACCGTGATGAAAAGTATAATGTAGTCGATACCGCCAAATGGATAATGCCAGAAAAATCTTCGGATAAGTTAGCTGGAACAACAGAATATAAATATCTTATAGTGTTAGGTGAAAGTGGTTGGGGATTAGGCTGTGAAAAGTTAGTTGCCACTGAAACTTTGACACCAGATGAAGTGAAATGGCGAAATGTTGAAGGTAGTCGCTCATGGTTATCTGGCATGATTAAAAAGAAAATGTGTGCCTTGATGAATGTTAAGCAGTTGATTAACATGTTGAAGCAAGGTTTAAGCAGTAACGATTAGCCTATTTTGGGCCGGAGCAATGGGAATGAGTGACGACAGAAATTCAAGTAATACAGTAGCCGCAAACGGTGATGAAGTGTTGCAGTGGGTTACCTATAAATTAGGTGAAGAGACATACGGTATAAATGTTATGCAGGTACAAGAAGTTCTGCGTCATACCGAAATAGCTCCAGTACCAGGCGCTCCAGATTATGTTTTGGGGATTATTAATTTAAGGGGTAACGTTGTCACCGTCATCGATACGCGATCACGCTTTGGGTTACCTTCGTCGGATATTTCAGATAATACTCGTATAGTAATCATTGAGTCTGATGAACAAGTAGTCGGTATTTTGGTCGACAGTGTCGCAGAAGTCGTATATCTACGGTCTTCAGAAATAGACAGTGCACCGAATGTGGGTACTGAAGGAAGTGCCAAGTTTATTCAGGGCGTTAGCAACAGAGATGGGCAATTACTTATCTTAGTTGACTTAAATAAATTACTGAATGACGAAGAGTGGACCGAAATTACCAATATCTAAGCATGATACTTAGTTCACACGTTTCACTACGGCGAAGTATTCCTGCTTACGTTATAGTGTTCCGTGTCTTATAGTCCTTTTAGAGATAATTATGAGTTTTACATTATTACTAAGCTTAATAGCATTGATTGTCTCTATAGCTTGTTTGACTTTATTGATTGTACTGTTTAAACGTTATAAAAATCAGCTTGAAACTATCGTAGCTCAAAGCAACATGCTCTCTGTACAAAGTAAAAAAGTGACTCACCTTAGTGAAGAAATACATGAAATCCGTAGTGGAAATTATGGTGTGATTAGTCGCGTCAAAGATCTGGTTCAGCAAGTCGATAATTTACAGTCAACTCAGCAAAACTTCGTCGAACAAGACTCGCAAAGTCGCTTTTACAGCAAGGGTGCAAAACTTATTCATGAAGGTGCTAGCCTTGAGGATTTGATGCGTGAATGCGATATGCCCGCGGCAGAGGCTGAACTTCTCTTTAATCTACACAATAATCAAAGATAAATTCCCATAACTTTAAATGTGTCCAATATTAGTCTTGTTGATTAGTTCAGATTCCATATTTTTGCGATTTGGCAGATTCAAGTTTGAAGTGCATAACCTCTAAGCAGCTATAGCCACCATGTGTTCAGCCATTAGTTTGGCTGGCGTTTTATAATTTGGTTTCTTTCTTGGTCTGTTATTGAGATTGACTATTACATCTTGAACGGCTGATTGCGATACCTTTTTAAAGTCTGTTGATTTCGGCCAATATTGTCGTAATAGACCATTGGTATTTTCATTCAAGCCTCGTTGCCACGAACAATAAGGGTCTGCAAAATACACATCACATTTCAAACTTTCAGTCATCTGTTCACGGTACGCAAACTCTTTACCATTATCCGCTGTAATCGTGAGTACAGCGCTTTTAAACGGCGCTAACAAGGCGATGGTGGCTGCTGTGACTGTTTTTGCTGACTTGTCATCTACACGTCTCGAAACGGTAAAACTCGTTTTGCGCTCTACAATCGTGACCAGTGCGCCACTGTGACCTTTGCCAATAACGAGGTCAATTTCCCAATCACCCATTCTACTTTTATCATCAACAACGTGTGGACGCTCATCGATACTTATACGGTTCTTAATAAACTCTCTGCCAGCTTGTTTATCCTTACTACGTGATTGATAAGCTTTACCTTTCCTACGTAAATGTTGGAATAAATAACCACTATTTTTTGTCAGACCAAATGTGCTGATAAATAGTTTCATAACTAATGTCGATGCTCTGGTCCTCCCTAAGCCACCCAGACACCTGCTCTGGACTCCATTTCGTAGTAAGTTTGACTCAATTAATGCAATGAGTGCTGTTGTCAATTTAATGGCTTTACAGCGACTAATCGGCGTGTGTCTGTCGATGTTTGAGCTTGCTTAAAACGATAGCCTCGTTTGCCTGTATTACGGGAAAACTCCCTGCTAATGGTTGATTGACTAACCTTTAGTTGTTTGGATATTTTATTTTGGCTCATTCCTGTTTTACTTAAAGCATAAATCTGGCATCGTTGTTCATAGGTCAGTTGTTTATATGTTTTCAATGTTGCATCTCTTGCCGGAGAAAAAGCGATTAGCATATATTCAGCTGACCGTCTTTTCTACCCGTTCAAGTTATGCACTTATTATTTGAATCCAAGTTTTGATTTAATTAGAAAAATGCATTTTACGAGCTCTTTGACCTGTCTAAGACTAATTTTTACATTTTTATATTTTTTCATTTAGACGTCTAGACGTAAAGATGTTGACTTTTTTAGTGTATTAAGCCAAGTTTGTTGACAACATTTCCAGTCTTAGATCCTATATGCCGATTAGAATTCCAAGTAACTTGCCTGCACAAAATGTGCTCGACAAAGAAAAAATCTTTGTTATGGATACCCAGAGAGCCGCGACACAAGATATTAGACCTATGGAAGTGGGTATCTTGAATCTAATGCCGAATAAAATGGAAACTGAAGAGCAATTTTTACGTCTACTCTCGAATACACCTTTGCAAATTAATATTGATTTAATTCGTATTGATAACCAAGCACCTAAAAATACGCCCGCGGCACATATGGATAATTTTTATGTAGAGTTTGATGATGTGGTCAATAAAAAATATGACGGGTTAATTGTGACTGGTGCACCGCTCGCGCACCTTGCCTATCAAGATGTAAAATATTGGGAAAAGATGACGGTTATTATGGATTGGGCCCGTCGAAATGTGCAGTCTACTTTATTCTCATGTTGGGCGGCTCATGCAGCCATTTATCATTATTTTGGTAAAAACAGGCAACTTCGGGAGCATAAGTTGAGTGGTGTTTATCGGCATTTTGTGCAAAATGAGCATGATGAATTATTGAGAGGTTTTGATCCTGCTTTTAATGCACCACAATCACGATTTGGTGAAATAAGCATGGCAGACTTCGCTTCTATACCTGGACTGAATGTATTGGCTAAGTCAGATGAGGGTGGTGCTTATATAATTGCTTCTGAAGATAAACGTTTAGTGTTTGTTACTGGGCATCCTGAGTATGATTCTGAGAGTTTAAAACAAGAATACCAAAGAGATTTATTAACTAATGGTCAACCGCAAATCCCAGTAAACTACTTTATTGATGATGATCCCACTAAAGAGCCTATGGTCAGTTGGCGAGCTCATGGCAGTTTATTGTTTACTAATTGGTTAAATTATTATGTTTACCAAAATACCCCTTATGACTTGGCTCAACTTTCTGAGTAAAAAAGTGTATTTATATAGCGAAGTAAAGAAGAGGAATGACATTGAGTCAGCGAATTGTCCCAAAACAACTTGAAGTGCAACTGATAGAAGCAGCAAGTAAGCGTATTTTGTTACTTGATGGTGCCATGGGCACAATGATCCAAGAATATAAATTTGAAGAAGCAGATTACCGCGGTGAACGATTTGCTGAATGGCATTCTGATGTCAAAGGTAATAACGATTTATTAGTACTGAGTCAGCCCCAGATCATCTACGACATTCACTGCGCTTACCTTGAGGCGGGAGCCGACATTATTGAAACTAATACCTTCAATGCCACTTCTATTTCGATGGCCGATTATAATATGCAGGGGTTGGCAAAAGAGATAAATGTCGAGGCGACAAAATTAGCCAGAAAAGCGGCAGACAAATTTACTGGACAAACACCTGACAAACCTAGATTTGTAGCAGGTGTGTTAGGGCCTACTAGTCGCACAGCCTCTATTTCACCTGATGTAAACGACCCCGCTAAACGTAATATTACTTTTGATGAGTTGGTTGAAGCTTATATTGAATCGACCCACGGACTGATTGAAGGTGGTGCAGATTTGATTATGGTGGAAACCATTTTTGATACCTTGAATGCTAAAGCTGCGGTGTTTGCGATACAAACAGTTTTCGACCAGTTGGGTTATAAGTTACCAATAATGATTTCAGGCACCATTACCGACGCTTCTGGTCGAACATTGTCTGGTCAAACGGCCGAAGCTTTCTATTATTCGATGAATCATGTAGAGCCGTTTTCTTTTGGCCTAAACTGTGCATTGGGCCCTGACTTATTGCGTCAATATGTGGATGAAATATCTCAGATAGCTGAATGTTTTGTTTCCGCACATCCGAATGCAGGTTTACCTAATGAGTTTGGTGAATATGACATGCAAAGTGACGAAATGGCTGCGCACATTAAAGAGTGGGCAGAGGCGGGATTATTAAACATTGTGGGTGGATGTTGCGGCAGTACACCAAAACATATTGCGGCCTTGGCTGATGCGGTAAAAGATTACGCGCCTCGAAAAATAGTAAAACGAGAGGTGAAAATGCGCCTGTCTGGTTTAGAACCTTTTGTCCATTAGGCGGTTGTGATGAGTGAAAATGAAGTAGATATTGAGCAACCCATTCTTGTCGTCGCGAAGACCTCAGCGAATTTTATCAATGTGGGTGAACGAACCAACGTTACCGGCTCTGCGATGTTTAAGCGTTTGATCCTAGACGATGATTATGAAAAAGCCTTAGATGTTGCTCGTCAGCAAGTCGAAAACGGTGCACAGATCATAGATATCAATATGGATGAAGCCATGTTGGACTCTGAAGCAGCCATGACACGATTTTTGAACCTGATTGCTTCGGAACCTGATATTTCTCGGGTGCCTATCATGATTGATTCATCCAAATGGACGGTTATTGAGGCAGGTTTAAAGTGTGTGCAAGGTAAAGCCATTGTTAACTCTATTAGCTTAAAGGAAGGTGAAGAAATCTTTCTGCATCAAGCTAAGCTGTTAAAGCGTTATGGTGCTGCCACAGTAGTGATGGCATTTGACGAGAAAGGTCAGGCTGATACTGAAGATCGTAAATTCGAGATATGTGAACGTAGTTATAAACTACTCACTGAAAAAATCGGCTTTCCGCCACAAGATATTATCTTTGACCCAAATATTTTTGCAGTAGCCACAGGGATTGAAGAGCATAACAATTATGCTGTCGATTTTATTAATGCAACTCGGCGTATCCGTCAAAATTTGCCCCATGCTCACGTATCAGGCGGCTTATCCAACGTATCTTTTTCTTTTCGTGGCAATAATCCTGTGCGCGAAGCGATGCATTCGGTATTTTTATATCATGCTATTAAAGCCGGTATGGATATGGGCATTGTGAATGCCGGACAACTCGAAGTGTACGACCAAATCCCCCCAGAGCTGAAAGAAGCTGTGGAGGACGTGATCCTCAATCGTCATGATCAAGCCACGGATAATCTTTTAGAACTAGCACCCAAATATCAAGGTGACGGTAAGGTTTTGGTCAAAGATAACCTTGAATGGCGTGAATTTCCCGTAAATAAACGTCTTGAGCACGCTTTGATTCGGGGTATCATGGACTTTATAGAGGAAGATACCGAAGCGGCTCGCCTTGCAGCAGAAAAACCATTACATGTCATTGAAGGGCCATTGATGGATGGCATGAATGTAGTTGGGGATTTGTTTGGTGAGGGAAAAATGTTTTTGCCGCAAGTGGTTAAATCTGCCCGCGTGATGAAAAAGGCAGTTTCTTATCTTAATCCCTATATCGAACTTGAAAAGGACAAAGGTAGCAGTAACGGAAAAATTTTGTTGGCCACAGTAAAAGGTGACGTTCACGATATAGGCAAAAACATTGTGGGCGTTGTGTTGCAATGTAATAATTTTGAGATCATAGACCTTGGGGTGATGGTGCCTTGTGCAAAACTATTGCAAGTGGCCAAAGATGAAAATGTCGATATGATTGGCCTATCCGGGCTGATTACACCCTCTCTTGATGAAATGGTCTACGTGGCCAAAGAAATGCAACGGCTAAATTTTGACTTGCCCTTATTAATTGGTGGTGCCACCACGTCTAAAGCGCATACCGCAGTAAAAATTGAGCAACATTATCAACACCCAGTGGTTTATGTGCCTAATGCTAGTCGCGCAGTGGGAGTGTGCCAAAAACTGATCACTGCCGAAAATCGAGCTATATACGCAGAAGAACTAAAACTCGATTACGAAAAAGTACGCGAACAACACGCTAAGAAAAAGCCGCGCACTCGCCCCGTAACGTTAGAGCAAGCCCGTGCCAATGGTTTTAATTTTGATTGGGATAATTATCAGCCACCTGTCCCCAATATGTTGGGGGTGACGGCAGTAAGTGTTGGACTGGCAGAGTTAGTTGATTACATAGATTGGACGCCCTTTTTCCTAACGTGGTCTTTAGCGGGAAAGTATCCGCGCATTTTACAGGACGAAGTAGTTGGCAAAGAGGCACAGATTTTATTTGCTGATGCCCAGGATATGCTAAAAATATTATGTGATAACCCCAAGCTCAAAGCGAGTGGCGTTATTGGCATTTTCCCCGCTAATCGAGTGCATGATGATATTGAAATCTATGCTGATGAAAGTCGCAGTGAAGTGGTTCACATTGCTCACCATCTTCGTCAACAAACCGAAAAGCCTAAAGGGGCAAACAATTGCTTAAGTGATTTTGTTGCACCTAAATCTTCTGGTAAAGCGGATTACCTTGGTGCATTCGCTGTGACTGCAGGTACTTGGGAAGATGGCTTTGCCAAAGAATATGAAGATGACGGTGATGATTATAATTCCATCATGGTTAAATCCCTTGCGGATAGATTTGCAGAAGCTTTTGCCGAATATCTACATAAAAAAGTGCGCAAAGAGATATGGGGTTATGTCCCCGATGAAACGTTGTCAAACGAAGATCTTATTCGTGAAAAATATCAAGGTATACGACCAGCCCCTGGTTACGCTGCTTGCCCTGAACATACCGAAAAACAGTTGATTTGGGATTTGTTGGACACGGAGAAAAACACCGGTATGAAATTGACAGAAAGTTTCGCCATGTGGCCTGGCGCCGCGGTATCTGGATTCTACTTCTCGCATCCAGGATGTCGTTATTTTGCAGTGGCACAAATACAAGACGATCAATTACTCGATTATGCTGCTCGCAAGAGTTGGGACAGGCTAGAAGCTGAAAAGTGGTTGGGGCCTAACCTTCAATAGAATAATAAAAAAGTGGATTGCTAATAACATGTTCGATAAACCTTTCAGCCAAGCGTGCGAAAATAATAAAGAACCTATTTTAGAAGTATTGAAAAGGGTTTTGGTTGATAAAACCAACCTCTTAGAGATTGGTTCTGGGACCGGTCAGCATGCCGCGTATTTTGCCCCTAGGCTCAGACATTTAGAATGGCATACTAGCGATATGCCTGATAAACACCTTGGTATTGCAGCGTGGTTAGAAGAGGTAAAGGTTAATAATTTGCATGAACCCCTGTCATTCACTATCGGCGCTACCAGCGCCTGGCCACTAACCAATACTGATGCCGTGTACACAGCTAATACCACACATATTATGCAACCATTAGAGTCACAACTTATGATGCAATTAGTGGCCAATAATTTACCTATTGATGGGATGTTTTGCCAATACGGCCCCTATAATTTTCAAGGGCAATATAGCAGTGAGTCTAATCAATCCTTCGATCAACATTTAAGCGAGCAAGGTTGTGGTGGTATTCGTGATATTGATGAACTGACTCTTTGGGCTATACCTCTGGTTCTCATTGAGACAATCCCAATGCCAGCCAATAACTATATGTTAGTCTGGCAAAAACAGTAATTGGCGTCCGATGCATTAAACTTAGCTCACTTACAATTCTGATCGTTTAAAGGGTAAAAGTTTTTCAGCATTATTCTTGTATTCTTCTATTTGAGTGTTTTCTTGTTCTATAAATCGTTCAACGGCTTCGTGGAATGCCAACTCTTTAAGTGAGTGGTTTGAGTAACAGTAAATAGGTTCAAAGCCTCTCAATATCTTATGTTCTCCTTGAGTACCTGGATTAAATTTAGCGATGTTTCTTTCAATGCAAAATTCGATACCCTGGTAGTAACAACACTCAAAATGTAAGTTGTCAATATCCTCTAAAGCACCCCAGTAGCGGCCACAAAGTTGGTTCTGATCAAATACAAATAGTGCGCTGGCAATAGGTTGGTTATCTTTTAATGCGATCACCAGCATTAAATTGTGATGCAAGTCTCTAAAAATTTGTTGAAAAAAGGCTTCAGTCAAATATCCATCATGGCCACTGCGTTTTAAATAGGTTTGTTTGTAACAATCATAAAAAAAATGCATTTTTTCTGAAGTCAAATCTTCGCCATGCAAGCGAACCACTTTTATTCCTTGTGTAGTAACTTTAAGGCGCTCTTTCTTAACACTTTTTCTTTTACGTGAATTAAAATACGTCAAATAATCTTCAAAAGAAGAATATTGACGATTGAACCACTGAAATTGCACCGCGTGACGTTGAACTTGGCTATGCTCATGCAGTAACTGACTCATATCTTGTTCCACAAATAACCAGTGCATCGAAGACATACCGTACACAGCTAATTGAGCCATAATTTCCTTGCATAAGACGGGTAACAGTTGTTGTTTATCTACCTTAATGTCGAGCATTAACCTAGCACCAGTCACTGGAGTAAAAGGTATTGCAGTCACTAATTTAGGATAATAGTTAACACCGTATTGTCGGTAAGTGTTTGCCCATGCAAAATCAAATACATATTCTCCGTAACTATGGTTTTTTTTATATAAGGGTAATATGCCAACAGGCTCGGAATTTTGATAAATTAATAAATGAAATGGTTGCCATCCCGACTTTCCTCCAACCGATCCCGAGGTTTCTAGGGCGTGCAGAAAAGAATACTGGCAAAATGGACTATTGCCATTGGCTAAATCATCCCAGACTGTTTGACCGATTTTTTCAATTGAGGTGTTAAATTTGAATGTGTATTTTGAGTTTGATAATGACAATTTAGGGTCTAACCTTTTGCTAAGTTTACTTGACTAATATGGCAGAGAACGATGTTAAAATCATTAAATATACCGTCACGAGGTTATTTTCTTAGCGCGAGCGAAGTCAACATGAATTGCTTGAGATGCTATTGCAACGTCAATTATTGCCCTATCTGTACATTGATACATTTAATCAGAATAATCTGCAAAGTAATAAAAGGTTTTCAGAATCTTTGAACCGCGGTCGGTTGAATAAAGGTATTGGCGAATCAAGAGTATGTAATGAATTACAAAAATATCAAATCTCTGCAGTAATAGTGGCTTCAGCAATGCGTGAACTGAGTATCGATGAGTTTGAATTAGCTATCAAAGTATTTTAAAGAGCAACAAAAACAGCAACTATTTTTTATATTATCGTGGTTTTATACATGAACAAATTAGCTATGCGATTGAATCATCTAAGATTAACGCTACTTAGTGCTAACACTAACCTTAACAAAAGTTCACTAAACTGATATCTTTGGCGACATAAGCATTACTTATGCCGCTTTTGGGCATTTTTTAACTCCAATAATTATTAATATTTCAGGATTGTAAATGAGTAAAACAACCGCCGAAATCCGGTGCGCATTTTTAGATTTTTTTGCCGCAAAAGGACATCAAAAAGTATCCAGTTCATCTTTAGTTCCTGCAAACGATCCGACACTTTTGTTTACAAATGCTGGAATGAACCAGTTTAAAGACGTATTTTTAGGCAGCGAAGCCCGTAGTTATAATAAAGCAACATCTTCACAACGCTGCGTGCGAGCCGGTGGCAAGCATAATGATCTCGAAAATGTAGGGTACACTGCTAGGCATCACACTTTTTTCGAAATGTTAGGTAACTTTAGTTTTGGTGATTACTTTAAAACTCAAGCTATTCAATATGCTTGGGATTTTTTAACCGAAGAATTAAAGCTTTCTAAAGACAAATTGTTGGTCACTATTTACCACGATGATGACGAAGCCTTTGATATATGGTCAAACCAAATTGGCTTGTCAGAAGATAAAATTATTCGTATTAGCACTTCAGACAATTTCTGGTCGATGGGAGATACCGGTCCTTGTGGTCCTTGTTCAGAAATTTTTTATGACCATGGTGAGCATATTTGGGGCGGACCTCCAGGCTCTCCCGAAGAAGACGGCGATCGCTTTATCGAGATCTGGAATCTGGTCTTTATGCAGTTTAATCGTCAAAGTGATGGGACTATGCAGCCATTACCTAAACCTTCTATAGATACGGGCATGGGTTTGGAGCGTATTACTGCCATCTTACAAAATGTGCATAGTAACTATGAAATTGATATTTTTCAGAACTTAATTGAAGCTACCGCCAATATTGTTGGGACTGACGATAGGCAAGATAAATCTTTACGGGTTATTGCTGACCATATTCGTTCTTGTAGTTTCTTAATTTGTGACGGTATTATTCCCTCAAATGAAGGCCGTGGATATGTATTGAGACGTATTATCCGCAGAGCAGTAAGGCATGGTAATAAACTCGGTGCCAGTGGCGTATTTTTCTATCGGTTGGTGTCGGCCCTAGAAACCCAAATGGGTGAAGCCTATCCTGAGCTAACTGCCAATCGTGAGTTGATAGAAAAAGTATTAAAAACTGAAGAAGAGCAGTTTTCTCGCACCCTTGAGCGTGGCATGAGTATTCTGAATAATGCTCTTAGCGAGTTGACATCAGATGTGGTACCGGGCGAACTCGTATTTAAGCTTTATGATACCTATGGCTTCCCAGCAGACTTAACTAATGATGTAGCTCGTGAAAAAAATCTTAGTATTGACGAAGAAGGTTTCCAAGCTGCTATGGCGGCTCAACGAAAACGTGCGCAACAGGCTAGTCAATTTGACACTGATTACAATGAACTACTAAAGTCTAATTGTGCTTCTGAGTTTACTGGTTATGATAAGTTAACAAATCAGGCCAAGATTGTTGAATTGTTTGCCAACGGTCAGGTAGTAAATCAATTAAGTGATGCTGAAGAAGGCATTGTTGTTCTTGATAAGAGCCCCTTTTATGCAGAATCAGGTGGTCAAGCTGGAGACACCGGTGTACTTAAAACTGCTAATGGCAATTTTATTGTAAGGGATACGGTTAAGCTGGGTAATGCTATTGCGCACAAAGGCACAGCTCATTCAGATTTTAAATTGGGTGATTTGGTGCAAGCTGAATTTGATGTTGAGCGCCGCGAAGCTATAAAATTAAATCACAGTGCCACGCATCTTATGCATGCTGCTTTGAAACAAATTTTGGGTGAGCATGTGAACCAGAAAGGCTCATTAGTATCAGACGAGCGTTTTCGTTTTGATTTTTCACATTTTGAAGCAGTAACTAATACTCAGTTACAAAGTGTTGAGAAGCTAGTTAACCAGCAAATTCGAGCCAACCACGTTTTAGATACTAAGTTGATGAATTTGGACGAGGCTAAGGCCGCAGGTGCAATGGCTTTATTTGGTGAGAAATATACTGAAGACGTTCGTGTTGTCTCTATGGGAGAGTTTTCTATGGAACTGTGTGGCGGTACGCATGTCAATAGAACAGGCGATATTGGTTTCTTTAAGATAGTTTCAGAAGGAGGCATTGCTGCGGGTGTTAGAAGGATTGAAGCGGTTACTGGAGAACAGGCGCTAGATGCAGTGCAGAGCCAAACTCAACAAATCAGTCAAATTGCAGGTTTATTAAAAACAGATCCACAAAGCTTAACTGCTCGTATAAAAACATACTTGATGGCAATAAAGTAGTTGAAAAAGAATTACAAAAACTCAAACGACAAATAGCCAGTGACGCAACGACAGATGTACTATCTCAAGTGTACGAAGTAAATGGCGTCAAAGTTCTGTCTACAGTGTTAGAAGGTGTTGAAGCTAAAGCGCTTAGGTCTATGGTCGATGACTTTAAGAATCAGTTAGGCAGCGCGATAATTGTTTTGGGCCTCGCTGAAGAAAATAAAGTTAGTTTGATTGTGGGTGTGACCAAAGACCTAGTGTCTAAGATTAGAGCTGGTGATTTGGTAAAATTTGTAGCCCAACAAGTCGGTGGCAAAGGAGGAGGTCGTCCTGATATGGCTCTTGCAGGTGGAACTCAACCGCAAAACTTAGAGTCAGCCATTGTTTCAGTGAAAGATTGGTTACAAGAAAACTTATAAAAGGAAAATGGAAAGAATTTTTCGGTTGTTTTTTGTGGTGACAACAAAAATAGGGAAAAACCGATTGGGTAAATTTTCTAGCGGTGCTGGTAATTTACACTTACTTTAACGAAGGAATCGTGGTTTTAACGGATAAAGGAGCAATAGAATGCTAATTTTAACTCGTCGTGTTGGAGAAACTCTAATGGTTGGTGATGACGTCACCGTAACAGTATTAGGGGTAAAAGGTAATCAGGTAAGAATTGGTGTGAATGCACCTAAGGAAATATCTGTGCATCGTGAAGAAATTTATATGCGTATCCAAGCTGAAAAGAACGTACAACTTGCCGCCCATGAACAGGCAGCAAGCACGGACGAAGACTAGTAGGTATTCAAATTAAAAAAAGCTGGGTAACCAGCTTTTTTTATGTCTGTTATTTAGCCTTCATTAATTTGTGTTTTTTGCTCAAATTTGACAAAAAATAAGCACTTAACCAATAATCGTTTAAAATGCCAGCATGCCGTCATTATCTTCATAAAAAGTGTTTGACATACTCATGTGGATCGGTAGAATCCTGCTCCTCATTAAGGAGAGCTTAAACTTAACCCAGCAGCTTAAAGCCGAAGGTTCAGGTAGATAAGTTTAGTTAGTCGAAATGACAAACATCCAAAGGTGAGTATAAGATTCAAGTTCCGGAGAGGTGGGTGAGTGGCTGAAACCAGTTCCCTGCTAAGGAACCGTACGTTTATTCGTACCGAGGGTTCGAATCCCTCCCTCTCCGCCATTGAATGTTAATGTGAAGTTTTTAATGCGCGTGTAGCTCAGCTGGATAGAGTACCTGGCTACGAACCAGGTGGTCGGAGGTTCGAATCCTTCCACGCGCACCATATTTGAAAGATTTTTTAGAAGGTTGTCGTATTTGGCTGTACTTCTAAAGCAAACAGTTTGCGCGTGTAGCTCAGCTGGATAGAGTACCTGGCTACGAACCAGGTGGTCGGAGGTTCGAATCCTTCCACGCGCACCACATACAAAAAAGCCTACAAATTAATTTGTAGGCTTTTTTGTATGTGGAACACCAGTTTCTATGTTATCGCTTAGCTATTTGGATTAGATTCTACTAATAGCTGTTTAATAACGAGTATGTGAATAGATTGTTAATTGTTGAGGGTGATTGGATAAATATTCACAATATCCGAATTTTTTCTTATTCTTTATGCACTTTTCCTCTTGGCGTTTTGTTGTGTTTTCTCAGGCTGCATGGTACTTATCACCTATTAATTGTTTAATTTTGAGATCATCTTTGTATGCAACCTGAAGTCGCGAATGCTCTTGCAGAAGCTGCTAATCTATTATTACTTGGAATGGTAGTGGTGTTTTTGTTTTTATCGATGCTAATTGGTGCAATTACTCTAATTGCTTGGATAAATAAACTTATCCCTGATGAGTCACTCAATACTATAAAAACCCAACCCAAATTTACAAACAATACCTTATCTAATAATCAAGACGTGTCTCCAAAGATTGTGTCTGCGATTAGCGCAGCTATCTTTCAACATCGACAGTCACACTTAGTTTAAAATCCTTTAAGGAAAGTATTCCCCATGCCGTAAAACCATTTACCAAATTACAGAATGTTTGTATTGCGTGACGCCCACCAATCCTTGTTTGCGACCAGAATGCGTCTGGAAGACATGTTACCTATCGCAAGTAAATTAGACGATATTGGCTATTGGTCATTAGAAACATGGGGTGGGGCGACGTTTGACGCTTGCATTCGTTATTTAGGTGAAGATCCATGGGATCGTATTCGCCAGCTTAAAAAAGCCATGCCTAAAACTAAACAGCAAATGTTATTGCGAGGCCAGAACCTTTTAGGTTATCGCCATTATGCAGATGATGTGGTTGAAAAGTTTGTTGAGCGGGCACATGCAAACGGTGTCGATGTGTTCCGCATATTTGATGCAATGAACGATATTCGTAACCTACAAACTGCGGTTAAGGCAGCCATTAAACAAGGAGCACATGCTCAAGGGACCATGTCTTACACAGTTTCTCCGGTGCATTCCTTGCAGACTTGGTTAGATATGGCCAATAAGTTACAAGATATGGGCGTGCACTCAATTTGTATAAAAGATATGGCAGGCTTACTCAAGCCTTACGAATGCGAAGAATTGGTGACACGATTAAAAGAATCCATCGAAGTACCTATTGCCATGCACTGTCATGCAACAACGGGCTTGAGCACCGCTACCTACCAAAAAGCGATAGATGCAGGCATTGATATTTTAGATACATCTATTTCATCGATGAGCATGACTTATGGACATACAGCGACAGAAACGATTGTGTCTATTGTTGAAGGTACAGAGCGTGATACCGGTTTAGCATTACCTGCTTTTACTGAAATCGCTAGTTACTTCCGCGACGTCCGCAAAAAGTATTCGCAGTTCGAAGGTAGCCTTAAAGGTGTTGATGCGCGTATTTTGATTGCACAGGTACCTGGCGGTATGTTGACTAACATGGAAAGCCAACTGAAAGAGCAGGGCGCTGAAGACAGGATGGACGAAGTCCTTCTAGAAATTCCAAAAGTTAGAGAAGATTTGGGCTTTATTCCTTTGGTCACACCCACATCACAAATTGTAGGTACTCAGTCTGTTATTAATGTCATAACAGGAGAGCGGTATAAGAGCATCAGTAAAGAAACTGCTGGAGTACTTAAAGGTGAGTATGGTGCCACTGCTGCGCCTGTTAATAGAGAGTTACAACTGCGAGTATTAGATGGCAAAGAAGCCATTACATGTCGCCCAGCAGATTTAATAGACAACGAGCTAGCGGCGCTTACCACTGAGCTTACCGATATTGCTAAAAAAGAATCAATCCAAACAGCAGATGATTTGGTTGATGATGTGCTGACCTACGCTTTGTTTCCACAAATTGGTTTAAAGTTTCTCAAAAATAGAAATAATCCGGATGCCTTCGAGCCAGCACCCAGTCATACACCACAAGTTGCTTCAAAGAATGGGATTTCGAGTAGTGGTGCTTCTCCTAATGCACAAACAACAGGTACTGCGGCTTACTCAGTGCGTGTTGATGGTCAAGTGTTTGAGGTTGAAGTAGCGCAAAGTGGTGAGTTAACAAGTGTGCAAGCAGCGCCTGATTCTCCGCCTCCGATTAAGGTGGCTAAGGCTGCTTCTGAAACTGGGCAAGCATTAAAATCACCACTGGCAGGTAATATTTTTAAAGTGCTGGTTAAAGAGGGTGATGTAGTGACTTCGGGTGACGTAGTCATCATTATGGAAGCAATGAAGATGGAAACCGAAATTCGAGCATCTGATTCAGGTGTGGTATCTAATATCTCAACTAAAGAAGGAGATGCGGTACAAACCGGTCAACCTTTGTTAGTCATAGGATAAGGAACACAGATGGAAAAGCTTGAATTATTATGGCAAAGCACCTCTCTGGCTCATTTTGAGCTAGGCCAGGTGATCATGATGAGTGTTGGCGCATTATTACTTTACTTAGCTATTGTTAAAAAATTTGAACCGTTGCTGTTGTTACCTATTGGTTTTGGGGCTGTACTAACCAATATTCCTTTAGCTGGTTTCAGTGATCCTGGTGGGTTGCTTTATCTGGTTTATCATATTGGCATCGATACAGGTGTTTTCCCCTTGCTCATTTTTATGGGTGTGGGAGCGATGACAGATTTTAGTGCTCTGATTGCTAATCCTAGAATGCTGCTACTTGGTGCTGCTGCTCAATTTGGTATCTTTGGTACGCTATTCGGTGCTATTGCCCTAAACATGGTGCCTGGCTTTGAGTTCTCGTTGCAAGATGCCGCAGCTATCGCCATTATTGGAGGTGCTGATGGACCGACAGCGATATTTTTAGCGTCCAAATTGGCGCCTGATTTATTAGGTGCCATTGCGGTCGCTGCTTATTCGTATATGGCGTTGGTGCCTATAATTCAGCCGCCTATCATGCGCCTGTTTACTACTGAAGAAGAAAGAAAAATAGAGATGCCTGAACTTAGATTTGTGTCTAAGCGTGAAAAAATAATTTTCCCTTTAGCGGTTTTATTATTGTGTATTTTGTTTTTACCAACGGCAACACCCTTAGTGGGGATGTTCTGTTTAGGTAACTTGATGAAAGAATCAGGTGTAGTAGATAGATTAAGTAATAGCGCCCAAAACGAATTAATTAATGTTGTGACCATCTTTTTGGGGTTAGCTGTTGGCTCAAAATTATCGGCTGATAAGTTTTTGACTGTTGAAACCCTAGGTATCTTAGCATTAGGTGCTATCGCATTCTCCATTGGAACTGCGGCTGGCATATTAATGGCAAAAGCGATGAGTAGACTCAGCAGTCAAAAAATCAATCCATTGATTGGTGCGGCTGGGGTGTCTGCTGTGCCTATGGCGGCCAGAGTGGTTAATAAGGTTGGACTGGAAGCAAACCATCATAATTTCTTACTGATGCATGCTATGGGGCCTAACGTGGCTGGTGTGCTAGGTTCGGCCGTAGCCGCTGGGATATTGTTGGCATTGGTAGGATAAAATAGCTCGATGCAGTTAAATATACATTTTTATTTAACTGCATCAGTTTTGAAACTTTTTAGCGTTGATTATCTTGTCCATTAACCAATGCCTGATGAGAATTAATTAACTTTTGGGTGTATTCATTTTTAGGCCAATTAAAAATAGCATCTGTTTTTCCTGACTCGATGACTTTACCATCCTTGATGATGATCACTTTGTCAGATATATGCCTAACGATGCCCAGGTTGTGGGAAATAAAGATAAAGCCTAGGCCTAAATCAAGCTGTAGTTTCATTAAGAGATTAACTGCCTGAGAGCGCACTGATGGGTCTAACGCCGCAAACGGCTCATCTGCAACAATGACCTTGGGGTTCAGTATTAGAGCCCTGGCTAAGGCTATTCTTTGACGTTGTCCATCTGACAACATATGTCGATAAAAAAACTGATGTTCCGCCATTAACCCAACTTGTCTAAGAGTCTGTTCTATTAGCGACCTGCGTTGTTGAGCATTAAGTTTAGTATTGAGGCGCAGTGGTTCTTCCAGAATGGAACCCAATGTCAGCCCAGGGTTAAGGGAATCATTACTGTTTTGAAAAATCATTCTAATATCGTGGCATCTGACACTTATGTTCGATTTATTCAGTTCCACTCCATTCATAAAAATCTTGCCACTTTTAGGTGTCTCTAACCCCACAAGTAGTTTGGCCAACAAGGACTTACCCGAGCTGTTATCGCCTACAATAGCTAAGGTTTCACCAGCTTTTACATTAAAACTCACAGGCCCTAAATCAAACGTCACTTTACTTTTTGACCACATGCTTTTTGTTTTATTCTGAAACGTTAATGCTTCAACATTGATGAGATCCATTATTTAGCATCCCAGTGTAGTGGAAAATGACAACTGTAGAAATGTGTATGAACCCTTCTGATTTGAGGTGTTGCGACACACTCTCTGCGAGCTCTGGGGCACCTTGGGCCTAACCTACAGCCTATAGGCAAATGATGTAAAGTAGGAATGGTGCCATCTAATGAACTAAGAGGAGATTTTGGGGGAAGATCTTTGCGAAAGCTTGGGGCACTATCTAACAGCGCTTGAGTGTAGGGATGAAAGGCGCGTTTTCTTAGTTGCTTTAAATCACCACTTTCGACCGTTTGCCCACAATATAAAACGGTCATATAACTGGCCATGCTGGATATAGCTAACAAATCGTGGCTGACAAACAAAATGCTCATGCTTTTTACTTGATTCACTCTACTGAGTAACTTTAATATTTGTGTCTTTGAGGTAACTTCCATGCCTTTAGTAGGGTCATCGGCAATTATTAATTTAGGCTCAGATGCCAATGCCATCGCAATCATGAATTTCTGTACCACATCGTTGGCAATTTGATGAGGGTAACTACTAAGACATAGTAGATGATTTTTTAATGCCTACCTTATGCAGCAGTTTTATCGCTAATGCTTGTTTTTCGTGATTCCGCTGCCAAAACCATGTTTTAGTTAATTTGTCAGTGGGAAGCATTTCTTTTAGCTGTTGGCCTAACGTTAATAAGGGATCGAGTGACTCAATAGGGTTTTGAAAGATCACCGAGATATCTTTGCGAATGAGCTTACGCCGTGCTTTGGCTGTCATCGTTAATAAGTTTTTTCCTTTCCATGTCATACGGTCGGCAGTAATTCGCCAGCGTTGAGGTAGTGCCCCAACAATCGCTTTGATGATCAAACTTTTACCTGATCCTGACTCACCGACTAAGGCATGAATTTGACCTTCATGGATCACCATGTTAATTTTATCAAGCGCCTTAACCCACCCTCCAGATATATCAATTTCTAAGGTTAGGTTTTTGATATCAAGCAAGACCATTAATGTAATAACCTATTTCTAAGTGCTGAACGCAACCCATCACCTACTAAATTGATAGAAATCATCATCAAAAAAAGTGCTCCACCGGGCAGGGCAATTGTCCAAGGTGCAATGTAAACAACCTCAATACCTTCCAAAAGCATTGCTCCTAATTCCGAAGACGGGGCTTGAGCACCTAACTTGAGAAATCCCAAAGCGCTGATGTCTAAAATAGAGATTGATAGTGCTAAGGTAGCTTGTACCACTAACATCTCACCCATATTCGGCAATATGGAGCGAACAAATATTTGGGTTTTACTGGCACCGTCGAGTTTTGCAGCCATAATATATTCTTTAGACAATTCATGCCTTACAAAATCCCGAGTCTGGTGAACAAACTGAGGTATCAGTGCGAGAGCTATGGCCCACATACTATTGACTAATCCCGGACCTAAAATAGCTATAATAATAATGGCTATAAGCAACGTTGGGATTGCCTGAATCGAGTCTAAAGTATGATTAAGAAAACTTGAACGAAACCCTCTACTCATTCCTGCTAGAGCTCCTAATCCCACTCCAAGAAGCATAGCAATAATAACCAAAAACAAACTAATACCAAAAGTCATTCTACAGCCATAGATAATTCTAGATAATAAATCACGGCCTAAGGCATCAGTGCCAAATACATGGCTAATACCCCCATTGGGATCCCAAGCAGGTGGTATCAACAAATCGCCTATTTGTTGCATATTCGGATCAAAGGGCGCTAATAATGGGCAAAAAACAGTAATGATCAGAAAAAAAGCAAAACAAAATAGCCCTGCTACAGCGATATGATTGTTTTTAAATTCCATCCAAGTGTATTGCAGCGGAGAGGGATGATGTTCTTCCTGATATAAACTAGATTGCGGCACGTTCAGCCCTTCTGCGTCTTGGATCGGTTAGACGAATAATTAGATCAATTGACATAGTGAAAATAACCACCAAAACCGATACGGCTAACATTCCTGCCCTTATCGCGGGATAATCTTGTTGATAAATAGCTTGAATAAGCCAATTACCTATACCAGGCCAAGAAAAAATACTTTCTACTATCATGGCATTGGTTAACAAAGTGGGAAATTGCATGGCTAATAATGGAAAAATAGGTATTAGCGCATTTCTAACACCATGACGCATGAGCACTTGTCTTGGTGTTAACCCTCTGGCGTAAGCCGCTAAGATAAACTCACTATTTAAGGTTTCAATTACCGAACGTCTGGTGATCCGAAATATCATCGTTGTAGTGACAAACGCAATCGACACAGTTGGTAAAATGAGATGTCTAAAAGCACTAATGAGTGCGGCTTGTTTATCGATTGAATCAGATAATAAAATATCAATTAAAATGAAATTTGTGATGCCAGGGATTTCAAATAATAAACTTATACGCCCTGATAGTGGAAACCATCCTAATTGCAAAGAAAAAACTAGGATCATGATCAAGGCCAGCCAGAATACAGGAATTGAATAACCCAATAAGCTCACCGATAACAAGCTGTAATCGGTAAGTTTATGATGTCGCAACGCAGCTAAAAAACCTAAGGGTAAGCCAATAAAAAAGGACAGAAAGAGAGCATAGGCACTTAGCTCTATACTGGCAGGAAGGTAATGGCCAACATCTTCATAAAGCGGTAAACCTGAATTGAAACTTATTCCCCAGTTACCGGCAAATAGTTCACCCATATAATACCAATATTGCACAAATATATTGTCATCTACAGAGTACTTTATTTGACTATTTTGCAGTTCCGTCAAATTATTAAACCTTAAACCTGTAAGATTTTCTAAGGCTTGCCCAGGAAATAAATACGCTAGCAGAAAAGACAGTAAGCTTAGGATAAAAAGTGTAACAAGAACAAGATTTGCATAACGCAATAATACATTGGTCATTAGAGTTTTTTCACTCCACCAAACCGTACACCGCCATAGGGGTTAATAACTAGCCCGTCCAAATTTTTCCTATGAGCTTGGTACCGAGAGGCATGAGCTATGGGGATCAAAGGCAGTTGTTCGGCCAGAAGTTCATTGGCTTTGCCATAAAAATATGTCCGTTCGCTGATGTCGGTGTACTCTAAAGCTTTATTAATCAATAAGTCATATTCATCTGAGCACCACATTGCCCTGTTAGTACCTGATTTAATGGCCGAACACGATAATAGTGGGCGGTAAAAATTGTCTGGGTCACCATTGTCTGCTGACCAACCAATTAAGACAGAGTCATGTAGCCCTTCTGTTAAACGTTCTCTGAATGTTGTCCATTCGTAACTGATAATATTCACTCGTATACCGACATCTTGCAGATAGGCTTGGATTAGTTCAGCCATTTTCAAGGCATTTGGATTGTACGGTCGTTGTACGGGCATCGCCCAGACAGTCATGGAGAAGTGTTCCGGAACGCCTTGCTCACGCAATAACTTCTTTGCTGCGATGGGATTGTAGCTAAGGGGCCGTACATCAGATTGAAATGCCCAAGATGTGCGAGGAACAATATTTTTTGCTGCAACGGCGCTATTAAAATAAATCGCTTCAATCAAGGCATTTTTATCAATTGCCATGCCTAGGGCTCTGCGCACTAGTGGATTATCAAATGGTGGTTTGGATGTATTAAACGCCCAAAATCCTACGTTTAGGCCTGGCTTTTCATCTAATACTAAATCTTCTTGCTTTCGTATCACTTCCAGCTCACTGTGGGCGGGTAAAGCAATAGCATCACATTCGGCGGTCAGTAGTTTAGCGAGTCTCAGCGAGCTAGAAGGAGTGATATCAAATATCAGTTTGTCAGTTAACTCTATATGGCGCCAATACTCTGGATGTTTCGTATAGCGTATGTATCGGTCTTGGCGGTAGCTATCTAACTGATAAGGCCCAGTACCAATTGGCTTATAATCTATGAGCTCTTTTTGGTTGCGTAATATCAACTTATCAGCATACTCAGCAGATAATATCACAGCAAAATCTGTAGCAAGGTTAGCTAAAAAAGAGCTTTCTGGTCTATTCAATGTGATTTCCACTCGATAACCATTGATGCGATTAACTTGTGTTATCAGGTCGCGAAGATTCAGGCTATCAGTATATGGATACCTGCCACCAGATATCTCATGATAGGGGTGATCAACCAGTCGCCAACGATTAATACTGAACAACACGTCTTCAGCATTGAAAAAGCGTGTTGGCTCAAAAGTGTCAGTTTTGTGGAAAGGGACCTCTTGCCTTAGCTGAAAAGTATAGGTTTTACCATCGTCACTTACCAACCAACTGGTAGCAAGCGCAGGTACTATATCTCCCGTCACCGGGTCAAAATCTATTAATCGATCATAAATTTGGTGGGATGAAGCATCAACCGTTGTGCCTGAGGTATCTAATTGTGGATTAAAGTTGGCTGGGCTTCCTTCTGAGCAATAAACAATCCCATTAGGATCTGTTTTCGATTGAAGAAGTGCATCGCAGGCACACAAAAAGGTACTCGCCAAAACAATCAACGTTGTTTTGAACCAAATATGTTTATTAGGTTTTGCTAGAATATTCACGCTCCCGCTTAATCCATTTCTTCATTAGTTTGCTCTAACAAATTATACTTTTTCAAATAGCCGCGTAGTTGATGGTAAGTTAATTTGAGTTTTTCTGCGGTCTTTTTTTGATTAAATTGACTTTCGCTTAATGCCTGATTGATTAAATCTATTTCGAACTCTTGAGAAAGTTCTTTTAGATCAACTGGGAATTCAAAGGCTGAGTTTGTTTTTGGCTCAATTAAAGTATGTTCTTTGAGCAAAGTTTCAGTCGACGTGATGGCGGAAGGTATAACCTCTGGCTGGATAATTCTATCCTGAGTTTTGATCCTTCTTTGTGGCCTGTAAATGGATTCAAAAGGGTCTAACACAATATTATGAACTGGTAAGTTAGGATTGTTACTGCGATATACAGCTCGCTCCACAACATTTTTTAATTCACGGATGTTACCCGGCCAGTGATAATCCAATAAAATGCGTTTAGCTTTTTCAGTAAAACCACTGAATAGTTCCATTTCAAGCTCTCTGGCCATGTTGATAGCAAAGTTTTCGGCTAACATCATTATGTCTTCTCTGCGTTCGCGCAGAGGGGGCAGGGTGATGACGTCAAATGCCAATCTGTCTAGCAAATCTGCTCTAAATTCACCTGAGTCCGCTAAAGCGGGTAAATCTTCGTTCGTGGCAGCAACTATTCGAACATCGACCTTCACACTGCGAGAGCCGCCTACGCGTTCAAACTCTCCATACTCAATTACCCGAAGTAGCTTTTCTTGGACCATGCCAGATGTATTAGACAGTTCATCTAAAAATAAGGTGCCGTTATCTGCGGTTTCGAATCGCCCCTCTCGACGTTTAGCTGCGCCAGTAAAAGCACCCGCTTCATATCCAAACAATTCACTTTCTAACAAACTTTCATTTAAGGCTGCGCAATTGAGTGTCAGGTAGGTTTGTTCCCAGCGTTTTGACAAAAAATGCATCCGGGCTGCAACCAGCTCCTTACCTGTGCCTCTTTCGCCAATAATTAAAACGGGTTTATTTAAAGGTGCAATTTGTGAAATTTGCTCTAACACTTCTAAAAAATTATTAGATTGACCTAGCATTTTATCTTGTTGGCGAAAGCGGCTCATCAATATCCTTAAAAAGTGGTCTAAACGACTAACTAATAGTCTGCTTATTAATTATTGTAGATCTCAGTGTGCAGTGTGTAAATTAATATTTGTTTAAAATCAATAATTTAGTTAAACCATGATGTTGGCCTGTAAATTGAATAGAATTTAGCAAGAACTTGGTAAGAAAAAAACAAATAGCCCTGTTAATTAACATTATTTAACTAACATTTGATAAAAGAGGTAAAAACTATGGGTATCTTCTCGCGTTTCACAGACATAGTGAACTCAAATATTAATTCCATTTTAGATAAGGCCGAAGATCCTGAAAAGATGGTGCGTTTAATTATTCAAGAAATGGAAGACACACTGGTTGAAGTGCGCTCTGCTTCAGCAAAGACATTGGCTAGTAAAAAAGAAATTTGCTCGCAAATTGGTAAAATGCAGAATGAAGCCAAGGATTGGACATCGAAAGCAGAATTAGCTATCAGTAAAGATAGAGAAGACTTAGCCCGTGCAGCGCTTCATGAAAAGAAAAAGTGTGACGAACATGCCAGTGCTCTGTTACATGAACTTAAGGGTGTAGATGAGCAAATTACAAAATTGCAGAGTGAAGTCGGGCAACTGCAAGACAAATTAGCGGATGCTAAGACACGTCAAAAAGCCATTATATTGCGTCAAAAAACAGTCAGCTCTAGGCTTGAAGTAAAGAAAACCTTAGACAGTGGCAAAGTCGATGCTGCGATGGGTCGATTTGAACAATACGAGCGCAAGATTGATGATTTAGAGTCACAAGTCGATGCTTACGACTTAGGTAAGAAAACCTTAGCTGATGAATTTGCTGAACTTGAGTCAGATGATGAAATTGATGATGAACTGGCGGCATTGAAGAAAAAAATGCAAAGTAAATCAACAGCTGTTGAAAAGTAAGCCAGTAATGGTCGGTAGATACTGGCAAAAGGAGACGAATTGTGGAAGACGTAGTTGGAATAATAGTAGCACCTATCGTTATTTTTATGATCTTTGTCGCTCCGATATGGCTGATAATGCATTATCGGAGCAAAAAACAAATGAATCAGGGACTGACTGAAGCTGAATATGGCACATTACAAGAATTAGCTGATAGAGCAGAAAAAATGGCAGATCGCATTCATACATTAGAGTCAATTTTGGATGCAGAGGCGCCAGAGTGGAGGAATAAAGTATGAAAACTTTTGGCAGCTTACACAGAGACCCTAGCAAAGGAAAAATTGCAGGGGTGTGTGCTGGTATAGCCGAATACTTTGGCATGGAAATATGGTTGGTGAGAATCCTAACGCTAACTGGATTCTTTTTATTGGCACCGCCATTTTTCTTCGTTGGTTATATTGCTGCGTGGTTTATTTTAGAAAAAAACCAAGGGGCTTGGCAGCTAGACCAAAAGATGAAGGGAATGCAACTAGCCACCACAATAAAGTGCAAGGCAAGGGGTGGCATAATGTGTCTGAGGACGAATCAGAAAAAGTAGTGGTGAAGTCTAAAGTTTGGCAAGCAGGCGAACCACCTAAACAGGCTTTTATCGATATCAAACAACGCTTTGAAAAAAATGAAACTAGACTTAGAAAAATGGAGACCTATGTCACTTCAACTGAGTTTCAACTTAATCGAGAGTTAAGCAAGTTATAATCTAATCTTAATGGGGCTGGCTGAATGTCAGCCTTAAGTATTTTATTCTTCCAATTACATAAGGTTGATACCGTTTTCATGCAGACTTCCTTGCTCCAACATCCTAACATTCTCCAGACCAAACAAAAGCTAAAGTTAACCGCGGCAAGACTCGTTAATAATCATGTTAACTTGGCAGTGACTGGACTCAGTGGCAGCGGTAAAACTGCGTTCATTACATCTTTAGTCAACCAACTTATTGAAGCAAACGAAGCGGCACACCTCCCTTTTTTTTCAGTGGTCAGAGAGTCGCGGTTGATTGGTGTAAAACGAGATATTCAACCCAATTTGAGTTTTAGTCGTTTTGCATACGAAGAGGCCATGGCCAAGCTTACCCAAACCTCACCCGAATGGCCTGCGTCGACAAAAGGTATTTCGCAGGTAAGACTAAAAATAAAGTATAAAAAGAGTAAGGGGTTGAGTAAATATCTGACCGAGGACGCAACTCTAACTTTAGACATTACCGACTATCCTGGAGAATGGTTGCTTGATTTGCCGCTACTCGATATGGATTATGCTCAGTGGTCTAAGCATTGTCAGGGAGAACTAAGCGACCCCATTAGGCATGACTTAGCAACTCCGTTTTTTAATGCAGTGGCAAATTTAGATTTAAATGCTAGAGGCGATGAATTAGCACTACAAAAAGCCTCTGAGTTATATACTCAGTACTTAATTGATTGCCAAAGTAATGGGTATCAATTATTACAACCCGGTCGATTTATTTTACCTGGGGAGTTGTCTGGTGCCCCCGTTTTACATTTTTTTCCTATTACAGACTTACAACTTGAACAGCAGGGAATTGACCTTAATAAACCACTAAAAGATAGTAATGCTGAGTTATTGTGTCGGCGCTTTAAACATTATAAAACCGAAGTTGTACAACCATTTTATAAAGACCATTTCAAAGGTTTCGATCGACAAGTTGTTTTAGTTGATTGTTTGTCTGCGTTAAATCGTGGTTTTCATAGCTATCAAGACCTACAAAAAGCCTTAGACTGGCTGATGGGGAGTTTTCAATACGGATCTTCCAATATACTAAATCGTTTGTTTCAACCTAAAATTGATAAGTTAGTATTTGCCGCCAGTAAGGCTGACCATATTACACCTGAACAGCAAACTAACTTAGTTAAGTTGTTGGAAAGTATGCTGCATAGTGTCAGGAAACAAATACAATTTGATGGCGTCAGTACCGAATCAACTGCTGTGTCTGCTATTCGCGCTTCAAAGTCAGGTCTTTGTCAGCAAAATGGTGAAAGTATCCCAGTACTGCAAGGTAGGAACGAACAGGGGGCAGCTATTACCCTGTTTCCTGGAGAAGTGCCTCAAAGCTGCCCCGGCCCTGAATTCTGGAAGCAGCAAAAATTTGAGTTCCCTAAACTATCCCCCCCCCCTGATGAATACACAACATGTTCTGCCTCATATCAGAATGGATCAAGTACTCGATTTTTTACTCGCGGATAAATTAATATGAAAATCCCTCCTTTATCCAATGAACAAAAACAGAATGATGCGAGCACATCTAAGGTACTCAAAGGTGCCCATGTTTTTAGCACTCAAGACGAAGAAATTCATTCACAGCCTTCAGTTAAATCAGCGTTTATTGTTACCAATATTGATTCAATAGAGGTGAGTGATGATCCAGTCGATGATGCTATTCCACTAGAGGATTTGAAAGAGTTAAGCATTAAAAAAAGAGTAAAAATGGTTAGTTTTTTGTTTGTTGGTGTATTGCTGGCAAGTAGTGCCGAGTTAGTCTTTTTTATTATTGCCATGGTAGAGCGAATGGACTGGTTAGCAGGTGTTTGGCTAGCCATTTTTTCAGCCCTTGGAATATTGGTAATGCGTCAAGTTTTTGTTGAATACAGGGGACTGAAACAACTCAAACATCAAGATGATATCCGAACACAATCACAGCAAATGGCCAATACGAGTGTTATAGGATTGGCTGAACAACATTGTTTTAAAATAGCCAAAAGTCTTCCAAATGATTATCAACACTTGGTAGTAAGTTGGCGAGAAAGCTTGGATTCTCATCACTGTGATAGTGAAGTTTTGTCTTTGTTTGAACACTTAGTGTTAGCTCCTATTGATAAAATGGCTTTGCAACAGGTCAGTAAAAATGCCTCGGCAGCAAGTGTCATGATAGCTGTAAGCCCGTTTGCCTTGTTAGACATGCTGATAGTGCTATGGCGAAATATTCGGATGTTGAACCAAGTCAGCGAAATATATGGTTTACATTTGGGTTATTGGAGCAGAGTTAAGCTAATTCGTAAAATATTTCATACTATGTTGTACGCAGGTGCAGCCGAAATTTTATCTGATGCGGGTAATTACGCATTAAGTGCTGGCCTTGCAGGTAAGTTATCAACTCGTATTGCTCAGGGTATGGGAGCTGGTGTGTTGACTGCTAGAATTGGTTTAAAGGCGATTAACGAATGTCGTCCTTTACCTTGGATATCAAAGCCTAAACCAGTGATGTCAGGTATCAGCAAACAATTGTTGGAGGATCTTAACAAGCAGTTAAAGTAGTGTTTTAGCTAAGTTTAGATGACTTGTAAATTATGTGATTTTATCGTATGTAAGCTTATATTTACAATTGAATCACAAAACAAAAACATGCATTAGGCTTTTGATTTGCATTAGTACGAGTACAATTTTGGATATGTTACGTAATAAATCAATTGGATTGTATGTCAAAAAATACTCGTTATAAATCCCATGAAGCTGATGAGAATGGTCTGGTAAATTGGAGTGCACAAGAAAATGAAATTTGGGCAGCATTGTTACAAAAACAATGTAGCTTACTTAAAGGTCGGGCCTGTGACGAATATTTACATGGTCTGGAGTTGCTGAATTTATCTCCTGAACGTATTCCACAGCTAGCTGAAATTAACTCAGTTTTGATTAAAGCAACCGGATGGAAGGTAAAACAAGTGCCTTCTTTGATCAATTTTGATGAATTCTTTCACTTATTAGCTAACAAACAATTCCCAGTTGCGACTTTTATCCGTTCAAATGAAGAGTTTGAGTATCTTCAAGAACCCGATATTTTCCATGAGATATTTGGTCATTGTCCATTATTAACAAACCCTGCTTTTGCACATTTCACCCATACCTATGGAAAACTTGGCTATGCTGCAAGTAAAGAAGATAGAGCTTTTTTAGCAAGGTTGTATTGGTTTACTGTTGAGTTTGGTTTAGTTAGTACTCAAGATGGTACTCGAATTTATGGTGGTGGCGTTCTGTCTTCCCCCGGTGAGACAATTCATTCGCTTGAATCAGATGATTGTGTGCATATGCCAATGCAGCCCTTAGATGCATTAAGAACCCCATACCGCATCGATATTATGCAGCCTATTTATTATGTTCTAGATTCGTTTGACTCACTATTTGATGTTGCAGAAATGGATATTATGGATTTGGTTACGCAAGCCAAACATCTAGGGTTATATGCCCCCAGGTTCCTGCCTAAAGAAAAACAAGCAAGTTGATGACTTTTTAAATCTGGATGATTTTACAGCCCTCTCCAAAGCGGGCTTATGAGATTGTAAAAACTGTCAACTAATAACACTGTCTTCGCTAAGCCAATTGTAATAATATATTTACGCTAGCCCAATTTAGGCTGGTGTTGTCTTGTATTCAAAACGGGGTTGTAAATGCGCTTAGAAGTAAACTGCCAGGACCGTTTGGGTATTGCTCAAGATGTGTTAGATATATTGGTTGAGCATGAAATCGATCTGCGAGGAATTGAGATTGATGAATTAGGAAAGATTTTTTTAAACTTTCCTAATATTGAGTTTGAAGACTTTCAACATTTGATGCCTAAGATACGCAAAATCGAAGGTATTGAAGACGTGAAAACCACACCTTTTATGCCCCTTGAGCGCGAACAATACCAGCTGAAAGCGTTGTTGCAGACTTTGCCGGATCCGGTTTTTTCGGTGGATACTAAGGGCAAAATCATCATGATTAATGATGCGGTTGTCTCAAGTCTAGAAGTGCCCAAAAATGAAATTATTGGTAGTGATATTGCAGAACTTCTTAAAGGATTTAATGTAATTCGCTGGTTAGAAAGTAAAAATCCCCAAGTACAAGCACAAAGAATTCGATTTTTAGAACAAGATTATTTGCTTGATATGTTACCTGTTATGGTACCTGATTCCGATGGCGCTGATATATTGGCGGGGGCCGTCTTTATGCTGAAATCTGAGCTTAGGTTAGGGCAACAACTGACTGTTTTTCATAAGGCGAGCATAGATAGCTTCATCTCTATCCAAGCGGATAGTAAAGCGATGAAAAACGTGGTGAAAGAGGCTAAGCGAATGGCCGAATTAGATGGGCCAATTATTATTTTCGGCGAAACTGGCACAGGTAAAGAAATGCTTGCCAAGGCTTGCCATGAAGCAAGTAGACGCAATGAGGAGACATTTTTATCTTTAAACTGTGCGTCTTTGCCAGATAATATTGCTGAGTCCGAGTTATTTGGTCACGCAGCAGGAATTGATGGGCAGACTGACAGAAAAGTGGGTTTGTTAGAATTAGCGCAAGGTGGCACTTTGCTCTTGGACGAGGTGGGTGATATGTCTTCACAGCTTCAAATAAAGCTTTTGCGGGTTTTACAAAATAGGAGTTACCACAAAATTGGTGATGAGAAACCTTTACAGTTCGATGTTCGGTTAATTTGCACTACTCATAAAGATTTAGGTAAATTAATGCAAGAGGGGCAATTTAGAGAAGACCTGTTTTATCGTTTAAATATGTTGAGTTTGGTGTTACCTCCACTACGAGAACGTAAATCAGATATTATTGCGTTAGCTGATCGATTTATTAAACAACATAGTGTGAAATTAGGTCGAAAGGCACCTAAGATGACCAAGGCTTGTGTCGATTATCTGCAAACTTATCCGTGGCCCGGCAATGTACGGCAACTTGAAAATGCCCTATATCGAGCGGTTTCACTATTAGAAGGCAACGAACTAGAAAAAGAAAATATCCAACTGCCGTCATGCTCTGCAACTGTCAGTTTTGTTTCAGAAGAATTCGCAGGCAGTTTAGATGACGAAGTTAAACGTTTTGAAAAAGACATTTTAATGCGGTTATACCCCAGTTATCCGAGTACTAGACAGTTAGCAAAAAAACTAGGTTTAAGCCACACCGCTATTGCTAATAAACTACGTGACTACGGCATTAACAAAAAGACCGTAAAAATAGTGTAATGGTTTTATTATAAATATTGATTGATATCGTTTTGTGTCAAATATTTGTAGTCACTCAAAAACAAGATAATGAAAGTTCGACGAAAGTAAATATTGCAGTATTTTATTCTACAGAGCCGAGCTTAAATTGTGATAAAAATTTAAATCTAATTTGTACGAAAAATATGCTGATATCTAAATAGCAGATTTTCAAAGATTTTTAATGGGTAATTCAGTGGTGTTTTTAACTTGTTTAAGCGCGAACGTTGAACTTAAATGGTCGACTAAGGGAAGATTTGTCAATTTAGTTTTAAGTAAGTGTTCATACTCTTCGATACTTTCGACAATAACTTTCAACAAATAATCCTTATCACCACTAGTAGTATGACACTCAACTATTGATTCAATGTTTTGAACTGCCTTTTCAAAGTCATTTAATGACTCTCCATCATGATTTTTTAAGGTGACATAAATGAAAACTGACACACCTAGATTTAATTTTTTATTATCCAACAATGTCACTTTCTGAAGAATAACCTTCTCAGCTTCGAGTCGTTTAACTCTGCGCCAACATGGCGTGTGTGACAAACCCACTTTTTGACTTAAATCAGCCATCGAAACAGTCGCGTCTTTTTGCATGACTCGCAAAATTTCTCGATCGAATTTATCTAGTTTCATAATTTTTTATTTTATTGAGAGTATTTAATTGGCTGATAGCATGATGAATGTTTAATTCTTTTTCAAGACAAAAAAGAGGATATTTATCCTAGTGACACAATTCATCTGTGATTTTTTAGTTTAACTAGTTTGACTGCACAATAAAGTCGCAAAAGATGTCCTACATCTTGTGGGATATGATTAGTGTATAGGAACATTTAAAGAGTGAATGAGATGTCGGTTTTTGAGCATAGTGAATTTGATGGGCACGAACATGTGGCTTTTTATCAAGATAAAAAAAGTGGTTTGAAAGCAATCATTGCTGTGCATAATTCAAATCTAGGTAATGCCCTAGGTGGGTGTCGTATGTGGCCATATGCTAGTGATGAAGAAGCACTGCGAGACGTATTAAGACTGTCCAAGGGCATGACTTATAAAGCCGCGATGGCTGGGCTTAAACAGGGGGGCGGCAAGGCTGTTATTATTGGCAATCCTCGAACTGAAAAAACACCAGAAAAAATGTTTGCTATGGGTAAGTTCATTGATAGTTTATCTGGGATATACATCAGTGCTGAAGATTCAGGTTTGACAGTTGATGACTTGAAACTAATGGGTAGACAAACCGCTCATGTGGCAGGTATTCATGCCAAATATCATATTAATTCTGAACCAGCTGATGGAAATCCAGCTCCATCAACGGCTTATGGCGTGTACGTTGGTCTTAAAACAACGGTAGAACATGCGATGAATTCTGAGCTTAAAGGAGTAAAAGTCGCTATTCAAGGTCTCGGGCACGTTGGAATTCGCCTAGCGAAACATCTATATAAACAGGGAGCCAAGTTATATGTCAGCGATATCCATCCTGAAAACATTGAAAAAGCAGTCAGCGAGTTTTCTGCCACGGCAGTCAGCCCTGAAGATATTTATGATTTAGATGTTGATGTATTTGCCCCTTGTGCAATGGGAGCCATTCTTGATGCCAAAAACATTGCGAAATTAAAAGTGAAAGTGATTGCTGGTGCAGCGAACAACCAGTTGGCTAAAGAAGAGTTTGGTCAGTTGTTAGCAGATAAAGGGATCCTGTATGCCCCAGATTATGTGTTAAACGCTGGTGGGATAATAGACATATATCACCAATCAATTTCTAGTTCAGATAAAGGTTTACGAGACCATATTGAAAAAATAAGCAATACACTACTAGAGATATACCATCGCGCTCAGTCACAAGGGGTTGCTACTAATATTATCGCTAATCAAATTGCTGAAGAACGATTTGGTTGATTTCTATTCGCTGAATACAATTTCGGAAAAAATGTCGTGAAAAGAGTATTGCATCTGACATAAGCTTTGTTCATAATGCATCCCCCTTAACGCGATGCGAAAGTTTTGTTAAGGATTTCAACGGTGACCTTTCGGTCCCCTCGCAATGATAATTTGTGAACCCGGTCAGACCTGGAAGGGAGCAGCCGCAGCAAACGACTCATGTGCCGAGGTGTGGCTGGAAGGGCACCACCAATCCTAAATTCCTATTATGTCGCTGACTTTAGTTTCTTCTCAATAACATTTTGATCTAAAAAGCTTGCTGCCTGACTAACCGCGTTTACTGCATTCATTTCCATCTGTTGACGTTCGCTTTGTGGCAAATAAAAGGACATGTCCACTTCAAATCTAATATATCGCGGTGGGATTTGGTTCAGAGCGAGGCAGCATAAGTCTGCTAAATAATCTTCACCCTTAGACTTATTCAAGCCTAATGTTTCAATCCTATCAAGTACTAAGTGTTCGTAATAGTTATGGATATCATCATCTAGTTTCATGTTTTTTACCTTTAATATTAATTCATGCGTCCAATATATACATTGTTAAGTGGTTTCGTCTAACACTTTAGTTTCCTAGCTGTTCACAATAGTTAATGTTTTATCTTGATGACAGAAATAATTAGCAAAACAAAAATCACTAGACAAATAAATGTAGATAATTTCTTATCAATATGGCTGCATGTTTAGTTATATGTTGTGCCTTATATTGTTTGGGTTGTATTTTTGACCAGATGTAATAATCCTGTTTGTTATTGGATTAGAGGGTCAATACCTTCATTTTAAAAGTCGTTTCAACGACCAAACACTATAAAATATTTTGGTCAAAGGAGAGATACATCTTTATAAATTCAAAATTGGCGAAGTCAATTCGTCTAGCGATGGCTATGAGCGTAGCGTCATCGATAATGGTCGTTTCAGGCTCGATAAATGCACAAGAAGAGTCAACTGAATCAGCTGAATCAGTTGACTCACTTAACTCAATTTAAAAGATTTCAATTACAGGTAGTCGTATTCGCCGACCTGGTGCTGTTTCTACCAGCCCAATTTTCTCAATGAGCTCTGAAGAGCTTGGTTTCTTTCAAGAGCCTGAAGTGGAAAGAATGCTTAAAGTATTGCCTAGTACAATTCCGGGTGATGGTGCCAACGTAAACAATGGTAGTGCGGGTGCTGCAACAGTTGACTTACGTGGTTTAGGTACTCAGCGTACATTGATTTTGATGGATGGTCGTCGTATGACACCTTTCAATTTTAATGGTCAAGTTGATACTGCTTCTATTCCTACCGCATTAATACAAAGTGTTGATGTTGTAACGGGTGGTGCTTCAGCAGTATATGGCTCTGATGCCATATCAGGTGCTATTAACTTCATCATGAAAAAGAATTTTGAAGGTGTTGAATTACAATACAATCATGCTGTAACAGGTGATAATGATGGTCAGAAAGACAACATCTCTTTAACGTTAGGTTCAAACTCTGCTGACGGTAAAGGTAATATTGCTTTATCTGTAAGCTGGATGAATCGTGACCAGGTACTATTAGGTGACCGTCCATTAGGTTTGCTGGGTATCGACAGTGAAACCGGTGCGGGTCTTAATGAATTTAGTGCCGGTCTTCCACCCGTTCCTGGCCCTGCAGGTTGTGACGGTCCTAATGTTGTTGATTTTGTTTTAGGAAGTGGTTCAACTACTGCTATCCCAACAAAGTTTGCACTCGTGGGTTATGCGCCGGCTAATGGGCAATTTAGAAATGACGGTAGCATTGGTGCAGATTGTAGCCGATTCAATTTCAACCCTTTTAACTTCTATCAAACTCCCGCTGAGCGTTATTCTGCGACCGCTATTGGTCATTATGAAATCAATGACAATGCTACTGTTTATAGTACATTCAACTATAACCGTCAGTCTGTTTCACAACAAGTCGCTCCTTCAGGTACGTTTGGCGCTAGATTTGACATACCCCTTGCTAACCCATTCATCGTTGATCAGGCTCGCCAATACATGATTGATGCCGGTAACGATGCTCTTGCAGCGGGCTTATTAAATACTCCAGGGTTGACTAACTGGATTGATAGTAATGGAAGCGGTGACGTTGATGCTGCCGATTACTTAAATGTGCAATTACGTCGTCGTACAGTAGAGTTTGGTCCACGCTCAGAACTTTTCAACACAGACCAATTTTCTTTGCTAACCGGAGTTGAAGGTGAATTGTATGGCGATTGGATGTATGACGCCTCATATCAATATGGTGAAACAAACCGTGTTACTACACGTGGTGGCTACACTAACCTAACTAACATTCAAAACGCATTAGACAGTACGGATGGCGTTAACTGTAAAAATGGTGTTTCTTCTTGTGTGCCACTTAATTTATTTGGTGGTTTAGGCACGATTACACCTGAAATGGCGGCTTATTCAACGGCAACCGCTCTTCAAACACAAGCCTACACGCAAGAAATTATACTTCTTACGGCTAATGGTCCTGTAGAAGCGATAAAATCTCCATGGTCTGCAGAAGAACTTTCTATCAGTGTTGGTTACGAACATCGTAAAGAGACCGGTTCATTAGAGCCTGATGAGTGTTTAAAACAAGCGCCGGCCAGTTGTCAAGGCGGTGCCGGTGGTAACTTACTTGCCATTAATGGTGGTTTCTCTTCTGAAGAGCTTTTCATTGAAGGTATTTTACCGGTATTGGAAGATGTTGCTTTTGCTGAACGCGTAGATATAGAATTTGGTTATCGTGGTGCAGATTATAGCTCTGTTGGCTCTGTAGATACGTGGAAACTGGGTGCCACATGGCAACCAACTGACCAAGTATTAATCCGCGTAATGCAGCAATCAGCAACACGTGCTCCAAACGTTGGTGAGCTTTCTTCTCCTGTCGTGACAGGTTTAGATAACGCAACGCTAGATCCATGTTCAATTGCTAATGTGAGTAACATTGATGCAGCGTTAACGGCTCTTTGTTTATCAACAGGTATGCTTCCAGCGCAAGTAGGTGCGGTACAAGATATTATCTCTGGTCAAGTTAACGCCTTCAATGGCAGTGATCCCGATAATGCACCTGGTGCAGAAGATGCTGAAACATTTACTGCTGGTTTTGTTTACACTGCTGATTTCTTGGATGATTTTGTACTTTCAGTTGATTATTACGACATTCAAGTTGACGATTATATTGGTGAATTCTCTCCTCAAGAAGTGCTTGATGGCTGTTACATAGGCGGCGATACCGTTGCATGTTCAAAAATCAAACGCATTGGTGGTGATTTAACCATTTCTGGCTCTGGTATAGAGTTGTTTACGACTAACCTTAAGTCTCGTCAGGTTGAAGGCATCGAAGTAAACGTAGACTTTAGCGTAGATTTAGGTGAAATGGGTGAGATATCATTTAATGCTAACGTAAACAAATATTTAACGCATGAACAACAAAGTTCTAATGAATCTGTATTAATTGATTGTAAAGGACAGTTTGGTACAACTTGTAGTCCGACATCTGACTTGCGTTGGGTTCAGCGTACAACATGGCAGTTGAATGACTTCACAGTTTCTGCTCTATGGCGTCACATGAGCGGCGTTGATATTCAAAGTGACCAAATTGTTGACACATTTGCCCAGTTTCAAAGTATTGAAAGTTATGACTATGTCGATTTGTTTGCGAGCTATCTCTATAATGAGCATACTAAATTTACGTTTGGTATAGATAACATCTTCGAAAAAGATGCGCCTGTTTTAGGTGGTGAAGTTGGTTCAACTTCATTTAACAGTGGTAATACTTTCCCAAGTACTTATGACAATCTTGGACGTATGTATAAAGCCGGGGTTAAATTTACTTTCTAATTTAGAAGGTATGTGACAATAATCTAGATATACAGTTTATGCCGCCCGCTAAAATTAGTGCGCGGCATTTTTTTTCCCAGCGAAGCTCGCAAACCTGACAGGCTTAAATAAGCCATAGGAAGTGAGTAATATACAGCGAGAGCGAGTCTGTTTCGGCGTGGTGGGTGGATGAGCTTGCAAAATAGCGTAATGCCCAATACCTAATCAGACCCACTGCGTGATTGAGGGTGGCATGGCTAACAGGGAACTGTTGCAGTAACTGGTGGAGCCTGAAATCAATGTTCAACAGAGCGGTAGTGTTTAAAGAACTGCGTGTGTTGCGAAAGGGGAAGCGAACGATAAGTCTCTGTTTTACTTTTTTTGAAGTGTTGTGGGCTCACAATTACACCGACGGGCGCAGAAATCTTTATTGCAGTTGCTTGGAAACAAATGGACTGATTTAAAGTTCACTTGGCGTAGGTTGCCACCTTATATGGAGCTAGCACGCGTCAAAGGCAGGTGAAGTGGAAAGCTACAACAAGGATGACAATGAGTCAACGACGGCAAGTAAATTTTGAGGTTGAAGAGTTTACTCGAGTTTTTATGTGCAACGGCTGCATGCGAATTTTAACGGCAGCCTTTATAAATATGCGTCAAGAGCGAAACGCGCGGCAGGCATCGATAAGCAGAGCGATTTTGCTGCGGATTTGCAGTGTAATTAAAATCTTATTGCTTTAACTAAAAGACAAAAATTATCAAGGGCAGGCCGTTAGACGGTTAGAAATACCCAAAAATGATGGCAGTATGCGTTTGTTGGGGATACCGACAGCGCAAGAGGTTTTTAGGCAATTAAATACTGTGTTCGTGGGTTTGTTAATTATTTCAAAATAACCAATTGCAAGCGAGAGTTTACATTGCTAATTATGGGGATGAGGCGCTTAGGCGTCATCCAGTTGGGGCTATGGAAGCAGCCCAGCTGTATACATTGACGGTTAAAACACCTTAGCTTAAAGGGAAATACATCTTCATCAAAATGCAATCATGGCGCAATATAAATTGTCCTGTGTCAACTATTGCAATGAAGAATAGTTGGTTCGATGAATTAGGACTTTATCATATTGATAGGGTATCCCAGGAATAGCTTTTTACCACAATATTGTAGTTTATGGTGTGTATGAGCCATATGAGAACCTTACGTTTGGTTCTATAGGAAAAGGGGTAAATCCTTCACTCTCTCAAGTTTGTCCAGATATATTATTCTCAACCGACTAAGCACTGACTAAATGAGCAGCACATATTCCTAAGCTTTGGCTAATGTAAGGTGAATGGTTTTATCATTTAACGCAATGCTGCTTCTTCGTTAAGACTGATTTGGAGTGTTTATGGGATAATAGTGGTATTGAAATCATCTAGATTGATGTGCTGAAGGACATCATTAAAGTGTCAGGTCAGGGATGTGGTGTGTGAGAGCGAGGGGTATTCTGAGCTATTTTATTTTATATTTTCCATATCCTTCTATGACATTGAAGTTACCACGGCCGTCAATGTCAGCGCATGACGGCCGTGGTTAGAATATTAATCTGAGGGAGACGTAAACTTTAAGTTATTATGGTACGGTCAAATGGCCAAACACTCGACTAATACTGGTTTTCTTCCCTGTGAATTGAATATTCCTAGTCATACCTATCAAGCCTATAGATACTATAAATTTCAATTCTTAATGCATTGTTTAGTCTTTTGTTGAGGTTTAAATACTGTGGGACACTATCAACATTCTAAAAATCTGCGTAATTATTAGCTGATTATTATGTACAAATATCTTCTTTTTTAGCTATAAGATTTTATATTAAGACCAATATTTAGTTAACTTCATAAATCGAGTTCTGTTATTAAATGTTAATTTGTATGGTGATATGATTAGTTTATGAACACTGATTGGCTGATTGTAATAATTTCTGTCTTAATGGTTGTAGTTTCTTGACAATTTACTTACATACGTGTGAATATTCTTTGGTCTTGGTCTTTATTCTTATAAATTCAAAGTCCCTTGAAAAAAGAACTTTATAGCCCCTTGTCAATAAAATTTATGGCTTGACGAGGATTTAAAATAAAAAAATTGGTTGGGAAATATGTCCAAAATGAGCCAGAGAAACCTTATTGCTTCTGCCGTCGTCGGTGCGATAGCACTCGGCAGCAGTGCTGTTGTCTCTGCAGATCCGTTAAACGAGCTTCACAAAGAAGAAGCTAAAATTCATGCGGCTGCAGCGAAATCCCAAAAGAAAATTAATAACCTGTACGAACAGTCACAGGAATTGTTTATTGAGTACCGCGGAGTTGTTGACGAAACAGAAAATCTGAAAGTCTACAATGACTACGTATCTACATTGGTTGCAGATCAACAACGTAGTATCGATTCATTACAAACACAGATTGATGGTATTGATGGCGTTAAACGTGGCGTAGTTCCGCTAATGTTTAGAATGATTGATAGTCTTGAGAAATTCATTGACCTTGACATTCCAATTAATCTTAATGAGCGTAAAGAGCGTGTAGAACGTTTACGCGATATTATGGCTAATTCAAATGTTACAACTTCTGAACAGTTTCGCCAGGTCATCGAAGCATATCAAATCGAAAACGCATACGGTGGTACAATCGATGCTTATCAAGGTAAGTTAGATTATCAAGGAACTGTAATTACAGTAGAATTTTTCAATTTGGGTAGAACAGCTCTTTTAGCTTTGTCACTTGATCAAAAGAGTGCTTGGGTTTGGGACAATGATGCTAGAGCTTGGGAAGAGTTGGGTGCTGAATTCATTAATCCAGTTGTAATAGCTGTGCGTATGGCGAACAAACTATTGCCAGCTGACCTTCTTAAACTACCAATCAAAGCTGCGGAGTGATATTGATGAAAACTGTATTTAAATCCATATTAGCGGCTGTGTCGATTACATTATTGGCCTCTTCAGCACAAGCCGCAACTTCGTTAGAAGAGCTTCTTGATGAAGTTAAAAAGAGCCGTGTATCCGAAGCACGTATCAATAAAGAACGTGAAGCAGAATTTCAGTCAGCTCGTTCTGACAAACAAGCTTTAGTAAGAAAGGCTCAAGCCGATCTTAAATCTGAAACGTCTCGTGGCGACAGGTTGCAAAAAGCATTTGCCGATAACGAAGTAAGATTAGCCGAGAAAGAAGTTGAGTTGACAACAGCCACAGGTACTTTAGGTGAAATGTTCGGCGTAGTTCGTCAAGCATCTGCCGAAGCTTATGGCCAAATTTCTACTTCAATTGTAAGTGCTGAATTCCCAGGACGTGGTGCGTTTTTAAAACGTATGTCTGAAGAAGCGAAAGGTCTTCCTAACATTAAAGAGTTAGAAGATCTTTGGTTTGCACTTCAGACTGAAATGACTGAGTCAGGACAAATTTCACGCTTTACAACTGATGTCGTAAATCTAGACGGTGGATCTCAGCAACAAGAAGTCGTTCGTGTTGGTACATTTAACTTAATTGGTGAGCAAGGTTATTTAGTTTACGATGACCAAAATGAAATGGTTCAACCTCTAGGTCGTCAACCTGATGGATATCTAGTTAGTTCTGCTAATGCATTACAAGCAGCTACTTCAGGTATTGTTCCATTTTATGCGGATCCTTCAAAGGGCGGTATTCTTAGCTTGTTGAAAGAAAAAGCAACAATGATGGAACGTTATCATGCCGGTGGTACTGTTGGTTATACTATTACAGTAATGTTAATCATTGGTCTAATAATAGGCTTGTATAAAGTGATTACACTCACATTAGTAGGTGCGAAAATGAAAACGCAACTTAAAAATGTGTCTAATCCATCTATTGGAAATCCCCTCGGTCGTATTTTGCAAGTGTATACAGCGAACAAATCTGCTGATACAGAAAGCTTAGAGTTAAAGCTAGACGAAGCCATTTTGAAAGAGCTACCGAGAATTGAAAGCGGTATCAATATCATTAAGATTTTTGCTGCTATTGCTCCTCTACTGGGTCTGTTAGGTACCGTTATCGGTATGATTGCCACTTTCCAACAAATTACATTGTTTGGAACCGGTGACCCTAAATTGATGGCCGGTAGTATCTCAATGGCATTGGTAACAACTGCTTTAGGTATTATTGCTGCCTTACCACTATTATTGACTCACAGTATTGTTGCTGGGCGCAGTAAATCTATTGTGCATATCCTTGACGAGCAGACTGCGGGCATAATTGCTACGCATGCTGAGACGGAGAAAGCTTAAGATGTTATACCTGATAGAACTATGGGAGTCTGTCAGGGATTTTATTGCTGCTGGCGGTGACGTACTTTATGTTGTCGCAGTAGCGCTCTTTCTTATGTGGGCATTTATGATAGAGCGCTTTTGGTATTTAGCTTCAGTTTATCCAAAGTTGAGAGATGAAATTATTTCCAACTGGGATGCTCGAGAAGATACTACCTCATGGTATGCGCATAGAATCCGTGACACATGGATTTCACAAGCTTCAGAAGGCCTTGGTACGAGAATGTTATTAATTAAAACTCTTGTTGCTATGTGCCCTCTTATTGGTCTGCTGGGAACAGTTACCGGAATGATCGGTGTGTTCGAGACCATGGCTGCTCAGGGTACAAGTAACCCTCGTCTAATGGCTGCAGGGATTTCTATGGCTACTATTCCAACTATGGCTGGAATGGTTGCTGCTTTATCTGGTGTTTTCTTTAGCTCTCGTCTTGAAGCTAAAGTGAAAATTGCTAGAGAAAAGTTAGTAGATGCCTTGCCCCATCATTAAAGAGAGGATCTTATGGGTCGTAAAGTTCGAGTAGAAGAAGATGCAACAATAGATATGACACCTATGCTGGACATAGTTTTCATAATGTTGATCTTCTTTATTGTGACGACTGTTTTTGTGAAAGAAGCAGGTGTTGAGGTTAATAAACCTAATGGCGACTTAGCTGTCATGCCAAAAAATGCAAACATTTTCATCGCGGTTACCGAAGATGGAAAGGTCTGGATTGATAAACGTGAAGTGGAAGTGGACCTTGTCCGTTCAAATCTAGAACGTTTAATGGCAGAACAGCCGTCTGATGTAATCATTATTCAAGCTGACGAAGAAGCTGAACATGGGCTTGTTGTTGAAGTCATGGATCAAATTAAAATGGCTGGTATTGATCGTATCTCAATTGCAACGGCAGGTAGCTAATATGGGTCGATTAATAGTTTCTATATTTATAGGTGGGGTAATAGCCTTCCTTCTTTTTGTTGTAATGGCAGAATTAATTTCTAATACGGGAAGACCACCTGAAAAAAGTGGTGAAACGATTATTATTGATATTGTTATGGCAACGCCAGATGATTCTACACAACTAAGAAAACGAGTGCCGCCACCGCCACCACCGCCGCCCAAACAGCCTCCCAAAATAGAGCCTGTTGAGCCTGATGTAGCGAAAGTCGATACAGATGGATTGAGCTTTAGTATGCCTAGTGTTGACGTTGGAGGTGCTTCAGTCAATATCGGTAGTGTAGGTGCAATGCGTGATGGAGACGCGACTCCAATCGTAAGAATTGAACCCAAGTATCCGGTTCAAGCTGCACGTGATGGTAAAGAAGGTTGGGTTAAATTATCTTTTACTATCAATGAAGTAGGTGGAGTTGAAGACGTAACAGTGCTAGATGCGGATCCAAAACGTGTTTTTGACCGTGAAGCAAGACGTGCTTTGGGTAAATGGAAGTACAAGCCTAAAATTGAAGATGGTAAACCGATGAAGCAATTCGGCCTAACAGTGCAACTAGACTTTAAGTTGGATCAATCATAATGAAGAAACATCTAAAACATTTATATGTGGTTTCAGTGATTTCTGTTGCCGCTGTCATACCCACGAGTGTTTATGCACAGGTAGCTGCTCCCATTGCATGTGCTGATTATAAACGAGGCCCAACTAATATTCCTGGTCAAAAAGTAGGTAAAAAGGTTGGAAAAGCCTTAGAAGCCTATAACAATGATTTAATCGATGAAGCGCTAGATATTTTGTATGAAATCGATACTTCTAATACATTTGACAGGGCTTTTACTGACAGATTTATTGGTAACCTGTTAGCTACTCAGAATGGCCAAGCAAAGAAATCAATCGAATATTTGCAACGAGCAGTTGCACCTAGCGAATTAAATGATTCTGAGCAGGTTGGTACAATCAAGCTGATTGCTGATTTAAGCCTTCAGGAAGAGCAGTATGATAGTGCCATTAAATACTATCAAGATTGGATGAAGGTTACTTGTAAAGAAGACTTCGATGTCTATTTTAGAATGGCCAACGCTTATTATCAGACTCAAAGATTTGCTGAAATTATTATGCCTATCAACAAGGCAATAGCCTTAGCTGAAAAGCCTAATAAAACTGCTTATGCACTTAAAATGACTTCTTATTACAACCGCAAGATGTATAAAGAAACCATAGAAGTGCAGGAAGAAACAGTGCGGATATTTCCTGATGACAAAGGACAATGGACCCAACTTGGGTTCTTTTACATGCTTGTTGAAGATCACAAAAAAGCATTATCTACATTTGAGATGGCTTACAATCAAGGCTTCTTGACAAAAGCTGCTGAGATTAAAGCGCTTAGCCAGTTATATTCAATGAATGACATACCTGTAAAAGCGGCTCAAATATTAGATAAGCATATTAAGTCCGGTTTAGTTGATAAAGACGAAAGAATGCTCACTAGTGTTGCGTCATCATATCAACAAGCTAAAGAGTTTAAAGAAGCTGCTGACTTTTATGGACAGTCTGCTTTGTTAGATTCTGATCCTGATTTATATCAAAAGCAAGGCATGGTTTACTATGCTTTAGAGAGATATAACGATGCTATTGTTGCGTTGCAAAAGGCATTAGATGGCGGCTCGGATAAAGTTGGTGCTATTCACTTAGCTATGATGCAAGCAAACTTTGACAAGGGAGACTTTAAGTCTGCTTACAAACATGTGCAGGAAGCAAAACAGGACAGGTCCACCGCTCGAAACGCGAGGAGTTGGGAACCTTATATAAAGGAAAAGGCTAAAAACCGAAATATAAAACTTTAATCTAAGAAGCTCCCCTCAGGGAGCTTTTTTTTACAACACTATTTTATTACTTTAATAAAAGTATTGTTTAAAACTCATTATAAAATTTAATTTTAAGTCAATGCCTGAATAATCAATGCAATATTTCATATCAGTTTTTATTAGTGCTTTTCTGATTTTTCAAATTCAACCCATTATTTCAAAAATCATATTACCTTGGTTCGGGGGCGGTGCGAGTGTTTGGACCACTTGTATGTTGTTCTTTCAATTCTTTTTATTAATAGGTTACTTATATGCTTATATTCTGACGAAAATATTGAAAGTGAAGCATCAGATTGTTGTACATTTGGTTTTCTTATTATGTAGTTTATTTTTGTTACCTTATAATATTTCTGATATTCAAAATACACTTTCAAGTGGACCACCAACCTGGGCCGTATTGAAAGTATTATTTTTGGGTTTAGGATTTCCTTATTTAATATTATCAGCCAACACACCATTATTGCAGCATTGGTTCACCAGAGAAACGAATGGCGCGAATCCTTATAGGTTGTATGCCATTTCAAATATAGGCTCATTTTTGGCTTTAGTGAGTTACCCAGTATTATTCGAACCTTTCATGACTCTCGACTGGCAAGTTAAGATGTGGTCCAGTATTTATTACCTATTTGTGCTGTTAGTTGCTTGGATATTTTTTATAGTTGTTAAGCAAAATAATAAAGATAGCCATTTTATCCCCGAACATATCATTAATCCTAAAGTCGGTTCTTTCAGACTTATATTATGGTTTATGTTGTCTGCATTAGGGGTGGTATTGTTGGTGTCAACCACTAACGCATTGACCCAAAATGTACCACCTGTGCCCTTTTTATGGCTCGCACCTTTAGCCATATATTTACTAACCTATGTGGTGACATTCAGTAATCTTGGTATCTACGTTAGATACCTATGGCTACCTTTCTTTATGCTTCTGTCATTTGTGGCCTTGCTAATTTATTTTATTGGTGGGCAATTTGACATCATTACTCAATTATTGATTTATCTGCTGATTTTATTGTGTGGCTGTATGATTTGTCATGGTGAATTGAATTCACTTAAACCCAAGCAGGGCAACACAACTTTGTTTTATTTAGTTTTATCTTGCGGTGGGGTGTTTGGTAGTTTTTTGGTGTCTTTTGTTGCTAAGAGTGTTTTCGACGAGTTCTTAGAATTTCCCCTTGCGATTTTTAGCGTACTAGTATTAGCAACTGCTTCCTTGTTGTGGAATAAACAAGATATTCTTGTAGACGCTAAACCCATTCTTTCTGGTGTTAATCATCGCCATCTTTCAATATTAGCTGCAGGTAGTACCGTTGTTGCGCTGGTCTGGTTATTAGCTTTCAGCAAACTAAATAACCAATACCAGCAGTACGACATTGCAAAGGCCCGAAATTTCTACGGGATACTTACAGTCAAAGATATAACTAAAGACAAAGTTAACGAGAGAAGGTTAATTGATGGTACTACTTCACATGGTAGTCAATCTTTACCTTTGTCTAAGTCAGCTGTGCCGCTGAGTTATTATCGTCCAGGTACAGGTGTACAACTGGTCATTGAAGAGCTGTCTAGTGACATCAATTTACAAGTTGGTATCATCGGTTTAGGGGTAGGGGCTTTGGCAGCCTATGGTCAGCCTGGAGACCATTATACTTTTTATGAGCTCAACCCACTGGTTTCAGACTTTGCTAATGAATATTTTAGTTATTTGGACCGTTCTAATGCTGCAGTGGATGTCAAATTAGGTGATGCTCGGGTTACTTTGCAACATGAATTAGATTTAGGCCTAAATAATGGATTTGACTTGCTGATTATTGATGCCTTTTCTGGAGATTTAATTCCTACACATTTGATGACTAATGAAGCGTTTTTATTGTATCAGCAGCATATCAAGACCCAAGGTGTTATGGCTTTGCACCTTTCTAATCGGCATTTGTCACTTTTGCCTGTCATTATACAGCACAGCATTACCTTAGATATGCAGGTTATGTTGTTTGAAACCCCTGGTAACGGTAATGAACATGATGCCCAGTGGGTTGTGTTAACAAATAATAGTCGAATAACCCAATCACCAAATCTAATTTATAAGCAATCCGTGATATCAAAGGAGCAATATAAAAAGGTATTGTGGACGGATGATTACTCAAGTTTGTTGCCTATTTTAAAGGTCCTAAACTAGAATTTTATTATGCATCGAATAAAATTTTCCGAAAGCTAGTTTTTAAGGCTTGTTCGATTTGTTTTTTGCCACTCAAGTTAAATTTTGTACAAATTTTCTGATCCGACAAATTTTGTAATAGTGCCGCCACCAATAATGTTTGCTCTGGCGATTCTAATTTTGAGAAACAACCAGGATTAATGATTAAGTATTCTTTTAGTAGACGTTTGCAAGTAAAGTAAGCCCGTTTACCAATGGCAAATTGTTCAAGAGGTTGTATGTTTTCAAATACGTCTAGATTTCCAGTTTGCTCAAATACTAGTATTTGGATAAGTAAACCTTCAGACATGAATTGAAATTTTTTGTCTATCTGATAAAGGAACTCCTGATAAAACGCTTCATGAATAGTGTCAGATGTTTTCACTGCCTCACGTGTTAAAGGTTTAATACAAATAGCGCTGTGCTCACCACTTGATACTTCCGGCTTTGCGCTGAGTTTAGCTAGGGTAAATTCACTGTTGTACCAAAACTTGATGATGTCAGTATTGCAACCAAAAGACGTGGTTAAAAACTTAATATGTTGCTGTTTTGCTTGCTGTTCTACGTATTGAATTAACTGTTTTCCAAAACCTTTGCTTTGCTGTTCAGGGTCTATAGCAATTCTGCTAATACGCCATTGTTCAGCTAAGAGGAAAGGGGGAGTGTTATAGGATGATGTAATATTTTGCGCAACTAAATGTCCTTTTACACGTTTGCTACAATCAGCAATAGTATTTGCAAGTTCTCTAAAGCAGTCGCCTCCCTCTTTGACTATTTGAGCCACACCAAGCAAAGCTATACCTCGGGTCAATATAAAAAACTCAATTTCAGGCGCGTCCAAGAAACGTTGCAAATCATCTTGACTGGTTTGGTAGTGTGCGTTTATTAATAACCTAAACAAATCCGCTAGTAATTCTTTATCGTGAAGCAATTGCGCTTTTGAGACGTGTCGGCACTCAATCTGCTGGTTTATGGACTCAATATTTTCAATATCTGTTTGCACCTCCTGAAAAAAGGTATTAAACCAGAATCGTTCTAAGGTGTCGTGTTTATACCAGCGGATCGGTTGCAGCATATTGAATCTTTTGAAATTGGGTTTTAGTTGCGAAAGTTGCTTTATAAAGCGCATTTCAAAGCCACGACCGCTGCCTTCATATCCATGAACTGTTGAGCTAAAAACAACTCTTGGAAATTTTTTCACAAGTTTATTAAGTGTATGTACCGGAATAGCAGAGGCTTCATCTACTAATAATAAATCGGGTAAACTTTCATCAGCTAATAATACATCTAGCGGTTTAAACGTTAACGAACTTGCCTGATATTCGACTCCATTTTTAGTGATTAAAGCATTAGTCAACATGCGTTTGTTATGAACAAATACCTGTTCGACACAATGAATTTGCGGTGCAGTCAAATATAGGGTTTTATCCGACGTCTGCATTAATTTAGCCGCGGCGATACCTAATGCTGAAGACTTACCTCGACCTCTATCTGCGGTCAAAATTAAAGGTCTATTAGTATGCCCTTCAGCTACTTTACAAATACTTTTTACAGCCGTATCTTGCTCGTAATAATGATTTGTTTCTAAATTATCATCTACAAATGCTACCTCACCAGAAAATTTATCAGCAGATAATATAGCGACGTCACTATTTTCTCTGAAGCAAGATATCAGGTGTTGAATAAAGAAACTTTGGAGATGGGGTTGTTGATTGCCATAAGAAATACGATTGTTTTGTTCGGGATCTGCATAATATGGCCATTCAGATAATTCTGGACACAGAATAATCATTAAACCATGTGCTCTGACCGTGCCACTTAAAGCCATAGCTGCGTTGGCTCTAAATCCACTAAAGCAGTTTAATACCAGCCACTCATATTCGTGACCTAATTTACTGCGGTAGTCTTTTACAGTTATATTTTCATATTCAGTTTCGGTGTCGGTGTCACCGACCCATAAAGTACTTTGTATATTGTTATCATATAATAAGGTAACCGCAGCGTTTCTGGTCCATTTTTCTTGGCCTGCTATGACTAACAATTGCCTATGACATAACTTTGATCGACGTTGTTCAAACCAATAGGATAGCTGCTTGGGTAAATTCACAGAAAAATTTCTTATTTAAGCCGTTTGAATATTGTTTGCTAGTGTAAGCAAACTTATTCAAGAATACGAATGTGGTTTTGCATCGCCAAAGTATTTACTCAGCGACAAATCAAGTGATAATCTCATATGCCGGATATGAACTAATTGTTTACTGAAGCTATATCAGTTCATTTTTTTTATTAAGAGGAATAGAGTTTGATGCTTAGATTTGTTTTACTTATAGGTATAAACCTATTAGTGGCCTGTGGTTCATCCGCTACTAGTCATCCTCATTATGTTGTTTTAGAAGAGAACAATTTATCAGATGAGTTGAAAGAAACTTCCGGTCTATACTGTCCACAAATAGGTTCAGCCTTCACGGTTAATGACTCTGGTAATAAACCTATTATTTTCAATATTGACTCTTCTGGGAAGATTATTGATAAAAAGCTAATTTCTGCTAAGAATACAGACTGGGAGGCAATAACGGGAGATAGCCAAAATTTTTATATCGGTGATGTAGGTAACAATAAAGGTAAGCGAAAGTTTGTGCAGATCCATATAGTACCTAAAAAAGTAACGCCTAAAATAGTGCCCAAAAAGTTAACGCCTAAAAAAGACAGCGAAAGTACAACCAATGATAAATCATTAAATTTATTTTATATCAATAATTCAATTAATAATAACGAGTATCTAAATCATGATTACGACGCTGAAACGTTAATTAATTTGGGTGACAGCTTGTTCTTATTTTCCAAGAGCTGGAACAGCGGCACGTTATTTATCTACCAACTCAATAAAATAAAGGCAACACAGTATGTTGACCCTGTAAGTGAAATAATGGGATTACCAGGTGTCATTACAGGTGGGGATTTTGATAGAAAAAATAATCAATTTATTTTGGTTGGTTATAAGTTAAATGGGATGGGAGGTTTTTCGCCCTTCATGGCTATTCTTAATAGAGATTTTAGCTTGCACAAGACATTCGCACTTTCAGGTTATGGGCAAGTTGAGGGGGTGTGCGTGGCTTCAAATGCTGAAGTATGGTTTACTCAAGAAGGTTCTTTTTTCTCAGATCATAAAATAGTCAAACTAAAATTAACAAAATAAATACTATTTTGCTGTTCCAAATGCCTATTCATCTATTGCGAAGCTTTATGTGCCTGTTACACTGCTCACGCAAAATACGGAGTATCTAACAAACCTGTATTTAGCAACCAAGGGGAGCCTTTTGGCTGAGATTTGAGAAATACTCATAACCCTTATACCTGATCCGGATAATGCCGGCGTAGGAATGGTCAGATATTTTCCCCATTTACCTGCCGTACTACCGGATCTTTTCAACCTATAATGAAGAGATCCTTTTAAATGAAGTTTAGCAAAAAGCCTTTGGCTAGCTTAATCAGCCTATGTTTAATCAATTCTTATGTAGCTGCGCAAAACACTGATGAACAACCTTCTACACTCAATGAATTAGAACGCATTATTGTTCGAGGTGCGTTATCTGCAACCCCTTTATCTGAAATGGCTACAAGTATTTCTGTTCTTGATGAGCAAGTTATATACCAGCGCCAAGCGCAACATCTCGAAGATCTATTGAATCGCGCTGCTAACGTGAATTTTGCCAGCGGCGCTAGCCGTGGACGCTTTGTACAAATTCGCGGCATTGGTGAACGTAGCCAATTTACTGATCCAATCAACCCTTCTGTGGGTTATCTGGTTGATGGTATCAATTATTCTGGTTTGCTCGCTGGAGCGAGTACTTTTGATATCGAACAAGTCGAAATATTCAAAGGCCCAAATAGTGCGCGCTTTGGTGCTGATGGTCTTGCTGGCATGATAAATGTCTTAAGCAAAGATGCGTCAGATCAAACCAGTATCGATGCTCAGTTTGGTGTTGCTAATTATGGTAGTTGGCAAATAGGGGCCGCAGTAGGCGGTGGTCTTAGCGACAGCGTTGATTACCGACTATCAGTTCATCAAAATACCAGTGACGGGTTTGTTGAAAATACTTGGTTGGGACGTGACGATACTAATGGCGTGGATGAGTCAACTGCGCGAGCTAAGCTTAATTGGCAGGTAACTGATGACTTATCTATCAACACAGTTATTCATCTGATTGATGTAGACAATGGATATGATGCTTTTTCACTCAATAGAGATAGAACAACCTTATCTGATGAGCCTGGCTTTGATAAACAACAGAGTGAGGCAATTGGTCTTACTATAGATTATCAAGGCTTAGATTGGGCTAATGTTCAACTTCAAAGCAGTTTTATGCAAGCCGATTTAGCTTATGGTTATGATGAGGATTGGAGTTTTGTAGGCATAGCGCCAGGCTGGGAATATTCATCTACCGATTATTACTTTCGGGAGCGCGAAGACAATACAGTTCAAGCAAGACTATCCAGTAAAAGTGATAAAGCTAATTCTTGGGTAGTTGGTTTTTATTTTGCAGACAAAGCAGAAGACTTAACTCGAGAATATACTTGGTTAGCAGCACCGTTTGAAAGCCAGGTGGATCGACTAGACAGTGCTTTATTTGGTCAATATAAATATATGTTATCAGATGAAAAATGGGTTACTGCAAGTTTACGTTTAGCCTCACAAACACTCGATTATGTTGATTCCAATTTAATTGATGAAGATATTGACCATAGTGATTGGGGAGCTGAAATTAGTTATCACCAAAAAGTGGCTAACAACAGTATGTTATACCTAAGTTTATTGCGCAGTTATAAAATGGGCGGGGTAAACGGACAAGCACTCGGTAAAATCGACGATGAAGATATTGCTGAGTTCAGACAAGACTTACTTGATAATGCTATTTTTGATGCTGAGTCTTTAATAGGCATCGAATTTGGTATAAAAGGTGCTAATCAAGATGGAAGTTTAGTACTAGATATTTCTGCTTTCTATCAAAAACGTGACGACGTGCAGTATAAAAATTCTATTGTAAATGATCAATCTTTTGTGGATTTTTATAACAATGCTACAGATGGAAAAAACTATGGCATTGAAGTCAGCTTAAATTATAAGCTGTTCGATAATGTTGATACTTTTGCTAATCTCGGCTATTTAAAGACTGAAATTAGCGGCATCACGCTTAAAAATGGTAGTAATATTGATAAGCGAGAACAAGCTCATGCACCGACCTACCATATCAACGCTGGTCTAAATTGGCGTGTTTCAAATAATATTAACTGGTTAATTGAGTTTGATGCCAAAGATGAGTTCTTTTATTCGTTTAGTCACGATCAACAATCACAGAGCATATTTATCGCTCATACAAGCCTTGATTACCAGATAGAAAACTGGAATGTTAGTTTGTATGCTCGTAACTTGTTTGATGAACAATACGCCAACCGGGGCTTTTATTTTGGTAACGATCCACGAGATGAATATGAAACTCATTTGTATGAGCAGTTTGGTGAGCCACGTCGTGTAGGGATCAATTTTAAATATCAATACTAAATAATATAAATCAAGCTGGAAATGACCATTCTTTCCAGCTTTTATCATAAGAGACTAAAATGAAAATAGTTGCTGAGATATCAATGTATCCGCTCAAAGAACAATACATTCAACCTATTCAAGAGTTCATAGACCGTTTAAATACCTATAAAAATATAAAAGTGATAACGACTGCTACCAGCACAACGGTCTGTGGTGAATATCTTCCCACCATGCAAATGCTAGGCGAAGAAATGCAACGTAGTCACGAAAAAATAGGGCAAGCGATATTTGTCTGTAAATTTTTAAATGGCGATAAAATGAGTACTGATCTTTAATGGAAAATTTTTTAGCGCAATTAGCCGCTACATCTTTCTTGGAGGGGGTTGCGGTTGCTTTAGCAGTGGCCTATGTGTGGCTGGCTGCTAGGCAAAACATATGGTGTTGGCCATGTGCCCTGGTAAGTACAGGGGATTTATACATGGCTTTTTTGGAACGTGTCTTTACCTTTTCATACAGGACTCAATTTTTATTACTTAATTATGGCTGTTTATGGCTTGATAAAGTGGCGAGATAGCCATGCAGATACTTTGCTTGTGCAGAGCTGGCCAATATCAAGGCATGTGATATGTATTGTAGGGCTGACAATTGGCGCCTTAATATTAAGTCACTTTGCTAGTACTGTGTTGGATGCAAACTATATTTATTTAGATGCATTTATAACGGTGTTTAGCGTTTTCACAACATTACTTGTGGCGCATAAAGTGCGAGAGAATTGGTTGTACTGGATAGTCATTAATCTTTTTGCGGCCTATCTTTATTTTGCTAACGATTTGGCTTTAACGGGAATATTATTTTTATGTTATACCGGTTTTGCTGTATACGGATTTATTCAATGGGGTATTGAACCGACCACAGAAGAAGGACAGACTGAAGCCTTATGAACGACTTAAAGGCTATGCTGGAAGACGAGTTAAAATGTTTGGATTTTATACAGGCAGGCTTTCACCTTAAAGCTTTTAACGGGGGGACAATAAACAGTAGTTATCACCTTGAAACATCCAACAACAGTTATTTTGTCAAAACGTTTGAGTCAGACAAAATAGCGTTGTTAGATCGAAAAGAGCTCTTCAATATCCAACTTGAATTAGCGCATAAGGGGCTTGCAGTTCAGCCAGTGTACCTGTCGAAGTCAGGTGGTTTTCAAATTGACCAGTGGCTTGATATACCAACACTAGACCAAGCTGATTTATCAAGCTTGATCGTCACCAAGAACTTAGCATTTGCACTATCAAATTTACATAACACTAAGATAACTGCCGCAGAATTAGATTTACCCAGCCAATGGCAACACTATATCAGTTTAATTGAAGTGCCTGTTTCAGCTTCTGAACAACAAATGATAAACAAATATGCCACTATTTGGTATCAAGCCTGCTCAACTAAAGCTGTGTTTTGCCATAATGATTTGGCTTTATCCCATGTCACACATGCCCAGCCTAGTAAAATTTTTGATTGGGAGTACTGTGCCATTTCTTGTCCTTATTATGATTTGGCATCATGTATTGCGGTAAATGGTTTAAGCTCTACCGATGAAGCTAGCTTATATGCATTTTATGCTCAGTATACTGAGCAACATATATCAGAAGTGATTGCCAAGGCAACCATTATGAAACCTCTAGTAGAATTCACCAATAAGCTTTGGTATGAAGCTGTTCGTCAAGCTACTTAAGCCACTCTTTAGACATATAGCTTATAAAACGTGCAGTTGTTCAACAGATATCAATAGTAAAAGCAAAATCACTTTACCTTTCGATTCCGGTCAGTATAATTCAGTACGTCAGCAGGGGTGTAGTTCCAATTGGTAGAACAGCGGTCTCCAAAACCGATGGTTGGGGGTTCGAATCCCTCCACCCCTGCCAAATTTCTCATTAGAGATGTTTTTAAATGTGGTTTTTTTAATTGAAATTCTTTATTTAAGAGACTCCTTTTAAACGTTACTAATATAAATTAAATCTATGTTAATCTGTCGAAATGGAAATTACTTCTAATCTTGTATTAAGCGATTACCAACGCGCTATTTTGAATGAAATGGGCATAGCCTCATGGCAGTTAGTGAGTGAAGAAGCAACTCAAGTAAAATTCGTTAACAAACCTCTTGAAAATGTAACTATTTCATCTGACGTGATTTCAAAAACCGATGCATTGGTCAAGTTAAAACAGCTCAAACAGCAAACACAAAAATTAGAATCAACAGATTCGATTTTAATGACCTTTTCAACAGGTGATACTCAGCTTCAAATATTTACCGATATACTCATCGCTTTAGGTTTAGAGGCAAAGCTACAAGAACATATTTCAATTGAGCAATTGAATCACTATTCAGGTTATCCGCTGAGTTGGACCCAAGGTGAAAAGGTTAGCATGAACAGTAAGCAACTTATCACACCAGCTTTAGCTGAGTTACATCACCCAGAAACTAAAAAGCAACTTTGGCAACAATTACAAAGCGCTTTATCTCTTCAAAATCCAATTAAATAGTGGATCTGCTAACCTCGATGAATCCAGTGTTTTCTCCTTTAACCCCACAAAATAGTGACCCCTATTTTGAGCTGCATAAGCTAGGACAGTTTTCCCCTTGGTCTCGTAAGATATTTGAAGACTGTTTAACTAAGCCCTATTTTGCTTATTCACTCGATCAAGATAGTCAGCCTTTGGGCTATTACATTGGTATGACAGTCCTAGATGAAGTGACCTTGATGGATATAGTAGTCAGCCCTTCGCATCAAGGTAAGGGGTTAGGTAAATCCTTGCTGCAACACTTTATGTCGCAATGCGACCAAAACAACATTCAACAAATTTGGCTTGAGGTACGTGAGTCTAATGCGACTGCTATTGACCTATATGACAACGCCGGTTTTATTTTGGTCGAACAAAGAGTGAACTATTACCCTAGTGTAAAAGGTAAAGAAGATGCTTTGATCATGTGTTGTTACTTAGGATGAAAGTAGTGTAACGATGGGGAGTAATTAGGAATATTATCAATAAAATAGTATATGAGAGAGGGGGACAAGCCCCCAAAAGGTTTAACGGCGTGCAGCAGTTACATTTAGGATTTCAGACGTATCTTGACGATCAACCGCTAGTTTTACAAACTTTGATGAGTTGTAGTTACAACCAACACACATAGCAATAAATTGGTTCATACTCGGCGCGCCAATATTTTTTTCCCAATTCTCGTAAGTTTTACGGGTTTTAACGTTAGCAAGTTTTGCCATCTTAACCGTGGTTAAGCCAGCATCGAGACGCATTTTTCTTAAGTCCGCACCATTAATGTACATTTTTATTTCCTCTTATGATTATTGAAACAGCAGCAGAGTAATGAATTAATTTTATTATATATCTCTGCTTTCGTCCTCGATGTTAATAGTACAAATAAAAATGTGGATTTGACTCCACGGGGTCAAATAATTGCACTTAATTGTTAAGTATCGACCCATATCGTTGAATATATGTTTGATCGTACATATAAAAAACTTAGAACGACGCCTCATTATGAGACGTGTTAGGGATGATAATTATTATATATATTTTTCATATGGTGGTTTTTTTAAACCAAGGCTTGCAACAGTGTCTTCCATAGTTGCGCTAGTAATGCTGCCTTGCAACTGTGGTGGTTTCTTTAAGCCTAGGCTTGCAATCGTGTCTTCCAAGGTTGCGCTAGTAATGCTGCCTTGCACCTGTGGTGGCTTTTTTAAACCCAGGCTTGCATATGAATTACTAGGGTTCGCCACATCCAACTTAGTAATAAGCGAACTTACGGGATAAGTTATATGTGTGGCATATATTTTAAATGAGAAGGTTATATTTAAAGAGAGCAAAATTAAGATTAATATTTGAGTTTTCATCGCCTTTTCCTGAATTTAAAAAGTAAGTGGAAATTTCCACAAGGCGATTATGTAGGTTTTGTATCAAAAAGTAGAGGGTTAAGCTTTAAGTAATCGAGGAAGAAGTTGTTTGAAACTTTCAGAAAATATTGCCCAAACAGCTATAGTCGCTATTCCATGCACTAAATATGAGTACGAATAGTAAACAAAAAGCATGCTGGAAAGCCCCGTAATGTGTCTTAAAAGATATTCTAAAATCATTGTTGCTTGAATAATTATGATAAATACACTTAATTTATAAATCATCCAGTCTAAGTTTACTGAAAGTCCTTTCTCTGGAAAATAATTATCTACAATTCCCACTCGGATAAAAATTAAATATCTAACTAATAAGTTAGATATCATTATCCATATATGCCAATAAATTTCTGGTGCTGAATAATGAGTTAAATACCAATAAATCTCTGAAACTATAACTAAAATCAAGGTTGGTAATATTATCTTAACTACCCAATCGTGCCGGAAATAATACATCATTCCAAATGCGCATATATAGAGGATTATTTTTACAAAACTTTCATTAATAAGATATTGCCAAGCCAAACTTTCCCAAGCTAACTGCAATAATAATAAAATTACAACGCTGACGACATTAATATCTTTTCTACAAATGATTCCTGTGAAAATGAGCATTCCAACATGAATTTTATCGAAAGCCCCCCCGTTGCCGAATGTTAATATACCTAACAATACAAAAAGACCTCCGAAAAGGGCTGTAAAAATCTGGGGTAGATAGGCGCGTATAAACATAAGCCTAGACTAAAACAAGATTAACCTAAGTTAAAGCCGAAATAATCCATAACAGAAGAGAAGAAGGATTCGCGGGTTTGTTGAGACGCAGTTTGGCGGCAAATAGACCACCACTTATTCACCACACCGACCCCAATATTGTCCATAGTTTCAGGTTTGTTATTTTCGATAGCAGAAACAGTTTCGCGGCTAATGCCCACTCGTTGAGCAAGTTCTTCCTGAGTATAACCTGCTTCTTTGCGCAATGATTTGAGTTGAGCGCCACTAAACATTTTTCTATGAGACATGTTAAGTCGTTTCCTGATGGTAAACTAAAGGTAAATTATGAATGTCACTTGTTTGAATATCACACGGCAAAAAACTTACCTGTTACAAATATAATTTAAACATAGAGTTGAGTAAATAGAAAAGTTAATAATATATAGTGTTAATAACAGCTTTTCTTATAGTTAAAAGTTTGGAGTCTCATATAACAACTTAACTAAACTACAAAATTCTATCAGATCAGCGACTTTTTTATTGGAGTCATATACAATGCTCGGCCAAATTATTTAGTAACCAGTCACTTAAGAGTATTCCATGTCTTTCCAACAAGAAGTTGATAAACGCCGCACCTTTGCGATTATCTCTCACCCCGATGCGGGTAAAACTACTATCACCGAAAAAGTATTGTTGTTCGGTAATGCCCTACAAAAAGCTGGTACGGTTAAAGGTAAAAAATCAGGGCAACATGCAAAGTCTGATTGGATGGAAATGGAAAAAGAGCGGGGCATATCTGTCACCACCTCAGTGATGCAATTTCCGTATCGTGAATGCACAGTGAACTTGTTAGATACACCTGGGCATGAAGATTTCTCAGAAGATACCTATCGTACCTTAACTGCCGTCGATTCCTGCTTGATGGTAATAGACGCGGCCAAGGGTGTAGAAGCGCGTACCATAAAACTCATGGATGTAACGCGTTTACGTGACACACCCATTATTACCTTTATGAACAAGCTCGACAGGGATACCCGGGATCCTATCGATTTATTAGATGAAGTTGAAAAAGTGTTGAATATCAAATGTGCACCTATCACCTGGCCGATTGGTATGGGGAAAGAGTTTAAAGGTGTATATCACTTGCTCAGAGACGAAACATATCTTTACAAAACAGGTTTAGGACACACTATTCAAGATGTGCGTGTTGTAAAAGGTTTAAGTAATCCTGAACTTGATGAAGCCATTGGTGTTTACGCTGAAGAAATCCGCGATATGCTTGAACTGGTAAAAGGTGCATCAAACGAATTTAATCATGATGAATTTCTAGCTGGTGAGTTAACCCCAGTATTTTTTGGTACTGCCATGGGTAATTTTGGTGTTGATCATATGCTTGATGGTTTAGTTGAGTGGGCACCATTACCACAAGGGCGTGAAACAAGTGAGCGTAAAGTCGAATCCAGCGAACAAAAGTTCAGTGGTTTTGTATTTAAAATACAAGCCAATATGGATCCTAAACACCGCGATCGTATTGCGTTTTGTCGCATAGTATCGGGCAAATACGAAAAAGGCATGAAAATGCATCATAGCCGCATAGGCAAGGATGTAAGGATTTCAGATGCAGTGACGTTTTTAGCCAGCGACCGAGAATTGTTAGAAGTGGCCTACGCGGGTGACATTATTGGTCTGCATAATCATGGTTCTATTCAAATAGGCGATACATTTACCTCAGGCGAAAAATTTCGCTTTGCGGGTATTCCTAATTTTGCCCCAGAATTATTTAAACGCATTCGATTAAAAGACCCTCTCAAACAGAAACAATTGCAAAAGGGTTTAATTCAACTAGCTGAAGAAGGGGCAGTGCAAGTATTTAGGCCGTTACAAAATAACGATTTGATAGTTGGGGCTGTAGGTGTGTTGCAATTTGATGTGGTGGTGGCCCGTTTAAAAGGCGAATACAATGTTGATGCCATGTACGAGCATATCAACGTGTACACAGCTCAATGGGTAACATCTAAAGATCCTAGAAAACTTGACGAATTCAGACGCAAGGCAGAAGCCAACTTGTCCTTAGATGGCGGTGATAATCTGGCTTATATTGCACCTACCAGAGTAAATTTGTCTCTGGCCAAAGAACGTTATCCTGATATTGAGTTTCACACTACCAGAGAGCATTAAAGCTTTTACTGGTAGCCTGAAGCATTTTATAGACAAGAGCAGACATGAATTTACACACATTATTACTAGCAAAATTTCAAGCCGCGCTTACTGCCATAGGCGCACCAGAAGGCACACCCGCGCCACTTAGCCGCAGTACCCGTGTTGGTTTTGGACATTATCAATTTAATGGTGCCATGGCATTAACAAAACTGCTGAAACAAAACCCACGAGATATAGCCCAAAAAATTGTGGATGTCGTTGAGTTAGATGACGAAGTTGAAAAGCTTGAAGTCGCAGGCCCAGGTTTTATCAATATTTACATTAAACCTCAGTGGTTAGCCCAGCAACTACAAGTGGCTAATGCTGATAGTCGTCTTGCTATAAAAACCGAGAAACAACAAACCGTAGTGGTGGATTACTCCGCACCTAACCTCGCTAAAGAAATGCACGTGGGTCACTTGCGTAGCACCATTATTGGTGACTCCGTAGCTAAAACGCTAGAATTTTTAGGACATAAGGTTATTCGTCAAAATCACATGGGTGATTGGGGCACACAATTTGGTATGTTGTTAGCACACTTAAACGACAAATTAGCAGCTAACGAAATAGCTGAAACTGCATTATCTGATTTAGAAGATTTTTACCGAGCGGCAAAGGTACGCTTTGATAATGAAGATGGCTTTGCCGACCGAGCCCGAGATTATGTAGTGAAGTTGCAGAGCGGTGATGCCCAATGTATGCAGCTATGGCAAAACTTTATTGACGTATCTATCGCTCACAGCGAAGAAGTGTACGAAAAACTCAATGTCAGCCTCAAGCGCAGCGATGTGATGGGTGAAAGTGCTTATAACCATGATTTGGCAGCAACGGTAGCAGAGCTTAAAACGGCTGGTATCGTGGTCGAAAGCCAAGGTGCACAAGTGGCATTTTTGCAGGAAATGGCGGATAAGGAAGGTAATCCAGCTGCCTATATAGTGCAAAAATCGGGTGGTGGATATTTGTATGCTACGACCGATCAAGCAGCCATTCGTTATCGCAATGGTGTATTAGGCGCTGATCGCACTTTGATCTTTACTGATGTCCGCCAGGCTTTGCATTTTAAACAAACAGGCATTGTTGCTCGTAAAGCTGGATTTATCAAAGCAGATCAAAGTTACGAACATTGTCCATTTGGGATGATGTTAGGCAGCGACGGTAAACCTTTTAAAACGCGTACTGGCGGTACCGTTAAACTAGCCGAACTATTAGAAGAAGCGATTGAACGAGCTGCAATACTGATCAATAAACGTGAATCCGATTTGTCAGCACAAGAACGTAAAATTATTGCTGACAAAGTGGGTATTGGAGCAGTGAAATATGCTGACCTCAGTAAAAACCGCACCACAGATTATATTTTTAACTGGGATACAATGCTTAGTTTTGAAGGCAATACCGCGCCATATTTGCAGTATGCTTACGCTCGGGTACAAAGTATTTTCAGAAAGGCTGATGTTGATGACGTGAACCTACAAGCCGATATCCAGCTTGAAGAAGTTCAAGAACAGCTGCTAGCAGTCAAGTTAATGCAATATGTCGAAGCTATTAAACAAGTATCAAGCGAAGCTACACCTCATGTGCTGTGTACCTATATATACGAGCTCGCCAGTTTGTTTATGAGTTTCTACGAAGCTTGCCCAATCTTAAAAGAGGGGATTGATGAACAGACTAAAAATAGTCGTTTAATGTTAGCTCAGTTGACAGCTAAAACATTACAGTCTGGCTTGGACTTGTTAGGTATTGAGACGATGGAGAAAATGTAATGTTTTTAGTGTTGGGGTTCGAGCTAAAGCAACACATAAACGAACAACCCGCTATTTAGCGGGTTGTTCGTTTTTAGATGATATAAAATAATTTTGGATAAAGCATACTTAATATTGTGCATGGCTTATCTACCAATATTTACTAACAAGTGAGACAACCAATATGATAAAAATTCTGGCTTTTGCAGGCAGTGGTAGAAAAGATTCAGTTAATAAAAAAGTGGTCGCTATTGCTGCGAAAGGTGCTAGGGAGGCTGGCGCAGAGGTCACTATCGTCAACCTTGAAGATTTTGACATGCCTATTTTTAATGAAGATTTAGAAGCACAACAAGGTATGCCAGTTGCTGCTCAAGCCTTCAAGGAATTAATGATAAGTCATGACGGCTTTTTAATTTCATCTCCTGAATACAACAGCTCCTATAGTAGCTTATTTAAGAATGCGATTGATTGGGCATCCAGAAAAACCGGTGATGAAGCCAATATGGCGGCCTATCGGGGCAAGGTAGCAGCGATCATGGGCGCATCTCCAGGCGCATTAGGCGGTATGCGGGTTTTAGTTGTATTGCGTATGCTAATGGAAAATTTAGGCACTATGGTACTACCCAATCAAAAAGCTGTAGGTGGCGCGTTTGCTATGTTTGATGGCAACGGCAATATTAACGATGTGAAAACCGAAAAAGCGTTAAAGTCTCTTGGAAAAGAGTTGGTCGAAACCCTAACTAAGTTAAAAGCCTAAACAGTTAAATATAGCTAGGTTTCAGTTTGATGTTTGCAAAGGCATTCTTAATAATAATGTCTTTGCCTATTTGGGTAGTAAAAACTCATGTTCTGGGTCAACAATTAAGCGCCCAGACATGGCCTCTCTGCCAAGCAACATAAGATATTTCATTTCAGACCGATCTGTCAGTGTTAGCTCGATACACCATTGCATACCAGCAATTAATATATCGGTTTCGATTACCATACGTCTTTGATGTGTAGCGTTAGAGCTCTTAACCCTGCGTACACTTTTGACCTTGGCTTCCCTTTGTACCACTTGACTCACATCATGTGTGTCAGGGTGGATATCAAATTTTACCCACTTTTCCTTTACCTTTTTAAATTCAACGATATTGTCCACATGCAGCGATGATGTGGCAGCACCCGTGTCGACTCTTGTTTCTAATCCGTTAAGCTTAAGTTGTGGTAAATCACATAATTCAAGTGCACCAACTAAATTTTTGTTGTTCATCTACGTTACTCTTTAATCAATAATAGAAGGGTGATCCAAAACAAAGTTGTCTTGTAACAGTTCAAGGTGTTCGGCGACTGAGTCGGGCTTTCTAAAATAAGCAATGTGATACATAGCTTCACCCTCTTGAGTTAAGGGAATATTTTGTTTGCCTATAATCACGCCTTCTTCAGGGCAAAGTACTTTGCTTAATTCAGTTCCGTATGGATCGGCAATAATAGCCAATAAAGCTCCTTTGTTAACATGGTCACCTAATTGGGCAACATGGCTTACAAAGCCGCTTTCTGTTGCACGTACCCAACCACTTTGACGTGCCACAAACTTAGAGATTTTATGACCTTTGCGTTGACGTTTATTTAACATACCGATTTCACGCATGACGTTAACCACACCTTTCACCCCGGCACGTATGGAAAACTCATCGTATCTAAGGGCCTCACCTGCTTCGTATAGAATCACTTTTACGCCTAAATCTCCAGCTGCCTGTCTGAGTGTTCCAGGTCGGATGTCTGCATTAAGTAACACAGGTAATCCAAACGATTCTGCCATGGCAAATGTTTCTACATCATCCAAGTTTGCTCGGATTTGAGGAAGGTTACTGCGATGTATAGCACCAGTGTGCAAGTCAATACCTACGTCACACTTAGCGACTATTTCATTTAAAAATAAGTGCGCTAGTCTTCCGGCAATAGAACCTTTTGGGCTTCCTGGGAAGCTCCTATTAAGATCCCTTCTATCAGGTAAATAGCGACTTTGACTCAGCACGCCATAACCATTTACAATAGGCACCGCGATAAGTGTGCCTCGTAAAAACTTGATTGATTTGCTTTTTAGTAATCGGTTGACAATTTCAATACCATTCAATTCATCTCCGTGTACCGCAGCACTAACAAACATGGTTGGGCCATCTCTTTTACCCCGTTGTACGTGCACTGGCATAGACATTCTAGTATCAGTATAGAGAGGTGGCATAGGCAGTTCTATACGTTTTGTTTCACCTGGTTTTACTCTGACGCCACCAATTTCAAGCACTTGCATTTAGCCTTTTCCTTGGGTTTTGTTGTTATTGGGTTTGGCATTTTTTTCTAAAAACCTAATAATCATTCTGGCCACATACTTACCTGTAGCGGTTTTAACGTCGCCCAAGCCCGGTGATGAGTTAGCCTCTATGACACCTGGTCCAGAGTTGGCGCGTAAAATATCCACCCCACACATATTTAATCCCATGATTTTATCGGCATCCATCGCAGTTTTTCGTTCTGCAGGCGAGAGTTTAACGATGCTGGCAGAGCCTCCTCGGTGAAGGTTTGAACGGTATTCCCATTCTTCTGTCTTCTGTGTATGGACTGAAACCAGGCCAATACCTTGAGTTCCTTCAAGTAATTTGATTACAACGGGCGCACCGCCTAGATTTTTGATTAAATCGTCAACTTTGTCACAGTAGTGAGCAAAACCTGTTCTTGGCATGCCAATGCCCTTTCGATATAGTAGTTGTAATGACCGTAATTTGTTCCTAGAACGACTAATGGCCACTGATTCATTAACACTAAAGGTGCCCATCATTTCGAATTGCCTAATCACAGAGGTGACATAAAAAGTAACCGATGCACCTATACGTTGAATAACCGCATAATAAGGGTGTGGTTTACCATTATATCTGACAAAAGCTCGGCTACTGGTGATGTCGATATAACAGTGCATAGTATCAATAACATCTACTTGATGACCAAGGGCTGTTCCGGCCTCAATTAGAGGGGAGTTGAATAAAGCTTTGGGTTTCGAGATAAAATAGCAATGTACAATTTTAACATCTGCTAATAGATAGTTTTATATTACTTGTAGCCTAGGCTTAAGGTAAAGTGTTATTTTTATATGTGGGAGCAATCAATATATTCTCTTATTCATAGTTGTGTATACTTTGTATTTTTAGACTCTTATAAGCTAAAATTCTATATGGAATTTATACAGAACATTTTTGAAAACAAATTGATTTTAACCTTCTCCATCACGTTTTTAGCATTGCTGACGAAATATGGACTCGTAAAATTGGTGCGAAAATACGCTAAAAATAAAGGTGAAGACAGAAGGGATTTAGTTAACAACGTTAAGAATTTTTTAAATTTTGTACTCATAGTATTATTGTTTAGTCTTTGGGCGGTAGAAATGCAAACGTTCGCATTTTCAATTGCGGCTTTTTCTGTGGCTATAGTGTTGGCGACCCGTGAATTCATTCAATGTGTTATTGGTTTTTTCTATTTAGTTTCAACTCGCCCTTTCCGTATCGGCGACTGGATTGAAGTCGATCATTTTGTTGGCGAAGTCTCGGCCACAGATTGGATAAAAACCACACTATTAGAAGTAAACATTAAGACCTACGAATACACAGGTAAAACATTGTTTATCCCTAATAATAAATTAATGACTAGCCCCATCAAAAACTTAAATTTTTTAAAACGTTATGCCACACATCATTTTATTATTACCCGAGATCAAAGTGTTAATCCCTTTGTGTTTATTGATAAAATAGTCGAGATTGCAAAATCTTATTGTGCAGATTTTTATGATGTTGCGGTCCGTTATAATCAAATGATTGAAAGGCGTTTAGACATAACCATTGCTGGCCCCGACCCACATATTAAAGTATCAACTACTGAACTTGGGGATACGGAAATCGGCATTACTATCTTTTGCCCTACAGAACGAGCGATTGAAATTGAGCAAGCCATTTATGCTGATTTTATGGGACATTGGTATTCTGAAAAAGATAAAGCTAAATCTAAAACCAAAGAGCTAACAACTAAACAATAAGTTCGCTTGGTTAATTCTAGTACTCTCCCTATTATTAGCGCGTAAAATCCGTTAAAATCTGTCTCCTTTTATTTCGAGTGTAACCCTATTATTCATGTTTGAAATCAATCCAGTACACAATGCGTTAGCGGATATAAGACTTCGTGCCGAGTCACTTCGGGGGTATCTTTGACTATGATCAAAAGAAAGAGCGGCTTGAAGAAGTTAATCGCGAATTAGAAAGCCCTGATGTCTGGAATCAACCTGAGCGAGCCCAAGCCTTAGGTAAAGAAAAAGCAGCTCTTGAACTAGTAGTTGATACCATTGTTTTATTAGAGCAAGGAACGGAAGACGTTGAAGGTTTGGTTGATCTAGCCGTTGAAGCTGAAGATCAATATACGTTTGATGAAGCCGAGTCTGAACTTGCTGAGCTGATTAAAAAACTCGAATTACTCGAATTTAGACGCATGTTTTCTGGTCCCAATGATGCCAACCATGGATACATTGATATTCAGTCAGGGTCAGGCGGCACCGAGGCGCAAGATTGGGCCAATATGCTACTTCGTATGTATTTGCGCTGGGGCGAAGCCCACGGCTTTAAAACTGAATTAATTGAAGTGTCAGACGGTGATGTTGCCGGCATTAAAAGTGCCACGATTAAATTTAGTGGTGATTACGCATTTGGTTGGATCCGCACAGAGACTGGTGTACATCGATTAGTGAGGAAATCACCTTTTGATTCTGGAAGCCGCAGACATACGTCTTTCGCTTCTGCTTTTGCTTATCCTGAAGTGGATGACGATATAGAGATTGAAATCGATCCTTCTGACTTAAGAATCGATACCTATCGTGCCTCAGGAGCCGGTGGCCAACACGTTAACCGCACCGATTCGGCGGTACGTATTACACACGAACCCACCAACATAGTGGTGCAATGTCAAAACGATCGTTCGCAGCATAAAAACAAAGCACAGGCTATGAAACAATTAAAAGCCAAGCTGTATGAACATGAAATGCATAAACAGAATCAAGAAAAACAAACCATGGAAGACGGAAAGTCTGACATAGGGTGGGGCAGCCAAATACGCTCTTATGTATTGGATGACTCTCGGATTAAAGATTTACGTACTGGGGTAGAAACCAGGAACACACAAGCCGTATTAGACGGCGATTTAGACAAATTTATTCAAGCCAGTTTAAAGTCTGGTCTGTAATACCTATCACAGCAAAGAGATATCAGGAAAGTCGATGACCGAACAAACACAAGATGAAAATAAGTTGATTGCAGAGCGCCGCGCCAAACTTTCTAATATAAGAGAAAATTGTAAATCCAATGGTTACCCCAATGACTTTCGTCGTGAATTTTACAGTGATGAATTACAACAAGCCTTTGGTGAGCATGAAAAACCTGCTTTAGAAGAACTTGGAAAAGTAGTGAGTATTGCAGGTCGTATTTTAGCTAAGCGTGGACCTTTTATGTCATTACAAGATATGACCGGTAAGATCCAAGCTTATGCTTCCAAAGATGCTCAAAAAGACATAAAAGAACGTTATGGTAGTTTGGATATCGGTGACATCATTGGTGTGAAGGGCGTGTTACACAAGTCAGGTAAAGGTGATCTGTATGTCGATATGGCCGAATACCAATTGTTGACTAAGTCGTTGCGTCCGCTACCAGAAAAATTCCATGGATTGGCTGATCAAGAAACTAAGTATCGTCAGCGTTATGTGGACTTGATCACTAATCAGCAAACTCGTGATACGTTTATGATCCGCAGTAAAGTGGTCAGTGGTATTCGTAACTTTTTAATCGAACGTGATTTTATGGAAGTTGAAACCCCTATGTTGCAAGTGATACCGGGCGGTGCTACAGCAAAACCTTTCACCACTCATCACAACGCCCTTGATATCGATATGTATTTACGTGTTGCCCCAGAACTTTATCTTAAACGTTTAGTGGTAGGTGGGTTTGAGCGCGTGTTCGAAATCAACCGTAACTTTAGAAACGAAGGACTGTCTACTAGGCATAACCCTGAATTCACGATGTTAGAGTTTTATCAGTCCTATGCTGATTATCATGATTTAATGAATCTAACCGAAGAAATGTTACGTAAAGTGGCGCAAGACGTGTTGGGCACCACCATTATCAAAAACACCACTAAAGACGCTGAAGGCAATGTAGTCAGTGAAGTAAACTATGATTTTGGCCTGCCATTTGCTCGTTTAACCATGAATGATGCCGTTATCAAATATTGGCCAGAAGCCAATGTTGAAGCGATTAATGATCCTGAAAACCATTTAGCTGAACTTAAAGTCATGGCTAAGCAGTTGCATATTAAAGAGCCAGAAGTAGACGGGATTTGGGGTGCAGGAAAATATTTGTGTGAAATTTTTGAAGCTACGGCTGAAGAAAAACTTGACCAACCCACCTTCATCACCGCTTACCCTTGGGAAGTCTCACCATTGGCACGTAGAAACGATGACAACAGTTTTGTCACCGACCGTTTTGAGTTTTTTGTGGGTGGGCGTGAACTTGCTAACGGTTTCTCGGAATTAAATGACTCTGAAGACCAAGCTGCTCGTTTCCGTAAACAAGTGGAAGAAAAAGACGCTGGCGATGATGAAGCGATGCACTTTGATGAGGATTACATTCGTGCCTTAGAATACGGCTTACCTCCAACAGCGGGAGAAGGTATTGGTATCGATCGTTTGGTTATGTTGTTTACGGATAGCCCAACTATTAAAGATGTGATTTTGTTCCCACATATGAAGCCTGAAGTTCCGGCTGAATAGTTAATAGGTTTTTATTTTAGAAAGGGCACCTTGGTGTCCTTTTTTTGTGTCTGGTATGTACCTGTAAATGTAAATGTAAATTGAATTTGAACTGGTGTATTCCCTTATAAAGCGTAATTGATGCGTTTTTGAGAGAAACACTCTTCGTTGCAATAGTGCTACAAAACATCGAGTCAGGTATGTTTAAAGAAACATCCCAAGGCAGAGTTTACAAGCAAACTAAAAAGTACATAGCTGGACTAAAAGTTCTGTTTGATTGACTATAATTATCAGGACACGCACGATAATGGGGACGTGCGATTGATGGTTTGAAGTATTTACACCCACTTGAGAAGAGGTTAAATTGCTCTTTCTATTTTTTAAAAGCGAAAAGCACGCTGCGCTCCATCGTCCCGCACGGCGTCCGCGTGATGGTTTTTGTCTTGAATCCCTTCAAGCCAGTTTTTTTTCAACAGCCAGAAGAAGTAACCAAGAATGGCTGCTCGCGACTAAAGTTCTTAACCGTACAAAAAGACTTATTTTAGGCTCGCCACAAATGTGTTCCCTCCAACTTTCGCTCAAATGGCATCCATGCCATTTGCCCCTAAAATAAGCCTTTTTTGTGCTGAAACGTTAAAGGCGGAAAAAGCAGTGGCGACGGCATTGTTACAAAGTAAATTCGTTTACTTTGCCCTTTGAGCCATATTGCAGGTGTTCAAAATGGTTCTCTACTATTTTGTCTGGTTACTCTATTTTTTGCTGTTGACCAAATTTACGGAATAAATATGAAACAGCTTTAACTGGCCTGAAAGGTAAAGTGTATCGAGATATCTATTCTAAGTGCTTGGATACCACTGAGTTAAACCATGTCCTGCGCCTGGGTATGTGTCTAGGTTAAGAAGTTTGTAGATAAAACATACCCCAAAACTACTTGTTATCCAAAGTAATGACCCAGTCACTAAAAGGGCAATAGAGATAACTTGTGGAAAAAGGCCTTCGGCCGCTAAGGCTAAGCATGCCACACCTATAATACTGCGGATCGCGGTATCTAAAATTCCAACATTCTGTTTCATAATGATGCACCTGTTAGCTGAATCTGCAATCAGTATAAACAGCCGGATCTTATTGTTGTTGATCTAAGTCAATGAGGGGACACAGACAACACAAAAATGTCATAACTTGAGCGCCGGACGTAATAGCTTAGCCGATTTGGTTATTCTAACTGTCTTATTTGCTCAAGCAAACGCTGGTTATGTGGTACCTCTATATTTAGTTCAGCAGCTTTGGAGGTGATATAACCATTAATAAAGTCAATTTCGGTTTGACGTTTGAACTTAATATCTTGATGCATAGATGAGTAATTATTTGCTGTGGCTGTTATGACTTGCTGAACATTTACAACTAGATCTTCGCTGCTGACTGGATAATTGAGCGCTTTCATGACCTGTGCTATTTCATTACAAATATTAGAGACTCTGGCGCTGAATTTTAAATCTGCAAGCTCGCCGTTTGTTAAATTATGAATGGCAGTTAGGGGGTTAATTACCCCATTGATCGCTAATTTTTTCCACAATGCCAAACTGATATCTTGATGCCAATGACTAGGTGGTAGTAGTTCAGAAAGTATTGGCTCAATTGATTGTTTTAACGCTGAATCAACATCACCTAACCACCCCAGGTGAGTGTGACCTAAACCCGTTTCTATTAGTGTGTTTGCATCCGGTTTAAATGCCCCATAACTTGTAGTGGCTGCGATCAAGGGGTTATTAGGCAGCCTCTCTCTAACCTGTTCTATGGTACCCATACCGTTATGGAGTAGCATTATTATGTGATGTGGTTGAATATAATGTCGTAATTGTTCGAGTACTGGCAGCACTTGGTAAGCTTTGACTGGCAATATCAGTAAATCAAATGGGTTAGGCTTAGTTATCACTGAGGCATTAGGTGTGAAACTATGTGACACGCCAATTATATCGGTTACCTTAAACAGTGGTTGCGCGGGTGTTTTTATTAAGTGCTGATAATCATAGCCAAGCTGGTAGCACTTAAAACCAATTAACCCGCCTATGGCACCTTTACCAATAATCGCTAATTTAGGCGATTTAAGTCGCGACTTAACCTGCATTTTTTTGTGGGGGCAACGTGATGTTTGGCCATTTGAGTGTCCAAGGTGATGCTAAGTCGGTGATTTGTTGTTTGGTTTTATCAGATACAAATTCATCACCTTTATCCGGCGGACAGATAATGCAAATAGGTTGCTGTTGATAGTTAAAACGAATGCAATAGGCATGAAGGTAGGTGCGGTCAGAGCTTGCGCCTTTGTATAGTTCATCTCCTAAAATAGGGCTGCCGATACTTTTTAAGGCCACTCGAACTTGATGTGTCTTACCTGTGAGAGGCTTTACCAAAAATAACCTGAGACCCGGGGAAATAGAGAAACTAAAAAATTGGCTGATAGCCGCAGCAGTATCGCTACTGTCCAACATCCACTTACTATCTCTGACTTTTTTTCATACCACCTTTGATGGCACCTTGTTTTTTCTTAGGTTTTTTCGAAGAGATAGCTAAATAGTATTTTTCTATTTGTTTTTCCTCAAATAACTGACCAAAGATAGCGGCAGCTTGTGAGTGTTTTGCCAAAATTAAAATACCAGACGTTACTTTGTCCAGTCTATGCACTAACCATAGTTTTTCAACCTGAAGTTGTTGGCAAAGAATTGGTAAAATACCCGATTGGTGGGACTCATTTTGTACAGCTATATTATTGGGTTTATTAATCACCACAAAATCTGGATGATCAAACAAAACTTCTATGGAATCTAACAAAATATTTTACTACTCCAACAACGCAATGGCGCTGTTATAATCTAGGTTATCAATAGCCAATTTTATTTCTTGTAGTTTTTTAGACGACAAATCTAATGATTTCCCATAACTATGGATCTTACTCTCAGAAATAAATTCATTGCGCTTTAATGCCGCAATTAGCGCTACTCTGTCGTATTGTTGAGGGGCAGTTTCAGGATTTTCTTGAATGCCTTTTTCTGCTGAGAAATTTTTTATGACGCTTAATGTTTGCTTAAAAACCTGCAAAAAATCGTCTAAGTTATTTTCGGTTTCTGGGTTAGCTAAATTGACCTCAAGTTCTTTACAGGCTTGGTATAAAGCCTGCATACCTAAATTACCGCTGACTCCCTTTAAAGTATGTATTTGTTGATTGGCTGCATTCAAATCTTGTTGTTGAAAGTGTTCTGTGAGTAACGTATCAAAATGCTGATATTGTTGGATAAATTTGTCTAAAATTTTCACAAGTAACGTTTTGTTCCCGCTAAACTGATTTATGGCAAATTGGGTATCAAAAATACTTACGTCAGAACTAGACAAAATAGCGTTTCCTTCAATGTAGTCGGATATTTAAAAAAGCTTACAAGTTCTCAATTTTACACATTCTAGCAAACAATATGGCGTATTTGTTACTCTATGTAAATTACCCATAGACCCTAGTTACTTTATTTATAAACTGCAGGTAGACTAGAAGCCACAAATGGGTTCTTTTTATTTTAGTTGGATAGTATTTTGCAAGTAAATCAGACATCTTTTGCAGAGCGTTTAAATGTATTACAAGACCAAGCCGTTACTCAAACTCTTACTGGCATACGTCATGGTATAGAGCGTGAAACGTTGCGTATTAATCCAGACGGCGGTTTGGCACAGAGTCCTCATCAACAGGCATTAGGGTCAGCTTTGACCCATGAGTTTATCACCACCGATTTTTCTGAGTCTTTACTCGAATTTATTACACCGCCTGAAGTGTCTGTGCAAAAAACTATCGGGCAGTTAAATGATGTGCATAAATTTGCAGTTTCAAATATGGGTGATGAGCGTTTATGGCCTATGAGTATGCCATGTTTTATCGAGAATCAAGACGCCATTCCTATCGCCAACTTTGGCTCATCGAATGTAGGCAAAATGAAAACGCTGTATCGTGTAGGCTTAAAAAACCGTTACGGTAGTATGATGCAAGCTATTTCGGGGGTGCATTTTAACTTTTCTCTTCCTGACGAATTCTGGCAACAATGGTTAGATAAAACATCTGCAGAAAAAGCCAATAAAGACACTATTTCTGCGGCATATTTTGCTTTAATCAGAAATTATCGGCGTTTTTGTTGGTTAATACCCTATCTATATGGTGCCTCTCCTGCAATTTGCGGATCGTTCATTAAAGGTAAAGAAACCGCTCTCCCTTTTGAAAAGTTGGGTCGCGGCACTTATTATTTGCCATACGCCACGTCTCTTAGAATGAGTGATTTAGGTTATACCAATAATGCACAGTCTGGTTTAAATATTTGTTATAACCAAGTAGACAGTTACATTGCATCGTTAAGAGCCGCGATTAACCAGCCGTCTTCGGCTTTCCAAAAGTATGCCGGTAAAAAAGAAGGCGAGTATCAGCAGTTGAATGCCAACGTATTGCAGATTGAAAATGAACTATATTCGCCTATTAGGCCGAAACAGCCAACTCAGTCGTTAGAAAAACCTTCAGAGGCATTAGATAAAAGAGGTGTGAGTTACGTAGAAGTGCGTGCATTAGACGTGAATCCATTCAGCGCCATAGGCATTGAAGAAAATCAGTTTTATTTTCTTGATGTGTTTTTAATGTATTGTGTCACTAAGCCAAGTGCGCTTATGGATGAACAGCAATATCATGAAACTGAAGTCAATTTAAGCACTGTAGTGGTTCAGGGGCGAGATCCTGAGCTTATGCTCTTAAATGAACAACAATCGATAGGCCTATCATCCTGGGCATTGCAGTTGTTTTCTGATATGCATGAAGTGGCTTTAGTTCTCGATCAGGCGAATAACACAACCCATTATTCTGTTGCGTTAGAGCTTGAAAAACAAAAAGTACTGGATCCAAGTTTAACTCCCTCAGCCAAAATTTTAGAACAATTAGTCAGCCAACAATGTGACAATGGTGCATTGGGTTTAAATTTAGCAGAAGACTACAAACAACAATTGATAGGTTCTGATTATCAATTTATGAATGCTGAAGAATTAGCAGAACACGCAAAGTTATCCATTGAAAAACAGCGGGTGATTGAGCAGCAGGACAATATTTCATTCGATGACTTCCTAAGTAGTTATTTTTCGGTTAGCACAACTGACTAATTTTAGGCAAAAAAAAGCCTGAAATTTATCAGGCTTTAAAGCTACTACTAGGGAAAACACATAATAACTAGAACACGCTAATTAAGAGTAGGTTATGCAACAAAAGTTCAAAAAAAAATATCAAATTTTAAAAATTATTTTAATAACCATGGCTAGCACCCTATTTTTAGCGGCTTGCACCGCCACCCCTCCTCAAAATATTAGTAATATTTGTGATATTTTTACAGAAAAGCGTGATTGGTTTGAAACAGCGACCGACATGAAAGAGAAGTGGGGTGTACCTATTCATGTGCCTATGGCGATGATGTATCAGGAAAGCTCTTTTAAAGCTAAAGCCCGCCCACCCAAAGACTATTTCTTTTTTGGTTTGATACCTTGGGGGCGTGTCAGCAGTGCTTATGGTTATTCTCAGGCTAAGACTCCCACTTGGGATGATTACAAGCGGGAAACAGACAACTCTTGGGCCGAACGAACAGATTTTAGTGATGCAATGGACTTCATGGGTTGGTTTATCAATAAAACGAATGCAATAAATGGTATCTCAAAGTGGGATGCTGAATTGCAGTATCTTAATTATCACGAAGGGTGGGGAGGGTATAGTCGAGGCAGCTATAATCACAAAGCATGGCTTAAGGACGTAGCTAAAATTGTACATTCACGTTCCTTAAATTATGCCACTCAGTTAAAGACCTGTGAAGAAGAGTTATCTAAAGGCTGGTTTTGGCGATTGTTTAGCTGATACCCTCAAAATTAATAAAGGTCATGCATTGGCCTTTATTAATGATAATATTTAAACGTAATGTGTGTTGGTACTCTTCCCTTTGGAATATATCCAATTAAATTTTATTGCTAGTAAGCAATAATTAGTTAGGAATCTAGCTTAGGTCAAGAAGCTTCTGATATTGACTCAGTAATTGGAGCATGTTGTTTATGAATTTTTTGCACACTGCTGTTACTAGAAAGATGTCAGTCAAATCATTATCAAATATGTTGCACAACAATCCCACGATATGATCAAGCTGCTCCGCCTATGTAAGTATTTTTTAATATTTTAGTTGCCAGAAGATATGCGCCAAGCATTCAAATGTTCCTTGTACGTTAATTGTGGATAATTGCTATTACATTTTGCCCCAATTTAAATCAACTCTATCCACAATACTGGGTCTGCTTCTCTTATTCGGTTCGTTGTAACCAATTAATTTTTATGAAATTAATAACTGGAAAATCAAAAAAAGTATTTAATACTAACTAAGGAGTTTTTAAGGAACTTTTTATGAAAGGCATAGTATTAGTAAAGTTTAATGAATTTATCGAAGAACTTTGGGGGGAGGGGTTCTGGGACAAATTAATTAATGAAGCTGATTTGCCAAGTGAGGGGGCCTACACTACTGTTGTCACTTATGATGACCAAGAATTATTTATGCTAATTGGGTTAGTAGCATATAAACAAAATATCTCAGTAAGAGACGTCCAGTTTGCCTTTGGCAAATGGGTGTTTAAAGAGTTTTATAATATTGCCCCATCAGGTGCACACGACTTTGAAGATGTGTTTGAATTTTTGCATGCAGTGCAGGATTTTATTCATGTTGAGGTGAAAAAGTTGAACCCAAATGCCTTAGTTCCTGAATTCAAGTTTTTGTCTGAAACATTTAATAAACTCTCATTCCATTATATTTCCCCACGTAAGTTATGTTTTTTTTGTGAAGGTATTGTTCACGGACTTGCCGAGCAAATGGGTCAAGCAGTCAATGTATCCCAATCAGAATGTGAACATGAAGGCGGTCAGCGTTGTGTGCTCGTGGTTGAAAAGGTGTGAAAAAATACCTAGAGCCTCAAATGGGAAAGCTTGTATTAAGTGAGATAAAGTCTGCGGGTGAACTCCAGAAACGTATTGCTCTTCTTGAACGTAAAGCCACAAGAGAAAAGAAAGCACGGAATATAGCTGAAAACCAGTTAGAGCGATATTCAATGGAAGTTTATCAAACTGATCAGTCTTTGAAAAAAGCATTGGCTTTTGCTACAAAAAAACAACTTGAGCTCGAATACCTTAGTAAAGCTTCAATGGGTGATGCATCAGAACTTCCCCTAAGCGAAATGATTAGTAATATGATTGAACTCACTTGCGAGTATTGTGCTGCTGAATATGGGTTTTACCTCGTGACTAAGGATGGTGTGGAAGTTGAAGGGACGTTAGACAATGCATGGAGTAAAGAGCTTGAATGGCAAAGTCAGAGCGAGTTGCAAAGTCTCGTCAACGCCAACTTGCCACTCAGTGAAGCGGATGTCTTAGAGTCTTGGAGCGTTTCTACGCTAATCGATGATGACGCTTTGTATTTTGGCTGTATTCTGTATATGAATTTTGCCTTGTCTGGCGGTAAGATAGGTTGGCTAGCATTTTTAAATAAAAAGGGTTCAGTGGATGAGGGAATATTTCCAATTTTGGCGACCGCAAGAGATGACTTCAATAGTGGTATTCGAAGAAGATTAACCGACATATATATACTAGAGCGTAACGTGCAACTTCAAGAGTCAGTTAACAAGCTTGAAATGGCCAAACGTCAACTCATTCAATCAGAAAAAATGGCTTCGCTGGGCCAGTTAGCCGCCGGCGTTGCTCACGAGATCAATAACCCTTTAGCCTTTATACGTTCAAATATGCAGGTGCTTAAAGAGTATTTAATTGATTATAAAAGCCTTCATGATGATATTAAACGTGAACTGGCAACACATAATAATTTGGATATGTCGTCTTTTATTGCCCTATGTGAAAAAGTTGACCTTTCATATATACATGAGGATTCTGTAGCTTTATTAACCTCCAATATTGAAGGGTTAAATAGGGTCAGAGATATTGTAGAAAACTTAAAGAGTTTTTCTCATGCTGGGGATGCAAAACTGATTCAAATATCGCTGAATAAATGTGTTGATGCTGCGTTGAGAATTGCTGGGAACGTATTTAAATATGAGCATCAAATTGATAATCAAATGATCAATTCAAGCCCGTTAGTTTTAGGTAATTTAGGGCAATTACAACAAGTCTTTATGAATTTGTTTATTAACGCAGCCTACGCCATGCAAGGAGGTGGAAAACTCAGTATCTGGCATACTGAAGAAAACCACAGAGTGATAATTCATGTTAAAGACACCGGGTGCGGTATGAACGAAGAGACGATAAGTAAGCTATTCACTCCTTTTTTTACCACTAAGCCAGTCGGTGTGGGTACAGGATTAGGTCTGTCTGTCTCCTATGTTATTCTTGAAGCACATAATGTGCAGGTTACTGTTGACTCTGAAATAGGATTGGGCACTACCTTTAACTTATCTTTTCCAGTGAGTTTTTAGCATTAGATTATTGTTCTTTTATTATCATCCTCGTTATAGTCGCTTTATAAAATACATGCTCTTCCGGCAATACTAAAATATTGGATATAGAATAAATTGTAATTGAGCATCATACCCGGTTCAAGTGCATCAATGAGGATCTGTTTTTCTATAAATTCGTCAGAAACAATATCATCATTATTGAATAATATTTCAAGCACTTCACGGTCATAATTTTACCTGTGATCTTCTTTATTTCTGCTTAACTTGTGTATCGTTCATTTTGACCTATGTGATCAGACCTAATGCGCAACGCCAATAATCTCTTGCAACAGATAGAATTTTGGCTCCAATGAGTATCAGTGACTCAACTAACTTGTTGGGAGCTTCACCACTGTAACACTCAAATTAGTAGCTAATAATAATTTATACAACTTTCAAATTAAGGGCCGGTCCGAGTGCAGTTGCGCTATTTTTGTTTGTCTCAGGTGCTTTGGCATATGCCTATAGTTAAGTTCGCTAAATGACTGTATCTAAGCCCAACAAGCCGATCTCACATAACAACGCTGCATAAGTAATATCACTGATTTCATCTTTCGATAGCGATAAATGTTCGGCTATTCTCTTGGATAGTTGGCTTACACTATTTGCAAAGCCGCTGTTGATATTGGCGAGGATTTTAATAAGATTGAATAATAATTTTTGCGAGGCGCTATTGTTGTGTGCAATTCTATTTGTGTAATTTAACTTTTTCTAACCCTTCTTCTATTGAACTGATTAGCTCGTCGTTATCCCAAGGTTTTTGTATATATTTAAGAATTTTACCTTTATTAGTTGCACTTACCGTCGACTCCATATCTGCGTATCCAGTCAATAAAATACGATAGCTGTTAGGATAAGACGTAGCTACCTTTTCTAATAGTTCTGCTCCAGACATAGCAGGCATTCTCATGTCAGAAATGATAAGATCGACATTGTTTTGTCGCATGACCTCTAAAGCTTTTTCACCACTTGAAGCAAATAGCAAATTGTAATTTTGTTTACGTAATAAACGTTTCATAGCATGAATAATATCTAATTCATCATCCACACAAAGCACAGTCATAAGTGGTTTAGTTATTGCATTTGCATCATTCATTTGATGTCTCCCTAACTTACTTGCCTATGTATTCAATGGACCGCAATAGTGTAGAAGACCATCCTATTCTAAAACACCTATTTATTATAATTATTTAAATTATTAGAGACACAAAAAGCACAGCTGAAATAACAGCTTAAAAAAATCATCAGTGTATTCATTGCGCAACTATTTTAAATTGTTAGGCTTAATTATATTTTGATTGCCTCCTCGAGACCATTTAATCCAGACAAAAAATCTTATTTATATTGGGGATAGTAAAATAGTTAAGTTGCTTGATTTTGAAAGCATTAGAAGACTGAGTCGTAGATTAAGTTTATCCGATAAAATCAGTGCATAATGTTTTTCCAGTTACTCAAATTTTTTTTCATCATCCAATCAAATTTGTGGGCCCCCTGTGTCAGAATAGTTGCAATGTCTTCAGTACCCTATCTTCGCGCCATGAGTAAATACCCATATCAATCAAGTGCTTCATTTATATAACAAGACTAGATGTTAATTCTTTGAATGTTTGCAAATTGCAACGCAATACAAAATAAATTCCCAAATCACATGGCTAATTTTACGCGATAGCTCTGAAACCTGATTTTTACGTGATGCAAATATTGGATTGCTTATTGCATTGAAACCATTAGAAGACGTCTAAAAATCAGTATTAGAGTGGTGAAACCATGAAAAACAAGGTGTTGGTATTTAGCATTGCATTGAACGGTTACCAATGGCTGTATAAAGATTGCATTGCTTCACACAAACGTTATGCAGACCTTAATGGGTATACTTATCAAGTTGTTACTAAACCTTACGCGACTTCTATTGGTGTGGAGTGCTGTTGGTTAAAGCTAACTTTAATGATTGAAGCGTTAGCAAATGGTTATGATGCCGTATTATTTGTCGATGCTGATGCTTATATTCAAACACATGCGCCACAACTAAGTAGTGTGTTACTGCCTGATAAATACGTGTATTTAGCAAAAAGTTACACTGGTCGATACAACTCAGGTGTAATTTTGATAAAAAACCATAGAAAAGTACTTCATTGGTTAAACATGATAGTAACAGCTAGGCATCAACCAATCTTGGCTGAAAACAACGTGGGTTGGGGTGAAAATGGGCATATCATTGAATATACCAAACACTGTCAATTCGTTAGTACCTTGGATCGCAGCTGGAACAATACTTACGATCCAGACTTAAATGATTATATTCGGCATTATAGTTTTGGGCCTTTACGCACAAATTTATGGCTCAATTTAAGTCATAAAATACTGGCAAGGTTAACTAAATTATTCAGCAAATGTCAGGCCTTAGCTGAGATGAAATGCCAATCTTATCCTCCTCCAGATAAACTCACTAAACTAACCTCTTTAGTATTAAAACGTTATTCAGAGTTCCGTCGTATTTAACTACATAAAAGCCCACTTAGTTTTGGATATCATGAGGTCTAAATGTGATTGAGCTGGCTCTAAAAATCCATATTTTTTTGATAATCTATTTAGCTTCTAATAAATTAAATTCCGCATTCTCTTGATTTTTTCTCGTAATAAAAAATTTTCTCAATTTGCATTTTTAAAATAGAAATTACAATCATGCATATATCCCCTATATATCTAACTTCAAATAAAAGGCAGTTATAACAATCACTTAGTTTTTTTGAAAGTTGGCACAAGATACGCAATGTACCTGTTATATGGACTCTAGAGAGACAAACACACTTTAGGTAAACCAAAATTAACAGTGATTGGAGATCGATATGTCAGGTAAGCCATTTTTCCTTTATGTAAGAAGTCGTGTTGTCGATGATACCGTGCAACAACGTTACTTAGGCACAGAATTTAACCGCTCGATTAGCGCTTGTTTATTATTAATCAGCCTGCCAATTCTTATATTGAATACCTGTATAGCTTTACTCAAAGGTAAAACTGTCTTTGAGTACTCTTTAAAGCAAGACTGCCTCGGGAGACCTGTTCAATACCAGCGTTTTAGTTTTGGTATGCTTAAAGGTTTGCCAATGTTATGGAGTGTATTGAGCAAACGCATTAGCCTATGCGGAATGCCAGTTGATATTGAAATGACTAAACAGCAAACAGAACGTTTGCAGGCTTATTCTTTTATTCCTACGGGTCTGTTTGATGCGGTCACTTTGCATCAGGCAAGTGGATTAGTCACCATCGAAAAGACTGAATTACTTGAACAACAGTTTACTGACAACCGACTAGGATATTTATCGCTGTTATTAAAAGCTGGGCTAACTGCTTTTTTATACAATAATAATAAGTCTCAGTTAACAACCCCTGCGATTTTTACTTTGTTTGATTTGAAAATTAATAATGACACTATGATTGATGCGGTTGACTGGGTGATGTCAGATCAAAATATTGAACAAGGCTCGGAACAAAAACTCAATGGTTGTAAAATAGGCTGTTTTGTTAATGTTAACTCTGTCAATTTAACAGCGGTTGACCCACAACTGAGTAAAAACTTAAATGCCGCAGATCGCAGTTTTGCTGATGGCTCCGGGTTAAGGATTGCTGCGAAAACACTCGGTATCAATATTAAAGATAACCTTAATGGCACAGATATGTTGCCGCACTTGTGTGAAGCAGCTCAGGCCCAAGGAATCTCAATCTACCTATTGGGAGCTAAGCCTGGAGTCGCTATTGCCACTGTTAAAAACCTTTTGAAACTATACCCAAAGTTATGTATCGCTGGGGTTGAACATGGATATTTTGAGCGCTCCAGTGATAGCAACGCAGTAAAGCGTATTAATCAGTCGAATGCTGATATTTTGCTGTTAGCCATGGGTTCTCCCTTGCAAGAACAATGGCTTAAAGATAACGCACCACAACTTACCTGTCGCACTGCATTGGCGGTAGGTGGATTGTTTGACTTTTATTCAGGACAGATTTCAAGAGCGCCAATATGGATGCGCGAATTAGGTTTGGAATGGTTATGGAGACTAATGCAAGAGCCAAAAAGTAAATTTAAGCGTTACGTGATTGGTAACCCAGTATTTTTAATTCATACCTTTGTTTTTAACCGAGCAAGTCGAGGATTTTAATCATGACTATTTCTATTATTTTAGACTCAACTGTTGACCAATATATTGTTGCCAACGAACAAACTACTCCACCTTATCCAGTATTATTGACAGGTAAACACAACGGTATACCTATGTTTATACAACGTTTAGTCGCTTTGACTGCATTAATAGTTTTATCACCGTTTTTGTTGATAACGATGTTACTTATTCGTTTAGAAAGTCGCGGCAGCTGTTTTTTTAGCCAGGATCGCATTGGAAAATATGGTCGTCATTTTAAAATGTATAAATTCCGCTCAATGTATTTAAAAACAGACCGTCGTTATGCTGAACCTGACCCTACTACAAGTGATAGAGATGGCATCTGTAAAAAATATAAAAATGACTCACGTATTTCTGTAGTAGGTGCATTTATTCGTAAATTCTCAATTGATGAACTACCGCAACTAATCAATATTGTTAAAGGTGATATGGCGTTAATTGGACCACGTCCAGCCTTGGCCATTGAGGTAAATGCCTATCCTACTTCCGCTTTATGTCGGCTTAACGGAATGCCAGGCTTGTCAGGTTTGTGGCAAGTATCAGGAAGGGCAGATACTGATTTTGATACTCAAGTAGCGTTGGACGACCGCTACCTTCAAAAACAGACAATTGGTTATGATATCAGAATATTACTAGCAACCTTACCTTGTGTGATTGGCGCTAGAGGAGCGTATTAATTTATGTTTCAAGTCAATACGTATTCATTTGTAATCCCCTGCAATAAATAAGCTATTTCCAGATAGCTTATTTATTGAAAATTGACCTCGTTATCTCCTAAATCACTTCGCACTTCGCAAATCAAAAAAAGGTTTGCATTATGCAAAATGTCAATCTACATAAAAATATATAAATCATAAAAAACAGTATCTTATATTTTTAATAGGGTTGGCCTAGTTGCTGCAATAGCTAGTTGCATTAGTTGCATTAGTTACAAAGGCTACAGGGTAGTCACGGAGTATTCGATGAAGACGGTTCTATTTAATCTCACAAAGAGGGTGAAAATTAACGCCGTGACCAGTGTTTTCAGTTTCTTCTTATTAGCCGGTTGCGCCCAGCAACATAGCTTGCAAGAAATTGAAAATTCTTCTTCTAGTTTTTATGGTGCTATAAACGACCGTGGTGAGTTGTTCAGTCAACAAAGTGTGCCGGGCAAAGTATTTGCTGCCCAGCTAAATTGTGATGATCGTGCAGACTTTGCGGCACCGCTAAATTATCGTGTTGATAAACCTATTTTGTCTTCTGCTCCAAGCCAAGCTCCATTACCTTCAAGAATGAATCCTACACGTAATACATTACCCCTTAGCCCAGGGGATATGATTGAGATCATGATGGAGTATGGGGAGGGATTCAACGGCAGTTATGTATTAGACAACCTAGGTTTACTCACTTTGCCCATTCTTGAGCCGATTCATGCATCTGGTATGTCGCCAAGAGAATTATCGCAACGAGTTGAAATAGCTTTGATAAAAGCCAATATATTTCGTCCCGTTACCGCGTCGGTGTACGTTAAGGTTTTACACTTAGCAGCAATTGAAGTACCGGTTACTGGCGCAGTATTTCAACCGGGTAGAATATTAATCAACAACAAACGTGCTAATAATGAAATGGATCAACGAGTGGTTGCTGCCGGCGATTATACCCATCGAAGATTGCTCTCAGAAGCCATCCGCGGGGCCCATGGTGCAAGACCCGACGCGAAACTCGATCAGGTTATTTTAATTCGTCAAGGATGGCAGATTGAAGTCGACTTAACAGGCATATTATCTGGCTTGCCAGTTAAAGATTATCCACTTATCGATGGTGATCAAGTGATTGTGCCAAGCACAGGATGTTTTCAACCTCATTTAGTGAGGCCTAGTCAAATCACACCCAAAGGATTTAGGGTATTTATGTCTAACCTGATTGACTCAGCACAAAATAATTCAAGCGCGGCAGTCGGACCCTATGCGACTAATTTACCCTATGGTACAAAATTATTACAGGCTGCAGTTTCAGCCAACTGTGTCGGTGGTAAAGAGTGGACAAATGCTTCGCGCAAAGTGATGTTGGCCAGTATTAACCCCATCACAAATCAAACACAAGTCGTCGAGCGTTCTGTCGAACAATTAATGAGACAGGCAAACCGTGATGATATTAATCCTTATGTCATGCCCAACGACGCCATTGCTTGTTATGACTCTAATATCACTAATATACGCGATGTAGCACGCACTATTGTTGACGTGTTAAGCCCGTTCCTATTGTTTTAGGCGACTATTATGCATTATCCCATAGCCATCCCTACTCGTTATCAGAAATTCAGAGCACAGTTTTATCGCTTGGTAAAATGGCCATGTCTAGCAATGTGTCTGTGTGGTTATTTGTTTATCGCCCTTATAGTGATGCTTTATCTGAGCATGGCGCCAGTATACCAAAGTGATCTGGAGCTAGTATTACCCGGTACAGGTGCATCATCTAGTGTGGTACTTGATAATGTGGGTCAAGTGGTTTCCCAAACAAGTGCACCTTTTTCAGCTGGTGGCTTTAATCCAAGAGTCAATTACAAGGAAATGCTGTTAAGTAGGGGGGTGTTAAATCTCGCGAGTGAAAAAACATCATTATCAGCCATCGAATTTGGAGAACCTAAAATTGCGTTGACTGAACAAACGTCTATTTTAGTCGTGAGTATTAAAGGTAGCAGTGCCAAACAAGCAGAAACTAAAGCATGGGCTTTGTATCAAAGCCTCCAAGAAGAACTAAGCCGATTACGTTCAGATGAAGTGTCACACAGAGATAAAAGTATCCAAAGGGTGCTTGCAGATTACCGTGTCAGACTAAATGAAGCTCGGGCGAATATATTACAGTTTCAACAGGACTCATCTTTGGTTTCCCAAGACCAATTCACTTTATTAGTCAGTAGTTTACAAACCATTAAAGAAAAGCAACTTTATTTACACGCTGAAGTGTCAAATTTAATTGATTACGCCTTTGGCCTAGGTAAAAACTTAGGGGTATCGGCTGATTTGGCTGGTAAAGCTTTTACCTTACAGTCTGACGTGGAGTTTCGTGGCTTACTTAAAGAACTAGACATCAGTACTTCACAATTGTCTGAGTATCAGTCACGTTGGGGGAACGGGCATCCTAAAGTCATAGCGGAACACCAACGTTACCAAGCTGCTCGTTCTTCGTTACTTATTCGTAGTAATACTATTGCTGGCCCCCATGCTGCGAGTGTTTTTAGTAGCCTCGATTTAGAAGTGAATCCTATGCGTGCACAAATGTTTGCCGATTTAATTGACGCGTCAGCCAAAGAGAAGGGTATCACAGCACAGATTGCTGACTTACGCCGTTCTGAATTACACCTTCAAGATCAGCTTAAAATCTATGCTCGTGAGGCGGCTGTACTAGACCGTTTACAACGCGAGTTTGATTTAGCAGAGGCTGTATTTACTTCCGCCGCCGCTAGACTTGAAGCGGGGAAAGCGGATGTATTTGCTTCATACCCTGTATTGCAGCTGTTAACCAAACCCTCCCTTCCCACTGACATTCACAGTCCTATTCTAAAGTTAGGTTTAGCAGCTGGTTTAGTGGGCTTTTTATTCATTACTTCAGGAGTGACGGTGTTATGCAATCGCAGACGCATTATCAAGGTACTGTTGAAGAGAAGTTAATTTGCTGGGCTTTGCTGTTTACTTACCCTATTTACGCAATCGGTGGGTTATACATTACAGGCTCAGTGTTAGGCTGGGTAGTCCTTGGCATTGTCGTGTTAAGGAGCTTTGTTGAAGGTGAAAATAGCTTTAGACATGTACCCTTGATTGTGTGGTTATGGGGGCTAGGTATGCTGATGATGTTAATTAGTTTGTGGGTAGGCCATGCTGATTGGTCATTAGGTACTACTCAAACCATCAAAAGCACTGTGGGGTGGGCTAAAGGTTGGGCTTTGTTGGGAGTGTTTCCGTTATTAGGCGCCGTGGTTAACCTTAAACCTGAACGTTTAATCAGAGCCGTATGTGTTGTAGGTAAACACACCGCTATTTTTGGTGTTATCACTTTTATCCTTTACGTGGCGGGGGCATCTGGGCAGTTGTTTATCTCCCCCCTACAAATTTTAGGTGGGGCTGGTGATAACTTTTTTATGGTCAGCTTGTACGGGGTAAACCCAGAGTCAGGTGCTGGTCGCTGGCAGTTTTTTGCGCCATGGGCACCTGCTGCTGGGTTCTTGAGCTGCATATTTGTGATTTTTTGCTTACAAGAAAAAGAAAAAATATGGCGAAACTGGGGGGTAGCGGGTTGTGTGGTGATGGCCATGTTGTCTCAGTCACGGGCGGGCTGGGCCATTTTCATTATGATAATACCGCTGTTCTTGTTTACCAGTCAGTTGAAAAACCCGTGGTTACTGCTTGGTCTAGGCGTTTTACTGCCTATTATCCTACTGTTAGGCGAGCCTATCTATGAATGGGTGATGGATGTCTTTCAACAAGTTAAAGATGCGCGTCCTAGATCAACCAGGGTGCGTGCCGCCTTAGAAAATTTAGCTTTGCAACGCTGGCGATATGAATCGCTGATATGGGGCCATGGCATGGTTGAGTCAGGGCCTAAAATAGTCGAATTTATGGTAATAGGCTCACACCATACTTGGTACGGTTTACTTTTTGTTAAAGGTTTAGTTGGGTTATTTGCTTTGGCAATTCCAATGGTACTAAGCCTAATCTACCTGTTTGTCTTTTCTGTCCACAATGTGCAAGCACGTGCTGCGATGTGCATGTTGATTGTGTTTACTTGTTACAGTCTGTTCGAGAACTTAGAAATTCTTGCATACCTATATTGGCCAGCATTGTTCTGGCTAGGTATGACGTTTAAAAATTTACAAAACGGAGAATCGCATGTTTAAACAATACCATGCTTACCTTACAGGCTATTACGGTATGCAGAACACCGGTGATGATGTGCTTATGTATGCTACGCGCTGGGCCAGTCACCATTTACTGGGTGCTACGAATAACAAAGTCAGCAGTGATAGTTTGATTAAATGTGAAGAATTTGGTGATGTTCAAGCTATGCCTAAGCCGCGATTTCGTGGCCAGCAACGACTTTCGCATTATAAGAATGCGTTGCAAAGTGAGAAAGTGATATTTGGTGGCGGCTCGGTGCTGCACAGCACTAAAGATTTAGAGTTTAAACGTCACCTCATTAAGTTAGCAGGGCGAAAAGCCAGTCGTGCAGTCGGTGTGGGTATTGGTCCATTTGAGTCTTTAGAAGCAGAAAGCGCTTGCGCCAAGTTTCTTAATGAATGTGGTTTTACAGGTGTGAGAGACCCACAAAGCTTAGCTATTGCAGAATCAATAGCGCCAAATGCCAATGTTAAATTAACCTTCGATCTCGCGCCGCTGATGCTCTGCCATCAAACTAACCGTTTAGTATCCATTGAGCGTAATGGCATTATGTATAATTTTTGTCAGCAAGCGATTGACGCATTTGGCAATGTAAATAAAGACAATGAACAACACCGTATAGACATGGCAGTCGCTGCGATAGAACAAACATGGCAGCAAACTCAAGAGCCAATATTTCTGTTAGATTTCAGTAAACATTCGCAATTTGGAGATGTTCGCATTCATCGGCAGATAATGTCACGAGTTTCAAGTGATGTGCCTATGACGCATGTTGCTTACGATCCTAATCCGTTTAAAGTGCTTCAACGCATTGCCAGTTTTAAGGCAACTGTGTCTATGAGATTACATTCGGCAGTTATGTCATTTATGGCAAATACCCCTGCATTATCAATTAATTACCATAGAAAATGTCACAGTTGGTGTGAACAGATTGGGGTACCTAAAGTCTACCAATTTGATGCACAAAACATAAACCCAAAACAGTTATCAGAACAGCTAAATCAAGGCGTTGGCACAGGCTTTGCAGTACCCATTATGAAACCCGATGCAGCCGTGCAAGCCGCTCTTCTAAATTGGAAAGAATAAATTTAGTCTTGGTAATAAATAATGTTAATTGGTAAGCATAAATTGGAACCAATATTATGAGCATAATTAGATTTTCAGTCGTTATTCCTTTGTACAACAAGGTTGATAGCGTCTTCAGAACGCTTGCTTCTATCTGTGAGCAGCGTTTCGCCGCAGCAGAAATTATAGTGATTGACGATGGTTCAACCGATGGTAGTGCTGACAAGGTGGCCACACTCAATATTCCCAATTTGACCTTAGTGAAGCAAAAAAATAAGGGGGTTTCTGCTGCTCGTAATTTGGGGGTGACATTAGCTCAACATCGACATATCGCATTCATTGATGCAGATGATCAATGGACACCATTTTATTTATATGAAATGAGCAAGTTGATCCAGCGTTTCCCTAAACATCAATGTTTCGCCAGTAATTACCAGAAAGTTATCGAAGATGGCGTTTATCGAAACCCTAAATTAGCTATAGGTGATATATCACCTATAGGCTGTGTTATGGACAATTACTTTGAGGTGTGTGCTAAAGGTGACTTGCCTTTTATGCCTTCAAGTTTAGTGATAAGTCGTCAATTATTTAAGCAGATAGGTGGTTTCCCCGTTGGCGAAGCCATGGGTGAAGATCAAGCGCTTTTTTCTCAAATTGCATTACAGGGTAGCCTTATTTATTCACCGCTAGTCTTAATGCTGTATCACACCGATAGCGAGAATAGGGCCTGTGATAGACATATACCTCAAGACATATTACCTTTTGCCAAGCGATTATTGGCAGAAGTAGCCGCAGGTCAGGTAAATAGGCTTACTGCACCTTTTGTGTTGCAGTATTGTGCGGCGCACATTTGTCATTTAGCCAAAATGAATATTCAAGCAGGTCAATTAACAGCTGCCAAGCAGCTACTTAAACACCCAGTTAGTAAATTGAAACCATTACACCGAAATCTATTTGGTATGTGGTTAATCACCCAATACTTGTTTCAACAATTGCAAACATGGCGCGAATAAACCGCCAATCTAGTCGCCCAAATCCACGTTAGTCAGAGGTGAAATATGAAACTTAACGCAATTTGTATTATTAAGAACGAAGCCGATATTATTCTCGAAACTTTAAACAATGCCCTTAGATTTTGCGACACTGTTTATGTGTTTGATAACGGTTCAACCGACGGTAGTTGGGAGCTTATTTGCGAGAAAGCGTTAAGTGATAAGCGTATTGTGATTGCTGCTCATACCGATGAAATCTACCGTAATCAGTTTAGAAACCGGGTATATAATATGTTTCATCATAATTTTAACGCATCGGATTGGTGGTATATTTTAGACGCCGATGAAATGCTCACCGAAGATCCGCGACCGATGTTAGTGAAAGCCATGCAGCGCGATAAAAATCAAATGCGCGTATGGCAAGCACAGTTTTATTTTACGGATAATGATTTAGTTGTTTATGATCAAGAAGACAAATCATTAAATGTATCTGAGCGTCGCCATTATTACCGAATTAACTGGCGTGAGCCGCGTTTCTTTAGAAATTCACCCAGCGAAAAGTGGCCAGAAAACATCAGTGGTAAAGTGCCACCTTTCTGCCAAAATTTGTACCATCCATCGCCAGTCTGTCGTCACTATGCAGAGCGTACACCCGAACAAATCAAGATGCGTCGCGAAATTCGCTTAAGTAATCCTTACAGTTTTTTGCATGTTAAAAACAAATCTGACGATGATTGGTTAAAGCGTTCAGAGGATTGTTTTTATTACCAAAAAGGGGAAGAAATGGTATTTCCATTGATTGACAGAGTGAGCTATTACGTCAATCAAACTAGATACTGGTTGATATGGAGGGCTAAAAACGTTTTGTGTGTAAAAACCATGCTATTAAACAAGGTAAACAAAAGTGTGTAGTTCTATTTGAGGTATTATTGATGGTATGTTGAGGCAGTCGAAGCTGCCATTTTACTAAAATCACCGTTTCTTAATGGGCAGGCTATTGAGTAAAGACACCGTGCTCCTCTTTTAAAGAACATTACAATATCAACCTCATTCTTCTGAAACGAGGTTTTTTTCTTGAGTAGACTCGGTGGTTTCGGTCTCCCTATCAGCTTTGCTAATGTATTTAGGCTTATTACTGGGGTTCAATTTGGCATTTGCCTTTTTGACTCGCGCTCTTAAAATCTGATTACCTTTTTTACGACGGTTCATTTTGTATCTTCTTCATTTATCAACAATCGTATAATATCACTTTCGAACAGGGAACCAAATTGTATAACGCGTCCTTCTGCATTTTAGTTTGCAAAAAGTATTTAATAATATGGACTGGTGTCATGAGCAGGGTGTTAAAATTGCACTAAGAGATATCAACTTTACTGGTGTGAAAGTACCGCTATAAAGTCAGCGTATAAAAATGTAGGTTCTAAAGATTTATATCAAGCCGTTTCAGGAACACCGTCAATTAGAGAGCTTTCTGCCATTCTAAATAACCATTTATTTCAAGATTTCAGTCTAAGCATAAGCTGATGCGAATTGGCTAGTTCCGCCATAGTATTTATTCTGGATACATCTAAATTGAATATTAGGAGGTAAAGTGTCTATTCATCATTGTACCTATACAAGAATACCATTAGCTTTAGAGGCCCATCTTCAATTTAAAGGTAATAATTTAGGGCATGCTTTTGCACTAAATATTCATTCATTTGGTGCCTTTAAAGAATTACCCAAGCATGAGCTAGCCACTTACGTATTTATCAACTTTTTTTCCACAAAGATTGAACCCCTTATTGTGTGGTTCAAAAAGGTATGGTGATAAACCGCAATAAATAAGGTGTGAGTATCATATATGCATCCGACACTGAAATATTTCGAGACATGTTGGATCAAGGGCCTCAGGGGGGTTAAAAAGTCTACGATTTACACAATCGCTGCAAAAGAAATTTGGCCTTTTACCGACCTATGTCTACAAAACGTGTGTCGTACTCGAACCAACAAGAAGTGTCAGGTATGGAATGGAGTCCATGAGGTTTTATTCATAACCGTGCGTATACCATTTCCATACCAAGACACTTGCTTAGCTATTATCTAATTAAGTGATAAATCATTGAGACAAACGATAAATGAGTATGGCCGTTTTTCGCATGTTTTTTATAAAACTCGACATATCCGCTACTTCATCCTTAGTGTGGCCACCACTGCCCATTAAGCCTAAACCATCAAGTGACATATCAACATGAGATGCGGCAAAAGAGATGTCGGCCGCTCCGGCGTTACGTGGATTTACCGCAGTGATTTTCCCATAACCCAAATCCACACTTACTTGACTATATAATGCCAATAAATCATTATTATTAGATGTTTGTGCCATTGGTGGATAACCGGATTGAAACTCTAAAACGGCTGAAGTGTGCCGCAGGTTTTGTGAGACAATAGTTTGCATCACTACTTTAGCCCGTTCCAGTTGCTCTGGGCTTGCAGCACGGATCCCACCCTTTACTAGTGTGTCTTTTGCAATGACATTGGTTTTACCAAATGCGCTAAAATTTGATTTATCGTCTTGCTGGGTAACTCTAGTTCCACCGGCTATTACACCGGGGTTAAAGGAAAGCAACTTTTCATGCTGAAGCTGAACACGAAATTCATTCAGAATACGTGCCGTTTCAAAAATCGCACCGTCGCCGTTTTCATCCGTAAAAATTTGTGAAGAATGGGCAGGTTTGCCTTTCACTGTCAGTGACCAATTAACCGAACCACGACGCGAGGTTACTGCAGTGGTAATGTTGCTGTCTCCATCTTCAAATCCCAAAGCAATATCAGCCCAAATCGCTGCGTCAATGATGGCTTGTTTTGAAAGCGATAACGGTTTGCCACTTGATTCTTCATCACCCGTCATAACCACTTTAATGTTTAATTGTTGCAACAAACCTTGCTTTTGTAATGCTTGCAAAGCCGCTAACATGATCACATCGCCGCCTTTCATGTCAGTAATTCCCGGTCCAGCCAAACGTTCGTTAGCAAGTTCAGTGATTGTTTGAAAATCATCATCCTTAGCAAATACCGTATCTAAATGCCCTATCAACAAAATTTTTGCAGCATCGGGATGACTGGTTGACTCATAAGTCGCAATCAAATGTCCGGCTCGGCCGAATGTATTGCCATCCAGCCATTGAGTAGTAAAGCCTAAAGCATCGTACTTTTGTTTCAGTAGCATACCTACTCTTCTAACTCCGGCGAAATTCATGGTGCCGCTATTAATGTTGACCAGCTGTTTAAGTAAAGCCGTTGACTCGTCGAGTTGGGTATCAACATGTTGGATTATTTGCTGCTCTACGTCCTGATTGGCAGCAACATATGTAGAGCATAAACTACATAAAAGAAGTAATAGTGAGGATTTTTGCAACATATTAGAATGTTCTCGGTCAGAAATATTTAAGTAAAATATTACGCTAGCTAGCGTTAATATGCATCCCTATGTATATATCGTTGGCATTCATTCTTTTTAGTCAGTGATAAGTTAATAGAAACGTTAGTTTTGCTTTCTCATTAACAGCTTTAGTAAAGCTGTTAATGAGAAAGCGAGATCAGGGGCCGCGCTTTTCATTTATTCTACTTTTGCACCTGATATTTCTGCCTAATAATCAATACAATAAACTAAATATCGTTTTTTATCCGGAAGACTTATGTGTTTGTCGTACGAACAAAGTAATAAAACCGTTACAGCTTACGGTATAGTATTTCACTATTCCCTTGACGGTGAAATCTCAAACCCGGTATTGGCTCTGGTGAATATGGCCAGCGTTAATCTAACCGCTTGGGAGCCTGTATTGCCGACTCTGTTAGAGTCATATCGTATTTTACGTTTTGATATTCGCGGAACCGGCAAAAGTGCTAGGGGTAAAGACCATGAGTTTACTTTCTCTCAGTATGCAGATGATTTAGCCGCTATTATGGATGTTTTACAGATACCCAAAGCGTTTGTTCTGGGTGTGGCTTATGGTGCTAGAACCGCTGCTCAGTTTGCATTGCGTCATGAAGAAAAGTTGACTGCCTTAGGTTTATTTGACGTGGCGTTAACGCCCCCAGTCGAGCAATCAGAGCAAAAGGCTTTGGCAGCAAAAGCCAGACAATTATTAGCCGCAGCAGGCGAGCCTGAGATTGTGCCTAAAAAATCATGGCGATTTTACGAAAATAGAGACGCTGCGTTTAATGCACATACGGCTCATCAACATGAACCCGATACGTCTGAAATGTTGGGCAACATTAAGGTGCCGGTACTTGTAGCATGCGGTCGCCAAGACATGAACCTGCCCGAAGCGCGACGCATCGCTAATGCTATTCCTAGTGGCAGGTTTGAACTGATGGAGATGACAGGACATGGCTCACCTTTTTATCGGCCTGAGCTTTTTGCAAGTATGCTGAATAATTTTAAGCACCAGTTAATGCTATGATTTTTATCCAGTGTGCTTATGTTAAACGCCGAAAGTACCAATAAAAATAATGGAGGGGAATTTCATAGTGACGAAATTCCCCTCCATTAACTGATAGGTTACGCTTGGCTATAAATCACACGGTGCATGCACAGTAATACGCCCCGTTTATGATGTTTACCATCCTAATAGTGTTGGCTACAATATGCTCCATTACATAACTGGGATAAGAGAAAACCACCTTAGTCGAAATGCACTAAAGCGGCCTTCAGGTTATTAAAACCAGTTGTATTTGAAGTTGACACCAGCCCAGCGCGGTGGATTAACTACGTAGATAGAGTAGTTACCAAAGTCACTGATATCATAACCAAATGTCACGGCTTCTTTATCAAACACATTATTAACAAATACACTGGCTTCCCAAGTTTCGCCAGAGAAATAGCTCAGCCTGAAATTTGTCAGTGCATAATTACCGGCTTCAGTAGCCTCGGAATTTATCAGGTTAAAGTACTCTTTACCTATATAATTAGTTGATAGCTGGGCAGCGATCCTTGCGCCGTCTAGTTCCCATTCTTTACGAATAAGAACGTTTGCGGTTATCTCAGGTGCCAGCAGAGCCTTCTGATCTTTAATGACATTTGCTCCGTCATTTGATGCGCCATTAACTTCGGTATCAAGCACACTTAGACCAAACAAAAAATCCCAATCGTTATCAGTGGCGTAAGTTAATTCAGCTTCACCACCCATAAAAGAGGCTTCAGAATTGATCAATAAACTGGTTGTGCCCGAAAAGAAGAAACCCTGATAATTGTCATAGTCATAATAAAACACGCTGGTATTAAAACGTCCATTACCATCAGCAAAACTTGTTTTAGAACCAATCTCATAAGATGTCAGTACTTCAGGTTCGAAACCCACTTCAGAGGCTAAGCTTGCACCATCTGAAGGTGTATTAAAGCCACCTCCTTTGGTGCCTCGGTTATAACCAATGTAAAATAATTGGTCATCATTTGCTTGCCAGTCTAACTGTAACTTGCCAGAAAATTCTGAATCGGTACGATTAAAATCATAAACATCGCCGGTATAAAGAAAGTCTGAACCATCAGCAAAGACAGCACCTTCTCCGGTAAGCTGATAGGACAATTCTTTATCATCTTCGGTCCAACGCAAACCGGCTGTTAATAACAAGTCTTCGCTTAAGTCTATATCTACCTGCCCGAATATTGACACAGTATCCGTTTCAGAATCAGCCAAATATTTTGGCAGATAACCATCTGATGGAAACTGAAAAGCCCCGCTAAATTTATTTTTAATATTCAAAAAATACACACCACCGGTCCAACGAAGCTTGTCAGCATCACCGTCAATCCGTAATTCCTGCGAGAGTTGATCTACATCAGCGGTAGAAACATAAGTCACCAGATTAAGCGCTGAGCTATCGTCTTCTTCACGGTACTCTTTATCGCTGGTGGTAAAATCAGTAACACTCGTGAGGTGAATGCCGTTACTTAATTTAGTATTGAGTATTGCAGTTAAACTACTCGATTCACGGTCAACACCGCCATCAAAATCAAACGCACCGTCATGCACTCCGCCAATACCATCATCAAGCTGACCGTTACGAGGGTCGAAAAGGCTGCCTGAAGTTAGCGCGCTTTTATCCCCATCGAAAAACCCCTGAAATTCTTCTAAATCACCATTTGCATCATAACGAATACCAGCTCCGCAGTCGGTATCCCCTGATTGACAAAACACAGGACCATCGGCGGTCGATTTGGTGGCACGGTTGTGATAAACCCCACCTCTGGTATCGATATCAGTCATGCGGCCAATCATTAACAGTGATGTTTCATCGCTTATATCCACATTGAGCATTGCACGAACAGACGTTGTATCATCTGATCTGTAGTCCGGCCCGATAGCGTTTGAAACATAACCATCGTCTTTATTGTCATAGATTGCCAGACGACCCTGAACATTGTCACTTAGCGCACCACTGACAAAACCGGTCACACCGAATTGTCCATATTCTGCTACCGTCAAACCAATTGAAGATTCAAAATATTCGGTAGGTTTGTTACTGATAAAATGTACTAGACCCCCTGTTGCATTTCGGCCATACAATGTTCCCTGAGGACCACGTAATACCTCAATACGTGCAAGATCGAATGATGGAGCCCCCGAAGCTCCGGGAGAAGATAAATACACTTCATCGTTATAAATCGCGATAGGCGCTTCCTGACCTTCGGCAAAATCACCCTGATTCACACCGCGAATAGAAAATAGTGCAATATTAGAGGTGTCACCGGTATTACTGGTTGCTACCAACCCTGGTGTTTGTGCCGCTACATCCATGCTGTTATCCCAACCAAGGGCTTTTAGCTGCTCATCGTTAAAGGCGGTGACAGATACACCCACTTCCTGCAAGTTTTGCACACGCTTTTGCGCGGTAACTACAATTTTTTCTGTTAAAAGTTTAGCGTTCGCAACGCCCGATAAAGAGACAGAAATTGCCGCTACAAGTGGTAGCAATTTATGTTTTTTCCAACAAAAATCAATCGAATTACTCATCTCAAATTCCTCGTGTTATTGTGTTTTATAAAGTTAAATCTTAGGCAAATTCATATTTTGCTCTGTTCTTATTCTGTATTTTTAAGTCTCAATTTTTTTTTGGCGCACAGTCAATTCAAGTGAGTGACACTTTTCTATGGTTAGCCAATTGGTTGTTGTTATGTCAAGAAGGGTAATGTAGAGCTGTGAACAGGATATGTAGGTCGATGTTGGTTAGCTTAAAAAACATATTGTAACATAACTAAATTAATAAAATTTGCCAGTCAAGAAACTAAAAAGTTATATAGCTTCTTTTCTTATTTTTGTAGGTACTTGAAGTTGATGCGTAAACCATTCAGAAAGCAAGGCGAGGACTGTGTCGAAGTAGGGGCTTAACTGGCTACGCCATTAGTTGGTGTTGTTTTAATCTATGCCGATTTTCTAATTTGATTAGCACATTCGGCTAATACAATTGCGCCAGCAGTAGATACGTTCAAAGAGTTACCCATTCCAAACATCGGGATATGTATGTGCCGATGGCTTAGTTTTAATGTGGGCTCACTCACACCTTTACGTTCATTACCAAATACCAACACGCATCGCTCCGGGTAAGTGACATCACTATAATCAACCGACTCATGACATAGCTCAACACTGTAAACGGCATATCCCTCGTCCAATAATGTTTGCAAGCTTGAAGTCGTGCTATCACTGTATTCAACGCAAACCCATTTCGCTTCATTTCTAGAGGCTTTATTTAACTTTTTATCTGAAATTGTTAGCTCGCCGCAGACAATGACTTTCTCGATAGCAAACGCGTCAGCCAAGCGAATAAATGCACCGATATTGTGACTGTTAGTGACGTTGTCTAGTAACACGACTAAAGGGATCTTTGGCTTAGATGGGTATTCATCACGAAGGGGTTTGTTTTTTCGAAGGTCTTCTTTGGTAAGTTGTATTTTTTGGGGCACAGTTTTTCTCTCTTTATTAAATATTTATGCGCTGCGCGAATGGCATCAATGCCTTTTTCAAACGAATCCTTTCGTTCAACCTGATTTTTTGCTGCAGCCAAAAAAGGTAGGCAAAAAAGGCCGCTCGATGATAATTGCTCTTCATCCAACTATTAGGGATTTTAGCAGGTTGGCTTCAGATGTTCCCGACATCGCAAACCTCGATTTGCACCAATGCAAATTGATCTACTAACCCCCCCTAATAACTGGCGAGCATCGAGTCCAGGGGAGGTCAAAAGCATTGGCCGCGCGGCTAAGTTTATTTTAAAGACAAAAAGGGCAAAAAAAAAGCCTGATTGAAAATCAGGCTTAAAAAAGAGAACACATATAAAAACTACATACTCAGTGGAGCAGTAACAGCGTAAGTTCAACTTATTGTTAATTGTTTTTCAATTAATGTTGTCGAGTCGCAGGCAGAGCGTTTGAAGTTCAGTCGCAAAGTTAAGGTGGATGTCATATTAATTCAAAGACTATTAAAGTTTATGTCAGTTTTCATGTCGATAAGTTATCAAATATAGAGTAGTTTTAGGGGCTGGTTAAATTTAACTATTCCTTTTTTGGGTGACTTCTGTAGTGAATAGTTTTTAGTATTTTATCTATGATTATAAAAATTCAAGTTAGTTTTATATCGTTAGCGGATAAAAATAAATAGTAAACAATTTTAGGGATAGAACTTGGAACGTCTTACTAAAGAACAGGTGCGAAGATTGCCTTTGTATGTTGGTCTCAGCATTACTAATATTGACATTATAGAAACCGAATTAGATGCGGCTAAAGCTTTAAAAGAGTTAGAAACTGAAGTTTGTCTTGGGTTTGATACTGAAAGTAAGCCAATTTTTCGTAAGGGTCAAACTAGCCCCGGTCCAACCTTGATTCAACTTGCAACAGAGAATAAAGCATTTCTATTCCCAACTAGGTTTCCTTTTGCCGTGTCTTCAGCTGGGGCTATCTTGTGCAACCCAAGTATCCAAAAGATTGGATTTGGAATAAAGGGTGATAATAAGGAGCTGCGTCATAAACTCAATATTAATATTGTAAACACGCAAGACTTATCTGTTGAATTAAAGCATATAGTGGGTGACGAAAATCAGATTGGAGCCAGGGCTGCGGTAGCAATGGTACTTAAATATCGACTAGGAAAGGGGGCTCAGAAGTCAAATTGGGGACAATACCCACTTCACGAACATCAGATATTATATGCAGCAAATGATGCTCATTCTGCTATTTGCGTTAAAAATTTATTATCTGAATATGGATTACTTAAAACATAGCCTTGCATAGTTGAACGACTGCATACCATGACTAAACAAAACCGCTATGTTAACTCATGGCGACAGCAACAAAGTAGCTTACTCGAATGCATCCGAGTAAAAACGGTTAATCAGTTTTGACGTGCCACAATAAATATGTTCAATCCATGTCACTGTTGATGACATGTAGAGATAGTGCACTTGTTGTTAAAGCAATTCCTTTGGCGGCTTTCTAGAAGCAGGACATAGCGCTTATTATTATCGATGACGATAAATTTGTGCTGGTTCTTGGACGGCAGAGCGTTATCTAAGAGCAGACTTTACGTCATGGCAGCAGCATATCTGGGTTACTTGTGTAAATGGCGAAGAATATAAATCATGGCGGAATATAAGGTTTTGGTCTGCTAAAGCAGATTCTAGAAAAAAGGTTATGGATTAAAATAAATAACAAAATATGTATAGGAATAATGAATCCACAAATCACTATTGATAGTGACTTGCTAAGCCAGTCAAAATTCTATCGGTATAAAGCATGCCCTTGCTATATTAAGTCTTATTAAAAACAACTGAAACAGACCATTGCACTACTTCTTGAATATTATTAGATGCGTATTTATAGGTGATTAGGGCAAGCTGTTTAAGATAATTCAGGAATAGAAAATTCTTCTAAACTTATATCATATGTTAAGTAATATTCGAGAGTGAGGTAATCTAAACTATAGGCAGTGAATTGTCAGCTATCGTAGCCAATAAACGCAAAAAGGTAAACAAATCTGAAAGTGATTTCTATAGCATAAAAATTCTCAATATTGATCTGCCTTTGAAGATGACGAACTTACTGTTTGTTCACAGTCAAAATCAATAATTCTTAATCCAATCCCACAGCCCCAAAGAATAACCTTCCAGCAAATTTATTCCTAATGCTGACTTAAGTACATAAATAATCGCCAAACCGAGTACGCTGCTAAATACTAAAAATATTACTGTTAATAACATCATAGATGTTATCGCAATCGATTTTTCTTGTCGGGATAGGCTACGAATGTTGCGGCCCATCAGTAATACAAAGTAGATGCGAGATGGAAAAAATGGCAGCGAGATAGTGCCGCGAATATCTACTTTGTGTTTGCGATATTGGCCACTGCCGATGGCAACCTTGAGATGACTGAGTTGAGTGTCGGTAAGCACCGCCGCCGTTTCTAGAGGCAAGCGGCTCAGGAGACTCATTATATCAGGATCTTTGCGGACAGAGTGGGTGGGTTTCACTTCGCTACTCCTATTAATGACTATGTGTACGGCGGACTTGGAGTATTCGCATAGCGGTATTTTCTAGCATCCGATAAAGGCAGTGTGGTAATAACGACACTAGTGCACATCCATAGGTTGCTAAAGTACGAGCGGGCTCTTCAATGACTATTTTAGGTTGGGTAAGGAGTGCTTTGTGCACCAGTTTAATGGCCTGCCAAGCATCACCAGACCGAATGGCTCGCCGTGCTAAATACCTGAGTTGATAGGCTCTAGCTAGGGCGAAGTAGCGTTTGAAAAAACACTCGTATCCTGCTTGATTTTTCTGCATGGCTAAACACCAACTTGCATATTGTTTAATGAGGTTAGAAGACAGACCGCCATCATTAACACGGTAAAAAGTTAGAGGGGTTTTGATCCCTTCAAATTTCCAATTGCCAAGTAGGGCGATACGCAACCATAGCTCGATGTCCTCAGATTGACGTAAATCTTCATCAAAGATGCATTTTCTGCCGGTTTTGTCACTTACAAAAGCTACTTCTTTTAATAGCCGTTTTCTGATGACTGGCGCTGAGCCATTTCCAACTGGATTGCGGCAGAATACGTCTTTGGTAGTAATATGTTTAAGTTTTGGGTTTTGCCCTATACCCATAGAATTGCCATGTTCGTTTACAAACAACGAAGGGCAGTAACTCACGCCCACATCTGAACGAGTGTTGAGGTGATTAATATGTAGGGCTAGTTTTTCTTTGGCCCAAAAGTCATCCGCGTCAAGCAGGGCAACATACATTCCTCTTGAAGCTAGGATGCCAGTGTTTCTAGCACCCGATAAGCCGCGATTAGATTGCTGAATCAGTTTGATTCTGGGGTCAGGAAATCGTGCAAGTTTATGTAAAGTGTCGTCTGTGCAGCCATCATCAACACATATTACTTCAAAGTTTTTAAATGTTTGTGCTAACACCGATTGTATACATTGCTCAATATATTGGCCGACGTTAAACATTGGAATAACGACAGACACCAAGGGTAAAGGTGATTTGTTCATAGCTAGCTCCTACCAAATAATGGGGATGTAAATATATGTTCAAATTTGTGCCAAGGGATCAAAGTTAGCAGCCACAAAAAGCTGCACGTTAAAATAGTTAAAACAAAATTTTCAGGGTTCGCAGCTTGAACGACTAGCAAGCCAACCGTAGTTACAATTAAGCAAAATAACCTAACGTATAGTTCCTTTTGATACTCTGCCTTGGCGCGCAAAAGGTTGCACTGAGTGTCGATAAATACTGCGGGTAATGCCGCTAAACATAACACCATCACTATCATATAATTCTGTTGCCAGGCTTGGCTGAACAATAGGGGCACGTAAATCGGTACTAAAAACGCTTGAATTAAGAATAATATGCTTACCGAACTCGTAAATAGGTACACCATCGGGATATGTTTTTTGAGTTGATTGTTTCTGTGTTTTTCGCACAGATAAGGATATAGCGCGGTATTAAATGCATTATTGATTGACTGGCTAAGGCCCACACCAGCACTTTTGGCAAAGCTATATAAACCAAATAATTCGGGGCTTAGCAAACGTGCACCAATCAACATATCGGACTGCATTCGCAGTGCCCTTACCAGTTCTGTAGATAATAATTGCCCTGATGTTTTGGTGAGTTTAAGAAAAACAGACCGTTGAAAGTCAAGCCCAAAATGTTGTACTGGCGTGAAGTAAAATAAACCTATCCAAAGTAGCGCGAATACCCATTTGCCATAAACAATCGATATAATGCCACAATCCCAAACGGCAAATAATACAATGCTAATATTTTCAGCCACGATGCACATTGCATTGCGTATGCTATAAAATTTCATATTCCCTTGGCGCTGAATAAGGAATACTTTGATGCTAACTAAGGGGTAAAACAGATAAACAATAGCCATTAAGCTTATCAAGGGAATGAGCTCAGGGTTGTCGTAAAAATTAGCTATGGGTGACGCTAGGCCTGCTTGTGTTGCAGCCAATAATAAACACACCAGCCACTGCAACAATGCTCCGTTTCTGGCGTATATAGGTAACTGTTTTTCGGTGCATTGAATAATTTGCGCGCCAGCTCCAGAGCGCAATATTAGTTTAAATATTTCATGGCAGGCTAGTGCGAGCATCACTGTGCCATACTCTACAACGCCTAGGTTTGCTGCTAACGCTAGTATTACTAACACTCTCGAAATCTTAGCGACCATCTCAGTAGCAAGGAGCCAACTGGTATTATTGAGTAATCGTTTAGTTTCATCTTGTAAAGTAGTGAACATCGTTTTCTTGGCCTCATCAAACAACTCTACTTAGCGTGTTCAAGATATAGGCCATAAAATCAGAATTTATAACATATTGAAATATCTACTTATATTGTATATGGGTATGAGCTGGTGTGAAGAATTTGCATCTTGCGATAGGTTAATTTTGCAAGATGCAAAAACTAAAAGGTTAAATTATCAATCTTGCCATTGTTGAATTTTGCGATACAAGGTAGACGGGCTGACCTCAAGTAAACTGGCCGCTTTAACAATATTGTCGTGACACAGAGCAATGGCATGTTCAATCGCGGCTCTTTCTACTTCTGCTAAACTGCGCACTGCACTGGTTTCATGGATTTTGTTGTCTTGAAGATGATTGATGGGGTTACTGGAAGCTTGATATATTGACTCAAGCTCCGCGGTTGCGCTTTTCTTACGTAATAACTCAGCCATTTGTGTTTGGTTTAACTGTAATTGGCTAGCCAATATCTGCTCGGTTAATAACGGGTCTTCTGACATCACTACTGCACTGTGTATAGTGTTTTCTAGTTGCCTGACATTACCTGGCCATGAATAGTTTTTAATGAGGGTGCCGGCATCCGACGACAAACCGACAAACACTTTTTGCTCAATATCACTGAAGCGATTCAGGAAATACTGCGCTATTTGACAGGCATCGTTTTCTCTGTCTTTTAAAGGCGGAATATTAATAGAAATAACATTGAGTCGATAATAAAGGTCTTCTCTGAGACGGCCTTCTTCTATCGCTTTAAATGGCTCTCGGTTAGTGGCACTGATAAATCGAATATTGACCTTTTCTTCTTTATTATTGCCTACTTTTTTAAAGGTTCCGGTTTGTATGAAACGTAATATTTTGGCTTGAAGGCCTATGTCCATCTCGCCCAATTCATCTAAAAATAATGTGCCACCGTCGGCCAAGGTTGCTGCACCATCTCGATTAGCTACTGCGCCAGAAAACGCGCCTTTTATGTGGCCGAAAATTTCTGACTCCATCAACTCACTCGGAATAGCAGCACAATTTAAACAAATAAGAGGGTGGTTCTTGCGAGAGCTGAGTTTATGTAGGGCATCAACTGCTAATTCCTTACCGGCTCCACTGGGTCCGGTTATAAATACTGAGGCATTGCTAGATGCACAATTTTCAATGGCATCATAAACAAATTGCATGGCCGTTGATTGGCCAATGAATTTCATGAAATTGCGTTTACGTTTGGTTTGCACTTGTTCTAGAGTATGTCGCAATAAGCTTCGTTCGGCTAAAAACTCACTGTAGTTGAGAGCCTGCTGAATATTCAGTTTTAATTCATCGTTATTCCATGGCTTTGTCATATAACTCCACACTCTTCCGGAGTTAATGGCAGCGATAACATCATTTAACTCGGTATAAGCGGTGAGCATAATACGTACTGTTTCTGGCCACTGCTCAGCCACTTTTTGTAAAAACTCGTTGCCATTCATGCCCGGCATATTTTTGTCTGATACAACAATATCAATATTTTGTTGTTCAAGAATTTGTAAACCCTTTTCACCAGAAATGGCAGTATGTACTGTAAGATCTTTACTGCGAAGTAAACGGGTTAAGGCAGTTAAAATTTCAGGTTCGTCATCAACAAACAAAATGCTGGCATTAAATTCATTTGGCATCGTTAATTTTTTCCTAAGCAGTGCATTTTATAATATTCAGCATGGCAGATTTTTTTAGCCATATTCACTCATCAATGAGTATAAGTTTAGCGTGATGTGTTTATCAGTATTTTGAAATAAATAAAATTAGCTTAATATTTTGCGTGATGTAAAGGCAAGTCAATCAATACAAGCAACGCCGCTTGCCCCCCCCATTCTTTTGGTGCTTGATGAAAACCCATTACTGCGGGGTGTTGCACTAACCAGTTGGGGATAGATTTTTTCAAAGCGAAAGTGCCTTTTCCATGCATGATGGAGACACAATAAACATGTTTTTTTTGTGCTACATGAATAAGTGCTGCAATTTCGTGTTTGGCTTCTTCTTTTTTTACACCGTGTAAATCAAGAATAAGGTCGGGAGGATAATCACCTCGTCGCAGGCGTTTAACTTCGTGACTGTCTGCTTCTGGTTTGACATATTTTAGTGGTTGGTTGATATCAAAATGGCCTTCAAAACCATCTGAAAACTCAAATGCAGCGGCAGCTTGTTTGATTTCTGCTAAATCTTTGTTATTTTTTTGAGTAAGTCCCGAATTCTGCTTGCTGGATAAGCGCTGAGGCGGTATTTTGTCCTGCTTAATTTGCACTACGTCTTTGAACTCATTTTTAAAGAGAGCAGATTCATCAATTTCTTTTTTATTTGTTTGGTGAGATGGCGTGTTTTTCATTCATTACAAGTACATATCTGCTATAAATTTAGCATAACAAAATTTGCTACAAGAGAATATGTATTCAAGGTCCGCGGACCTAGATTTATTAAGCGATAACATGACCACTGATACTTTTTCCGAAATAGACCCCGAACAAACTGCAGAAGACTTACACACTATTTTAGATATGGTTAGATGGTCGGTGAGTTGTTTTAATCAAGCTGGATTATTCTATGGTCATGGTACCGATAACGCTTGGGATGAAGCGGCAAGTTTAGTTTTGCAGTTATTGCATTTGCATCAAGAATTGACCCTACAAACCGGTGACCAATTATTTCATAGTCGCTTAACTAAAGCCGAAAAATTAAAAATTATCGAAATTGTCAAACGCCGTGCTAATGAGCGAATTCCGGTGCCTTATCTGACGAATCAAGCATGGTTCTGCGATTTGCCCTTTTTTGTAGATGAACGTGTACTTATACCTCGTTCACCTATTGCGGAACTTATTCAAAACCACTTTGAAGAATGGATTGGCGATAGCGAGCCACAGCATATATTAGATTTATGCACTGGTGGAGGTTGTATTGCCATCGCCTTGGCCTACGCATTTGAAGAGGCACAGGTGGATGCTGTGGATATCAGTCAAGATGCTTTAGATGTAGCAGAGATGAATATTACTGAACATGAATTGAACCACCGAGTTTATCCGATTCATTCCGATTTGATGGGGGCCTTGCAGGGGCAGCAGTATGATTTGATTGTGAGTAATCCGCCTTATGTAGATGCTGAAGACATGGATGACTTACCAGAAGAGTTTCATCATGAGCCAGAACTGGCATTGGCCGCAGGCGCAGATGGACTGGATTTAGTTGATAATATTTTACGCCAGGCACCCAGTCATTTAACTGACAATGGATGGTTATTTGTTGAAGTGGGTAATAGTGAAGTGCACATGTACAACCGTTATCCTGAACTGCCAATTCAATGGGTGGAGTTTGAAAATGGCGGTCACGGTGTGTTTGCTATAAGCAAGAACGATTTAGTTGAGTACTGGCGCTCAGTTGACCATTAAACTAAATAACCTGAACTCGGGTTAAGACGTGCCGCGTCCCTAGAAGTCATTACAATATAAATAATATGTTAGATGCTGCCAATTGGTTTGCAAAGACATTGAACGATTCCAGTGCTGCTATTATTGCGTTTATCGAGGCGAACTTGTAAGGGAACATTGCGCTATTGTGGGCAAGTTCAACGAATATAGGCACAACAATAGTGATATTGAACCGTATGGATTATCCCAAACTCAGGTTAAATACGTTAAGTTTTTATTGATATAGACCGGTTCGCCGTATTCGCCCCATTATAAAATATGCAGTAAAACTATAGGATTTTAAAATTATGGCAGGAAACACCTTCGGTAAATTATTCACCGTCACCACCTTTGGCGAAAGCCATGGCATTGCAATTGGTGGCATTATCGATGGCTGTCCTCCAGGATTGGAGTTGTCTGAAGAAGATTTACAAGGCGATTTGGACAGGCGCAAGCCCGGCACGTCCCGTTTTACAACCGCAAGACGCGAAGAAGATGAGGTGAAAATTTTGTCTGGGGTGTTTGAAGGTAAAACTACAGGTACTAGTATTGGACTTCTTATCAACAACACCGATCAACGCAGTAACGATTATTCAAAAATTAAAGATACCTTTAGACCTGGGCACGCTGATTACACCTACCAACAAAAATATGGACTGCGTGATTATCGCGGTGGAGGTCGTTCGTCTGCTCGTGAAACTGCTATCCGTGTCGCCGCTGGTGGCGTGGCTAAAAAATATCTTAAACAACGATATGGTGTTGAAATACATGGTTACCTGTCGCAGTTAGGACCGATTAAAGTCGAAACTGTTGATTTCAACTTCATCAATACCAATCCATTCTTTTGCCCTGATGAGAGCAAGATCGAAGCCCTTGATGCCTACATGCGTGATCTTAAAAAACAAGGTGATTCCATTGGCGCAAAAGTGTCAGTGGTGGCGACTAATATGCCTGTTGGTTTGGGCGAGCCTATTTTTGACAGATTAGACGCAGATTTAGCCCATGCCATGATGGGCATTAATGCCGTTAAAGGTGTCGAAGTGGGTGATGGTTTTGCTACAGTCGAGCAAAAAGGCAGCGAACACCGTGATGCACTCACTCCAGAAGGCTTCGCCTCAAACCGCTCTGGTGGTGTGTTAGGTGGTATTTCCACAGGTCAAGATTTGGTGGTGCATATGGCACTCAAACCGACTTCAAGTATCAGTGTTCCCGGCGAGACGATAGATGTGCATGGCAATACTGCTGAAGTCATCACGAAAGGCAGACACGATCCTTGTGTGGGGATCAGAGCTGTGCCTATTGCCGAAGCAATGATGGCTTTGGTGGTGATGGATCACTTGCTTAGGCATCGCGGACAAAATGCTGATGTTAAAAGTGCTACTCCTATTATTGCTGGGCAGGTCGGGCCTCGCTAGGTCGGGCCTCGCTAGGTCGGGCTTTGTTGAGCGTTCCAGCTATTAGCCGGACTCGTAACCTAGAAGGCTTAACCGTCATTCTAGGTTGGGTCTGATGCGCTCCTACTACTTAACTTAAGCGTTCTCATTGTCTAAAACTGCATTTTCCACTTCTAATTTAGTCCTTCTCTCTATTACTTATCTGTTTTATTTCGGACAATTCGGTGTGCTGATGCCATACCTAGGTGTTTTTCTAGATGGCAGAGGGTTTTCGTCAAGCGAAATAGGTGAGCTGTTTGCACTGATCACTGTTGCTAGGATAGCGGGGCCAAATTTGTGGGCGGTGCTGGCTGACAAATCGGGTAGGGCGCTCAAGGTATTACAATTAGGCGCATTGTTAACTTTTTGCACGTTTTGTTTAGTCTTGTTTGTTGATGGCTTTTGGGCGCTGACTCTTAGCCTTGCACTAATGATGATGTTTTGGACCGCTATATTGCCGCAAATCGAAGGGTTAACGCTAAATTGTGTACGTGGCAATGCCAGTCGCTATGGGCGAATAAGGTTATGGGGTAGCATCGGCTATATTTTGCTGACTATCTTTACCGGCAAGATGATTGATATGTTTTCTAGCGAGGCGCCCATTTACGTGGGGGCGATAGTGTTGTTCAGTTTGTTTGCTGTAACGATATTTCTTAAAGAGCCACCACGAGAAAAAAGTACCGATCTTCAACAAGCCTCAATTTGGAATAAAATTAACACCTCAGTTTTTTATACCTTTTTGTTGTCAGCGACACTGTTACAGCTAAGCTTCGGTGCCTATTATGGATTTTTCGCATTGTACGTTCTTGATTTAGGTTATAGCGGACAAGCAACCGGTTGGCTTGTTGCATTAGGAGTATTGGCAGAAGTTGTGATTTTTTTGCAAGCTGGAAAATTGATTACATTGTTTGGTGTAAAGTGGATTTTAGTGACCAGTATTTTACTGACCGCATTGCGATGGTATTTGTTAGCTGTGTTTGCAAGCAACCCAATAATATTAGTATTAAGCCAAGTTCTGCATGCATTTAGTTTTGGTATGACACATGCAGCGTCGATGCACTTTATTCATCACTATTTTGGTAACAAGTTTCAAAGTCATGGGCAGGCTATATATATAAGTGTAGGTTTTGGTATTGGCGGTGCGATTGGTGGTTATGGCGCGGGTTATTTTTGGCAGCAAGGTCAAGGCGCTGAATTAACATTTACTTTAGCTGCTATGGCTGCTGTTCTTTCCACCCTGAGTCTTATGTTTGTTTCGTCGAAGCGGATGTAATTTATAAGCATTTCGGTATTCACTATTTTATATGTGTTGTTGTGATTAAATACTCGCCAAGAGTCGTTCATAAAGGTTGTAACTTATTGATTGTTATATGAACAGTTATTCATGCTTAATTACACGCAGTTAAATTGGTATGTTTATGACCATTTAGTGACTAACTCGTTGAATCAAAAAGCCTTGTTAGACCAGTTTTATTGATAATAGTTGTTGACCTGCGGAATGTTAAATATATAATTAATATGCTTGAAAGTAAGTTTGATATTTATGTACATTGTTTCGACGTTCCATTGTAGTACCCGGTCTCGTAGCTCATAAGTAATTGCAACACTCTTCAGCACAACTAACGTCTCTTATGAGACACAATTACTCTTGAAAAATATAGGAAAGACTATGTCTGCAACTACTGGTACAGTAAAATGGTTTAACGAATCAAAAGGTTTCGGTTTCATTCAACAAGAAAACGGTCCTGATGTTTTTGCTCACTTCCGCGCTATTACAGGTACTGGCTTTAAAACTTTGGCCGAAGGTCAAAAAGTTGAGTTCACTGTAACTCAAGGCCAAAAAGGTCCTCAAGCTGAGAACATCGTAGTACTTTAATTATCAAATAATTAGAATTACTATAAAAAAAGCAAACCTCAGGGTTTGCTTTTTTTATACCTGGAGAAAAGAAAGCTGTGAGTTACGAGCTAAAAGCATAAAAAGAATTTGAACCACAGAGGAAAAGGAGCGCTGCGCTTCACAGAGAAAAGAAAAGCATATGATTACTATGCCTTTCCTCTGTGCTCTCCTTTTCCTCTGTGGTTAATAGCTTCTAATCTTTTACTGCTTAGTTTTGTCTTTGTTATTCCGTTAACTCGCCGCGTAAGTTGGCTATCAACTGTCGTTTGATATGGCTTGGCGGCATGCCTTTACTGAGTAAATAATGTAACTTGGCCAGAGCGGCTTCAGGGGTCATGTCTTGGCCTGACACTACACCGACTTCTCGTAATACATGGCCATTAGCATAACCGTTCATATTGACTTTACCGCGCACACATTGGGTACAATTTAAGACAATGATGCCTTGCTGATCCGCAATGGATAATTGGTTTATTAAACTCGTATTCTGTGGTGCGTTACCGACCCCAAAGCTAAGCAGGATTAAGGCTTTAACCGGTTGTTGTAAGGTGTTTTTAATCACATCATTACTGATGCCGGGGTATAAGGTCACTACACCGATAGGCTGTGATTCAATCTGACTGACGTGCAGATGTTTAGAGGTGTCTATGCCTAGCAACTTTTTATTAACTTCAATATTAATCCCCGCTTTGAGTAACGGCGGAAAATTAGGTGAATCAAAAGCATTAAATCCATCTGCATCAAGTTTGCGACTACGATTACCTCTAAAAAGTTGATTGTTGAAAAATAAGGTGACTTCAGCAATAGGATAGTTAGCAGCAATGTACAACGCATTTAATAGATTTACCTGCCCGTCAGATCGCAATTGGGCAAGCGGTATTTGCGAGCCAGTAACAATAACCGGTTTGCCTAAGTCCTCGAGCATAAAAGATAATGCTGAGGCGGTATAAGCCATTGTGTCCGTGCCATGTAAAATAATAAAACCATCGTACTGTTGGTAGTTCTGGTGAATATCATTGGCAATTTTTTGCCAATCAGACGGACTCATATCGGAAGAGTCAATCAAGTTGTGGTATTCGTGAATGGTAAAGTCGGGCATTTCGCTGCGGTGAAATTCAGGCATATTAGCCAAGGTTTCTGATAAAAAACCAGCAGCAGGAATAAAACCTTGAGAAGAAGGGCGCATACCAATTGTACCGCCAGTGTATGCGACGTAGATGTGTTTTTTCATATGCAGGTCAAAGACTCAGATTATTATTATTTTCATCTACTGTAACGCTTGCACTCGAAATTAACCAATAATTCCATTAAGTTAGATGTTGAAAGGCAGGTTTACAAATATGACCATAGAAGCGAAGTGATTGCGATGAAAAATAAGATAGTGGGTTTTGTATTATTAGTATTTTGTGCAAGCAGTATAGCGGCTCCCAATGTATTGCCCCTACGCGAGCGAGCGCAGCTTATCAATCAGATTTTAGACGACTGATTACAACACTTATTACCGAGCCTGATGCGCCGTGAAGGCATAGATATGTGGGTGCTGATATCACGTGAGTATAATGAAGATCCGATACTTAAAACGATGCTCCCTGCTAACTGGCTATCTGCCCGCAGACGCACCATCTTAGTCCTTTATGACCCTGGCGAAGGCAAGCCAATAGAACGCTTGGCTGTCGCAAGGTATGCGGTTGACAGCTTATTTAGAAAGTCGTGGGACAAAGAAAAACAACCTAATCAATGGGATAGCCTTGTCAAAATGATAAAGCAGAAACAACCCAAAACGGTGGCTATTAATAAATCCCAGCATTTTGCATTAGCTGACGGGATCACGGCTACAGAATATGAGGAATTTAGCCAAGCATTAGCGAAACAAACTGAGTCTCAACTGGTGTCATCAGAAAAACTTGCTATCGCTTGGCTTGAAACACGCAGTGAAATGGAAATGCAGGTTTACCCTAATTTGATTGAGTTAGGTCATCAGGTGATAGCTGAAGCATTTTCAAATCAAGTCGTTGAGCCAGGTGTCACCACTACCGACGATATAGCTTGGTGGCTAAGAGAGAAAGTATTAGATTTGAGGTTGCAAACTTGGTTTCATCCCAGCGTTTCATTACAACGCTCAAGTAATGAGACGTTTGATCACTTATAAGCATTCAGTCAGCGCCCCACATCGCAAACCATTATGCCCGGTGATTTGTTACATATGGATTTTGGTTTAACCTATTTACGGCTGCATTCAGATCAACAACAACATGCTTATGTGCTTAAGCCTAATGAAACTGATGCCCCAGTTTATCTGAAAAAGGCGTTAGCAAATGCCAATCGGCTGCAGGACATATTTACCGCAAACTTCAAATTAGGCCGCACTGGCAACGAAGTGCTAAAACTATCCCGCAAACAAGCTATCAAAGAAGGAATTAAGCCTTCTATATATACTCATCCTATTGGATACCATGGACATGCTGCAGGCACCACGTTAGGCATGTGGGACTCGCAAGGTGGTGTGCCAGTTCAGGGGGATTACCCGTTATATTTTAACACCGCATATTCTATAGAATTGAATGCGGCAACATTTATCCCCGAATGGAAAACAGAAATCCGTATTATGCTTGAAGAAGAGGCTTACTTCGATCAATCTGGGGTTCGTTACTTAGATGGTCGTCAAACTCAATTTTATTTAATAAAATCAGAATAAAGAGACATATATAATGCATACAAAACATCTTGCCCTTGCTGTGGCTTTTTCACTTGGGCTTGCCGCCTGTGAACAGTCGAATACGGCACAAACTAAAAAAGTGAAACAGGGTAGTGTGATAACTAATGTATCTGAGTCTGAAAAAGCTAATGCGCTGTTTCAAACTTATTTTGATGAAAGTATGCAGATGAACCCCGTATCAGCGACTTACTTGGGAGTAAACCAGTACAATGATCGGTTTAGCCCTCCTATCAATCAACAAAACCTTGCTGAGTCTTTGGCTTTTGAAGAAAAGTATTTAGCCAAGATTAAAAGCATAGATGCTTCAGTTCTGAGTGGCCAAGATTTACTCAGTTATGAAATGTTTTTGCGGGACAGAGAAATTGCTATCAAAGGAGCACAATTTCCAGGACATCTTATGCCTATTCATCAAATGGGCGGCGCACATAGTTATTTTGCCTCTCTAGGTTCAGGTAAAAGTGCTCAGCCATTCAATACCGCAGATGATTACCGCAATTTTATAAGCAGAGCACAAGGTTTTGCTATCTACATGGACAGTGCGATAGTGGCCATGCAAGAGGGTATAGAAAAATCTATTGTGCTACCCAAACCGTTGATCCAAAAAGTGTTGCCGCAGTTGCAGGTTCACATTTTAGAAGATGTGACTAAAAGTGTCTTTTATGCACCGTTAGAAAAGCTTAAAGCCAATGCAAACATAACAAATGCAGATAAGGAGCAAATTACCAAAGATTATATTGATACCATAAAAGATACCATTATTCCGGCTTACAGCCGAGTGCATCAATTTATGCAGCAGAGTTACTTAGCAAAGGGCCGCGATACGGTGGGTTTAAATGACTTACCTAATGGCAAAGCATGGTACGAGTATCGAATTGAAACCAATACCACCTTGGCGCTAACCGCTGATGAAATTCATACCTTTGGTCAACAAGAAGTCGCGCGTATTCTAGATGAAATGACCAAGGTAAAAGAAATCGTTGGTTTTGAAGGTGACTTACCGGCCTTCTTTGAATTTTTGCGCACAGATGAACAGTTTTTCTTTGAGTCAGAGCAAGCTTTGATTGATGGTTACATCCAAGTAAAAGAAAAAATTGATAGTCGCGTTCCGCTGTTGTTTGAGATTTTCCCTAAAGCTGATTACGAAGTGAGGGCAGTCGAAGCTTTCCGGGCTGCATCTTCTGCCGGTGCCAGTTACCAGAGCCCCGCACCAGATGGTTCTAGACCTGGTATCTTTTATATTAATGCCTATAACTTAAAAGCCCAGCCCAAATACTTGATGGAAACCCTCAGTGTTCCGAAGCGGCACCTGGTCACCATTTCCAAATTGCCATTCAACAAGAAGTAGAAAGCTTGCCTGATTTTCGTAAATTTGGCGGCTATACCGTGTTTGCTGAAGGATGGGCGTTGTACGCCGAAAGTTTAGGCAAAGAAATGGGCTTATTTACCGACCCATATATGTGGTATGGCCGTTTATCTGATGAACAACTGCGAGCCATGCGTTTAGTGGTCGACACTGGGTTACATGCTTTTGGTTGGAGTAGACAAAAAGCCATTGACTTTATGACAGACAATTCGTCACTTGCTTTGACTGACATCGAAGCCGAGGTAGAGCGTTATATCGTTATTGGCGGACAAGCTGTGAGTTACAAAGTGGGTCAACGACATATTTGTATGCTCAGAAATAAAGCGCAACATGTATTGGGTGATCAATTTGATGTGAAAAAATTCCATACTCAAATCCTGATAGATGGTGCTTTGCCTATGTCAATTTTAGAGGCGAAAATTGATAGATGGATTGCGCAGCAAAAAATCTAATATTAGGCTAGGAAGCTAAACTTGTATATCTAGCTTCCTAGCACTAAAAAAATCTTCGATAATTACCAATGAGCGAAAACCAGTCACACGACTAACTGGCTGTGAAGATCGCATTTACTGCCAAAGGGGTCATACGCTGTTCAAATTTCTATGGGAAATTACTGCCATTTTCTTCTTTATCAATACATGCAAAGATGGAGGCGCAGTTACGGTGCCCCCAAACATAGCCATGACATAAATTCAATTTTTACCTCAAGTGAATATACTCTTCTTCATTATCCTTCAGTGTATTTTCGGCAAAATAATCCGTAGCATCAAAATAGTGTTTTGCCATGCCTTTTTGATACGTTTCATAGATATCAACGACTAGTTTGTCTTTTCTTGCTTCTGCATTTGTTTCTATTGTGAACTCAAAGTTAGCGCCCCTAAAATCATCGATAGTTTTGCAGAGCATGCTATTCATCATGACATATGCTTGTTTCATAAGGGCTTGCACTCTTCCATCGTTTACGTGTAGGTGGGTAACTTTCATATAGTGCTCAGTCCACTCATCAGCCTCGTATTTAATATCATGAATTTCATCATTTGATATTTTACCGTAAGCTTCGAAAATCTTTTCACCATTTTCGTACTGCTTTAATTCAGATTTCCATTTATCCACTTTGGCTTGTAGTAATCCCTTTAATATTACATCTAGATTTTCTTCACCCTTTACCATCATAATTGATACCTCGATTCGTTTAATCATTTCGTCAGTGTTTTCACGACGTTGTATTAGTAGCTCTTGCTGTTTTTGCAAAGCACTTAACAAGTCAAAGCTATCAGCATGAATGATTGCAGCAATATCCTCTAAACGCATATCCATTTGTCGATAGATAATGACTTGCTGTAACAAAGCAGCATCATAGTTAGAGTAAAAACGATAGCCGTTACTATTCCTTTTGGCTTTGAGCAAATTTTTCTCGTAATAAAAGTGCAAAGTACGCACACTTAATTTACTCAGCTGCCCCACGTTGTATTTTTTCTGCCATTCATTTTACTGATTACCAATACTTGTCAATTACTAACATGATTATCCTGAAGTATTACCTTAGGTAAGGGGGAACACTTTTAATTTACACTTTACTAGTTTTTAATAAATTATATTTCATTGTTATCTTTCGTTAAAACAAGAGAGCCTATTTAGTCTTGAAAATGGGAGTGATTTGACAAAATAGCTACGTCTGCTTTCTGCTAATTGGGATCGTTCATCAAGCAGGATGACTACGTCTGCAAAGAGCGATCACCGGATAGTCAGCCCCAGTTATTCCAACCATTGAATATGCGTTGGTGATCCAAAAGATACTCAGTCACCTGAATACAAATGACGACATCGTGGAATATTACCCCTACAAAGTAGAGCGCCGCCTAAGATAAGTCTGTTTGAATTAAAGCAGTTCTTCATCATAAACAAAAGCAATATTCAAAACTGGTTTGCACATCAGTGGGAGGCGATTGTTTTGAATTATGAATTATGTGAAAACGGTTGATTAATAGACGAAAAATAGCTAGTTTTGATCCCTCAAAGATAAAAATGATAGGTAAATATGAGGCATCATATATTTTCATTTTATGAAAAATGACGTCTTATTTTACCTATACATCGCTGGTCTACAATTGATGCGGTTCGTTTTGGTGTAAAGCGTAACGTGGATGCGCCTATTGCCATTCAAGACCGTGCTTATACGTCACCCATTTGGCATGAGCCGTAACGGCTAATTGGCTAAAAATAAGGAATTAAAGTTATGACTGTAGAATCTGGAATTAGTACTGTTACAGTAATTGGCGCAGGCGTTTTAGGCGGCCAGATAGCGTGGCATAGCGCGTTTAAAGGCAAGCACGTTATGGTGTTTGATATTAATCAGGAAGGGCTTGATGTATGTCAGGCTCGCCAGCAAGGCTACGCTGATACTTACTTAAGTGATGTTGGTGCCAGTGTTGACGATATAGCGGCCACTCGCGCGCGGCTTAGTTTTACCACAGACTTAGCCACTGCGGTGGCAGAATCTGATTTGGTGATTGAAGCGGTACCGGAAATTCCAGAAATAAAAACCAGCTTATATACTGATATGGCTTACTTGTTACCACCCCATACCTTGATAGCAACTAACACCTCAACTTTACTGCCGAGTATGTTTGCCGAGGCAACTGGTAGACCAGAAAAGTTTTGCTCGCTACATTTTGCTAATCATATTTGGCTGAGTAATTTAACTGAAATAATGGCCCATGAAACAACTGATAGAGACACAGTAAAACGCTTGGTGCAGTTTTCTATTGAAATCGGCATGGTGCCCATTCCTGTGCGTGAGGAGCAAAATGGTTATGTGCTGAACACTTGGTTTGTGGCCTTGTTAAAATCGTCAATGTCTTTAGTGGTTAATGGCGTAGCAACGTTTGAAGATGTAGATAGGACTTTTTTGATAACTAATGCCGGCACAAGAATTGGCCCGTTTGGTATGGCCGATATGGTTGGGATGAAAACAGCCTTCGATGTTGCTACTTATTGGGGTGGTGTGGATGGTGATAAACAGTGGCTGAAAAACGCTGATTATATAAAAACTAATTTTTTGGACAAAGGCCTGCAAGGGGCTTTGGGGGGAGAGGGTTTTTATAAGTATCCTAACCCTGCATTTCTAGCTGCTGACTTTTTGGCAGTGCCTGCAATGTCGAAAGTGGAAGAGATAACCAACGTTATTATACCTTCCTAAATATAAACTCAGTTATCAAGTGGTAACTGAGTCATTTGTTTTATTGTTTCCATTACAGAACTTAATAGGCCACTCATAATAAAATCAAATAAAAAGTATATATTTCACACTTGATTTTGTGCTTAAAATATCTGACGGGTAAAGACAGCAGGAAAACGGGGCTGTATTAACTGTGTTAAGAAAACTAAAAGTTAAACGCTGATTTCTAGATATGTTTCGTCCTCTTTAATTAAAAAAAGCACAAAATAATAGGATGTTTGAATGTTTGTTGGGTACTCCTAGGATAGCAGTCGTTTGGCCTGCCTCATCCCACCTATTCGTTTTCTGTGGGTATGGGTTTTGAATGCTTGCATCATCTGCTCTGCGCCCGCTGCATAACAAAAGTGTTGTTCGAATTCGGTAGTCAGGGTTATCCATTGCTCTTCTGATAAACCTAATCGGCTCAGAATTGGACTGTGTGCTGAGTCGAGAGTACCTGCTTTATCTGCTCGGATAATGCGGCCTGTGGTGTCAACCAGTTCACAGTAATCTTGTAGCGAAAAAGCAATGCCTTGGGGCATGTCTTGTCTAGGACTGCCGACAAAGGGCAGTAACTTATAAGGCTGGCGTTTGTGCTGTTGTATGGCCTCAGTTCGTTTTTGAATACTGGTGTGCTGTGAGGTTTCAGGGGTTTTTGCCATTTTAGCTCTAATCGGATTTAAGTCGACATACGCCATACAGGATAAGACTGCTGCATCATCTAGCAACGCTTGAGATTTAAAACGGCCTTCCCAGAACCTGCCTGTGCAGCCGTCTTCTTTATTGGCCTGCCTGGCAATAGGCTCGCTTAAACTAGCCATAAACCAACTGATGTCATACAAACGCTGGCGGTATATAGCGATTGTCTCTTTAAGGCTTATCAATTCATTTTCACTTAACAACTCGTTACGCATGAACTTCTGGCTCAATAATGTGCCTCTATGTAACCGATGCCAGCGGCCTACCACTTGTTTATCTGACCACGATACGGCTTCATCTTTATCCACACACAGCACCAGATGCACATGATTTCTCATTACTGCATAGGCGCATATACCAATGGCAAATACTGACGATAACCACAACACTTTGTCTTCTACCCAGGTCCGTCTGTGCTCGTAACTCGTACCTGAGTATTCGTCAGTAGCGCGGCTACCGTACCACATAAAAATGCGCGTCTGACACACCGTGAAACACAATGGTAGTAGGGTGTGTCGATGAGGCTGACCTGAGAAGAACGAGGCTTGGGCATAAGAGACTCCTTTCAATTTATGCTATTTCAATTGGTGTTATTAAAGCTTAGTGCAGTACAAAAAACAGTCAAATTATTATGGGTGGCCTATTAAAAATCGTATTAAAAATCAGCTTGACGTAAGTACTTTAATATTGCTCGATTCTGCCCATGAAAATTAGCACGAAGTTCTGGGTGAGAATTTTGCGCCTATTGCCAACTTTGTCGTTTTAGCTACATATGCTGATGTGATCTTTGGGTACAACAGGATTAAAGATTTGTTAGTACTGTCAGATTCACCAATTCCAGAGTAATGGAGCAATTATTATTCTAGCTTGCGATACGCACAGGTGCTCAGTGCATATAAATACCGCGTTGGCTTCTACACCTTTAAGTGAATTAAATTACAACTTTGAAGACTTACCGGTTTATGTTCTTAGTCATGATGATACTGCCTATCCCGATACACAGAGATGGCAATCATTACATGGTCCGTGGTCTGGTTTGCAGGAAGAGTTGTTGTCGATATCTAATATAACTGAACGTCAAATAGTACCAAACGCTTCACACAATATTCCAAACGACGCACCTGACTATGTAGTCAACTTAATTCGACAAATACTTCATAACCCAATATAGACTGTTCATACGGCGTGATACTTTAGATAAAGAAGCTATAACAGCGATAATTTCCTCTAATTGCTGCGCACCATCTACCCGCGCAGCCTCCGGTTGATGTTTTACTCACAGAATCCCTTTTGTTCGACTTATTTTTTTCTGAGGGCAAAAAAAGTAAGTGAAAAATCCTGCTCGCCAAACGATGTTCTTCATCCAATTACTTCTAAGTTCAAGAAGGTCATTATAAGTCAGCTTGAAATTCTTCAAAGTAATCAATCATCATCTAGGATGATCGGCACCCGGTCTCGACTTCTCGACAATTGCTCCTGCACTATTCTACCTTACGCGGTCCATAGCGGTCGCTTGTCGAGCTGTTTAACTGGGCGAAGCTGTGCTTCTAAGGAATCCAGTTTCACCCCAAAATAAGCCATTTTTGCGGTTGGAAATTTTAGTAGCAGCGGCATTTTTACAAAGTAAATCCATTACTTTGTCCCGCGGGCCATCTTGTAGATGTTCAAAATGGTTCCCTACTGTTTTGTCAGGTTTATTTTTTTGCTGTTCCATATTTACTGGATAAATATGGAACAGCTTTAGCTGGCCTGTAAGGTTAAGTGCATGGACTTACTTAATAAAAAGAGTCACTGGCTTGAAGGGATTTAAGTCAAAATCCATCTTGGATGATGGCGCGAAGCGTAAGTTCGCTCCTACCAAATAAGTCGTCCTGATAGAACCTGTGATGTTAAACATGGCTGCCTATGACATCAGGTTCAGCCAAAGGCCGCAAGGGGAGCACAAACGACTATCAATCCAATTTTTTCGCGCCACCGCTTTAACATTAAGAGCCACAAAGTACTCATCCAGCTTTAAGGTGTTTTATAATCTATTGACTAAAAACCTCAGGGTACAGCTCTTTAGCCGGTAGGTTTTTAAATTCATCCATCAGTTGAGCAAACAGCTTGTCATCTATCATTTTATCAAGAGAGGCCATTACCTGTTCTAAATTATGGTCTAGTGCACGACAACAATCCTGATAGAGGCTGATCAGTTGGGGCAAACTGATTTTGTGTTGTTGCTGTAATTTGTTATCAGCCAACACAAAAAAATACGCACTCCCCCAGTAGGCAGCTGGGTACTGTTTGTTGTCCATCAGCCTTGTGGCAATAGAGGCTGCAGTTAAGTCACTGTTAAACCAACGTAAGTGTGGAGCGATTTTTATGTGATAATTTTCAGATAAATCGCCCTTTAATACGCCTGCTTGCAGCATAATTTGATATTGCATATAACTGGCAAAACCTTCTGATAACCAACGGTATTCTGGCCCTAAATAAGGCAGCGCCATATGGGCTAATTCATGATAAATAGTTCAGTCATCGACAAATTTTGTCAGACCAAAACGAGCATCGACATGAAAATGTACGCTGCCTTTTCCCTCTCGTCTTGTGTAAGCCCAAGGTACAGGTTGATTGGATTTTCTGGGGTAGAGATGTAATGAAAGAGGAGTGGGTAAAATGCCAAGTGTAGCACGCGTGGCATTTACACCTTGGGTCAACCAACTTTCCAGTATTGTCGCTTTATCTTCTTCAAAAGCAGATAAACCATGAACACTAAACTGATCTTCTGTGACCGCTCTGCTGTGCAGGGGATAAAGCACTAACCATAAACATGTATTTAGTTTAAGCCATGTTAGTGCGAAAGAATGAGGCATTGTTGGGTTATGCGCGCAAAGAATGGTGAAAAAATCAATCGCCATTTTGTACATCTGTAATGCTATGGCTGCATCGTACCTATCGCCTTCATCACGCATAAAAGCATGTTGAGCGTTGACTTCATGCCAACTGAAATCACATGCATTTTTACTCAATGTTTGATGAATAAGCAAACGACCTTCTGCTGGCACATGAGGGTCTTGTTTTCCAAACACCAATACCATAGGGCAGTGAATATCGCCGCTTCTAGTTAATGAGTCATTGGCGTCTTTACAAGGCAATGCGTTGGAGTGTATATCTGTAGGATATAAACAAAAAGCCCCGGTAATTTGTATATTTAAAGCAGCCCTAAAAGCTAAATGGCCACCAATACACACTCCCATTACACCCACTTTACCGCTGCAATAGGTTTGCTGTTGGGCGAACTTAAGCATAGCTTGAGTGTCTGAGTCGTGGTGCTCTAATGGTTTGGTAAATTTATCTGCGTTACCTTTGTCTTTCCCTATATCATCATAAGCTAGCACAGTGCCCAGAGGATTCAGTTCATGGAAAATTTCAGGTACCAACACCACAAAACCATGACTTGCCAATATTTGGGCGCTGCGTGTGATGGGGGTAGTTTCTTGAAATATTTCTGAGTAGAAAACAATAGCCGGATATTTCCCATCCATTGATGGACGAAATATCGAGGTACGCATTAGGCCCGTTTCAGTTTGAATATCTTTGACGTGATGCTGAATAATCATGCTTTTCCTTAATCGGTCTTACAAATCCAGGCCAGTCACTTTCAAGACCTGATTACCTTGAATTAGATTACTTATGTTTTAATCATCTTCCTGCATTGATACCGCTACTATGTAAGTAATATATGAATCGAAGGCAAGGCACATTTCTAGTTTTTACAGTTTACTTGGTTGTTAAGACTCAGTCTTCGTCTAATGGTAAACGAATCTTGTATATTGATGAAGTCAGTTCGAGTTTAATAGAAAACAGTATTGATAATAGATTTATCTGTTTTCAACTATTATCATCAAAATTGATTTATTGCTCCCAAAATATAAAATTTACATAACAGCGCCAATATCTTTTAGGAATAGCGCAGCTAGCTCGACAGTTTACGCTCGTCTACCTTGGTTTATTTCTCTACTGAACCTGCCAGACTCTAATGCACAAACGACTATCGAATCAATAGCAGCAGATAAACCAGACATTAAAAATAAAAGGATGCTAATAAACGACCTAAAGACCCGGTGATCGTTGATTTGTAGACCTGCTCGAATTAGGTGGAGCTGATTAAAATGAGAAGCCATAATTTTTAAGGTATTAACCTTTATTGGTGTCATATGAATATCCGGCATAACGCACAAGCTAGGATTGATCAATATTTTCGTCTCCTTAAAAGAACAGAGTAAATGTTAGGTCGTGATAAGTTAGATCAATTTGGCGGTTGTTTACTTTACGTAAACTGGTAGATTTAAGATTAATTTATGATGTTATTTAGGAATGCTATGTTTGAAGTAAGCGAATATTTTGATGGTAAAGTGAAGTCTATTGGATTTAAAACTGAGACATTGCCTGCCACTGTAGGTGTGATGGCCGCTGGTGATTACAAATTTGATACCAGCCAGTTTGAGACTATGTCAGTGGTTAGTGGTGCACTAACTGTGCAATTACCAGGTAGTGATGAGTGGCAAACCTTTGGCGCAAATGAGCAGTTTACAGTCGAGGCCAATCAAAGCTTCAACGTGAAAGTTACAAGCGACACTGTCTATATGTGTACTTATGGCTAATTGTTAAGGTAAGTCATGAACAAAACTGTCAAAAAGATAGATAATAATGTGGTGAATGCACTGACAATTGTTTGTGAGACAGCTAAACAAGGCATAGTTGGCTTTGAGTGGTTAACTCACTCAGCCAATTATTCCAATTTCCCAGGCAGTTTAGTGGTGACTTGTGTATTGGATACGTCTCAATCACTAGATATTTTGTTGTTAAAAGAACAAGACACTGAGCTGCGTAAACAAATTCAAAAGCAACTCTTTAAATTAGGGATTTTGCTTAAAGATGCTCGGCGCCACGTGTTTTTTGACACCGAACAAGCCTGTCTGTTGGAACATAATGGGGATTGGAAGCGCAGATTAGCTGTAAACTAAGTGACGCTTTAAAAACTTTTTCCTGCCCCCACACTCCTCAGTGGTCATTCCTAAATTTTTGCTATTAGTGTTTTCCTTTGCTACATGTTGATTACTTGGGTTTTCAGGTGGTAGTAACAAACATCCAAATTGGCACTGCCTTTAAATGGTACTCATATTTCTATCAAGGTGGCGGGTAGCTTGTTCAATCACGCTATAAAACTCAATGCTAGCCGAATTAGCGCCTACATCTCTGGCAAAGGGAACTGCACAATCTAAAAGCCATTCTTGTTTATCCTGAGGTTCATGCCCTGCGGTAAAACCATGTAAATAACCTGAGTGACGGGCAGTAAAGTCTGGTGATTGCACCTGTATAAAATCTGATTTTTGGAGAGTAGGGCTTATAAAATCAGCGTTTAAAAAAGGTTTTTTTGCTTCGATTTTCTTTTGAAAAGTCGCCAGCTTGTGCAATAAAACCCTCTATTACGCAATAAAAGTCTACACCATCGAAAATCCTTCAACGACCACATCTTTAAATCTTGCGACATGTTCAGGGGCTATAAAAGGCACTAAATCGATTGTGACAGCGCCAAGTTTGATAACAATTAATTTTTCAAGTTTAGGCAAATGCCATTTTTATTCTGCTGCGATGTATGTGCTAAGAACAACAAACACCTGTGATGTTATTAAATATCCTTTGAGAGTATTATTTTATAAAGCACGTAAATAAGTGTCTATCTCTGATTTAAGCCACATGACAAATATCTGTGTAATATGCAAATTGAATTAAAAACACTTCAAATTTAATACCTAGGGATGATATTTATAACGTTATGAATTTAGTAAGATTCTTATTGTTACAATATATTCTTGGTTAATAAGTGAAGATAACAATAATGAAAAATTCGCTGTTTTAATTCTTATTTATTTTGGAGTCATTCATCAAGCTCATGCTGCATTAATTAGCTAGGAAGCATTTGATACGGGCGATGAAACAGCCATAAAGATCAACCTTCAAGACTTGTCTGGTTGTCTTTAGATTTGACCGCGGGTGTTGATTGCGTTGATGCTGGTGCTTATTTTGATGGTTGGGAATATGCGACTTATCAGGATGTGCGTAATCTTTTAGACTCATTTCCTCTAGACATTATTTTTTCAGGTGAATATGGAAAACTTTACAATTATGAACAAAACTGTGCGAATACCTCAACTTGTTATGCTTTAGCAAAATCTAGGCAAAATCTAGGCAAAATCTAGGCAAAATTTATTTGGTTCAGTCGCTGGCATTCCAGTTAATGGTGTGTATAAATCTTAACAGACACGCTTATTTGGTATGTATGAGAGTGGTGTGCTTCGTACACATGGCTCATACGTAAATGGCAGTGGCATCGCAAACCTTTATAGGAGCGATTATTCCGGTATAGCTTTAGTGCAGATGAGAGGCGTTATTGCAGTACCTTTCTAACTAAATTTTTTCCAAAAATCATGTCAAACTGTTAATGTTTCAGTTGTTACCGCGCCTGCAACTTCTCTACTGTTTATTTTGTTTACTGTTATTTTTGTAGTAAGAAGAGTACGTTAGTTTTTTTATAGTTGGTTATTGGTTATTGGTTATTGGTTATGATTAATCAAATAATGAAGTTGATTGCTATAAGGTTAGTTATTCGAAGGCAAACAGAATATAGCTGGCTTTGACCTAACTTTTTGTACTAAAAATTAAAGACTACGTTATTGAAATAAATTAATCTCCAATGCTTCATTTCTTTCACTCTCCGTTAATACGCCAACAAAAACTGTTTGTCTACGGTACTTTATGATTTGTGAGGAGTCCTCTAAGATAGTTGCCATAAAGAGCTCCGGTTGATGAATATGCTCCATTAGACTCGTCCAAAATAAATATGCTCCATGGCGCATTTTTCCTGACTCATAACGAACTTCTATTGTTTCCATCACTTGCGGAATATAGTGATGATTAGCGATGAGTTTTTCGGCCATTGCTTTATGTAAACACAGAATTTGTTTATCAATATTATCTTGCTGGGCGGTTTTAGGCTTGTCCCTCACCCGGTTTCGTGTGTGTTGATAACTCATCAATCGTCTCGTAAAAGTGGCGCTAACATGGACTCTAATCCATTCACCTTGACTTCGTGCATCAAAGCCAGCTGTTGCCCTAATTTCCCCTCAGGAAACCCTTTGTTGCTGAACCAAACTAAGTAAGGTTCAGGTAAGTGCAATAATTTTCTGCCGGCGTATTTGCCAAAGGGCATCGTTTGATTGATTGCGTCCAAGAGGACTTGATTATTCAATATCTGACTCGTGATGTTGACTTTGTTGAGTTTGCCAAAGCTGTTTATAAGCGCCGTTTTGGTCTAGTAGTTGACGATGGCTGCCTTGCTCTAAGATGCGTCCATTGCCCATCACCACAATTTTATCTGCGTCAACAATGGTAGATAAACGGTGTGCAATCACAAGGCTAGTATGACCTTGTGATATTTCTTTGAGTGCGGTCAAAATAGCTTGTTCTGATTGGCTGTCCAGAGAAGATGTTGCCTCGTCGAATACCATAATAGGTGGACGTTTTAATATAGTCCGAGCAATCGCTACTCGTTGTTTTTCGCCACCGGATAGCTTGAGGCCTCGCTCGCCGACGGAGGTATTTTCACCATTAGGAAGAGATTCAATAAAACCTCGAAGATGAGCTAAATCAATGGCTTGTTGAACCTCGGCATCAGTTGCATCCGGGCGTCCATAACGAACATTCTCAAAAATAGTATCATTAAATAACACCGTATCTTGAGGAACAATACCGATGGCTTTGCGTAGTGAGTGTTGATTAACTTTACTGATGTCTTGCCCGTCAATACTGATGCTACCGTTTGATGAATCGTAGAATCTAAATAATAACTTTACTAAGGTTGACTTGCCCGAACCACTTTCACCCACCACTGCAACTTTTTGTCCTGGTAGGATATCAAAACTAATATCATGCAAAATAGTACGATCGGGACGATAACTAAACTGCACTTGGTTAAATGTGATTTTTCCTTGAGCAATCTTTAGGTCTTTGGCGTTTTCATCTATTGGCACATTAGGTTGTTTATCCAATAGATTAAATAGATTTTCAATATTGGCAATCGACCCACGTATTTCACGGTATACAAACCCCAAGAAATTTAATGGCATAAATATTTGCATGGTAAAGGCGTTGATCAATACAAAGTCGCCAATGGTCATATCACCTTGGGCGACTTTATAGGCCGCAAGCGCCATCATACTGGTCATAGCGATAGCAATAATCGAAGCCTGGCCACCGTTTAATGCAAATAATGACAAGCGGTTCTTGCGTCGTGCATTTTCCCAGTTGGCTAAGTCAACATCGTATCTATTTGCTTCGTAAGTCTCGTTATTGAAATACTTAACCGTTTCGTAGTTCAGTAAGCTATCAATGGCTCTTGAGCTAGTGCTTGAGTCCGCTTGATTGACTTCACGAACGAATTTAGTACGCCAGTCAGTTGCTTTAACTGAAAAACTCACATAACTGACTACTGAAACCAAAATTATCAGTGCAAAACTTACCCCGTAATTGTAGAACAATACGCCCACCACAACGGCAATTTCAAACAGCGTTGGCACAATATTGAAAACTAAAAAGCGCATTAAAAAACTGATGCCGCTAGTACCGCGCTCGATGTCTCTTGATAATCCCCCTGTTTGCCTGTTGAGGTGAAAATCTAAATCTAAATTATGTAGGTGACGGAATACTTGTAAACCTAAACGCCGCATGGCACGCTCGGTTACTCTTCCAAAAAGGGTGTCTCTTATCTCGCCAAACAATACATTAGCCAAACGAAGCAGCCCATAGGCGGCAACTAAGCCAAAAGGCACGAGGACTATAGCGTCAGCCGCACGTTCCGCATTAAGTTCATCAACAGTATATTTAAGAATAAAAGGTAGATAGATACTGGCTGTTTTTGCGGCAATTAAACACAGCAGGGCTAGACCAACTCTAACTTTAAATTCAGTTAAATACGGCCATAGCTGGGAAAATATACGCCAGTTAATTGGCGTGTCATCATTAATGGGATGTCGATTAGAGCGCATGAGTTGAGTGTTTTACCTTAGGTATTAATAGAGTTTTTTGTTGATGCTTTAGCTAATAATGCAGCGGTTTCGACCTTGTTCTTTAGCTTTATAAAGGTTGGTATCTGCTTTTGTAATCGCTTGGTTAATCGTATCAGTTACAACTATTTGATGTAATCCAATACTAACCGTAACACTGAAATTCTTATACTCATGGGTATACTGTTCTTTTTCAATTTTAGTTCTTAGTTTTTCTGCTAGTTGCATGCCTTGGCTACCGTTGGTTTCAGGTAATAAAAATAGGTACTCTTCGCCGCCCCATCTTGCCAGGGAGTCTTGTCTGCGTAATCCTGACTTAAAAACAGCCCCTAAACTTTTGATTATTTCATCGCCTTTATCATGGCCATATTGGTCGTTGACTCTCTTGAAATTATCGATGTCACACATCATCACAGTCAATTCATTGTTATATCGTTGACTTCGTTCAAATTCATCCTGTAACTTGACTCGCATTCCGCGGCGGTTTAATAGCCCTGATAGGGGATCGCGCATGGCTTGCTTTTCGAACTTTTGACTCATCTCTTGGATCCGAATAAATGAGCTTTGTCTAACATACTCGTAGAAAGCAAATAAACATGAAACAGTTAAGAACGAATAGATTAATCTAGACTTAAACTCAAAGGTGTACGTGGTACCAAGCCATTCATTATTCGGATAAAACATCAACACACTAATAACCAAAACAAATAAGCCAATGTTGCGTGTGCCTTTACGCATACCTCCGAAAAATAGCGCTACTGGCGGCACAATATATATCCATAATGGGCCGGTTCCTTTAACCCCTCCGGTAAACACTAAGTAAATCATCAACATCATTAGTGAGATAGTCACTAAATTTGCAGAGAATTTGTAAGGGTCGGTAATGCGCTTTGAACGAAGTATTAAGTGCGAACTAAAGAACAGCAGACAGGCAATCAACAATACCATCCCAAGCAATCTATCTTCTCTAATAAATGCACTAACACCCATTAGGAAAGTGATGCTGTAACCAATAAAACCAAACAAATTGGCAACAAAAACATGTTGATTTGACTCTGTATCGTTTGATTGCACCACGCCAGTATTTAAATAATTTTTAGCGTGCCTCTTTAATTTTTTAAAATCCATAAACTACTTCTAATTATTCGGCAAAGCCGCAATATCCCTTTCTATTTGTTTGGCCAAGCGATTAATCAACGTTCTGAGTTTTTCAACAGCATGTGCATATCCATCTTGGTTCAGTTCTGACTCAAAAAAGAATGATTGGCTTGATGTGGTAACTTTTTTGTTTCTAGTGACCTTAGGATCACTTAGGGATAACGAATAACGTCCAGAGCTGACAACACTTGAAGTGTCTGTGGCGTGGAAATGCTCTAATTCGACTTTAATGCTAACAATGGCAAACTCTGCATTTGGCGAATTGTGTTCAACGTAAACACGTTGGCCAGTAGTATTAAGATCTTCAAGTAATGCTTTATAAAATGAAGATTGCAGTTTTTCTGCCCACACATCTTGTCGTGAGTAATACAATTCGTACTTGTCGACTTGCATCACTAGGCCTGACTGATTTAAATATTCAGCTACATCCACCATTTGCAATAAAACCATAGGTTTTGTTTTATTACTGCTGTCCGAAATTTTATTTTCAGGCGTATGCAATACATAATATTTCATCATCAAGGGTTTAGAGGTACAGCTTGCCAATAAGCCCAAAAATAATAAAATGAGGGATATTTTCATGTTAATTTCCTGATGCTTTATTGCTTAATGTTTTGGCTGTAGGAATTAACCTTGAGCCGCTGCTATCAGCAAAAATCAAACTATTAGGTTTACTGTTTAATTGCAATATTAATGGCTGGAATTCCTGCAGGGTACTTTGAAGGACTTGCATCGTTTTATTGAGTTCGTCGTAGGTTTCCGAGTCAGCAGAATAATCTTTGGTCAATTTTGACAGATTTTTTAAAGTTTCAACCAAGGTTGCTGTGACTTTATCTTCGCGCACAGTGTTTATTAAACTATCTGTTGTGTTAGCCGTTGATTGTAAAGATTGAGCTGCTTGAGTGATTTGTAAAAGCATGTTGTTGGCATTTTCCGAAATAACATTCAATTTCATTTCGTTAATACTGTCTAATATGGCTGTGACTTTTGCAGTAATTTCTGAAAATTCACCTGTCATAGTTGGAACAACCTCATAACCTTGCAGACGTTGTGTTACCAAAAGGGGGGTATCTGGGTAATGTTGTAAGTCCACAAACAAAGCACCCGTTAACAGGTTGCCAGTTTTTAAGGTTGCTCTAAGGCCCTGTTTAATCCAAAGACTGGTTTGTTTGCGAATAAATGCTAGGCCTGTCGTGTTGTCTGGTTGCTGCACACGACCTGGTTGAATACTAATGACCACCGGTATGTCATAGCCCTGCTCCAGCAAACCATCTTGATTATTATCTAATGAATTAATTGATAATACCTTACCAATTACCAGTCCTCTGTACTCCACAGGTGCTCCAACATGTAATCCTCTTACGGTATCTTTTACCAAAATCACATATTCAGCACTTAACTTGAAACGCTCTTCGGATGCAGAATTATGATTTGGATGAATATCAAAAAAACTCCGATCGTTGATAGCTTCACCCTTTGACATGCCCTCAGGAATACCGAACGTGACGCCGTTGGTTAGCAGCGTTTCTAAACTACCAGTACTGATTTTCATGCCGCTAGCGCCCAATTCCATCTGTACGCCACTGATATCCCAAAACTTGGTGTTAGTGGTAATTAGGGTGTGGTACGGCGATTCAATAAAGGTGTTGTAGTACACAACCCTCTCTTCGAAGTTAAAAAATATATCTTCAAATTCACCCACCTTGATGCCTTTATACACAACAGGATCGCCCTTTTTATAGGCAAACTCACTTTCGCTGTTTAGCGTGACATGTAATCCTGGTGTACCTTTTGGAGTGACGGGTGGTGCCTCTAGGGCTATAAATATTTCACTCTTTTGTTTTTCGACCCCAGGCGCCATATTTATATAAGGGCCAGACAAGATGGTGCCTAAACCTGATATACCGTTAAGCGACACATTAGGAGAAACAATCCAAAATTGATTGTCAGAGTGCAAAATTGGAGCCACATCTTTATCCATTCTAACCGTCACTAAAACCCCACTTAAATCATCAGTAAGCTCTATTTTATTGACTAGGCCTATATCCACATCTCGGGTTTTATTTTGGTCTTTCCCGCTTCTAGTCCGGTTGCAGTTTTAAACTCAATCGTGATAACTGGCCCCTGATTACTCCACTGGTAATACACCATCCATACACCTATAAGTAAGGCAACAATTGGCACTAGCCAAATTTTAGATACTGTTCTGACAGGTTTGATTAAGGCTTCTTCAGGCTCACTGGGTTGTTGCTGTAGGTCCTGACTCATAATGGTCTTTCTCCGCCTTTTAGTTTTTCTGTTTCACACCATATGAGCCTTGAGTCAAAAGACATAGCCGCAAGCATGGTGCAAATAACAACACCACAAAAAGCCAATGCCGCATGACCCGGCAATACATTTATGATATTGCCTAATTGGATTAAGCTTACTAATACCGCGACTACAAATACATCAATCATCGACCAGCGGCCAACAAATTCGGTGATACGGTACCAAAATATTCTTTCACTATTGGCACGTTGTTGTTTACTTTGAACTGAATAATTTAACCAACATAAAATAACTATTTTCGCTACTGGGATAAACACGCTAGCAATAAAGATAACAATAGCAATAGGGTATGATCCCATTTGCCATAGGAGTATGACGCCTCCTAAGATTGTACTAGGATCGTCACTGCCCAATACACTGGTGTGCATGATAGGTAAAATATTTGCAGGGATATATAAGAGTACCGAGGTGAACAACAATGCCCATGTTGTTTGAATACTTTTTGACGGGTTGGTAGGTGTCTTTCGGTCTTTCACTTCTACGTTGAGCAATAGTTTTAATTGATATTTATCCACGTACAGCAGGGTAATGGTCATGAAAATAGTAAAAAATAGATATGCATAAAATGATAGACCTAATCCTATGTCAGCCATGGATAAGATTTTTATTAAACTGACCAATACTCCTATTAAAAAAATTTCAGCCATGGTCCATGGGAGCAAGTTAAATAACGTTTTTATGACCCATTCAGCCTTTTTAGGACGAAAGCCTAGGCTAAAGGGCACTAACAAATATAATAAACTCATTAAAACAAATGCGGGCAGTATCAGTATTGCTAGCACTTGAACTAATGCAAGGAGCCCATAATCCTTTTCAACCAAAACCCACAAGCCACCAAGAATATCAATTGACGTATATTGACCACTTATACTGAACGATAGAAATTCAAACGGCAGGGATGTGAGCAAAAATATAAGTGAAGTGGCCGCCAAAGCAATGATACGCTGTGAGGCATGGTGGTGATACACAGTTAACTGCAAGCCACATCGAGGACACACCGCCGCCTGCTTATGGGTCAAGGATGGTAACTTAACGCGGAAGTGGCACTCATGACACAGTATCGTTTGTGGTTTAGATATTATGGTCTTAGTTTCGATTGTTTCACTCGGTTTCGGATTACGGATGTGATAAATATTTGCTGGCTTATTAAACAACATTTTTTCACAATATTCAGTAACATTTTGTTAATAGACTCAGATAGTTATGTTTGTAATGCTTGCTTGCGAGCTTTAACGAATACATCTACTGAGCGCACCACATCTTGTTTGGTTGTTGCCCAAGAACACAGGCTGATACGGATGACACTTTTCTCATGCCAAGTCGAGCCGCCGCACCAGCATTCACCTGATTGCTGCACTAAGGATAAGGTTTTTTTAGTCAGTTGCTCGGTTTCACAGCTAAGGACCACTTGATTAAAAACAACATCATTTAATATCGTGAACCCGTTATCTGTTAATAAATCAGCGAAAAATTGTGTGTGACTATGAAGTTGTTCAACCAGCTCGGCTATACCAGCACGCCCCAAGTATTTCATGGCTGCCCATAGTTCGATGGCTCTGGCGCGTTTTGACATCTCAGGGGTATACAACAAACCATCCCGCTGTTCACTGAGTTGAATGTAACTGCCTTGTTGATGCAAAGCGCTCGTTAAGGCTAGGGGATCTTTGCATAATACGATGCCGCAATCATAAGGGGTGTTAAGGGTTTTGTGAGGATCTACTGACCATGAATCGGCTAGCTCCATGCCTTTAGTATGTTTATCAAACATATTTGACGCTTTAGCCCATAATCCAAATGCGCCATCTATATGCACCCATGCATGGGCTCTGTTTGCCAACTTACATAATTGAGTAAAATCATCGAAGGCACCTGAATTAACGTTACCTGCCTGCAGTACCAAAATACAACTCTGATCTAATGGAGGCAGCTTTTCGACCATTAATCGCCCTTGGTTATCACAATCCACCCACTCGATAGATGCCTGTCCAAAGCCTAATAAACTGATAGCCTTAGCCACGGTACCATGAGTCTGCTTACCTAAAATTAAGCGAATTCTCGGAGCACCAAATAATCCTTGTTGATTCACATCCCAACCTAACTTTTGCAGTTGACGAAATCTAGCTGCAGCAAGCCCTGATAAGGTTGCAATAGACGTACCGCTGACGAACCCTGCCACAGTATGTTCAGGTAGGCCAAATAGTTGATTAAGCCAATTTTGACAAACACTTTCCAATTTAGATGCGATAGGTGACATGACATATAATGCTGCATTTTGATCCCATACGTCTGATAACCATTTTGTGGCTAAAGTAATGGGTAGGGCATTACCGTTGACAAAGCCAAAATAACGTCCTCCAGTTTGGGCAACCGTATTAACTGAACCTACAGTATTGAGCAGCTCTAATATCAAACTCGGATCGCTGGTTGCTTTGGGTAAAGACTCATCAAATATAGTGAGTTTTTCAAGATTTGTTTCACTCGGAAATACCCGTTGGGTTGACTGACTATCTATGTAATCAAACGCAGCCTGTTGAGCTTGTTTTAGTAGTGCTTTAGTGTTTTTTTGAGCAAACAATTCGTCTTGTAACTTGTTCATTTTGGCCTCTCTATTTCTATCAGTATTATGACGTTTATCGCTGCGCTAGACAGGCAAGTATGCGTTTCTAAGGACAATATCGATAACAAGCTAATAATAGTAATGTGGAAAAATTCCTTTACATTGATAGTGTTACGATAGAACACATTTATCTTTTCAATCAGCCAAATATAGGTTATCAACGTTACACGTGAAATAAATTTTGACACATAACCTATCGGCGGTTGGAACATTAATGAAAAAAAACATGAATAAAACAATAATAAGTGCTGCTATTGCTTCAGTGTTTTTACTCGGTGCATGCAGTAAACAGGGTGAACAAAGCCAAATAAATATGGCTGAAAAAACAGCCAGTGCAGACATACAAAAAGGTTCAGCAGAATTGGGTAGCTTTGGAGTTGAGCTGGATGCCAGAGATGAATCTATTAAGCCTGGCGACGACTTCTTTAAATATGCAGGTGGCAATTGGTATAAAAACTTTGAAATACCAAGCGATAAAACTCGTTTTGGCGCATTTGATAAGTTAGCAGAACGCAGCGAAACACAAATTAAAGCACTGGTAGAAGAAATAAGTAAAGGTACGAATCTCAACCCTGAGCAGCAAATGGTTGCAGATTTTTATGCTGCTTATATGGACACAGATGCTGCTAATGCTAAAGGCCTTGCGCCTATCACTCCAATATTAGAAAAAATTAACAACATAGAAAATAAACAGGCATTAACAGCTGCGTTTGGTAGTGCTTGGTTAGATGGTTCTACTAGCCCTATTAACGGTAGCATGTGGTTTAACCGTTTAGACCCCGATGAGTATGAAATGTCGGTGGGAGTAGGTGGATTAGGTTTACCCGATCGTTCATATTACCTTGAAAACTCAGAACGGTTTGTGGACATTCGTAAAGTCTATGTGGCGCACATTGCACAAATGTTAAGTTTCGCCAAGGTTGAAGGCGCTGCTGAAAAGGCTCAGCAAATACTCGCACTAGAAACCAGCATAGCTGAAGTACAATGGCCTCGTGAAAAACGCCGCGATCGTGACCTTTCACTTAATCAAATAGTACGTGAAAACCTAACTGATACCTATCCAGGGTTTGATTGGGACACTTATTTTGCCGAGACAGGATATAAAATACCTCACCTAAATATATCCCAACCTCAGCCAGTTAAAGACGTGATTAAAGTGATAAGCGAGCAGCCGCTTGGAGTATGGAAAGACTATATGACTTACCATACGATTTCTAATCATGCATCATTGTTATCCGATGATATTTTTACTGCCAACTTCGACTTTTTTGGTAAAACCTTAAATGGTCAACAAGAGCCACGTCCTCGTTGGAAGCGGGCTATCTCTGCCATGTCAGGTACACAGTCACTTGGCTTTGCTATCGGTAAAACCTATGTAGAGAAACATTTTCCTACTAGTTCAAAAGCACAAATGGCTGATTTAGTTGAAAATTTACGTAAAGCCCTAGGTGAACGTATTGAAGGTTTAGATTGGATGGGGGCCGACACCAAGGTGAATGCTCAAGCTAAGCTTGCTGCTTTTGTTCCTAAAATTGGTTATCCAGATGAATGGCAAAGCTTTGATGGCTTAGAAATAAAAGCAGACGACTTATTAGGTAATATGGTACGTTTGCGTGAGTTTTTCCGAGAAGACAGTGCCGCTAACGAGTTATTAAAAACTGATCGTAATCGCTGGGGAATGGCTCCACAACGCGTGAACGCTTATTACAATAGCTCGTTTAACGAAATTGTGTTCCCAGCGGCTATTTTACAACCGCCGTTCTTTGATCCAAATGCCGACCCAGCGGTCAACTACGGTGGAATTGGAGCCGTGATTGGCCACGAAATGGGTCATGGTTTTGATGACCAAGGCTCTAAGTCTGACGCCAATGGTATTCAACAAAATTGGTGGACCGACCAAGACCGAGCTGCATTTGAAACCAAAGCTGATGCACTCGCAGCACAGTACAATGCTTATGAGCCCATCGAAGGTAATTTTGTCAATGGCCGCAACAGCCTGGGTGAAAACATTGGTGATGTGGGTGGACTTGCTATGGCTTATCACGCCTACAAACTCAGCTTGAATGGTAAAGAAGCCCCAGTAATTGATGGTGTCACAGGTGACCAACGTTTCTTCTTAGCTTGGGCACAAGTATGGCGTGAAAAACGCACTGAGCAAAGTATGTTGTCACAATTAAAAGGGGGAACTCATGCTCCGGGTCGTTACCGTGCATTGGCACCGCGTAATCATGATGCTTGGTATGAAGCCTTTAACGTTCAACCTGAAGATGCGCTCTACTTAGCGCCTGAAGACCGTGTACGTATTTGGTAAGTAAGTCATCTACACAATAAAAAGGGCGCTGTATGCGCCCTTTATTGTTTTAAGCTTTTGACGGGTTAATTAAGTATTTTTCACCGGTCTTTTTAGCGTTGTATTTGAGTACAGTTTTAGGTTGCATGGCCTCTTCTAGGCTAAGCTCTTCGGTAAAAGAAGAAGCAAAAGTAGTATTAATTTCATTTGCCACTTTTTTGTGTAATTCACCGACCTGAGCGGGAGCCAATTTGCCCAAGAAGCGCATTAACAACCATCCGCCTATTCCCCATGTCATACCATAAGCACGGTTGAGCACTGTTGGGGAAAAGTCTAAACCACCATAGATATATACTTGTTTGTTTGCTTCTGAGCCGTAGGTATTAAAACCCACTGCGTCTTTACTGCCCACTGCTTCCATTGCAGTCAAAATGTCGCTGACTAGATCGCCGCCACCAATAGCATCAAAAGCAAGGGTGGCACCTGTTTCTTCAATTGCTTTATATAAATCAGCTTTAAAGCTGGGGCTAGAAGAATCGCAGATATGTTTAGCGCCAATCTCTTTTAAGATATCGGTCTGTTGTTGGTTTCGTACAACATTGACTAAAGGTACGTCTTCAGCAAGACAGATTTTATTCAGCATTTGACCCAATGCTGACGCTGCAGCGGTATGCACCAGACCAGAATGTCCTTCCATGCGCATCGTCTCGACCATACCCAATGCGGTGAGTGGATTCACAAAAGATGATGCGGCTTCTTTAGCTGTGGTGCCTTCATTATGCACAATACATGCTTGCATAGGCACACAACAATACTCGCTATAAACTGCACCTGATAATACACCTACTGTTTTACCCATTAATGCTTGTGCAGCAGGGTGATCTCCAGCCGCAACTACCACTCCGGCACCTTCATTACCTATAGGTAACACTTGGTCTAAACGTGACTTAATGCGCGGTAACATACCTTTGTGCACAGGTGCAGTCATGACTTTATTGTCTGCATCATAAGTTGCTTCAGCTAAATTAGCTGGACCAAACATCGGCCACATATCTGATGGATTGATAGGAGCTGCTTTGATGCGAACTATAACTTCATGAGATTTAGGTGTCGGCACATCCCGTTCAATTAGGGATATTTTGAGTTGTGCATCTGAAGTTATTTCGGTAAAAAGTTGTTTTGATGTGTTCACTGTTATTAATTCTCCTATTAAGGTAAAAATGACCAACAACTCAGCATGTAATTTATACGATGGCGTGGTGTTGATATGGTTTATTTCGTTATTCAGGTCTGTTTGTTTAAGCTGCCTTGTATATTATTTGCATAATATAATATGTGTTTAACAGTAACGCATACCAAGATGGTGCAACATTTTATTAGTGAACATATCTGGATAATTGATATGTATGGTAAGTGTAGGTTAGCTCGTTAGATAATGGTATTACACTGCTGGCTTGAGCTCTACAGTGTGTAGTATTCTAGTCACACTCCTCACTTAGCGCACTAAAAATGATAAAACCGAATACAGCTAATCAATATAAAACCACCTAAATCAAGTCTTTACTGGAGCCAGATGAAAATAAAACTCTATCAAGTGGACGCCTTTGCAAATAAGGTGTTTGAAGGTAATCCCGCTGCTGTTTGTCCATTAGAAAGCTGGTTGGATGATTATCTATTGCAAAAAATTGCAGAGGAAAATAATTTGTCCGAAACTGCATTTTTTGTTCAGACCGACAACAACATTCAGCTTCGATGGTTTACGCCTCTCGAGGAAGTGGAACTTTGTGGTCATGCGACTTTGGCTGCTGCTTATATATTGTATCAATATTGCAATTATTCCGCCCCGAGCGCCATTTTTGATACTAAGAGTGGACAATTGGTGGTGACTAAAATAGAGCAGGGTTTCAGTATGGACTTCCCTGCCTCTATACTGCAGGCCGTTGATGTACCTGCTGCGTTATTACTAGGATTAGGCAAAGTCACAGCCCAAAGAATATTGGCTGGATTTGATTATGTGGTGGTGTTAAGTAGTGTAAAAGAGGTGATTGAGCTTAATCCTGATTTTTCTCAGTGGTTAGATCTTGACTTAAGGGGCGTAGTTGTTACGGCACAAGGTAGCGATGTTGACTTTGTTAGTCGCTGCTTTTTTCCTAAATTAAGAGTTAACGAAGATCCCGTTACGGGATCAGCACACTGTGAATTAGCGCCTTATTGGGGGAAACGCCTCGGTTTATCTGTACTAAGTGGACGGCAATTATCCCAACGAAGTGGAATAGTACATTGTAAATTAATTGAAGATAGAGTTATTTTAACCGGCAATGCAGTGGAGTACATGTCAGGCGAAATAAATATATAGAACTTCTTAGCCTAAGATTTTGCTTTCTATAGCTCCATTTGCAATAGTTTATTTTAGATGGACTATCTACCTGATTAAAATTTAATAGAGTCAAGTAACAATGCTTGAAACACTTTCGTCGATATCTTCCAAAGTCCGTTGGTTAAGACCTATAGTGGTATTTATAGGTTTGACTTGCCTCGCTATATTCTGCTCTTCTTTATTAAATATTGGATACTACATTGAAGAGGTGTACTTGACCCCCAGTTTGGCTGGTTTCATTTGGAGTTTGTTACTTTTTATTATGCTAAATACCTTTGTCAATCTTCCTATTAAGTCCATTAAGAAGGTTACTTTTTTGGCAAGATAAAATATTGGTTTGTGAGGTTAGGATACAGAATATTGACAGTCATTTTTTTGTTGATGACTGTCGCAGGATTAATTTTAAGCTTCAGATTATTCAGCGTTTGGTTTGCAAACTAATTTGAATGAATACACGTGATGCACAGATGAATTGATTATAGTTTATTTGGATACATAAAAAAGCCACTTAAAAAGTGGCTTAATCAAAGCATGGCTCAATTAAAACATAACAACGAACTATGTTTAATAACTAGCGTTACCCGGTGTTCTTGGGAAGGCAATCACGTCACGGACATTCTGCATGCCTGTTACATATGCGACTAAACGTTCAAAACCTAGGCCAAAGCCAGAATGGGGTACAGTACCGTATTTACGCAAGTCGCGATACCAGCTGTAGTCTTCTGGATCGAGATTCATTTCTGCTAAACGACGATCAAATACATCAAGACGTTCTTCACGTTGTGAACCACCGATGATTTCACCAATGCCCGGTGCTAATACGTCCATTGCCGCTACCGTTTTACCATCGTCATTAATGCGCATATAAAAGGCTTTAATGTCTTTTGGGTAGTTTTGCATGATGATAGGTGCGCCAACATGTACTTCAGCTAAGTAACGTTCATGCTCCGACGATAAATCTACACCCCAGCTCACAGGGAATTCAAACTTTTTACCACAATTTTGTAAAATCTCAATGGCTTGTGTGTAATCCATACGCACAAAGTCTTGGTCTATGACTTTTTCTAAACGAGATATGGCTTCTTTATTGATACGCTCGGCAAAAAATGCCATATCATCTGGGCGCTCTGCTAGAACGGCTTTGAAAACGTATTTAAGCAAATCTTCGGATAGCTGGGCTATGTCCGCTAAATCGGCAAAGGCGACTTCAGGTTCGATCATCCAAAACTCGGCCAAATGGCGGCTAGTGTTCGAGTTTTCAGCTCTAAAAGTGGGGCCGAAGGTATAAATCTTTGACATGGCAGTGGCGTAAGTTTCACCATTTAACTGGCCTGATACGGTTAAAAAAGTTTCTTTGCCAAAAAAGTCTTGGCTGTAATCAACTTCGCCTGCTTCAGTCTTAGGGACATTTTGCATATCTAAAGTAGATACTCTAAACATCTCCCCCGCTCCTTCGGTATCGCTTGCTGTCAAGATTGGAGTACTTACCCAGCAATAACCCTGTTCATAGAAAAAACGATGAATGGCTTGAGATAAACAGTTACGCACACGTGTAACTGCGCCGCCTACGTTAGTTCGTGCACGTAAATGTGCATGTTCACGTAAATATTCCAGGCTGTGGCGTTTAGGTGCCATAGGATAAGTGTCTGGATTTTCTACCCAACCAATTATTTCAATTGTCGATGCTTCAATTTCTAAGGATTGACCTTGACCCTGTGATGCCTTCAATGAGCCGGTCACCACCAGTGAACAACTGGTAGTCAGCTTTTGGATATCAGAGTAATTTTCGATGGAACTCAATGCAATCACCTGAATAGGATCAAAACAGCTACCATCATGTAATGCAATAAAAGATAAACCTGCTTTTGAATCACGGCGAGTACGAACCCACCCTTTAACTGTAACTTGGTCACCAACTGAATATTTACCGGCAAAAATATCTGCCACCGGGGCGTGCGCCATTTACTTCTCTCCAATTATTGGGATATCGATCCCGTCATCATTTAATATAAACTGTTTTTCAAAGCATAGGCAAAAGAACAATATGTAACCTCAAATCTACTGAATTTTGCTGGAAGCCATAATAAGGAGACAAAACAGAGACAAAAAACACTCTTGAAACTTTAGATTCGCCTGAAAAAAAACTCAAATTCACTGCATTTTAACATACAGTTTACTTGGCTAATCTCGCAAGGTGTGTAATCTTACTCAGGTAGCGCCTAGACTCAAGAAAAATCGACAATTAAGCTAGTATTATTAAGTATATGAAAAATATAGAGCACACATCAAAAATGCTTAAAAACAGAAGAAAGTTGCCAAGAGAACACGACAAGTTTTTTTCAATGCATGATACTTATCAATGTTTTGGGTTGGTTTGTGTTTATTGGTGCGCTGTTAGTGTTTCATGATGCCCGCCCTGAATTTATTTCAGGGGTGCAAGCATTTTTGGGGGTAGAAGGGCGTCAAGAGTGGTCTAAAACGCTCACTATATATTTAGTTGCTCTGTTGTCACTGTGTGTGTTTATCAGTGTGACGGTATTAATCATGAAACGTAGACGAAACCGCCGTGACAAAGATCATTTTGGTATTAATGGTTATATTCTGATGGTGACCGCTGTATCGAGCTTAATTATTTTATATTTTGATTTTCAGCGCGCTTTATTATAAGTGCATCACATTATAAGCGCACCTCATTATAAAAGGTTTGAATCATTTAAGTTGCTTGGTAATTGTCCTTGGGTAGGCAGTAATTAATTTGCTATTACTTTTAAGCCATTAAAATCGAAAAATGATTTGAAAGTGATGCACATGTTAAAAATTAGCTGATGATGTTTTTCAGCTAATGAATGAAAATGTGTCATTCATGCTGTGTCGATATCTTATTATTGAGAATGATATTGAGCATCAATTTTTTCATGTTTTGTTTGAAATTTACTATATCCCATGTTCTTCATCAAGTTGTTAAGCTCTTATTTTAATTGATGTTTTATCTTAAATTAGGTCTATGTAATGCCTCACTGTATTATCGAATATTCTAAAACTTTAGAAAATAAGCTATCTATTAAAGAGTTAGTGAGTTTGGTGCACGGCAGCGTATTTGCATCAGAATTATTCGATGAGTCGTCGATCAAAACGCGGGCTATTGAATTTACTCATTATCAAACAGGCTTATCCGACTCACCTTTTATTCATATTACTTTAAAAATACTACAAGGTAGGGATCATCAACAGAAAAAAGACCTTACAAAATTAGTATCGGATAAGGTCAGTGAGTTTTTACAGCCACCGGTTTCTCTGACTATTGAAGTCGTGGATATCGAGAAAGTGAGTTACAAAAAGCGAGTGATTGAGTGACACAACTCGAAAAACTTTGAACAGTGTTAGCACTGTTCAAAATAATTACGGTGTTCGTAATTTCTGTTTAAATATTTGGCCACTGTCTTCCCTTGGGAGATCGTGATGTATATCCAGGTTTATAGGAAATTTGAAACGGGTTAGGTTGCCATCTAAAAATTCATGAATTTGCTCAAAAGTGACATTTTTTTTGGCTGACATTGCACCGCAGCCACTACCATTTCGCCAAACTCAGGGTGTGGTGCGCCAAAAATAGCACAGTCAACTATGTCACTCATTTGAATTAATATCGACTCTATTTCGAGTGGGAATATGCTCGCTCCACCTGAAGTAATCATATCCTTTTGACGGTCATTAATAAACAAATAGCCATCGTTGTCTAAAAATCCTATGTCACCTACTGAAGTATAGTTTTGATAAGTATATTCGCTGCTATCGCCGTCAAAATTGGTGTAATCAAATTTACCAAACATAGGCAAGTCGACATAAATTAGTCCTGATTGGTGCGGGCCTAATTCTTGTTTGTTTTCATCCAATATTTTGATGGTGCCACCTGGGACTACCTTGCCTACAGAGCCTGGTTTCTGTAATGCCTCAGAGGATGATACTAACGTCATAAATCCAATTTCACTGGCTCCATATGATTCATAAAATATTGGACCAAACCAGTCTATCATGGCGGTTTTAATATCTGCGGGACAAGCTGAACCAGTGGAAAGGGCGTATTTCAGGGAGCTCAAATCATATTGTTCACGCACAGATTTTGGTAGCTTTAACAACCTAATCATCATGGTTGGCACTATATAAATATGAGTGATTTTATATTGGTTTATGGCGGAGAGAAAGTGTTCAGGATCAAACTTAGTAGACATATAAATATTTACATCTGATGCTGCAAGTCTGCACAGACTTTATGTATTGGGAGCGCTGTGATGAATAGGCGCAGCAACATAAAATCTGTCGTTTGCGGTTAATTGCATTAATGATTTAGACAGCCCTTGGTACACCGCATATCTATCCGTAATGCTGTCTAGTGTCTTACGTTTAATCCCCTTCGGTCTGCCGGTACTGCCCGAAGTATAGGCGAACATGCCTCTAAAAGGTTTGTGTTGTGTGCCGATTTCTTCGGCTGATTGCAATGCCAACTCAAGCTCTAAAGCGGTATCAGCTGTTTTGCTGCATCAGCCAACATCGAGGTGATAACTTTTTGTAACTTCTGGTGGTGTAGGGAAGGTAGCAATCAATATTTCGGGAGCATTTGTTCATCAAACTGGTGAACTAAGTCTTTATGTGCAATGAGTACTTTTGCGCCTGAGTCTTCCATAATATGCTGAATTTCAGTCGCGACCGAATGCCAGTTTAGAGGCACAAAGTAACTGCCTAAGTATCGACAGGCTTGGATAACTTCTAGGTATCTAACATCGTTACGCATTAATACAGCAATAGTATCGCCTTCCACCACACCTTGTATTTGTAAAACAGCGGCTAGTTTTTTTGAGCTGCTTTCAAAGTCAGATCTATCTGTTAATCTGCCGTTTAAATACAAATTTCCAAGCATTTATCACTCCATATTTAGGGTTGTTATAGTCTATGCTGTTACCGGTGAAATTTATAAATTGATGGTCTAAGTGGTTATGTACACATCCATACTAATATTAAATAATAGTATTACGACATCTTTTTATGATTAGCTAAAATAAGCGTAACATATACATTTTGGTAAGTACCAACCCATACCAGAAACTGGTTGAAGTGACTTCAGAACTTTTCTTGCAGTGGTAATTTATATGATTAAATATAATATTAGTTTGTTAGTTGACCTAAGATATAGGATTGAAAATGGATGAAAAACTTCGGCTGTTGATAGAGCTAGGTGCTGGGAAATGTGAACAGCTAAATGTTTCAGTTATTCCCCACCTTGAAGGTACAAGGTGTCTATTGAAGGTACAAGGTGTCTATTGAAGGCGTGGAACGCATCAGAAATATTGCAACAAGCTGGGTTATATCATGCTGCTTATAGTAATTCTGCTTCAGGACAGAACATATTTGAGTTATCACAAAGAGCAGAGGTGGCAGTTGTTATTGGAACTGAAGTAGAAAATATCATTTACCACTATTTTGCTTGTGACAGAGATGCTTTTTATTCTCAGTTTGGGCTCACAGACAATCCCATATTTTATGACTGGGTAACTTCTAAACAAACAGCTATATCTTTTGAGTTGGTTCGCCAGTTATGTGAACTAACCGCCGCTAACGCAGCTGTTCTTGCTATCAATAATCCAGAATTTGTTGCTAACAATAGTACTAAACTAGCGGACTTGTTTAGTCGAATGCAAGGGTTTTAAAGCGACAGTGCTAAGCGAAAAATTGAATATGTTTTTGCATGACCATTTTAAAATTTACGTGTTTTGTTTTGGATTTTTGTCCTAAATTGATAGCTGTCCATGCAGCCTTACCAGATAACATGCCAAGCGATACCACAACGATTTCATGCAATCATATCGAAGCAGAAAAAATTAGTTACTTAGAGAGAGCTGAGTGCTTTTTAACCAAGCTAATTGACTGTACTGAAGGCGTTTTTTCTAAAGTCAAATTGGTATTGTTAAATACGCTAGGAGTAGGAACTACAGCATGATTCTGGTCGCTAAGGCAGATATAATTGTGTTAAGCATCAATGGGTGTCGCCATGTATTAATTCTCTTGTTAACCCATATGCTAAATATTTTGAGTGGCTAGTCTATAAATAAGATTGCATGTAAATTCTTGATGTTTTGATATAATAAAAAAAATACTCTATTAAATTTCAATAAATTGATAAAAAAAGTCATGGATAAATTAGATCGTGAAATACTTAGATTATTGCAAAAAGATGCCACCCAATCAGTGGCCGACATTGCAGAACAAATAGGTTTAAGCACTACACCTTGTTGGAGACGTATTCAGTCTCTTGAAAAACAAGGCATCATTGATAAACGTGTCGTTTTACTTAACCCTGAAAAAATTGGATTAGGTATGACGGTATTTGTGCAAGTTAAAGCGGCGAAGCATGACTCTATTTGGCTAAAAACGTTTGCCGATCACGCTGCAAACATTGAGCAAATTGTTGAATTTTATCGAATGAGTGGTGAATATGATTATATGCTCAAAGTAGTAGTAGCAGACATGCAAGCCTTTGATGTATTTTATAAGAGATTGGTAGGCGGTGTAGATTTGTCTGATGTGACATCGAGCTTCGCGATGGAACAAATTAAATATACTACTGCTTTGCCTCTATAAGCGCTTAAAAACAGGCTTTTAAAACTAACCAAATAAAAAACGTGTCATCATAATAAGGTTCGTGTATGCATTGGTATTCCATTTTACCCCCCATTATTGCCATCATTATTGTATTTTGGCGCAAAGAAGTCATTTTAGCTTTGGTTGCAGCAATATTGTCTGCTGAGTGGTTACTCGCTTATCAAAATAAAACCGAAGTATTATTTACCGGCACAATTGGTTCAATCGAACGGGTGATTGAAATTGTGGTTTCGGCGAGCAATAGTCGTATTTTGTTATTTAGCCTATTAATTGGGGCCATGTTAGCTTACATGCGTTATTCAGGTGGGGTAACTGCCACAGTTGAACTATTGATCAACAAAGGGGTGGCTAAAAGTAAAAAACAGGTGGGTTTACTCACAATGTTTACCGGTACTGTTGTGTTTATTGAATCCAATCTCAGCGTACTGGCCTCCGGTATTTTAGCCCGAGGTTTATTCGACAAATTTAAAATGAGCCGCGCTAGGCTGGCTTATGTTATCGATAGTACCAGTGCGCCTATTTGCATTCTTATTCTGCTTAATGGATGGGGAGCATTTATCTTAGCCCTGTTGAGTAACTATGAATTCGAACAAAGTGCTGTATCAATTTTATGGGGGACGATACCTCTTAATTTTTATGCGATTATTGCCTTGGTCTTAGTGTTGTATACGATATTGGCTGACAAAGTTCATGGGCCGATGAAAGACGCTGAGCATGAGTTAGCCAAGCTGGAGGGGGAGCAAGTTCCTGTTCAACCTACAAAAGCACGTTTTATGTTACTACCTTTGGCCAGTATGATTTTGGCCATGATTGGCTTTATGTTGTGGACTGGAAACGGCGACTTAGCTAGCGGAGATGGTAGCAAATCTGTTCTTTACGCAACGGTGTTTGCCTGTTTTGTAGCCTATATTTTATTACTCAGTTCAAAACAATTCTCTCACAAAGAATTGGTCGATACGGGCTTTAAAGGTATGGGTGAAATATTACCTTTAGTGACGATAGTCTTGTTTTCTTTGACACTAGGCGCGAGTTTAAAGGAACTCGGAACGGGGATTTTTGTGGCTGGTATGGTGGGGGATTATCTGCCTATTAGTTTGATTGTACCTGTATTGTTTTTAGCAGGGGGAATGATGTCATTTAGCACAGGCACTTCTTGGGGGACTTTTGCAATACTCATTCCGATTGGGGTCCCATTGATCCAAACACTAGGATTACCCCCATCACTGGTAATAGCCGCTATTTTAGGAGGAGGTGTATTTGGTGATCATTGTTCACCTATCTCTGACACTACCGCTGTATCTTCTATCGCATCGGGTTGTGATTTATTGACCCATGTGCGCACACAAATGCCTTATGCGCTGTTCGGCGGCGTCTTGGCATTTCTTGGATATTTTATCGCCAGTTTAATAATGATTTAAACATTAAGGAAAAAATGATGCCTCTCGGGACAACACCAAATAAATTTATGGGCCACGTTTTTCTTTTGCTTATCAGTATGTGCCTATTTGCATGTACTGAGCAGGTTGACGAGGCACAACTCTTATCTACACCCACAGTGAGGCAAGCTGCAGTAGCTATGCCTGATAGTTATAGTGCAGATGTAGCCAAAGATATTTTACAAAAAGGCGGTAACGCGGTCGATGCTGCCATTGCTGCGCAATTTGTTTTAGCCGTTACCCTACCAGAAGCTGGCAATATTGGCGGAGGTGGCTTTATGCTGGTTTACAAAGATAAAAAAAGTGATTTTATCGATTATCGCGAACAAGCACCTTTGTCCTCTCACAGGGATATGTATTTGGATGAGAACGGTGACGTCATCCCTTATCAGTCGGTCATTGGTATTTTAGCATCCGGGGTACCGGGCACTGTAGCAGGAATGTGGTTAGCCCACGAAAAATATGGCAGTTTACCTTGGAAAGAATTAGTAGAACCTGCCTTTAACCTGGCAGAGCAGGGATTTAAGGTTCACCCCAAGCTTGCACAATCTATTGAAAGGTATATCGCTAGACTGGAAAAACGTGGTTTTGACGTTAACTTCAAAGACTATTTTGCAGGCGCAAAAGCGGATCAGCTGTTTAAACAATTAGAATTGGCAGATACCTTAAAACGTATTCGTGATCAGGGAAGAGACGGATTTTATAAAGGACAAACGGCAAAAATCATCAGTGATTTTATGCGCAAAGAAAAGGGCTTGGTAACAGAACAAGATTTATTGTCTTATGAGGCTAAGTCTCGTACGCCTATTAGTTCTAATTGGCGAGAATATCAATTACTTACATCGCCACCGCCCAGCTCTGGTGGTATCGCTATTATACAATGGCTAAAAATGTATGACTTAATAACCCGCGATCAACAGAAACTCACCCACAACTCTGCGGCATATTTACATTTACTTGCAGAAATTGGCAAACGTGTATTTGCTGATCGTGCTGAATACCTAGGTGATCCTGACTTTGTAGAAGTACCTGTTGTAAGTTTAATTAGTGATGAATATATCGCGATGCGCAGCCAAACGATATTAAGAGATTCAATTTCAGTGACTGAATTGGTAAAACCTGGGCTGAAAGAAAGCGAACAAACTACGCATTTTTCAATTATGGATAAATGGGGCAATGCTGTATCGAATACCACCACAATTAATCTTGGGTATGGCAGTGGCGTGGTAGTCGAGGGCGCAGGATTTTTATTAAACGATGAAATGGATGACTTTAGTTCTAAACCTGGAGTAGCCAATGTATTTGGTGCAGTAGGCGGCCAAGCTAACGAAATTCAACCAAAAAAACGTATGTTATCTTCTATGACTCCAAGCATGGTGTTAAAAGACGGTGAAGTAAGCTTTGTGACCGGTTCACCTGGCGGAACCACCATTATAAGTTCGGTCTATCTGTCTATTTTAAATGCCTTGGAGTTTTCTATGAGTGCTGAAGATGTAGTCAATAAACCTAGGTTTCATCATCAACTATTACCCAAAGATGTTATTCGTTACCATGACGGAGTTGATCCTGCTGTTATTTCTGAATTAGAACAAATGGGCTACATCATGAGTAAGCGACGTTTTGGAGATATGCAGGTCATTTTAAATCATGAAGGCAAAATTGATGCTGCTTCAGAAGGTAATGGGCGTGGAAAATCTATAGTGTTTTAAGTTCCTAATATCCACTTGTGACGGGGTAATTAGTATTTCGAAATAACGCAAAATTTAGTTAAATTAATCAATGATTGGCTTTTTATTCACTGCGAAATTTTATGCTGCGTCTAAGTAGTTGAAAGTGTTGGTTATTAAATTTTGGCTTTAGACTTGCTCTCAATAAATAAAATATATACAAATTTGTTTATATGTTATTTATTAAATGGAGCAGGGAATGTCTAACAAAACCTTATTTTGGGTCGTATTTTTTACTTTATCGTGTTGTGAGTTTGGGCAGTTTGTTTACTCAAGTAATACATTAGTTCATGTTAAGGCATGTAAATTTACTGGAATAAGTTTGCATGATGATGCACACCAAGCTTTGGATGCGGGCCTTGTGTCTAATGACAACTCAACAAGCTATTTATTACCCAGATAATATTTATGCTTTAGCTTATTTTGAATTAAGTCACTTATTTTATCCGTTTCACACTAATTTGGCTGGATAAAAACACCGGTAACATTTATGGTTAACGGATATGAAATATATGCAAAATAACCATTTACCCCCTATTTTAAAAGCCACATTTTTTGGCTTTTTTTTTGTTGCCTATTCACAATTTGTTTTAGCTGAAAATGTCGATGACTTTATTCAACGTATTCAAGTGGCTACCTATAATTGTCCTGATGATGAATTTATGCCGCAAGTAGACGAATATTTAAAGCAGCGCAATGTTTTACCAGAGCAACTTATCAAGTTAAATGTGCACAAAGCGCATTGGTTAATCTGTGTTGGCAAAAATGATAAAGCGCAATTTATGCTTGAAAACCTCCTATTAGAGCCTGAAATAGACGAAAACTCTCAGAGTTATGCCAGTATGCATTATCAATTAGGTTTTATTTTTGATGTGCAGGAAAAACCTGAAAGATGTGATTATTATCGCCAATCTGAACAACTGGCTAAAGGCAGATTTAGTGATGTTTATTTGAGCTCGCAACTCGGACTCATCACTGTTTGTGAGCAAGGTAACCAAGATATAGGGGTTAAACTTGGGCGTTTGTTTGCCTTGCTTAAATCCTATTCTGAAGGGCGTGATTTAGAATCCTTAGCGCATATCCATAACAACATTGGCTTGTTGTATGGCAAAATAGGTCAGCGAGCGCTTGCTGCTGAGCAGTATAAAAAAAGCTTATGAAATTGGTTTAAATGTCTATGAAGAAAAAAACCAACTTGCACCTTTGATCAGTTTAATCACAGCTTACACTGGCAGTGGTGATTACGAGAACGCTAATTTGATGATTGAGGAGTTGGGTAGGCGCAACTTAAAAGTGAATACACCCTTAACCAATAGTTGGTATCACTTTGCCCAAAGTCGTCAAGCTTATCGCACTGACGACTATGAGTTTTTGCGCAAGAGTTTGCGAAGTTGGAGGGTTTTCCTAGAGCAAATTTTCGACCCCACTATGCAGATGTTATATGACTGGTATGTTGCTGCCTTATGTTTACATGATGAAGATAGAATTTGTGTCAGTGATTTTTTACAAAAACAAAAGGATACGGCTTCATCTATGCCCGCTCGCCTGTCTAAACATCTGTATTACAATGCTTTCTTGGTGAAAGCTTACTTGTTTTTTGGGGATGTTGAAGCTGCGAAACTTAGTTTTGATGACTATTCTTCTATTTCGCTAGATAAGATTAAAAAACAACAGAATTCTGCACGTGTTCTGGGCGTGGCTAACCTGCAAAATGAGGTTATTGGCCTAGAAACGAGCTTAGCTGAATCTGAAGAGCAGCGTTTGCAGATCATTTTACTAGTGTTAATGACTACCTTAGGTTTAATCGGTGTGGGCTATTTAACTTGGGGGAGGGGATATCTTCTTAAGTTAGCCACGGATCCTCTTACAGGGTTATCTAATGAACATTCAGTAGTCGCTAAAATTAAAAAAGTCAAAGTACCTAAAGATGAAAAAGTAAACGCACTGGCGCTGTTTGATGTGAGTAATTTTACTACTATCAACGCAGAGTATGGTTACAAGGCGGGTGAATTGGCGTTGCAACACGTCGCTGAATGTTTTAAGCAGGTAACCAGAGAAAAAGACATTGTTGGCCGTGTTGGTGCAGATCAATTTATTGTTTGTTTAGTTAATATTGAAGATATGGTTGCCAAAGAGTTGCTCTCAAGAATTCAAAAAGCCCTAACCGATGTTAGCTTTAAAGTTGGTAACGGGGATAAGGTGGAAGTTCACTCCAATATGCATTTGTATAGCTCGGTCAACAGTCTTGCTGATGCCGATGACCTATTAGCTGAAATTCGCAATGTATTGCGCAAGTCATGATATTTTTTTCACCCCCAACATCTATATTTTTGTAGCTTCTTAACCATGAAACTGTTGTTACCCCTTAAATATTATGATGATGCTGGTCGAGTGAAGCCGGCTGTGGCTTTATACCTTTGTATCGGGTTTTTATCCAGAAGCCTGATGATATTGATTGGTTCAGTGTCGGTTCGAGAAAACAGTGACCAGTTGTTAGCACTGTTTTATCCTGAAAAACGCTATCTGTATATTTGCCTCGCTATCGCATTTCCGGCTTTTTTGGCGCTACTGTTATTAGGGTTTAGAGAAAAAATTTGGCATGCCGATAAATGTTGGATGTTTTCATGTATCAAACCATTTCTAATTTTATCTGTGTTAGCTGATTTAGGCTTACATGTCATGCTGGCTAATATTGAACATTGGCAATTCTCATGGCTAATTGCCATTACATTATTACTTGATTCATTAGTTTTTTACTTTTTAATCAAAGATAAACACACCCAAATGATGTTGTTGGACTGGAAAAAATCGAGCCAGATATCGCCAGAAGTAAAACCATAAGCATCAAGTTTTGGGGCTTTTTTTTACTGTATATTGTTAGCCAGTGCTTGGTCGAAATAACTTCTAACACTTATCTGACTATCATTTACTAAACGTTGGTAACAAATACCAGCAAACGCATAAGTACTGCCTGCATAGTTCAATACTACATAAGGTGCATTCGGATCTGATTCATCGTAAGTCCAATTTCCACCCACTTTATTGCGAAAAATCTCACCGACATAAGCACCGTAGATATTACAAATGGTAAATACTGCGTTATCTTCTAGTGCTTGATCTTTATATCTGCCTAACCAGCTTAAAATGACATCATCGACCACATCAATGCTTTGCTCAGAACCATCTAAGGTAAGATTGAACTCTTGTTCAGTAGTGGTTACCGCGTTTTGCGAGCTGTCTATCATTAAATCTGTTAGTTCTGCCGATGTCATTTGCATATTTTGTCTCTTTGGGTCATTAATAAGGTTATTGTGTTGCTTATAAGGTGATTTGTCGATTAGACAATAATATCGTTGCAGTAAACCTTGATTTGCTTCGTTGATCTGTTGACTGCTGTTTTCGTAATAGCTAGTTAACAAAACCATAGGCGTTTTTATTTTTGAAGTATTCTTTTGTTTTACCATTATCAGCGCTCATTGCACTGTGTTTGTTATCAGTTTTAGTGACTTACGAGGTTATCCCTTCAGGATTAGACCTGTTGCAAGGCCTAAAAACAAATTTTGATGATTACTTTTATTTACTTATTTTGTTTATTATTTTATTAGAATCTGTTGTCTATGTTGGGTTTTACTTTCCCGGTCAGTTCTTTGCTGTGGTGTTGGTTGTATTATCTAAACCTGAGCCTCAAGATATACTCTTTTTAACCTTAGCAATGGTGGTTGCAGCAACATTGGGCTCTTGTATTAACTATCTTTTAGGTAGAAATTTTGGTGATGACAAACAACATCAGTCAAATTTATCAGTAAAAAGTTTGTTGGTGGCCATGATACATATTAATTCTTTGGCATTTTTTATGTTCAGCCAAGGTGCAAATCACAAATCAGCAAAGGTAGTCCTTTGGGCAGGGTTGCTTAACTTACCCTATTATTTACTGCTTATTTGGGGGACATCAGTACTAAGTGAACAGGTCATGCAAATGGCAGAAAATACTTGGTTTTTAGTTATTGCGGTGAGTATCTGGTTGAGCGTCGCTTTATTCTTAGATTTTAAAAAGTTTAAAACGACAAGTGATCGTCTCTAATCTGATTTATTATGTTTACTGATTAGCTTTTCTATTACCCTTGCCGCGGCGACAAATCCAAATGTAGCGGTGACGGCTACGGCCGCGCCCAAGCCATTATTACAGTCTAATTTGACACTTTCATCTGTGAGGGATTTCTTAGAGCCAACACTACCATCAGGCTGCGGGTATCGAAGTTGCTCAGTAGAGTAAACACAATCAACTCCAAAACGGCGTTTGGGATTGGTACTGAAATTATAAAATCTGCGGAGTTCTGAACGTAACTTTGCTGCTAATGGGTCTTGAATTGTTTTACTCAGATCCGTTACTGCCACTTGCGTTGGATCAATTTGTCCACCGGCTCCACCAATGGTAATAATCGGAATTTTATTGCGTTTGCAATATGCTACCATCGCCGTCTTAGCTTTAATGCTATCGGTAGCGTCTACTACATAATCGTATGCGTTATTCAGTAATTCTGAAACGTTATCCGGTGTCACAAAGTCTTCAATTTGACTGACTCGACATGCTGGATTAATCTGCATAATTCGCTGAGCCATGGCCTCTACTTTTGGTTCACCCACCGTATTCTGTAGTGCATGGATTTGTCGGTTGGTGTTGGTGACACATATATCATCTAAATCAATCAAAGTGATCTGCCCAAGAGCAGTCCTTGCCAACCCTTCCGCCACCCAAGAACCCACGCCTCCAATGCCAACCACACATACATGTGATTGCTGTAAAACATCTGTTCCTGACACGCCATAAAGGCGCTCAGTGCCACCAAAACGCTGTTTTGTTAGTTGCTGCTGTTCCATAAACTCATATCAATAAAACCTATCCGAGCAAGATTATATCAGTGGCATGACGGATAACCCAATGGAGTCGGTTAATTTTTTCCGACAAAGTTAATTATAATTAAATCTGAATAAAGTGGTTTTTTGGTTTTCTTTATTGAATAACCAGCCAAGCTTTAATACTATTAAAATATATGAGTTAGCAGCAATTTTGTTGCTTTAAAAATTACGAATAATCAAAAAGGAATGTGTGATGAAACCTGTTGTTTTAGCTGGTGGAAGCGGTAGTCGTTTATGGCCTAAATCGAGAGCTGCGTTACCAAAGCAGTTTTTACGTTTGACCAGTGACTTGACCATGTTGCAAGATACCATTGCAAGGTTAGAAGGCTCTGATGCAGGTCAACCCATAGTCATTTGCAATGATGCCCATCGCTTTTTGGTTGCAGAGCAACTTCGTCAACAAGATATTACCCATGGGGGTATATTACTTGAGCCTATGGGGCGTAATACTGCACCTGCAATTGCTTTAGCTGCTTTGCATGCATCGTTACATGGCGAAGACCCGATTCTCCTTATTTTAGCTGCAGATCATCTAATCAATGATGCCCCAGAGTTCCATAAAGCTATCACTCAGGCTGAAACGTTAGCTAATCAAGGTAAATTAGTGACCTTCGGAATTGTGCCGGACTCGGCTCATACAGGTTACGGTTATATTAAGCGTGGTGAGCAGGTCATGGGGGTAGACGTGGGTTTTGATGTGGCTAGCTTTGTTGAAAAGCCAGATTTAGTAACGGCACAACAATATGTCGACTCCGGTGAGTTTTATTGGAACAGCGGCATGTTTATGTTCAAAGCTAGTCGTTACCTGCAAGAGCTAGAAAAATATGCTCCTGAGATGCTGGCAATATGTAAACAAGCGATTGCTTCTGAATCTACTGATTTGGAATTTGTGCGAGTCGATGCCGACGTATTTATAACATGCCCTGATGATTCAATCGATTATGCCGTCATGGAAAAAACCGATTCTGCTTGTGTCGTTCCACTTGATGCGGGTTGGAGTGATGTGGGCAGTTGGTCTTCATTGTGGGAAACGGCTAAGCAAAAAGATGCCAATAATAACGTTGTCATCGGCGATGCGATTCTGGATGGCGTGACTAACAGCTATATCAACTCTGAACAACGCCTTATCTCTGTAGTGGGTTTGGACAATGTCGTTGTAGTTGAAACCAAAGATGCGGTGTTAGTGGCGCACAAAGACAAAGTGCAAGACATTAAAAATGTGGTGAATCAACTCAAAGCAGAACATCGCCCCGAGTGGGAATTTCATCGCGAAGTGTTTAGACCTTGGGGCAGTTATGACTCCATTGATAACGGTGAACGTTTCCAAGTTAAACGTATTACGGTAAAACCTGGGGAAAAACTCTCTGTACAAATGCATCATCACAGAGCTGAGCATTGGATAGTGGTCTCAGGCACGGCAAAAGTCACCAATGGTGAACAAACATTATTATTATCAGAAAATCAATCGACGTACATCCCAATAGGTGTGATACATGCGCTAGAAAACCCCGGTAAAATCCCTTTGGAGTTGATAGAAGTGCAATCAGGCACCTACTTAGGTGAAGACGACATAGTGCGTTTTTCCGACCGTTACGGTCGTGTCGAAGCTAAATAGACGCAGTTGATATTGAATTCAAAATAAGAGACTTTATGAAGATTACATGTTTTAAAGCGTATGACATTCGCGGTAAATTAGTCGAACAACTTGACGAACACGTTGCCTATCGCATTGGTAAAGCTTTCGCAGAATATATGCAAGCAAAAACTGTGGTAGTGGGGGGGGATGTTAGATTAACCTCAGAGCCTCTTAAATTGTCGCTAGCAGCAGGTTTGATCGATGGCGGAGCAACAGTCACTGATTTAGGTATGACAGGCACCGAAGAAATTTATTTTGCTACGAAACATCTAGGTGTTGATGGGGGTATTGAAGTCACAGCCAGTCATAATCCTATTGATTATAATGGCATGAAATTAGTCAAAACTGACTCTAAACCCGTCAGTGGCGATACTGGATTGTTTGCTATTCGTGATTTGGCCGAAACTTACTCAGAAGATGACGTTCAAGCTAGACTTGAGTTTTATTCGAATGGTTTAGTTAGTGAACAAAGGTTTATTCAAGGTGAAGCTTCAGTTGACGCCAATAAACTAAAGGCCACCGGTCAATATAGCGTATTGGACAATATGCAGCCTTATGTGGCGCATATGTTGTCTTATATTGACACTGCTAACATTACACCCATAAAATTGGTAGTGAATGCGGGTAATGGTGCGGCTGGTGACGCCTTAGACGCGATTCAAAGCGCCCTAGACTCAGCCAATGTGCCTATAGAATTTATTAAAGTGCATCATCAACCCGATGGCACTTTCCCCAACGGTATCCCTAATCCTTTATTACCTGAGAGTAGGGCGGATACCGCGAATGCGGTTATTGAACATTCAGCCAATATGGGCATAGCCTGGGATGGCGATTTCGACCGTTGTTTTTTGTTTGACGAAAAAGGGGATTTTGTCGAAGGTTATTATATTGTGGGTTTGCTAGCGAAAGCCTTTTTGGATAAAAAGCCTGGCTCAAAAATTATTTATGATCCACGGGTGTATTGGAACACCGAAGATATTGTGTTGAATGCAGGCGGTATACCCATAAAAAGTAAAACCGGCCATGCCTTTATCAAAGAGCGGATGCGCGCTGATGATGCAATATATGGCGGTGAAATGAGTGCCCACCATTATTTCCGTGATTTTGCCTATTGTGATTCAGGCATGATCCCATGGTTGTTAATAGCTGAGCTGTTGTGTACCACGCAGCAACAGTTGTCGCAGCTAGTCAAAGAGCGTATTGCTGCCTTTCCATCCTCAGGCGAAATCAACAGTACACTGGCCGATCCTGATGCTTCTATTAAAGCTGTGCTGGACAAGTATGAAGCCAGTGCAACAGTGGTGGATTATACCGATGGTATTGGCTTGGAGTTTGAAAATTGGCGCTTTAATTTACGCAAATCTAATACTGAACCAGTGGTTAGATTGAATGTTGAATCAAGAGCTGATATTGCTTTGATGGAAGAGAAAACTGCTGAGTTGTTGGCTTTGTTAAAGTAAATTGTCTTATTAAGACACTAAAAACCCCAGTTATTTCACTGGGATTTTTGGTTTAAGTCGGTTTAGACTAATAAAAAAATTATTTAACTTCTTCACCAGCTGCTTGTTTATCCGCATGATAACTAGAGCGGACCATAGGGCCACTGGCGGCATGACTAAAGCCTAGGTCTTTGGCTATTGCACCGAGCTCGTTAAATTCGTCTGGATGTACATAACGTTTTAATGGGAAGTGATGTTTACTGGGCTGTAAATATTGGCCCAAAGTCAGCATCTCCACATTGTGGGTGCGTAAATCTTTTAATACTTCGGTTATTTCGTGTTTGTCTTCGCCCATGCCCATCATTAAGCCTGATTTGGTAGGGATGTCAGGATGTTGCTGTTTGAATTTTTTCAGTAAGTCTAACGACCATTGATAGTTGGCACCGGGGCGACACTCCCGGTACAAACGTGGAATCGTCTCAAGATTGTGATTAAATACGTCAGGCGGGCTTTGCTTGAGTATTTCAAGCGCTTTGTCCATACGCCCTCTGAAATCGGGTACTAACACTTCAATTTTAGTCGTAGGGCTGTGCTCACGGATAGCCGATATACAATCGACAAAGTGCTGGGCGCCACCATCCCGCAGATCATCGCGGTCTACTGAGGTGATCACCACATACTTTAATTTCATTTCAGCAATGGTTTTGGCCAACTTGATGGGTTCTTCTGCACTAGGAGGTAAAGGTTTACCATGTCCCACATCACAAAATGGGCACCTGCGAGTACAGATATCACCCAATATCATAAATGTGGCGGTACCGTGATTAAAACACTCAGCAAGGTTAGGGCAACTAGCTTCTTCGCATACGGAGTGTAGATTGTTTTTACGTAATGTTTTTTTGATATGGTCGATTTTATCTGTATTACGCGGTAACTTTATCTTTATCCACGCAGGTTTACGTAACATCTCAGCCTTTTCTGTGGGCATGATGGTGATAGGGATATGTTTAACCTTTTCGTCATCCCGAAGTTTAACTCCGGCTTGCGGGCGTGCGTTAGTCATTAAAGCCTTCTCTATATTCTTTGTTATTTATACCTAATAAGGCAGATAAGTGATCAGTCAGTTTTATGCCTGCTTCAGCGAGCGTATTAGGACCGTCAAGTTGTGCGCAATCTATCATTTCCAGTCCGGCATAACCACATGGATTTATGCGTTGAAACGGGCTTAGATCCATATTTACGTTCAAAGCTAAGCCGTGAAAAGAGCAACCCTTGCGAATTCTCAAGCCAATAGAGCAGACTTTTTTAGCATCTACATACACGCCAGGGGCATCTGCTTTCGGGTAGGCATTAATGGCATATTCTTGTAGTGTGTTAACCACACATTGTTCCAAGGCCGTCACTAAGGTTCTTACACCTAACTTATTACGTTTTAGATTAAGTAGTACATACATCATTTGTTGGCCGGGTCCATGGTACGTGACTTGACCACCCCTATCGACCTTAACCACAGGAATATCGCCTGGCATCAGAATATGTTCTTCTTTACCTGCTTGACCTTGAGTGAACACGGCTTGGTGTTCTACCAGCCATATTTCGTCTGCTGTTTCAACATTTCTATTGTCGGTGAAATCTTGCATGGCTTGCCAAATAGGCAAGTAGGGTTGTAGTCCTAATTGTCTGACAATTAATTGAGTGGGCATTATTCAGGTAAACACTCGCTATAGAACAACTTTAACTAGCTCTAGTTTAGCTAGTTCAACATAAAGTGTTTCCATATGAGCTTTACTGGTCACTGTTATGCTAAGTGAAATTGAGTGGTAAGTACCTTTAGAACTTGGCTTTACCTTTGGTACGTAATCACCAGGCGCATGCACCTGCAAACAAGTGATAACATCTTGCGGTAAACGCTCATGGGCAATACCCATGATTTTAAAAGTTTGCTGGCATGGGAAGTCCAGCAATTTATCAAAGTTTGTGTCCATCTTTCTCTCGAATATTTAATAAAAGTGTAATGTATTAACTATCAAAGCCAAGTCGTAATTTAACAAAATCAACCATACGGTCAATAAATCCACCTTCTTTGACTTCTTGTAGAGCCACTAATGGGTATTCAGCAATATCTTCGCCCTCAATTTGCAGATAGAGTTTGCCTACTACTTCACCTTTAGCAATAGGTGCCTGCAAGTCTTTGTCTAACTTAAAGTTAGCTTTTAAATTTTTGCTTTGACCTCGAGGTATATTGATGGGGGTATCTTGTAATATACCAAGGTCTACCGTTTCTTTGTCACCCATAAAAATACGGTGTGAAACAAAGCTGTCACCGGCTTTATAAGGGGTAATAGTTTCAAAGAAACGAAACCCATACTTGAGTAATTTTTTGTTTTCAACCTTACGAGCCCGTTCACTGTCTGTGCCCATAACCACTGAGATTAAACGCATGTCGCCTTGGTACGCAGATGTAATCAAGCTGTAACCTGCATCTGATGTGTGGCCGGTTTTTATACCGTCAACATTTAGGCTTTTATCCCATAATAGGCCATTACGGTTGTATTGTTTAATATCGTTGAAAGTAAATTCTTTTTCAGCATAGATAGCATATTCTTCTGGAACGTCACGTATCAATGCTGCTGATAAGATTGCCATATCTCTGGGTGTGGTGAAATGCTGGGCATCATGTAAACCATGACTGTTCACAAAATAAGTTGATGTCATACCTAGCTTTTCTGCATGCATATTCATCATGCTGGCAAAGGCACCTTCACTACCAGCAATATGTTCTGCCATGGCGACACAGGCATCATTACCTGACTGCACAATAATACCGCGATTTAGATCTGCTACAGATATTTTTTTACCTACTTCGATAAACATCTTTGAGGAGTCTGGAAAGTTTTTAGCCCAGGCGTTTTCAGAAATAGTCACCAAATCGGAGTCTTTGATATTGCCATTTAGAAGCTCTATGCCAATCACATAGCTTGTCATCATTTTAGTTAAGCTAGCGGGAGGGATCTGAATATCAGCATTTTGCTCTGCGATAACATTACCCGTTTGGAAATCCATCAGGATGAAACCTTTTGCCGCAACACTGGGCGCAGGAGGAATAACCACAGCTGCAGAGACTGAAAAAATGAATGAACAGAATACTATGCTGTTCACAAGAGAGCTGAAATACGTTTTTGGTTTAAGCATTAAACTACCGTTTTTTGAAAATGTTGTAAGAATAGAAGTCTTAGACATGTCTTATTAGACATAAAATAATGACCACAATTTATGCCAAACAATATAGCACTTTGAGGGTTAAATTGCTGCTCAACTAATGACTAATCTAAAATAATAATAGGATTATTATTAGTTACAATGAAGTGAGACTCACTTTAATATAAAAAGTTTAATTCTGTGCGTAAATTTGTGCAAAAGGTTAAGAATACACTGATTCTAATCAGTGTAGATTTTATAAGCACCGGGATAGTCATTATTTTTAAGCTCAATAAGCAATTCATCAGCTTCAAGTTCGTTTTTGATTGGGCCAAGGTGTAATTTGTAGATACCTTTTTCGAATTTGGTTTTGTAAGAGTGTTGGTATAAAACCTTTAAGCCACTGGCTAATTTGTCAATTTGATTTTTGTTTTGCAATGCAGCGACTTGAATATAGACCTGTTGGTTGGTCATGCTGGGTATTTTATTACTGATTGTAGGGAAACGGCCTACGGTCATTTTTCCTGATTTATCCACGTGGATAACATCCAGCTTAACATCAGTGATCCCTGTTTTAAGTACGTCTAGCTTTAACGCTGCGGCATAAGATAGGTCAATCACCCGACCACTATGAAACGGCCCTCTATCGTTGACTCTAACCACCACCTGCTTACCATTTGTCAAATTGGTCACGCGAACAAATGATGGTAATGGAAGTGTCTTGTGGGCGGCAGACATTTGGTACATATCGTAAATTTCACCATTAGCCGTTAAGTGACCATGAAACTTTTGTCCATACCAACTGGCGTGGCCTTTATCGCTGAAACCTTTACCTGTTTTGAGTGGCTGGTAGCGTATTCCCCTTATAATATAAGGACGCATATTAGCTGACGCGTAGCTCTCATATTTAGCCACCGCATCTTGGGTCGTCACATTTTGCGGAATTATTTTAGGAGCTGAGTCTTGATGCTGGTAATAACGTCCTTTAGGAGCGCAACCAGCTAAATACATAGTTAAAAAAGTTAAAACAAGACAACGAAAGTAATTTTTCATGGCAGAGCTAATTGACCTTCTCCAGCAATGCTGGTTACATTGAAACCTTGCTTAAGTTGCTGGCTGAATTGAAATATTGCCATGGCATAAAGTGGACTATGGTTATAGCGAGTGATCACGTAAAAATTAGGTAAGCCCACCCAATATTCCTTGTTATTCACTTGCTCAAATTCGAATAGTTTGACGCTCATGTCTTTGTTTATGTTAAGCGCAGCAATACGCACACCTGCGTCTTCTAACTGCGACCATTTATGGGAATATTTAAGGGATTTCGATAATAATTCTGAGTATTGAGTACCACTAACTTGAGCTTTAAACGCAATGTCGGTATTGGGCTTCCAGTGATGTTTTTTAAAATAGTTTGCAACACTACCTATAGCGTCTTCAGGATTGTTTAATAAGTCCCTCACACCGTCACCGTCAAAATCTACAGCGTAAAAACGGTAACTAGAAGAGATAAACTGGCCCCAACCCATAGCACCAGCATAAGAACCTTTAAGCTCTGTTATCTCAAAGTTTTCTTCTTTAGCTAATAAGAATAATTGTGCTAATTCGCTTCGAAAAAACTTAGCCCTTGGCTGATAGTGAAAACCCAAAGTGACCAGCGCATCGAGAACCGAATATTTACCTTGGTAAGTGCCATAAAAAGATTCAACACCTATGATTGCTACAATGATTTCAGCGGGCACACCGGTTTCTTGTTCTGCACGGGCTAAGGCATTTTGATGAGTTCTCCAGAATGCTAAACCTTTGGTGAGGCGTTTTTCTGTGAGAAATATGGGGTAATACTGATACCAAGGTTTAGCCTCCCATGGCTTAGCAATAGACTGTAAAATGGCCTCGTTTTTGATGGCTTTTTTCAAAGTCGATTCAACTACTTCTCGTTCGAACTGATGTTTATCTACCATCATATCAATAAACTGCTTTTGCAGTTCTAAAGGCGAAGCTTGGATACTCAAGCTTGTGACATACAAGCCTAATGCTAAAAACGATTTAAATAACTTCATGGTTCTCCTTGAAGGTTGAGTCTTTTGTTTAATCTAAACGTTTAAGGTTACAGATACAGTTACCCTCGGGACATAATTCTTTTTTGAGTACTGATGGCCATCAAAATACCAAAACCTGCTAACAGAGTCACCATAGAAGTACCGCCATAGCTAACTAAGGGTAAAGGTACACCCACTACGGGTAAAATCCCCGAAACCATGCCCATATTCACAAACACATAAACAAAAAAGGTCAGGGTAATGCTACCTGCTAAAATTTTACTAAATGCATCTTGGGCCTTCACAGCTATCAACATACCTCTAATAACAATAAATGCGTAGATTGCCAGCAGCCCAACGACACCCCAAAAACCAAATTCTTCACTGAACACCGCAAAAATAAAATCAGTGTGGCGTTCGGGTAAAAACTCCAACTGAGATTGGGTGCCTTGTAGCCAGCCTTTACCTTGCGCCCCACCTGAGCCAATAGCGATTTGCGATTGAATGATGTGATAGCCTGAACCTAGTGGATCAGATTCCGGATTGAGAAATGTAAGCACCCGTTGTTTTTGATAATCTTGCATCAAAAATATCCACATAATAGGCGTGAAAGCAGACGTTGCAACAGCAACAAATGATATGAAACGCCAGCTCATGCCAGCTAAAAACAACGCAAAAACGCCTGAGCATGCAATCAGAAGCGAGGTGCCCAAATCCGGCTGGCGAGCAATTAACAAAGTGGGTAGGGCTACTAAAGCGAAGCCAACCAGTATATGCCAGGTTCTAGGTGGTAAGTTAAATCGACTGATATACCAAGCGACCATCATAGGAACCGCTAGTTTCATGATTTCTGAAGGTTGAAAGCGAAACACGCCTAAATCTAACCAACGCTGTGCTCCTTTACTGGATACACCGACTACTAAAACAGCGATTAACATGCCTATGCCAATGACATAAAAATAAACGGATAATTTTTGATAAGCCATTGGAGGGATTTGCGCCACAACTAACATTACACCTAGAGCCAGCGCAAGACGTGTTAATTGCCTTTGAATAAGGCCTATGTCTTGTCCTCCTGCAGAGTAAATAGTGATTAATCCCACCACCATTAGCACGAGTAGTCCCAATAGCAGCATGCCATCACAATGTATTCTGTTCCAAAAGGAACGACTGTTAGAAGCTAGTTTAGTTCTCAGCATCAGGGGGCTCCACGACGGGTTTAAGTTCGGCTTTTGATAGCTCTATTTCCTCTGGTTCTTGTCCTAAATACTCAATAACTTTGTGTTCAGGAAAGGTTTGATCTTTAAAGAAATTATCCATTATTTTTCGAGCGATAGGTGCTGCTTCAGCACCGCCGTGCCCTGCATTTTCTAAAACAACAGTGACTGTTATTTGTGGTTTGTCGTAGGGGGCATAACCTACATACATAGCGTTATCGTGGTTTTTCTTGGAGAGCTTTGATGCATCATATTTCTCGTCTTGGGCAATAGATACTAATTGGGCAGTGCCTGTTTTACCTGCGGATATGTAATTAGCCCCTCTAAATGCCTCACGTGCAGAGCCTTTTCGATTTACTGTTCCATACATAGCATCCAATACTATATCCCAGTTGCGTTCGTCTTTTATGGCTATGGGGCGCCGTTCTTTAACGGCCTGTAAAATGACTTTATCTTTTTGCATATTACCGCGTATGATTTGTGGAATTATACGCCTACCTTTGTTGACTAGATTGGCTATTGACTGTGTGAGTTGAATCGGCGTCGTTGTCCAATAACTTTGTCCTATGCCTACGTTGATGGTGTCACCAATATACCAAGGGCGGTTAAACAAGGCTTTTACAATGCCTCTGCTCGGCATAATACCATCGGCTTCTTCATGCAAGTCGATACCGGTATAATCACCAAACCCAAATTCATTCATGCTTTCGCTGATCCGATCAATACCTAATTTGTAAGCCAAATCATAGAAGAAAATATCACAGGAAACTTCGATGGCTTTTGTCACATCTACCCATCCATGGCCCCATGGATTATGGTCTCGCCAAACACGTTCAACATTTTTTAATTGATATTTACCAAAGTCATGAATCCGATATTCAGGGGTAATGACTCTCTCTTCAAGTCCAGTCAATGCTAATAAAGGTTTAACTGTTGATGCAGGGGGATATTGCCCCTGCGTTGCACGGTTGAACAAAGGGCGGTCTGAGGTGAGTAATTTTTTGTAATTCTTACTGCTGATGCCATGTACAAACAGATTCGGGTCGTAACTTGGACTGCTGTATAACGCTAGTACACCTCCATCTCGGGGGTCAATGGCAACAACAGAACCTTTCTTACCGGCAAAGGCCTTTTCGGCTTCCAGTTGTAAAGTCATATCAATATTTAGGACGATATCTTGACCGGGAGCAGGTGGATTAAAGTCCAATATGCGGATAATTCTACCTTGATTATTCACTTCCACTTCTTGAAATCCGACTTTCCCATGGAGTTTTTCTTCGTGATATTTTTCTACACCTCTTTTCCCAATGTCATAAGTGGCAGCATAGTTTGCTTCAAATCCAGCTTCACTGAGTTTTTGTAAATCTTTTTTGTTAATCTTTGCAACGTAACCTATTACATGGGTCAAGGCACTGCCATACGGATAATAACGAGCGAGTCTAGCTTCGATGGATATACCTGGATATTTATGTTGCTGTGCAGAAAAAAGTGCGACCTCTTTGGACTTTAAACGGTTGATCAGATTAACCGGTTTAAAACGTCTAGTGCCTTTTAAGTCTCGATAAAAATCACTTACATCTTCTGCGTCAATATCTAATAAAATGCTCAATTCATTAATCGTTAAATCTAGATCATCAATTTCCTCTGGAATAACTTGAAGACTAAAAACCGGACGGTTTTCTGCTAGCAATATACCATTACGGTCATAAATTAAGCCACGATTAGGCGCTACTGGTAATACTTTTATGCGGTTACCGTCTGCTCGTGTTTGGTAATCCTCGAATCGACTTATTTGTAAATAATACAAATTTGTCAACACCATAACGATCATCACAATGACCACAAATAGTCCAATAAACGTTCGCCTAGCAAAAAGGTTGGCTTCCGCTGAATGGTCTTTAATGAGGATACGCGGTGAAGGCAATTTTATTCTCTATGGTAAGGATGGTTATTATTAATTGACCAAGCTCGGTACAGGCTCTCAGCTACAATTATGCGAACTAATGGATGTGGCAAAGTAAGACTCGACAATGACCACTTTTGTTCAGAAATTTTTATACATTCAGGAGCTAAACCTTCTGGTCCTCCAATTAATAAACTGACGTCCCGTCCGTCCATTTGCCAACTTTGCATGGTTTTAGCCAATTTTGGGGTGTCCCAAGGTACACCTGTGACTTCTAAGGTGACGACTCTGTTGCCTTTGGGAATGGCAGCTAGGGTTAATTCTCCTTCTTTTTGTAAGATACGTTTGATATCAGCGTTTTTGCCACGCTTACCGGCGACTACTTCGGTGATCTGCAAAGGCATATCGGCAGGGAAACGTCTGCAATATTCCGAAAAGCCCTGTTCAACCCAAGCGGGCATTTTCATGCCCACCGCAATCATTTGAATACGCACTGGTTAATTTAGCCCCAGAGTTTTTCCAACTGATAGAAATTTCGGGCTTCATCTTGCATCACATGTAAGACTACGTCACCTAGGTCAACTAAGACCCAATCTCCGGTTTCTCGCCCTTCAATACTTAAAGGTGTGGTGCCAGCTCGTTTAGCTTCAACTACCACATTTTCGGCAATTGAAATAACATGACGTTTAGAATTACCTGAGCAAATTAACATGGTTTCGGTAACCGAAGATTTTTCTGCAACATCTAAATCAATAATGTCACGACCTTTTAAGTCTTCGACTTTTTCTATTACAAAGGCTTTTAACTGTTGGTGGTCCAAAGACTTTCCTTATGGTTGAATTTTATACAAATGAATTTGTAATAGTTTAACAGAAATCGACACTCTGCTGATAGAGCTTATGCTGTTGAATATAATCTAATATCTTTGGTGGTAAAAAGCACTCAACCGATTGATTTTTATATAATTGTTGTCTTATTTGGGTGGATGAGACGTTTAATGTTTGGGTATTAGCTACATAAATGTGCCCAGCAAGACTGTTATGCAAAGCGATTGGAGTAAAAGTTTGCCTTTTGTTTAGCAATGTTTTTAGTTGTGACGCATGCTGTTTTGAAGAGCTTTCAGAGATCCCTTGTATTTCTTTTACAGACTCGCCCTTTCTTTCACACACTACAAAATGGCAAAGGGAAAATAGGGTTGACCAATCATGCCAAGTAAATAAATTATGGAAAGAGTCGGTGCCTATGAAAAAACACAATGGGGTAGTGGGCATGGCTTCGCGAATTTCTTTTAATGAGTCGACACTAAATGTGGGTTTTCCTCTATTAATATCTCTTGAGTCAGGGTAAAACAAAGGGTAATCGACACAAGTAAGTTCTACCATTTTAAGCCTGTCTTCGCTTGATGCTACTGCAGGATTTTTATGACTGGGAATATAACAAGGCATTAGGGCGACTTTTTTGATGTTGGTTTTTTCTGCCGCTTCTATTACGGGATAAATATGCCCATTGTGAATGGGGTCGAAGGTGCCACCAAAAATACCTAAAGGAGAAGCAAGTTGCACGTAAATATGTCTCCTAGTCTAAAATGCCATAATCTAAAGGCACATTATTGAGAGAATATGGAACAAACAGCAAACATAAATGGCATAACTCTACATAAGGACGTACCACTTGAGTTTGTTTGATAGCGTTATCAAACTCAGCCAGCTTTTGTTGTAATGCACGCATATGCTCTAATGACAAACGCTGCAACGCTGACTGATATAAAGATTGCCGACTTTTCCATATTCGGTGCTGATTCCAGTTAATCGTTTTACCCAGTTGTTTGTCAAATAATATCGCCTGCAACGTTTGCCACTCTCGGGTCAAAGCCCAGACAATAATATTAGGTTCGACTCCCTCACTTTCTAAGCGATAGAGCATTTTTACTGCTCTTTGAGCATCTCCGCTGAGTAAAACATCGATTAAATGAAACACCGTAAATCTGGACTGATCTACAACCGCTTGTTCAACTTGTTCAAAGCTTGGGTTGCCTTGTGGATAAATCAGCATTAACTTTTGAATTTCTTGTTTAGCCGCGAGTAAATTACCTTCACAGTAGTCAACTAACAACTGCGATATTTGCTGCGATGGCTGCATGCCTGCCATATTCATCTGGGTATTCAACCACTGATATAACGCATTGCCTTCAAGAGGATAACAAGGCACATAAACTGCGTGTTTATCCACTGCCTTAAACCACTTTGTGTTTTGTACATCCTTACCTACTTTACCGCCATGTATTACAATCAGCACATCAGGATTCACCTGCTGCGCTAAGCTAGTTAATACCTTGCTACCTTCTGCTCCAGGTTTTCCGGTGGGTAATTCAAGCTCAATGATTTGTCTGGTAGAAAACAACGACAAGGTTTGTGTCGCTTCAATCAGTGTATCCCAGCTAAATTGACCATCTACTACTAAAGATTGGCGTTCGTCAAAGCCTTGGGCTAAGGCGGCGTTTCGAATTAACTCAATACACTCAAGTTTTTGTTGCGGCTCATCACCAAAAATTAGATAGAAAGGCTTTATCTCTGAAGAGGCATTAAGTTTAAATCGGTTTGGATAAACCTGCATTAGCCACCTGTAGTCTGTTGCCAATTGCTATATGAGCTGGCAATTTGACGGATAATGCGATTGGCTGCTTCTTGACGCATTTCGTTTTGGATCAAGTCCAACTCACGAGACTTAGCTAACACTGCATCTGGGTCGTCTTGATATTCCCTAGTGACATCGATTTCTATTTCTATCGCATCTTGTGCTGGAAATTGGATTTGATATTTAATGGTATACACCAACTCATATTCTGCTACTTGTCCGGATGAAAAAAGAGACAACAAGCGCCTCTCAAGTTGGTCGGAGCTTAAATACACAATTACATCCACTTGCTCATCGAGTTGACTAGCACTGGCGGTATTATCCCACACATCAATGTTTATACCTTGCAGCTGCTTACCTAATATCCTATGCAGTGGTGTGTTTTTCTGTGCCGCTAGTAATTGCAGTTGTTGAATACCAGTGGGCAGCCCGTAGTCACCACGTAACTTAAAGCCGCATCCTACTATTGTTAAAACAATAGTCAGGATACAAACATTTAAGCATATGCGTTTTAGCACCTTAATTCGCCACTATGTTGAGTAATCTACCCGGAATATAAATGATTTTTCGGATGGTCTTGCCATCTGTATGTTGCTGCACATTTTGTTCGCCTAAGCCTATAGCCTCGACTTGTTCTTTAGTGGCATCTGCAGCGACGGTAATTTTAGCTCTAACTTTCCCGTTGACTTGCAACACTATTAGTTTTTCGTCTTCAACCATTGCGTCAGCGTCAGCAATAGGCCATGGTGCAGTTTCTACTTCATTTTCATGGCCTAAGTCTCGGTACATTACATGACAAATATGAGGTGCAATAGGAGCCAGTAACAAGACTATCGCATCGATACCTTCGCGCATTACTGCTAAGTCTTGGGCAGATATTTTGGGCGCTTTTTGTAAGTGATTGAGCAACTCCATTGTGGCCGCTACAGCGGTGTTAAACGTCTGGCGTCGACCTATATCATCACTGACTTTTTCAATGGTTTTATGCACCAAACGTCTTAGGTTTTTCTGCGGACCAGACAAGTTAGCTTTATTAAGAGTCACTATCTCGCCAGCTTCGACGTGTTCTTGCACTAAGTTCCAAAGACGTTTTACAAACCTGTGTGCACCTTCAACTCCTGAGTCAATCCACTCCAACGTTTGTTCAGGTGGCGCGGCGAACATAGTGAAAACTCGGATGGTATCAGCGCCATATAAATCGATCACTTGCTGTGGATCGATGCCATTGTTTTTCGACTTAGACATTTTGATCATACCGTGATGGATCACTTCCATGCCATCAGACTCAAGTACAGACTTGATGATCCTGCCTTTGTCGTCTTTTTCACTGTTAACGTCAGCAGGGGAAAACCATTCTTTTTGCCTGCTGCATCTTCACGGTAAAAAGAATCTGCTAATACCATACCCTGACATAACAAACGTTTGTAGGGCTCATCAGATTGCACCAAACCTTCATCACGTAAAAGTTTATGAAAAAAGCGTGAGTATAATAGATGTAAAATGGCGTGTTCAATTCCGCCCACATATTGGTCGACTGGTAACCAATAATTAGCCTGTGCAGGATCTAACATGGCTTGGTCGTTTTGTGCGCTGCAATAGCGAGCGTAATACCATGATGATTCCATAAAGGTGTCAAAGGTATCTGTTTCTCTTAAAGCAGGTTGACCGTTAAATTCTGTTTTAGCCCATTCAGGATCGGCTTTAATGGGAGAAATAACCCCATTCATTTGCACATCTTCGGGTAATTCGACGGGTAACTGGTTACTTGGAACAGGTACAGATTCGCCGTTTTCTAAATTCAGCATGGGAATAGGTGTGCCCCAATAACGCTGACGAGACACGCCCCAATCTCTTAAACGATAATTGATTTTCTTTTTGCCTTTACCCTGCTCGCTAAGTGCTTGAGCTATTTTCTCAAAAGCTTCTGCTGAGGTAAGCCCATCAAATTCCCCAGAATTTACCAACAAGCCTTTTTCGGTAAACGCTCCTTGGGTTAGATCACACTCAATGTTATTTTGTGCATCGCCTTGAACAACTTGTTTTATTTCAAGCTCGTATTTAGTGGCAAACTCCCAGTCTCGTTGATCGTGCCCTGGAACTGCCATCACCGCACCTGAGCCGTAACCCATTAATACAAAGTTGGCTACCCAAACTGGCACTTTGTCACCGGTTAAGGGGTGAATGGCGAAATAACCTGTAGCGCAACCTTTCTTCTCCATGGTGGCCATGTCGGCTTCAGCCACTTTAGTGGTTTTGCATTCTTCAATAAAGGCAGCTAAAACAATGTTATTTTTAGCTGCTTCTAATGAAATGGGATGCTGCGCCGCAACGGCAACGTAGGTCACCCCCAATAAAGTGTCAGGACGAGTGGTGTACACATCAAAATTATTGAGCTGAGCAACTGTTTGTTCAAGGGCAAAGGTTATTTCTACACCTTCTGAACGGCCTATCCAGTTTTTTTGCATGGCACGGACTTGCTCAGGCCATTCTTCTAATTGTTCTAAATCGTTAACTAGTTCTTCTGCGTAGTCGGTGATTTTAAGAAACCACTGAGGTATTTCTTTTTGTTCGACTAACGCCCCAGAACGCCAACCACGACCATCAATTACTTGCTCGTTAGCCAGAACCGTATGGTCCACAGGATCCCAGTTAACAGTGGCATTCTTTTTATACACTAAGCCTTTCTCGAACAGACGAGTAAAAAACCATTGCTCCCAGCGGTAATAATCTTTTTTACATGTGGCTATTTCACGGTCCCAGTCGTAACCGAACCCCAATGTTTTTAATTGGGTTTTCATATACTCAATATTAGAATAAGTCCAATTGGCTGGTGCCGTATTATTGTTAAGGGCTGCGTTTTCTGCAGGTAAACCAAATGCATCCCAGCCCATTGGCTGCAGTACATTTTTTCCTAACATTCTTTGATAACGGCTAATCACATCACCAATGGTATAATTGCGAACATGACCCATATGCAAACGGCCACTGGGATAAGGGAACATAGAAAGACAATAGAATTTTTCTTTATCAGCGTCTTCAGTTGCTTTAAAGGTTTGCTGGGTTTCCCAATAGGCTTGAACCTCTTTTTCGATTTCTTGAGGTTGGTACTGTTTTTCGGCCATTAAAAAAGATTTCCGTGAAGAAAGGGATAAGGTCAAAAGACCTTAAACAATGCTATAAAAGTTAGCTACTTAGAATACCTTAGCGCATCCCTTGCTAACAACAGTAAATACGTGATTAATCGAGCTTATTCTGAAGTTTTTAGGTGGATTGAGTGTTTTGGATCCCAAAATATAATTTAAACGATCAGATTAATCCCTAGGATATCTACAATTTGTGTTTTTTTGTATTAAAAATAGTCACTTTTCCATATTCTTTTCGTATCCGTTTGACAGCCTGCTGATTACAGGTTTCACTATTTGGTATATTCCAAAATTGTGGTAATTAAGCCTTTTAATATGCAAAGCAAATATGCCTTACATCTGCAGCAATTGACTGCAAAACCCAGTAGACGCTTAATCAACCAAGCACTACTGGATGATAACGCTTTAAATTCCACTTTTATTGGACAGGATAGAGCGCGTGCAGCTTTGTCTTTTGGTCTGGAAATAGAAGCGCGAGGATACAATCTTTATGTGATGGGTGAACAAGCCACTGGGCGCTTTACATTAGTGCATGAATTTATTGATAAATTCGTACAAAAAACAGTCACGCCTGATGATTGGTGTTATATCAATAATTTTGAAGACGAGCGTGAACCATTTTCCTTAAGATTGATGGCAGGGGAAAGTAAAAAGCTCATCAAAGATATGGAAAATTTAATTGATGAATTATTAGATACCTTTCCAGCAGCATTTGATAATCCCGGTTATCAGCGAAAAAAAGTGGCAATTACCCGAGAGTTTGATCAAGGATATGACAAAGCAATTGATGCTGTTGAAAAACTAGCCCAACAGCAAAATGTGGCCATGTATGAAGATGCTGGCACAATTACCTTTTCGCCTATTGTCGACGGTAACCCGGTTACTGATGCTGAGTTTGCTAAAGCCTCAGATGAACAGAGGCAACACTATTATCAATTGATTGATGAACTTGAAAACAAATTAAGTGAAGCGTTAATTGAATTACCTAAGTGGAAGCGCGCGACTGCGGAAAAACTAAGAAAGCTTAAAAAAGAAACCGCAGAACAGGGTATAAAGCCATTATTAAAAGATTTAGAGCATAAATATTCATCTGACCTGGCTATCTTAAAGTTTTTACGGCAGCTTAAACCACACTTGGTAGAGACAGTGGTTGAAATATTAGCTGACGATAAAAAAGATGACAAGCATGACGAGTTCGAAAAACGCTCTATTTTAGAAGAACAATATTTACCCAATATTATTGTCTCCCATGATTTAAACAGCGGCTCTCCAGTAATATATGAACCTAACCCAACTCATCAAAATCTGTTCGGCCAGGTTGAATACACCAATATTCAAGGTTCGGTTTTTACTAACTACCGGATGATCCGACCCGGTGCCATGCATCGAGCAAATGGTGGATATCTGTTGCTCGATGTAGACAAACTCATTGAGCAACCTTATGCATGGGAAACCCTTAAATTAGCGCTTAAATTTGGGTCGCTTAAAATGGACTTGCCACAACATGATGTAGGAATGGTCAATTCGATTACGCTCAATCCTCAACAAATACCTATAGACGTCAAAGTGGTTTTGTTGGGCTCCCGTGACCTTTATTATACCTTGCAGGATTATGATGATGAATTTTATGAGTTATTTAGAGTATTAGTGGATTTTGACCATGAAATCCCTTTAGATAAAAAAACTTTATTTGATTTTGTTGGCCGCGTGAGAGTACAAGTGAAAGAGTTGGGTTTGCAGAGTATTTCTGCTAAAGCTATGTATCGATTAGTGGAGTACAGCTTGCGTCTTGCAGAACATCAACAGCGTTTGTCTGCTCGTTTTTCAGACGTGATCGAGCTACTCCATGAAGCCGAATATTTTTGCAGGCATCAACAGACCCAAGAACTCGATGTGACTCATATTGAAGCTGCTTTGGCGGCAAAAACTCATCGCACTGGGCGTGTTAGTGAAGCCGTATTAGATGATATTAAACAAGGCCAAATTCTGATTGCAACGCAAGGCATTGACGTGGGGAAAGTGAATGGTCTAACTGTACTGGAAATCGGCGATAGTATGTTTGGAACACCTGCGCGCATTACCTCAACAGTTTACGTTGGCGCTAATGGTGTAGTGGATATTGAGCGCGAAGTCGAACTCGGTCAACCCAGTCACTCTAAGGGGGTGATGTTGTTAACAGGGTATTTGGGACATAAATATGCTCAATTATTTCCATTAACGTTATCAGCAAATATTGCGATTGAGCAGTCTTACGGACACATAGACGGTGATAGTGCTTCATTAGCAGAGTTGGTTGCGTTGATTTCAGCGTTAACTAAAATGCCTGTCCGTCAAGATTTAGCGATCACAGGCTCAATCAATCAATATGGTCAAGTGCAGTCAGTGGGCGGTGTAAATGAGAAAATTGAAGGCTTCTTTAAACTTTGCCAACATCGCGGCTTAACGGGTAAGCAAGGAGTCATTATTCCTAAGTCTAATCAAGTCAATCTTATGCTTGATAAGGAAGTATTGGCGGCTGTAAAAGCACAGAAATTCCATATTTGTGTGGTTGAAACTGTTGATGATGCGCTGGAGTTGTTGATGAATAAAGTTGCGGGTGTGCATAATACCAAGGGACGATATCCCAAAGGTTCAGTTAACTATATGGCGGTTTCAAGTTTACTTAATATTGCCAATATAGTATCGGGCGCAGATGATGATTAGTTGAAATAGCAAGATCAAAGGTCAACAGAGAAAGTTTATTCTGATAGGATCTCGATTCTATTAATTCAAATTTATAAGTTATTATTATGCAAATATCGAAGGGCACCGTTGTCCTGTTTCACTATCGGATCAAAGATTTAGACGGTAAAGAATTAGAGTCAAATTTTGCTGAGCAGGCCGTTGCTTACTTACATGGCTATAATAATATGATGCCGGGTGTCGAAAAGTCCCTAGAGTCTATGTCAAAAGGAGACTTGCTTGAAGCTGAATTAGAAGCAGACGAAACCTATGGTGAAATTCAAGCCGATAGCGAACAACGTATACCGGTTAAACATTTGCTTAGCGCAGAAAAAAACCAAAATGGAAAGCAGGAATGACAGCTGTAGTCAACTCAGAGCAAGGCCAGCGAGAGGTCACGATTATCAAAGTGGGTAAATTTATGGTTACTATAGATACCAACCATCCATTGGCGGGCAAAACCTTACAATTTGAATTGCAAGTTGAAGATGTGCGTGCAGCAACCGATGAAGAAATAGAGCATGGTCATGCTCATGGCGCTGGAGGACATCATCATTAATTAACTAGAGAAAACTGGGCTATACTTCAAAAATAAAGAACCAAGTTTACTATCTAATGATTGTCTAAATCTTTAAAGAAAAGTCGATGTCTGTCGAGCTAGACATTAATTTGCTAGATTCAAAACCGCAAACAGATAAATCAGAAACACCGAAGCTTATGGTCAATGGAATGTTGACAAGTTGCTAAGGTATACAATTTTTAAATCGATTTGCGGTATTCTTTAGTTATATTCAACTTAGCTACAATTAGCATTTAACTGCTTATATAACTTAAACTGATAAACATTTTTAGAAATTTGTTATTTTTATCTTCAAAAAGTCAAAAGTAGAGCGGATATCCATTCCTAGATCTACTCTAACGCTTGGGTAATTCTATTTTTTTGTCAGCGCTTTGTTTAAATAAAACTAAAACGTGTCCAATCGATTGTAATTTTATTGCACCTGTTTCTCTAATAATGGCATCCATTATTAGAGCTTTTTCTTCCTTATCATCCGTTGGGATTTTAATTTTGATTAATTCGTGGTGGTTGATAGCTCCTTCTATTTCCGCCAAAACGCCCTCCGTAAGGCCGTTATTGCCTAACTGGACAACTGGTTTTAAAGAATGGGCAAGGCCCTTGAGATGCTGTATTTGTTTGTTTGATAAAGTCATTTATTAGTTTTTCTTACAAATTTATTAAAGATGGATGGTTGAAAAGGGCTATTCTAGCGCCATCTCCCATTTAATCCAAATTTGAATACAGTGTTTTTGACAGGTCGATGAGTAAAAATAAACAATCTGTTAGTAGCCAGCGTTGGTTGAAAGAACATTTTGATGACAAATTTGTGCAAAAAGCACAAAAACAAGGTCTGAGATCTAGAGCTGGATTTAAGATAGAAGAAATTCAACAAAAAGATGGTTTAATTAAACCCTCCATGACAGTGGTTGATTTAGGTGCCGCTCCGGGAGGCTGGTCACAATACGTGACTAAAGTGGTGGGTGAAGATGGCTTGGTTATAGCTTGTGACATTTTACCTATGGACCCTTTGGCTGGTGTGTCATTTCTCCAAGGTGACTTTCGTGAAGAAAATGTTTTAAATGAATTACTGAACAAAATAGGTGGCAAAAACGTAGATATTGTAATGTCTGATATGGCACCAAACATGAGTGGCAACGATGCAATAGATCAAGCTAAATCAATGTACCTAGGAGAATTAGCTTTAGCTATGTGTCACCAAGTTTTGAAGAAAGATGGAAGTTTTGTAATCAAAGTATTTATGGGGGAGGGGTTTGAGCCATTTATGAAAGAATTACAAAAAGCTTTTAAAAAGGTAAAAACTCGTAAGCCTGAATCATCCCGAGCTCGCTCCAGAGAGGTTTATCTTGTGGCGACAGGGTACAAATTATAGTAGTCTCAACGTCACTTGGTAACAAGGCGCGAGACGCAATTCAAAGAGTCATACAGACTCTAGCAACAACAGAGGTTTAACAACTTGAGCGACATGGACAAAAAATTTAATCTTATGGCTGGTTATCGCTGTCGTATTGATGTCGGTTTTCCAAAATTTTTCAGGCACTGAATCTAAATCAACCAATACGGATTACACGTTATTCTTGCGCGATGTAAGCAACGGTGTAGTTAGCAGTGCCACTATCGACAGAAACACAGGGCAGATTAATGGTGTGAAACGTAATGGTGAATCTTTTACTACCATTATTCCTTATACTGACCTTGCGTTGATGGATGAGTTGATTGAAAACAATGTAGCAGTTTTTGGTAAAGAGCCCGAGGAGTCGTCTCTTTTAACCTCGATATTCATATCGTGGTTTCCAATGTTATTGCTGATCGGTGTGTGGATATTCTTTATGCGCCAGATGCAAGGCGGTGGAGGCGGTAAAGGTGCGATGTCTTTTGGTAAAAGCAAAGCACGCCTATTAGGCGAAGATCAAATTAAGACAACTTTTGCTGATGTGGCAGGGTGTGATGAAGCTAAAGAAGACGTGTCTGAATTAGTCGATTTCCTTAGTGATCCAACTAAATTCCAAAAGTTAGGCGGTAGGATCCCAACAGGTATTCTAATGGTTGGTCCTCCTGGAACGGGTAAAACGTTGCTGGCAAAAGCAATAGCCGGTGAAGCAAAAGTTCCATTCTTTACTATCTCAGGTTCTGACTTCGTAGAAATGTTTGTCGGTGTAGGTGCATCTCGTGTGCGTGACATGTTTGAACAAGCTAAAAAATCAGCTCCTTGCATTATTTTTATCGATGAAATTGATGCAGTAGGGCGAAAACGTGGTGCCGGTGTAGGTGGCGGTCACGATGAAAGAGAACAAACACTTAACCAAATGTTAGTTGAGATGGATGGTTTTGAGGGTAATGAAGGTATTATAGTTATTGCCGCAACTAACCGTCCAGACGTACTTGACCCAGCCTTACTAAGACCAGGTCGTTTTGACCGTCAAGTGACTGTTGGTTTACCAGATATTCGTGGACGTGAACAAATACTTAAGGTACATATGCGTAAGGTGCCATTAGGCGACAACGTCGAAGCTAGCTTAATTGCTCGTGGTACACCTGGGTTTTCTGGTGCTGATTTGGCCAACTTGGTCAACGAGGCCGCTTTGTTTGCAGCTCGAACAGGCAAGAAAGTAGTAGCTATGGATGAATTTGATAAAGCCAAAGATAAAATCATGATGGGCTCTGAACGTAAGGGCATGGTTATGTCAGAGGCAGAAAAAACCAATACTGCATATCATGAAGCAGGTCACGCTATTGTAGGCCGCATGGTACCAGAGCATGATCCAGTATATAAAGTATCGATTATACCTCGTGGCAGAGCATTAGGTGTGACGATGTATCTTCCAGAGCAGGACAGATACAGTCATAGCAAGCAACACCTTGAAAGCATGATATCTAGCTTGTTCGGTGGGCGAATTGCAGAAACCATTACCTTAGGTGAAGATGGGGTCACCACTGGCGCATCAAATGATATTGAACGTGCTACTGATATTGCTCGTAAAATGGTAACTCAGTGGGGGTTATCTTCGAAAATGGGTCCTATGCTTTATGCTGAAGAAGAAGGTGAAGTTTTTCTTGGCAATACCATGTCCAAGTCTAAGAACATGTCTGATGACACCGCTCGAGCAATTGATGCTGAGATTAAATCGATAATCGATCGTAACTACGAGCGTGCTGAAAAAATTCTCAACGAAAACCGAGATGTTTTGGAAACAATGAAAGATTGTTTGATGAAATACGAAACTATTGACGCAAAACAAATTGATGATTTAATGGCAAGAATAGAACCACGCCCCCCAGCAGATTGGGTACGTGATAACAAAGATGATAATGATAAACCTTCTGGCGGAGCCCCTGTGGCTGATGCGGATAAGAAAGATAACAAGCCAGTTCAACCTAATATAGGTAATCCTGGCGACGCAACTAACTAAGATTGTTGGATGTGCTCAAAACGCTTTGTTGATTCTTCAGCAGAGCGTTTTTTTTATACAAAATATATTTATATTGAGCGTTTATGCAGTTTAAAGATAAGTTTTTAGATTTATCTTCACCTAGGGTGATGGGGATATTAAACGTCACACCGGATTCATTTTCCGATGGTGGCGCCTTCAATATACTCGACAACGGTTTAGTTCAAGCGGAATTGATGATAAGTGAAGGTGCTGACATTATTGATATCGGTGGGGAGTCTACCAGACCAGGTGCACAAGCTGTTTCAGTGCAACAAGAGCTTGACCGTGTTATCCCCGTGATTGAGTCAATGTATCAACGTTTTGATACCATTATCTCCATAGATACTAGTAAAGCCAAAGTGATGACCGAAGCAGTTAATGCCGGTGCTAGCTTAATTAACGATGTTCGTGCACTTCAAGAAAACGGTTCTTTAGTTGCTGCTGTTGAAGCTAATGTGCCTGTATGCCTAATGCATATGCAAGGGCAACCAAGAGCGATGCAACAAAGCCCTCAATATGATGATGTTGTCAAGGACGTGATGACATTTTTACAAGAGCGAATTTCTGTATGCTGTGATGCTGGCATAAATGCAGATCAAATTATTGTTGATCCAGGTTTTGGTTTTGGTAAGTCACTTGAACACAATTATAAAATATTAGCCAATCTTGAAGCGTTTCATCAATTAAATGCACCTATTCTGGCAGGAATGTCGCGTAAATCGATGATTGGGAACTTGTTAAATCGACAAATAGAGCAACGTTTAGCCGGAAATATTGCAGTTGCCACAGTGGCTGCTCAAAAGGGTGCGCAAATAATTAGAGTTCATGATGTTAAAGAGACAGTAGATGCTGTTAAAATAATAAATATGATTAACGCTTGCAGGAATAATAATGAGCGATAGAAAATATTTTGGTACCGATGGTATCCGTGGAAAAGTCGGTGAAAACATCATCAATCCAGAATTTGTAATGAAATTGGGTTGGGCTGCAGGTAAAGTTTTAGCTGGCCATGGCACTAATAAAGTGCTGATTGGTAAAGATACTCGCATTTCAGGTTATATGTTGGAGTCTGCATTAGAAGCAGGATTGTCAGCAGCAGGTATTAATATCGGATTGCTTGGACCTATGCCCACTCCGGCTATTGCTTATTTAACAAAAACATTTCGGTCTGAGGCTGGCATAGTTATCAGTGCCTCGCATAATCCGTATTACGACAATGGTATCAAGTTTTTTTCTGCTGATGGTATGAAGTTAGATGACGCAATTGAGATGGCCATAGAAGAACAAATGGACAAACCCATGAAGTGTGTTGCTTCAGATAAATTGGGTAAAGCTGTGCGCATTAGTGATGCTGCGGGTCGTTATATTGAATTTTGTAAAGGCAATTTCCCTTCTACATTGTCACTCAAAGGTCTAAAAATAGTAGTTGATTGTGCCAATGGTGCTACTTATCACATTGCACCCAATGTTCTCAGTGAATTAGGCGCAGAAGTTATAGAAATTGGGACTGAACCCGACGGTTTGAACATCAACCGCAAAGTAGGCGCAACGTCTATGAAAGCGGTAACTGAAAGTGTTATCAAAAATAAAGCTGATTTAGGTTTTGCTCTGGATGGTGACGGGGACCGCCTGATGTTAGTTGATCACAAAGGTAACGTGATAGATGGTGACCAAATTGTGTATATCATCGCTAGAGACGCACTTAAAAATCGGCGTTTAATAGGCGGGGTAGTTGGCACTGTAATGAGTAACTTAGGCTTGGAAGTGGCACTCGGCACTCTAGGTGTGCCATTTTTGCGAAGTAAAGTGGGTGACCGATACGTAATGGAATTACTTAAGAAAAAAGGGTGGTCAATTGGAGGTGAGGGTTCTGGTCATGTGTTAAATTTGGCTGCAGCGTCTACTGGAGATGGAATTGTAGCTGGGCTACAAGTTTTGGCAGCTATGTTACACGCGGACATGACCTTGAATGAATTGAGTCGTGGTATGATTAAATATCCTCAGACGCTGATTAATGTGAGGTTTTGTGAGGGCACTAAACCACTAGAAGAAAAAAGTGTCAAACAAGCGGTGATAGAGGCAGAGAAAAACTTGCGCGATAGAGGCCGGGTATTGTTACGTAAAAGTGGAACTGAACCTCTTGTTAGAGTGATGGTAGAAGCGAATGATGCGCAGGATTCCAGTACTTGGGCTGAACATATTGCTGATGCTGTGCGTAAAATAAGCGATTAGTAAGGTTTACAGAGTATTAATAGGTTCAGGCACTTGTATATTGTCACTGGGTTAGTTAACATCTCGCGCGCTTTTTTATTGGTGTTACATGTGGGATGACGGAGCATAACGTGGAATCAAATAGTCGAAGACAGTTAGTCGCTGGTAATTGGAAGATGAATGGCGATAAAGCTCTGGTTGATAAAGTGCAGAAGCAATTTGCTGCGGCCACTCTTAATAATATGGATGTGGTGATCTGTCCCCCCTTTCCATACTTGGGGCTTTTTGATGGTAAAGTGAAATTAGGTTCTCAAAATATTAGCCAATTTGAATCTGGCGCGCACACAGGTGAAGTGTCTGTTGCCATGCTTAAAGAGTTCAATTGCCAATATGTTATTGTTGGGCATTCGGAACGTCGTGCGGACAATAACGAATCTAGCAGCTTAGTTGCGTTAAAAGTTGAACAGGTATTAAATGCCTATTTAACCCCTATTTTATGTGTTGGCGAACCTGAAGATGTGCGAGACGATGGCACATTGTTCGATTACATCGCTGCGCAGTTAGACACAGTGCTGCTTAAAGTTGGCATAAGCCAATTCGCTGATATCGTTTTAGCTTATGAACCTATATGGGCAATCGGTACTGGTAAAACTGCAAGTCCGGCGCAAGCGCAAGAAGTGCATGCATTTATTCGCGGGCATCTAGCAAAACAAGATAACAACATTGCGGCCAATATAGTTATTTTATATGGCGGCAGTGTTAAAGGTAACAATGCCCAAGAGCTATTTTCTCAGGCAGATGTAGATGGCGGTTTGATTGGCGGTGCCAGTCTAAATCCAGAAGATTTTTTAAGTATTTGCCAAGCGGCAAATCAGTAGAGGCAGCACATGGTTTTTTACGAAGTATTAGTTATTGTTTATTTGATTGTAGCGGTTATGTTGATAGGTTTCGTACTGATTCAACAAGGTAAGGGCGCCGGTATGGGCGCATCTTTTGGAAGTGGCGGTTCGAACACTGTGTTCGGTTCAACAGGATCGGGTAACTTTTTAACTAGAACAACAGCCGTTCTTGCAACATTGTTTTTTGTTATTAGTCTAATATTGGGTAATCAGACAGCAGATAAAGAAAAAGCAGTCGACGAATGGCAAAACCTAGAAGTTCCCATGGCTGAACAAGCTGTTGATTCTGATATTCCAGTTTCTGAACCCTCTATGTCAGCTGCTCCAGGTTCTGATGTACCAGTAACAGAAGCACCTAAAGAAGACGTACCAAACTAGTTTTAAAAATGCGGATGTGGTGGAATTGGTAGACACGCAGCCTTGAGGGGGCTGTGACTTAGGTCGTGAGAGTTCGAGTCTCTCCATCCGCACCAATTATGAAAAAAGGTCTTGGGTTATACCAAGACCTTTTTTTTTGTGCTTTTTTAAACCTGCGATTTAATTATTTATAGCTAGTCGCTACCAGCTATAAGATAAAGAGCACGTTTCGCGCCATCGTCCGATAGTTTTTATAAAGACAAAAAGCATGTGTTGGCGCTTACTGCTTTCCCGCGCGGTGTTCGCATGGCTTTTTTCACACAGCATTCATGCTGTACGACTTACTTTTTGCCTTTAGCAGCAAAAAGTAAGCAAAAATGCTGTTCGCCAAACTATGTTCTTAATCCAATTATTTCTGATATTTAGCAGGTCGTCACAATGTGCTTCCGGCACTCTGCGACTCAATTTGCATCCCTGCAAATTGACCTACTAAATATCAGAAATAATTGGCAAACATAAATACGAGGGTAGAGCAAAAGCATCGAACTCGCCGTTTTTAACAATCATAATAATTATGGCTGTTCGTAATTTGCTGCTTTTTTTGAATTCTGAATTATCTGAAATCAGTTGATTAATAGACGATAAATCGCCTATCTTGGTCCCTCAAGGATATAAAAGAGATGTCAATATGGAAAATATGAGGCATCATCTATTTTTATTATTATGAAAAATGACGTTTGGTTTTTACTTATACTCTGACCACATTTGTACCAGAGGACAAAGCTGAGACCGTAATTCTGGCTCTAGAGGCACTTTCGTAGTAAAGCTAACCTAGCTCCAAGATTTACCGCAAGGTATGGCCGCGCATAGACATGTGCCTAGACACATTTGGATACAGTCATGGTTGACGATGAAAAAGCTCAGAATTTATTCACCGGAACAAAAGATGTTGTCGATACGCTTAAATTTGATGAAGCAAAGCTCATCACATGGATGGAAGCCAATGTTGAGGGCTATGAGGGCCCATTAACGGTTCGTCAATTCAAAGGCGGGCAGTCGAACCCAACTTATCAACTGATTACGCCGAACAAGCAATATGTGATGCGGCGCAAGCCACCGGGAAAATTGTTGCCATCTGCGCACGCGGTGGATCGTGAGTTTCGGGTGATATCAGCGCTGTATCCTTTAGGTTTCCCTGTTGCGAAGCCATATGGCTTGTGCGAAGACACTGACGTCATCGGAACGATATTCTATGTCATGAACATGGTAGAAGGCCGCATCTTTTGGGATGGCACACTGCCGGGAATGGAACCGTCTGAGCGCCATGCGATTTACCAAGCCAAGGTCAAAACGTTTGCCGATCTGCACAATGTTGATTGGCGTGCTGCCGGGCTGGAAGGGTTTGGCAAGGAGAGCGATTACATTGCGCGCCAGATATATCGGTGGACGAAACAATATATTGCTTCGGAAACTAAGAAAATTCCGGATATGGACGCCTTGATCAAGTGGCTGCCAGAAAACATTCCAGTGGGTGACAAGACTGCCATTGTGCATGGCGATTATCGCATCGATAATATGGTTCTGCATTCGACTGAACCGCGTGTGATTGCGGTTCTGGATTGGGAGCTTTGTACACTGGGCGATCCGCTCGCTGATTTCACCTATCATCTGATGAATTGGATGATGCCGAGCTCGGAACCATCACGCGGTGCGTTGGTCGATATCAAAGACATGCAGTCTTATGGTATTCCGACGATGAAAGAGTATGTCGAACTGTATTGCAAGCACACCGGCCGGGATAGTTTGCCAAATGTGAACTACTACTTTGCTTACAACGCCTTTCGCCTTGGCGCGATTTGTCAGGGTATTGTTGGACGGGTTCGTGATGGAACGGCCAATAGTGCGAATGCCGACGTTATGGAAGCACGTGTTGCGCCCTTGGCTGCGTTTGCTGCGGACTGTGCGTGTAAAGTGGGTATGAAAGCTTAGCCGCAGACCGCTGCTTCGTGGTTACCGTGGAAGATGTAAGTTAAATATATATGGGGTCAATATATAGAGCCAGATACACTTTAAATCAGAAACTCACAGGACATATATGGACGTTCATGTGATGTTAACGTACTACTTCCCCTTTATGCTGATTTTCAGCACAAATACCGTTTTGATCTTATTTTACCGCTAGTCTGTTATGTTGAAGGCAGTCTAAAAATGGCTTAGTTCTGACATATATTCAGGCTCTTAATTGAAATGGTTTTATCATTTCAGGCCTCTGATGAAGTCCGTACCGCCTACCGAGTACCGCGTCCCTTATCACCTTTAAAATACAGTCAATCGGATTGTTAATCCTTGTCCTGGTCTGGCTTTGATGAGGTAGGGTAAACCGTTTTCTTCATCATGTTGTGACTAAGCGGGTTGGGTAAAGTAAGTGTTATCCCGTGTCTAGCCTTCCACTACAGTCATACAGACTTGGTGCCTTTTTCCTGTTCGGAATTGAGCTAGACAGGGATAACGTAAACTGTTTCATATTAAGCACTGACCTCTAAAGAAGTTGGCATAGCGCGATAACGCTCCTGACACGTGAGCAATATCCAGATTAAACGTGCTAAGCGATGTGCGACGGCGACCGCCACCGCCACTTTATTAAACGGTTTGGTGATACGTAGCTTAGTTGCCCATAGAGATAATGGGTCGGTACTTTTTGCAGCACGACTGACCAAAGCTCTGGCACCGTGTATCAATTGTTTACGCAAGTAATGGTCACCGCGTTTGGTAATGCCGCCCATTTTACTCATGTCGCCGGAGGCATGTTGTTCGGGTGTCAGCCCTAACCACACTGCAAATTCTTTGGGATTGTTAAAGGCTTGGCCTTTGTCTATGGCCGCTAACAATGCAGAGGCATTGATAACAACGATACCGGGTATGCTGAGTAATATCTTGCCGCTTTAGCATTCATCGACAAATTCATCTAACTGGTTTTTGATGCTGTTTAGGCGCTCTATAGTGGGGTTATATTCACTCAATATCTCCTTCACCATGTTAGCAATGGCTGACTATATTGAGCGTTATCTATGACGCTGTTTAACCCATTTAACAGCGCTTTGTGACCACAAGGAAACACCTCACCAATCTCACTCAATAACCCGCGGGATTGATTGCTCAACGCGACCTTGTTTTTACTGAGTCGTTCACGAATGCGGTGCAAACAGGAAATCTCCTGCTGGTGTTCAGTTTTAATCGGCACAAAGCGAATATACGGACGTTGGCTGGCCTCAGTTATAGCAAAAGAATCGTTATGATCATTCTTGTTGCCCCGCATAAAAGGCGTGACGTGTTGAGCAGGGATAAGCTTCACATCATGACCTAATTTAGCCATTTCACGGCCCCAGTAATGGGAGGAATGACATACTTAAAATACATTTTTGCTAAATCGATACCAATTTTTCTAAGCTTCATGTTGGATGTTTCCTATGTAAATAGTCTCGTTGTAAATTCTATTTTGGCGCATTGACGCCGTATTAGGGAGCGTCCATCTCATCAGTCATCGCAGTGTGTTGATTATTCCTCAATGTTCTCGGCATGTTCTGTGGTTTAACATCTTTAGCTGTTCACTACTAATGTCTAGCCACTACATTTCGCGTGACTGAGTAATCGGCGAAGTAGAGTTAAATTGCAGGCAAAAAAAGCCTGATAAATCATCAGGCTTAAAAAGAGAACACACACATAAACTATAATATCAGAGAGGGAATAACTGTATTAGTTCAATCTATCGGTAATTTATTTTTACTGAATGTAGTTCAGTCTAAGTTAAGATAAATTGCCCAGACATTTCAGTTCTTGATTCTTCCTCCGTGCTCTCTATTTTCTCTGTGGTCCAACATCATTTACTTTTGTTTTTAGCTATCCACTGCATCCATCTGTTTTTTAACATTTATTGTTGATAAACCTTGTCCCACCAGAAAATATAGTAATAATCGGGCGTGGTTTTATTTGTTGAGTTTATATAGTGCAATTATTAGAAGTAGAGTGTTTAGGTAAAACACTCAAGTTGGAAGGTTCAATGGCTGGGTGGCAACGACTGTTTTGGGGTGAGCAATGCGTTTCGCAAATTAGTGCCAGTGCCAACAATGGTGATTTTTCACATCAATTTTCCCTAGAAGGTGAGCAGGGGGATCTTCAAGTGGAGCTGAGTGGTGCTTTGCAATGGCAGCCTTTTGATCTGAAATTCAAGCTTTTAGTTAATGATGAGCTATTGCTTGAAAATACCCTTATTGAAAAAGACATAGAGCAAAGGCAAGTCATCCAAGGTAAAAAACAACCGATGAAATTTAGTTTTATTGGTATGGGGGGGCTGGGTTTAAAACTCTTTAAAAGTGCCAAGGTTATTAAAGTATTGTTTGCTGCAGGCAGTTTGGCCGCTTATAGCTGGTTGTTTTCTATTGAGTTTGCCATTGCCCTGATATGTTGTCTGGTGTTTCATGAATATGGTCATATTAGGGCGATGAAGTACTTTGGTTTAAAAACCAAAGGTATTTACCTTATTCCTTTTGTAGGAGGTTTAGCGCTCAGCGACGACAAAATTAATACACGCTGGCAAGATATTGTTATTTCAATTATGGGGCCATTTTTTGGCTTGATATTGTCTATCGCTTGTTTAGTGGGATATTGGCTTACCGATATAGAAGTACTCGCAGGTTTAGCGGTATTCAATGCGCTGCTCAATTTATTTAATATGTTACCTGTACTGCCTTTAGACGGTGGGCATGTTCTTAAAAGTATCGCTTTTTCAATTAACTCTCGTGTGGGTATTGTCGCCTGCGCATTGGGCGCCATGTTAGGTGTTTATGTAAGTTATCACTTTGGTTTGGCTTTGTTAGGTTTTTTACTTGCTATAGGTAGTGTGGAAATATTCTTTGAATATAAACGTCGACACTTAAGTGAGCTATTGCCCCTTAACCGTTATGCTCAAATTGTTTCTATTTTGTGGTATGTCATCACTTTGGGTGGACTAAGTGCCATTATTTGGCTTGTGGGCCAAACAGATAACGGTGCGTTGTCATTACCGCTTAAAATATTGAGTAGTTAATGTGACGTTATTTCGGACCTGCGGGGTCAGATACTGTCTTGAGGATCAAGCCCCAATCTGATTAATGCTGATAATTAACATCAAACGGCTTTCTTGATTTTAATACACCATAAGCCAGTACCAGTAATTTTCGCATCACCGCGATTAAAGCTACTTTTTTAGGCTTACCTTTGGTTAAAAGTTTATTATAAAAAGCGAGCATTAATGGGTTATATCTGACGGCAACTATGGCTGGCATATACAATGATTTACTTAATCTAGTACTGCCCGTCTTTGACAAGCTGGAACGGTTAAGACTGGTTCCAGATTGATCAATGCTTGGGTTGAGCCCGGCATAACTACTTATCTGTTTTGAGTTTTCAAATAAAGAAATATCACCTATGTACGCTAACAATGCCCACGCTGTTTTATCCCCAATACCATTAATACTAACGAGTAACTTAAGCTGAACTGTTAGCTGCTCATCTTGCTTAATAATCATGGCTATTTCTTTTTTAATGACCATTATTTGTTTATCAATAAAAGCCAGCATGGACCCAATGGAGCGTGCTGCGGCCTTATCTAAACTGACGCCCGAACGATTGTTCTCCTGGCTTTTCATCTTACTTAACTGATCTAGGCGTGTAACAAGAAACTGTACCCGTTCAAAAGCCGCAGACCTTGGTATGAAAAGACTCTTGTCAATCTCTCCTCTATTAAATAAGTACTGACAATAACGAGCAATGCTCATCGCATCGGCTTTATCTGTCTTATTTCTCGCCATTTCCATCTTAGCAAACGCATGGGTTTGGAGTGGATTAGCAACGATAACCTTTTGGTTGGTTTGATATAAATGCTTAGCTAATGCCAAACCATAAATTCCCGTTGCTTCTAGACAGAAATAGGCGGGGTTTTTAAATGACTTTATCCATTGTGATAGTTTTAAAAAACCTGACTGTTTGTTCTCAAATTGACGACTCTGGTACTTGCTATCAATCAACACGGCCACATTAAAACTTAATTTAGAAATATCAATACCCACAAATATCATGAAGAAGCCCTTACGTTGAGATAAACTAATTTTGATTGGATAAGTTAACGTCAACTGCATTCTTGTCGCTATACGTGCTTCAGCTTCAGACTGTGCACAAGATACTGTTCGCATTTTAAGACGCTAATGGTGAGGGGTAGGCACTAATCTGACCCACAGAATGGTAATCGCTAAGGTTAATTGCAGTGTCTCTACCCCACTATCCAATCACTTTGGATAGTGTAAAACATAGCTTATGTTTTACACGGGTTTAAGATACAAGGTTCGTTGAAAAGTAAAAATATATTGGGCAAGTCAAATTATCACGAAAACAAATTACAATGTTAATTATAGTAAATCAACCTGTTCTAAATATTTCCTTCATACTATTTATATTCTGTGTGGTTCGAGTTACTAGCCCTTATTTACTATCCACTGCTCTCATCAGAAACTAATAGCCGAAACTAATAGGACAGACATCGTAGTGTATCGATTATTCCTCAGTGCTCTCGGCGTGCACTGTGGTTCAAAATATTTAGCTATTCACTGCTTTTATCTAGCTCTTACAATTCGAGTCACGGTCACTATTGATTAAGTGCAGTTAAATCGCGGGCAAAAAAAGCCTGAAAAATCGTCAGGCTTAAAAAGAGAACACACACATAAACTGTATACATCAGAGAGGTAATAACTGTATTCGTTCAATCTTTCGATAATTTGTTTTTACTGAATATAGTCCTGTCATAATTAAAACAAATTGCCCTCGGTTGTTGTCAAACTAGTTGTCGCGAGCAGTTATAAAACCTGCTTAATTCGAGACAACGTATCTCGGGATTAATGTGTCTCGGGATTAAGATGCAGTTTTTGGGGTAGTTTCTAATTTCGGGTTTACCGCTCTAACGCTCGGGATGCTTGTTTTTTTCTCTGTTTCATTTATCACTGCAAGTTTTACTGTCGCTTCTTGTCATTACATTTATGAGGCTGTTCAGGCATCATAATTTTAATACCACGATGAGGATGACAAGCATTATACCAGTGCACGAACTCGAGATAGTATGACATCCAAAATAAGTTACCTGCAAAGATTAGCAGACTGGCCCATCTTGTAGGAACTGAATATCGCGCTTATGAGGCAATAAACCTATTTTTTCTTATCAATAAAATTTTGATTTAATCAGAATTTATCTCTCGTGACTAAAATGGTCTGAGTTTATAACTGAATACAACTAGCGCTGCATGGTTACAATCTTCACTGCACTCATTTTGACCATGAATGTTTTGATAATTGTGGTGAAAGCAGGGCCATAATGCTGATGTGAGTTTTAATTTTTAATACGCTTGCACACCAGAGATGGAGAAAAATTAACTTTTAAGATATTGATTTACTAAATTTAAAATAATTTAGAAGCACTGCTTAGCTTAATTGAAACGGTGGACATAAATCATCTATGGAAGCAGGTAAGATAACGCCAGTTTATTTAACTAGATTTTTGATAGTTAAACACCTTGTGCGCCGCGAATAATAGCCATTATCTGGTCAATCGTCACATCAGAGGGACAGAGCCCACGATTCATTAACTCGCAGCGGACTTTTTCAGGATTTCCATCGCTAATTATATCACTGTGACGCTGTAAATAACGTATCAACTTTTCTTGAAGTTTTCGTGTTAAACAAGACATACATACTCCAGAGACTGTAAATTTATTGCTATATATGAGCTAAGTTATTGTCGGCTCTAACGCAAAAAAGACAACTGTATTCGTGTGTTCTTCACTTAAAGCTTTCACTTAAAGCTTTCATTTAATAGATAAGCATAGAACGTTCCAAAAGTTTAAAATATTAGCAATTTATCTACATATTTGATTCAAAATAGCTATTGTTATACTGCTGATTTTTTATTTATTGGTTTGGCCATTCATTGTGATTTATCGTGACGTATTTAAGCCTTTACGGTCTAACTATCATGGATGTCATGCTAATACTTTCTTATTTCGTGAGGCCGGTGATATGGTCACACGGTGCCGACTGTTAGTGAAGGCGACCCTGCGGAGTGTGCTCCGCTAGTTCCACGAGGTCCGCCCAGCATAAACACAGCATGACAAGTTCGTTGGTAAAGAATTTATTCATTACATCCATGCAACACAATTTATGTGCCAGCATAGCTGTTGCTGTTTATTCCAAATAACCAGGCTGGACGATCATAGGTTGCTCGATGGATGAGAAACGAGTCAGATTAACTATGAGTTTGGGTTACAGTGTCGTTAAACGGGAAATGAAATCTAGCAGCTCAAAGATTATATGAGTGCGCCGGTTACCGTTGGTGTCGTCACGGTAGGGCATTTTGAGCGCGTAGCGCTCCTGGCTGCTAACGCATCTGGTCTATCGATTTCACCTACAGCAAAGAGTTCAACCTTCTGTAACAGGTTTTTTGCTGTCAATGCGCCGGAAAGTTCAGTGGGGGACGGTGAATAAGCCACAGGCTAAATAGGATCGGAAATGAAAGTAACCATGAGTATTAAAATGGCTAGCATTCCAATTATACCAAAAATAAATTCATTCATACCTATTCAACTTTATATGTAAGCTTGGTTTAAAATTAAAAGACTATGGTAGTGTCTTTAAAACACTGGAAAATAACAATTTCAATAGGTAAGTTCGTCTCGATGACATCAATCCAAGCTGGGCTTTTTGAGTAATTAGTGGTGCTGATTTAAGTCAGATATCACGTGTCTTCAGGACCCAGTAAAATCAGGGTGCGCATCCTTTTCAAAACCTGTTGCAGGACGCTATTTTCAAAAAATAAAGCATGTTTCATCCTTGTTGCACTGAGTTGTCTTGGTGAGGCTTGTGTTATGTCACTTAATATATTATTCAGGTTAGATGTTTTATCGGGCAAATACACAAGACACTTTGACTCCGCACTGTTTTATCATCTCCGTTGCGTCTAAATGCTTGAGCTTAGCCCTGGGTATTTATATGCATTTGTGTATTAGAGATTAAACCATACTAAAAATTGAGAATGTACCCGGGCGTTTAAAAGGATCCAACTGCTCTGTTCAATATAAACCGCACCCTTTTTTGAGATATTTCATATCATAATAAATGACATATTATCATTAGCAGCATTAGCCGTTCATGGTTGTAATAGTTCATATAAGCTTCGACATATTGCGTCATTGTCACTTTTTAATCTTATTCATCGGGATTCATTGTTGTGACAATTCCCTTAAAAAGTAAATGTCGATCTAAAATTAAAAAATAAAGTTGCGAATAGGGTATTATTATTTTAAAAATTATCACATCTTCAATTTAATAAGTATGACCTACGCCCAAGACCATAAAAAAATAAGGAATGTAAAGTTTATCTCATGAAAAATATGAAAAAGTATAATTATGTTGCACCATTTCACCAAAGAGAAGGTGAACGCTTAAAATCACTACATGCGACAAAGCTTCTAGATTCAGATCATAGTGAGCGGTTTGATGTTATAACAGTTCTTGCTGCAACCGTTTTTAAGGTACCTACTGCACTAATATCTCTGGTAGATTCCGACCGACAGTGGTTCTTATCCTGTCATGGGCTAGAGGGTGATGAGACACATAGGGACCGAGCATTTTGTTCTCATGCTATTAATGAAAAAGAATTATTGGTTGTGGAAGATACCCAATCCCACCCTATATTCAAAAACCATCCACTGGTGACAGGGAAGCCCTACATTCGATTTTATGCTGGCGCGGTGATCAGAGGTGAAGATACCCTGCCACTGGGAACTTTGAGTATTATTGATCAGGTACCACGAAAATTTTATGAACAAGAGCGCCAATCTTTTTTATCTATGGCCAAGCTAGTTCGACAAGAGATAGTCCAACCCGCAGAGATATCAACACACAGGATGCGCAGTAAACTGCGGAATAAAAGAGACCCCTTAACCAATGCTTTCTTGGGTGATACTTTTTTTGAAAAAATACGCGTCGCATATTCAAAAAGTGTTAATAATTGTAAATATTATGTCTTGTGTCTCGAGTTCTCAAATATCGAATATATTGAGAACCATTATGGTTATATTGTCGCTGATGAGATCATTTTGGAGTTATCTGCAAGATTAAGACGTGGTATATCTCAAATAGGCAAAAATGTACTAGGCAGAACTGAAAACACCCTATTAGGTGGATTTATTGTAATAAATCTTGATCACAATCCTGTTGTAAAGTTAATTAGTGATGTCAAAAATCATTTACAAAAATGTCTAGAAGGCCCAGTTAAAACATCGGTGTCTGAGATAGAACCCAATATAAATCTGGCCATCATTCAGGACGATTTTGGAGTGTCTGCACCCCATCAAATATACCGTATGGCAAAAGTTTTTGTAAAAGATCTTCCACAAAAACAAGGTATCAACACAGCTGTTGTCACTGAAAATATCAGAAAAGACGAATTAAAAAATATTGAACTTACCCGAGAACTAAGTGAAAACATAGAGCAAAATAAGTTGCATCTGGTTTACCAACCGAAGATTGATGCGCACAATGAGGGATTGGTAGGTCTGGAAGCACTGATAAGATGGAATCACCTTAGTCATGGCTTCGTTTCACCGCCCACTATAATCAACATTGCGTATAAATCTAATCTGATATTTAAGTTGGAAAAATGGATTTTCAAAACGGTTATCAATCAAATAAAAAAATGGAAAGATAAGGGATTTGAGGTTCCACGTGTTTCTATTAATGTAACGGGGGACACATTGCAGCACAAGGACTTTGTTAACTTTGTCACTGAGCTACTTAACCAAACAAATTTAAGTGGCGAATATTTGGATATTGAAATTGTTGAGAGCTCGTTGTTTGATAATATTGATGCCGTTATTGACATAATGAATCAATTGCGCAAACTTGGAGTATCATTTTCACTTGATGATTTTGGAACCGGTTTTTCTAATTTGGCCTATTTAAAAGTATTGCCTATAAGCTATTTGAAGATAGATAAGTCATTTATCGATAACATAATTAAAGATAAACATGCGTCTGCAATGTGCTCTGGAATCATCTCATTATCTAATAGATTGGACATGCAGACTGTTGCTGAAGGTGTTGAATCAGAATTCCAGGTAATAGCACTTAGGGCCATGCGCTGCAATTTCATCCAAGGTTATCACTACTCTAAGCCTCTCGGCGTAGTAGAATTAGAAACTAAGTATTACAACGTAAGTCTAAAAGATTGACCTAGGATATGCATTATTAATAATATGGGTCTTCTGATGCGTAATTTGTTGGTATTGATTTGTTTATGCAACACTCGGGCCACTTAAAATAAAATCTAACACGTACATCGTTCATGCCCTGAAACAATCCATCATTTTACTTTACCTGAGATCTGCTTAAGCGATGACCATAGAGTTCAGCACTACGTCAGTTAAATTAAGGCTTAGCTTATTTTCTTTTAAACAATAAGCGACCAATCCCGCGAGTAAGTTCAGCATAAAGCCGTTCATACGTAAACGCGCAATTAAGCAGTGCGCTTAGCTATAATCGAAGTCTAGCTGCACATTCCAAGGCATTAGCTCGGTAAAGTCATCATCAATATGCTGGCGATTAGGCAATGCTTTAAATAGATGTTGGATGTAATAATAAGGACTGATGTCATTGGCCCGACATGTCATCACGATACTATAAAGTATTGCGCTTGCCTTAGCCCTGTTGACTGATTTTGAGAATAACCAATTTTTCGACTTGTCGTAAATGGCCTAATATCTCGTTCGGTTATATTATTATCAATCCCCAAGTGTCCATCTTCAACATACCGAATTAATTTATGCCATTGGTTGATATTGTAGCTGATGGCTTTATCAATATAGCTACCCGTTGTGACTTTATCTTGCACCTCATCAAGCCATGTTTTAAATTTGGTTAAAATTGACAGCGCTTTTTTCTGCCTGAGTTGGTAACGCTCATCTGACGAGAGTTTTTTATTTTTAGCTTGCGTTTCCAGTTTATATAATTTGCTAATGAAGCTAATCGCCTTATGGGCACGGCCTTTACTTTTTGATTCGGCTTTTAAGGCGTTATTATATTTCCGTCTGGCATGGGCCCAACAACCCACAGGCGTGATGTCTTCAATACCGTCATAAACACTGTAACCATCGCATTATAGATAGCCTTGATACACCGCTAAAAATGCTTGGGCGCAAGCGCGACTTCGACCTGCTTGATAGTCATAAATGACCACCGGTTGTTGGCTGTTTTCATGACCGCGATACACCCACATATATGACTTACTCCTCGGTGATTTCCCTTCATCTAACACTTGCACATGGGTTTCATCCGCGCATAGGCTATGCTCCTTAAGCAAATGAAGCCGCATAGCTTCAACCAAGGGTTGGATAATATCTCCCGCATTAATACACCAGTTCGCTAAGGTGCTGCGTGATAAACGTCAGCCACAACGTTTAAAAATATCAACTTGTCGATAAAGTGGCAGTGCATCGCAGTATTTCGCAGTCACTACCGCAGCTACCGCAGCTATCGCCTCAGGACTGGCGATACTGCCAGGAATAGGTTGTGCTGGTTTGGGAGCGGTAATGATTTTACTGCTAAGCTTTTCGTGCTCGCAGCTTCTACACGCTCAAAGCGTGAAGCTAGTACCTGTTTACCTTTCTTATGATGTTGAGGTGGCTCACTGGATTGATGCTGCTCGGCTTCGTTAGAGGTACCGCGCGGTGCCTTTTCACTTTTCTTACCGTATTTTTGTGACTGACTTAATTTTAGCTCGGCAAGTAAATGGTCAATGCGGGTTTGCATTTCCATTTTATCTTCTACCCAAGCTTGTTTCTCAGCCTGCAAGGTATCAATCTGTACTTGCAGGCGCACCAGTTGTTTTTGTTCAATGCTTATGGCGGTATGTGCTGCAGCAGATTTAGGCCACCGGAAACGGCCTTGCTCAAGGCGACGACAATAGAGCCAGAAACCATTTGTATCCCAAAATAGTATTTTTAATTTATCGCGCTGCTTATTATAAAAAACAAACCATGCCTGACTCAATGGATCAAGTGACAAGATATCGCTGACAATAATACTGAGCCCATTGATTGATTTTCTGATGTCGGTAAAGCCCGTGACCAAATAGACTTGTTGTGGTGCTGCATCAAAGTAGTTTCAACAATTGCGCTAACGCTTGGGGCGCTAGCGTCGAGTCGAAGTTTACTTGGTAGCCTGTAGGTGTGGAGAGTTTTATCATTGAAGATTGAGAGAACGACTGCTCATTAATAACGAACGGGATAATCTGTTGCGGCTGGATTTTCTTTGTTTGACGAGTAAGGCGGTTACGCCAGGCGTAGAAAGTTGATATGTTTATTTTTTATCGCGACAAAATTGAACAATGCTCAAACCACTAGATTGTTGCCACTCAAAAACATTTTTCCAGTGTTGTTTTTTTGAATATCCATAATTACCTCATGTTAATTTACTGAGATAATTATGCTGAAGCGCGATTAATATTGATATGTGGGGGTAATTACACGCTTACGTTCATACTCCGATGCCTTGAGTGTTCGATATAAGAAATATTCTTAAGTTGGTCGTTTATTGTTTCAATTATATAGCGCCTTGAAAGCATGGCTCTATCCCACAACGATATAGCTTTTGCTTTCATATTTTTGCGAACGGTTGTGATGAGACTTACACCTTTGTCTAATAAATCCGCTTCCAAAGCTTTACTCAAATAGCCTTTGTATCCATACAATTTATCAGTCAAACCTTCTGCTAATTCACGTACGGGTTGGGTGTCATGCACATTGTCGGTTGTGACTTTCGCAGCAACAATTTCACCGTGATGATTGACGACTAAGTGGAGCTTGAAACCATAAAACCAACCCATAGTACCTTTACCTCGTTGAGCGATACCGTTGAAGGTTTTATGTCTAGGTATTCGGATGTTATGACACACCTTGATGCTTATAGAGTCAATGAATTCGAGTCCTGTGGGCTTTCCTTTAAGTGATGTGAAGTAGACGCACATGGGCACAATAACTCTAGGCATGACCGCTAGAAATTGTGTGTAACTCAATAAATTTGGAGACTCATTTTTGTACACAAGAGATACATACCCAAGAGAGTAGTTTTTGAAATCACGGTAATGTGACATATGAAAACTGACGACAATCGTCATGATTTCATATGTGGTCATTTGCCCTTCTCTCTGACGTTTTCGCGTACCGTCTTCAAGCAGTTGTTTACACCATTGAGGAATAAATACTTTGCAAAAATCATCGACATCACAAAACAACTCAACTAATTTACTCATGCCTGTTCCTTTTTTAGATTCATCTCTTTTTATCGAAAGATCGGATCTTGGAACAGGTATCTAGTTCAATTTCTTAAACAGGATTCAGGTTAATTAGTATCACCGTAGACACATCTTCATTAAAGCGTTGGCCTCTGTCATTCACGTAACCGATATTCTTTTGCTTTACCGAGTGGGTATGGTCTTTAATCTTTTTTTACGCGCGGGCGGTAACTCGTCTTTGGCAGTATTAGTAAACAACGCCCCTTGGTCAGGATTTTCAATGAGCTACTTTTTAAATTTACGGCCAAAAAACTGATGTTTGAACCCGTGGGGTTGACGCTGCAGTTGCTCGAACTGCGCTTGTGAGGCTGATAACTTTGCCACTACTTTTGCGTATTCCTATAAGAGAATACTATCAATGTTTTGGGGTAATGTAGCGGGGTTTTTCATGCTGCGGCGTGCAGCAACGCAAGCTACTGAATTCGCGTGTTTAGTTTACCGTTTTGCCAATAAAAACCATCAATTAAACACTTTGACTTCGGTTGTTAAGGGCACTTTACCCTCAGAGCCAGCCATATTCTCGCAGTTGCTTCGCTTCAATTTTTTGAACATAACAGAAATCTGTTTGTTGATAATATAACACCTTAATCAATGTGCGTTTACGATAGGTTATCGCAATTCAATTTGCCATTGCTTTGTATTTGGCGCAGTCAACATCATCGTGTTGTTCGGCCATAATCCGAGTTGCGTTGTGGCAGTGCAATTTCATTTATTTTTAGCGTTGCAAATAAAATGTCGATTTACAGATATTGTGTGTATGGCAAAATTGCGCGATAGTCATGACGCTAACTTTTTGGACGTCGATAAGTTGTTGCTATTCTTCGGGGTCATGTCGAATCTTTGACGTGATCTGCTACTATTAACAATGACTATATTGATTGAGGTAGGATTACATTAAAGTGAATGTCAAAGAACACTGTCATATTTTTTGACACTTTTCTCTTGATTACCGGAAATAAATATATAAGCATATGATTTTAAAGGCATTGTAATTATTGGCACAATAAATGCTTCAACTAATCATGATGTATGTGCTTATATGCGTGAAATGATTTAAACGTCGAATAGATAACCAAACAATTAATTAGCGTACTATTCGCATCTTAAGTACTTTCGCTCAGTCTCGAAGTAAACGCAACGTTGATGTTAAATCTAACTCTGAGAATCTAGAAGGTGTTCTGACGCAAGGTGATGAACTCTAATGTAATCAATGTGCAGAACGTTTGCTTTAGGAGCGTCATTCTCTGCATTGCGTGCGGCCGAAAGAGTCCAGAAAACCTTTTGGGTATCATAAAAATTAGCGAGCTCGAAATAATATGAAAGACATAAACTGTGTAGTATTACTTAACATACTAATCCTAATATGTAATATAATATTCTGTACTATAATATCGTTTGGTTTAAATTACTTTCTAGATACGCCTTTTACTTTTGCCAATATTGTTCTATTTATAATTACTCTCAGTGTGATTCAATTATCTATAATGAATATAGTTGGTGTGAATCGCCATTAGGTGTTGTTAAAAGACCTGCTCAATAGGTATGCGTTTAGGTGTTTGGCAATTGTACTGGACCGGATAACCGTATAAATTCGTCTGTGTAACGCCAAATAAAAGCTTCAAACTTTTAAGGATAAAACGGAGATTTGGTGGATATTGGGATGTTAATCGGCGAAGCTGCATAGTTGATAAACCAAACTCAGTGTATTGTTTATCATATAAACTCATCGTTGAGCAATTTTAGTGCTGCATTACTCTTCCCTGCGCAGCTTGGTGGGGTGATATATTATTGCGCCATACCGTTCCACCAGCAAGCAATTTTGTGGCAGAAATAGGACCATCCGCATAAATAAATCCACAACAGTTTGTTGAAAACCAGCACGGCGAACCTTGTTGGTATGAATATTGTCGTTACGGATAAATAGATATGTTGCTTCAAGTAATGCGCTGTTTCTTTCACAAGGTAGTTATGCTGATTTTCCGTTAAACTGACCTATCCGTCCGGCAATATCTATTAATCAATGGGTTCGTCTGGTATCGCCAATGGCTAAAGTTCCAAATGTATTTTTGTGCCCAGAGTTTTGCATTATGAGGTGTCAGTGTCATCAATACTTTGCCTGAACATTAACAAGATATCGATCGTTATCAACGAAGTTGTCAGAAGTTCCACTCAACAGAATTTTTATGTATGAGTCAGCTGCTATTCGAACCCGTGCGTCACTTCAGTACCCAGATTGTATCCATGCAAGCCATGAGATTAGTGTTGTTATTCGAGGGTGTGAACAAATCGTATTGAAACAGCCCTTCATTGTGTAACCCCATCAAACCCACCCCGCACTTGTAATAACGCACATTAGGTTTGTATAGCTGCGACATGGCAATTTCAATGACCTTAAGAATAATGAAATTATCGAAGGTAAACGGGATGTGCAATTTGACGATTAAGTATCCTGAGATCTGCTTAAGCGGTAACCATAGAGTTCAGCTCTACGTCAGTTAAATTATGGCTTGGTTTATTGTTTCAATTATATAGCGCCTTGAAAGCATGGCCCTATCCCACAACGATATAGCTTTTTCTTTCATGTTTTTGCGAACGGTTGTGATGAGACTTACACCTTTGTCTAATAAATCCGCTTCCAAAGCTTTACTCAAATAGCCTTTGTCTCCATACAATTTATCAGCTAAACCTTCTGCTAATTCACGTATGGGTTGAGTGTCATGCACATTGCCGGTTGTGACTTTCGCAGCAACAATTTCACCGTGATGATTGACGACTAAGTGGAGCTTGAAGCCATAAAACCAACCCATAGTACCTTTACCTCGTTGAGCGATACCGTCGAAGGTTTTATGTTTAGGTATTCAGATGTTATGACACTGATCTGTGTTGAACTGCCTAGAAAAGAGTACGGAATAATTTTTATAATTTTTATAATTTTTATAATTTTTATAAATATTGAGTTGATCGCTAGGGGTGATTAAAATTTACTAATAGTATCTTAGTCGATTTGCTGAAGAGCAGCTAATAAGTCCGATGGAAAGATGACGGTACTAGCAGAGTCTGCAGTCAGTTTAGTATTTATGAGCATTTTGAAGGGAGTACTAATAAATGGGCATAATAACTTATGAAAATGTAATTGACATTAGAAAGTACCAAGGGTCTCAGGGTAAGAATAAAAATCAAGGTGCCAGTCTAAGAATAAAATATTGTACTGAATATTGTGTAGTTTGCCCAAAGACCACAACAGCCATTCAAATTGGTAAAAATGTTTATATTAAACCAAACGTTGTAATAATAAAAGGGAAACAGTTCCAGATATCTAATCCTATGTTTCGGATATTGTGTGCTTTTAACGAGCACCAAGGAGAAGTCTTAAGTAGGGCTTTTTTGCTGGCTTATGCTTGGGGTCCAAATAAAACAGTTAAAAATAGTCTAACGGTTGCTATGTATGAATTAAGGTTGGTGCTGTTGAATACAACTAAATTGGAAATAGTAACTGTACGCGGCACAGGCTATAAAATGTTCAATACAAATCAAGGTAAGTATTAATGATAAACATTCAGTCAGTATCTGTCTCGCATGAGAATAAAGAATATATTGTATACCCTAGGGTTGAATTAATTACTGACTGTATGTCCAATAAACGTGGCGTTTACGAGGTTTTATGCACTGTAATGCATAGCGACATACAAATATGCCCTACGCAGTTTTTTGTTGAATTAACCAGTCGCGAAACTTACATGATTTATCGGCACGCATTAGAAAGTCTGAACAAGCAAACAAAGGCTGATATTTCACTCAATGTGAATATTAATTTCTTAAAGTCAAGTTATGTTGAAATGATTTTGTCAGAATTCGGTAACGATACGATCATAATGGAGTTAGTCGAAAGCAGTACTTTGCTATCAATAATTAACATTCAAGACCGATTAGATGAAATTAGAAAAAATCCGCGACTTCGCATATGGCTTGACGATTTTGGAACCGAGCAGTCAAACTTTGATGTCATTAATGTGATAAATTTTGATGGTTTGAAAATGGCAAAAGAGCTTTTTTGGGATTTACATAAATGCGACCACATTCTACTGAAACGCATGATTAAAATGATGAAAAGAAAGTCTGACAACGTGATAATTGAAGGTGTTGACAGTTTTGACAAGTATATTTTTTGCAAAGAACAGCAGTGTTTGATGCAAGGCTACTTTTTTAATGAAATTAACAAAATAGCCGTTTTCTGAGTATGGATCAGCAATTACACCAAACTACGTTAAATCTAATATCGCTGATACACTTTTATCAACGAGCTAGTGGTGATAACGAAAAAATAAGAAATGCAATTCAGTTTTCCGAGTCACTTAAGGATGAAGGTATTGGAGCATCAAATGAAAAGCGAAAGTTACAATTTTGCTCCGAAGCTGTACTAGCGATTGCTTCAGTTGTTGAAAGTAAATCCGAAACTATCAATAAGGGGTGGATTGCATCACTTCTAGACAGAGAGGAAATCGATTTTATACGAGATATGGTGCTAAAGGACGACCGGGACGAAGATAAATATGAAAGTAATCAAGTAAATAATAAAAAACAAATGGGCCGCTATAGAACATGAGTTTGTTGTCATGTGCCACATTGGTGGACGCCAATTATTGACTTGAGATTGTATGTCATTTGCTTACTCAAAAGCTAAGCAAATCCAGCAAAACATATCACATTTAATATCTTTATCTAAAAAGTGACCAGATTATATTATGTTAGTACACTTAAAAAAGCAATCAAGCAAATATTGCAAAACGCTGTTCGTCTCAGCATCTATTTTGTTAATGAACGGATGCAGCATGGTCCCCGGAAGTCACTTTGTAGGGGTTGATGATGGGAGGGAGACTGCTACGCTAGAGCAAGACCTGTCCAACGTTAGGATTTCAGTGATTGACTCCGGTCTTATTGCCCAACTAAAAGAACAATCACAAGCTCAAACGCAAAACCAAAAAACACGCCAGTTATAACAGAAGGTTATGAGTACATTTTAGGTATTGGCGATGTGTTATCTATTGGCGTTTGGGATCACCCCGAATTATCACTACCCGCTGGAATGCAAAGAACTGCTGCCTTTGACGGTTTTAGAGTTAAAACAGATGGCACCATCAATTTTGCATATGCAGCTGATATTCCCGCGGCGGATAAAACACTTAAGCAGTTCAGCGAACTGCTAGTGGAAGAACTTAGCAAGGTGATCCAAAAACCACAGATAGATATTAAAGTGGTTGATTTTAGAAGTCAGCGTGTCTACGTTACTGGCGAAGTAAAACAACCAGGGGTATTTCCAGTCACTGAAACGCCATTAACCTTAATTGATGCCATTAACCAAGCTGGCGGATTAAATGAGCGTGCTAATTGGCGCACGGTTAATTTCACTCGAGATAATCAAGTCCAAATCATCAAGCTAGATGACTTTTATACTATGGGTGATATCTCTCAAAATCGCTTATTACAACACAATGACATTATTCATATTAATCGCATCGATAATCAAAAAGTATTTGTCTTAGGGGATGTAAGTAAAGCCGGTAGCATTGAAATTAATCGTTATGGCCTAAGCCTTGCTGAAGCACTCAGTGATGTCGGCGGGTTAAATGAAAGCACCGCAAATGCCAATGGCGTGTTTGTATTACGTAAACGAGCCAACTCTGAAAATGGTGTGTTTGCCGATGTCTATCAGTTGCACGCACAAAATGTGGTCGCCCTGGTATTAGCAGACCAATTTAAGCTACAAGCCCGCGATATCGTTTACGTTACCACGGCGCCTATCGCCCGCTGGAATCGCTTAATTAGCCAATTAGTACCCACTATTCTATCGTTTGATAAGATACCAGTCATTAAAAGTAATAGCGGTGTACTTTAATGGCCATGTTTAACGCTATTTTAGTTGTATGTGCCGGTAATATTTGCCGAAGTCCTACTGCTGAACAGCTTTTAAAAAATAAATTAGCTGATAACGATATTACGGTGTCGTCAGCGGGACTAAAGGCGCTAGTGGGTAAAAGCGCTGACGCAAGAGCTGCAACAATTGCGCTACGTAATAATATTGATATGAGCGCTCATAAAGCGCGACAGCTAAGTAGTTCATTTATCACTGGAAATGATCTGATACTGGTTATGGAGCAACGCCACCTAAATGATTTGTGCGACCAATACCCCAATGTCAGAGGAAAAGTGTTTTTGCTGGGGAAATGGCTAAATGATGCTGAGATTTCTGATCCTTATCGGCAAAGTGATGAAGCGTTTGAACATGTTTATCAATTAATCGATAAGTGTTGTGACGCTTGGGCAAAGTACTTATAAAAAAGGAGTAGTAAATAGCATCCACATAAACCTGAACTATCGACCGAATAAATCCTAAAAAACGAGAAACAAGATTAAAATTCAACTATGAGTCATAAAAAATATGTCACTAAAAGAAGTTAACAAAGCACCAATCAAATATAGCCATCAAGTTGATAATCTATCCGATGACGTTATTGACTTGCGGGCTTTTTTTGGAACTATTTTCGAACGCAAATTATTGATTGTCTCAGTAACCGCCGTTTTTGCCCTGGTTGGTATTGCTATCGCGGTATTATCAACTCCCGTTTATAAAGCAGATGCCATGATACAAGTGGAAGACAGCAATTCGACAATGCCTGGGCTTGATGGTGTGAGCTCTTTTTATGAAGGCGTATCTGAAGCGGTCACTGAAATTGAATTATTAAAATCTCGCTCCGTTATTGGTGAAGCCGTTGATATTTTAAAGTTAGATATAGTTGCAACGCCTAAATTGTATCCCTACATTGGCGAGCGAAGCTTTAGACTGTTCAATCCGACGGCAGTCGGTGATGTTGCCGAACCGAGATTTGGCGCAAAAAGTTATGCATGGGGCGGCGAAAAAATCGACGTGCTTTTGTTTGATGTACCTCAAAATGCCTTAGGTACAAAGTATATCTTGCAAGCTGTTGATAATCAGCAGTTTAAGTTACTGAATGCAAATGGCGACTTTATTTTGCAGGGTAAAGTGGGTGAAGAGGTAACTAATGGCGACTTTACGTTAAAAATCGAGACTCTAGTGGCTCGGACGGGCACCGAATTTGTTATGTCACGTAACAGCCGCTTAAGCGCTATTATTAGCTTGCAATCTAGGATAGGTGCAAGTGAAAAGGGCAAAGACTCAGGTATAATCAACTTAAGTTTTCAGAATAAAAACCCTGAGTATAGCAAAAAAATACTAAATACAGTTGCTCAAGTATATGTAAAGAGAAATATAGATCGTAACTCGGCAGAGGCTAAAAAATCACTCGACTTTTTAGCTGAACAACTACCTGATATAAAAACACAATTAGAAAAATCAGAAGAGATACTTAATAATTATCAGATTAGTCAGAAAAGCGTCAACATTGAGTTAGAGACATCTGCAATATTGACGCAAATTGTTGTACTTAATACTAAATTACAAGGATTGGAGCTGAACCGTTTAGAGGCCTCGCGTTTGTTCAAACAAAACCACCCAAATTATAGAGGCCTAGTCGAACAAATAGCTAAAGTACAAGATCAACGTGATGGCTTATCCAAACAAGTTTTACAATTACCTGAAACCCAGCAAGAGCTGCTGCGATTGATGCGTGATGTTAAAGTGGGTAATGCAATATACACTATGTTATTGGGTAAAATGCAAGAGTTAGATATTGCCCGTGCAGGTACCGTAGGCAATGTGCGCATCATTGATGTCGCGGCAGTTGACACATCCAGCCCAGTTGCACCTAAAAAGCGGTCAATTGTGGTAATGGCCACGTTACTCGGTGGTATGTTAGCAATAGTTATTGTATTACTACAAAAAGCATTTAACACAGGCATTACAAAACCTAGCGAAATTGAGGGCCTCGGCTTTTCAGTGTATGCAACTATTCCGTACTCGAGTAATCAAAAAGCCATTAGCGATAAGATAAGTAACTCAGAAGAGCAACATCAATCTGAAATATTAGCCATTCTTGATCCTGCAGATTTAGCTGTCGAAGCGTTTCGTACATTGCGAACCAGTTTGCATTTTGCGATGTTTGAGGCCGAGGATAACGTGCTTATTCTATCCGGACCATCCTCAGACATTGGCAAGTCATTTATCTCGGCTAACTTAGCGGCGGTACTAGTTCAAACTGGCAAAAAAGTATTACTAATTGACGGCGATATGCGCCGAGGAGATTTACATAAGGTATTCGGGATGAAGCCTGAAATAGGATTGTCAGAGTTTTTGTCACAACAAATAACGAGTGAACAGAGTATTATTAAGGCTTCAGGCACAGATGGTTTGGATCTAGTTAGTCGTGGTAAAATTCCCCCTAACCCATCAGAATTACTAATGCATAGAAGCTTTAGTAAATTTGTGGAAGAGATGAGGTCAAAATATGACTTTGTTATTATCGATACCCCACCTGCTTTAGCCGTTGTTGACGCCACTATAATCGGTGGTGTTGGAGGCTGTTTGTTACTCGTTGCTCGTTATGAAAAAAATTCGATCAAAGAACTCGAACATACCAATCAACGTTTTAAACAAAATGGGCTCGATATTAAAGGCGTAATTTTAAACGGTGTATCGAGAAAATCCCAAAATGCTTATGACAATGCTGGATATTACATTTATGACTATACGTCAGCTAAGGGATAAGGTATTTCCTGATGTATTTAAGTAGCTATTCAAAGTGTGAGTTTATAAGCCATTTAATCATCTATTTTGTCGAATTTTGCATTAACGATGTTGAATGTTTAACTCCCTTCTGTCTTAGGCTAAAAGCGTTATGTTAAATGCAGATAATGGCCAATGGTTTGTATTAACCAGTAAGCCCAGAGAAGAACAACGGGCTTATGATAATTTGACAATGCAAGGTTATGAAGTGTTTCTACCTAAAATAGCCCAAGTAACAAAAATAAATAACCGTAATCAAATTGTACAGAAATCATTATTCCCCAACTACCTATTTATACATTTAGATAAGCAGGTTGCTGATTTTAATGCTATTCGTTCAACTAGGGGGGTAGGGAGTTTTGTTCGTTTTGGCTTGAACCATGCGACTATTGACTATGGCATCATTAATGCTATTAAAAAACGCATAGGGTGTGAGAAACAAGACAAAACCTTGGTTGAATTAATAGAGTACTGCCAAGGAGATGCAGTTGAGCTCACTGAAGGTTCATTTGAAGGGTTAATCGCAATATATCAAGCCAAAAGTGGTTTAGAGCGAAGTCTATTGATGGTGAGAATGCTAGGCCAAGAAAGACAGGTAATTGTAAAAAATAAAAAGTTTGAAAAAGTAGTTCGCTAAGTAAAAAGAGTGAGGGTAACGAGCGGTTCAGTAACAGAATAAACCATTATATTTACTTATTATTATAAGTTCTATTATTACAGGTTAGTTATAGTCGTGATTAAGTAGAAAAACAACGGAGGTTACGGGTGTGTGGGAAATAATTGAAATAAACATTGCCTCTTGGAGCCAAACCAATGGGCGGTAGCGTGCCTACAGAGTGAAAAACGCGGTTACACAAGTTTATAAATATAGTGATGACTTCGGTGATTTAGCATTCCCATGGCAAGACGTAATGACATCAGATTATGTAAGTTCATTTACAAAAATAGTGATAGGCAAAGTGTACAATTTTTCGTGCGTTATTATATAAGCTGCACTCGAAGGTGAGGTTTAGAAATTCGATTTAAAAAACACAGTGCTGCATCATTATCTTTAGATGAATAGCAACAACAATCATCAAGCCGTAACGAAGTGTTTATAAAATCCTATAACTCTGGTGGTTACATGATGAAGCAAATAGAAGAGCTCTTTAATGTACATTATTCGTTGCTGAGCAGATTAGTTGTGAGAAATAGAAAATTAAGTGTAAAAAAGTAGTGGGGGGATGCAAAATGAAAGACTTGCCCCTGGCATCTTCAATAATTTGCGAGATTAAATCTGCGTGCATCAATGCATTATTACTTTGTTAAATGCCAAGGCCCACCAATTAGGTGTTTTGAAAAGTTAAATGAGCTGACACGACAATTTCTTACTCTGTGTACCCTGCAATGCATTATCAGTGACCTAGCCAAAGCAAAACAACTTAAGCAAATACTTGAGGTGTTAAGCGCGCAAGCTATACCGGTAATTTTAATTAAATGCGCAGCGTTTAATAGCCTGTTGTATAAAAGTGATGCCTCCAGAACCTCTAACGACATAGATTTAATGGTTAAAAAAAAATTGGCATTAAGCGCTTACAGCGGTAAAACAATCATAAACCCGCTTATAAAAGTTAAAAAAGAAGTATTTGATGATTTATACGAATTCTTTTTTGTACCTAAATCATAGATAGGCGCAGCACTTGATTTGCATAAGTCCCTCACGCACCCCAATTTGTTTAATCTTGTGGAAAAAGATCTTTGGAAAGAAAGTACCGCACATCCTACGTTTAAAAAATATAAAAATGCTGTGCGCTCAACACGCGTTATCACACCAGGCAATACATGCCTTTAAAGATATGAATTTTTGTAAATATAACCTGGCAGATAGTTGTGGAATTATTAGTAATCAGCGCGCTGATATAGCTAAAATTATAGCCGTAGCAAATGGACGCGGCATAACGAGACCTTTATACGTGCTTTTAAAAAATTCTAATCAAGTTATGCAAAGCAATATTGATAATGATCTTCCCCTAATTTTGTAGACATTTTACTTCATCTCTGAACAGTATATTGCAAGGTGCAAAAAACTTACTCGATCTTTTGTTATTGGCTATTAGCAATGTGATGAAAGGTAGTGAGGGCAAGGAAAAATTTAAAATATATGGGAATGTAAAATTGGTTTGGGTTTGCAAATATCATCCATTTAAGGATGGTATCCCATGTCATGATGCGATTGTACGGGCTATCTGCTTAAAAGCCCTGATGAAATTTATAAAGGCTTTCAAGCACGTATAGTACCGAATAAAATGAAATAATATAAATACATATAGGCAGTTAAATTATGGTTGTAAAAAGAGGCGTTTTAGAGGCGAACAAATCGTTCATAACGGTTTTTCAAAGGCTATCAGACATTGCTGTTATTTTATGCAGCTTGTTTTTAGCTAGCCATTATTTAGATGAACCATGGGTTTTGGTACATACAACTGCGACAATATTGGCTGCATTGTTATTTCAACTTATCAGTGAAATAAGTGATCTTTATATTTCTTGGCGTGGTTTATCCATTTTAAAAGAATTAAAGAAAACTTCAGTTAATTGGCTAGTGACGGTGTTTGTTTGTTTTTTGATTGTAGATTTATCTACCCTAGCCAACTTTTCACAAAAAATCCAGATAGCATGGCCACTTATTGGATTATTTTCGCTAGTCGTTTATCGGATTATCTTACGGCTTGTTATTTCTAATTTCCGCAGCAAAGGCTTTAACGCCCGTTCTTTTGTTCTAGCGGGTGGTGGAGCACTTGGTCAAAGTCTATTAAGTAAAATTTCAAATAATCAATCATATGGACTTATATTTGAGGGGTATTACGATGATCTTGAGAGCCACAAAGGCTTTGACAATATACAGAGAAAAGGCGATTTAAAGGAATTAGTGGTAAAGTGCAAACAAGGCTGTATTGACCGAGTTTATATTACGCTGCCAATGCGGGCTGAACAACGAATTAAATGGCTAATAAAAGAGCTGGCTGATACCACTGCTTCAGTTTATCTGGTGCCAGATGTTTTTACATTCGAACTCATGCATTCAAGGAGCGATATTATTGCTGGTATCCCAACCATCAGCATTTACGACTCACCCATTTATGGAACTAATGCGATTATTAAACGCATTGAAGATCTAGTTTTATCGACTATTATCTTACTATTAATTACTCCTTTGCTCATTGCTATTAGTATTGCAGTTAAGTTCACTTCACCTGGTCCTGTTTTATTTAAACAAATACGCTACGGAATTGATGGAAAAGCCATTAAGGTATGGAAATTTCGTTCGATGACAGTAATGGAAAATGGTGCTCAAGTTATTCAGGCCAAGAAAAATGATGTCCGCTTAACTCCAATCGGAGGTATTCTTCGTTCAAAATCATTAGATGAATTACCGCAGTTTTTCAATGTGTTACAAGGTAAAATGTCAATAGTAGGACCTCGTCCTCATGCTGTTGCACATAATGAGGAATATAGGCCTATTATTAGCGGTTACATGCTGCGACATAAAGTCAAGCCCGGAATTACTGGCTGGGCACAAGTTAATGGTTGGCGTGGTGAAACCGATACCCTAGAAAAAATGGAAAAGCGAATAGATCATGACCTTGACTATATTAGAGACTGGTCTCTAAGCTTTGATTTAAAAATAATCACAATGACTATCTTTAAGAGTTTTCTTGATAAAAGTATTTACTAGATTAGAAGAAATTATGTCTGTTACCAAAGGTTATTTATAACTTTCAGAGTGCGTTTTACTACTTTTACCTAAACTACAGCTAATAAAACACCCTAGATACTTCATCAAGATGGCTAAATTCTACTACCATCGTTAAATAATGTTTCACTAAATTGCTTGATCCCGGCTTAACCCATTCGGCTTATTGTCGAGCGCAAATCTTGTGTGCACACAGTTCAAATATCGCAAAGTAGGCAAATAATGAACCATTATTATGGCATCGGTCGTGTTGTATTAATTAACCTGAATTCTGTTTAAGAAATTGAACTAGATACCTGTTCCAAGATCCGATCTTTCGACTAAAAGAGATGAATCTAAAAAAGGAACAGGCATGAGTAAATTAGTTGAGTTGTTTTGTGATGTCGATGATTTTTGCAAAGTATTTATTCCTCAATGGCGTAAACAACTGCTTGAAGACGGTACGCGAAAACGTCAAAAAGAAGGGCAAAGAGAAGGGCAAATGACCACATATGAAATCATGACGATTGTCGTCAGTTTTCATATGTCACATTACCGTGATTTCAAAAACTACTCTCTTGGGTATGTATCTCTTGTGTACAAAAATGCGTTTCCAAATTTATTGAGTTACACACAATTTGTAGCGGTCATGCCTAGAGTTATCGTGCCAATGTGCGTCTACTTCACATCACTTAAAGGAAAGCCCACAGGACTCGAATTCATTGACTCTACAAGCATCAAGGTGTGTCATAACATCCGAATACCTAGACATAAAACCTTCGACGGTATCGCTCAACGAGGTAAAGGTACTATGGGTTGGTTTTATGGTTTCAAGCTCCACTTAGTCGTCAATCATCACGGTGAAATTGTTGCTGCGAAAGTCACAACCGACAATGTGCATGACACTCAACCCGTACGTGAATTAGCAGAAGGTTTGACTGATAAATTGTATGGAGACAAAGGCTATTTGAGTAAAGCTTTGGAAGCGGATTTATTAGACAAAGGTGTAAGTCTCATCACAACCGTTCGCAAAAATATGAAAGCAAGAGCTATATCGTTGCGGGATAGAGCCATGCTTTCAAGGCGCTATATAATTCAAACAATAAACGACCAACTTAAGAATATTTCTTATATCGAACACTCAAGGTATCGGAGTATGAACGGCTTTATGCTGAATTTACTCGCGGGATTGGTCGCTTATTGTTTAAAAGAAAATAAGTCAAGCCTGAATTTAACTGACGTAGAGCTGAACTCTATGGTTATCGCTTAAGCAGATCTCAGGTTAGATAATTTTTTTTATTCACGTGAAACCCTTAAAATATAACGGTAAATTCAATAAGTGGGCATTAGCATAAACCTTGGTACTACCTACTTATATAATGTTACAAACATGACCGTATCTAATTCTATACTTACTACCGAGTATTCACACAGTTATCAGTGACTGCAAAACACGCAAAAGCCATGAGCGCAGCGCCTCAAGCAAGTATTTAACATAGACATTACCAAATGCGAAACGCACAATATTAGGATAATTACCTGCATCACAGCCCCTTCGTTATTCAAAAAATTTCAACGTACCTTGTGACGTGGTCAACATATTTCGGACAGCCCAGTTAAGCTACTTTTCTTGTTTTTATCATTTTTCTGCTCGTACTTATTTCGGCTTTGATAGCCCAGATATGAATGCAGTCTATGGCTGTTGTAAAACATCGATATGTAATTCAAGATGTCCTGCTGCGCCTCATATCGGGTTTGGTAACTTCGCCAAGGTACCCGCTTACTCTTCAAGCTGTCTAAGACACTTTCTTTAATGGCGTTGTCCCAGCAATCACCTTTTCTGCTCACTCAGTATTTAAAAGGGGAGTTGATCAGGCAAACAAATGGCACAAACTTCCCGTACAAATTTGAACTGAGTATGTCCGTTATTGAACACATAGCTCTCTGTCAGATCGGTTTAGCTTTATTCTTAATGGTTGTTAGGTTAATTGCTGGCTATTCCCAAACATCCTATTTAACTTAAGCGACGACCCCTGCCTTTTTTAGCTAAAGCAAACCTAATCGATGCCACTGAGTTGTTCAAAAATAGGGATGGTGTCAATGTTTACCATTCCTAGGTATTAATCTTCATACTTTGTTGCGCTATCACTACTGTTTAAGTGCATATCACTGCTATATTCTGATACTTGTCGCTAGTTTATAAGGAAAATGTGTAATGACTCCCCGTGTTTGGAACAGTATGTTATTAAAGGTTTTATGCATTATTTCAGTATTAGTCAGTCCCGCGTGTTTTGCCATTAGCCAAATAGTACTCGATCAAATACTTGAACAAAGCCCTGACACCATAAAAATTGGTTTAATGGCGTTAGCTGCTGTGTTTGTTTTTTTATTATTGTTGGTCATTTTCATTAAAATACAATTGGGTAGCGTCCGTAAAGATCAAAAAAAGCACAACACTGCATTAGCTGACAAACAATCCTTACTTAACGATTTCAAAGTTGGCATGTTGCACGTTAATCAGGCCGGTGAGATTATTTTTGCAAATCGAGTCGCGGCGTTTTTTTTAGGCAGTAAAGAAGATAAGTTAATTAATAGACCTTTAACTGAGGTGTTTGATAACGGGGTACAAGAATCCATCAACACGGCTTTAGCATCTAATCAATATGTGCCTCTGCAAACTTATGTGGCAGCTAGTAAACGTCATTTGCAATTAGGATTCAGTAAACAGTCGGATATAAATCATGGTATAGCCAGTGTTATTTCGCTTGCAGATGTGAGCAATTATCAGCATCAAATTGAACTTCAATCTTCTCGCTTAACCAGCTTAAATAAAGGTTTACAACAATCAGGCATAGCTCAGCTCAGTATCAACTTTGATAATAATACTTTTACCTCGGACCAACTATTTGCCGATTTGTTGTTGGCAACGGCACCTTTAGGTGGTGAGCTCAATCAATTAAAGAAATTACTAAATAGCAAAGCTGTTTTTGAGTGGGAACAGGCTTTGGAAACGAGTAAGAAACAGCATCAATTAGACATTTGTCTTGAGTTTTTGCTGTTCGATAAAAATCACACCGAAAGTCAGGGCAGTGAGCCAAAAGAATCGCAAGTGCAAAATACTATTCCTCTAAGGCTTATTGGCCTAAGCTGTAAAAAGAATGACAAAGGCGAAACCACGTGTATAGACTTTATGGTGCAAAAACCTGTCAGAACTGGAGCAACAAAAAGGTTTATTTCAAACTAGCCAGCAACAAGTTAAAACGTTACTTACAACTAGTCCTAACCCCGTTTATTTGCTTGATGAACAAGGTAAATTCACTGATTGCAATTCAGCCTTTGAGTCGATGTTTAAACAAAGATTGTCAAAAATTCTGCATAAAAGCTTACAAGAAATTGACATACTGCCTGCTGAGATTAATCGTCTGCATACCCAGAACAGTGCAAATTTTAGTTCAGTCAATGCAGGGCACGATAAAGAGTTCGAATTGCAGCTTGCTGATGAAGTGGTCCACACACTTAAATTAAAGTTAAAGTTTTTTTCAGATAATAATAAAAAACGCGCCGGTGTGGTGGGAGTCATTCAAGATGTGACCGAACTTAAAGAAACCAAAAATCAGCTTGAACAAGAACGAAAACATTTTATTACTATTTTGGACTTAGCACCTCTAGCTGTAGCCACTATTGATGCCGAAGACCGCATTGTTAGAGCTAATATTGCTATGACGGATAGATTAGGTTTAAGTGAAAGAGAGCTGAAAAAAGATACCATTTATCAGCTGTTTAACGACTCGAGTAATGCAGGTAAGGCCGCTAAACAAATTCATCAGACTGGAAGATTACGTGGTTTTGTCGCGCACTTAAAAGGTAAAAATGATGAATTACATCCCAGTGAGTTACACGTCGATTGTCTAAATAAAGAAAAACAAGAGTACTTGTGCTGGATTACAGACCGCACTAAAGAACAGTTCCATCAAGATAAGTTTGATGGGTTATTGCAACACAGCAGTATGCCAATGGCTATTTTTGGTGAGCAAGGCTTTAGTAAATTGAATCCTGCAGCTTGCTCATTTTTTAATGTACAAGATGAACATGAGTTATTTGGCAGCAGCCCTTTTGCAGCAGAGTTAAATCTAGATCAACAAGCATCTGAAGAGCTAGAAAGGCATTTAACCAAAGTTAAACTAGATGGGCAGGCCAAATCATTACAATGGGAGCATAAAGTGGGCCAGGTCTCTTTACCTTGCCAAGCAACCTATGTGCCTATGTATAAAGGTCAAGACTTCGATTCAATTCTATGTATTTGGACCGACTTTAGGGATTTACAGTTAGCGGATGAAGCACGTATTGAGGCGCTGAATTTACATCAAGCTGCCGAGAAAGAAGTCGCAGAGAAACAACAACTTTTACAAAGCAGCCGTGATCAGTTGGCGACAAAGGTCAAAAATTTAGCAGATACAGAAACAAGGCTACAAGCTGCTCAAGATGACTTATCTGAAAAACAAAGTGAATTCAGCGATTTACAACAGGCTCACCAAAGTGTCACCGATAATCTTCAAGAGTTGCAACAGGATTATAATCAGAGTCGTTCTCAGCTAAGCGAGGCGCAAAATGTTAACAGTGAATTAAGTATTCAATTAGAAGAGTCCACGACTAAAGTGACGGGGTTACAGGCCCAGCGCAATCAAATTTCAGACGCTTTACAACACAGCGAGAAAAAATATAAAACTGCTCAACAAGAGCTGATTGAAAGCGAACGTAATGCTGAGAACTTGAAACAGGAACAGTATAGCCAACAAGCAAATATGGATGATTTTGTGTCAGAAATTGATGGGTTTAAACAGTCCATTGAGCAAAAAGATCTACAGATTAATGAAGTCGGTGGTCAAATCAATTCATTGCAGTCTGAGTTGACGAGCTCAGGCAATACCAGTGAAAAACTGCGTCAGTTATTGGTTAATCAGCGCAAGGCCAGTGAACAAGCAGAGGAGCAACGCCGAAACCTTGAACAGACTTATAAAATAGCTGAGTCAGAGTTATCTAACAAAGTGCGTCATGTTGAGCATTTGCAAAACGAGATGCAAAAATTTGAAGAAATGTCGAATCAACAAAAAGGCGACATGCAGCAACAGCAAAGCCAGTTGGTGCAAGAGTTAGAGTCAAAACAGCAACAATTACAAGAAACCCAACAAGCTCTAGATGAAACCAAACAAGCAGCCGAACAAGATAAGGTGGCTAAAGAACAACAACAAAATCAATTAGAAATATTGCAACAAGAACTGTCTGAGATGGAAAGTCATAGCCAGCAACAACAGCAGAAAATGGCAGAAACTGAACATGAGTGGCAGGCACAACAGCAACAAATTCAACAAGAATTAGCTGCTAAGCAGCAGCAATTGCAAGACACCGAACGCACCTTACAGCAAGCTAAAGAACAAAGTGAAACAGAAAAAGCAGATAAAGAGCAACAACTTGCTCTGTTCGAAAATTTACAATCAGAACTTGCAGAAGTGGAGCTGCGCAATAAACAGCAGCAACAACAAATAGCCCTAAGAGACGGTGAATACCAGCAACAACAAGCAAACATGCAGCAAGAGCTTAAAGATAAGCAGCAGCAGCTCCAGGACACTGAGCAAAACTTGAGTCAAGCCAAAGAGCAAACTGAAGCAGAGAAAAAACAACAACAAGCCTTATTCGAGACATTACAACATGAGCTAAGTGAAATGGAGTCACGCAACGTTCAGCAGCAGCAGCAAATGGCAAAAAGTGATAAAGAATGGCAGTTGCAACAGCAAAAAGTACAACAAGAGTTAATTGATAAACAACAACAATTGCAACAATCAGAGCAATTGTTGTCACAAACTAAACAGCAAACTGAAGCAGAAAAAGCAGCAGAAAGAGCCGAGAAAGAACAACAACAAGCACTGTTTGAGAAACTCCAGAATGAGCTGGCAGAAATGGAGCAGCAAAGTACTCAGCAGCAACAGAAAATAGCCCAGAGCGACCAAGATTGGCAAAATCAACAACAAGCGTTGCAAGATGAGGTCGAGGCTAAACGTCAACAGTTGCAAAATACTCAGGGTAATTTGGATGATATTAAACGCCAAGCAGATGCTGAAAAAATTGCTCGTTTAGAACAACAACAGAAACTAGAGCAATTGACGGTTGAACTCACCGATGTAGAAAGCCGTGCGGTCAAACAAAAAGAAATGATTGAAGGCAGTGATGAACAATGGCGTAAGCATCATGCAGAAATTGAGCAACAAAAATTACAATTACAACAGGCTTTGATTGAAGCTGAACAGCAAAATATTCAAATGCAACAGAAGCTCGAAGGTAACTTAGAACAACTGCAACAAGCAGAGTCACAAGTATCAGAAACTCAATCGGGCGAACAAAAGCTGCAACATGAACTCAATCAAGCTCGTGACCAAGCAGAGCAGTTGCAACAACGTATACAACAACAAGAAGAGCATGAACGTAAACTACAAGAGCAGCTCGAACAGCAACAGCAAAGTTTACAGGGCAGTGAACAGAGTATTCATTCTTTAGAGGAAAAACAGGCTCTGTTAACTGAGCAATTACAAGCTGTGCAACAGGAATACTCAAACAGTAAAGAGAGTTTAAGCGACCGACACATTGATCACACTGAGTTAGCAGAGCAGTTACAAAAACTGGAACAGGATTTACACTACAGTCAATCTCAGTTAAGTGATAAAGAATCGGCTCTGCAGGAAGCAAAACAAGAGTTAGAGTCGAATCAGGCAAAACTAGTGGAACAAGAGAGCGCATTGTTATCTGCACATAAGGAAGAGCTGCAGCAAGCCATAGAGCAGCAACCGCTGCAAGAAAACAAAGCACCATCTGACATTGCCAAAATTGTGATGCCCGGTAACCCTGCTATTTGGTTTGATTTATTGCCATACTTACAAAATCAGAATGTGACTAAGCCTTTGCCAGTTGTCTTAAATGAGCTGATGGATGAGTTAGAAAACGGTATCAAAGAAACTGATATTGCCGTAGATGAAGATGACGTGGCTTGTATTTTACGCGGTGCCCGAAAGCTGGTGATTGTGGCAAATAAAGTCAATTCCGAAGCATTAACCGACGTGGTAACAAGGTTAGAAGCTGACTGTCGTCAAGGCCTTGTGGATAATATATCTATCTCTTGGCCTACAGTGCAACGTTCATTAAACAATACCTTACGCGTCATTTATTCGCATTTGAATAATTGATATCAGTGTTAAAATAACATTTTAGCTATCGAGTTATTGTCTGCGATTAAAGGCCTGAAATATTCGTTAAAGTTTAATCGTTTTTAGATGGGTTTGTATCGAACCTGATAGACAGCGATGAACCAACCGGGGCTAAATGAAGTGGTTGTCGTATTAGAACTTATCAGGCAAGTATTCAGACCATGGGTTTGATATTACTTTGATTAATATTGGAAATATTCCCTAGTTTTTTCTGTTTTCCATGCGCCACATTTTGCGTTAGTCGAAGAGCCTGAATATCTTCTTTCTATATTTTTAGGCTAATCAGGCTAATAGGTTTTGTAATTCATGGCCTTTATTTTAGAGTCTTCGTGGAATTGACCAAAACATTATTTAGGGTTTGTTTGAGCCGTTTTTAATGTGTAACCCTGTGCATTAGCTAATAGCGCTTTACTTCGAACAAAGACCCCATTACCTCGACCAATTTCGCGACCATCAGCATCATAAACCACAGCTTCTGAAATAAATTGTGATGTATTCTTATTAACAACTCTCCCTACCGCTCTCATTTTTCCTGAAGAAACTGGGCGAGTGATATATGTAGTGAAGGATACCGTGACTAAAAAATATTCTTGCTCTAGCGAGTTAGCTGCGTACCAAGCGGCATCATCAAGCATTTTAAAGTATACAGACCCGTGAACTCCGCCTGCTGCATGGTGAAACGCTTCAGACAAATTTATTTCTATTTCTGCTGTACCTTCACCCACTGCAAGTGTTGGTTGATAAAATTCGTTTATCTTTACTGAATCATGCATTCTGATCAGATATTCAAAATGTTCACTTGCATCCATATCACTCTTTCCTATTGTTTAAATAACAGCCGAGCTGTTGGGCTGAAAATTACGGGAACAAAATATTAAGCTTTATTTGTCACTATTCAACTAGCTATAAAACACTTATATACTATTTTCTGTCATATCTGTCAGTTAACGATTATGTGAAAAAAGTAGGAATACGGTGACTAGTTTTTGTTTGAGTCAGATGCCAATAATAGAGTGCTGTGTATCAGCATACTTGATCGTAACACTAGGCTTCTTCAAATAGGCTTCTTCAAATTTTTCATTAGCTTGTCGTTAATATATGACAGGTAACCGACCAGTAATAATGCAAGAGGTGGCAGCATATTTTGATGGTGCAGATAAATAATTAACAAAAGTTCGATGCTAGCTTAATTAAACTGTTTGACTTAATAAGGATTGTATAACCGCTTTCACGAGCCTCTTGTTATCCTTGTTGTTCTTAATAGCTTTCCTCATAGCATTAATATAGTCATGGTACTCAGAGCAACGATTCGCAGGCGTTGAGATAACAAAGCAGTGCCTGTTTTTGGCTAATATAATAATTTTTTTAAATTATTAAACGAAAAATCGATCGTAACGTGAAGTTATGGACTTTTTGAGGTGCCAATGTGCTTAATTAAATGCGCTGATTTAAATATGTTAATTCAAGAGTTCTGAGTTTAGTGCTTAATTTACCCCAAGCATTTACAAAACCGACGAGTATTAGCTGGTTAAAGAAGAAGTTACTTCCTTCTTCTTTAACCGTTTTTTTGATACTGGTTCTATAGAGTGAACTTCACTGATGTTTGCAGGTAACTCGAATCAAGATCTAAACCTTGGTCATCGACTACATATTTGCCAAGCTCAACGCCAATTATCATGTTAGGGGTGTATTGTCTGATTAGGTTAACTGCATAATGTGAACGGTCATGTCTGAGTATATCGGTTTCACCGTTACCGTAAAATATCGTGCTGCGATACTCGTCACTCCACATTCTTCTATAACCAACATACCAAGCGGTTGTTTTTTCTGCTTTTGTTTCACCACTGACTGGATCGACCACGATGTCTGTGGCTAACGTTACTCCAGCATAACGACCTGACTCACCAAGGGTTAGTTGAAAACGAATATCATCTTTACCCACAGCATTTATCTTGCCGGATAAACTAAATGCAGTGGCTGTGGCATCGATGCCACCTTGGTCAACTTTTCTCAAGAGTCCAGCCACACTGGCTTGACCCCAGTCGCCTTTAAAGTTATATCGGGCAACAATATCTGGAATATTACTATCTGGGTCATTGTTGGCCCCAGTTACTCCTACATTACCAGAACCACCATTGCCATCGGTGTCTCCAAATGTTTGTGCGTTTTCAATAGCGAATTGCCAGTTACCAACTGTATAGCGGATTTGTACTTGTCTGATAAACCCTTCAGCGACCATTGGCCCACCAAAATCTAAAGATTCAACTAATGCAGCTAGTGGCATAAAAGTTGACCATGTTTGACCAATTAACCAGTTTTCATTTTTTACAAATGCATGACGTAAGCGCGGGTTCACCGAATTACTGATAATTTCGTTACCGCCGCCGCCATAAAAATCCATTTCAATAAAGCCGGTCCAATCATTATGAATATAAGAAATGTTAAATCGGCTCTCTTTTACATTTAAACCCAGTTTCGAAGTCTCCACCGCGCCAGGATTATTACCAATCCAATAATCTTGATAGTTTAAATTGCCGTTGACATATCGAGCATCCACCTTTAGGTAACCGCCAAACTTCATTTTGTCACCGTTTTTGAAGTCTAATTCTAATGCTTCTGCATTTGCAACTGTGGTGATGAAGCTTGTACCCATTAGCAAGAAACCCAACACTGCAGTTTTCTTAATAAAATTATTCATGTGATAGTCCAATTTGTTGAATCTATCTGAACCTTGAACTAAAATTATAAGTTTGCATATAAGCTCATGGTCTATAAGACCAAAGTCTCATTCCACTGTTTCTAGTAGAGAGTAGATTATAATGATTAGTTAATGTCGCTGGAAATAATATATGACCGATACAATATATCCTGTGTCTGAACAGGCAAAAAAACACACACATCTTAATAAAGTGCAGTACCTAGAAATGTATCAACAGTCGGTGGCGTTTCCCGATTCATTTTGGGCGGAGCAGGCCAAAGTCTTAGATTGGTATAAATTTCCTAAAAAATTAAAATACATCATTCAATAAACAAGATGCGCAAATAAAGTGGTTTGAAGATGGGGAGTTAAATGTCTCTTATAATTGTATTGATAGGCATCTTGCAGAACATGCTAATCAAAACGCAATAGTGTGGGAAAGTGATTCTGGGGAAACCAGTACCTATATTACCTATCAATCCTTACACGATGAAGTATGTAAAATTGCTAATGGTTTGAAAAAACTTGGAGTCGAGAAGGGCGATCGAGTCGCAATATATATGCCGATGATCCCACAAGCTGCTTATGCAATGTTAGCCTGCGCAAGGCTTGGAGCCGTTCATTCTATTATTTTTGCAGGCTTCTCTCCACACGCCATTGCGGATCGTGTCAATGACTGCGGTGCTAAAATAGTCATCACCGCTAATGAAGGGCTTAGAGCTGAAAAACCAGTCCCATTGAAAGCTAACGTTGATGAGGCGTTATTGAATAATCGCTGCCCTTGTGTTGAACAAGTCATAGTATGGAAACACACCGCAGCAGACGTACTTATGGGTGCTCTTGATTGCTTATGGCGGGATTTGGTGAGTGATTGCAGTAGTCGCTGTGAACCAGAAGTAATGAACGCCGAAGATCCTCTTTTTATTCTGTATACATCAGGCTCTACAGGCACACCAAAAGGAGTGGTTCACACTACAGGTGGCTATCTTCTTTACACTGCAATAACGCATAAATATGTGTTTGACTATCAACCTGGAGAAGTTTACTGGTGCGCTGCGGATGTTGGCTGGATCACCGGTCATAGCTACATGGTATATGGTCCTTTAGCCAATCGTGCGACTACGTTGTTATTTGAAGGGGTGCCTACCTACCCAGATGTGAGGCGGATTTGTCAAATAGTAGATAAACATCAGGTCAGCATTTTATATACCGCGCCAACCGCTATTCGAGCATTGATGGCTCATGGCGACTTTGCAGCATCGGATACTCACGGAGAATCATTACGCTTGCTGGGCTCGGTCGGTGAGCCTATCAATCCAGAAGCGTGGGGCTGGTATTATGATGTTATAGGGCGAGGTCGCTGTCAGATAGTGGACACTTGGTGGCAAACAGAGACAGGAGGCATGATGATTTCACCTTTACCTGGGGCCACTGATTTGAAACCCGGCTCTGCTTCGTTACCTTTATTTGGTGTTGTGCCTGCGTTATTTGATAGTGAAGGCGTTGAGCTTGATGGCCCTGCAGAAGGCAATTTAGGTATAAAAGACAGCTGGCCTGGACAAGCGCGAACTATTTATAAAGATCATGAGCGCTTTATTCAAACTTATTTCAGCACCTACGATAATGTCTATTTTACGGGCGATGGTGCAAGAAGGGATGAAGACGGTTATTACTGGATCACTGGTCGGGTTGATGATGTTCTAAATGTTTCAGGACATCGTTTAGGTACGGCTGAGATAGAGAGTGCGCTGGTGTCCCATAAGGCAATTGCTGAAGCCGCAGTGGTGGGTTTTCCTCACGACATCAAAGGCCAAGCCATTTACGTTTTTGTGACACCGGTAGAAGGTATTTTGCCAAGTGATGAACTTACCGCTGAAGTGCGTGCTTGGGTGCGAAAGGAACTCAGTCCTATAGCGACCCCCGATTTAATTCAGTGGACCTCAGGATTGCCAAAAACTCGCTCGGGTAAGATCATGCGCCGAATATTACGCAAAATTGCAGTCAATGAATATCAACAGTTAGGTGATACCTCAACATTGGCTGATCCAGCTGTTGTAGACAGTCTGATAGCGAATAGGCTTAACGTATAGTATGTGTTAACTAATTATTTACATTTTTTCGACTTATCAATCACAGAACAATTGCAAATAAACAACAAATTGTTAGAATAATTTTCTTAAGTTGAGGAAATGAAATGCTGACAATACTGCTTGCTGATGATCATCCCATGTATCGCGACGCGCTTAGAGGAGCACTAATGCTCCATTTAGACGATTTAAATTTGCTGGAAACTAGCGATTTGAATGAGACCGTCAAAACGTTACATGAGAACGATGTCGATCTGCTGCTGTTTGATTTGCATATGCCTGGAAGTACTGATTTATTTGGTCTCATTCATATTCGCAAGTTGTTCCCAGAGATACCTGTGGCGGTTGTATCAGGTATTGAAAATGTTGGGATTGTGTCCAAAGTGATGAACACTGGGGCGCTTGGCTTTATTCCTAAAACAACCCAAGCTTCAGAAGTGGCAAAAGCGGTTGCCAGCATATTAGAAGGCGAAGTGTGGGTACCAGAAAAAATGCCTTCTGATGTGACCGACTTTGATGAAGCTTTTGTCGAACTTGCGGAGTCAGTTTCTAGCCTCACACCTGCTCAATATAAAGTGCTGTGTTTTATGCGAGATGGTTTACTTAACAAACAAATTGCTTACGAGCTCGACATTGCTGTTGCTACGGTAAAAGCACATGTAACAGCCGTATTTAAGAAGTTAAAAATCAACAATCGAACGCAAGCTGTGCTAATTGCTTCTCAGCTACAGTTAGAGCCACCACCCAGTGTGCAAGCTTGCTGATCACTGCTTTTTATTCTTAAGACTTAATAACAACGCTCTTAGTTTAGCGGGTTTCACTGGTTTACTCAGATAGCCTATCATTGCAGTCACACACTTCTTTTTTACCTCTTCGTCTTGATTAGCTGTCACCAACGCCGCGGGTATTTCCTTGGCAGCGTCTATTCTAAGCTTATGAATTAATTCCAGACCGTTCATTTTGTTGCCAAGATGATAGTCAACCAATAACACATCAGGTTGATGTTCTCCTGCTTTTTGCAGCGCTTCATCAGCATCACTTGCCTTAAAACATATCACTTGCCATTTCTCAAGTAAGGTTTGCATTGCATCGAGGTTTTCAACCGTGTCGTCTACACACAAAACTTTAAGACCAGTCAGCCCAGTGTAACTTTTGGATAAAGGCACTAGACCTTGAGTCTCTGCCTGAACCATCGGCAATGAAAGAGTGAAGCAACTGCCTTTTCGCAGGTTAGACTTTATGGTTAAAGGGGCATTGAGTTTTTCTGATAACCGAGACACCACCCCCAACCCCAAACCTGCTCCGCGCTCTTTGCTGCCGTCTACACGATAAAAATCACCAAAAACATGTTGTTGCTCACTGGCAGATATTCCCACTCCGGTATCCCAAACTTGGATCAGCACTGAATTATTGCGCGTTCTGACCGTGAATAAAATTCGACCAGTATTAGTGTATTTAACCGCATTGGATAACAAGTTTTGAACAATTCGATAAAGATAGGTTTTATCCGTTTCAACCCAGACATCTGCAATCCGGGAACTGAATTTGAGGCCTTTACTTTGTGCCAGCATTGAAAACTCGTGTATTAACGGAGACAGTATTTTGAGAATCGAATAGGATGCTTTAACAGGCTTTAATTCACCTTGATCTAAGCGTGCAATGTCCAACAATGTTGCGATAAGCACCTCACTTGAAGAAACACTTTCTCCAAGTTTATTGATGATGGTGCGAACATTGTCTTGCATTGTGACTTCATCTAGCGCCGAAAGGTATAGTTTGGCGGCGTTTAGAGGTTGTAATATATCGTGACTAGCCAATGCCAGAAACCGAGTCTTATCGGCATTGGCTTTTTCGGCAATTTGACGAGCATCAATCAGTTCCCGTTCCAAATCTATTCGACGGGCAATTTCATTGTGCAGTTCGGCATTAACAGCCTGAACTTCTTCACCACGTATTTTGACTCTGTTCTCTAAGTCAATGTTGGCTTCCTTAAGCGCAACCTGTAACTCAATATGGGATGTAATATCACTAAAGCTGGTCACAAAACCACCTCCAGGAAGAGGGTTTCCGACCATCTCAAGCATCTTGCCATCACTTCGTTGTCGCACAAATTTATGCGCATATCCACGCCTTAAGTGACTTAAGCGTTTCTTTACTAAAGCATCAATTTCACCTAACCCACAATCACCACGAGATGCATTGTAGCGAACCAGTCTTTCAATTGGCGTGCCTACTAAAATCATATCTTGTGGATAGTTAAATAGTTCTAAATAACGTTTGTTCCAGGCAACCAGATTCAGGTTTTTATCGATGACACTGATACCTTGGTCGAGACTTTCTATCGAGGTAAACAAAGCGCCAGCATTAAATTTTATGGCTTGAGTGGAGTCATCGAAAAAATTAATCACTTCTTCAAAACCGAGTTTCCTGCCACTCAATACACTATCAATCAATGCTCTAGCGCTGGATCCACCCAACACTCCTCCTAATGCACGTTCGCAAAAAGTCACAAAATTTTCAGGTGGTGCTGTATCTGCATGAACAGTAATATCGTTGTTACGTTGAAAGTCTTCAATCAATCCATTGCAACGGGTCTCGCCCAGAAAGGTCGAGAGTAATGTTGTTAGATCACCGGTGGTTACCGAAGTCGAAGGTTTCTTAGGTCGGTCATTAAGATTTTCGCGGGGAGCAACAAAAGCTTGGGCCTGAATGCGATCAATCAGTCGCTCTGTGGCGAATGATGAAAAGAAAAAATACGCTATGAAATTTGTAACCAAGCTAATAATGGCCACAAAAGAAATATTATCATTATTTAACTGAGTATTAATATTTCCTTCAAAAGCGGGTAACATCAGCCACAAAACCCACACAATAATGCCACTTATTAAGCCCGCATACACGCCATGGGCATGTCCTTTTTTCCAATACAAACCACCGACTATGGCTGGCAGTAATTGAATGACGAGCGAAAAGGCAATCAGACCGATTGATGCCAATGAACGACTATTTCCCATTTGTTGATGATACAAATATGCCAATAATAATAACCCAGCAATGACGCAGCGACGAGTAACGAGGATGACTTTACTGACGTTACGCTGATGATACGCAGTACTGTGTTTATCCAGCATTCTTGGCAAAATCACGTCATTCGTCAACATCGTACTCAGTGTCAATGTAGCGACTATTATCATCGCTGTAGCAGCGGATAGACCACCAACAAATACCAGCATCTGCACTAACCCAGAGCCTGAAATTAATGCCAGCTCAAGTACATACGTATCTGTTTCAGATGTTGTGTGTGCCAATAGTGTTTGCCCTGCTACGGTAATCACCGGAATGGTTATGGCAATGAGTCCAAGGTACAAAGGAAACAGCCATCGTGCAGTCTTCAAATGTTCCAAACTTAAATTATCAACAACGGCCACATGAAATTGCCTAGGTAAGCAAATAACTGCAGCACCAGCCATAATGGTCTGTGCGATGAAAGGAAATGATTGAAACGTGCTCAGTGCTTCAGGTGTAATAAATGACTGTAAGAGTGGGGCTGTACTGAGTGGGTACCACATGAAAAATGCGACGATTGCAATCACTAGCAAGGCAAGGAGTTTGACACTGGACTCAAAAGCAATAGCGAGCATCAAGCCTCTGCGATACTCCGTCACATCTGTTTTTTGTGTGCCAAAATAAATCGAAAATATAGCAATAAAAATGGTTGCTAGAAACACAATCAACTCACTGTCTTGCTGATCGGATACCAGCTGAAATGCTGAGCCGATGGCTTTTAGTTGCAACGCCATATAGGGAATAGTTGCCAGAAGCGCAATGATGGTCACCAGTAACGCTACGGTCTGACGTTTACCATAGCGAGACGAAATAAAATCAGAGATGGTGGTGATGTGTTGTTTTTTGCTAACCAAGGTTAGTTTTTGGATAAATCGAAAGCCAAATACGTAAACCAGCATAGGGCCAAGCAAAATAGGTAAATACTGCCAGTTATTTCGACTTGCCTCACCAACAGAACCAAAGAAGGTCCAGGCTGTACAATAAATTGCAAGTGCAAGCGAATAGATCGCAGGATGAGAGGTTAATTTTTTTGGCTAATGGAGAATCGCTATCACCCCACCTGGCAAGCCAAAATAGCCCACCTAAATACACCAATGCTAACGCTACCCAACCCATTGCCATGCTTCATTCCAATTTTCTTACACCGTTACACAGTATATATTTCACATTAGAATTACTTTAGCACAGCTTTTAAATATCTTTGAGGGCCTAAGACCATTGTCTCATTGCGCTGATGCACTGGTATAAAGCAACAACAGCTAAGAAACCCCAAGTAGGTTCAATTTATAAGGTCTTAAGCCATGCAAAATAACCTAGGTTCACGCTTTTTTGTGCTTGAGTTGAATTAATCGGCACTGAACTGATTTTTGCTTCTTAACGGTCACTCTTTATCGCCAACATTATGAGCAGTTTGAGCACAAACTGGTCATAATTAAATTTGAATTAGGGGAAACCCTACCGCGATAGAAGTTTAGTCCTATCTGAGTGACCGTCTCAAGTTAGCCGTTAGGATACTGTCGATAAAATTGAGGTATGACTCCTTCCCAGCGAAAAACAGACACACAGAAAATTATCTGATAGTGTGGGATTAGGTCAGTTTTCGACCTAAAGCGGACGTAAGAGAATTCGAACTATTAGACTATATTTAGCGAAAAATCATCATACGATTAATCAAACTTGACTGACGGCAATGAGCGAGTTGCAGACCTTAACGAGTAGTGCTACCTGCGTAAATAAGTGTCTCTGACCACGCAGGTTTCAACGCCCTAATAATGAAGAAAAAAATTGTTGGTTAAAATGTTGAGGAACGAAAACAGCCAACTGTTTTTTGTCCTTATTAATTAGCTCGTTATATCTTTGTAGCTACAAAGTTACCTAGTTTTCAAACTCTTCTTTCCTAAACAGCGCATATTTATTTTCATTGCTTTGTTTTTCTTGAGGATAATGGGGTAAATTATAAGAAGTACTCTTTTCAACTTGTCCTTCTTCATGAAGGTTAAGCAAAATAACCTCTACTGTTTGAAGTGGTTTTGTATATATAACCGGGTTTAATGTTTTTAAATCTGCAATAAAACCAAAAACAAGAAAAAGCACAGAAAATATTACCCCCCATCGTGGCTTACGTTTATTTATCTCTTTTTCGACTACATCTAGTTTTTCTAGAATAAGTTAAACGTCATCGTTTTCTTCAACTTCATTTAATTGAGATTTTAATAGATTAACTAACGCTATAATTTTAGATTTATTTATAATATTAGGATTATAACGTTACGAAACGTCTTCAATATCATCATCAATAAAAAAGTCATTATCAACTTTGGTTGATGCGAACAATGTAACTTGACAAAGCCTGGTAAGAGCTACTTTTGCCTCAACTAAATTAGTGCCTGATACTAGTTGAGACTCTTCTAACTCAGAGTAACTTCGTATACTAATTACATTGGCAAAGATGCCAAAAGAAGCATTAAGTCTTCTGCGTCGACTGATTGACCAGATTTCCTTATCACTTAAGCTAGATAATATTGCAAATAACTCGCACAATTTTGACGTTTATTGATATTTTCTATTTGGTCTTTTAAATGTGAAGGTAAATATGCTGACTGTTCTTGTAACCACAAATAAATAGCTTCAAAACTCATTAAAAGTTCTTTATCGCAATTTATTAGTATTTCATCAGAAGAAATACATTCAGATAGATATCGGAAGTACTTAGATACGGATACCATTTTATCTTTATCTGAAGGGTAATATTTTCCACCAAGTAAATACTCAATATTTTTTTAACTTTTCAATTTCATCTTTAGACATACTCATCGATTAGCTCCATCTAGTAAAAAAATATAACGCTCGGCTTTGCGGCTTACCGAAGCGCAGCTTAGGTACGTCTGACAACAGGCGTTTGTTATGTGCTTTTCTTCGGTCACGGATTTGCCTGTATGTGCGCTCGCATATCTTCAATAAATTGATTTAGCTGGGCAGCTGTGAATCTAGGATTGCTGGTATTTTCAGGATGGTGTATTTGATGCCGCACATACTCGGTTGAGAGTATCTGTTGTTGAGTAGTGGTTCCATCACGGTTTAACCGATTATAAGCAACGGTTGACTTCCCAGCTTTATATGCTGCAAGTGCTCCCCGCGACTCTATATAGCCATAAAGTTCATTGTGATACTCAGAGGATGGTTCATCGAAAGCCACATAGTTGACTTCGTTCAAGCTAGGATAAGGTAGCTCATGCTCTTGCACCTGTCGAATTGATGCTGAGTCTTGTCCTGTTATTAATAGAATATTTTCGAACTTTAACCGTTTTATGATTTCGGGACTGTGTGAAGTAAGAATGATTTGTGTGCGTGGCACCCCAGATAAAGCAACTAAAGCGTCTATCAGTGCGCGTTGGTGATCTGGGTGCTGAGACGTCTCAGGCTCTTCGATTGCATAGACAACACTTGGCAAACCCGCCTCAAGTTGCCGTCTTTCTGCCTCAGCACGAAAGAAGCTTATTAATACTAGCCGCTTAACACCACTTCCTCGTTTGTTAATAGGGATATCGTTATCGCCAGAAATGGAAACGCTTTTGAAAACCTCACCCCAAAATTAAAAAACAAAATTAACAAGACACCCATTTTTAAAAAGTAGCAAAACAGCCGTTATGTTCTAATCTTTAAGGTACTCAAACAACCAAGGATGGTCTGTCATGCCTCAGTCACGTAAAACGCAAGTCAGTTTAATTGATACCCCCTATTACCATTGTGTTTCTCGCTGTGTTCGCCGTTCGTTTTTGTGCGGTACGGATAAGTATACGGGACAGAGTTACGAACATCGCCGAGGTTGGGTGGAAGAGCGATTGTTGTTTCTATCGTCAGTGTTTTCAATCAGTATTTGTGCATATGCGGTCATGAGTAATCATACACATGTAGTGGTTTGTGTGGACAAAGACATGGCTGATGGTTGGTCGACAGAAGAAGTGGTAAAGCGTTGGCACCAACTTTACCAAGGCACGTTATTAAGTCAAAAGTACCAAAGAGGAGATACACTCAGTAAAGGTGAGCTTATCAGCTTAGAAGAAACAGTGACGATTTACCGTCAGCGTTTATACGATATCAGTTGGTTAATGCGTAACCTCAATGAACACATAGCCCGAGTGGCTAATAAGGAAGATGGTTGCACAGGCAGATTTTGGGAAGGACGATTCAAATCTCAAGCATTGTTAGATGAAAGTGCAGTATTAGCCTGTATGGCCTATGTGGACTTAAATCCTATTCGCGCCAAAATGGAAACCACCCCAGAAACGTCAAAACACACCAGTATTCAGCACCGTATTCAGGCTCTCATCAAAGGCGAACAACCTAAAAACCTGATGTGTTTTGTGGGCAATCACAGACAAGACATGCCTAAAGGCATCGCTTACAGCTTGATTGATTATTGTGAACTAGTGGACTGCACAGGTCGCTGTATTCGAGAGGATAAAGCGAGTTATATAGAGCAACATCATAGCCCTATTTTAGCGTGCCTAGGCCTCGACTCAGAGCAGTGGTTGACTCTCACTACCGAGTTCGAACAACACTTCAGTAACGCTGTAGGTAGTGAGCACATGTTACAACAATTCAAACATCACACACACCATCAACGTATACGAGGTATGGCAAAGGCCAGAGCTTTACTTCAATCCGCCTGAACAGTTCAGCATCACACTCATTAAAAGCTACCTTCACAACCTGTACTCAATGGCGTTGCCTGAAATTTGAGTGGGAGGAATGATTTAGCTGCTTTCACACGCCACATCCCCCAAAAAGCTCAGATTTCGAAATTTAAAATCAAAGAGTCAGAACATACCCATCACTTTACGTTTGTTGACTTGGCTGTGATTGGGTACTTTATTACTTTGGGTGTCTTAATTAAGTTTTCACCTGAGATTCAATAAGCTGTGATAACAAACTAAGAAAATGTTTTTCTGTGTCTGAGGCAATTCGATGAGTTGCGCTTCTAACGCTCTAATATCTGCTTTATTAATGGATGTTAGCCTTGTTAATGAACTATTTACACAGTGGTTCATACAGTTTTTTTATTAAATAACAACATCTAAGCCAAACAGCACCAATTATATACAGTATAGCGGTGGCCGTGCAAAGTGGATAATCAGGCATCGTTTTCAGTAGATTTTTTCTAGTTCCGTGGCCAAGTACTGCTTTACAGCTTGGCCATAAGATTTAATGTTGATATTGAGACCGTTAGCAGTTGTGTGCATGTTACGGCTTAAAAATTTTAACGTTCTCCTGATATTTTGATTGATCTCAAATAATGTCCACTTCGTAATTAAGATATAATTTTAGTTATTCCATCAATTTAAGTTAACTACGTTAAATTCATGTTAAATGTCTGTTTAAATTAGGGTTTTTATATTGATTGTTACTGAACTAAAGCATTTTAACCCTTTTTTGCTTTCTATTTTTTGTTATAATTCGACTTATGTTGTGATGAAAAAAAGGCTTTCGCGTTTACTACACAACATCAACCAAACGCTAATCGGATGATTTTTTGAAACGATATTTTTGTACCTCTGTACTAGATAAATATTTACCTAGTTTGCCATCTAGTTTTGGATTGGTTAGCTTTGGGCGATTCTACGTTTTGCTATCAGTCTTCCTTGTATTTGACATGTTATCCATATCTTTAGGTAATGTCGGTGATATCACTGAGTGGTTCTTGCTGCTCAAAGATGGTTTGCTGTTAGAAGGTGTTGCTTTAAGTTTACTTGGTGTTTTATTGATTAACCCTTGGTTGATCTCTCAAGTTTGGCGAACGTTCTATTACTTAGCTAAAGTTTTGTATGGCCTTGCATTAAACAGTATTAGATTAGCTTTTACTGCTCCTTCTTTACGTTCTTCAGAACATTCCGCCCACGGTTGCCGCGCGCCACCTTCTTTGTTGATTTCTTAAACTTAAATTTGCTTTTTCATTAAATAAATCTTGGTGCTGACTCACTAGTCTTGCTCCTAAGTGACTGTACTCGCTGGTTTTTTTGCGAGTCTGTTAGCTGATGATTTATTTACTAAGCTACAAGTACTGTTGTCGGTTCACTGTCAGCAGCTTTAGAAACTCGCTTCACAGGAAATTCCCTTGTTAATTAGTAACTTAAGTAAAGCAGCGACCGCGGCATCTTTTATGGTGTTAACGGGCTGCGAAGGCGGTGTACTGGACCCTAAAGGTCAAGTCGGTATAGACGAGAAGCAATTAATTATTGTCGCAACTTTGTTGATGTTGATTGTTGTATTACCGGTTATTTTCATGACCTTATATTTCGCTTGGAAATACCGCGAAGGACGGGACCATGAAATCTATACACCTAAATGGGCGCATTCTAACAAGATTGAAACGGTAGTGTGGGCAGTACCGATTATTATTATCATTATTTTGGGTGTCATAACTTGGAAGTCGACCCACGATTTGGACCCCTACACCCCTCTAGAACATGAACGTGATCATATCAACGTTGAGGTGGTATCGCTAGATTGGAAGTGGTTGTTTATTTATCCTGACTACGGAGTGGCTTCGGTCAACGAATTGGCTTTTCCTGCCAATGTACCTGTGGCGTTTAAGATCACCTCTGACACTGCCATGAACTCCTTTTTTATTCCGCAGTTGGGTAGTCAAATTTACTCAATGGCTGGCATGCAAACCAAACTTCATCTTATTGCTAATGAGCCAGGTACCTTTGATGGAATTTCGGCCAACTACAGTGGGGAAGGGTTTGCAGGCATGAAATTTAAAGCCATTGCCACAAACACGGATGAGGATTTTGCTGGCTGGATAGCCAAGCTAAAAAAACAAGGTCAGTCCTTAAATCCTGATAGTTACAAACTACTAGCTGAGCCAAGTGAAAACAATTCTGTTGAATATTATGGCTCTGTTAGTGACGGAATGTTCAAGCACGTTTTAATGCAATATATGCATAAAGAAATGGGCATGGAACATCAACATCAATCTGGACATTCAGCTCCTCAACACGGGGCTATGGAGTAATTATGTCTTTTTTCGGAAAATTAAGTTTAGACGCGATACCGATCCACGAGCCGATTTTAATTTGGACTTTTGCGATAGTGGCGATTGCGGGATCAGTGGTTGGTGCATTGATTACCAAGCACAAAAAGTGGTTAGTGCTTTGGAATGATTGGTTAACCTCGGTTGACCACAAAAAATTGGGCATTATGTATATTGTATTGGCATTTATCATGTTAATTCGTGGTTTTTCTGATGCTATCTTAATGCGTACTCAACAGGCTATGGCCACTAGTGGTGCAGAGGGGTATCTTCCACCTGAGCACTATGACCAAATCTTCACGGCACACGGGGTGATCATGATCATCTTTATGGCGATGCCATTTATGGTTGGCCTGATGAACCTAGTAGTGCCCCTGCAAATTGGTGCACGAGACGTGGCCTTCCCGTTCTTAAATAATCTGAGTTTTTGGTTAACTGCAGGCGGTGCAATATTAATTAATATTTCGTTATTTGTCGGTGAGTTTGCCAAAACAGGTTGGGTGGCGTATCCACCGTTATCTGAACTGGCTTATAGTCCGGGTGTAGGGGTTGATTATTATATCTGGGCCTTACAAATATCTGGTATAGGCACGACCCTAACTGGCGTTAATTTTTTAGCTACGGTATTGAAAATGCGCGCACCGGGTATGAAGTTAATGCAGATGCCTATTTTTACTTGGACATGTACTTGGGCAAATATTTTGATTGTCGCTTCATTTCCAATCTTAACCGCGGTGTTAGCTATGCTCACGATGGACCGCTATTTAGACTTTCACTTCTTCACGAATGAAGGCGGTGGTAACGCCATGATGTATATCAATCTGTTTTGGGCGTGGGGACATCCTGAAGTTTATATTCTGGTTTTGCCTGCCTTTGGTATTTTTTCAGAAGTTATTTCAACCTTCACGGGCAAACGTTTGTTTGGATATACCTCTATGGTGTGGGCAAGTGGCGTTATTTCAATTTTGGGATTTGTGGTATGGCTGCATCACTTCTTTACAATGGGTTCCAGTGCCAATGTCAATGCCTTCTTTGGGGTGGCGACGATGATTATTGCGATACCCACTGGGGTGAAGCTATTTAACTGGCTATTTACTATATACCGAGGCCGCTTGCGTCTTACTGTACCCGTATTATGGTCTTTAGGATTTATGGTGACCTTCACTATTGGAGGTATGACAGGAATTTTACTGGCATTGCCAGGTGCGGACTATGTGTTACATAACAGCTTATTTCTGATTGCCCATTTTCATAACACTATTATTGGTGGTGCGGTATTCGGTTATATGGCTGGTTTCAGTTATTGGTTTCCCAAAGCGATGGGCTTCAAGCTAAATGAGCGCTTAGGAAAGATTGCATTCTGGTGCTGGCAGGTTGGTTTTTATATAGCCTTTATGCCTTTATATGTGCTGGGATTTTTAGGTATGACACGTCGGCTTAGTCATACCGATAATCCCGCTTGGAACTTTTGGATTTACTTAGCGGGTATAGGTGCTTCCATTATTTTAGTCGGTATTGTGCTTCAGTTTGTTCAACTGTACGTCAGTTTCCGCGACCGCGAGCAGAATAGAGATTTGACTGGCGATCCTTGGAATGGTCATACCTTAGAATGGTCAACGTCTTCGCCTCCGCAATTTTATAACTTTGCTAAGTTACCGGTGGTGTCTGACATTGATGCTTTTACCGACATGAAAGAGAAAGGCGAGGCTTACCAGCGTCATCAAAAATATAGCCCGATCCATATGCCTAAAAATACCGTCAGTGGGATGTTGATCAGTATGAGTGTTACTGCGGCTGGTTTTGGTGCGATTTGGCATATTAACTGGCTGGTTATTGTTGGTATGCTTGGTGCTTTTGGGCTGTTTTTGCAACGAGCTTATACTTCAGATGTTGATTATTACGTTCAACCGGAAGAAATCGAAAAGATTGAAAACGCACACTTAGACAACGCAGCGAAGGGGCATTTATGAGCATTGCTATTGCAGATAAATTAAAGGTAGATGCGGTGAGCGAACGACACATGCCGCATCTTGACGACGACCATGACGAACACCATGATAGCGGCGCAAATACAGTCTTCGGATTTTGGTTATATCTGATGACCGACTGTATTTTATTCGCCTCGGTATTCGCCACGTATGCGGTGCTTTTTATGAGCACCGACGGGGGTATATCGGGTAAAGATATTTTTGAACTAGACTTTGTATTGATCGAAACCGCGGCCTTACTCGTCAGCAGTATTACGTTTGGTTTTGCTTTGCTTTGTGCTAAAAATCAAAATCGCTCAGCAACTTTGTTTTGGTTGCTGGTGACCTTTGCTTTAGGTTGTGTATTTATAAGTATGGAGCTGTACGAGTTTAACCACTTGATTGAACATGGCAATGGACCGCAGCGTAGTGCCTTTTTATCGGCATTCTTTACCCTAGTGGGTCTGCACGGTTTGCACGTTACTGCAGGTTTAATTTGGATGTTAATCATGATGGGTGAAATGTTCACAACTGGCTTAGGTCAACGAACGATAACGCGTTTAAGTTGTTTGAGCTTGTTTTGGCATTTTCTTGATATCGTATGGATTTGCGTATTTACCGTTGTTTATTTATTAGGAGTATTGTGATGAGCCAAACTCATATTTCTGAAGATCATTCACACGGTAGTGTTAAATCTTATCTGATTGGTTTTGCATTGTCGGTGGTGTTAACCGCTATCCCATTTTGGGCGGTGATGACTCATCAATTTGATAAGAGTACAACATTAGGCGTGGTTTTGGTGTTAGCTATTACTCAAATTGTGGTGCATCTGAAGTACTTCTTACATTTAGATTTTTCAACGGAAGGAAAGCTCAGTACATTCTCATTTTTATTTACTGCGATGATCATTATCATGGTCGTGGGCTTATCGGTATGGATTATCTATGCCGCTAACGCCTTAATGATGTAGGTCGCTTATTATGATTACCTATGTGTCACAGCCAAATATCATGCAGCTAAAAAGTGTTTTGCAGGCTTACATACAAGTAACTAAGCCAGGTATTATTATAGGTAATCTTATTTCGGTAGCGGGGGGCTTTTTTATGGCCGCCCGTGGCGAGATTGATTACCTGTTGTTGATTTGTACTACTGTCGGGTTGTCTTTGGTGGTGGCTTCAGGATGCGCTATTAATAATTGTATTGATCGTGACATCGATGCCCTTATGCAGCGCACCCGTATACGGGTAATTGTGACCGGACAACTATCGGTATACGCTGTACTACTATTTGGTATAACCCTCGGCTTATTGGGGTTTACTATGTTAGCGCTGTTTACTAACTCGGTTGCTTTGACGTTCGCCGCTATTGGTTATGTGGTGTATGTTGGTTTGTATAGTTTGTACATGAAACGTCATTCAGTCTACGGTACCTTAGTGGGGAGTATATCTGGTGCAGTTCCGCCAGTAGTGGGTTACTGCGCGGTAACTGCGCAAGTAGATACAGCTGCGTTGATTTTGTTATTGATGTTTAGTTTGTGGCAAATGCCCCATTCTTATGCCATCGCTATATTTCGCTATAAGGATTATGCTGCTGCCAATATTCCAGTGTTGCCCGTAGCGCAGGGCATTGCCAAGGCCAAACTACATATTGTGCTGTACATCCCGGTATTTGCGGTAGCCAGTGTGTTGCTGCCACTCGCAGGATACACTGGGTGGGTGTTTATGACCGTGGCTTGCATTACCAGTTTTTTGTGGTTAGTCATGGCCTTGCTTGGCTACCGACAAGAGATTAATGTTAGTAGCTGGGCACGCCGAGTATTTATAATTTCGATCATCACTATTACGGCACTAAGCGTCACCATGTCGCTAGATTTTCAAGCCATACAACCAGCACCTCTAATAAGTTTCATCGATTAAATTAAACGAAATAATTATTTAATAACTAGAGGACACTCTAACTAGACACCCATTGTAAGATGACAAGAAAATCGGCTTTACCGATGGCTGCTTTGGTGGCTCCGCCACTGATCTTCTGTATTTAAAGTTAGAGCACAAAAAGGCTTGTTTCAATCTGCGGGGTCAAGAGCCATTGAAATCACGAGTATCGACTTTGTCGATACTCGTTTTGGTAGCTTTGCTACTGTTACAATGGGTGTCACGATAAGCGTTCCAGTCTGCAAAACAATGATTTTACGGTGTTAAATATTGGCGAACCTACCTTTTTAACTTTTGCAGTGAGGACGCTAGGCTGGGAAGGCGAGAACGAGGTCTATCCTCACTTTATTGGTGAATTAACTATCGTGTAACTATCGGGGTCATAACTATCGGCATAACTATCGGGGTCAGAACAAAGTTAAATTATTCGTGATGTAATTGGAAATCGCTCAATCGAACTAATGTCAGCCATGTCGGATGAAGCAGGTATAAAATAGTTTAAGACCAAGGTCCGCTTTGGGCGTATCAATGTCATTAACTTAAGGATTTAACACATACGTTTATAATTCATTGGGTACTTATTTGTCTTGTTTCTACGGTCTTGTCGCAAAAACTTACGATCAGGCCGAATGACACTTAAATTCTTTGATATTTTACTTATCATCAGTTCATATAACTCACGCTCTGCTAGTTTCATAATGAACCTGACAACATTATCCTTTAGCTGATTTACTGCAAAGGTGAAATTGATTTTATATTCATAGAGCCTATTGTTTTTGGGTGTCTTTATTTTTTGTTTTGCATCATGTATTGCACAAGCTGCAAGGTTTTTAGTCAATAGCTTAGCGTGTAAGTCTTATAAAACACCTTCAACAGAAACACTAGAATAATTCTCAATATTGAGGCGACTTTTCAATACTTTATAATCTTCTTCAACTCCCCAGCGCTGGGGATATAAATCAGCAAAAAGAGCAGTTGGATAAGTTTTAAGATCTGTTAATGATGAAACTAAAACCTCCGACTCACCTGACGGCAGGTCAACTAGCACTAATCTTAAACGTAGTGATTCGGTCGATATTTTATCTTTTCTGCATCGACGAAGAGACTTCTCAATACAAGGAAAGTCAACGACATCACTATATTTTCCACTTTCTAAGAAGGCTTTAACCACATTAGAGCTTTGAACAATGCGCATGCAGAAATCAACATTCTTTAGACTATGGTACTTATAAAACCAAACGGCAGGATAACCTCTGTCGTAAACGACTAAATCGCCTGCTTGGGTTTTATTTAAATGCTTTAGTGCCATTTCACGCCCTCCTGTTGAATGACTTTCAACCTGTAAGTCTAGGGTAATATTATTCTTAACATCATAAAGTTGTGAAAGGCGAACATGAGGCATAGCAGCATGTGGGCGAGCTTTACCAAAATGCTCAAGTAGTTTATTAGATATAGGTAATTGTGTGACTGAACCATCAGCAGCTAACAGTCTATGGCCTTGCCATTTATCAATGGTTGCAGCTTCATAGAACGTGTGAATTAAGTCATCGTTTAACTCAATAAATGCCTGATGAGATAGTTTCATTCTGGCTTTACAAAAGGCGGCAGTGCTAACTGATTTTGTTGACAAGTAGCTATCATCGATAACATTGAAAAACCGAACAAGTTCAGCTTGAATTGAACCATTGGGAGCATTCAACATAAAACTCATTAAACGAGGGAAAGTAAGGGTTCTATTTCGAGTGAAATCTGTAGGTTTTTTGCGGTGATTTTCTAAAAACTCAGTTGAATGAATTTTGTTGGTTAGTTTTTGTACTATTTGAGTTAAATACTGAACAGCGCATTGGTAATTTCTCTAAATTTTTAATTCATTGACAGATTATCAACTAGCTAACTTATTGTAAATGCGCCAATTAACCTTAAGTTAATGACATTGTTGGGCGTATAGCCGAAGTAACAATCAAAGGTGCCCAATACCGCAATTAACACAAAGCGCCAATTGCTTAAAAAGTCCTGACTGTCCGCTATCTCAGCAAAATCCGTAAAATATATACATCGTTTGAACTCTAAATAGCGACTATAATATTCTGGTATGAGGCATGACTTGTTTCGGTGGCAACAACAAAATCGTTCGGTACTTAGACCGACAGTTTCCCTTGGTAATCACACTAGTACATAATTCATTTCAAATGAAACGCGACATTGGTCTAGCAGCCTACTGCTAGACCTCTATTGCTGTTATTCATTTTCGATTTAACTTTATTATTGACAGAAATGTTGTTATTCATCATCTATTATAAACGGCCACCTAATAAATCTGGCAGGCGGTCCGGTGTGAAAATCTCAATCCAATATCCGTCTGGATCTTTAATAAAGGCAATGCCTTTCATGCCGCCATCGTTCGGTTTCTTCTTAAATTCAACACCTAAAGATTCAAATCGTTCACAGGCATCATCAATATGAGGAACTGCAAAACCAATGTGACCAAAGCCTTTAGGCTGTTCGTTGCCACTATGATAAGACACACTGTCGTCGCTCTCATCGCCCCAATTATGGGTAAGTTCTAACATTGCAGGGCGACTAAAGGTTTGCACAATGCGCTGATTGTCATCGTTAGACCAATCAATGAGACGCTCTGGTGGTATACATGCCAGAAAATATAGTGTGAACTTCATTTCGTCGAAATCTAATCGTTTTATAAGCGTCATACCTAACACTGAGGTATAAAACTTTAGTGCGCGCTCAGGGTCTTTGATTCTTAACATGGTTTGGTTGAACACGAACTCATGGGTGGCTGGGTCGTGTTCTTCTGTCAAGCCTTGGGCTTGGTCAAAATGACGGCTCATATTGTCTCCTGTGTTCTGTTTTATTAAAGCTTTGCATGCATATGCTATCTTACATTTTGGATGTATTGAAAGGGTTTGTGACGTTATCGATGCAGTGAATCGTTTTAGTAATTTGAGTGTGATTCTTAACTACATGCTATAAATAATTATTTTTAATTTATTACGTTGATTTTAGATAATGTATAAATATCTATTGTCGTCATTTTACTTTGCTAAAAACGAATACTTTTTGCTTCGGTTGTCTAGTTAAGGGGGAACGTCTGCTGATTGTCAAATTACAGCTAATACAGCTTAGGCATCACAGCGTTTGTGCATGTTATTTGGTTGTTGTATAAAATTCTGAGATGTAACGTCCACCTTTAATGCTTGCTACAAGTCTAAGTTTGTAACCTTGCCCTGAAACACCTATTAATTCTCTTAAATTAGTTTCGGTATGCCAATAATAGGGACTTTGTATCATGCCTAATGGATAGGCCGTTGGCTGATTGTTTTTATCAACCAGAAATATTGTTGCACTGTCTAAGGGAAACGTTGAATTGACAGTTGTTAAGTTGTCTTTGTCAAAGACATTCACTTCGAAATCGCCAGCTCTTAAAATACACTTCTGATTGATGACATCGCAGTCTTCAAAAGGCACTAACTGGATCACTTTCTGTTTTTCAGCTTGGTCTTCTTCATAATAATCTGCAGCAATATACCCAATTACAGCTAAAATTGGTGCCACCATAAATGCAGTTCTTGTATGTTTATTCATTATTTTATCTTTTATAAGGCTTTAAAGTTTTTGATGATTGAATATCAAATAAAAGCGTTTTCACATGACTATTGATCTATGCTAACTGATTTTCACTCAAGATTTTTGATTTAAATATTTATAAAATAAAGGCTAAAGAAAAACTCTTTAGCCTTTATTATTCAATGACCATATTTATCAAATCATGTTAATAACAGGATTCGTCCAGTCATGCTTAGTGATTGCTGACTGCAGCAGTGCCACCAGGGCGACGCATGTTATCAACTAAATCTTGAACATGCTTAGGCGCTGGTCCTGTGAACTGAAGTACAACAAAAGCGACGCCAAAGTTAACTAACGCACCCACAACACCAAAGGCATTGGGTGAGATACCAAAGAACCAGTTTTGACTCATACTACCTAAGAAATCTGTACCAGGGATAAACATAATGCCTTTATGTTGGAATACATAAAGCATGGTGACTCCGATACCAGAACACATCCCGGCAATGGCTGCTGTGCCACTCATTTTCTTAGAGAAAATACCCATCATTAGTGCAGGGAATATTGATGATGCAGCCAAACCAAAGGCTAACGCCACCGTCCCAGCAGCAAATCCAGGCGGATTTAAACCGAGGTAACCCGAAACTAAAATGGCAATTGTCATAACAATTCGACCCGTCAGCAACTCATTTTTCTCTGACAAGTTGGGTGTTAATACGCCTTTCATCAAATCATGAGAAATTGATGATGATATAGCGAGTAGTAAACCTGCAGCTGTTGACAGTGCAGCCGCTAAACCACCTGCAGCCACTAATGCAATTACCCAGTTTGGTAAGTTAGCAATAGCAGGGTTCGCTAGCACCATAATATCATTATCAACTTTCACCATTTCATTGGTGGCTTTGTCTGCTGAATATTGAATTTTACCGTCACCATTTTTATCTTCAAATGCTAATAAACCCGTTTTCTCCCAGTCTTTAAACCACTGAGGACGCTTTTCATACTCTAAATGTTGACCGGCAGTGGGTTCGATTGTACTCATCAAATTAAGACGTGCCATTGCGCCAACAGCAGGAGCAACCGTATATAATAACGAGATGAAAACTAGTGCATAACCTGCTGAAGAACGTGCAGCTTGTGCAGAAGGAACCGTAAAAAAGCGCATAATAACGTGGGGTAAACCAGCAGTACCAATCATTAGCGACATGGTATAGGCGAACATATCTAATGAGCCATTCATGTTGCTTGTGGTATATTCTTTAAAGCCTAATTCAGTTACAACTAGGTCCAACTTATCAAGTAAGTAAACACCACTACCATCAGCTAGTGTCGAACCTAAACCAAGTTGTGGAATGGGATTACCGGTTAATTGGAAAGAGATGAAAACGGCAGGAATGGTATAAGCAAAGATCATCACAACGTATTGCGCAATTTGCGTGTATGTAATGCCCTTCATACCACCTAGTACTGCGTAGAACCAAACAACGGCCATACCGATAGCTAAGCCTAAACCGTAGTCAACTTCTAAGAAGCGAGAAAATGCCACACCCACGCCTTTCATTTGACCGATGATATAGGTTAATGATGCGATGATTAAACAAATAACAGCGACAATGCGAGCCGTTTTTGAGTAATAACGATCAGAAATAAATTCAGGCACGGTGAACTTACCGTGTTTTCGCATATAGGGTGCCAGCAACATGGCTAACAATACATAGCCACCTGTCCAACCCATTAAGAATACGGAGCCGCCATATCCTAAAAAAGCAATTAAACCAGCCATTGAAATGAATGATGCTGCACTCATCCAATCAGCACCAATTGCCATGCCGTTTTGGATGGGAGTTATGCCGCCGCCTGCAACATAAAAATCACTGGTTGAAGCGGCACGAGCCCACCATGCTATGATGAAATATAGGGTGAAAGTGCCAAAGACCGCGATGTAGGTATATAGTTTTAACTCTTCCATTATGATCCGTCCTCAGACTCGTATTTTTTATCAAGTTTGTTCATTTTGTGGCTATACCAAAAAATTAACCCAACAAATGTGTAAATTGAACCCTGCTGAGCAAACCAGAATCCGAGCTTATACCCACCGAGTCGAAACTCGTTTAGTGGTTCTACTAATAACAAGCCAAAGCCAAATGATACGATAAACCAAATGACTAAGCATATTGCTATCAAGCGCAAGTTCTCCTGCCAATATGTTGTTTTATTTTCCATCTTATTCTCCAAGCACTGCATGCTATTTTATTTATTACATACACTGTGTTTTGTTGTAATAACTCTTTTTTTTCGAGAAAAAGTTTGAATATAGACATGCCGTTAAGTGTTCCAGTAACAAACTTGAAGATAACTTATAACAATTCATATACAACTTTGACTGTCTACAACACTAGCAAGCTTTTTTTTTATCAGATATACCACCTTGGTCTTATATGAGCATTTACCCGTTGACTTAGTGCTTAAGTCGTCCCAAATTAGCTGTATAAAATTAAGAAATACTCTTGAATTTGTTTTGAAGTTTTTTGAAAAAACTACCAAAAGGTCTTGATATGGACAATGAACTAGCAGAAGTCAGCGCTTTTGTAGCCAGTATTCCGCCCTTTGATTTATTACCTGACACATTACTTGATAAGCTAGTAAGAGAAATTAGCATTAGTTATTTAAGGGTGGATGAACACCTATCACCTGATGATACTGTGCAACCTCAATTGTATATATTACGTAAAGGGGCGTTGCGCTATTTAGCTGCAGATAAAGAACTAAACGCTAAATATGCTGAAGGTGATATTTGCAGTGTTTTCTGTCAAAAAAGAAGTGAATTAAATACGGGTATCGCCGTCATTGTGGATGAAGACTCTTTAATCTACAGCCTAGATTATAAAATTCTTAAAGCATTGCTAGTTGATTCACCAGAGGTGATTGAGTTTTTAGAGCATTCTTCTGAACAACGCCTGCATAGCAAAAAAAACAAGCTAAGTGACGACGCTATCTTATCGTCTTCTATTAGTCATACCTCAGTTGAAGACTTTTATCATCATCCCATCGCAACCATATCACCTAGCGCTTCTATACAAGACGCAGCCGTCAAAATGACCGAACTGGGGTTTTCTTGCCTAGTGGTGGTTGACGATAATGAGTCGCATGAGCACAACGAAGATATGCAGATAGGCATCATAACCGATAAAGACATTAGACGACGTTGTGTTGCATTAGGTTTGCCTACGTCTAATCCAGTAAACGATATAATGACCAAGGACATTGTCACCATTGATATTAAGTGCAATGCATATGATGCATTAATTGCCATGACCAGCAAACATATCCATCATTTACCGGTGACCAAATTCGGCAAACTTGCAGGCATGGTAAGCGTGACTGATTTGGTGAATAACGAAGAACATAACGCCGTTAACATGACCAGCATTATTCACAAAGCCAGCACGCTTGACGAGTTAATTACCATCAGCAAGTTGTTAAATAAACTACAAGTAAAGCTCACCCAACTTGGTTCAAATGCTGACCATATTGGCAAAAGCATTAGTGCGATCACCATGGCATTTACAATCCGCCTAATAGAAATGGCTGAACAAGATTTAGGACCCGCGCCGGTTCCATATGCCTGGTTAGCAGCGGGTTCACAAGCAAGGCAAGAACAACTTGCGCACTCTGATCAAGACAATGCCTTAATTATTTGTGACAGCATGAAACCAGAAGATGATGTCTGGTTTATGCGTTTATCCACTTTTGTGAGTGACGGCTTAGCCAAATGTGGCTTTATTTATTGTCCTGGCGATATCATGGCTACTAATATTAAATGGCGTCAAACACAGAACAAATGGCAACAATATTTTGATGCCTGGGTTGATAAACCTAGCCCGAAAGCCTTGTTAAATAGTAGCGTGTTTTTTGATTTAAGTACCATTCATGGTGATGTCAACTTACTTGAAAACGTGCGTCAGCAGATGCTAGCAAAAACCAAAAGCAGTACCTTGTTTATTGCACATATGTCATCAAACGCTTTAAGGTCTCGGCCGCCTTTGGGGTTTTTTAGAGATTTTGTGCTAATTCAAGACGGTAAACACAAAGCCACACTAGATTTAAAACACAATGGCATTGCCCCAATTGTGGACTTAGCTCGTATTTATGCTTTAAGCGAAGGTGTGGCTGCCGTCAATACAATTGAGCGATTACAGCAATGTTCAGGCAGCAAATCATTGACCAAAGCCTCAGCAGAAAACTTGATAGATGCATATGCATTTCTGACTTCTGTGCGCCTTGAACATCAAGGAAAACTGTTGCGTAATAAACTCTCCGTTGATAGTTACATTGATCCTAAACAAATTTCGAAGCTGGAAAGAGAGCATTTAAAAGATGCGTTTAAAGTCATTAAATCAATGCAAGATTATCGTCAATCAGCTGTTCTTTAGGGAGTTACCTTGTTTCTCAATAGTCTATTCGGTTACGAAGCGCGCAGAAAACGGCTTTTAAAAAAAGTGCCTAGTGGGGCGCTCCATGATTTTTTATCCGTGCCGTTTCCTAGCGAAGCAACATCTTTATCCGAGCTACCTATTCTGTCTGTAGACTTTGAAACAACGGGGTTAAATGCAATGTCTGACAAACTGCTTAGCGTTGGTTTTGTCAGCATTGATAAACGCCAAATTAAACTAGGCAGTTGTTACCATCAAATTATTAACACTGAACACCGCCTTGATGCAGACAATGTGATTATTCATCACATTACTGACCAACAAAAGTCTCAAGGTAAATCTTTACAGGTTGTCGTCGAAGCGTTATTAAAAGCCTTAGCAGGGAAGGTGATGTTGGTACATTTTGCCCGAATTGAGAAGCAATTTTTAAGGCAAGCTTGCCTAGAATTATATGGCGTGTCCCCCCCTTTGATGATCTTGGATACCCTGGCGATGGCGAAACGTAAGCTTGATCGAAGTGACATTTCTTACGACCCTCAAGAATTGAGGTTGTCTGCTTTACGGCACAAACATAATTTACCGAATCACTTTGCTCATAATGCACTTAGCGATGCGATTGCTACTGCTGAATTACTTCTGGTACAGCAAAAAACAGGCGCTACAAAGCTAAAGGATTTATTATAAACAAGCTAATATTTATCAAGCTAGCACAGTATACCTTTAGCTAAGTTAACTCACTTATACGCTCAAATTTACTGCTTGGGTAAGCAAGGTAAGTTAAACATAAAGCATTAGGTCACACCAAAGTATTTGACCGCTTTGCATTAGGTGCGTAAATTTCATCTCACTGTGAGGCATTTGTTGGCAACGCTTTATTCGCTATTCTATTGGTCCACAGCGCTCCTAACATCGCAAGTATAAACCCAGGAATGGCAATTAATTTGGGGATTTCATCTGCAACACCCCAAGCAATGAGCGCACCCACACCAGGTACCATAAACATAATCGAAGCCACCTTCGCTATAGATCCTTGCCTAACCATGGTGAACATTAACAATATGCCTACAATCGAATTGCCGAAGACTAAAAAGGCGATGGCTCCCCAAAAAGGTAAAGCATTTTCAAAAACAAGTCCTTCAAACGCCAATGCAAATGGAATAGAAATAACCGATGCAAACGCATATTGTACCCACGTGGCCACAATGGGATGTACACCTATCTTGCGCTGTTTTTCAATTACCTGACCAATGGATAACGCAACGACTGCAGTGAACCCTAGGATTGCGCCTAGTAAGTACCCTTCGTTTCCTTGCATATTCACCCCCACAATCAGTGCTGCACCTAGCAGTCCTAAAGTCAAACTAGCCCATATGTTCCAGGCTGGTACCTTTCGCGCTAATAACGCACTTGCTATGATAACCAGTACTGGTTGTGAAGCTGCAAACAACGCCATAATACTGGCACTTGCGCCTAGCTTCATTCCTACATAAATGCTCCCAAAATGTCCTATGTGTAAAAATAAGCCGGTTCCAATGAGAGCGTAAGACTTTCGAACGTTAGGAATAGGAAAGCGCCACAAAATAACTAAAGGAGTCAGCGCTAAAAAAGCCCCGACAAAACGAAAGGCGAGTAAATTTAAAGGCTGGGTATAAACTAACGCTAATTTTGCCATTGCATAACCAGCGCTCCAGACGAGCAAAAAAATAAGGGGATAGAAGGGTTTTAAGGTAGAAAGCACGGGCATTGCTTCATTAAATATGAATAGGGTGATGTTACCATGCAAATAAATACGGTCACATAGGACTGAAGTCTCATATCACTCATAAAATCTTTACAGTATTGTTGAGTAAAGTCGGGACACAAGGCGCAGTTTGCTAAATTGTTACCTACAATCATTTACTTAGGTATACGGTTATGTGTTTCACCCAAATATGCACACAAGCTGAAATTTGCTAAATCGTTATTTTCAATAATTTACGAAGGTTTATCGTTATGTCTTACGCTACAGAATATCAAGCCTCAATTGACTCACCCGCAATATTTTGGGGTGACAAGGCCAAACAATTGCCTTGGTTTAAAGCGCCTGAAAAAATATTGTCTACTGATAAAAATTGTATTCAACGATGGTTTGCTGATGGCGAAATGAATACCTGCTATATGGCCCTCGATCATCATGTTGCTCAGGGGCGTGGCGAGCAAGTCGCACTCATTTATGACTCACCTGTTACCGCAACAAAAAAGCAATTTAGTTATCGCGAGTTACTTGAAAAAGTATCACGCTTTGCAGGCTTATTGCAAGCCAACGGCGTGGGTAAGGGCGACATAGTGGTCATTTACATGCCTATGATTAGCGAAGCTGTTATTGCGATGCTGGCGGCCGCTCGTATTGGTGCCGTGCATTCGGTGGTGTTTGGTGGCTTTTCTGCTCACGAACTTGCTGTACGTATTGATGATGCGCAGCCGAAACTATTGATAACGGCATCATGTGGGGTCGAGGTTAACCGTATTATTGAATACAAACCTATGATTGATGAGGCAATTGAACTTGCGGCTTATAAGCCGGCGCGGGTTATCTTGTTGCAACGTCAACAGTGTATTGCGAACATGCAACACGGCCGCGATATTGATTGGGCTGATGCCGAAGGTTCAGCGCCACTTGCCGACTGTGTTAGCGTAAGCGGAACCGATCCGCTTTATATCCTCTATACCTCAGGAACAACCGGCAAACCTAAGGGGGTTGTTCGTGATAATGGCGGGCATGCTGTTGCCTTAAAATACTCAATGTCGGCAGTTTACAACATGCAACCGGGTGATGTGTTTTGGGCTGCGTCAGATATTGGTTGGGTAGTGGGGCATTCTTATATTGTGTATGCGCCACTGTTACATGGGTGCACTACTATAGTGTATGAAGGTAAGCCAGTAAAAACCCCTGATGCCAGCGCATTTTGGCGAGTGATTGAAGAGTATGCAGTCAAAGCTATTTTTGCTGCACCCACCGCATTTAGAGCTATTCGAAAAGAAGATCCTGATGCTAAATTACTGGCGAAGTACGACTTATCCTGCTTAGAAAGTGTGTTTATGGCAGGCGAGCGACTAGACCCTCCCACCTATGAATGGACTAAGAAGATAACCGGAAAGCCGGTCATCGATCATTGGTGGCAAACAGAAACAGGTTGGGCCATTGCTGCAAACTTAATTGGGATTGAAAGGTTACCTACAAAACCGGGGTCGGCGACCAAACCAGTGCCTGGTTTTAATGTACAGATACTTGATGCAAACGGACTGCCTCTTCCAACGAATTCGCAAGGTGCTATTGCGATTAAATTACCTTTACCTCCTAGTTGCCTTAGCACCATTTGGGGCGATTTTGGTCGCTTTGATTCGGGCTACCTAAGCGAATATCCTGGATATTATTGCTCAGGCGATGGTGGCTATATCGACGAAGACGGCTATTTGTTTGTAATGGGTCGAACCGACGACGTTATTAATGTTGCAGGGCATCGCTTATCAACAGGTGAAATGGAAGAGGTTATCGCTGCTCATGACGCCGTAGCAGAATGCACCGTTATCGGTGTTTACGATAATATCAAAGGCCAAGTGCCAGTAGGATTAACCCTATTAAAAGACGGTGTGAATATAAGTGAGGCAGACTTACAAGCTGAGTTAGTTGCTATGGTACGAAAAGAAATAGGTGCCGTTGCCTGTTTGAAGCAAACACTGATTGTTGAGCGTTTACCCAAAACCCGATCAGGGAAAATACTGCGTAAATTGTTACGCCAGATAGCAGAAAATCAAGAGTTTGTTATCCCTTCCACTATCGATGATCCTGCAAGTATCGACGAAATTAGGGCAATTATGCAAAACAATGGATTGGTAAAACCAACAGCGCAAGCGTGAAGTTAGTGCATTAACCTTTATTGATTAGATGGATTGGATAAATTAGATATAAGTTAACCATTTTCAAATTTTAAAGAGGCTAACTTTACTTAACTACGCAGTTTAATAAGGACTGATTATTAGGCGTGAAAGGCAGCAATGTAAGCAGCGGTGGAGGCCGCATACATTGACTTGCTTGTGAGGGGGGGTTCGACAATTACGATGAACAACTGTAATACGACGTCCCACCCAGTTCAAAAAACTCAAATGGTTTTAGCCTGTAGTATTTATCCTCAATTTCCTTCGACTGCTCGGCGTATGGCTGCGTCATGATTTTCTGCAACTCTCTTACTAGCGCGTAGTTTCCAGCGGTCGCTTGCTGATACGCAGGCACTACAAACCATTCTCTCAATATATATTTTGGATTGACGAGTTTCATCTGCCTAGAGATTTCATCGTCACTGCGCGGCGCAGCAACATTATCGCTGGCGATGAGCGACTTCCATTTTGCAAGCCATTCTGACCAACGTAGGTCCATGTCTTCTGAGTCCTTGTAGAAGCTTTTTTTGAGAGGGGCAATGTTCTCAGGCAGCATTGAGAGCTCGCGGAAAAAGAGAGTGTAATCTACTGGCGTTTGCGCCATCAGAGATTCGAGCTCACTAAACAATGCCTTGTTAAAAGTGCTGAGTCCAAGTTTGCCGGCCCACATCTTTTCCATTTGAGCTTGCATCACGTTTGAAAAACCATCTTGGATTTCATCAAGCTGTTGTAGATAGTCTTGTTGCAGCGAGTTCTTTTTTGAAGGTTCGTGTTGCAAAGTGCCCTGGTACGACGTCAGCAATGGCCGCAATGCGTTGCAAAAGCTTTTGAAGTTTTGTTGTGCTGCCACCGGCTGGTTCATAAACGAAAAATGATGGCCACCACCAGTCCATGATTGGAAGTGTGGATCATACACATCGCAAAAACCAAATGGACCGTAATCAAGTGTGAATCCACCTACTGAGCAATTGTCGCTGTTAAAATTGCCCTGACAAAACCCAACGCGGATCCAGTTTGCTACAAGCGATGTAAGGCGGCTGCGAAACTCACATGCCAACATCAACACTTTTTCGGCGGTGGATAGTTGATTATCGATGACATCAGCATACTCACGTTCGATCGCGTGCAATACGATTTTCTCTAACTCCTGCATCGCTTTTGGGTGTTCATTTTTGCGGGCACGACGACCAAAGAGCTCAAGTTGACCTACTCGGATGAAAGACGGTGCAACGCGGGTCGATATGGCGACCGGTTCCGATATAAGCATGTCGGGATCTTTGGAGCGCGAGCCCTCAGAGTACCAAGGTCGTTTAACGTTTTCCGACTTAGAAACATACAAGCTCAAAGACCGTGATGTGGGCACGCCAAGCGAATGCATATGATCCTGAACAAGAAACTCTCGAATACTCGACCGCAAGACAGCACGACCGTCCGCGCCGCGGCAGTAGGGTGTGCGTCCGCCACCTTTAAGCTGCATTTCCCAGCGTTGGTCTTGGATGACGGCCTCAAGGACTGAAACGGCGCGACCATCTCCATATCCGTTGCCGGTTTGGAACGGACACTGCTGTACATATTCGTTGCCATATATGGAAAGAGCGTACCCAGTCGCCCAACCGAGTTTACGCATCGGCTTTGGCAACTGAGATAAATCACCTGAAAACATGCTTATAAAGTCGGCTGATGTTGCCATGCTGTCAGCGAAGCCTAGTTCGCGAAAAAAATGTTTGCTATGGGCTATATACTCGGGATCTTCGATTGGAGTGGGATTGACGGGCACATAATGACCCGTGAAAACTTGTCGCGGCAAGTAATCGATCCCATTTTCTTTAGCATCAGGGTCGCAATTAAGCGTGTCCTGCAGTGAGTAATCTGCCAACTCTGCGAGATCCTCAAGGGTTACGATTGAAGGAGACGTTACCTTGGGCAGTTGATTAGTCATAAAAATACTCCACGCCAATGGCGTTATAAATACTGCGCAGCTGCGGAAAAACCACACACCGCAACTGATAATTGTCTGTATGCAAAACATAAACGTATCTGCATTGACCTGATGTAGAAATTTTTTCTATTCGTGTATTTGCTATTTATCCCCAATTATTAGCTGGATGATTATGAGCAGCACGTAAACTTTGAAACGCATGCTATCACCAATTGCCAATTAATAAATTAGGGGCAGAACAAAATTAAATGTCAGTAGTAATATTTATGGCGTCATTAATGTTGCTTGCAACCTATGACCAGTTGGTTGATCAAAATTTCGCAACGAAAAAACTTGGTTGCAGGCTGTTTTTGAGAAAAATCAGTGTGAATATTTATTTGAAATTATTACAAACAGAGTTAAGTTTTATATTTTTGCATAGAGTTAGTTAAATTTCTACAGTGAGGCACCAACGTGAAGTTAATATTATTGGTGTCGTTCAATAATTGGTAAAACCCGTAATGGTTTTTTGAGGTGAAGCAATATTCCGCCTTCAATTAAAATATTCGCTAGTAAGGCTCTTTTCTTTCTTGCATGTGCTTGACCATCAATATGGTTGGTATTTGGGTTCGGGAACTGACTCGGGTCAAATTAGAGTAGGAATAGGTACAGGATTAACTAGAGGAGGAGCACCGCATAAATCAGGAATGACAGTATTGGACAGCAAAACATTTGAATTACTCAAAACAATTAATTCTAGATGAGTTGTGCATGAAATATGGGTTAAGAAACAACATTAATACAATAGGGTTTATCTAATAGTAATTCGGATTAATGCTAATTAATATTTGTTATCATATTTCGATTTACTGATAATTTAAACCAAACCCATAGGAGAAAAGTGGTTGGTAACTTTTATCATTTTTATCACTTTCATGCATTTTTGGTTGTGAAAGTTGTGGCCAGCTATGGGACAACTTTCCTTGAAAATTGAAGTCTCCAAACAATACCTCAGCAACCCCTTGCCCCTCTGAACCAGGTAACCAAGCAGTAATGAAAGCCTCTGAATGAGCTAGCTCTTGGTCCACAATTAATGGTCTACCAGAAATTATAATCGTCACTACTGGAATGCCTTTACTGCTGATATTTTTGATGGTTTGTAAATCTTCAGGGTAAAGTTTGCTTAACTCAATGGAATGCCCATAAGCCTTTAATAGTTTAACTTGGCCATTAATATTTGAGCCGACGTCGGTGATTTTTTTATCATCGTCTCTGATATCACCCATGCCTTCTGAGTAAGGTGATTCCCCTATAACGACTATTGCCACATCATGTTGCTGTGGATCTGCATCTAAACCAGCACCGTTTTCACTTAACTGTGCGTGCTTTGTTATGTCGTTTATTCCTTGCCAAATTGAGGTGCCACCTGCAATTTTTTCATTGCCCGACACGCCCTGCCAAGTAATCGTAAACCCACCACATTGATGGCCTATATTATTAGCACTTTTACCCGCGACCAATACTCTAGTCGATTTTGATAAGGGTAAAATATTATGTTCATTTTTGAGTAGAACTAATGATTTCCTTACGGCCTCTCGGGCGACAAGTCGATGTGCAATACTGCCAAATGAATCATGATTAGACCATTTGCGATCTCTAGGCCTGCGCTTTTCAAAGAGGCCAAGAGCAAGCTTAGCCGTTAATATTCTGCTTACTGCATCGTTGATACGATCAATAGACACAGTGCCCAATTCAACATGGCTGAGTAAATGCTCTATAAACATTGGCCAATTTCTTGGCACCATAAACATATCAATACCAGCGTTAACACCTTTCGCCACGCCTAAATAAAAGTCATCAGCCAAATAATCTATACCCTGCATATCTGATATAACAATACCGTTAAAGTCCATTTTTCTTTTAACGTGTCGACTAATAAAAATTTGTGGGCATGACACTTATCGCCGTTCCAACTGCTAAACGACACCATTACACTTAATACCCCAGCTTTGATAGCTGCTTGGAAAGGCGGCATGTGTAAAGCCTGTAGCTCGTTAAAACTTAATATGGTATCGCCGTGATCAATACCATGGTGAGTGCCGCCGTCACCAATCCAGTGTTTAGCGCAGGCCATGACAGCGTTTTCAGATAACTGCCCTTGCAAACCATCAACTATTTTTGCTGCATATTGGCTGGTGATCGCGGGCATTTCAGAGAAGCTTTCGTAACATCTGCCCCAGTGATGGTCTCGAGCCATGGCTAAGTTAGGCGCAAACGTCCAGTCAACACCTGTGGCCAGTACTTCTTTTGCTGTTACTTGGGCTATTTTTTTTATCAGCTGGGTATCATTAGCGGCACCTAAACCAATATTATGTGGGAATACAGTGGCACCATTTACATTGTTGTTACCATGAACTGCATCTAGCCCATAGATAATGGGAATGCCTAAATGGTTCTGGTCTTTTTCAGTTGATGCCATCCAATAGGCGTCATTCATTTCTACCCAATCTTGCAGTTGGTTGTTACCCGGGCAAGAGCCTGCACTGCTTAATATGGAACCAATATGATATTTTTTCGCTTGCTCTGGTGAACATGTTGTACGTTCAGCCTGAGTCATTTGACCCACCTTTTGTTGAAGTGTCATGCTACTTAATAAAGCCATTACTCTATTTTTGAGTGCTGTATCTTTTGGGTTTTTAATCATCAATTATCTCGAACTCATCCTTCAGCCCAGTTTGTGAACAAGCCCCCAACCAAAGATGAAATTGTCCAGTCTCTGTTTTAAGCTGCATATTCCTATCATAAAACGCCAGTTTATCAGTACTCAGTTCAAATGTGACCCATTCATTTTTGCCAGCAGTGAGCTTTACACGCTTAAAATCTTTTAATTCTTTGACTGGGCGGGTCACACTGCCCACTAGATCGCGAATATACAACTGTGCTATTTCTTCGCCATCAGTATCGCCAACGTTAGTCAACAACACACGAACCACTAATGTCTCGCCTAGCTTTAATGTTTTGTGGCTAAGCTCAAGGTTTTGATAACTAAATTGAGTATAAGAAAGGCCAAAACCAAATGGAAATAAGGGACTAAAATGAGTGTCTAAATGAGTGGCGGCCATACCAAGTGAGGTTTGCGGTGAATGCACAGGTATATTATCCATGTGTATAAAAGCCTGTTCCGTTGCAGGCTTGCCAGAATGTTTTTGTGCGTAGTAAATCGGCACTTGTCCTACTTTTCTGGGGAAGGTAACGGGCAACTTACCTGAGGGACAGGCTTTACCAAATAATAAATCTGCGATGGCGGGTCCACCCATTGTGCCTGGATGCCAAGCAAACAAAACCGCATCTACTTTAGGCAATACTGTTTCTATCGTTAAGGGTCTACCGGCCATGATCACTAACACAATGGGCGTGCCTGTTTCGGCGATAGCGTTGATTAACTGCTCTTGGCAACCGGGTAAATCAATTTCAGCTCGGCAATGAGCTTCGCCTGATAAGATGGACTCTTCACCTAAAATTAATATGGCTACATCTGCAGTGGAAGCCGATTTAACTGCCTGTTTAAAGTCAGCCTGATCATGACTGCGAGATGTTTGCATCGCCTTAACATGATGAATATTGGCCTTACCTGACAATTCTTGTGTAATAGCGGTTAAACAGGTTTGACTGTGCTGGGGATCACCGTCAAATATCCAGGTGCCTAGTTGCTCATAAGGATCATCCGCTAATGGCCCAATAATAGCGACTGAGTGTAAAGAACCTGCTGATAGTGGCAGTATATTTTTATCATTTTTGAGCAACACACAACTTTTGATTGCAGCATCTTTGGCTGCCTGTAAATTTTGCGAGTTGAGAGGTTTAGGTAGCAAGCTTGCATCAGTGTACGGAGAGTCAAATAAGCCTAACTGCCACTTAAGGTGTAATATTTTTTTGACCGCGTTGTTAATTTGTCGCATGTCTATGCGGCCTTCGGCTACTAAATCTGGTAAGTGCTCAAAATATGCGGAGCTAACCATTTCCATATCAATCCCAGCATTTGCGGCTTCGTAAGCTGCGTCTTTGTTGTCTTTGCTGAAACCATGAGTCGTTAATTGTATAACTGACTCCCAATCGCTAACTACAAAGCCTTTGTAATCCCATTCTTCACGCAATATGTCAGTCATTAACCACTTATTACCTGAGGCGGGCACACCATTTAGATCGCTAAAAGCTGCCATAAACGTGGCGACACCCGCATCGGCAGCTGCTTTAAATGGCGGCAGATATACATTGCGAAGTTCATTTTCTGGAATATTAGTGGTGCTGTAATCACGACCACTTTCACCCGCACCGTATCCTGCGAAATGTTTGGCGCAGGCCGCAATACTGCCATTTTTATGTAATTCATCACCCTGAAAACCTTGCAACATGGCGACACCTAGGACAGAACATAAATAAGGATCTTCACCTAAACTTTCTGCAATTCTACCCCAACGCGGATCCCGGCTAATATCGATCATTGGCGCAAAGGTCCAATTAACACCTACAGAGGCAGCCTCTAGTGCACTGATATGAGCGCATTGCTTGACCGTTTCAACGCACCAACTTGCGGCTTGTCCCAAAGGGATTGGAAATATAGTGTTAAAACCATGGATTACATCACGACCAATTAGCAGAGGAATGCCTAGTCGACTTTCTTCCACTGCTAGACGTTGTAACTCATTTACCGTGTGTAGTCTAACTTCATTAAGTATCGAGCCTACCCGGCCTTGGCGAATCGAGTAGGCAAGGTGTTCAGTTATATGTTCCGAGTGACTAAAAATCTGACTCATTTGGCCAATTTTTTCTTGCACTGTCATACTATCCAAAATACCGACCAACATATCGGGTTCAGCGGAGCGCGAGTGGGGCTCAATTGATACTTCGTTTGAAAGACTTGATGACATTAAAAACCTGTGACAACCCTTATGACCAAAATGAGGCTAAGTTGTGTGTTGTTAACAATACATTTACTTATATGCTTAACAGTATTTTACTGGGGGATTTACACAATCTAAACAAGCTAGGATGGACTTGATGTGAGATAGGTTGGATAGGGTATTTAGTCGTCAATAATAATCATCTTTAAGATGTTATGGTTATGTAAAAAACCGCTTCAACTTATTAATTGTCCTCTTTTGTCGTTTTAGTATTGTCGATTACTATATTCTGTGTAGTGTCGTTAACAATCATGTCGTGTGTGTTGAGAACCACTGGGTTATCTACCTGTAATAGTCTCTTTCATCCGACCTAACCCAGTGATGGAAAAACGTATATGAGCGCCCAGCAACATTTCGAAACAGCACCCGAAGACAAAATATCACTCTCCAAAAAGCTTATTTATGGCTTAGGCGCATTTGTAAACAACATTTTAGCTGCCGCAATGGGAGGCATGGTAGTCGTCCTAAATTTAGGGTTGGGAATGAATCCGGCGTTAGTGGGTTTAGTGAGCGCATTACCCCGTCTAACAGACGCGATTACCGATCCGCTGATGGGGTATATTTCTGATCATACCAAGTCTAAGTGGGGGAGGAGACGGCCTTACATATTTTTTGGGGCAATCGCGGCGGGTGTTCTTTTTGCCCTGTTATGGCAATTTCCTAGAGGTTACAGCGAAGAATTTTATTTTTGGTTTTTCCTGATAGGTTCAATTATTTTTTTACTGGGCCACACATTGTTTGCTACTCCTTGGGTGGCATTAGGTTATGAATTAACACCTGATTATCACGAACGGACGCGTTTGATGGCGGTGCAAAATGCGATGGGTTATGTGGCGTACTTAGTCGCACCTTGGTTTGTGTGGTTTATGCAGCTTGATAGTTTCGATGACATTATTGATGGTGCGGGTTGGTTAGCCATTATTATTGCTGCTTTTACGGTTACGGTCGGTGTACTCCCAGCATTGTTGCTAAAAGAACGTTTCATTGTCCCTCCAGCTGGTCAGCCTATGCCAGACAGCATATCTGATCCAAATGACAAATCGATTAAAGGCGCTATTAAAGGCTTTTTTAAAGGTTTTATTGTTACTCTGAAGTTTAAGCCTTTTCTCTATTTGTGTGCTGCTACATTTTTGGTATTTAACGGTTTTCAATTGGTGGCTTCATTTCAAATTTACGTGATTATTTATTATGTATTTGGAGGCGACCAATCTATGGGTGCCGAGTACTTTGGATGGGCTGGAACGGTTATGGCAGGCACCACATTTGCGGTTATATTTTTTGTTTCTTGGTTATCGACCAAAGTGGGTAAAAAACGCGCCTTTTATTATGCCACTGCGGTTTCAATGGTTGGGTATTCGTTGAAGTGGTTCTTCTATCATCCAGATTACCCTTGGCTGGTGTTGGTACCGGCACCCTTCATGGCTTTTGGATTGGGAGCTTTATTCACTTTGATGGGCTCAATGATTGCTGATGTGTGTGATATGGATGAATTGAATACTCACGAAAGACGTGAAGGTATGTATGGTTCAATATTTTGGTGGGTGGTCAAACTGGGTATGGCTGTAGCGCTCGCTGGCGGTGGAATATTATTGAATTACACTGGCTTCGACGTAAAGTTAGGCGGCGCACAGTCCGAACAAACCATTTATTTGATGCGCATTTTTGATGCCTTTATTCCAACACTCTGTTCAGGCATTGCAATCTGGATGGTTTACAAATACCCAATTACTGAAAAAAAGGCGCTTGAAATTCGTGAAGAGTTAGAAAGAAGAAGGCAAGCGACCTAATATATTAAAGCCTTAAAATTGTAAGATTGAGAAACGAAAAAAGCATGAAATCAATGCCTCCATGCTTTTTTTTGTTAGATACAATGCCATAACTTACGAGTTTTAATCAGCGGCTGAACACTAGAAATTTATCTATTTAGTTTATTCACTAAAAAGCGCGCAAGCAGGTGTGAAATCCAGTGGGCAGATGTATAGACTATCTAATTGAGTCGGTGGGAATAAAATAAAATGCCGCTTACTCTCAACTAGATTAGTTACACCAGCTACGTTGTCGGTGACATCATATCGCTCTGCAATCCTCGATTGTTTACCAACCTAGAAGCTAATTAAAATGTTGTTATATCAACGGAAATCTATAAACATATTGGCTGTCAGGCGACCTGTGTAGGGGGAACTATCAATGTCTGTTTTTGTTTTGACTATAGTTGAATGCAATAAATTTCCTGGGTATATAACTAGGCGATTTGGCTTATATTCAACTTCATAATAAAGCTCATAATGCTTATCAGAACTCGTCACATAATTCTTTGAAGGTTCTCCATTTTTAGTGACGTACTTTTTTACAGAATCAACATAATTTTCACATCTATTTTCACTGATCCTCTCATACCCAGTTGGAATATGACGAAAAAAACCGGTGTTTCCATGAGAGCCTGGATTCAAATAATGTAACACTGCGAAATGGTAGGGTTTGCTGGTGTCGAAGTGAGGCATGCACTGTAAAAAGTGTAATTCGCTTTCTTGTTTAGTCAGCAGGGAATAGCTCTGATTCAATGGCTCAAGGTTTAACTCGATTGGTATCTTGTAAACTTGACAAATTCCACGATAGACCGCTTGCAGGACAGTTATGACATATGGTTGAGGTAAAGTGGCACGAATACCAGGATAAAAGGTGACTTGATCATCAGAAAACTTGCTTGCAGTGCAGGCAAAATTGATGACATCAGTATTATCGATTGCAAGGTCATCGATTATTATAAGAGGTGTATTTTCTACCCCTACTTGAATAATTTCAGCTTTAATATGGGGATTAATTAGGAAACTTGGTTGTTTCTCTTGCATGCGTTAATAAGATCCTAAAAATTATAAGGGTGAGACAGGTAGTGTTCTCACCCATTTAAACAGTGTAGAAGCTATGTGTTCACACTAGATGGACAATAGTGCTTGATAAAATCATTACTATCCGGCCAATTTTGAACTTTTCGCTTCACCCCAGATTTAATATTATTTAAGAAATCACGCAGTTCATCATCGCCCATCATATCGACAATAGGATGATATTGTTCTGGCATTAGCCCTTGCCCCATCATTACTTGTATCCATGAGGTTTCACCAAACAATTCGTCTGCTTTCTTAAATACTTGTCCACTGTCTTTGAATAAAGTCATACGATGTTTCAGGCTTTCTGGCACCTCCATACTGCTACAGTGACGCCAAAAAGGGGTGTCTTTTCGCTCGGTCAAATTATAGTGAAGAATAATAAAATCTCTTATGTGCTCTGCTTCTTCTTTTGTTTGAACATTGTATTCATCTATATCTGACTGCTTAATACCTTGTGACGGAAACATTAGCAATAAGCGCACAATTGCCCTTTGAAACAGATGTATGCCAGTGGACTCTAATGGTTCAATAAACCCAGATGACAGCCCCATTGCTACGCAGTTCTTAACCCAGTGTTTTCTTCGCTGGCCAGTTTTAAATTTTATGACGCGTGGTTCGTTTAAACGCTCACCTTCAATATTGGCTAACAATGTTTTTTTAGCCTCATCGTCAGACATATATTTGCTGCAAAAAACAAAACCATTACCGGTTCGATTTTGTAATGGAATTCGCCATTGCCAGCCAGCATCGTGTGCAATTGCCCGGGTATAAGGTACGGGTCTACCTACGGTTTTAGTTTGTACTGCAATGGCGCTGTCGCAAGGAAGAACATGGCTCCAGTCATCATAACCAGTGTGTAATGCTTCTTCGATCAATAATCCTTTAAAGCCGGTACAGTCAATAAATAAATCGCCTTCGACTACTTGACCAGATGCAAGAGTAAGTGAATCAATGAAGCCTGATTTATCATTCAAATTGACTTTATCAATTTTTCCTTCGACACGTTTGGCATGGTTTTTTTCAGCTATCTTTCTCAAAAATTTGGCATAAAGACCAGCGTCAAGATGATAAGCATGATTTAGGTCCTGTCCAGCTAGCACCGCAAATTTTCCTTCCCTAGCACCCAAATGCTCTGGAACATAATCACCGATATCAGAGGCGATACCGCGTTCACGTCCTTTTAGCCAGAAGTGCTGAAAACCAGCAGCCCAACAACCTTGTCCTAAAAAGCCAAAAGAGTGTAAATAGTCTTTTTTAACATCGCGCCAGTTTTCAAAGGAAATACCTAATTTAAAGGTAGCATTAGTAGCAGCCATAAACTCTTGCTCACTGATCCCCAATAACTGATGAAAAATATGCAATGTGGGAATGGTGGCTTCTCCAACACCAACCGTCGGGATATCATCAGATTCAACCAGTACAATCTCTAGATTTTTACCTATTAATTTTGCAAATGCTGCTGCAGCCATCCATCCTGCAGTGCCGCCTCCGGCAATAACTACCTTATTGATTTTTTTATATTGTGTTTTCAAAATGAAACCTTAGTAATTAATGTTAACGTTTAGCCTGACGAACTAACTTAATGTGTATCGATCATTGTTTTAATTTATTTAAAAGGTCAGCTCTTAATCTTTTTGCTGCTAATTTATCGTGTGGTTTTGACAACACACCCTTCACGGTGTCAGGAATATGCTCTAGATTTTCCTCATCGTGACTGAAAACATAATAATCAAAATGCGCTTTCCATGCTTGTCTCTGTGCCAATGGTAAATCTCGTAAACTAAGCATAGCTAACATTAATGCATTGTTAGGGCGGCCCATAAATGCGGGACTATCTCGCCACCAGTGAGTAACCAATACTCCCAGTGCATCTAAACTTTCAACATGATGCCACCACATACTAGGAAGGAAAAGAGCATCACCGGCTTCTAATTCAGCCACTTGTGCGGATGCTAATGCCTGTTCAAATTTTGGATGCTTAACCAAGTCAGGCTCATCAAAGTCAACTAAACTTATGTCTTGTCCACCAGGTGAAAACTCCATTGGACCAACATATAAGTTAGAAATTTGTTCTGGGGGAAATAATGTGAATTTTCGACGTCCCACCACACAACAAGCCAAATTATTTGGAACATCATAATGAGCCGCTATTTTACTGCGGTTGCCTAACCATATCGTAATTAATGGATTCAGGTGATCGATGGACGCATTATTGGTTTCATTATATCCTGGAAACCACTTATTAATTTCGGTAGAACCTACATACATAGTCGGAGAGTTGGGATCGTCGATGTGTGCAAGTAACTTGTCTAATACCTGATTTAGATTAGCTTTTGAACTTACAAAATTGAACCCAGTCATCTTGTCGTTGTAAAAAACCCGGCCTTTTGTTTCAGGCTCGCCGTAGTAAGCATTAACAGGGATATCTGCATAGAAATTCCGTAGATAATCAGCAGCCTTGCTAGAGGATTCTTTGCCTGTAATTACTGCAGGCCATTTGTCTGCAAAACCTTTAAGAACTAATGGTTGCGAAGAGCTTAGGACAAATTCAGGAATATCACCTGGCTGGCAATAATTAATTTCTTTGACTTTTTTATTTATATTTAGCAAAAGAATATCCGTTAAAACATGCAGTTAATAACTACAAACCTAAAAGCTTATTTTTTCTATTTAATAAACCCCGTATATTAGATTGTGACGCAATAGCCATATAAATGGCTTGCAGATAGCCGCTTACATGTAATGTCGTTAATATTTCGCTATTGAGTTCAGTTAATTTTTCTTCATTAATTATATAAAACCCTACCATTTGGTGTTTGGAATTATCGTTTAACTCAACGTCTAAAGAGAACGGCTCTAATAATTCATGTTCTATTAACAGGCCTATAAAAATCTGACTATCCAAGATCCCATGATGCATGGTTTCAAGCATATCGGCGCAACTATCTAAATAAGGTGTGTTACCACCAAATTCTAAAAATAATGCTTCGCCTTGTTCCTTGTTGACTCTTGGATGGTCTATATCAATGTGTAATACCCTTTGTTCCTTATCTTCCCCATCCTCATTGATTTTTTGAACACCGATTAAAAAGGGTTGTCTGGCTACACTTAATGGAATATATTCTGCGTCCCATTTGTTCCCTGTTAAAAACAAGTTTTCCTGATCTTGAAAACCAAATAATGCCACAGAAATGAATTGCCCTGTACTGGCATCTTTGTTAAAAAATATTGGGTAATAAGCTTGAACACTTCTAAACTCGGTTGGAAAAGTAAGGCTATACCAAAGGTTATCACCGTATTGTTTTGAACGTTCGGTAATTACTTTTAATTCTTGATGTTCGATACTATTGAGTAGTACATTATTTGCCATTTTCATTCCAAATTTTGTTCATTAACACTGCTTAACATTTTGATAGCCAGTTGTTTATTAAAACGTATGTGCTGGCTATATTTTTGGTAAGCCATATTGTTTAATTTTATTAATCAATTCACGATTAGTCGGTAAAGCAGCTAGCAGTTGTCTGCTGTGCTTAACGTTTTCATTAAATAACCTATCAGCATTTTTAGATAAATCGATTCTTTTTTTGCGAGCAGAGTTGGTAATAAAGCCCATACCATATAAAATATATTGAAAACTAGCTGGGGGAAACATTTTTCCTGCTTCGTCACCATCATAGTGATATGGAGACTGGGTTTTCCAAAGTATCAATTGTTCCTGTAAACCTTCAGGGAAATGCGTTTCATCCCTATTATCTCGCCAATAATCTGAATCAACTCTTTTACTTAATACATAGTGTAACTTTAGAAACTCAATGATGTTGTCCCAGCGATGCAAAAACTTAATGTTAAATTGTTTCGCTACTATGTCCATTGTTTGGCGTGTGGCGGGTAGTTGTTCGCTGATCATTTTGGCCGAAAGCTCAATTAATGCTAATGCAGTCGCTTCTAAAGGCTCAATGAATCCTGCGGCTAAGCCCACCGCTACACAGTTTTTGTGCCAAAACTTTTCTCTATGCCCAGGGTTAAAGCCGATTTTACGAATACTACTAACCTGAGCCGCACTTTTACCTATTATAGGGGTAATATAGTTGCGTAATGTTTGCTCTGCTTTTTCATCAGAGAGGTGAGCGCTGGAGTAGGTATAACCGACGCCTCGACGAGACGGCAGAGCTATGTCCCATACCCAACCTGCAGTTTGTGCTGTAGAACATGTAAAAGAAGAAATTGGGCTGTCTGGGGTTTGGTGAGGCACATGCACGGCCAAGGCAGAATCATTAAATAAAATATGTTTTTTACCAACAAAAGGCACTGAATAGTGTTTAGCTAACAAAATTGATGAGGTACCAGTACAGTCAATAAATAGGTCACCTGATATATCACCATGTTGCTGGGTAGTTATAGAGGCAATATCTCCATTTTCTGCGGCGTTAACTTGGCCAACATGATCGACTATGTGTTTGATACCTAAATTTTTTACACCATGTTTTTGTAAAAAAACGCAAATTTACCAGCATCTAAATGATAGCCATAGTTGGCACTAAAGTCGTATTCAGCAGTTGAAATTTGTTTTGGTGCATAGTCATGTTCTCCCAAGTGACTTTGCATACACACTGCATCAGCAAAACTTATTTTATCTCTGAAAGGTTGCCAAAATGGGGCAAGATTGGTTTCATTAAATCCACGCGGTAGTGTAAAAGGATGATAATAATACTCATTGGTATTGGTCTGCCAATTTATAAATTTTGTGCCTTGCTTAAAACTGGCATCACATTCAAGTAAAAAATCGGTTTCCGAAATACCCATTTTTTTAAGGGTGCTTCGCATAGTTGGCCATGTACCTTCACCTACTCCGATAGTGGGAACATCTGCCGATTCAACAAGTGTGACCTCAATGCCTGAAACGGCATCTGTGGAGTGTTCAGCGGCAATGATACCTGCAGTTAACCATCCAGCAGACCCACCACCAACTATCACTATTTTTTTTAATGGCTTGTGCATTTGGTTACTCAATATTAAACATTTTTCAAAAAAAGGAAAAGTAGGATCACTATAATTTGCGCTTAATTTTAACCCTTTAATACATTACTTCTACGGTCAAAAAGACAATGTTGATCATACGTAACAGGTAAATTAGGTTTCATAGTAAGTATTATTTTATCTTTTTTGGAAAAAAACTTTGGTTAATAAAAAAAGACCGCTGATTTACGTTAATCCAGCGGCCTCAATAATTGACTTAATACATTAAGCTGTTACTAAAAAGTGTAACGTGCGCCTAATACATAGCGTGCACCCTGTTGAATAGAATCAAGTACCTGTGTTTCGCTTCGGCCACTAGTACGTAGATTTTCTGCAGTCAGGTTAATAGCATTAAAGTATACATTTAATCCTTCAACTTGAGGTAAATCGTAACTTACAGTTAGATCTATTTGGCCATATTCTTCAATGTAACGAGGACCTGGACCTGCACCACCATCCTGCACAAGGGCTACTATGAACTTATCTCTCCAGTTGTAAGCTATACGTGCAGAGAAACCGTCCATTTCATAGAAGCCAACCACGTTAGCCGAATCACTGATACCTAATTCAGCTAGTTGAGGTGTTAACACAAAGTCATCATGTTCGTTATCAGTATTCGTTTTGGTATAGTTAACTATGCCGCCAAAACCACTTTCACCAAATAAGTGTTGCACTGCAAATTCTAAACCATCATAACCAGTAGTGCCCGCAACATTAAGTGGAGTATTAACCTTAAAGTTCATTAATGGGTCAGTTGCTGTGTTACCTGCAATAACGATATTGCCAGCTTCTAAAGTAACAAGCGGGTCAGTTGCACCATAAGTGTCATATATGTACTGACGCTGTAACGTTGTATCGTTACCAACAGCAGTCCTAGCTTCATCTCCATAAGGCCCAATAGCCGGATTAACTATGCTAAGTTGAGTGTCGACTGGTAGTGTTAAAATATCGTTTTCAACATCTTTGGTGAAATAACCCAAAGAGACATAGCTGCCCTCGCCATAATACCACTCTGCTGAAATGTCGATGTTCTGAGACTCAAGTGGCAACAAAGCTGGGTTGCCAGTATTGCCAATTCCGCCATCAATTCTTGCACCTGCTTGCAAGTTAGTACCACCAATCATTTGATCGTATCTGGGACGACCAATTGTTTCACTATAAGCTAGGCGAAGAACCACGTCATCAGTCACATTTAAATTAAAGTTAATGCTTGGTAAAGTATGGTTATAGCTGGCTTGTTTGGTTTCATATATGATGTTCCCAGATCCCACTAAGGTAACTTCACTGACACCATTCCAAAGAGGAGAATCAATATACTCAGGCACCGAGGAAGTGGCAGTTACATCGGTTTCTTCATAACGTAAGCCAAAGTGAATGTCATAAAACATATCACCTATTTCACCATCATAATTATATTGTACATAAACAGATGTCATTTCTTCTTTGGTAAATTGGTCTACTTCTGAGCCGTAGTCACTTGATGGGCAGAAAGAATTGCCGCAATCGCCTAAAGCTGCGGGTTGCACACTCAAAGTACTCGCAGCAATATCTCGTACAGCATTAAAGTTAAATGGGAAGTAATTATCTAAGACCTCTACTTGGCCACCAAACCCATCAAAATTACCACCACTTAGGTTGTCAAATTGAGCTGAAATGCTTCCGCGCGGAAACAAATTATCACCAAAGTTACCAGCGGCACCTTCTCCACCCCAGTTATTACGTTGCACATTTTTAAGTCTTGCGCGGTTTTCTGAGCTGGTTAAAGATAAACCAAAATCGATACTACCTAGTTCTTCTTCTAGGATGTATTCACCACTAAACTGGGTTTGAGATATGTCAGCTTCGTTCTTTTTGTTGGTAAACACACTTCCGGTAACCACAAAGTCTGCTGCAACAATAGAATTACCACCTACAATCGATAAAACAGGTCTGTCACCACTAAAATCTGTGGCAGAAGCTTGACGAACGAAAGCAGCTAGCTGGATTTCATTACCCGAACCTAAGACACTATTTGGGTTACTGTCAGCATTAGATTCATGATGGTCAAGTTTTAATTTTAAGTTGTCACTGGCTTGCCATTCTAGGTTTAAGCCTAGAGACTTAGTTTCATCTTTAACACTGAAGTCACTACCACCTATGGCGACATCTGCTGGATTACCAAAGGTTTCAGAATATACCAGTGGTGAAGCGATAGGACCATCTGTCCAAATGTTTTCACTAGGTCCAAAATTGTACCAAGCAGAAATAACGTTGCTTTGTGTGTCGTTCGTTTTTGACACATAGGTGTAATCGACTGTTGCGGTAAGATTATCCATAGGTTTATATTGAAGAACTAACTGAGCATTAGTTCTTTTTCGTTGCTGTTCTTCAAACTTATAAATGGTGTTTTGCGGTACTGAATATATGTCATTGTCACCTGGACGATTTGTTTGTGAAGCGTCTTTGGCTACACCGCCCCACACTGCATTAGAACCACTCCAATTAGTATCTTGGATACCTGAAAAAGAGCGATAATATGCTATTTTGGCTTGTTGACTTCCACTTTCGCGTTCTGAATAACTGCCTGATATTGACACACCAAACTTACCGTCGTCAGATGTATTTGAGTAGAGTCCAGACAATTGTGGGGTTGTGCTGCCTTTCTTCGTAGTGGTGTCATCTAATGCTTCCACACTAAAAGTTGCTTTCTGACCAGGGTTACTGAGTGGTTTGTGAGTTAAAATATTAATAGTGGCACCAATACCACCTGTAGGCACATCTGCTTTTGATGTTTTGTAAACTTCTACGCCGCTGACACCTTCAGCAGCAAGATTAGAAAAATCAAATGAACGCTCACCTGTAGTGGTTGGCATTTGGCGACCATTTAAAGTCACTAGGTTACGATCTGGGCCAAAACCACGAGCACTGACCTTGGAACCTTCACCGTTAGAGCGTTCAATGGAAATACCGGTGATCCGTTGCAGAGATTCTGCTAAGTTACTATCTGGAAACTTACCTATATCTTCGGCACTAATCGCATCAACAATTCCGCTTGAAGAGCGCTTAATATCCAGAGACTGGATCATACTGCTGCGTATTCCCTTAACGCTGATCACTTCTACTTCATCTCCTGCTTCTTGTGCAAAGCTTGGCGCTATACCGGCGATGCCTAATATAAGCGACATACTTGCCGCTATAGGAGTCTTACTAAATATTTTGGTTTTCATGTGTGTCCTCAATTTTTTGTTTTCAATAGTAGTGGAAATCGTGTTCAAACTATTATTATCTAGCGAGCCTGCGCCAAGTTAAAATATTTTAATTATTACGATATTTTTAACAAAAGGTTCTACGTCTTCATAAAATTCTTGCAGCTAAGATTGGTTACATGACCAATATGAATATTTTATGTACGAAGTTGTAACACAGAGGTTAATTAAGATGGCATTAAATACGGTGGGGCGGTATTAATGAAAGGTGGAATGGATTAAGTGCAAGATCTAAACACATCGAGTGATCAACGATTCCGATTGTAGTGAAACATTTAAATGTGGATTGAATGCTGCTATGGCTATACAATTTTCTCTTCAATGAGTAAAAAAGCTCTAATAAAAATGGGAAGCTTTTAGCTGTTAATGGGCTTTATTAAAGTTGTGTTTATACAGTAACTATTGGATTAAACATTCTCCGTTTTATAAAAAAATAATTAAATTAAATATAAATGAGGATTAAAGTATGAAGTCTGTCCTTAATATATAAATATGCCAACCTTTGCAGTGAAATGACAAAAATAGGTAAAAGTAGAACTTATTATCAATCAAAGTTTATTCGCTTAAATTCAATTATTTGTCCCAGTAAGTACTGTGTAGATGCTATTAATTTGTAAATCTGGTTAGTCGCAAGCCCAGTCCCTCTTGACTTATTTACGTTGCGTTAAGTCATACATAGCTTAGTGTTTGACTGTTTTCAATCAATGAAAATCTGATTCTTTGTTTTGCGTCAATCTAAAGTGAGTTTAACTAATAACCATAGCAGATGGTTTTAATTGAAATGTCCGTAAATGGCTCAGGTTGTATTTCGTTTCATAGAAAATTATAAATATATAATTTATTAAATTTAAGAGAGTGTGGCGATGAGAATTTCAGCCCCAAATAGTAGTGATGCAGTAGGCCAATTTATCGATATGCAAGGTGAGCGTTATTATGCCATCCGCAATATGCAGAACATGGCACCCTTTTTTATCAGTTTAATTTCAGACAGTGACCACTGGTTATTTGTTTCCTCCACTGGTGGTTTGACCGCGGGCAGAGTTTCTCCTGAAACGGCTTTATTTCCTTATGCACCAGTAGATAAAATCCATGAGAGCGCGGCTAATACTGGGTGTAAAACTCTGCTTAAAATTAGCAAGCAAGGTCAAACTTACAAGTGGGAAGCATTTAATAAAGATTTTAATCACCAATATAAAATCAGCCAAAATTTATATAAAAATACTTTGGGAGATAAAATTTGTTTTGAAGAAGTTAATCATGACCTCCAGTTGGCATTTCGTTACACGTGGATGACCAGTGATGAGTTTGGTTTTTGTCGTGAGTGTGAATTACACAATTTAGCTGACGAAAATGTATCGGTTAACATGATTGATGGTTTGCAGAATATATTGCCTGCGGGCACTCCACGTTTTACTCAAACGGTTTCCAGTAACCTGGTTGATGCCTATAAATGGAGTGAGTTGCATAGGCCAACTGGTTTGGCAATGTTTACACTATACTCGGGTATTACTGACCGAGCAGAACCCAGTGAATCGTTGAAGGCCAATACTGTATTTTCAATGGGTTTCGATGAATACAAAGTCTTACTGTGTAATGCTCAACTTGAGCACTTTTGGCGCAATGAAGACCTAGAGTCTGAGAGTCATAAACGTGGTATACGGGGTGCCTACTTTATCAATGCAGAGTTTGAATTAGCTCCAAAGAAAATTAAAAAATGGCAGCAGGTCGCCAATCTTGAGCAAAATCAGTCTCAGGTCAGCGCGTTGATCCAAGCTTTAGGTAACCCAAGTAAAGTGCTCACTGAATTGACCGACTCAATCAGTAAAGGCTCTGATATTTTGGCTCGTATTATGGCCGCGACCGACGGGTTTCAGCTGACTAATGAAGAAAATGTGTCAGTACACCATTACGCCAATACTTTGTTTAATAATTTAAGAGGTGGCGTGTTTGATAATCAATACTCCTTATCAACTAGAGATTTTATTGCCACCTTAAAAACCTTTAATATCGATGTGTACAGCAAGCATTTAGAAGGATTGTCTCAGTTGCCAGAACAGATCGCTTTACAGGATTTTTCTAGCATTATCACCTCTCTTAATGACTCGCAGCTAGAACGATTAGCTGCTGAATACTTGCCTATTACTTTTGGGCGTAGACATGGCGACCCTAGTCGTCCATGGAACCAATTTGAAATCAAATTAAAAGATGATGCCGGACATCGCTTATTGTCATATCAAGGTAACTGGCGTGATATTTTTCAAAATTGGGAAGCCTTAACTTTCAGTTATCCAGAATTTATTGAATGTGTTATCGCCAAATTCGTGAATGCATCCACCATAGATGGCTATAACCCCTACCGTATTACTAAAGGGGGAATAGATTGGGAAGTGGAAGAGCCAGATGACCCATGGAGTTACATTGGATATTGGGGTGATCACCAGATCATTTATTTGCTTAAAATGTTGGAATTGTCTAAACAGTTTCACCCCACGTTATTAGCGCAATTACTGAATAAATCTATTTTTAGTTATGCCAATGTGCCTTATCGAATCAAGTCATTTGACGATATGTTGAACAATGCAAAAAGCACTGTGACTTATGATGAAGATTCTGCACAACGTATTGCTGAAAAAGTCGAACAATTTGGTGCCGATGGTAAGTTAATACTGGATAAAAATGGTGATGTTTATCAAGTTAATTTACTTGAAAAACTTTTAGTACCTTTGTTATGTAAATTAGGTAACTTGGTCGTCGACGGTGGTATTTGGTTAAACGCCCAGAGACCAGAATGGAATGATGCAAACAATGCTTTGGTGGGTCAAGGCTTGTCTATGGTCACACTGAATTATCTAAGACGTTATGTGCGTTTTCTCCAAGATTTAATAAAGACACAGACAGAAACTACTGAACTATCACATGAAGTCGCATTGTGGCTTAGGGAAACCACCGAAATACTACAGAAATTAAGTCCAAAACTAGCTGGTATAGCAGTTTCTGATACCTTGCGGTTTGAAGTGTTACAGGATTTAGGCCAAGCGGCTTGGCGTTATCGTGAAGAGGTGTATAAAACTCAAATCTTTAGTCATAAAGATAAGTGTTCGCTTGAAATGATCAATCAATTACTCAGTAATGCATTGATTGTGATCGACCATACAATTCAAACTAACGTAGGTGCTGATGGTTTATACCAATCATATAATTTATTAGATTTCGATGGTAACAAAGCCACAGTAGAAAATCTTTATCCCATGCTCGAAGGACAAGTGGCGGCAATCAGTTCCGGGGCTATTAACCCTAAGCAGACTGCAGACGTATTGGATGCATTGTTTGCTAGTGATGTTTATCGTGCTGATCAGAAAACCTTTATGCTATATCCAGACAGAATTCAGACCCCATTTTTAGATAAAAATGTGATCACTTTGGCTGCGTTCAATCAGGTGTCTGTTTTAGCACAAATGGTAGCCGCCGCTGATGCCCGTATCGTCATGCAAGACGCTGCAGGTTATTATCGTTTTAATCCTAATATCAAAAATAATGGTGAATTGATTATTCAACTTAATGCGATAAGTGCTGACTATCCTGCATTGGATAAAACAATGTTGTCTAAAGTTGAGAGCCTGTATGAGCAAGTGTTTAATCATCAATCGTTTACTGGTAGATCTGGTGGCATGTTTGGTTTTGAAGGTTTAGGCAGCGTGTATTGGCACATGGTGTCAAAACTACTACTAGCATTAAAAGAAAACTTTTATACTGCAGTTGCAGAAGAGGCCGAGCCTGAGCTTATTCAACGTTTAGGCGGACTTTATTACCGGGTACGTGGTGGCATTGGTTTTAACAAATCACCTGAAGAATATGGCGCATTTCCTTGTGATCCTTACTCTCACACCCCTAAGCATGCTGGGGCACAACAACCTGGTATGACAGGACAGGTTAAAGAAGAAATTTTGAGTCGCTTTGGTGAGTTAGGTATTCATGTTCACAACGGTGATGTTGAGTTTAAACCTAGTCTTTTACGCAGTAGTGAATTTGTATCTCATGAAAAGCCATTCCGTTACCTAGATGTACAAAATGAATGGCAGCAAGTGATTGTTCCAAAAAATGGTATCGGGTTTACTTGGTGTCAAGTACCTGTTGTATATGAACTAAGCATTGGTGCATCCACGCTTACGGTAACCTTGTCTGATGGAAAACAAAGAACTTCCAGCGACCTGACGTTGACTGGCGAGTTCAGTCATGCAGTATTTAACAGAACAGATTTCATCAAACAAATTCATATCACGTTAAACGCCAGTCAACTGCTTGACGTATAATAGTCGTAGTTTGTTTTGTTGATGTTGAGATATATATAATATAGAGGTCATTATGTCTGGAAATTATTATAGAAATCGCGCTAATTTACTTCATGTTGGTAAATCGTCGATAAATGAAATGCAAGCTGAAGTCGGCAGGTTATTAGCTGATAAAATTCATGGTTTGTCTTTTAGTCCTTATATTTCTGGGCAAGGGCCTGGTACCCAAATTACTGAAGAGCAAATTCATCAGCGCTTGCAACTTATTGCGCCTCATGTGAAATGGGTTAGAACTTTCTCTTGCACTGAAGGTAATGAGTTAATCCCTAAAATAGCCGCTGAATATGGTTTGAAAACGTTAGTTGGTGTATGGCTAGAAGGCGACCTCGAGAATAACGAAAAAGAGCTTGCAAATGCTATCAAAGTGGCTCGAGCGGGACACGCCGACTTACTCGCTGTGGGCAACGAAGTGTTGCTGCGCGAAGAAATGTCACAGGACCAATTAATAGATTATATTCAGCGCGCCAAACAAGGTGCGCCCGGCGTACCGGTAGGATACGTGGATGCGTATTTCTTATTTGAAGACAATCAGAAAGTTACCGACGCCTGCGATGTGATTTTTGCTAATTGTTATCCCTTTTGGGAAGGTTACCTTGCAGAGCATGCATTGGTTTACATGAAAGATATGTACAGCAGAGCACAAAAGGTCGCGCCGGGTAAACAGGTGATTATCAGCGAAACTGGCTGGCCAGACCAAGGCAGTGCTGAGGGAGCCGCGGTGCCATCTTATGAAAATGCGATCCGTTATTTTGTAGACTCTTACCACTGGACACAAGAAGAGGGAATTGACTTGTTTTATTTTTCCTCATTTGATGAAGATTGGAAAGTAGCTGATGAAGGTGACGTGGGTGCTTATTGGGGTATTTTAGATAAAGATGGAAATCACAAGTATGCAAAGTAGTCTGACTACTCAATCTTCTATTGAAAAATTGACAGGTCTAAAACATGGTAATAGCATTTGTTATTCGGGTTACAGAGAGGGTCAAGATCCACGTTTAGGAATTTTTCCAAGTTATGCGCAAGTGAAAGAAGATTTACTGTTGTTGGCTGATAATTGGTCTTATTTACGTTTATATGACTGCAGCAAACATGCCGAAACTGTGCTCAGTGTGATTGAAACAGAAAAGTTAGATTTTCATATTATGTTGGGAGTGGATATGGCTGCAGAAGTCAGTAATCCTAATTGCCCCTGGGGCGCGCATTTTGACGATGAAAAACTCATGGAAAATAAACGTCACAACAGTGATGAAATTGACCGCCTTATTGCATTAGCTGCTCACTATCCAAAATCCGTGTTTTCTGTGTCTGTGGGGAATGAAGCCAGTGTGGAATGGACCGATCATATGGTACCCGTAGATAGTCTGGTGAATTACGTGCAGCGTATAAAAGCCAATATTGCACAACCTGTGACTTTCTGTGAAAACTACGTACCTTGGACAAATAAATTGGCGCCTTTAGTGGCGGAGTTGGACTTTATTTCAATCCACACTTATCCAGTTTGGGAATATCAGAATATCGATAATGCCCTTGAATATACAAAAAATAATTACAATCAGGTGTTGGCTTGTCACCCGCATAAACCTATCGTCATTACTGAAGCGGGCTGGACCACTCAGTCAAACGGTCAGGGTATTGAGTCATGGAATGCATCAGAAGCATTACAAACTGCGTATTACGCTCAGTTGTTAGAATGGACCACAAAAGAACGCATACTTACCTTCGTATTTGAAGCGTTTGATGAGCCTTGGAAAGGTTCAGATGATCCACAAGAGCCAGAGAAACACTGGGGTCTTTTTAAGGTTGATCGTAAACCCAAACAGGTCATGCAGGAAGCCTAGATTTAGGCTTCGGAGCTAAATAGCAACAACATTGTAATACTTAATGTAGTATGAAATTTATTCATATTTTCTTTTCTACAATGGCTGAGTAAATCATCCTCAATATTTTCCTTCACACAAATGAATTTTACGTCCTATTCGTGTGAAGGATTTAATATTGTTTGGCTGCTATCTAGCTTATGTCTCTCGGCACGTCACTAATAAATAGGGCGTTGATGCTGACTTGAACCAGCGTAAGTAAAAAATCACCCACTGATAATCTGTTGAACTTGTCGATCCATCCTTAGATAAAGTCTATAAAACAACCACTAGGTCATGATTGCCTGACATTTGAATCAAAACCTAGTGATTTTGCTATCCTTATTGTTTGACCAACAAAATCTCTAATTCTTCTAATGTCTTCCCTTTAGTTTCAGGTAAAAACTTGAGAATAATCATCAGACCAATGAAGGCAAATCCGCCATAAATAGCAAAGGTAAATGTGGCGCCTAAGTTTGCCAGTTCCCAAGGGAATATAAGTTGTACCAAGAAACTTATACCCGAATTGATTAAGCCAACAAACGAAATAGCAATACCGCGAATTCGGTTAGGGAACAATTCTGAAAACAATACCCACATAACTGGCCCCAAAGACACTGCAAAGCAGGCTACAAAACCTAATATGCTCACTAAAATCATGGTGCCATTCATTTGGATGGCTGCAGATACTAAGGTTGATTCAAATTGTACCACTTGGGTTGCACTTAGAAGGTCAGTGATTGCTGATTTAAATGCTAAGTCACTGTTAAATGTCGCGCCAACTATGGGTTGTAACGCTTGAATATCTATTTCTGTGGAGAGGCTGCTGATAGCTTGAGCTGTAAGAGTATAAGTGGCGGCATTAAACTGATAGGCCAAACTAAACATACATACAATAATTCCAGAGACACCGGCTAATAATAATGATTTACGCCCAATTTTATCAATTAGTGCAATGGCAATTAAGGTAAATACTACGTTGGTGATGCCCACCAATATCGCTTGCATAAACGAGGCATCAGTACCTAGACCGGTTTGTTCAAAAATCATCGGGGCATAAAAGAAAACGGCGTTAATACCGGTAATTTGCTGCAATATGGCAATTGAGATACCGACAATCATTACTAGGCGCATAGAGGGTTTAAGTAAGTCCATGAATGCGCCTTTCGTTTGGTTTTGCGCGAGGCTGATGCTGTTGTTGATTTGCTGGATTTCTTTTTCTGCATTTTGCTGGCCTAACGCCCTTTTCAAAATAACGCTTGCTTCCTGAACGCGGCCTTTCATCATCAACCAGCGTGGGCTTTCTGGCACTATGGATAAACAAATAAAATATATTAGTGCTGGGATTGCCTCAATACCTAACATCCAGCGCCAATTCCACTGGTCAAAACCAAAGGTTTGCACCCAGTCGCTATCAGAATTAGCAGCCTGCAATATCAAGTAGTTGGTAAAAAAGGCTACCGATATGCCCAGTACAATATTTAGCTGATTAAGGGATACCATACGGCCACGATATTTAGCAGGACCAATTTCAGCAATATACATAGGGGCAATTATTAGAGCTGCACCTACACCCAAACCACCGAGCATTCTCGCCATAACTAACAGTAAAAAGCTGGGTGCAAATGCTGAAGCAATGGCCGATGCAAAAAACAGCAGTGCGGCTACCTTCAATATGACTTTTCTACCAAATCGGTCACTTAGCGGTCCGGCTGTAATCATGGCGAACGTTGCGGTGAGCGATAATGAAGCCACAGCCCAGCCTAATTGAATTTTAGTTAAATTAAATTCTGGTTCAATAAATTTGACCACACCTGAAATAACAGATGCATCGAAGCCCATTAAGAATCCTCCCAATGCCACTATGATAGATACATAAAATACGTAGATAATGGATTGAGGCTGATTGTTTTTCATTATTATTGCCTATAATTTGGATTATTAATAAATACTATTCACACAGATTCTGCCAAGCTAGACTATTGCTCCTAAAAATATATTTAATTGCGATAGAGCGGTCATTGTTAGCGATAGTACGGACTGAATTGCTGGCGAGCAACCTATACAGTGTGTAAACTGAATTTTGAAGTTAATGCTAACGATGTTGGCTTAAGTAGGACAGCCATGTGACCTCATTTTTTGAACATCCTCCCACAATGATCGGCCGTTATAGGGTCTACCAGTTTGGATTATTGCACCTAGGATTCTGGGCATTTGTCAGTACAATCAGCTTTTTTTCTCTGACGCTGTGGTACGGACCTTATGATTGGAGTCACATTGTACACATTATTCTGCAGGCGATACTCGGGTTGATTCTTACTTTGTTTTTATATGTTGGTTTTATGCATATATGGCATAAACCTTTTATTTATCGCGCTACCGCTGGATTTATAATGGTGTTAGTGGTGTCACTGATCTGGACATTATTTAGGATTGAAGCTTTTATTCGTTTGACTGATATCATTACAGAGTGGAGCGAATTTGGTGGTTGGCACTTTGCCAGTGTATTTATATTTTTATGTTGGACCGGTCTGTTTCATGGCATGCGTTACAACGATTTACTGCAAACAGAACACAGGATCATGCTTAAAGCTGAGGCTGAAGCCCGTGAAGAGCAGATGAAACGTATGCATGCTCAAACCATTGCTAGAGACGCTCAAATAAAAATGCTACGTTATCAGTTAAACCCCCATTTCTTGTGCAATACCCTAAATGCTATCAGTTCATTGGTGGAAGTGAATGAATCAGAAAAAGCACAAAGCATGACGGTGCAATTGAGCCGTTTTTTACGTCACTCTCTGGATAATAATCCAGACACCAAATTATCGTTAGAAAATGAAGTTAAGGCTCTTAATCTTTATCTGGAAATAGAAAAAACGAGATTTGGTGACAGATTGAGTTTGGATTTTCAGATTGATGAGAAGGCTAAACTAGCCATGGTTCCCAGCCTCTTGTTACAACCCATTATTGAGAATTCCATGAAACATGCGATTGCTCAAAATGAGTTAGGTGGCACTATTTCAATCCAAGCTAAAGTAGTTCAGCAACGGCTTATTATGCAGCTAAGTGACACGGGTAGTGGCAGTAAAATAGGTAAAAGCAAAATGGAAAGTTCTAAGGGGCGGGGGGTTGGTCTACGTAACATCAATGAACGACTAAAAGTACTGTATGAAAACGATTTTTCGGTGAATATTGACCTCTTGCCATTAGGGGGATTAAGAACCACTATAGAGATCCCCTGTGAATACAGCACTACTGGTAGTGGTTATCCAATTATTAATCAAGAACGGTTGTCAGAAAATGAGTATAAAGTATGACCAAATTAAAAACGCTGATAGTTGATGATGAACCATTGGCGCTAAAACTGCTTCGCGCCAAGTTGAATAAAATACCTGACATTGAGATCGTAGGTGAATGCAAAAATGGCCGTGAAGCCATAGCTGCCACTCTAGACTTATCTCCCCAACTGATTTTTCTAGACATTCAGATGCCTGGTTTAGACGGCTTTGACGTGGTTAAAAGCTTACAAAGTGATATTTTACCCCTTATTGTTTTTACCACAGCTTATGAACAATATGCACTAGATGCTTTCGACGTTCACGCGGTCGATTATATTTTGAAACCCATTGATGATGAGCGAATTGTGCGTGCGGTACAAAGAGCTCAAGAACGATTGGAGGGCGTTGATACTCAAGAAGACAAACCGCGAATTTTAGGAGCGATCGATAGCATTAATCAAAGAAAAAACTCTGAAACAAGCAGCAATAGAAGTATACCCAGCTTATTTCCCATGAACACCTTTGTAGATAAAAAAATAGTGATTAAAGACCGTGATGAAATCACTATCTTAAAACAATCGGATATTGAATGGGTCGACGCTGCTGGCGATTATGTGTGTTTACATTCGCAAGGAGAAACCCACATCAAGCGCAGTACCTTAAAAGAGTTATTGTCTGAATTGGATGACAATATTTTTAAGCGGGTTCATCGCTCTACCATAGTCAATTTGAACTTTATCGATAAGGTTATTCCCCATACTAAAGGAGAATTTTTCTTGTTATTGGGGGAGTTTGAGAAAATAAAAGTTAGTCGTAACTACAAAGATGCAATCAAGCATTTTTTATTGGGATGATATGGGCTCAAATATACGAGTTTCTAGCGACACGTTTTGAGCTTAGGACACTGTTCCGATAAGAGTATTTAGTCGTAAATAAAGTACGATGGATCAGGCTTCACTAGATTTAATACTTTTTAGATATACAATGTTTGCTGGATTTAAGCAGACTATTCATGTGGATATGCGTCAATTGGCCACTTGATTACCAATAAACACGTCACCCCCAAGAATAAAAAAGCCTATAAAAACAGCAAACTAGTTTTATTCTATAATGTGTTTGATATCGCTACGTATCAACATTAAATTACCCATTTTATTATTCTTTTTTCGTTGGTTAATATTTACTGGCATATTTATCAATTAGTAAACGAAAGGTCCATTTTAAAAATGACTATAATTCACTCATTACCATTTTCAGATTCGTTCTTAGTTAGAAATAGAATGCTGTCGAATCTGCTTGGATCGTCTTAGAATAATGCTATCAGCAGTATCTTATTTTTTACCTTTGTTGGGTTTGGAAGCCCGTGCCTTTGATTTTTTTGCTTGATACGGTGAAGACTTATCATGACTTATTTGGGTCTCACTAGCTTTGTTACTGCGACTGTTTCGGGTGTTTTTTGCAACGCTTTTCAACAAACTCATGCGGTTACTGACTTCAAAGCCTGCTTTTACAATACGTTTTATTTTGCTACCAATCATTTTTTCGATGCGAGCTACGGTGTTTTCTTCTTCACGGCTAACGAATGATATAGCGTACCCCTCTTTACCTGCACGACCTGTTCTGCCAATGCGGTGCACATAATCCTCAGGTAGATAAGGTAGGTTGTAGTTGACCACATAATCTAAACCTTGAATATCTAAGCCTCGCGCCGCTACTTCTGTAGCAATTAACACTTGTAGTTTTGCTGATTTAAAATCGGCAATAGCACGGCGGCGAGCCCCTTGGGTTTTGTCAGCATGACACACAGCAGCATCAATTTTGCTGCGTTTTAATGCAGCCATGAGTTCATCGGCTTGTTGCTTTGTACTAGTAAAAACCAGTACTTGAAACCAGTTTTGCTCTTTTAATAAGGCTTTGAACAAATCAATCTTGCGTGACTCTTCCACTGGGTACATAACGTGTGAAACTGTCTCGGCCGTGGCATTAATTTTGGTAACTCTTAACACCTGATGATTGTTCAATAACTTATGGGATAATTCATTTACGGCTGGAGATGAAGTAGCAGAAAATAACAATGTCTGGCGTTTTTTAGCGGTGAACTTTAATATATTTTGTACATCAGCAACAAATCCCATATCTAACATACGGTCTGCTTCATCGAGAACTACAAACTCAGCGTTGGCAAGATTAACGTTACTCAATTCTAAATGTTCAATTAAGCGCCCTGGTGTTGAAATCAGGATATCCACGCCATCTTTAAGTTTATTTGATTGGCCACCCATTTTCACGCCACCATAAAGCGCAGTTACCTTTAAAGGTAAAAATTGTGCATAGGCGCCAATAGTGTTGGCGAGCTGTTCAGCTAGCTCCCTAGTTGGGGTTAAAATTAATGCTCGCGGGCTACCCGATAAGGTGTCTTTAGGTTTATCCAGCATTTGCTGTAAAATAGGTAAAGCAAAAGCGGCCGTTTTACCGGTACCTGTCTGGGCATTAACCAAAAGATCTTTGCCTCTGCGGGCAGGAACAATTGCCTGTTCTTGAACGGGCGTCATTTCAGTATAACCACAGACTTCGAGGGCCTGTTGGATTTCATTGGCTAAACCTAAATTTGAAAATTTCATACTGATTCCTGTGCAAGGGCAAAAAGCGAGGCGGGAATATACAGCATTTTAACCACTAAGTCAGACTGTTTGTGGTTTTTGTGAACACTATTTTTGTTCTTGTGTGTTCTTGTATGGTGGTAGGTAAATCTGAGGTACAGAGGCTTTGACAGAAAGTAAAAAGCCGCTAGCATAGTATTTACGCTAAACGGCCCAGGGAGATGGCAGTTCACTAGGCTACCAATACTAAGTCGTGCAATTTGGGTAAAAAGTTCAAAACTAATTAAAAAATAATTTTTATAATAAACTGACAATATTGAGGATTTAAAATGAAAGGGTTGTGTGTATGTTTGGGGCTCACTTTGTTGTTAGTTGGCTGTGACAAAAATGAAGTGGGTGATATCTCTCTTGGAGCTTTTACTACGAAGGATATCAAGTTAAATACTTTGGTTGACCCTATTGTCACGGGTGTGACTTGCCATGTTGCCAGTATAGAAGCGGATCTTAGTTTGTCTGATCCTTCTGATAGCTCTATTTCATGCCGGCAAACAGGCGAAATAACATCAGCCATGATTGCTGCTATTGATAAATCAAAATCAGGTGATGTGGTGTTTAAAAAATCAAAAAGTATCTTTTTCAAAAGCATGAAGATTCGTCGTGTGTATGATCAACAAAGTCAAACATTGATGTATGTGTCTTACTCCACTAAAGAAACGTCAGGCAGTTTTAAACATAGCCTTTCAACTGTTCCATTGTGGGGTACTCAAGCATATAACAAGTTTAATACCTCTACCTTATGAATGTGACACAACCTGGCTCTCCTGTGTCAGTTAGAATAGAACAGGCATTAAAGAAAATGTTGCAAGGCTCTGTTGCTGTTATTAGCTGCGACATGTTGGCTGATTCTATTAGTGGCGGGTCTGCTTGGCTAATACTCGATAGCCGCGAAGCGGCCGAATTCGAAATTAGCCATTTACCTGCTGCAAAGTGGGTAGGGTATAATGATTTTTGTATGCTCAAGGTGTCTGAGGTGCCCAAAAATGTAAATGTAGTGGTGTATTGCTCAATAGGAGTGCGCAGCGAAAAAATAGCTGAGAAACTCATAGCCTCTGGATTTTCTAATGTAAGGAATTTATACGGTGGCATATTTGCTTGGGCAAATGATTACAAATCCTTAGTCAAACAATACCAAGTGCCAACGTTAGCCGTACACGGTTATGATCATCACTGGGCTAAGTTACTTGACCAACATGTGCATTGCATACATACCAAGTAACCATAATCTTCAGACCCTTACATATTGAGTATACTTTATTAACAATTTTCGCCCAATGTTCTGAACCCCTTTCAACTTTACTACGACTTTAAGTTATGAAAAGAAATAATCAACACATTTTATCAGAATGGTTAGTGGTGAACTGCCAATTGGGTTGTGCCGACGCATTACAACAACTGATGAAAATTTGGTATCCCAAGTTATTACGTTATGCCTCTCGAGAGTTAGGTGACGAACAAAAAGCACAAGATGCAGTACAAAATACCTTCGAAGCAGTCAGTAAAACCATCCGTAAACTAAAAGATCTGGGTTCTTTTATTAAATGGTTGTACCAAATTAGTACAAAACAAGGACGTTGTCATCATTTGGAAAAAGCAAAAGCAAGATAAGCTATGTAATGAATATGTGAAGTTTCAGGATGTACATGCTGCCAAGCAACCTTGCATAATGGGCCAGAAGATTTTCACTTTGAACAAATGTTGAGTGGGTTGGAGCTGCAGCTATATCAACTTGTGCATCCGCATTATCTAGAAGGATTTAGCATGCTTAAGATAAACGATTTGTTAGCTATGCCTACAGGGACCATTAAGTCTAGCCTGCATCAATCAAGAAAACTAATACAAAATAGTCAAATGGGAGAAATCTTATGAAAAATATAAATCAAAAAATACTCGAAGCATTAAAAGATGATGAGGCCGCACATGAGTTTTCAGAAGAACAAGCCAATTCATTGCAATTAATTGGGCAAAGTTTTAAAGGTACTTTTCGTTTAAGCTTTGCAGTGGTGGTTAGCTTACAATTAATATTTGCAGGGTTTGCCCTTTATTGTGCATGTCATTTGGTAAAGGAGGTAGATGTAGGTTTAAAAATCAATTGGCTTGCAGGTACATTGTCAACAGTTGTTGCATTTGCTATTGCCCGTATATGGTTTTTTATGGAGCTAAATCGATTATCGGTGATACGTGAAGTTAAACGTGTAGCATTACAAATCTCTTTTTTAGCTGAGTCTTATCAAAAGTAACGTGGTTTGATTTCAAGATGCGGCAATGATTTGAAAAGGCAAGTAAATGACGAGTCAAGATATCATCACTTTTTGGTTTGAAAAAATTGAGTCATGTAAATGGTGGAGTAAAGACCATTATTTTGATGACTTGATAAAGAAACGTTTCTCAGACATACATCGAGCAGCAAAGTGTTGTGAGTTATCTGATTGGCGAAAAACAGCACAAGGACGTTTGGCAGAAATAATCGTTCTAGATCAATTTTCGCGGAATATGTTTCGTAACAGCGCATTGTCTTTTACTGCTGATCCATTAGCGTTAGCATTGGCTCAGGAGGCCATTTCTGTCGGTGCTGATGCTGAGTTAAATCAAGGTCAACGAAGCTTCTTATTTATGCCATTTATGCATAGTGAGTCGTTAATCATTCATGGTGCTGCTGTGAAGCTATACACAGATAACGGCTCTCAATATTCTTTAGATTTTGAGATCAAGCATCGAATTATCATTGCAGAATTTGGCCGTTATCCCCATAGAAATTCTATTTTAAGTCGTACTTCGACTCAGGTAGAGCTTGAGTTTCTAACCCAAGATAATTCTTCATTCTAAGCAAAGTGTGAACTAAATAATCATTATACACCTAGTCAAGCTGGTGGGCAGGTTTCATAAACTTCTGAAGTTGCCTTAGGTGATTATATTTACTCCCTAGGAAAGTCTGACTTTTGCTGGAGCATGACATTAAGCCAAGTGAATTATAATACGGGTTTTGTATGTTCCCTAATCAATACTTATGGGGTCTGTAGCACAATTAGCTGAAAAATTATCACAACAAACAGGCCTGTGATAAAATCGCAGAAATCAATTGTCTAGCGTTTTTCTGAGTGAATGAGTCCGAGAGTATGAAAATAATAAAGTGGCTTGGATTAATTGTTTTTAGTGTTTTTACTTTATGTACAGAGGCTAAACCTGTTCATGTTGCAGTGGCTGCGAACTTCAGTAACAGCATGAAACGTTTGGTCACAGAGTTTGAGAAAACATCTGATTATCAAATAGCAATATCTTTTGGTTCCTCGGGAAAATTTTATGCACAAATTAAACAAGGCGCCCCTTACGAATTATTCTTTTCAGCTGATCAGGCTAAACCAGACGCTTTGCAAAAAGATGGCCTAGTGATTGCGAATAGTCGATTTACTTATGCTATAGGTCGCCTCGCTGTGTGGAGTGCTCGGTCTGATTTCGCCAATACAATAGAAACTAAATTAAAAGAGGGGGCGTTTAATAAATTGGCACTCGCTAATCCTAAATTAGCCCCTTATGGTGCAGCAACACTCGAAGTGCTTAAATATTTATCGTTGCTCGAGTCTACTCAATCCAAATGGGTAAGAGGTGAAAATGTTGCACAAACTTATCAGTTTGTAAGCTCTGGTAACGCGGATTTAGGCTTTGTCGCATTGTCGCAGTTGTTAGGCACTAGGAAAGTGAAACAAGGCTCATATTGGTTGGTGCCTGACTACATGCATCATGCAATTAAGCAAGATGTTGTGTTATTACGCTCTGCTGAGAAAAGCCAAGGTGCTAGAGCATTTTTAGATTTTATACATAGCTATAAGGCTCAAAAGATTATCGCCGAATACGGTTATTTGGTTACGCTTAGTTCCTATGAAGGGCAGAGTCTATGAGTCTTACGGATGGCGATATAGCCACTATCTGGTTGACCTTGCGCCTAGCTACTACCGTTACGATATTACTACTTTTATTAGCCACTCCGCTCGCTTGGTGGTTAGCCAGAACACGCTCTTGGTTTAAAGGGCCATTGAGCGCCATAGTGGCTTTACCATTGGTGCTTCCACCCACCGTTTTAGGTTTTTATTTGTTACTTGCTATGGGGCCAAATGGGGCAATAGGGCAGTTCACTCAAGCATTAGGGCTAGGTACATTACCTTTTACCTTTTGGGGGTTAGTGGTGGCGTCGATGGTATATTCCATGCCTTTTGTAGTACAGCCCATTCAAAATGCAATTGAAGCTATTGGTAATCGACCTTTAGAGGCGGCTGCTACTCTTGGGGCCGGTCCTATAGACCGGTTTTTTACTGTGGTGTTACCTCTAGCAAAACCGGGCTTTATAACTGCTACCATATTAGGTTTTGCTCACACAGTGGGCGAATTTGGCATTGTATTGATGATAGGTGGCAGTATTCCTGGTGAAACTCGAGTGGTGTCGGTGCAAATTTACGACCATGTTGAAGCATTAGAATATGCACAAGCGCATGCTTTATCGGGCGTGATGATTGCATTTTCATTCCTGGTGCTGCTTTTGCTTTATACATTCCAGCGTAAGCGTAAAGCGGTAGGTATGACTTATGGCAGATAAGGCTGATAAAATAGAAGGTTCAGATGCGCCATTAACATCTGATCAGGGAGTACATGCGCGTTTTCAACTGGGATATGCCCAGTCAGCAACCAATACTTTTGAGCTCGATGTTGATATTAATATTCCGGGGCAGGGTATTACTGCTGTTTTTGGCGAATCTGGTTCGGGTAAGACATCTTTACTGCGGTGTATAGCAGGTCTGGAGACAAACGCTTTTGGCAGTTTGCAGGTGAATGGTGAACTTTGGCAAAATACTTCAATGGTTGTCCCTACATATAAACGAAACCTGGGGTATGTTTTTCAAGAGGCCAGTCTATTTGAGCATTTAACTGCTAGCGGCAATCTGCGTTACGCCATAAAACGTTGCAATCAAATCGCTAAACCTGAATTATTAAACCAAGTCGTCAGTGTGATGGGGATTGAAGGCATATTGTCGAAACATCCTCTACAACTGTCTGGTGGCGAAAGGCAACGTGTGGCGATTGCCAGAGCATTATTAAGCCAACCCAAGCTACTGCTGATGGATGAGCCTCTGGCGTCGCTAGATACCGCTCGAAAGCTTGAGATTTTGCCCTATTTAGAAAGTCTGCGCAGCAGTTTTAGTATCCCTATTTTGTATGTAAGTCATGCTGTCGATGAAATAGTCAGATTAGCCGACCATGCTGTGATCATGCGACATGGAAAAGTAGTGGCTCAAGGAGCAATAACAGAACTGTTTTCTAGAGCTGACCTACCACTTGGCGTGGGTAATGAAGTTGGGGCTATTCTTGAGTGTAAAGTAATAGAAAGAGACAAACATTGGCATTTGATGCGCGTTGAGTTTGACGGTGGTGAACTCTGGTTGCCCAATGTTGAAAATAATCAAAATACACTACAACGAGTGCGTGTGCTGGCCAGTGACGTTAGCCTGACTTTAACACCGCATACCGACAGTAGTATTCTCAACGTGTTATCAGGACAAATAGCAGAAATAATCAATGACCAAGACCCTGCTATGTCATTAGTCCGATTAAAAGTGGGAGCCAGTTATTTAGTGGCTCGTTTGACCCAAAGATCATTACACAAGCTGGCTTTAACATTGGGCGACTATATATGGATACAAATTAAGTCAGCCGCGATAGTTCGTTAGGGTATGAGGGTATATTACCGCCAATCAATATAACTGTAGAGTCATCATTAAGTTTCTATCTGACATCAGACTGAATCGGATCCATTATTTTTAGAGTGAAATTACACATTTCCTACCCCGTTATTTCCCTTCATACAAAGCCTTATCAGCCCTGACAATAATAAAGTCACTACTAATATCATCGCTCCAGGCATTGGCAACGCCGGACGTATTGGTAAGATTCAGATTTTGCGATTTAACGCCACCCGGTTACACATAATCTATTATGAGTTCTTCAACAACCTGTCGCGTTTTTCAGCAGCAAGAATGCCTTGTTCAAGTGTGGTTTCTGGTAAAAAGACTAAAAACTTATCTCCACTCCAGCGAGCCACCTCATCGTCTAACAATTGAACCAGTTTTTTGTTGTCTCCTACGGATTGGTATGTTTTTTTGTTTTTGAAAAGTGGTTATTCGCTTGAACATATTCTCCCTGTATATAAAAAATATATTCTTTGTTATGCAACGCTATCCCTTTTTGCAGTATGAAAGCGTAAGTTTTCGAGAGCTCAATGACACTATCGGCCGCCTCAAGGACTGCGACAACGCCCCATTTTGTTGAAATATTACTGTGTGTATATTGAGCATATCAATAAGTAAACTTGGTCCGTTAAGCTCTTTTTTAATGATAAGGCGGTCGAACCGTAATCAATGGCAGCCACATTATTGGCGAGTTCTATTTCTAATTCGCCAATTATTTTAGAGATTTGTATCTGTTGTTTGATGTTGCCGCGGGACAGTCTGGTATTTAACGTTTCGATTGCAAGCGCCTTAGCTTGCTCAGTGTTGGAATATCTAGTCTATCTAATTTCACTTATAATAGCACTTAAACCTAACCTGCCATCGACTATCGCAGCATCATTTTCAGACGAAGCGTCACAGCAATAGAACAATAAGAAACACAAAATTAGTTTTTCATTAAATAACAGCTAAAACGAAAACGTTTAATTCTATCAGCATGTAATAGCCTCCTATTACACTATAAAATAACACTCACATAATTGCATATTGCATCAGAAAAATAGGCTCACCACTGTTAATGTCTGTATAAAGAAACAAATAATCTGTCTTTGCGAGTCTAAGTTGTGCCCTCTTTGATGGACGTTTTTTATATAACCCATAATAAAATAGCCTCAAAAGAGGCTATTTTAGAGTTAAAGAGGGAAAATACATACTTTTCACATTGAATGTTTCAGTGGTTATCGCTGGGAACGAAAGCACCTAAGGAGTATGTTTTTTTCAAATATGTATTCAAGTTTAGAATGCTTAAGCAAATAGTGTGACAGAACTGGCAGAAAGATGGCTATCTACTAATCAGGATGAAAAGCATGCGCAACTCGCGCAATCTGGTCCCGCATCCAAATATGCGCATCATCTAAGTCAGCACTTACATGCCAATATAAAAAGTATTCAAGTAGTGGTAATTCAAAAGGTAATTCATACATAGATAAATCATAATGTTTGGCTAAATGATAAGGCATACAAGCTATTAAATCAGTTTTAACTAAGGTTGATGGGATGGTTAAAAAGTGCTGACTACGCATCACTACTCTGCGTTTTTCTCCTGCTTTATCAAGCGCCACGTCTATTGGACCGACACCGGTTTTTCTGTGAGAAACGTTAATATGCCCTAGCTGCAAAAACGCATCCATGCTCATACCTTGTGATAATGAGGGATGATTTTTACGTGCCAACACCACAAACCTGTCTTGAGCGATTTTTTGTTTACATAAATGCTGGTCGCTAAATGAAGAAGCATCCGCATAGAAATCTAGATTGCCACTGGCCATAGCTGACACAATGTTTTTACGTTCCATTTCGTAATTCGTTAGTGATATTTTAGGAGCACTTTTTTGTAATTGCCCTAGCAAACGGGGGATCACGCTGACCTCAAGTAAATCTCTGCAAGCAAAATTAAAGGTTTTTTCTGCTTTTAATGGATCGAAAATGTGACTCTCTTGCACGCTTTTTCGTAACAAGCCAAGGGCTTCTCGAGCTGGCCCAATGATATTTTGTGCCACTGGAGTAGGAGTCATACTGTGTCCAGTTCTCACAAACAAAGGGTCGTTCAACATTTCTCGTAAACGCGCTAAGGAGTTACTGACCGCTGGTTGAGTAATACACAACACATCAGCGGCTTTAGTTAAACTGCCAGCTGTGTAGATAGCATCAAAAACAGCAAACAAGTTTAAGTCAATACGGTGCAAATTCATAAACAGTACCTATGCGGAATATCTACAAACAGGATACGTTATTTATTAGTTAAATCAATGTTTAGCTATAGTTAATATTCATTACATTGATATATGGAAGCTTGTTAGACTATTAAATCAATTGACAAAGGAGACAGTAATATGACTAAAACATTATTAGCGTTAACACTGGGAGAACAACTACCAGTAGGTGAGTGGGTATGTATTTCGCAAGCAGACATAGACTTGTTTGCTAAGGCCACAAATGATCATCAATGGATACACGTTGACCCACAGAGGTGTAAAAAAGAGAGTCCTTTTGGAACTACTATTGCGCACGGGTATTTAACGGTCACTCTAATGCCTAACTCTCTTTATCAATCTATTCAACCCGACCCAACATATAAAACGTTACTCAATTATGGGGTTGATAAAATTCGATTTATTGAACCCGTTCGAGCGGGAGATAAAATAAGGTTTATATCAACTTTAATTAAAACAGAACAAAAGACTTCGGGCATGTTGTTTTACTTTGAAACTGTTGCAGAGATAGAAGGCCGAGATAAACCTGCCATGAAAGGCGTTTTTCTGACCTTGTTAGCGGGTGCTTAGTGGCGCTGTAAATGTATTTAATCTAAAAAATGCTAAGTACTTACCCTATTTTATTCTTGAGCTATCTGGTCAGACCATAGCAGTAATTGATGTTCACATATAAATAACAATCTATTTACATGTCAGGCTCTCCAACTTATTATCGGGGCCGTGCTTATAATTAACTTATCAGGCACTTAGAAAACAATAATATTATTAGAATTAAATAGTTTGATGGTCTTTATTTAGGTTGTCCTTCAACGTCCACTTTTGGATTAGATATCTAATATCTAATATCTAATATCTAATAACTAATAGCTCACCTATTGGGAACACATTATGAAAATGAAAACTAAATTAACAGCATTGGCAGTGGCGATTTCTGCCCAGCTTATTCCTATGGGTAACTTCGCAATTGCTCAAGAAGAAAGTGCCGATAAGGAACAAGAATTCGAATTGATTATGGTCACAGGTAGTTTTGTAAGGCATAGTGAAAACTTTTCATCGCCTTCACCCTTGGCCATTGTTGACAGTGTTGCCATTGACGCTATAGGTGCCAAGAGCATTGGTGATATAACTCAAACACTGACAATTAACACAGGTGCCGAAAATACACCTGATGCATTTACTCAAAATGCAACCGCAGGTACGTCAAATATTAATTTACGCGGCCTTGGTGTCGCATCGACTTTAGTGCTGCTCAACAGCAAACGCCAAGTAGTTACTGCCCAGCCTAATAACGGTGGCGTCAATTTTGTTGACACTAGTTCTCTGATACCCATGATTGCTTTAAATCGTATGGAGATTGTGAAGGATGGTGCTTCGGCGTTATACGGTTCTGATGCTGTAGCTGGGGTTGTTAACTTTATTACCAAACGTGATTATGAAGGTATGCAGGTATCTCTTGATTATCAAGATGGTGCACACGGTGATAATAAAGAATATACGGTGCAAGGTTTGTGGGGTTCTGTCGGCGATGACAGTAGCGTAATGGCTGCCATTAGTTACACTAATCGCTCGCCAATGCTTACTGGTGATCGTCGTCTAAGTCGTCCACAAGACGACACCAGTTCGTTAGGTAGCCCTGGTTCTTACTTTATAGGTGCCACACCTTTTATTGACCCAACAGGTTGTACTGAATTTGGTGGTTCTGAAAGATTACTTGCCCCATCAGGCACTGTACCAGGATTAGAAATTGGATTTTGTCAGTTTGATTTTGGTCGTACTTATTCGTTTGTACCTGATGAAACACGTTTATCTACATTTATCCAAGCAAAAAAACAGCTAACAGAAAGTATTGAATGGACAACTGAAATATCTACTGCACGAAATCGTGCGGAACGCGGTGGTTCACCAAGCTTTCCAATATTAACTTTCCCAACTGTACCTGCAAGCCATCCTAATAACCCGTTTGGAACAGATGTTTCTTATTTTGGTCGTGAAAAAGGTAATGTTGGTGATGGAACCTCTTTCCCTGGTGACCCAGCTAACACAGAGTCTGATACATTTAGATTCAGCACTAAGCTGCAAGGCGAGTTAGCTGCTGGATTTTGGGAAGTAAGCTATACAGCTGCTAGAAATGACTACTTATTTACCGTTAACGATACCTTGGGGCAACAATTTCAGAATGCTCTAAGAGGATTTGGTGGACAAGGTTGTGATCCCATATCAGGTTCTGCAGGCGAAGGTGCTTGCGAGTATTTCAACCCATTTGCTACCTCATTTACTACTTCGCCAAATTCACAGAATGTATTTGATGCATTTACAGCACGTCAAGAAATCGACTCTAAGTCAAATCTTGAAGTGGCAGAAGCGTTTATTTCTACTGAATTATTTGAGATGGATGGTGGTGCAGCTGGATTCGCATTTGGTGCCCAGTATCGTTATCAAGATTTAACCCAAGACTATGATTCGCTGTCTAATCAAGACAGGTTTTCATTCGTTATAGGTAATGCCGATATTTACGGTGAGCAAGATGTTATTGCTTTATTTGGTGAGTTAGCTTTACCCGTTAGTGATGAAATTGATGTTCAAATAGCGCTAAGATATGAGGATTACGGCGGCACAACAGGCGATACTATTGATCCTAAGTTAGCTGTATCTTGGAGAGCGACGGATGATTTCTCTTTAAGAGGTTCTATTTCAACATCTTTCAGAGCGCCTTCTATCTTTCAAAAAGATGGTGGCGGTACTAGCTTGAATCAAATGGTGGACCCTTTAACTGGCGGTGCAGCATTTGCTGCAGATAGAACCTCTGGTAATGATGAACTAGTACCTGAAGAGTCTACAGCTTATAACCTTGGATTTTCGTTAGAGCCTGTTGATGATTGGTCTGTTGAAGTAGATTACTGGAGCTTTGACTTTACTGATTTGATCATTAAAGAAAATTTCCAAGCCATTTTAAATGATACACCTCAAGATCCTGAAAGAGTTATTAGGGCAGGTGACCCATTAAATGGTCCGTTGCTTCAGGTTTTAACTACCTATGTGAACGCCAGCTCTCTTGAAACTTCAGGTCTTGATATTGTTTCTAGTTATAGATTAGAAACAGAGATGGGTACCTTTACTCCAAGTATTAGTGCCACGTATATCTTGGCCTATGATTTGGTTGACCCTCAAGCGGGTCCAATTGATGGTGCTGGTTCGCGTAATAATAGTAATATTGGTGTGTCTACACCTGAGTTGCGTGCAAACTTAGGATTAAATTGGAAACATGAAGAATACTCAGCAAATATTTTTGCTCGTTACGTGGATAGTTATAGTGATGATCAAAACTGCGCCGATGGTAATCTTTTCTCAGCTGCTTGTACCGTGGGCTTTAAAGATGTAGATAGCCATTTGACGTGGGACGCACAAGTTAACATTGACTTGGGTAGATTATTTGAAACTGAAGGTGCTTACGTCCTCTCGTTTGGCGGAGTAAACCTTACGGATGAAAATCCACCGCAATTATTTACTAATGCTGGTTTCGATTCTAAAGTGCATGACCCACGTGGTCGTCAGGTTTACGCGCGTTTAGCAATTGAGTTTTAGTTAATATCGAATGTAAGTACATATAATCCCCGGCAATGACCGGGGATTTTTTTGTAAACTACTTTTTCCAGTTGTTATAATAATAATTAGCGCCTTTGACTTTTATTTGTCCAATTATTTCCACATCATAGGGGATGATTTAATTAAACAAAATAATGAGAAATCTGTAATGGATAAATATTCAGAAGAAAAAATTCAAATTGAGCTAAAAAATATAAACCAACAACTTGAGTCGCAACAGCAATGGCAAGTCGTTGAAGGCAAGTTGACAAAAACCTTCAAGTTTAAAAGTTTTATCCGTGCTTTTGGTTGGATGTCTCAAATCGCTATATGGGCTGAAAAACTCAACCACCATCCAGAGTGGTTTAATGTTTATAATAAAGTAGAAGTGAAACTTACCACGCATGATGCAGGTGGTATAAGTGAATTAGACTTTAAATTAGCTGAAAAAATGGAATTGTTTTTAAAATAATTGAAGTGCTAATTGGTGTTGCCCACAACACAGACATAAATAATGTCATTGTAAAATATGCGGAAAAATCCCTAAGTCGTTGCTTAATTATACATATCGTATGTAGTTTAAACGGTTGAAGCGGTTTTTAAGATTTATCTGTATTAACCCCTTGCGCGCCTAAGTTTGCTATGTATAATACGCCCCACTTGAGGAGAGGCAGAAAATAAAGGCTTCCCAATCAAAGAAGATTTCAGTCGCGGGATGGAGCAGTCTGGTAGCTCGTCGGGCTCATAACCCGAAGGTCGTAGGTTCAAATCCTGCTCCCGCAACCACCTTAAAATGTGAACAGATATTTTTAGTCTGTTTATATGAAGTTAGTAGTTTAGATGTACTTTGAAACTCATTAGAGTTTCAAAGAGTAAAGTTTCAGTCGCGGGATGGAGCAGTCTGGTAGCTCGTCGGGCTCATAACCCGAAGGTCGTAGGTTCAAATCCTGCTCCCGCAACCATATTAAGAGGACCAACAAGATTAATTGTTGGTCTTTTTTTTGGAATAAATCCTGAGTTTAGTTTTTTAATTAATATTATAGACATATTGTAGTACATGGTGTCTGGCCAAGTTGTGTAGGGTGTAACTTTCTACTTGTTATCCATCTAATACATATAATTAATTTCAGGGCAGATAAGCTTAATGCATCGTGTCAGAAGCATCCTATATTTTATATAACTATTAATAGCATCATCAAGTACCAAGAATTTAGGTCTAAGTCATATTTTAGCCCTGACAATTCAACACTTTCTATAAGTTGAATAATAGACGTTAAATCCGCGCCTTATCGTATTTTTTAGGCATTCAGTTCCCTCGAGCCTTGCAAGTCGCCTTTGTCCTCTGTAGAATACGCCGCACTTGAGAAGCGATCTCCCTCATCTTATGATGATAGTAACGTTTCATAGTGTGAAATTATTCGGCGTTCAACTTGTTACAAAGTTGGTATCGCAGTTTCACAACCACTTTTAAAAGTTGGTCAAATACCAGCTTTTAGTAAATTAGTGGACTAGGGTCCAGAATCAAATAACCCCGCTTGTACGGGGTTTTTTGTGTTTTAAATTTCGATTTTCTTTCTGGGCATTTGGCCCTTTTTTCGTTTTTGGAGCAAAGATTTGTCGCAACTCGAACAAAAGCTAACGGACATGTTAACGGCACCTGTCGAAGCATTAGGCTTTGAGATGGTGGGTGTTGAGTTTTTACGCGCAGGTAAACATTCTACCTTGCGTGTATTTATTGATCATCCAGATGGTATTAGCGTTGAACATTGTGCTGAAGTAAGTCGTCAAGCTAGCGCAGTGCTGGATGTTGAAGATCCTATCAGCGTAGAGTACAACCTAGAGGTGTCATCACCTGGAATGGACAGGCCCCTATTTAAAGAAGTTCACTATTCTGAGTGCCTGGGTGAAGTAGTGTCGCTTAAGTTAAGAATACCTATGGGCGATAGGCGTAATTTTAAGGGAAAAGTGTTAGCTTGCGAAACAGGCAATTTGACATTAGAAATTGATAATCAAACACATGTTTTGGCTATTGCGAATATTGAGAAAGGTAATCTAGTCCCATCTTTTGATTAAGATGGCGACCTGACAAGGGCTGTCGTAAGAGAGTAATCAGTGAGGCAACAATGAATAAAGAAATTCTGTTAGTGGCTGAAGCCGTTTCAAACGAAAAACAGGTTCCAAGAGAAAAAATCTTCGAGGCGTTAGAGTTTGCTATTGCCAGCGCTACCAAAAAGAAAAGTGAAGCCGAGATCGAAGTGCGCGTCAGTATCGACCGCGAAACAGGCAGTTTTGATACTTTTCGTCGTTGGTTAGTGGTTGCAGATGATCACGAACAAGAAAATCCAACGGCTGAAATGTGTTTATCTACTGCTCAAATGGACGAACCAGATAAACAGCTGGGTGAATTCGTTGAAGAGCAAATAGAATCAATCGCATTTGACCGGATCACCACACAAACAGCTAAACAAGTTATTGTTCAAAAAGTACGTGAAGCAGAGCGTGACCAAGTCATAGCAGAATATGAGGACCGAGTTGGCGAATTAGTCACAGGTACCGTTAAAAAAGTTAATCGTGACAACGTCATTATTGATTTAGGAAATAATGCAGAAGGTGTTATTTACCGTGACGATATGTTGCCTCGTGAAACATTCCGTCCCGGTGACCGAGTACGTGGTCTCCTCTACGTTATTCGCCCTGAGGCTCGTGGTGCACAATTATTTATTAGCCGTACTCATCCTGATATGTTGGTTGAGTTGTTCCGCATCGAGGTGCCGGAAATTGCAGAAGAAACGTTAGAAATAAAAGCAGCGGCACGTGATCCAGGCTCAAGAGCTAAAATTGCTGTTAAAACTAACGACAAACGCTTAGACCCAGTAGGCGCATGTGTTGGGATGCGAGGTTCTCGTGTTCAAGCTGTCTCGGGTGAACTAAGTGGTGAGCGGGTTGATATTGTGCTTTGGGACGATAATCCAGCGCAATTCGTAATCAATGCGATGGCTCCAGCTGAAGTTGCTTCTATTGTTGTCGATGAAGACAAACATTCAATGGATGTGGCAGTCGAAGCAGACAACCTAGCACAAGCTATTGGTCGCAGCGGTCAAAACGTTAGATTAGCCAGCCAGTTAACAGGCTGGGAATTAAATGTAATGACAGTAGATGCTTTAAATGCCAAACATGAAGAAGAAAACGCTAAAGTCTTAACTGTATTTACTGCTGGTTTAGACATTGACGAAGACTTTGCTTCTATTTTGGTAGATGAAGGTTTTACGACACTCGAAGAAATAGCCTATGTGCCTATAAACGAATTGCTCGATATAGAGGGATTAGATGAAGAGATGGTTGAAGAGTTGCGTGAACGCGCTCGTGCAACCTTAACGACTCGCGCATTAGCTACTGAAGAAACGCTTGAGGCTGCAGAGCCAAAAGAAGAGCTGTTAAATCTTGAAGGTATGGACAGACACGTTGCCTATACCCTAGCAAGTCGCGGCATTACCGATCTTGAAGGCCTTGCAGAACAAGGCACTGATGAGATTTCAGATATAGAAGAATTAAGCGATAAGAAAGCCGGTGAATTAATAATGGCCGCCCGTAATATCGTTTGGTTTAACGAAGAATAGGTCAACAGGAGGAATTCCCATATGGCAGAAGTATCCATAGAAAAACTTGCCACTGATATAGGCACTTCGGTTGACCGGTTGGTTCAGCAATTTAAAAGTGCAGGCATTGATAAAGCAGCTGGCGGTGAAGTAACAGAAGACGAAAAGCGCATATTGTTAGATTTTTTGAGCAAGCAACATGGCGGTGCTGGATCAGAAGGGCCAAAACGTATGACATTACAGCGCAAGACAACCAGCACATTGAGTGCGGGAAAGTCTAAAGCTGTGACGGTTGAAGTGCGTAAAAAGCGAACTTATGTGAAACGTTCTGATGTTGAAGAAGCAAAAATGGCTGAAGATGAAGTTAAACGTTTAGCTGATGAACAGCAAGCTAGACTTGAAGCTGAACAACAAGCTATTGAAAATGCCAAAAATGCTGCTCTAGAAAAAGCACAAAAAGCAACTGAAGCAAAAGCTAAGGCAGATGCAGAACGTACTGCACGTGCTGAAAAAGCTAAAGAAGTGCGTGCTGCTGAAGAGTCAGCTTTGAGTCCAGAAGAGAAAGCAGAGCAGGAGCGTAATCGTTCTGAGGCTGAAAAACTTCGTAAGGCTCAAGATGAAGAGATTCAACGCAAACTTGAATTAGATGCTAAAAACGCTGCTGAAGAAGCTAAAAAGCTTGCTGAAGAGAACTCACGTCGCTGGAAGGAAGAAGAAGAACGTCGTAAAAAGCAAGAAAAAGAAGAAGTGCATGTGCATTCAAACCGCTACGCGCAAGAAGCTGAAGATGCCGATGATATTAAAACTGAACTTGGCGGCCGTAGACGCAAAAAGTCTAAGAAAAATGCCGGTTCAGATTTAAAACACGCTTTTAATAAACCTGCACAACCTGTCGAGCGTGTTGTTCGTATAGGCGAAACTATTACAGTAAGTGAACTAGGTAGCAAACTTGCTATTAAAGCTACTGAAGTGATTAAAGCCCTAATGAAAATGGGTGAGATGGTTACTATCAACCACGTACTTGACCAAGAAACTGCTGTGTTAGTGGTTGAAGAAATGGGTCATAAATATGAGCTGGTTAATGATAACGCACTTGAAGATGAGCTAATTGCTGAAGCTTCTGGCGGTGAAAAATCTAGTCGTGCACCTGTTGTGACTATAATGGGTCATGTTGACCATGGAAAAACATCGCTACTTGATTATATTCGACGTGCGAAAGTGGCAGATGGTGAAGCCGGTGGTATTACCCAGCACATAGGTGCTTACAGTGTTGAAACAGCCAGCGGACGTATCGCCTTTTTAGATACTCCTGGTCACGCTGCGTTTACTGCTATGCGAGCTCGTGGTGCTGTTGCAACTGATATCGTTATCTTGGTTGTTGCTGCAGATGATGGTGTTATGCCGCAAACTAAAGAAGCAGTACAACATGCAAAAGCTGCTGGTGTACCGTTAATTGTTGCGGTTAACAAAGTTGATAAAGAATCGGCTGACCTAGATAGAGTCAAAACTGAATTGTCACAGATTGAAGTGATTTCAGAAGAGTGGGGCGGTGAGCACCAATTTGTTTATGTCTCAGCTAAAACGGGTCAAGGAGTAGATGAGCTATTGGAAGCCATCAGCCTACAAGCCGAGTTACTTGACTTACAAGCAGTGCCAACTGGTCCTGCAAAAGGTATCGTTATTGAGTCACGCCTAGATAAAGGCCGTGGTCCTGTTGCATCTGTGCTTATCCAAGAAGGTGAGCTTCGTGCTGGTGACATCATGTTATGTGGTGAAGAATACGGACGTATTCGAGCCATGCGTGATGAAAATGGTAAAGACGTAAAAGTTGCCGGTCCATCAACACCAGTAGAAATCCTTGGTTTATCAGGGGTACCTATTGCGGGTGAAAATGCGATTGTGGTGCAAGATGAACGTAAAGCCCGTGAAGTTGCCACTAAACGTCATACTAAACAACGCGAGCTCAAATTAGCTAAACAGCAAAAAGCCAAATTGGAAAATATGTTTGCCAATATGGAAGCTGGCGATGTTAGCGAGTTAAATGTTGTACTTAAGGCTGATGTTCAAGGTTCTGTTCAAGCTATATCTGAATCTTTGACTAAGTTGTCTACTGATGAAGTAAAAGTGAACATTGTTGGTAGTGGTGTAGGTGGTATTACCGAAACTGATGCAAGTTTAGCTGCAGCTTCAGGCGCAATTGTGGTTGGCTTTAACGTTCGAGCTGATGCATCAGCTCGTAAAGTCATCGATACTGAAGAGATTGACTTACGTTATTACAGTATTATTTATCAATTGATTGATGAAGTGAAACAGGCCATGAGTGGTATGTTAGCACCTGAATTCAGACAAGAGATAATCGGTTTAGCTCAAGTACGTGACGTATTTAAATCACCTAAGATTGGTGCAATTGCCGGCTGTATGGTCACAGAGGGTATTGTTAAACGTAGCAGTCCTATCCGTGTTCTACGTGACAATATAGTTATTTATGAAGGTGAACTTGAGTCATTGCGACGCTTCAAAGATGATGCACAAGAAGTCCGAAATGGGGTGGAATGTGGTATCGGAGTGAAGAACTATAATGATGTGAGAGTGGGTGATCAAATCGAAGTATTTGAAACCGTTGAGATTAAGCGCGAACTGTAAGTTTGCATTAAGTTCAATAAGCTTTTAGCTAACAAGAATAAACGGAGGCTACGGCCTCCGTTTTGTTTCTGAAAAGGTATCTTAGGTACCAGGAGAAGTTAATATGGCCAGAGAATTTTCACGTACTGACAGAGTCGGTCAACAAATTCACAAAGAAATCGCCAGTATTTTACAGAATGAATTTAAGAATCGTGATCCTCGCCTTGGCATGGTAACTGTGTCTGGTGTTGAAGTATCGCGGGATTTAGCTCACGCTAAAATTTATGTGACGTTTTTCGAAAATGATGAAGAACAAGTCAAAAATTATTTAACTATTCTTGAAGACAATAAAGGTTTTATCCGAACGTTATTGGCTAATCGGATGCGTATGCGTGCTGTGCCAGCAGTAAAATTTGTCCGCGATGGTTCTTTAGCTGAAGGTATACGTATTGCCAATTTAGTGAGTGACACCTTAAACAAAGATGAAGAACGAGCTAAATTGGCCGGGCGTTCTTTGGATGAGCAAGAGTCTAAAGAAGACGAGCAAAAGTAGTATTTATGGCAAGAACAAGAAAAGGTCGTGCCGTTAACGGCATCATATTATTGAATAAAGGCCTAGGCCTGTCGTCTAATCATGCACTGCAACAAGTTAAACGCATGTTTAATGCCGCGAAAGCAGGGCATACCGGTGCTTTAGATCCACTGGCAACAGGCATGCTTCCAATTTGTTTAGGTGAAGCGACTAAGTTTTCTCAGTTTTTATTGGACACAGATAAAACTTATAAAGTAACAGCTAAGCTTGGAGTGCGCACTACGACTTCAGATGCAGATGGAGAGGTAGTAGAAACTCATCCTGTCAATGTAACTGAAGCACAATTGATTGCTGCCTGTGAGCAGTTTAAAGGGCCCATTAAACAAGTACCCTCTATGTTTTCAGCATTAAAACATCAAGGCAAACCTTTATATTTCTATGCTCGCCAAGGCATTGATATTCCCAGAGAAGCTCGTGACATCACTATATTTAGTCTATCCATTGATAGATTTGAAACGGATGAAGTTGATATGACTGTACATAGCAGTAAAGGTACTTATATTCGTTCCTTAGTGGATGATATTGGTCAGCTTTTAGGCTGTGGTGCTTATGTGAGTAAGTTACACCGTACCCAAGTGACTGATTATCCAGCGGATAAAATGATGACAATGGAGTCATTACAAGCACTCAGGGACCAAATAGATAACGAATCAGCAGATTTATTGGATGACCAAACTTTTACTGCCTTGGATCAATTATTGATGCCTATGGACTCTGCAGTTAAAACCCTTGATTCAGCTAAAGTAGAACAAATTGCTGAAGGTTTTTTCAGAAATGGTAATCCTGTTAACTTTACTGGCTCCACAGAATATCCCCAAGACACATTAATCCGAGTGTATAGCAAGGATAGTGGATTGTTTTTAGGCGTGGGGTTTATTGACTCTGACGGCAAAGTTGCACCAAAACGCTCGGTTGTTTATAGCTAAACATATTAGAACTTGTGTATGTGGCAGTTATAAACTTCTGTCAATATAAGACTTGTTTTTAAGATAGGCATCGCTATAATATGCGCTCTTTTTTGACTCGCTGAATTAGTGATTGGCGGGTTGTATCTTTAAACTCTTATTTATTGGAGAAAATTATGTCACTAAGTACACAAGAAACGGCAACAATCCTTGCTGAGTATGCAGTTAAAGAAGGCGATACAGGTTCTCCTGAAGTTCAAGTTGCTTTATTAACTCACAACATCAACAAGTTGCAAGGTCACTTTAAAGATCATAAGAAAGATCACCACTCTCGTCGTGGTCTTCTTCGCATGGTTAGTACTCGTCGTAAGTTACTTGACTATCTTAAAAGTAAAAACCTTGAACGTTATCAATCTCTTATTAAAAGTTTAGGCCTACGTCGTTAATCGACATATGCTTTGAAAAAAAGACGCGGAAGCGTCTTTTTTTATGCCTGTGAGAAAGTTTCACATTCTGTGAATTAGGTATTAATCAGCGGCTATTCTAGTTGATTTTTTATAAGCGTTTGAATAAATGAATGCATTGCGTTTAACCGCTTCCTTGCGGTTTTTGACTCGAATCCCTTTGACCCAGTTATATTTTTGCTACAGCTAAAAAAGAGTAACTAGAGAAAAGCCGCTCGAGGGCAATGCTCTTCATCCGATTATTTTGTAAGTTAAACAGGTCGTTTGCACTTGGTCCCGGCAAGCGGAAGCCGCACCAACAGACTCAGTTCACAATATAACTGGCGCGCCTTAGTTCAGGGTAGGTCAAGAGCATCTGCTTTGCTGATTAGGCGTTCTGGGTGGATTCGGCAATAACTGGCATGAGGGTCTTGCTAATTGTCAGACATGAAATGTATAACGCTTAATTAATCAAATTGGTATTAGCTTAGTCTTTTGCTTTAATGTTATGCCCCCAGGGCCAATAAGTGCACAGTTTTCTTATAAAGAAAATATTTGTGCTGTGTTTTCACTCATTTAAATTTTTATTTCATCATCGTTTTTTTCAAATTTGTATTCGACAATTTATTATCTGCTAGTGATTGGGCAACATAACCACTAGCTTTAAAATGAAACTCTTACATGCCGCCAGCGGCCATATAAGTACCTTCAAACGTCACTTTACCGCATGAGATTAAGCCAAATATAATTATTGCATAACTAGTTAATATCTTGATCATCAATAACCTACCAGAAAAAAATGTGGCCAATAATAATTTTTTTTTGAGTGTATATTCATAAGTATTCACGCCATAGTGAATAAGAAGGGTAATAACTCTTTACGAAACCCGCAATTAAACTCAATAAAACACTCAATCAGTGTTCTATTAATTTCGCTTAAAAAAATCGATATCCTCACCATCTATTAAACTACCATCTTTTCGAATTGTTAATTCTAGCATTATACTATTATCTGTATTTGACGTGATTTTGTCGCCATAAACCTTATACTTAAAAGTGAGCTCGTTCTGTTTAAATTCGCCAGTGTCATAGAATTTCATCGACAATTTCATTTCATTTTTTGACGCGAAGAACAGATTAACACAGTTGCATATTCTGGATTAAAGGCGGGATCAGGCTTGGAAACATAATTTGACCCAATAATATCATGGGAAAATTCACCAGTGCCGTCCTCTTCAGCTGTTTTACTGTTCTTGACATTTTCTACACCTCCTCCCAAAAGGCTTCCGTCATATTTTAGAGTAAAAATTTCTGTAGTATTGCCTATCCTTATCTCTCAATAAAGTAATTTATGATAAGCAGTTACATAAAATTTGTTACAGCCCATCTAAAGCAATCACTGCCGCGACCTTTGTTGGGTTTATCTCTTCACTTGGATAACAGCCCAATACTTTAAAGTATCGTGTCATGGCCTGTAACTCTTCTAAAGCTTGCTGCATAGGCCCGTCTTGAACATTACCTTCCACATCAAGATAAAACATTTCTTCCCAAGGGTTACCAGTTATAGGCCTAGACTCTAGCTTAGTCATGTTAATTTTGTTGTCTCGAAGTACCATCAGAGCTTCTACTAAAGCTCCGGGTTTTTGTACCGTAGACATCACTAATGTTGTTTTTGCAGGTACCTGTAATGGAACATTGACAGGCTTAAGAGCAACGACAAAAAAGCGACTGTGATTTTCTTTTTGGTTGGCTAAGTTTGATTTAATGGCATGTAAACCATACAAACTACCACCCGTTTCACTGCCCATTGCCGCACTATCATCTCTATTTAGTTCGGCCACTGTCAACATGGCTGCAGAAGTACTATCGCAAGGCTTCACTTCGACATTACCCAGTTCGGCAAGGAAATGGCTACATTGAGCGAAAACTTGTGGATGGGCGTACAAGGTTTTTATTTTGCTGACATCGGTTTCTTGATTAACTAATAAAGCATGTTTGATTGGATGAGTAAGTTCACCAATGATTGAAAGGTGAGTGTGTTGCAGTTGATCGTAAACTTCATTGATACTCCCTGAAGAGGTGTTTTCAATCGGTAATACTGCATAATCAGCTTCGTTAGTCTCTACCTTTTTTATGATTTCTAAAAAGCTTTGGCAGCCTATTTCAATAAGTTTACCTGGACGCCTAGAAAAATATTTTTGTGTGGCTAGATAGCTGTAGGAACCTTTGTCACCCAAAAAAGCCACGCGGTTGACTGTAAGGCTGCCACCAGGGTTGGCCCTTGACGCTAACAATGCTTGTTGGTTCAGTACCGAGTCTTCAATGATGACATGAAATAACTGGGTGACATAATGGGCATCTAGTCCGTGCTTTTTGCCTTCTTTTATCAACCTAATCAACAATTGTTCCTCACGTTTTTGATCACGTACAGGGATATTATTTTTGATCTTTGTTTCAGCGACTTGATTTGTAAATTGCTGCCTTTTGGCTAAAAAAGTCAAAAGGTGCGTGTCAAGTTCGGTGATTTTGACTCTAAGTTTTTCTAATTCTGATGATGACATGATGTCCACTTAGTTGTTTCAAAAAAAACCTCTCGATAGGGAGGTTTAAATATTTGTATTACAGTTAAGAATTTATAAAGCCACTACTTATATGTCAATGTTTTGCTTAAGCACAATTTTTTTGTTTCTTACAAATAATGAATAACGTCTAATTATTTTGTTCATTTTCCTAGTAAGGAGGCTAACATTTTGCGTACTTCATTTACTTCAAAAGGCTTGTCACATAAAGCATTAACACCCGTTTGATGAATATTTGCCATATGCAAACTGGAGCTTGATTCACTGGTAACCATGATAATAGGTATATGTGCAGTTTCAGGATTAAAGCGAATAAATTCGGAAAGTTCTCTGCCATCCATCTCAGGCATATTATAATCAGTTACTACCAAATCAAAGGTATTTTCTTTTAATACAGTGAGTGCTTGTGCGCCGTTTTCGGCTTCAAGAATTTTTTGTAGCCCTAAACCATTTAAGACCCTTCGAATATGATTGCGTGCGAGTTTACTGTCGTCAACCAAAAGTACTCTCACTTCATGTACATCAAATAACTCTAAATCCAGTTCATCTGAGTTGATCAAGTCAAGCGACGCTTTCAATGCTGTTGATAAATTTTCAGGAGAAAAAGGTTTGGGTAAAATAGCTGCCACACCAGATTGTTTAAACTCTTCAAGTTTCTCGACCCGATTTTCGCTGGAAACCAGCATAAATGCGGTTGAGGCAAGTGACTCATCATTTTTAATTTGTTTAATGATGTCTAGTCCGGTACCGTCTTCGAAGTACATCGCACTGACAACCAAGTCTGCACCGTGTTTAGTAATCGCATCAATGGCTTGCGCAACGCTACCTACAGCTTCTACGTGATGAATATCAGCTGCGGCTAATTGCTTAATGATAATTTTACGTTGTGTATCAGAGGGTTCAACTAATATGATACTAACTTCTGACAAAGCGAGACGGTGCATTGTTACTCCTCATTTCTATTGCTATTAACCACCTGCTAATTTTACATTATGGCCTAGTTGCTCGAGTGTTGCTTTGATTTTATCGCGGTTGTCACCTTGAATTTCAATTATCCCACTTTTTAATGCTCCACCTGTTCCGCACAATTTTTTTAATTGGCTGCATAAGTCTTTTAACTCTTTCTCAGGTAAGTCCAACCCCGTTACTGTTGTCATACCTTTGCCTTTACGGCCTTTAGTTTCGCGGCGGATACGCACTACACCATCTGTTACTATTGAGGGTTTACGTTGTTCTTTATTTTGAATTCGGCCAGTTTGTGTACTGTACACTAATCTATTTTCACTCATTTTAAGCTGTACCATATTGATGCCGAGCAATTAAGACGCTTATTCTAATAAAAAAAAGTGATTTTTTGTAGGCAAAGATGCAAAACTATTATTTAATAACATCATCTTAGAATGAGATGCTCTAATACATTTTTTTTCTTGTTGGGGAAATACATGAATTTAGATAGAGAGTTTTCTGAAGATGGTAAAGAATTAACTATTTATTTAGAAGAAAAATTCGACTTCGGCAAAGTTCAAGACTTTCGCTTAGCTTATTCAGAAGGTACCGCTGCAGTAAATAGCATTATTATTAATTTACAAAAAACTGAATACATGGATAGTTCTGCTTTAGGTATGTTGTTGAACATGCAAAAAAATTTACAAGATTCTGTGAATTCATTTAAAATTACATATTGCCGCCCGCAGGTTTTAAAAATACTGCAGATTGCCCGTTTTGGCAAAAAATTCGATATTAAATAGTCAATCGTAACTTATATGTGCGTATTCTAGTTGTTGATGACGACACGCTTAATCGTTTTTTGCTAGTACATATGCTCGAGCAACAGGGGTATATGGATACTTTTGAAGCCGAGGATGGGGCGGTGGCGATTGAATTGGCTAAACGTATCAATCCTGAGCTTGTATTGCTTGATGTTGTAATGCCATGTATGGGCGGTTACAAGGTCGCCACAAGACTAAAAAAGTTAGCTGGTGATATTTACTTACCTATTATTTTTATTACCGCTCTTGAAGATGATAAGTCACTCGCTAGATGCTTAGAGGTAGGTGGAGATGATTTTGCTACTAAACCTTTCGATAAAGTTATCTTGGCTGCAAAAATCCGAGCTCATGCTCGTACTCGGTTATTAAATAAGAAAGCTTATGAGCAAAATAAACAACTTTCTTTTTATCGAAACTCTATGGAGCGCGAGAATAAAATTGTTGATCATATTTTTGCCAATGCGCTTTCCGTTAAGAAATCATTCACTCCATACCTCGATTACAGCTTGAACCCCGCTAGTGATTTTAATGGTGACTTACTTTTAGCCAGTGAAAGTCCCACCGGCGGAATGTACTTTTTAATCGGTGATTTTACGGGCCATTGTCAGCTTCGGCTATTGGTGCGCTACCAGTATCACAAGCCTTCCATACGATTTCCAATAAAGGACTTTCTTTAATGGAAATGGCTGAAACCATTAACCAAACTTTGCTGATGTTGCTTCCTGACGATATGTTTTTTGCTTCGGCAATTGTTGAGATCAACAACACCGGAAAGCAATTAGATATTTGGAATGGTGGGATGCCTAGCTTATTATTACAAGATCGTAATGGAAAAATAGTCAAGTGTTTTGCTTCACGACATATGTCTCTGGGGATATTGGAAAAGCATGAGTTTGTATCAGATGTCGAGCGTTATACAATGCAATTTGGTGACAGGCTGGTGGCTTATAGCGATGGTATTGTCGAACTTGAAAATGAACAACGTAAAATGCTGGGTGATGAGGGTATTGAAAAGTGGTTAAACAACCAACCTGATATCAGTGTTGCGGGTGTTGTCAGTAAAGCTACAGAATATCTTGGCTCAATGCAGCGCAACGACGATATTACAGTCATCATTTTTACCAGTCAGCCATTTAAACCGGTTGAAAAAAAGGGGCATGCTTCGAAGGTTCCTATTAAAATTGTGATTGAACTGAACGCCGAGCATATTAAGTCTGCTGATCCTGTGGTTGATTTAGTCAATGTAGTGACCAACCAGCTGAGCTTATATGAAATTCACTCAGAACTCTTTACGGTGTTGAGTGAGCTATACAACAATTACCTAGAGCATGGCATACTAGAACTTGATTCACGATTAAAACAATCTGATGACGGTTTTTTTGAGTATTTTCGTCGCGAGAAAAGAGGCTTTCGGCATTACAGAGCGCCAGAATTGTTATTTCTGCAGAGTCTCGACCTCATGAAAACGCTCTGGCAATCAGAATTAAAGATTCAGGCAAAGGCTTTGAACAGGGACATATATCAAAACTGGAAGATGTTGAAAAAAGTTACGGACGTGGCATTTCGCTGGTAAAAGAGTTGTGCGAATCAGTTGAGTACACGAACAAAGGCAATACAGTAGATGTCATTTTTAAAATTTAAATAAGTTGTGAATAGAGCTATGAATAAAGGTGTAAATAAATTGGGAAAAATTAATATACGGGTTGCTAAGCTCCAAGATGTATCGTCGTTGGTGAAGTTTAATCAACTAATGGCTTGGGAAACCGAACAAAAAAAGTTAGACGAGGACACTTTATCTAAGGGTGTGTCAGCTTTAATTATTGATGATACTAAAGGTTTTTATTTGGTTGCTGAACAAAATGATGAAGTGGTGGGTAGTTTAATGGTAACCACTGAGTGGAGTGATTGGCGCAATGCTGTTTTTTGGTGGGTTCAAAGTGTCTATATTACACCAGACTTTAGGCGCCAAGGTATTTATGCACAGTTGTATGCCCAAGTTAAAGCGTTGGCTGAGCAACAACAGAATGTATGTGGTTTTAGGTTATACGTAGAAAAAGAAAACCTAATCGCCCAGAAAACGTATGAGTCTTTGGGTATGCATCCAACCCATTATTTGATGTACGAAGAATAAGAAATTGCTATTGAGAATAATTATCAATTAGATTAACATCCAGTTTCTATCTTTGCATTTGCCTTTATAAAGTAGGAATACCTTTGAAAAATATCAATTTCTGTATGCTTGTTATCACCACTATGCTGTCTACATCCATTATGGCAGAACAAGTAAACTTGTATTCAGCGCGCAAAGAAGCGTTAATAAAACCGTTGTTAGATAAATTTACTCAACAAACGGGCATTACAGTCAATTTAGTCACTGGCAAGGCGGATAACCTTATCACTCGTTTAAAGAGTGAAGGCAAATATAGCCCTGCAGATTTATTATTAACAACAGATGTAGGTCGTTTATATCGTGCTAAAGAACAAGGGTTAACACAGGCTATATCAGTGTCCCCCGCAATTGCTGCATTGCCTAATAACTTTCGTGACGAGCAGGGGCATTGGTTAGGATTATCATTACGGGCTAGGCCAATGATGGTGTCAGTTGATAGAGTTAATACCCAAACTATTGCCAACGTAGAAGACTTAATTAGCCCAGAATGGAAAGGGCGGGTGTGTATTCGCAGTTCTAGCAATATTTATAATCAATCTATGGTGGCAGCATTAATCGCGCAGTTAGGCGAGTCTGCTGCTCAGGAATGGGTGAATGGTTTGGTTAATAATTTTGCTCGCCCTCCACAAGGTGGGGACAGAGACCAGATTAAAGCCGTAGCAGCAGGCCTTTGTGATGTCGCTATTGCTAACACTTATTACCTTGCAGGAATGTTGAGTTCTGAAGATAAAACAACCCAGCAGCAAGCTAAAAAAGTAAAAGTTATTTGGCCAAATCAAGCTGGCCGTGGCACTCACATCAATATATCTGGCGTAGCTTTAGCAAAAAGTGCCCCAAACAAGGACGCAGCGCTCAAGTTAATCGATTTTTTACTCAGTAATGAGTCACAACTATGGTACGCCACTACCAACCACGAATACCCCATTTTAGCTAATATTGCTTGGAGTGATCTACTTGAGTCTTTCGGCACATTCAAGACTGAACAAGTTCCCCTAGGTCAACTAGGTGAGTTAAATGCAGCAGCGGTTAAGATGATGGATCGTGCCGGGTGGAAGTGAGCCTAAAAGTTTCTATTTTGACGATAATAAAGTAAGCCAGTTTATGAAATTCATAAACTGGCTTTATAGCTGGTTCAATCCTTGGTTTGTCAGTATCACCTTAGGCTGTATTATCCTTGCGGCGCCAGTAGGCCTTGTTTTTGTAAGTGTTTTTTTCCCGCAAACTGAAATATGGCAACATCTATATTCAACCGTTTTGTCTGATTATATTGTTAACTCTCTGTTATTAGCCTTTGGCGTTGGCTTCTTAGTGATTTTGATTGGTACTGTCTTAGCCTGGTGTATTGCTAGGTATGAATTTGCAGGCCGAAAACAATTACAATGGTTGATTTTGCTACCAATGGCGATGCCCGCGTACATTATTGCTTACACCTACACAGGTTTGTTGGACTTTGCAGGTCCTTTGCAAACATTATTAAGAGATACATTCCACTGGCAATATGGCGATTATTATTTTCCTGATATTCGCTCCCTGCCAGGCGCTATAATTATGTTGTCCCTGGTGCTTTATCCATATGTATACATGTTAGCGAGAACTGCTTTTAGTGAACAACCAGCAAGCCTTGAAGAGGTATCACGAAGCCTAGGTATATCCCCCAGTAAACACTTGTTTAAGGTAGTGTTACCCCTGGCGCGACCCGCTATTTTAATGGGCGCAGCTCTGGCTATGATGGAGGCATTTGCAGATTATGGAACAGTACAATATTTTGGCCTGAGTACTTTTACTACCGGTATTTTTAGAACTTGGTTCGGCTTAGGTAATGGTATTGCCGCGGCGCAATTAGCTGCTATGTTAACCAGTTTTGTAGTGTTGCTACTGATCCTTGAATATCTGTCTAGGCGAAAGGTTAGCTATTATTTTCAAGGACAAAAAACTAATCAAGTTAACAGGCAAAAATTAAGCGGTAGAAAAGCGTTTTGGGTGCCATTTTTATGTGTGATACCGGTGTTTTTTGGTTTTATGCTACCCGTTCTGCAATTGTTGAAATGGGCATCAATGACGTATTCCAAACAACTCACTAGTGAATTTTGGTTATTATTATGGAATAGTTTTTATTTAGCCGCTATTGCAGCCATCACCGCAGTGATATTGGCACTTATCTTTGCTTATGGAAAACGCCTTAATCCTATTAAGCCGATACAAATTCTAGTGGGCGTGGTTAATTTAGGATATGCAGTGCCCGGAACTGTGATTGCTATCGGCGCCATGATTTCACTGAGTTGGTTGGATATAAAATTAAATACTCTGACTGAAAACTGGTTTGACGTGAGTGTTGGCTTAATATTTTCAGGTTCATTGTTTGCTCTGATTTTAGTTTACAGCAGTCGCTTTTTAGCTGTCGCTATGCACAATATCGATACAGGCTTGTCTAGAGTCAAACCAAGTATGGATGATGCTTCTCGTTCCTTAGGGTATAAACCTTTACAAGTCCTCAGAGTTATTCACGTGCCTTTAATGAAAACCAGTGTACTTAGTGCCTTATTATTAGTATTTGTGGATGTGTTAAAAGAACTTCCTGCTACCTTAATTTTACGTCCATTTAATTTTAATACTTTGGCAGTCAGAGCATTTGAGCTTGCTTCAGACGAACGTCTTATGGACGCTGCGCTCCCTGCTTTAGCCATTGTCAGTGTTGGTATATTACCTGTTATTTTGTTGACCTTGTTAATGGACAAACCCAGTCAACAAAGTTCACAAGTCAATTAAGGAGCTTATGTTAAGTCTCAATAATGTATCTGTTGCTTACCAAAAAACCCAAGCCGTTCAAAACGTTACTTTTGAATTAGGCGTTGGGCAAATAGGTTGTTTATTAGGGCCATCAGGATGTGGTAAAACCTCCCTCCTTCGAGCAGTGGCGGGATTTGAAAAGATAGCAGAAGGACAAATTTCACTACGTCAACAGCTGGTTAGTGCTAAGCATAGTCATGTTGAGCCTGAAAAGCGCCGTGTCGCAGTAGTGTTTCAAGATTACGCGTTGTTTCCTCATTTAACAGTTGCCCAAAATATTGCTTTTGGTTTACATGAATATACCCGCGCCCAAAAGTTCCAGCGAGTAACTGAGTTGCTGATGTTAGTAGGATTACCCGGATACGAAAGAAGATATCCTCATGCTTTATCAGGAGGCCAGCAACAGCGTGTTGCTTTAGCGAGAGCAATGGCTGCTAAACCCGATTTATTATTGTTAGATGAACCCTTTTCTAGTTTAGATGCAGAGTTAAGAGATGATCTTGCTAAAGAGCTTCGAGTCATTTTAAAACACGAAAATACCACGGCACTTATGGTGACTCACGATCAAAATGAAGCGTTTGCGATGGCTGATGTAATCGGGGTTATGGATCAAGGGCGTTTAATGCAATGGACCGATGCTTACGCGCTTTACCATCGCCCGGTAAATCGTTTTGTGGCGTCCTTTGTGGGTGATGGCGTGTTCTTGTCTGCAACGATAGATAACAACATTAAGTTAAATAGCGGTTTAGGGGTGTTTCCTATTAATCCTGAGAGTGGATTTAAGCAGGGTGATAAGGTGGTGTTTTTAGTTCGTCCAGACGATATCATTCATGATGATGAAAGTGAAACCTTAGCAAAAGTAGTGGATAGGTCGTTTCAAGGCTCTCATATTTTGTACCAACTAGAATTGCAACATGTTGGTCACGCTAGGGTATTGTGTTTGGCTCTTAGTCATCATGATCACCAATTGAATGAACTGATCGGAATTCGTTTAGACTTGGAACATCTTATTGTATTTAAAGATAATGGTGATGTTGCATGAAAGTGGCTATTGTAGGTGCCGGGTTTACAGGTTGTTTGTTGGCAAATTTTCTCAACTCAGAAAGTATGGATATCAGTATTTTTGAAAAATCACGAGGCTGTGGTGGACGAGCTAGCACCAAACAAACTGACTGGGGACAGTGTGATTTAGGAGCTAGCATTGTACCTGCCCAGAAAGTCGACTTTATAGATTTTATGCAAGACTTATGTGACCAAAAAATTGTCAGTCAATGGCCTCAGAACATATTTTTAGCGAATCAAAAGACTGACATTCATCAACCATTAGAAAATGTTGTCAGTGACACAAAACATTTTGTGTTTAACAGCAAGATGAACGCCGCATGTCGACATTGGATAAAAAAAGCTAATTTACACACAAACCATTTAATCAGTCAAATTCGCTTCATTATTGACAAGGGATGGCAGCTAAAATCAAACGATGTCTGGCAGACTGCGTTGTTTGATAAAGTCGTATTAACTGCTCCTTGGCCACAAACCCAGGCATTAATTGAACAATCTGAGTTGCCGATAAAACTACCTGATGCATCTCAATCTTGGACAAGTTGTTGGTCGATTGGCTTAAAATTAAACCATTCAGTCGCTAATAATATTGATTTAGTGTACCTAGATGATCAATCTATACAGACCTTAGTGCGTGATTCAAGCAAACCATTAAGACCTCATGTCATGCCTTCAGAAGCGGCAGGACAGAGTGAAATATGGGTGGCGCAACTGGCTAACGTATTGTCAGATGACTTAGGAAAGTCTGGCAGAGAGAAGGCGATATCTATTGCGATAAAAAGATTTTGTGAGCTGTTTGATTTATCTGATAAGTCAATATCTAATACCTATGCGCACTATTGGCGCTATGCTAAACCTTGCATTGGGCAATCGCCCTTGGGTATTTTGAGTCAGCAGGAATACGGATTATATGTTGGGGGTGATTGGAGCTTTGGGGCCACTATTGAGTCAGCTTATGAAGCGGCTCTCACACTTAGTCAAGCAATAATAACGGGAGAGTAAAGTACTATGATTAACAGTATCCAAGAGTGGTTTAAAGATCAATTAGAAACAGATAACAATGATACTCAACATACGATCGAATTGGCGACAGCTGTGTTGTTATATGAGGTAATGCGTGCGGATCATAAGTTTGAACAATTAGAGCAAAATAGTTATCGCAACCAGCTTAAGAATCATTTTTCTTTGAGTGGTACTGAGCTTGAAATCCTTTGCAAGTTGAGTCAATCCAAAGCGGACGATGCGGCAGATTATCAGCAGTTTACAAGAGTCATCAATGATATTTATGGCGCAGACGAGAAAAGGGCTGTGCTTGATTCATTATGGTCAGTGGCATACGCTGACCATGAACTTAGCCCTGATGAAGATTACACCATCAGAAAAATAGCCGATTTACTTTACATACCTCATAGCCAATTTATACAAAGTAAATTGTCAATTAAGCCTGATTAACGTGTCACTTTTTTCCTTTCAAATGCTAATTCTTCTAGATGTCTTAAATAAAAGACACCATAACTGACTGATATCAATAGCATAATCTAAACCACTGGTACGAGTGTCTCAAATTTAAGACATATAGTGACTAGTTTTTTAAAAGCTATCTGTATAAATCCGTTAATGTTCTTTAAGTTGTTGAAATTTATAATAAATTAATTCTTGGCACGAACTATGTAGTGTATTTCAGTAATCACATTCGATCTGATTGGTTTCTCAGGTGTAAAGCATGGACAGTGAGTGTTGTGAAGGATGTTAGTACATTTCTGGTTTGTTATTGGCTGCGTTGGCGTTTGCATATAATAGTATTAGTATCCTTGATGCGAACTTAAATCGGTATCACTGACGGTATGGATGCCTTATTTTTTTAATTTGATGATTTTTAGTGGTTGTCAGATCTCATTTAGCAAAGGATTATAATGATATGAAAAAGACTAATTATATTGTTCCATTTGTGTTTATTGCTGCATCTATGCAATTGTTTATATCAGCATCTGTAAGGGCTGATAATGAATTGATAGAAAAACTTGATTTGGATAAAGACGGTCAAATCACGATTAAAGAAGCGGTTGCACATCCTGCTGTACTTGCCTTATTTGGGAAAATTGATACAGATGGCAACGGAAAGATAAGTTCAACTGAACTAGCCAAAATTAAAGTGGCTCTGCCCGAAGAAAAAATCATGAGTAAGTCTGAATAAAAACTAAAAAATAAAACCAGAAAAGATCGACTTGTTCGATCTTTTTTTATTATGCTGACACTTCGATAAACTAAAATACAAATGGGAGTTGCCATGCAACTAGGCTCATTACGGCAATTAACACTTATTAGTTTTGTCGTTGTACTTGTGCCTTTGGCATTGCTGGTCGGCTACAGCCAAATTAAGTTAAGCGAAATAGGTCAAATTGCCACTAATGAAGCTGAATATTCGGTCAATACTGTTAGACGCGTCAGTAAAATGGAAGGCCTATCGGTTGATATTGAGCGACTCGTGCGCCAATACCATATTGTAAAGAAGGACGCGCTGAAACCCTTAATCGGAAAATCATCTCAGCGCTTTACCGAATTCCAAATACCTGTTTGCGAGAAGCTGACAGAAAAGACAAACTGTAGTAATTTAACTGAGCGTGTTGATTGGATTAACCAATATTCGGGTACTGACGACCAGTTGTTACTGGATGCACAATTAGCTGAATTTAAACAAAACCTATATGACTTATCGGCTCAAGTAGATAGCAGTCTTGACCGAAGGATCCAAGATCAACAAATATATGTGAGTTCGGTACAACAAACACAATTTTGGTTAACAGCCTGTTTATTAGGTGCTTCATTTATATTAATTGCACTCGGTTCCAAGGCGATATTAAAACCTGTCTCTAGACTTGAGCGCATTATTACCGCCATGTCGAGGCAGGAAGATATATTACCGGAAATTGCCACGTCAGGTCCAAAAGAACTAATTGTATTAGAGCAAAAATTACACCGATTAGCAGGTCGCTTAATTCAATTAGAAAATTTACGACATGCTTTATTGCGTCATGCATCCCATGAGTTAAAAACGCCCTTGGCAAGTATCAAAGAAGGCTGCTCATTGTTGACTGAGCAAGTTGTAGGCCCTCTGAATACAGACCAAGAAGAGGTGTTATCACTTCTAAACAGCAGCACGGACAGATTAAATTTACTTATTGTGCAACTGCTTGATTACAATTTGTTGCTACAACAAGCTAAGCCAGTGTTTTCAAAAATCAACAGTGAACGTTTTTTTAATGAATTTGTGACAGAAAACAGTTTGGCGATTAAACAGCATGATAATCAGATAGATATGAAATTAGAATTAGCCACCGTTTTTGCTGATCAAACGTTGTTTAGAAGGATTTTGGATAACTTGGTGTCAAATGCCATTGCTCACGGCAGTAAAGGCAGTCCGATTAATATTAGACTCTATCAGAAAGGTAACATGCAGGTTTTAGATTTTGCTAATCGCGGTCAACAAATTGATATGGATCAACGGCATATTCTATTTCAGCCTTTTAGTCGTGGTGAGGGCGTGCGAAATGATAGGGTAACAGGCTCTGGACTTGGATTATCCATCGTTGCCGATTGCGCCAGAATGATGTTTGGCAAAGCTGAAATGGTTGAAGTGGATTATGCAGACGTGTGTATTCGTGTGCAGATCCCAGGTAAAGAAGCGAGTATATGAAATCGAAATTATTAACAGTGTTGAGCACCTTTATTTTGTTTTCCAGTTGTGAGTTGCTGCCGTCTTTAAATACCCCCCCAAATAGCGCTGAAGTATTAATCATACAACCTGCCTGTGTATGGCTAAACTCCTCACAAGGCAATAATTGTAAAATCGAATATTGGTTGAAATTTTGGTACGAAATTGAGGATGTATCATGGCCTGAGCGTAAAAAACACATAGAAGCATTGTCTGAACAAGATGCTGATGTATTGAAAAAAGTACTGCTTAGCCAAGGTAAAAGCACTCCGTTTCAAGACCGTTTGCGAGCACAAGGTTGGGTAGAGTCAATTTTACCGAAGTTAACTTCACAGATGCGCCGTTTTATTTTAGTTGCACTCTATTACCCGAGCCAGGATTTGCTGGAAATGGAATCTGCGTTAGTGACTTTGAGTAAAATTAACACTCAACAATCTTTCAAAATTGAAGAGCTACAAATACTCTTAAAAAAACAACAAGGTCAGATAGATCAGTTGCTTAATATCGAAGCATCTATTATTCAAAGTATCGAAGAGGTTAGATAATGAATCAGTTGAATACATCAGATCCTAATGTTCTGTTGGTTGATGATGATGAAAGTTTATTACGCTTAATGGCCATTAGGTTGAAAGGTGAAGGTTACAATGTTCAAAGTGCTGGCGGCGGTAAAGAGGCATTAAGGTTAATCAACACCCAAAATTTTGACGTGGTATTGAGTGATTTGCGGATGCCAGGATTAGACGGTTTAAACCTTTTTGAAGAAATTATGGCACTTGGAAAAGATGTGCCTGTTATTTTAATGACCGCTCACGGCACTATTCAAGATGCTGTTGAAGCGACACAAAGAGGTGTATTCGGTTTTTTGACTAAACCCATAGATCATGATGAATTACGCAGTTTGATGAAAAAAGCGGTGAGTCAAAGCCAAGGAGCGCAAAATGGACAGTGGTGTGAAAAAATCATTACCCGTTCGATGCAAATGGAACAACTGCTTGATCAAGCTTACCGTGTTGCCAAGCGCGATGTTAGCGTGTTAATAAGCGGTGCCAGTGGCACCGGAAAAGAACTTTTGGCCAGTGCCATTCATAAAGCCAGTAAAAGAGTGGATAAAGCTTTTGTAGCGATCAACTGCGGGGCTTTACCAGAAAACTTGCTCGAATCTGAACTGTTTGGTCATGCTAAAGGTTCATTTACAGGGGCGGTTAATGAACATAATGGACTCTTTAGAGAAGCCGATGGTGGTACTTTATTTTTAGATGAAATTGGCGATATGCCCATCCCGCTTCAAGTTAAGTTACTTAGAGCACTGCAAGAACAAACTATCCGTCCCGTGGGCAGCAGTAAACAAATTCCAATTGATGTGAGAGTTATATCCGCGACCCATAAAAACCTCAATAAAGAAATGGAGCTGGGCAATTTCAGAGAAGATTTGTATTACCGACTCAATGTAGTGAATATCACTTTACCTACACTAAGAGAACGCTCTGAAGATATCCCATTACTAGCACGCCACTTGTTAAAAACGAGCGCAGAACGCCATCAGGTTAAGGTTAATCGTTTTTCTGATGATGCAATGCAACTCCTGACTACTTGTTTGTGGCCAGGTAACGTTCGGCAGCTCGTTAACGTGGTTGAACAATGTGTCGCCCTAACTCAAACTCCCATTATTGCATCACATTTAGTTGAACAAGCTTTATCTGCATCAGAGCAGAAATGGCCAACTTTGACAGAAGCAAGGGATGCCTTTGAGCAAAAATATTTATTGAGGTTGCTTAAAATGACGGATGGTAATGTGACTCGGGCAGCAGAATTAGCCGGAAGAAATCGAACTGATATGCACAAACTGATAAAAAAACATGATCTTCACTCGGTCGATTTTAAGCGAGATTAAATGATTGGTTCGAGCCTAAGAATGCTCTTTACTGCGGTTTGTTTAAAAACCCCTGTTATTTACTGATAAGTTCCTTACAATACCGCGAATTTTTTGAATAACGAAAGTGGACTGATGCGATTAGCTCTGGGCATTGAATATAATGGCGCACCCTACCACGGTTGGCAGCGCCAACAAACTGTGGCTAGTGTGCAACAGCACGTTGAAGAAGCGTTAACAACTATAGCCGACGAACCTATCAAGGCAGTCTGTGCCGGGAGAACTGACGCAGGGGTGCATGCTACTTGCCAAGTGGTACATTTTGATACAAATATTCAGCGGCCTGACCGTGCATGGACTATCGGTTTGAATCGCTTTTTACCTAACTCAATTGCAATAAAATGGGTTAAAAATACGGATGACGAGTTTCATGCGCGTTTTTCTGCTACTGCACGGCGTTACCGATATGTCATTTATAATCATCGTCTACGTAATAGCATCTTACCCAAAGGCGTAACGCATATACATAATGAGTTGGACCATAAGTTGATGCATCAAGCAGCTCAACATTTGTTAGGTAAAAATGACTTTAGTGCGTTTAGAGCTGTGGACTGTCAGGCTAACACTCCGGTCCGCCAGATGACTCATATCAATGTGAGCCGATTTGGTGATTACATTATGATTGATGTAACCGCGAACGCATTTTTGCATCATATGGTACGCAATATTACAGGTTCTCTTTTGACGATTGGTAAAAAAGAAAAACCCACAATTTGGATGAAGACATTGTTAGAAGGTAAAGACCGAACTAAAGCTGCATCCACTGCAAAACCGAATGGTTTATACTTAGTTCATGTTACTTACCCCGAAGTTTTTGATTTACCGACTACACCCTTGGGACCATTATTTTTACCAGATTAATACTTCTAAGACCAGTTTTGTATTCTTGATATGTGCTTGATGTGATTTAATAGGGTTTCTTTCGGCCTACAGGGCTTAAAACGGGTATTAAACGAACCGTTGAATATTGTCAATTAGTTAAGATTAACAAATTGCATAACAGGATTTGATATGAGTTGGATTGAAAAAATACTACCACGCACTAAGTCATTGACTAAAAGTAACGTGCCAGAAGGAATTTGGACTAAATGCAGTGAATGTGCAGCTGTTCTGTATAAAACAGAGTTAGAAAAGCAGTTAGGCGTTTGCCCTAAATGTGATCACCATATGCGTATTACCGCACGCGCACGGATCAATCACTTTTTAGACCAAGGTGATAGGGTCGAGTTGGGCGCAGATTTAGAGCCACAAGATTTACTGAAATTTAAAGATTCCAAGAAATATAAAGACAGATTAAGTAGCGCTCAAAAGGCCACCAAAGAAAAAGACGCGATAGTTGTGATGCAGGGTAAACTGAACGGTATGCCCGTTGTTGTGGCTGCATTTGAGTTTGCCTTCATGGGCGGCTCGATGGCTTCAGTTGTGGGTGCTAGATTTGTTAAAGCAGTGAATGCCTGTTTAGAAAATAATACGCCACTTATTTGTTTTTCAACGAGTGGAGGAGCACGTATGCAAGAGGCACTTTTGTCTTTGATGCAGATGGCTAAAACAAGTGCAGCATTAGCTAAAATGAGCGATAAAGGGTTGCCGTATATTTCAGTTATGACTGATCCGACTATGGGTGGCGTCTCTGCAAGTTTAGCTATGTTGGGTGACGTGAACGTAGCAGAGCCTAAAGCTTTGATTGGCTTTGCAGGTCCAAGAGTGATTGAACAAACGGTGCGTGAAACATTACCTGCAGGATTTCAACGCAGTGAATTTTTGTTAGAAAAAGGTGCGATTGATATCATTGTCGATCGCCGTGAAATGCGCGACAAGTTATATAGTTTATTGTCGAAACTGCATCACCAACATCATTAAATAATGTCTTATATCTCCACCACTCAAGCCTCTGAAAAAGAGGCTTGGACATTAAACCAATGGCTGACTTATCTTGAACAGGTTCATCCAAGCAACATTGAGTTGGGATTAGAACGGGTTGCCGAGGTTTTTTGCAATATGCAAGTGGATCTCAGCCAGCGAACCATTATCACTGTTGCCGGTACTAATGGTAAGGGCACTACCTGTGCCTTTATTGAGCAAGCTTTATTGGCGTCAAAACATTCAGTCGCTGTATTTAGTTCACCGCACCTTTTAGATTACCGTGAGCGTGTCAGAGTTGCTGGCGCCATGCTGACAGAAAAAGCTCACTGCCAAGCATTTTTGAAGGTAGATAAAGCGCGAGGCGTTACTTCATTAACCTATTTTGAATTTGGCACACTAGCGGCACTGCAACTCATGGCTGACTCCAGTGCAGATTATTTGTTGTTAGAAGTGGGGTTAGGTGGGCGATTAGATGCTATTAATATTGTCGATGCCACTATCGCTGTAATAACCAGTATTGATTTAGACCATCAAGATTGGCTTGGTCATACTAAAGAATTAATTGCTATTGAAAAGGCGGGTATATTTAGAGCTAATATTCCCGCTGTTATTGGTGAACCCCATCCCCCCATTACACTAGTAGAGGCCGCCTCTAGTTATCAGGTCAAACCTGTATGGCAAGGTACTGATTTTCAATTCCAACTAGACACGAAAGGATTTCATTGGCAAGGTGTTAATAGTCGTTATGACAATCTACCTATTCCTAATATCCCCGCTCAAAATGCCTCAACAGCATTACAAGTCATCGAAATATTAGGATTGAATTTAGACGATTTCCAGATGACACAGGTAATTAATCAAACCAGTTTGCCCGGAAGGCGCCAGGTTATACAAAATAAACCCTGCGTTATGTTAGATGTAGCACATAACCCGCATGCTACGAGTTTGTTAGCCTTCGATATTAGAAATATGCAATATAAACGCGTTATAGCGGTTGTAGGTATGTTGGCAGACAAAGATATTGAGGCAACGCTTTCTCACATGTTGCCTGTTGTATCAGTTTGGTATTGCGCTACTTTAGATGTTGTTCGAGGGGCGCAGTCAAGTAGATTGGTTTCTGCTGTGTTAAGCTCAAAGCAAAAAGTGTTAGAATATGTCTCAGTCGAAGTCGCTTATCAATGTGCTTTAGAAAATGCCAAAGAAGATGATTTAGTAGTCGTTTTTGGATCTTTTTTTACGGTTACAAATGTATTGAAAATTGCGACGATAACCCCTCAAGAAAAGGTGTAGAAGAGTGTCATCCGCATTACAAAATCGCTTGGTAGGAACCGCAATAGTTGTTGCCATAGTCGTGATTTTTTTACCTGACTTATTAGATGGGAAACAAGAATCAAAGCGTGATTTATTTGTTAAACTGCCACAAAAGCCTTCAATGAAAACGGTTCAATCACCTTCTTCATTCGACACCGATAAAGTAAAAGAAGCGGCGACACGTAAAGTCGAAGTCATTTCTGAGCAAGCAGTCGATGATAACCTCGCTTCTAACTTACCTGCTGCGACCAAATCTGAAAGCCGAACTACAGATGTGCAAGTGCCTGATGTATACCAAGCAAGCGAGTCTGCCGCAGTGGTGCAAACATCAAAGGCAAACAAAACCAAAACCAGCAGTTTACAGCAGCAAACAGTTGTAGAACAAGATGTTGATAGGCTATTAGCCAGTGCAGGTTGGGTGGTTCAGCTAGGCAGCTTTCGCCATCAGAAGAATGTAAAAGAGTTATTAAATCGTTTAGAGAAAGCAGGCTATCGGGCTTTCAGCCGTCCAGTGAAAACCAATTCCGGGATCTTAACAAAAGTGTTTGTTGGTCCTGATCTGCAAAAAAATAATTTAGAAAATGCACTTTCCCACCTAAAAGAATTAACTAACTTGCAGGGTAGGGTGACACCTTTTACTGTTCAATAATTCATCGGGTAATGTTCAACAGTAAATTGGTTAAAAGATTCCCAGTTATTCCAAGTTGTAACAAAATTATCAGGATTTTCGCTAGACCTTTTGGTAGAATGCGCGCGAATTTAATTCTGTGGCGTTAGGAAGCTAGTTCATCTTAACGTTACGTCATTTAAGCGGTAAAAACGAATCTTATGAATTGGATTGACTACGCCATATTATGTGTAACTTTACTTTCCGCTGTAATCAGCATAATTAGAGGCTTTGTAAAAGAAGCTATTTCCTTGGCAATTTGGTTTAGTGCGTTTTTTATAGCCAGCCAATTTTATGCAGACCTTGCCACTTATCTCACTAAATTTGATGACTTGATGATCCGTAATGGTGTAGCCATTGCCATCTTGTTTGTATCGACTTTAGTGATAGGTGGATTAGTGAATTATCTGATTTCTCAATTAGTTCAGTTCACAGGGCTGACAGGTACAGATCGTGCGTTAGGACTGGTTTTTGGTGCTTTGCGAGGTGTTTTAATTGTGAGTGCGTTGTTATTTTTCTTAGATACTTTTACCCCTGTGTCAGCATCAACATGGTGGGAAACGTCCGTTCTTATTCCAGAATTTAGTTTAATCATTGAGTGGTTTTTTGAATATTTACAAAACAACTCAAGTTTTATAAAGCCAGTATAAAAAGGTAAATAGCATGTGTGGTATTGTCGGAATAGTGGGTAAAAGCCCTGTTAATCAAGCTTTGTACGATGCCTTGACTGTACTCCAGCATCGTGGCCAAGACGCCGCTGGCATAGTCACTGTAGATGATGGTGTGATCCATCTCAGGAAAGACAATGGATTGGTTCGAGATGTGTTTCATACTCGTCATATGAAAAGACTAACGGGGCAATTTGGTATTGGTCACGTTCGTTATCCCACTGCTGGCAGTTCAAGCTCAGCAGAAGCACAACCTTTTTATGTTAACTCTCCCTACGGTATTGCTTTTGCTCATAACGGTAATTTAACCAACGCACACGAGCTTAAAGATGAAGTGGCAAAAGTGGCCAAAAGGCATATCAATACCACCTCAGATTCTGAGTTGTTGTTGAACATTATTGCCCATGAATTGCAAAATTGTGAAGGTTTACACTTAACACCAGAAGAGGTGTTTAAAGCTGTCTCCAAGGTGCATTTAAAAATCCGCGGTGCTTACGCTGTTGTCGCTGTTATTATTGGCAATGGCATGTTGGCATTTAGAGACCCATTTGGGATCCGCCCGTTATCCTTAGGTAAACGCAAAACTGAGTTCGGTGATGAATATATGGTGGCCTCAGAAAGTGTGGCACTTGACGCGGTTGGTTTTACCTTTATCCGTGATGTGGCACCTGGCGAAGCAGTTTATGTGACCGAGTCAGGCGAGTTGCACACTCAACAATGTGCGCATCAACCTATTAGTGCTCCTTGCATATTTGAGTTCGTGTATTTTGCTCGTCCAGATTCGTTTATTGACGGCATTTCTGTCTATGCCTCTAGAGTGAATATGGGCCGAAAACTGGGGCAAAAAATTGCTAAAGAGTGGGCTGATTTAGATATTGATGTGGTTATCCCTATTCCAGAAACGTCTACCGATGTTGCACTTCAAATTGCTCTCGAGTTAGATAAACCTTATCGCCAAGGGTTTGTTAAAAACCGTTATATTGGCCGTACGTTTATTATGCCAGGACAAACCATGCGCCGTAAGTCGGTGCGCCGAAAACTGAATGCTATTCCCTCAGAATTTAAAGATAAGAGTGTGCTCTTGGTGGATGATTCGATCGTTCGAGGCACTACATCAGAGCAAATTATTGAAATGGCGCGTGAGTCTGGCGCTAAGAAAGTATACTTTGCCTCTGCAGCCCCTGAAATTCGTTTTCCTAATGTGTATGGTATTGATATGCCATCAGCTAATGAGCTGATTGCATATGGTCGTGAGATTGAACAGATCAGTGATCTGATCCGTGCTGATGGCTTGATTTTTCAAGACCTCGATGATTTAATTGATGCGGTTCGTGAGTTGAACCCTGACATTAAACGTTTTGAAACCTCAGTGTTTGATGGAAATTATATTACGGGTGATGTAGATAATGCATATTTGCAGCGTATAGATAATATGCGTAATGAAGAAACAAAAAATGAAGGTATGCAAACAGAATTGAGTAATTTAGAAATGCACAATATGAGTCAAGACTAGGCGATACTTTTTGTCACTTTTAAAAGCATAAAAAAGCCACGTTTGTATAAAACGTGGCTTTTTTGTACGTCACATATAGGCTTTAACCCACGTACACAGGGCCCATGCCCATACTCCATAGAATAACCGACGCTGCCATTAATATCGCGAGCAATACTAAGCCACAAGTGACCACTGAACTTGCATAAATAAACCCTTTTCCTTCTGGAATATGCATTAATATTGGTGTACCTGCATAGAGTAAATATACTGAATAGGTTAAGCCAATTAACCCAACAAGCATAACAAACCATAACACTGGAAGGAAAGCTGCAAAGCCCACCATAAACAGTGGTGTTGCAGTATAAGCTGCCAGTTCAAGTGACTGGGTATAAGTCGGTGTTGCATCGAATGCTTTAGCTAGTTCATGAATTAACATTGCTAAGGCGATCACACCTGTCATTAAACCGAAGTACATACCTATGCTCATCAGCATAGCGCTATTCGGTGTTAATTTAATAATATCACCTACACCGATACTCCAACCAAGATGCGCCGCAGAATAATAACCCATCAAAACAGGTATTAAAGAAATGACGGCTATATGACTCAAACTGTAAAAGTAACTCTCGTGACGTTGGTCGATTGAGTGCCACTCTTCTTTTGGATGTGTATATAATCCCCACAGGTGGTTTAAAATCATACAGATCAGTCTCTTATGTTATTAAAGGTAAATACGTTTTGTTAATCTATATTAAACATATCATTAACATTTATTGTCTGTGAGTAGACTCTAAGCGTCAACCTTTTTATCATGGTCTTCGTAAGCTAATTGATCTTGATCAAGGTTAACTTGCTTAGTTAAATATATGGTTAAGTATTAATCTGGTATGAAATTGTAAAAAAGCGGAGATAAGAGATTTTAAGTGCTTAAATGTTAAGCACTGGATATTTTTATATTTACTTATATTCAAAAACAACCAGGATAACGAAATTTTACAATCTCGCTAATAATGTTGTTTATTACTTTTTATTCCGAAACAGTAACCATTTAACTGGTCTGCAATTAGATTGAATGCTGGTCATATGGTTGCATTTATAATCGCGAGAGTCATCGCTATGATGCTGATACTTCACCTTTTTAAGGCCCTTGATTAGTTTTCCCGTTTTCCCCTCGCCTTGATTACCTGCTTTGTTTTTGCGCCGCCAACATATAATTCACCCAAGTTGGTTTGATTAACTTCATGCTACGTTTTATGGGGTTAACGGCTACCCCAGTGGTGGCGATTAACTCAAATCCATCGTCATGTAACAAAGGTATTATTTCACTTGGCTTAACCAACTTATTATAGTGATGTGTGCCTTTTGGTAATAAACCAGTGACATACTCTGCACCAAAAATAAGCGATGATAAAAGACTAGCCAATTACGATTGATAGAAGCAATAAACTGTGTGCCTTGGGGTTTCACCAATGCATTACAACTGCGAATAAAGCTGCTTACATCTACTACGTGTTCAACAACTTCCATGTTAAACACTAAGTCAAATTGTTGTTTGGTTTCAACCATTTTTTCAACGCTGATTAATTTATAGTCAATTTTAAGCCCGTTCTGCTTCGCATGCGCTTTAGCCACCATAATATTTTTATCGACCACGTCTATTGCCGTTACATCGGCACCTTGTTTAGCCAATGACTCGCTCAATATGCCACCGCCGCAACCAATATCTAGGACTTTCAACCCAGCTAACGGCTGTTGCTTTTGATTTTGTGTTTTAAGCTGCCCCAGAATCCAGTCAATTCTTAGTGCATTGAGTTTATGTAGAGGCCAGAACGGGCCATCAATGTCCCACCATGTTCCCGCCAGTTTTTCATAATAGGCGACTTCTTTAGGGTCAATATTTACTGACTTCAGGTTTGCCACTTTATACTGCTCCAAATAGATAAGTTGTTATCATGCTTAGGCTGGCGACAAATGTCAGGACCGTGCGCATTTTACTGTAGGAAAGAGAGTGCTGGGGAATTAATGAACTGAAACGTTCAATCGCCCAAATAAGTATGAATAATAGCGATCCTATTGCTAACCATTGATTAGATAAAAGTAAAAATACAAAAAATGCAGTTAGAAATAAGAAGTTACTTAATACAATACGCCAGAATTTAGCGTTCTGCATATCCGTTGTTGGCCACCAAGCGCCACATAAAAATGTGAAAATACCAAATGCATAAAGGGAAAGGGAGTCTATGACCAATGTGTTGTCGTTTAATGTTAAAGATAAAACAGCTAAGCCAAAAAACGGAATTAACCCTGCATAACCCAGTATTTTTATAGTTGATGGCATTGTGTAGGTTTTAGACCTTAAATATAAATAAACTTAGTACTGTTGCTTAAGGACTCAGTAGTCAAAAGGATCAAACGTGTCGAATACAATATGATTATTGCAGATAATCGGTTACCACCGATTTAATAAACTGAGTTCTGTTAGACAGGATTGAGTGCCGGTTAACGCATAAGTAGAGGTTTTCACTCACTGATGTTTTTAATGGGTGTATCTTTATAGCATTCTGGTGCGAATATGCTTTTACTGCAAACAATGGAAGTACAGTGAATCCAAATCCTCTACTGACAGGATCCAATATCAAACTGATTTGATTTGAAAAACCTTTGCAGCGAAATTGTTCTACATGCTCAAAGGCTGTGAAATTCATACTCAGTAGTTGTCTGCTATGATGTTCAGCGTCGGGATGTGAAATAAAGCCTAGCTCTATCAACGTTTGCCAATTCACCGACCTAACCTCGTTCGAGGTGACTAATACTAGAGGCTCTTCAGCAATTTTTTCGCTTAGCAAACTACTATTATTAGTCAATTCTGTGATCAGAGCTACATCCAATGTTCGGTCTACTAACTCTTGTTGTATCGCTTTATTGGGAGCAAATCTAAAATCAATCACTAACTCTGGATGATGTTGCTGTAAGTTGAGTAAATGAGAATAAAGTTTTAAACCAACACTGCCAGGCGAGGCAATCTTGACTCGGCCAACATAAGCCTTATCTTGTTTAATTAATGCCTCTAACTCATCACTTGCACGTAAAAGTTCAAGGCCTTTTTGGTGTAACTGAAATCCAGCCGCCGTTAATGAAAATGACTTCCCTTCTCTAATTAATAATTGGCTATCAAGCTGATTTTCCAATTTTTTAATATGCTGGCTTACTCCCGACTGCGTCATAAATAGCTTTTCAGCCGTTCGGGTGAAATGTCCTACATTTGCAAGGGTACAAAAAGTCTTTAATAGAATTTGATTTATCATTACAAAAAGTACTTATATTCATAAAGAATGATAATTTTAAGTGATGTAATGTGAAATGTATACTTTGTCAATCAATTAACAGGAGACAAATAATGAACAAGCAATATCCACGAACATTTTCCCACATCGGAATTTCCGTGCCTGACTTAGACGCAGCGGTTAAGTTTTATACGGAGGTACTTGGGTGGTATCTTATTATGACACCCACTGAAATTACTGAAGATGATTCTTCTATTGGCGTAATGTGTACTGATGTTTTTGGTGCCGGTTGGGAGCATTTTCGCATTGCACATCTGTCTACAGGCGATAGGGTCGGTGTTGAATTATTCGAATTTAAAGGACAGGAAAACCCTAAGGATAATTTTGAATATTGGAAAACAGGTGTATTCCATTTCTGTGTTCAAGATCCTGATGTAGAGGGGTTAGCAGATAAAATAGTGGCTGCTGGTGGTAAAAAGCGCATGCAAGCACCCCGTTATTACTATCCGGGCAAAAAACCTTATCGTATGATTTACATGGAAGACCCTTTTGGTAATATTTTGGAAATATACAGCCATAGCTACGAGTTAACGTATGCCGATGGCGCGTATTAGGTAATTATTTTGAACGTTACCAATATTGTGTTGGTAACGTTTCCTTTCCTTTCCTTTCCTTGACAGTCGATAGATGAGTGATAGTAAGTACGGATTTGTAGATATGCATTTGTAAATCGGCATTTGTAGATCGTGTGTTCCATGTTATGACTCAAACATGACTCAGCTTGGTTTTTTATTGAGTAGCTGGCAATGTATAAAGTTTGTATTGTCAATTATGCTAAAGTCCGCGTCCACAGTTCTCTATACACATATTCATTAGGCAGTATTATGATCCCATGGACCCAACTTGGCAGCGCACAAATTCCCAATAATGGTGGTGAATTAAAGTTTTCTCAAAGAGGAGATGAATTTTCTATTCGCCTTTCGGGTATTCGCGGCGAACTAATGAATAGTCGTCTGTACAACTCAGAAAAAGTGCTTGCAGAACTGGGCTGTGCTTATCTTAATTCAACCGACAATGCACAAGTTTTAGTAGGCGGTTTAGGTATGGGGTATACCTTGGCTGCAGCATTAAAAGCAGTTACTTCAAACTCTCAAGTCACAGTGGCAGAACTGATCCCTGAAGTTGTGGTGTGGAATCAAGGGCCTCTTGGTAACTGCGCAAACAATCCTCTGCAAGACTCTCGCACTAAGGTGCATATTGGCGATGTAAGGGTACTACTTAATATTAAACAACCTACCTTCGATGCTATTTTATTGGATGTTGATAATGGCCCTGAGGGGTTGACTCAAAAGGGCAATAACAGTATTTATTCACTGCAAGGCTTGGACAACATATACAAAACCCTGCGACCGAAAGGGATGTTGGCCATATGGTCCGCTGGTCCTGATGAACAGTTCACGGTACGTCTAAAAAAGGCTGGATTTAAAGCTGATTCACGTGTTGTGCGGGCACGCCCAGGAAAAGGCAGTCGGCATACTATTTTCTTGGCCCGTAAACCTTAATGTATGTTGAGTCGATGCTAACAACATTGCCCCATTTAAATAAACATTTTTAGCCAGTGTTCAAACATACTGAAACTTATAATAGAGAGTGCCTTATAAATGTCTAAACCCTTTTTAGCCAAACATATCAATAAACTAATCGCATCAGGTTTATTGGTTATGGTGTGTTTGTCGCTGTTACTCATCTATGTTTGCATAGATGCGAAAACGACCGAGAAACGCTTGCTGCAGCAACAGTTTAATTTTTCGCTGGTCAACCTCAGTCAAAACATTGATGCCCGCATCTCAAGTATGAAATTAATCGCTAAAACCCTTGCCAATGATAAACATATTCATGACTGGGTAGCGACAGGATTTACGGCTGATAAAGAGTCAATATTAGTTAATAAGCTTGGTTTTTTAGTCAAAGAGTACGGCCTTACTAGTGCTTCGTTTGCGGATAAAAACACCCATAAGTATTGGAATCACGAAGGGTTCTTAAGAGTATTACAGCCAGAAATTGATACTTGGTATTTTGCGTATTTAAAAAGTGGTGAGTCAGACCTTATCAGTGTATATCACGATAAAAACAAAAATCGTGTTGACGTTTATGTTAATTATCAGCAAACAGATGGCAATGGATTGTCGGGTATTGCCACTTCATTTGATGGCGTCTTGGAGATATTAAAAAATTCACTTTTTGCTAAACATGGTGACATTTACTTAGTCGATAATTTAGGCAAAATTCAAGTTCATGCAGAAGCCGATGTTGCAGGTATCAAAAGCCTGCAAAATGTGTTTTCTAAGGACATTATTGATAGGTTATTGCAGCCAAATGCTTCTGGCTTTATGGAGTTCTACCCAGCGACAGATAGGTTGTTGGGTGCCAGCTATATTCCAAGTATGAATTGGTATGTCGTGGCAAACGTATCCAAAGTAATTGATTAACTGCATCACATACTCTTATTTATTGAGTTACTCACCTGAATTAGTTTGGTATTTAACTCATGCCAAATTTCTGTTGCATGATGATCGCACTAGCAATTCGTTGTAAAGAGGCTTCCGTTGCCATACGTTGTTCATCAGAACACTCAAATAGTTTATCCAGAGCTGAATTGGCTTTTTGCATGTCGTAAATAGGTTGTTCTTTAGCTGCTTGCGACGTGAACGTATCATGATAAAACGCTAATATCGGGTCTTTTTTGTCACGTGCGGGTGGTGTTGTAAAAGGGTGTTTTTGACGGTTGTAAACTTCGGGCAGTAGAACGTCTTTAGCTGCTTCTCGAAGTACATGTTTTTCGCGAATACCTTTTACTTTCATGTTCACTGGTACACGAGCCGCTACTTCAGCCACATGGTGATCAAGAAAAGGCACTCGCCCTTCAATGGAGTGCGCCATTTCCATGCGATCACCTAAATAATTCAGAATAAAATTAGGCAACATAGTTTTAGAATGAATGTACAACGCCTGATTCAGATGATCGCGTCCTGCAACACGTTGAGCAAGATGTAAACGGTCGAGACCTGATGCTATTGGATGGCGTTGTTGAACTTGCTCATTTAATTCGTTGGACCAAAATGGGGCTATTCCATTTCTCATTGCCATGCTGACATTTAGACTCGCAGGCGCCCATCCAAGCCGACGCTGAATGGCCTGCATTTCTTCATCGTTAATTTGCTCCGGCATCGTGATCGCGCTTGTGGCTTGATTACTACCCAACATTTCTTTCATAAATGCCACTTTTTCGGCGCTACTCAAGTCGGGATTATGGTTCAGAGCATCAATTCTGAAAAATGGATACCCTCCCAGCATTTCATCGGCCCCTTCACCGGTAAAAACTACCTTGATCCCTGCTTTTTGGACTTCACGACTAAGAAGATATTTTGCAACGCCATGGCCGTTAAACATTTGGGTTTCACTATGCCAAACTGCCTCTGAGTAAGAATCTGCAATGTCACGTCCTGTTATATGTATGGGGTGATAAGAAGCACCAACATGTTTGGCTGTCGCCTCAGCAATGGCAGCTTCATCGTATAATGGATTATCAAACGTTAATGTAAACGCACGGATAGGCCGATCCATGCATTGTTGTGCCAACCCCAAAACCGCACAGGAATCGATGCCCCCACTGAGGTAGGAAGCGACTTCGACATCGGCAACCAGCCTTTGCTGAATAGAACCCTGCAGTGCTTCACGAAATTCGTCTACTACTTCAGCTTCACTGCGCTGATCCATTTTCATTTGTGCTGCGGTTGGAAACTCCCAATCCCAATAGGTATAAATCCGCACGTTCCCGTCTTTGGCAATGGCATAACACCCTTGTGGCACTGAGTAGATGTTAGCAAACTCTGTTGTTTCATGGGCTCTACTTGGACCTGCTGACGCACCTTCAAGATCCCATTTTGCAGGTACGCCTAATGCTAATAAGGTTTTTATTTCTGAGGCAAAATAAAAGTTTCCGTTTATTGCAGCGTAATAAAGAGGCTTAACCCCAAAGCGGTCGCGTATAGCGATCATAATTTGCTTGCGCTCATCGGCAATGATAACCGCAAATTCACCGCGCAATTCAGTGGCAACTTGCATGCCGCGCTCATGATAAAGATGCAAGGCAATTTCACTATCGCTGTCAGTTTTAAATTGATAGCCGCTTGCTTGGAGTTTTTCACGGATCTCTCGGTAACCGTAAAACTCTCCATTGACCACTAAATGAATCGCACCGTCAGGGCTAATCATAGGTTGCTCGCCATTATTCAAACCAATAATAGATAACCTAGTGTGCCCTAGTACCCAACGCCCATCATTTGATGTCCAGCTATCAGAGCCGTCTGGTCCACGATGGTATAAAGAATTAATGGCGGCTTTGCAGCGATCAGCTGGCAGTCCATTTCGTGTCATCGCTGCAAATATTCCACACATGTGTTGCTTCCTTAATACTCTTTATCAGGTTACTCAGCCGGTGGATTATGCAAAGTTAAACTAAAAAGTATGACTGAACACACCTACAGCAATTCCATTAAATTAATAAGTAATTATCATTACTCATGCCTTTAGAGCATAGCCTCAAGTGCTTTATTTGCATCCTTGAAACGTTGATACAGCCTTGGCATAGGACGTTCTCCATAAGCTTTTTTAGCTTTATCTTGTGCTGCATTTATTGCGCGAATAAGGTCTGCCGCCGCCGCGGCCTTTGCAGTTTTATCGGTGCTACCAATTTGTTTTATCCAAATGGGTGAGGAATGCGCAAAAGGTCTTACATGCATAGTGGGCCAACTATCAGCCCGCTGATTTGCGGAATAAGCCCGCGCAGCAACCCAACCACCTTCAGGTACTTCAATGAAACCTTGAAAACGTGTTGTTTTACCAGCCTTGATGCCCTTGAGTGTTTGCCCTACTTGACCATTCACCATGATTTCGACTATTTCTAAGTCAACGGTGCTGGTGATGTTCAATGTATATTCTTGTTTGCCACTATCGATAATGCCACCAGGTTTAATCCCGTTGCCCAGTGAAAATGTGAGCATTGGTCCAGTAGTGACAAAACTCCGTCCTGCAAGCGCACCGGCAAGAACAGGATCGGTTGTCTTTTCATTGGTTAATGGACGGATGTAGGCCCGCCCTGTTCCAACGGCTGGGGTGCGGTGAAAGTCTACCCAGCCATCTGTGCCTGACATTGCAACAATGGGGCGACCAATATTTAATAACCTGTACCATAAATCGGAGGTGCCTAATGGGCTAGTCCAAGCACATACTAGCTCAAGGCCCATTTTGGGTTCTAGTACACCGTCTGACAACAACTCAAGTGGTATGTTTGCTATCACATCCTCAGCGAATGGGTCACCATCAGCAGCAACTGGATGCACGTAAGTCGCAAATGCGCCTACTTTATTGGCAAACGCAAAAACGTCTGCGTTGGTTAAGTCAGGGGAGCCTAATAGCGGATTATTCGGGCCAAAAAACCAAGGGGCAAAAGGTTCACTGAGATTAAGCAACCCAATATGCCCATGAAAATGTGAGCGGACTTCTTGACCTTGAATGATTTGATACGCGTCTTGAATGCTGCGCTTACCAATAATCCCACTGTCTATTCGCCTTTCCCAGCGGTTCCAAGACATGGGTGCCAGTGTATTTAAATCCTCTCCGCGCATTAACAACAATGCGTCATCATGTTTAGCACGGTGGTGACCATCTCCATTTAAATGCACATGAAAATCAGCAGAAACATAACCTGCGTCGGCGCTGTTCCATAATGGTGAAAGCGATATGTTTACATGATTGATTTTTGACTGTTTGATTTCTACATTAGCTGAAAATATTTCTGTAATAGAGCCACGCGCTGCGAGCACTTGATATTTACCAGTAGGCAAGGTTAAATCGATTGAACCATCGACATAAAAGTAACTGCGCCCAGTTTGTGGGTCGACATAGGTTGCACCCATGGGATTGGCAACCGAGTGACCTTTTGCAGACATAATTGAAACCCGTGCTGCAATAGGCGTTTTATTTTCATCTGAAATAGCAATATCTAGGGTGCCTGTGGCCTCACCATAAACCCATTTTTTTATTTGCAGTGGTGAAGGTTTTCCACCATAAGTGGGTATTTGCATCAGCCGAAACTGTCGGTTTTCGTCCAGTTCAACAAAATAGATATGATTTCCATCGGCACTAAAGGCCGGTGTGAGAGCAAAACTTTCACCATCAGTTAACCTATGTTTGACTCTTTTATCAGACATATCCATGGTCCACAGGTGGTAGTTGTTGTCTATCGGAGCGCTATAAACCAGCAATGGCAGAGTGGGGTGCACATCGCTGGATAAATGATAAGCAAGGGTTTGAGCTTGAATTATCTCATCGGAACCAGTCAAAAAATCACGATGCCTTAACACACGATGGGCGCCATTACCGTGTAGGTAAACTATGCCTTGCTGATTGGCCACACGTCTTGTATTTCTGACCACAGCGGGCAATGAAGTTATTTGCTGTTGAGTGCCACTTTGAATATCTCTTTGGTACAGCTCAAGAGATCCTGAAATGCCGCTGGTATAAAACAAGAATCTTGAGTTATCAGAAAACTCAGGATCAAGATCAATAGCAGTACTGTTAATAAGGGTTTCTTTGCCACTATTAATGTCTTTGATCACAACCGCTGTGTCGTTGCCATAATCCCGAACAAAAGCTAGACGCTTGCCATTAGGTGACCAGCGAGGACGAGAATCATTACCCTCTGTATTTGTTAAACGCTTAGCCACACCCGTTTCTATATCCAATAACCATAGCCAACCCTTAGAAGCGATGGCGATACTTTTTCCATCAGGAGAGGGGGCGGGGTCGGTTACACCGTATGCAAGTATGGGTAATTCATGTTGCTCTAGGTAAGTATGATGACCAAAATCATCAAGTTTTGGGTAGTGATTAACCCATTGCGCTAACGCAACATTTGAAAACAGCTGTATTATGATCAATACAGTCAGTAAGAATGATGCGGGTAGCAAATACACGGGTGCTTTATTGTGACTTGGCATGAACTATTTGATTCCAGTTATCTGAATATAAACCAACATACAATTATACCTTGTTCGATACAAGTTGTACGATACAACTTGTTCGGGTAACTAGCGTCATTTGCGAATACTCTATTTGTAAAGTTGGTAAAAATGTAAATACTGTAAAAAAGTTAATTGGATTCTGCTTGAACCTTAGAAATATATGCTATGTCATTTTTTGAGTAACCTTAGCTAAGTCAAGCAAGTAAGAGTTTTCACTACTTCATAGCCTAATTACTATTACTAATTAATTCAGGACCTTAACCTAAAATGTATGTTTTGTAGTGAGTATAAAAGTAGATGTTAGATTTGATACATGGCTTGCGGATGGTTAAAAATAAAACAAAGTAACCTTATCGTCAGAGCCGCTGTTCTTATAATGCCATCTCTAATTTTAATGACGTAAGCTATGAATGGTCTACTGAAGGATACTTTTATCTTAGTGATTCTGTTTTCGACTGACACATAAAGTTTTATTGTCGGGTCACCATAAAGCACATTAAAAAGTCAGTAACAAAAGTAAGAAAAAACTCACTCAACTTGCTTTACCGGTTAACCGAATGATGTAGCAACAACAATTAGGCGCAGTCACATACCAGCTCAATCTTCAGGCAGATGATACCCTTGGTATGATACGCGCTCCCTGAGCCGCTTACACAATTTAGATTGTTCGTTGGATGTATTGAAGGAAACCGTTGCACTCTGGATAAAAAACTGAGGCGGGAGTTTCACGCATCAAGTGGCCAAGAATGCAACTATATGCTGAATTAAAGTATTTTAAAACGCACTGGGATTATTTCTCAAACCAGAATAGCATTGACATGTGCTATCCCGAACTAAGTATAGCCCGCAATAAATTTTTATCTTAACGCTCTTAAAAACGGCAATTAAAAATGTAGTGGTTAACGCCAAGTGAACTCATTGTTATAAGATTATTAAATTTAATCAGTGTCAGCTTATCATCCACTTTTGAAGCTCAATTTTGAGTATCAAAAGTTTTTATGAACAGCTATACATTACCACAAGTGTTCACGAGTCAATTTAACTGTTCTGATCGCCCTAAAAGCACTTCAACACCCCACATTTGGATGCTCAACACTGATTTTTGAAGCGTTCTTAAATGTTTTAAATCGATTTATTAGCTAGCCTTCGCAACAATTTTTTCTACTTCTCATTCTCAAGATTAGCTCTTAGTACGTGCGGTAGTTATCTGATATCAAGCTCTATTCAATTAGATATGTGGTGACTTTATTTAGCGCAATGCTATCCAACTAGTTTCTGCATACAGATCCTTATGAGACTAAAGTTCAACATACTAAAGTTCAATTTCGGGCAAGCTTTATAAGTTTTATAATGTTGTAAGATTAAGGTTTCAATATTTAGGCAAGTGCTCAGGTATCAAACCTTAGCGAATTAGAGGGTATTCTAAGCTGTATTGAAGGCAAATTTATAAAAGCAATCTCTGCATAAAAAGACGCTGTTAATTCTGCTCTAAAAAGTCAATAGGTGAGAGATATGCCTTTCTCCTTTTTCAGCACTGTTTATTACTTGAAAGCCGACATTAGAGTTAGCTGTTGGTAACAACATCAATGGAATTATCAATAATGTTTATATTTCAAACTAGGACTCATCATGAACAGTAAATTATCAAAACTGTTTTTAGGAAGCATATTATTATCTATCTCAACAGGGCCTGCAGCAATCTTATTGCTCGGTCCTGATTTGATTGGGTATTCTGCGGTGTCTGGCGCCGCACTTAATATATCAGCAGAAGCACTTGTAACAAATGATGTCGCAGCATTTGCTTTCATTGGTACCGGTGCTGGCTCTAATACCGCTAATCTATCTTCTAGCACTGGCGCCGTTTCTACGGGGGCTTTGGGGAGCGCTGGAAACATATATGCCGGCGCAGCCGCAGGTGTTGGGGCTGGCGCTTCTTCTGGAGACATATACTCTTACGCCGCCGTTACATTGGCCGCTAGTGGTTTGGCTGGAAATATCTATTCTGCCGCAGCAGTCACTCTGGGCGCGCTTTCTATTTCACAAGACGTATATGCCGCAGCGGCCATCACTGGCGATGGGGCAAACAGCAAAACAGCTTTTATTTCTACTGCTTCTGATATTAGTTTATATAAAGATACCTTTGACGTCGACGCAGCTTTAGAACAAATAGTTAGTGCCCAAGAAGTCTTATCTAGCCTCGATTCTGATTTTGAATTGGATGTGGGTTATGGAAGTGCTATTTTTGAGGCTGGAGTCTGGGAAGGAACTGCTGTGACTGTAGCCGCAAACGCAATCATTCAATTTGATGGTAAGGGTGAAGAAAACCCTATTTGGGTTTTTAATCTTGATGCAGCACTGGTCTTAGGTGCCGGGACTAAACTTGAAATAGTTAACGCCGGTGCAGGTGCAAGTGTCATCTGGAATTTAGGCGGTGCGCTAAGTCTAGGTGCGGGTACTTCTTTTGTGGGTGTTGCTTTTGTAACAGGAGCTGTAACAGGTGCTACATCAGACGTTAGTTGCGGAAATTTATTTACGAATACAACCGCCGCCATTGGCATAGGTACAATGATATCTACCAATTGCCTTGGTACAGATACATGGACTGGCTCAGTTAATGGGTTAGCTGCTGGCATTGATATTACTAATGGTGTTATTTCAAACAAGTCATTAGCAGTAGTAACTGATCCAGTATTAGTATCTGAGCCGTCGACTGGTTTAATGATTTCTAGCTTTGCTTTAATGTTTTTTGCCGGTAGATTAAAACGCCAATCATGAGACAAACATTTCTGCAGGTGATGAGCCTATGGATTCAGAATGTTGTCCATCACTTTCTCGTTAACTGACGCGTTTTTTAGCTAATACCGCTGCGAATAAAAGCCCATATTACTCAAATTTAAGTTGATTATATTAAAACTTACTTACTGTTACTTAACCGTGACGTTTTTTCAAATTTAAGTGTTTTGATTTGGTCAACAATACTGTTTATTAATCTTAATTTTTTAACTTTAACCATAAACAACTCTATCAATTATATGTATGCATTTATTAGACTAACATCCGTCCTCACTAATCCTATATTAGCGGTGGATAAAAAGTTAAAAGAGATTTGTAACGTTACCTCTGAGGTGGTGGCTGGCGCAGATAAAGTCAGCCTGTGGACGTTTCAAGACAATTACTCAAAAATTGTATCAATTGTCAATTACCAACGTATTAATAAATACGGGGACACAGTTGAAATTAAACTTGAAGATTTTGGCACCTACTTTGACGCAATAATCAGTAGCGAAGTCACAAGGGCTAGTGATGCTAGAGAGCATCCGCAAACAGCTTGTGCTAAAGACGTCTATTTTAAACCTGATAATGTTTATTCGTTGCTAGATTTTATTTTGCATCACAATTTTAAACCGATAGGGATAATCTGCTGTGAAAGTGTCGGAAAAATTTATTAGTGGACCGAAGATGATGTGAAATCATTGAGGCGTATAGCCAATGCCAGTTCACTGTATTTTAATCTAGACGAAGTGCCCTGAACCACTTAAATATAACCTATAAGTAGAAGGTCAAAATTTTTAACTCCGCATACTTAAAATTTTCTTACCTTCACGGTTAAGTCGCTTGTACGTTTTGCCTATACTGGGTAGTGTCAGTCTCTTGCAGTCCTCTCAGTGCGCGGATAACAATTCCATATTTATGAGGCAAAATAGGGCGTAAAGTGAATTAAATTTTATGACAAGTTAGTGTCTGATTGACCGTAACTCTAATTTTTTAAAGTTAGTAACCCGCTTTCAGCGAATGTACGGTATCACCATGGATAGCCGTTTTTGACACTTTGCAGTCCTCAGTGTAAGTAATTAATATCAAGATAAACGTCGCTTTGCGTTGTGATTATAGTTGAGTTATAGTTTAGCTAAGTCTAGCTAAGTTGGGTGTGGTAATGCAAACAAATATGCATGAAGCAAAAAGTAAATTATCGCAGCTCGTTGAGGCGGCTGTTCTTGGTGAAGAAGTGATTATTGCCAAGTCAGGCAAGCCTCTTGTCAGGTTAGTGCCTTTTCAACCGAACACAAAAAGAGAATTTGGTCTATTGAAAGGTAAGGTTAAAATGTCTTCTGATTTTGATTCAAAAGAAGTGAATGATGAAATTTCAGAAATGTTTGGTATGTAATGAAAAGAATATTATTAGATACCCACGCATTAATTTGGTGGATGAATGGTGATCAAGCTTTAGGTGAATTTGCTCTTGAGTGTATAGCAAACGAAAATAACCACGTTTATGTTAGTGCCGCTTCGGTCTGGGAGATGTCGATAAAACGACAACTTGGCAAATTAGAGTGCCCTGTAGATTTAGACTCTGTGATTGAAAGTCTGGGATTTAGTAAGTTGCCAATATCTATTTTTCATAGCGAACAAGCTGGCCAATTGCCAATACATCATAAGGACCCTTTTGACAGAATGCTAATTGCACAAGCGCAGGCAGAGGGTTTACAACTTATAACAAAAGATGAGTACTTTCCTTCTTATGGAATAAGTTTAATCGACGCCACAAAATGAAACGTTCACTAAACTGAGTGCCGTATAAAACATCTGCGGCTTCAGGTTGTTTTGTCAGTATCCATGAAAATAAAGTGGAAATAGTGACTGGGCCATATTCATGGTCGAATGATTTTTGTGGCACTGAATCGAACAAAGACCTGACCCTTTAATGTGATCTTCAATTGACCATTTGATTGTGCATAAATAGTGCGCATTATTGATGTATGGTTTTCATATAGGTACCAATTAGTATGGCAACATCTAATAAAGTTCCGTGCAATACATCTATCGATGCTGCGGTGATTAAAGAAGCGAGAGCACTGATTCTAAGCCCTTCCGCGATTTTGGAAGAGGCGTTGAGTAAAGCCGTAAAAGTAGCCAAATATGAACGGTGGTGCCAAGAAAACCAACAAGCTATTGCCCAGCACAACCGTAAAATTGATGAGCAGGGTACCTTTTCAGAAAAATTGCGCAGCTATGAAAATCAGGCAGCTATGATAATTAGGCAGTTGTGAAAACTACCTTGAGCATTGAGCAATTTTCGGTTTGTAAGGCATACAACCAACGATTGGTTGTTCTCACGAATACATTGTTTAATGACGTTGACAGTGTATTAGTCGCGACAGTAAATGTGCAAAGTGATCAGTTATTGATATCTGGGTTACAAGTAACTGTGACTCTTAATGTAAAGTGAAAACTATCCATTAAAAGTCAGAAGTGGATCCAAGTTTACACTCGATAATTCCGCTATAACCTTCAAAAATCGCTATAGTTGCATCAAGAGTATGATTATTTCATATCTCTGGGGAAGTATCATGTCAACAACCCATAAAACCATTACTGTTACAGACTAACAAGATGAGTGGATAAAAGCCCAAGTTGTTGCTGGCCGCTATACCAACGACAGCGAATACATCCGTGCGCTTTTACGCAATGATCAGGAACAAAACAGCCATGATGACGCCATAAGAAAAGCGTTAATTGAAGGTGAAGCAAGTGGAAACCACAGCCATTCGATGTAGATAATTTTAAAGCAAGAATGATGGTTTAACATGGCTAGTTATCGTCTTGCTCCATTGGCAGAGCGGGATATGGAAGCTAATTGGGAATACTCTTTTGAACAATGGGGTATTAATTAAGCCAACTAACCTGAACTCTGGATAAGACGTTCCGCCACCCTAAAAGTAATTATACCTAAAACAGTATGTTAGGTAGTTATAATTGATTTACTAGGCCAATAAATACATCCAGTGCAGCTATTATTGCGTTTATCGAGGCGAGCTTGTGAAGGAATAGCCAGCTATTGTGAGTCAGTTCAACGTAGATAGGCGTGATAATAGCGATGCTGAACTGTATGGATTATCTAGAGCTCAGGTTAATATTATACTGATGAACTGGTTTCAGCTTTTGAAGGTTTGGCTGCTTCATCTTCTTAGGTGCTCTCATGTGACAATATTCGGGTAGGCTATAAATTCTATCGCCAAGGTAAGTACTTGATCTACTTTAAAGCCACCAATTATGGTGTTGCGGTTGTCAGAATACTCCATGAGCGAATGTTGCCTAGTCTCCATCTTTAACTTCTCACAGGATACCTTTGATTGAATATTTCAGAACTACTTTCTCCGATAAACGCTTTCCTTAAATGCTCAACCCCATAAGCCTGGATTGATGAAGCAGTCAAACCCGAAAACCTCCCCAATTTGTTACGGGACCATGCTAATTGCGAGCTTAAAGTACAGATGTGCAACTGACGTTAATATTTACCAACGGATATATGAACGTGAGGTTTTCACGTTGATTTTATTCACGTTGATTGTAGATACAATTCTTTGATTTAAGTAATCCATTGGATTATAATTCCCTTATGCTTACGACAATAACTGAACTGCCGGAATACATAAAACGCGCTGATACATTATGGAAGGTACAGGAGGCATTCGTAAGATACGTTGGAGCAGAGGAAATAAAGGAAAAAGTGGTGGTGTTAGAGTTGTCTATTACTACCACGATGAACGCATCCCATTATACCTTCTGACCTTGTTTGGAAAGAGCGAACGGGCAAATTTGTCAAAAGCTGACAGAAATGCGCTTGGTCGACTGGTTGCAATTCTTGTTACAAAAGCGCTGGAGAATAATCATGAGTAACGTATTTGAAAGTATAGCTAAGGGACTTCAAGAGGCTATAGAACTCAATGATGGAAAAAAAGTTGCGGCTAAGACGCATAGACCACCTCATGTTGACGTTGCTGAGATACGTCACGGACTGGGCTTAACTCAGATGGAGTTTGCATCAAAATTTTGTATCAGTGTATCTACACTTCGGCATTGGGAAAGAGGTGATCGCAATCCACATGGTCCAGCTTTGGCACTTTTAAATGTTGTAGCCAGAGAGCCTCAAGCGGTAATCCGAGCTCTGGGCTAATAGATAATGAGTAGCAAACGAGAAGCACGGGATGTTACTTAGGATACATTTATCCGTCTTTGCAGTATTTATTCTTTCAGAGTCAAGCAACTTGCCTTCTAGTAGTAGACAATTACTACATAAATTTTCAAAAGAAACGAATTTATTAAATAATGAACACCGAACAATTATTACAACCAATAAACGCTTTCCTTAAATGCTCAACCCCACAAGCCTGGATTGACGAAGCAATTAAACCTGAAAACCTCCCCAATTTGCTGCGTGACCATGCTAATTGTGAGCTTAAAGCCGCGCAGACCGCTATGTTGCTTTTACGCCGTTATGCTGTGGACCAGCAAAGTAGCGATGCGTTACTAGCCTGGTTAAAGCCCTATGAGGATTTTGTTTACCGTAAAATTGGCAATGGTGACTTTAGTGATTATGTGAGTTTATCAAAAAAACTGATCAGCAAATCTGACCTTGAACATGGTGATGAATTGATCAGCAAAATGGTGTTGTTGATTAAAGAAGAGTTACATCATTTTCAACAGGTGTGGGAAATTATGCAGAGTAGGGGGGTGACGCACGATAATATTTCCGCATCGGGTTATGCCAGAGGCATGATGAAAGGTGTACGCACCCATGAGCCCGCTAAACTTAGTGATACGCTAATTTGCGGCGCTTATATTGAAGCCCGCTCTTGCGAACGTTTTGCCAAATTAGCCCCATGCTTAGATGCTGAGCTAGAGAAGTTTTATACGTCACTGTTACGCAGCGAAGCAAGGCATTTTCAGGACTACTTAACATTAGCAACCACAGTCAGTGCAACTAGCATCGATGAAAGAGTCACATTTTTTGGTGAGAAAGAAGCCCAACTTATTCAAATGCCAGATAAAGAATTTCGCTTTCATAGTGGCTTGCCTCAGCCATAATTGAAGCAATGCATATTTAGGGAATGGGCAGTATGCGTATTTTTGTGCCTATTGAAATATCATCGATGACTAAATTGGGATTCCAAGACATTAATTCCGGTGCCGTTACTCCATAGCGTTTAGACAGTTGATAAAGGGTTTGGCCTTTTTGCATGATGTGAAAGGGTGGCTCTGGGGAAGTAGTGGTTTGTTTTTTCTCAAATGTTGAATCAGTTGTTTGTCTCAATGCCGCGACTTTTTGTTGTCTGCGCATCATTCTCTCACCACGTTTCACTGTGAGAATATAATTCCGCGTATATTCATTATTTGGGAACAGTGAATATAAATTTTCACCTATTTGCTCGGCTATCTCTGGTTGTTCCAGTGCACGGTATACCTCAAAAGATGTCCATAACATTTTTGCATCGATTTTTTTTTTGTTACTTCATACTGGTTAATTAGCTGTTGGGCGGTTGGATATTGTTTTTGCTCAACAGCCATTCTGGCAAGTGCAAGGTAAGCTTGGGGCGCTAACTGTTGCGTATCATCAAGTTGCTGCAACCAATTTTGTGCTTCATCAAAGCGTTGTGCATTAAAAAAGCACAAGCCAATTTGGGTTAATGCGCTATTTTTGACATGGATGCCTGAAGGTTTGGAATTTTGGGTATTAGCTTGTGGAGTACTTACAACCAGTGCTGAAGCATATCCTTGCAATGCGGGCCATTTTTTTTCAGTGCAAAAATAGTCGACGAGTGTCACTGATATTGATTGTTTGTCGAGCTGGCCATTATCCAATGCCTGTAAAAAAGCTTGCTGTGCTCCCTCTGCATTGCTCGACGCGGCTCGCAACTCAGCGAGTGTTAACAACGTATTAGGCATCGCTTGAGGGTTGTCGATAGTGTCGAAAGTCTTTTGTGCTTGTTTGATGTTACCTATCAATAAATAGGCTTTAACATGGGACAGTGTAATAAGGGTAGCGTCAGCAACATTGATGCTTGAATGGTCTTTTTTTGAATCTGTTGGGCTGGTTGAACAACCAAGCAACACTACTATTCCGCTAATAACGATTAAATTTTTAAACAACGATTTTAACCCTTTCAATAAAGATGCTCTACCTTAACGACTTTAGTATCACTGGGTCAATTATTAGTGAGTCGTTAAGACAAGACCGCTTGCAACAAAGTGCGGCAATTTTTAACCGTTTACAAATGGTGGTCCAGTGGGACTTTCACAGTGAACTTGTAACAGCATATAATTCCCTCTGTAGGAGGGCCTTTAGGCTCGAAGATTCACCAGGGTGTTATTGGCTAAGAGCGACCATATATGTCTATTTAATTTTAAAGTGCAAAATACAAGACTTGGCTACGTCCAATGCATATAAGGAAAAGGAGATCCGCGAACAGAGGGAGGGAATGCAAACCTTTTAGTTTCTATGGTGGGGAATTATGCTATTAGCCCACAGATGTGGATAATGAACAAATATCATTGTTTTTTTGCGTAGAGATCATTTTGATGAATAAAAAAGTTGAAGATTACGGCGTTAGAGCGGTAAATAGACCCAAAGTTAAAGCAACCAAAGTGCTTGATTTATCTGGAGATACAGGTGAGCAAATTGTACGGTCTGAAACTAAGTTGGCTTTAAGAACACACAATAAAACATTTGAAATACGGGCTTATATATAGTGGAAATAATTTGTTTCCCCTTTGAAACAGTTGTTGAAATTAACATTTTTATTTTAGAAGGTGAGCCTGATATGAAAGGAACAGTTGATGTTCCAAAGTTACAAGGTGCGTTAGGCCGTATTGATCATGCATTAGTTTATGATGGTTTAGATGATATTTTCGAAATTGCTGCCAAATACTTTCAAGAGAACTCATCTATTTTAAGTCCCAAATACAAACCACTTGTGTCGAATGATGGGGCAAGCTCAACCTGACCCCATGTGTACATCTGAAAATTAAGAAAGCCAACTGATCCAATCAAATCATAACTTAATTAGAGCGTTATTGAGAAGACTGCGTTCGCATTCCACGTCATAAACACCAGTTTCACCACTCAAACATGGTGTAATTTCTGCATTGTTCAACTGTGCTATTTTGGATGTCTTTGTTAACTTGTTTATGTGAAATCCAAAATCAAAGACCTGACCCCAAAGTTTGCTTGAACAATACAAAGAGATGTTAATAGAATTAGTCATCGAGGCGACCTATAACTAGTATTGGCTTGTGGATGCTTTAATAGGCGCCAACTTCTGTGTTCACTTGGCCAACACGGCGGCTATCCAACAGTACTCTAGTTTAAAGTATGCTGATGATAATAGTGACGCACAATGGTTGGCTGAAATGCTTAGACTTAACATTTTACCTGAGGGGTATATTTACCCTAAAGAAGAACGAGCAGTGCGAGATCTGATGCGCAAACGCATGAGCCTGGTACAGCAATCAACAGTAAACTTGTTGTCTATTCAGGGCATATAAATGCGTCATCTAGGCTACAGGCTCAGTAATAACAAAATAAAACAGTACCAGCGAGTAAATAGCACAAGATCATTCTGCAAACACAGCACAAGCGGTGACGGTAACCCTCAATGTTATAAATTGTCTTAAAAATGAAATTAAGCAGATTGAAAGTGCTTTATTAGTAAAAGTAAAACTAAGATCTGAATTTAAATCACTGAGTAGCATTGATGGTATTGGCAATATTCTGGCCCTGACTATTATGCTAGAAACAGGTGATATTAAACGCTTTAACAAGCTAGGGAATTATGCATCCTACTACCGTTGTATCGGTGGAGCGCGCTATAGTAACGGTAAAAAGAAAGGGGGAAGCAATAGCAAAAATGGCAATAAATACCTAGCATGGGCTTTTGTTGATGCGGCTAATTTTGCTATTCGCCACAACAAAATAGTCAAAAGCTATTACCAGCGAAAAGCCGCTAAAACGAATCAAATTATCGCTATAAAGACGGTTGCCCATAAGCTTGTAAGGGCCTGTTTTTATGTATTAAGAGACCAGGTGGAATTTGATGCCAATAAAGATTTTTGTTGACCAGTTTGGCTAAGGTGATGAGTTATACGCTGGGTTGGTAAAACCATTAGACCTGATTAAACCATCACCTTACCCAATTCAATGAAGTTGAAAAATGAATATGCCCACGCTCATAGCCATAACGGGTTGGACTGTCTTTATTAGACAGAGCCATAGATCTGTTAACGAGTCGTTTTCGCGACTCAGAACTGGAATGAGTGTGGCACTAAAAAATTACTGAGGCGAAAGCCAAGAGCAGTAGCCTTCCATGAACACGGCAGGCTACACCGCTTTAATTCAGATGAGTGACTGGTGCGTATTCACACCAATGACGTGATTTTTAGGAGCATATAAATAATCAGCTGTAAAGGATGGAACAAGCACAACGATTTACTTAGTTGAAATAAAACATAAGGGATGACGAATACCTGCTTGACCGGAGAGGGCTAATGAGTGACCCCGTGATTATTTTAAACCATCATGCCTGACCGCGTTTGAAATATTCAATATTACAAGTGGCAATATCGTATAGGGGATAGGTTTCATTAGGTAAACCTTTCACAAAATAAAAAGATTCTGCTGAGGTAAACAAATATCCAGGTTGTGGGTATAGCTTCATCCCATCAACTAACACTCTGGCTTGAGCTATTACTTTTAAGGTGACTTGGTTGGCTTCTAAGCCTGTCACTACCCCAAAACTGTTATCAGAAAAACTACAGGCTATTGAACCAACCTGAAGAGTATTTTGTTTTGCTTGTTCCCAATTTGAAGTTATGACAGAAGTAGTCGGTATTTTGCCTAATAACATTTCGTAGAATAAATCATCGGGCGTTAATACATTAGAGTCCCAATCATCATCAGGCATTAATGCATTAGAGTCCCAATCATCTTCAGGCGTTTTAGAATAATTATCATGAACTTTCCAATCTATTGGAAGATTAGCGATGACATCTTCTAGGAAGGTTGAGCTTAACCGATCTTCAACGGGAGATATAAAGCCACTTTTTGAAAAGGCTAACAATTTGTCTTCAGTAACATGCTTTTCTAAATTATCAATAAATTCTGACAAGGAGTTAAAACTCAGTTTCCGATTCAACATTAAAGTTAAGTATTTTTTAAGAATATCTTGGGAGCTGGCCCTATAATCAGCTAACGTGTAATTAAGTCGAGTTAATCTGCCGTAAAACTCAAAAAAACGTCCTTCTTCTTCAAAGAAAAAACTTGATAATTGTGTTTCTGGTTTAGTAAAGTTCGAATCATACAAACCTAGTTTTTGGCAATCTTTACCACAGGCAAATTTTTCAGCGAACTCAGGAGATAATAAATCAATTTCCGTATGATTAGCGTCACGGTTTAATTGAACTTTTATTATAGAGTAAGTTATTCCTTCAGCGTTTTGGTTAATTTGCACCCCAGCTGTAACCGTTAATCCTAGGTATTTTAATTCATTGCCCGCGTAACGAGCTAACTCTTGCCACTTCACCACTTCTTTGGCATGTTCTTGCCCAATCTTGCCTAGCTTAGACTGACAGCCAAACAAAAATAAACAAAGCAGCACACAAGTGTATTTAAAATCCATACTTTTTAAGGTGTATCCTCCCATATGATCCCAGCCTCCATCTCAATTTGATATGACATGTCTGAACCATAAAAGGTACTAGACAAAATAATTTCCCCCCCAAACATGACGTCTATTCTGCCTAATGTGCCACTATTGACGATATGAACCTGACCAGGAACAATATCAATATCATCCACGTCTGAAATTAATTTTCCAATAGGCGTAAAGGTTAAACCATCACTACCTGCAGGGAGCCTACTGTTGACTTGAATGTTAACATTTTTACCTGGTGTAGCAATAATACGATAATGGGCAATCTTGCCGTCATCACTACTAATGCACATTTGAGAACCTAGCTTGTCTGTCACCAGCCCATCTAGATCCATTTCACAATTACCCCTTATGGGTAAAAAGTCAGAAAAATCCAGTTCACTCATCGGTATAATATAAGTTGCGGCAATAGCCTGATTTAATAATAAGCCAAATAATAGGGCTAATATATAAGCGTTAAATCTCATCGCTATTCTCCATAATTACTTACTCCAAATAGGTTCAAGGTAACTCGTCGCATCGACGATAAAACCCTCTTTTTCAGCCGTTTTTAAATATTCTGTAGCGGCACTTCGGTCCGGTAAAACTCGACTGATCAAACAATAAAATGACTCTCCTTTAACAAGCTTACGAACAATATGAAGCTGTTTAGTATTTGGGAAAGTTTCAGCTAAAGCTGTTGCAATCGCTAAACTCTTAAGTGCTGAAAATTGGATCACAAATCCGGAGTTTAAATCCAACTTTTCACCTGCCTGTTCAGTATTGGTATCTTGAGTAGGAACATTGTCATTCGAAGAGGGCGTCGGAACCTGATCTTCAACTACATTTTCAGGTTTCAATGGTGATAAGACCACTACAGGATTCAGTTGTTCTAAATCTTCAATGCCTTCTTGCGCAGTTTCAAACACCTCAAGCGTTTCTTGGGAACTGGCTACAATAGTGCCTACTGAAGGGGGGCTTGTAGGCTGCGTTGAAAAGGGTTGGAATTGCTGAGAACCTTCAGCTGCTGCAGCCAACTTAGCTCTTAACTCTTTGCGCTCTTGCTCTGTGCTTTGCATCTTAATTTCTTTGAATAAGGCAAGCTCCAACTTATCTGATGAATAAGGGGCTTTCATGCCACCTTTAGGAGGTAAATGAATCAGTTTATCATTATCAGTGTAGAATAATGGTTCATAGTTATTTTCATCTAACATCACGCTTAGTAGTTTATTCGCACCAATTTCCCCTGACTCACTTCGAGATAACTCTATGTTTGGCAGCACGACAAAACCACCTCTTAACGGACTATTAAATTCAAAGCCCGCTATTTCAGCTTGCAGGCCTTTGTCCCTCAAATACTCTTTATCCACATAAATACTATATTTTCCGGGTAATAAATTTACAAAACTAGCGTAACCATCAAAATCGGTTTCTAGAGCGTATTCATCCCCAGATGATACATTACTTGCTATTAGTGGCACATTAGATAACGTCACTGCTTGCGAGTCTCCACTTAGTAAAACAAAAAGCTCTACTTCAGTGGTTAGGTAAAAGGGTAAGTTAACCCGTTGTAATGATCCTGGGTGGCTATAAATCATATAATCGTTATTAAGTGTTGCGCTACCAGATTCCCAATTTGCTCTTAATGCTGTTATTCCCTTTTTAGCGCGAAATAACCGAGTTTGTCCGTCTTGATTGCTTACCTCGTTTTCCCAGTATGGTCCTCCCGAGAACGTTACCCCAGCCAAGTTATAATCCAAAACATCCGGTATACCATTCAATTGACGATCTAAATAGGTATGCACATCCAAAGAGCCTGCACCCCTTAACGTTTGACTGCTAAACTGCATTTCATTATTAAAATAGTCATAACCAAAATTAATAGCTATTCCAGCCGTCACAGCCCATTTTTCTTGAGAGTTATATTGAGTTCTAAGGGTCAATTGGTGAGTCGGTTTATTGATAGCTAGGTTGTAACCAACCGACCACAGGTTTTCTTTAAAAAATGAACGGTTAGACGCATTAAAAGTATGGTTATAAGCTCCATGTCTATAATTATACAAAACACTCGCCGAAATCTGCTCTGTTTCAATGGAATCTTCGCCGTTAATATCATAGGGGATAGTAGTGAGAAAGCGAAAGTTATCCTGTATTCTTGTTGATAAGGTTAATGCTCCAAAAAACAGGTCTTCATTTTCATTTTTACGGATATAACTTAGTGAGTTGGATGCGCTTACATATTTGTTAACAAAGCTAAGTCGGTATTGTAGACGCTCTGTTTTGGAAGAACCAAATTCGTCATAACTATAATAAATACTGTTAGTGGTTGGACCTGACCTGATGTTGTAGTTTGCGTCAAGACTTGACTCGTCAAATTGTGCTTCATTCCATTGCGAGTTATAGTTTAATGTGAAGTTGTCATTATTGAAAAAAGAGGTGGCAAGGGAAGACGCTTGACTGATATTATTTGAGTTAATGGAAATATTGTTCTGAAAAAACCAGCCTGGAAAAGTAATTTGGTTGGAAATACGATAAGACTCATTTCCGCCATTTGGGTTGTGAATATCATTTAAATCAACACTCACACCCAGTTGCCAATTGTCGAATAAACCAATGCCAAAACGGCCTGAGATTGCGTCTATGTCGAACTCTGACAGATTAACATCTAATAAAGAACTCTCGTTTTCTTTAAGAGATAACCCATAGGAATAGGCTCCTTGTCCCAATGAGTTGTTTTTTACACTAACCTGTTCAATAAGTGTTTCTTGTTCACCAAAAGGTCCGTACAAGATTATTTTAAATTCATTGGCACCGTAATAAACTTCCATATTATTAAATTCCATCAAACCATCAGCAGGCACTACTCGGGTTTCTAGGAATATACCATTATGATAGATATCGGCATCCCAACCGGGCCTTGCAGTTTTTGCAAAACTGGTGGTCATATTTTCATTGAAGTTGCCTTTAACGTTGGCTGAAAAATTAATCCCTAAGCCTCGAGAATAGCTCCCTGGCGTTAAAGACGATTGTGTAAGGTATAAATCACCCACACTGTAAGTGTCCCAAATACCTAATATTTTATCCCCGGTAAATTTAGGGTAACGAGAGAGTAATATCCTGGAATTTGTTTCATTCTCGGTATGGTTCAAGGTAATGCTTGTTGAGTGATAGGCTAAATCTGACTCCACTTGAATGTTGACATCATAACGTTCTTTTTTGTCGTTGACTTGGTATTCTAGACTTGCAAAACCGGTAGGTACTGTTGCTAAACGGTATTCATCTGCAATTGTAATAATGGCACCAGAATCCGTTTGCTGTTCAGCGTCAGAGCGATCAATAATATAGTTGTTACGTTTACGCTGCTTCTGTTGGTTTTTAATTGTTTTGTAAGGGAAGTCGACGGTATGCCCCGCGAGATCCATTTTAAGGGTCGCGGTATTAATCGTTATCTGGGTAGCAAATAGTTGCTCTAAAATCTCGGATTTTATAAAAATAAAACTACCGTCGTTAAACCATTGACCTTGATTGGCCAACTCTTCGGTAAAATCAAACTCAGAAATTTTATCAGCAAACGTCACCGAGAATTTATCGCCTATTAACGAGTATTTGAGTCGTAGTCCTTCAAACAGCGGGGTAATGGCAATGTATAAATCACCCTGATGTATATAAGCATCAATTGATGGAGCGACTTTTACGTTATGATCCGCAACATCAAGCAGATAAAAATCTGCTTGGGCAAAGTCAATATTGGCAAGCTTTTTCAGAGGTTGGCTGGCTGCGTTACAAGAAAAAATGAACAGCAAGCAAGCAAAACAATGATATCGAGTAGACATATTACGTCCCCAGCTAATTTACCGGCTGCTGTATCATTAGGTCGCCACCCATTTTTGGATCTTCAGTAAATTTTACTAATAGCGGCGTGTTTTGATATTCACCTAGCGCAAACTCAAATTTTTTTAAGGGCTGTTCGGCATAAATTGACAGGTTGTTTCTCTCAAAAATAACCTCGCCTGTAGCTGAGTTAATCACTGCAACTTTGCCAGTGAGAGAACGCTGACCTTGAATTTTTAATTCAAGGTGTAATGTATTGCCATTAATTGCAGTAGAAACAAACTCAGCCTGAATAGGCAGCTTTCCCGTGCGTACGATCACGGGTACATTGTGTATCAATGACGGTTCAATGGTCACCTGACGAGCACTTTTTTCTGTTTTTTCCTTGCATTGGATCGCCAATACCCCTCGATATTCGCCATTTTCAAGCCCCGGTTTGCGCCGATATAACAGCTTCACCATTTGGTGCTTTCTTGTTCCTAAAGTAAACCGCTTAGGTGCTAGCCTAACTAAGGGCTTAGCACTATTTGCAGTCACTTCATCACTGGTAACTAACGTTATATTGCCTAGCTTGTTAATAAAGGTCTCTTTTATACTCACTTTACAGTTTTGTATTCCATCTTCCATGTTGTGAACGCGTATAAAAGTCGAGTTGCTCTTAGGGTCTAGATACAATCTTCGGGTACTGATTGATATACTGTAAGCGTCAATTATGACGCAATTAAGTAAAACAAACAAAATGAATGAACGAAAAGTGATGCGCGGCTTCTTCATTATAACTTTCCTTTTAAAGGCAAGCTAAACTGCTTTATAGCGCTATAATTACCTGTTTCTTGAAACACAACTTTCATGTTTTTGCTGTTAAAGCCGGCTAATGAAAAATTGAAATTTTTATATTTCATTTCAGGGTAAATTACGATATTTTTCTGTAAAAGTTTAAGTTTATCGCCGTTAGCATTGATAAGGTGTAAATCACCATATACCGAGCGATTCCCTTGATGCTCTAGCCGAAAAGCAACCCTGTTTGCTAGCTGCTTTATTTGACTAAAAACAAGGTTGGCCTCTAAATCTGTAGACTTACCAGTGCGAATAACTAAGGGCACAGAATGCATAATTGAAGGCGTTAAATTTAAACCTTCTTTTACTAGCGGATCCACTTTAAGGCATTTGATATTTGCATAAGTACGATACTCGGCTGGATTGTCATTAATTTGACGCTTGTAATTGAACGCAACATACTGAGCGGATTTCGGTTTTATAGTGAATTGCCTTGGCGAGTAACGTAAGCGTTTTGTTGCTGGTGTTGACAAGGCAACTTTCTCTTCGCTGGATAGTTTAATAACTTCCCCTCCTCCTTCTTCGTAAGCCATATAATCGAATGATATATTGCATTTTTCATGGTCTGCGCTGTTGTTTTTTACCATGAATTTTTGTTGCCGATGTTCACTATCTAAATAGATGCGATAGGTGCCTACTGATGCCGCCTCACTTTGCATACTGAACAAAATACTTAATATGATCCACTTTTTCATCGTTACCTCAAAAAAATTTTATTATAGCCACAGTGTCAATAAGCAAAAAACAAACCAATTTTATTTTTTACTTAGAAAAACTCATCACCGTGTATATCGTGACGAGTCGCAATTAACAGAAATAAAGCAGCATTAATAGGTAAGCGTTAAAAGCATAGTGCCATAGTGCACAAGGACAAGCGTTTGATGGTACTTATAACGAATTCACTTAGGGGAATTATTCAGCCAGAAGAGCTGAGTATGGCGTTAACACCGGAAAAGTAGCTATTAGTAAAGCGTTAAGCCTTAAATAACTATTCGACTTGCCTATGCTAGGGTAGCCGCATGTCGATATCACTCCACTTTGTATGTTAAATCAATACCTTAATATGCTGTGTTTTTTCATTTTCAGCTCAGAAAAAACTCGCTACCATTTGCATGGTAGCGAGTTTTTAGAGTTAAAGCAGTTTTATAAATAAACCACATTCAGGTTGAAATCCGTTGCATAAGGGGCACCTGCGGTTAGAGGTGCAAAATTAGTTATCTTGCCACCAACAATCGCTCTGCTTGTTCCCGCTTGGCCAAAGGCAGTAAGAGTAGCTGAAGCGTTAACTGTGGCATCAGTTCCAATTTCCAAGGTGTTTCTGCTAAAAACTCCAGAGGTCGTTTCATCCAATTGGTCTGTTACATAACCAGTTGGTGCAAAGCTAATATCAGTATCAACGCCTGCTGTTACTGAAACGACAATATTGGCATCTGCAAATGACGTTATTTCGTAAATACCTACTTGTCCGTCGGCACCACCAAGACAATCACCTGTTAATGCACCTACATCATTTGCAGCTCCAGCTGTAGAATTAAAGATAGTAGTATTGGTTGCGTCCACCCCTTCTTGAGCCGCTGTGAGAGTTGTGCCTGAACCACCATCTGTGGCATCCATGATACACTCATCCGCTAGAGATAAGGACAGTACGCTACCAAAGTCCAGCGCTTGTATTGGTACGATACTGATCACCGGCAATGTAGTAAAATTAATTGGTACTAAAACATCTGTCGCTATTGCCGAGTTCATTGCCGTTAATAAGAATAACGGCGTTGCTTTTTTTAATATAGTAAGTGATTTCATCGTATTATTCCTATTCGTAAGTTACTTGCACAATTATGTTATCAGTGTTGAATACAGTACCTTGTCCTAAATCAGCCGATAAGGTAATAGAGCCTGCAAGGATCATACGGGTTTTACCCGTCATAGCCTCATAACCTGTCTCCGCTGTATTTACTTCGGCAGAACCAGTCCCGGTCCCATCTATTTGAGCTAATGACATAGGTATACCGGTAACCGTGTTAAGTTCTAACGATTCACATGAATCGGCATCCACCGTATCATTGCCACTAAATTTCACTACGCAACTTTGAGCCGTTGGTGTATATGTCCAGCCCGTACCGGTAACATCATTCACCGTAACAGAGACTGTTGAAGCATCGGCACCATCTATCTCAATGAGCATCACCTCACCACCAGGTCCGTTTACACAAGCATTGCCACTTAATGAACCCACAGTAGAACCAACTGTAGCGCTACCATTTACATTACCAGCATTAGCATTGGCGGCATCTTGGCCTTCGTCAAACAGCAGGACAGCCTCATCTATCTCGGATATACCCTGCATGATACAAGATTGGCCGTTTTTATTGCCTATAACACCAGTGCCAAACGACACTTGGGTAAAGCCAGCAACTGGGGCAGCCGTTACATCTGGAATGGCTTCACCTATAACTGGGAATGTAGCTGCACTAGCATTAAGGGTAATACCTGTGCCGAATATTACGGCACTTGCTAGTAGCGTTTTTTTAAATCTTTGTGTTGGTTGCATAGCAACGCTCCTATTTAACAAAGTTACAAAGTTGTGTTAATTGTTAAAGCTTTAATTAGAAATGAATTCATGCTCTTCAATCAACAATTTTTATAACGCTAAAGCTGTATATTAACCTTAACGACTATCTTGAGTTATCTTTAGTAAAATAGAGGAAGCCACCGCAAATCACAAATTGTAATCTAATTAATGTTTGCTGCCCCTGCACCACTCTATGTGCAGGGTATTATCGCTCTTACAATACTTATCGGCAGTACACCATCAAGACTTAATTTTATTTTAAAAAAAACTTAATGAAATGTTTATTGACAACCACCTTATTTTTTTAACACTCCTAATTCATTGTTTTAATTGGGTTTTAACCTGATTCTATAAGGTTTTCTCCCCGCTTAGATAATTCCCCAAAACTATAAAAATTGGCTGTATAGGTAAATTTAGTCACTTTAATCGACAACTTACGTTCCATTACTTTATAAATAACACGATTTTAACTGGTTCGCTCTATAAGGTTGATAGAGTAAATTAACTGTCTGTTAGAAGTGGTTAAGCTACGTTTAGCAGACAACAAATTCAGCCAATATTCACTTTCATATTGAGTTGATAATATCCTACTGCTTTAACACTTAACGTATAAGTATTTATTATCACTTATGAAGTTCATTGCCATACTAAGGAATATTGTCTTAATCTTGAAGTGTAAAGACCTTGATTCATTCGAATGAGTAAAACAAGTCAAGCCCAACCAGTTCGTAGTCCACCACACAATCACATTAAACCGTTTACCACTATATTAGGTAAAAATTTTGAGGAAGAGGCTACCACTGCATTGGTTTTAAAGTTAATTATACGGGCATTAACAACCAAACCTCTGCTATTTCTCTGCATAGTTCCAGTTAACACATACCCAATATTCACATCATTATAAAATTGCACCATGTTGCGTGAAAATGCAAAATCGCCTTTGTCGTTAACATCAAGTACACCCATTAACTTATGATCTGCGACGGGCAGCCCTGTTTGTTGCAGTTCGTTGATAAAAGATTCGGCTAATTGGATGCCTAGTGAATCGGTGTTTTGTAATGACGAATCTAAATGCACAAATGAAGCCACGACTATTGGTTGATCAACCTGTATACCTCGAACATCATTTTGCAAGTCTGCTGTCATTTGTTCGGTATATTCAGCTAGTCTATTAAAGTGTAAATCGGTGCTAAATAAACTTGGATGAGGTTTCATTTCTATATTATGTAGCACCATATCTTGACAGGTATGGAACGTACCATCATCGTTAGCGCAAAACCTTTCGTTATTTGGATTTTTACTATTAAGAGCACTCAGGGGATTCATGCCCTGCAATAGCTGTAAACTTGAGCAAGCACTCAGTGCTGTGCTTAATAATGTAATACTTAATAATTTTGATATTTTTAACATTGTGTTACTTCCAAATAAATGTAAACAAGCGTGCAATTCTTAACGTTTAAACCCTATTCTTGAATTAAAGAAACGTTGTTTGAAGCAGAATTATTAGCAATATTATCCATTGGCTGGCTTCGATTCATTAAGTTTTCATTTTTCTGTGTTCTAAGAGAAGAATCGAGATCTGGAGGAAATGCCACTCTACCCAGTTGAATATTTTCGCTTCTATTAGATGACTTTGGTGCGGCTGACATCATTAAAATGGGTTCGGATACACTATTGGGTATAAAACTTTGAGCAGACGCGACAACCGCTTGTGATTGCATTCCTACGATGCGGGCATTAATTAAATATCCATCTGTGTGTTTGAGCATAGTGCCACCTACTATATAACGTGCTGGCATCTCTCCAGTAAAGTCTTCGTAATCTCTACTGAAGGCAAAATCCCCTTGTTCGGTGACCCTGATATAACCCGTGGTTTTAAAATCAATCACTGGAATACCAAATTTATGCACTTCATGGATCAAACTCTCGGCTATTTGTATGCCTAATAAGTTTGAGTCGTTGTAGTTACTGTCTAGCATAACAAAGCTTACTACAGCCACAGGTGTGGAGGAGTTGACGTATTGTAAGTTAGCAGCTAGGTCTTGCATCATGCCTCGTACGTAATAATTGATATCGTGATCTTTGGAATAAGCCGTTGAGGTTCGCGGACTTTGTTCGGGCAATAATTCTGTTAAAACAGTTTCTGTTGCTACTTTTTTTGTTGAAACTGCCTCTTAAAACTGACGCTAGAAGCTAAGGGAGAGCCATCGTCAATTATTTCAGCAAGTTCACTATCTGGAGCTTGTTCGTTAAGCGTCAGCATATCGTCAATAGGGTCAAAAATAGCACAACCACTTAAGGCGAAGGCTGCTAACAAACTGAAATTTTTTACTGCCATGTTACTGTTCCTCAAATGCGGTGCATTAAGCCATTTAAGGCTTTGTATCTTCGAGCCTAGTCTTAGAAATTTAGATGAAGCAATTTAAAAGCCAGACAAAGATTTCTAAAAATCACTACTTTAATAAAATAGGGCAATGTTAACTTGGTTTATTCAATACCTAATTTAATAGGTGTTGCGGTAAATCTGATTGTTTTTCATACTGATTTTAGAGGCGCTCCACATAGCATCATTTGGCACATAGTCGGTAGCTGCGGCAAGCACAATGTTTTCTGGGATCTGTATTAATCTGATATTAACAATGGTGTTGTTTTCTTGAAGCGTGTAAGTGCCTGTCAGAAAATAGTCTGCAGCTATTGTTGGATTTAATTCATTGACTTGTCTGCTCAACATTTTATCGGCATGGGCGCTGATTTTTATGCTTGGTAGCGTTTTATATTCTATGACCTTTAAGCCTGCCTGCGTGGCGAATGTCATTAAGCTTTCTTGAATTTGCAGTCCTAATGCCAAGTGGGAAGGCAAGGGCTCGCCGTTAGCATGCATAGTCGGTAATATTGTGCCGACTGCCACTACGTTTGTTGTGTCAATAAGTTGCGAGGTACTTAACAGCTGTCTAGCAAGCTTTTCTACATGCCTATGAAGAGTGTTTGACGGATGTGCGCTTGAGACTGTCACATCAGCTAGATCTTTACTTTCATCCATCAGATCCGTTATTGCACAGCCAGAAATTAAGGTTCCAGTTAGGATCATTAAGCATAAAGTTCGCATAGAGTTTATATCTTCAGTTAAAGCTTTGAATCGATATCAGCAATATAGGTGCCAATAACGTTTGAGGGGGGACAATTATTTCTGCTCATAAAGGTGAGTGTAAATGCTGTGGGAAGAATGACTATAGCAACGGTATAAAAGTCTGACGAAATATTTTGGTTACCTAACCTCTCTTATAAGTGACTACATGACTAGGAAAATTTATGAGACTGATGGATCTGTATACGCCTTTGCACAAGTTGCTAGATAAAAGTTTAGCTTTTGAAGGAGTCGCGCCTTTGTTACTCAGGCTCTATTTGGCACCCGTGATGATTCAGGGTGGTTGGACTAAATATCAAAGTTTTGAAGGTATTGTTGATTGGTTTGGTAATGCTGATTATGGTTTAGGTTTACCATTTCCTTTTGTTTTGGCATTTCTAGCTACGGCTGCTGAGTTGGTCGGCGGTATATTTTTACTGGTTGGTTTAGCGACCCGCTGGGTATCTATACCTTTAATGGTAACTATGTTGGTGGCAGTATTTTCAGTGCACTGGCCAAACGGTTGGGCAGCGATTGCTGATGCTAGCAGTTGGATGTCAGACGGCACCATTATGCTTAACGACGCCGTTTTAAATGCACCTGATAAATTGGCCGCTGCTAAAGGTATTCTGCAGGAGCATGGTAACTATGAATTGCTTACATCTAGTGGTAAATTTGTGGTGCTAAATAATGGAGTTGAATTTGCGATAACTTATTTTATCATGTTAATTTCATTATTTTTCACTGGTGGTGGCAAATATACCAGTATTGATTTCTTTTTAGAGAAAAAATTTATTGCTACAATATAAAAAAACGGCGCGCAAGCACCTTTTTTATTAAGATAGATGCGATACACATATTTAAGGATACTTAATGCAGGCGTTAGATTTATTACTTACCCGCAGCTCTCAACCTCGCTTACAAGAACCGGCTCCTGAAGGCCAAGCACTTGAAAATATTAAACAAGCCGCTTTACGAGCACCAGACCATGCTTGTCTTACACCATGGAAGTTTGTTGTTTGCCAAAAAGAAGGCTTAAAACGTTTAGGTGATGTATTTGAGCAGGCCGCCATTTCTGCCGATAAAAGCGATAAAGAAATTGAACGTGCACCTCAATTGCCATTACGCGCGCCAATGGTAATAGTGGCGATAGCTAAATTCACTGAAAATGACAAAGTGCCATGGATAGAACAAGTTGCCTCAGCCTCTTGTGCCTTACATGCTATGCAAATGGCCGCAGTTGCCCAAGGATTTTCTGGTGTGTGGCGCACAGGTAGTTATGCCAAAGATCCAATCGTAAAACAAGCCTTTGATTTATTAGAGCAAGATGAAATAGTCGGTTTTCTATATTTAGGCTCTTCGCCTATTAAACCGTTGCCCAAGCCGAAAAGAGACAGTGCAAAATTTTTTGAAGATTGGGGTTAGTAAATAAAAGCGTTTGCACTACCGAGGAAAAAGAGCGGCGGGCGCCGACCGCTGCGCTTCACAAAGAAAAGATGATTCAAAATCCTTGAAACATTAGGTATTTTATTTTTCTCGGTGAACTCACCTACCTCTGTGGTGTAAAATTTCTTTAGTCTTTAGCTTTTCAGCATTAAAAAATCTAACATCACAAACGACTTCAACTGCATTAAAAGCCAAAGGTTTTGCACCACCGAGGAAAAGAGCGCGAACTACGCTGCACCGAGGAAAAGATATAAGTCGCTTTAAATAAATGACGTCAGGTTATGTTTTTCTTACTTTTCCTCTGTGACCTCTGTGACCTCGTTGTCCTCTGTGGTGCAAAAATTCTTTAGTTTTTTCAGCATTAAATGTTTTTTATCACATAGAACTGAGCTTCATAGGCAAAATAATAATGAAATGGAAGCTTTGATATTAAAGTGAAAAATTAATTTGCAGCTAGTTTTACTTGGTTTCTACCCGCATTTTTGGCTGAATAAAGGGCTTGGTCTGCTCTTTCAATGATATTGGTTAATCCATCGTTGGGCCTTTTTTGTGCTACACCAAAAGAAGCGGTAACAGGTGGAATCCTTTCTCCAGTGCGATTACTACTAAAGGGCACTGAAGCTAGTTTCACTCTAATATCTTCGGCAACAATTTTTGCTTGTTCTAATTTTAAGCGCGGACATAGAAGACCAAATTCTTCGCCTCCTAATCGCACTGGCAGGATGGTTTTTTTGCATTCTGTTTTTAACAACTGTCCAATATATTTAAGAATTCTATCTCCTACTAAGTGACCATGAGTATCATTAAACACCTTGAATTTATCCACATCCATCATGATCAAAGTAATATCGTCTTGGTGGTTTTTATCATCTACAAATTGATTGTAAGTTGCCTCGAAGACACGTCTATTATAAAGCCCTGTTAAAGGATCTGTGTTGGCTTCTTTTTCGCTATTTTCAAGTGCTTCTTTCAATGAGTTTATTTCAGACTGAGCCGCAGACAGCTGCCCTAGAAATTCTTCATTGGCACTGCAAATTGCATTTGTATTGGTATTTAATTTATTCAAAGCCGGTGTAATGGCATCGTCCACATCGTTAAGGCTAAGCTCGGTCAAGTTTTCCATCAACGCCCGGGAGTAACTGTTAGTTTGGTGGGCGGTGTGGTCTATTGAATCTGATAAGTTATCAACTAAATGCGAAAACGCGTTTTGGAAATGGATGAGTTGTTCATTATTTTTGTTTTCTAATTGATTAATATAGCGAAAAAACAAAGATTCTGAAATATCTGGAGGACAAGTGCCGTAACGTTCTAACGTTCTATCTAATTCTGTATTTAATGGCGCAAAGGCTTTGGAGAAGTAGCAATACCACAAGGTATAGTTAAGAGGATTTGGCACTATGCTGTATTTTACCATCATAGGTATTGCTTGGCGAACATACCCTGCTGCTTGTGCTGAGTTCTCAGAAAATTTCATAACGACTCTTCGTATAAAATACGATAAAACATTTCAACATTAATCGACTATATTTCAATTCCAAATATAAACCTATACTACTTTTGGTTAATAGATAAAGTGTATATCTTATGAGGCTCAGTATAAAAGGTGATTTTGTCGATAGTTCCAATAACATATAGGTAGGCAAAAAATACAAACTTTTCTTGTAAAATATTCCAAGAAAAACACATTTCGCCACTGAGAACACAGATTCGGGCACACAAACACAATCCCACGGGCATGTTGTGAACTTAGTGCCTTTCTCTGTGAAGCAAAGGGTCTGCGTACGACGTTCTTAGGTAAATTTGGTTACATTGCCCTTGTTTTATCCTCTGGCTTACGGCGCAATGCTTCTTTACTTATTCTTCCGTATCGTCTTCTGGCTTTAACGTTACCCTAGGTTTACGCTTCATAGGCATATCACCTGCCTCTTTACCTTGCATTGTTTTAACGCGATTAGGTGCTTGTTGAGGCTTGTCTTTTTGATTGACCTTTTTATTGGTCGACTTTTTGCCCGGGGCGTCTTTAGCTTTAGGAGGCTTTAAGCCTTTAAATTTAGCTTTTAGGCCTTCAATCTCGCTAAATTCGATGTTCTGTTGCATAAAGCTTTTGATTGCCAAAAAACTGAACCAGTCTTTTGGTCCCACAAAGGATACCGCTTGGCCTTTATTACCTGCTCGTCCGGTTCTGCCAACTCTATGCACGTATTCATCGGCCAATTTAGGTAAATCAAAATTCACTACTAAGGCTACATTTAGCAAGTCCAAGCCGCGAGAGGCGATATCGGTTGTGACCAATATGTGATGCTGACCTCGTCCAAACTCACTCATAATATTATTACGCTGACCTTGGGTTAGGTCGCCACTTAGGGCAACGGCATGTAATTGTTGCTCCTTGAGTATTACCGTGAGCCTTTCTGTATCTGCGCGGGTAGCCGTGAAAACTATGATCTGACGATATTCTTGCTGATTGATCATATGACTTAACAATAACTCTTTGTGTGTCACGTGATCGGCTAAGAAGAACTGTTGTTGAATATCTTTATGTTCCTCACCAGCAGAGCCTATACTGATGCGCTGTGGGCTTTTTAATAGGGTCTGAGTCAGTTCGTGCATAGCTGCACTGTCTAAAGTCGCAGAGAACATCATAGATTGGCGTTTGCGATGATCAGCTGCTTGATTGATCAGTCTAAGTTCTGAGGCAAAACCTAAGTCTAACATTCGATCTGCTTCATCCAATATCAACATTTCAAGGCCGTTTAAGAATAACGATTTGCCTTTAAGATGATCTGCTACGCGGCCTGCTGTGCCCACAATAAATTGTGGATGATGTTTAAGGGCTTTCACTTGGTCGTTAAAGTTTTCACCGCCTAATATTAAAGCGGCTTTTAGCTGCTGCTTCGCAATTAATCCTTTGAGCTGCAAAAATACTTGTTTCGCGAGCTCTCTGGTGGGCGCTAAAATAAGCACTCTGGGGTCTCGACGGCTTAATGGCTGTTTAGTTAATACTCTATGTACCGCTGGTAATAGAAACGCGAGTGTTTTACCAGAGCCAGTTTTGGATGAGGCAATTAAGTCCTTACCCATCAAGCCGTAAGGGATCGCCTTACTTTGGATTTCTGTAGGTGTATCAAGCCCTTTAACTTCAAGGGCTTTTAATAAATTATGATGTAAAGGTAGGTCGGTAAATTGCAAAAGACATGCTCTAAAAACTGATATGGAATCAATTATACAAGGGCTTAGCTAATTTTGTGGGTTTATTTCAAAACATCATTTCCGGCACGTCTGCAGCCACCACTAATTTGCCTGCAGTTTTAGCGCGAATTTCATCTACCGTTACCCCCGGCGCTCTTTCAACTAAGTGAAAAGCACCGTCTTTTACTTCAAGCACCGCTAAGTCGGTAATGATTTTGTTAATACAATTCACGCCAGTTAAGGGCAGGGTGCATTGAGCTAACAGCTTGGAGTGTCCATGTTTATCAGCATGAGTCATGGTCACAATAATATTTTGTGCACCAGCGACTAAGTCCATCGCGCCGCCCATACCTTTAATGAGTTTGCCAGGGATCATCCATGAGGCAATATTGCCATGACAATCCACTTCAAATGCACCCAGTACCGTTAGGTCTACATGGCCACCACGGATCATGGCAAAACTTTCGGCTGAATTAAAAATAGATGCACCTATCGCTGCCGTGACGGTTTCTTTTCCTGCATTGATCATATCTGCATCCACTTGTTCCTCAGTAGGATAGGGACCCATGCCAAGTAAACCGTTTTCTGATTGCAGCATCACTTCGATATCATCAGCTACATAGTTGGCAGCTAGGGTAGGGATGCCAATGCCTAAATTAATATAGTGTCCATCACCAAATTCTTGTGCTACTCGCATAGCAATTTGTTCTCTGCTTAATGACATAATAATGGCCTATTGATTGCTAGTAGCTGAGGAGAGGATTTTACGCTCGATACGTTTTTCAAATTTGCCTACGATTATTCGGTCAACGTATATGCCGGGTGTGTGTATTTCGCTAGGAGAAAGTGCGCCAGGCTCGACTATTTCTTCTACTTCTAGCACCGTGATTCTCCCAGCCGTTGCTGCCATAGGGTTAAAGTTTTGTGCTGTATGACGATAAATACAGTTGCCGTAACGGTCGGCTTTGTAAGCTTTTACAATAGCAAAATCACCGGTGATTGATTCTTCGAGAATGTAATCGCGACCATTAAATTTTCTAGTCTCTTTGCCTTCACCTACTGGTGTGCCAAAACCTGTCGCGGTATAAAATGCTGGGATACCTGCGCCGCCCGCTCGCATTTTTTCTGCTAATGTCCCTTGAGGGGTGAGTTCTACTTCCAATTCGCCATTTAACAGTTGTTGTTCAAATAAGGCGTTTTCACCTACATAGGATGACACCATTTTTTTGATTTGCTTTTCTTCTAACAGCAGGCCTAGACCAAAACCATCAACACCGCAGTTATTGGAGACAACTGTTAAGCCTTTGGTATTCATTTTTTTAATTTGTGCAATTAAACCTTCGGGAATGCCACAAAGACCAAATCCGCCAGCTATCACTGTCATATTGTCTTGTAAGCCGGCCATTGCCGCTTCGTAACTGTCTACTACCTTGTTAAAACCTGCCATGATTAATTCTCAAGTTAACTAACGTACTACAGTGTAAAAGATACATATAAATAGTAAAATTAAATTAATGTGTGTATTAATAGATTTTATTTATTAATCTTTATTGTTTTAAACGAGAGTAGTTCACTATGTATAACGTATCGTTTCGCCAGGTACAGATTTTTGTCTGTATTGCGCAATCCCATACCTTTGCTCAGGCTGCTGAGAAAATGTGTCTGTCTCAACCCGCCTTATCTTCGGCAATAAAAAAAATGGAATCACAGTTGGGGGGGGTATTGTTTTCACGCACCACTCGTAAAGTGGAATTAAGCCCAGAAGGAAGGCAATTTTTACCCGTGGTCGTTAGGCTTATGGGTGATTGGCAAGACGCGTTTTCAGACTTACATAACTTATTTTCATTAGGCCAAGGCAAGCTATCCATAGCCGCAATGCCCTCTTTTGCTGCTGGGCTGTTGCCGGGTATTTTGCAACAGTTCAAAACTGAGTTCCCTAACATAAAATTGTCAGTGGCTGATGTGGTGATGGAGTCCGTGATAAAAGATGTGCAAGCAGGTAGGGCTGAAATTGGCTTTTCCTTCGAACATAAAAAAATGGATGGGTTGGAGTTTCATCCCATTCTTACGGATAATTTTATTGCGGTATTACCCGCTAATCACCCCTTGAGCGAACATCAAGTTTTGTCTTGGTCACACATTGCTTTGTACCCTTTTGTAGCGATGAATAAAGGCTCAGCTATTCGCCAATGGATTGATTCATTTATGGAATTAAATCATTTGTCTCTGGATATAGTGGTGGAGGCAAGTCAACTTGCCACCTTAGGGCAGTTTGTCAAACATGACCTAGGTGTGTCTGTGGTACCGGCTTTATGTCAGGAACAAATGCTCAGCAAAGACTTAGTTTGCCTGAATATTCATCAGAGTGGTTTGAGTAAACGAGTCGGCGTTATTCGGCAAAAAAATGGAAATTTATCGTCAGTGGCTTCAACATTCTGGCAATGGACTGTGAAAAATATTTCATATTCTGGTTAAAATTGAGGTGGATATGTATGCTGACAAAGGGACACAGTTACCATTTTTTCTTTTCTGCAAATAATTCGTCTAGGTCGTTTTTCTCTGATTTTTCTTTTTTCGCTACATCTTGGCTATTGACATTTTTTAGGTTGCTTTCAATATTGAGCAACTGCTCTTCTAATTGAGCCTTTTTGATAGTGATAAATTCATCTTGATTAGGCTGTGCAGCAAGTGCACCGATGGCTTTTTCTAAACATTGCCTGGCAGAGCCCAATTGATTTTTTTTTATGGCTGTGTCGCCTCGTCTTATCAACGTGTCAACGTTAGCTCGAAGCTGCAAACGTTCGAGTAGTTTGTCTTCGGCTAAAAATACTCTGCTCTCAATACGATTTTTCTTAAACTCAGAGCGTAAAAATGACCTCATTGTTTTGATTCCACGAATAAACTGAATCACTTGCTTATCGCCTTGTGGCAATTGAAAACTGTCTTCTGACGGAGGGGACTTATGCACATCAATCGCTTTTAAAGCTTCTTCTGCTGATTTTATTCTATCGTTTGAACCAGTTGTATTATCACCCATGTGTTTAGCTGCTTTTATCGCTGCCAAAATTCTGCGTTGCATAATAAATACCAGTCTTTGGGAGATAAGTATTTGTTCAGCAGTTGCTAATGCGGCTTCAGTGTTGTCGATGATGCCTTTTTGTTTGGATAACTCAGCTCTGCGTTCGCCTTCGACTTTGTTTTTGTGTTGTTGAATCGCGTTCACAATAACGCCTACTAGCACTAACGCGACAATCAACACTATTATTATTGTAAATACCATAATTCTATAACTTTTCCACTCTTAAGATTTAAAGCACTTAGTATAACAATAGCTAAGATTACTCATTAATTAGGGCAACGTTAAGATAAAAACGCTACCGCCTAAACTTCCACCGTTTTCTAGGTATATTTTACCTTCAGTCTCGCCTTTGGTATGCGCTTTGGCAATTAATCTCGCAAAATATAGACCTAGTCCCGTTCTCCCTTCTCCTATATCACATTGTTGCATTTGAACACTCTGGGCTTCGAGCATGCTTTTGGGATAGCCAGGGCCGTCGTCTTCGACTTTAAATACTAATTGTTTATGTTCTGTGTATACGCTCAAGTGTATATTTTTTTTGCTATAACGCATGGCATTAATTAATACATCATTTAACAAAATACCAATTAAATCAGCATCTAGATACCATACTAAATCGGCAGATAGGCTCACTTCTAAAATCATATTTTTATGATTTAAGTAACTTTCATTGGTAGCCAGCAAATCTTCTATGACATCGTCTATGTGGTATTCGTCAATAGTAAGGGGCAGGTTATCTGATCCTGCTCGGTACAAAGATAATAATTGTACCAAACCAGTATTCAACCTGGCAGCTTCGTAATGAGCCGATGCCAAATGTTCTCGAGATACAGGATTTGTCTCTACCAGACTCTGTCCTAGGTTTTCGATAGATTGCATTAATAAGCATAAGGAGTTTTTCATATCATGCACGGCAGAGCCCAATATTGTGGAGAAGTCGATTGATGTATCTTCTCTAGGCATAAATTGTTCCGACAGCGAAAGTTAATACAGGTAACATAAGGTGGGTTGCATAAAGTTAAAATTATTTAGACGTATCTTATCAGACCTTTTTCTGTATTTGACATTTGATTTTTCAGTCTTTTTAAGGTTTTAGTTTGTTATAACTAGAACCTTTTTTTAAATTCTAATAGATTTCGCCTTGTTAAAGTTATATAACAATTTAATATATAGAAGTTCCCAGGATTAACAAGCAAGGCTAAGACATGAAATTACAGCAACTCCGTTATATTGTTGAAGTACTCAACAATAATTTAAACGTCTCAGCTACCGCTGAAAGCTTGTACACATCACAACCTGGGATCAGTAAACAAGTTCGCATGTTGGAAGACGAGTTAGGCATACAAATCTTTGGTCGTAGTGGCAAACATCTCACTCATGTGACTGAGGCAGGCCAAGATGTGATCAATATATCTCGTGAGATTTTAGCCAAAGTAGAAAGCATTAAAGCGGTGTCTCGAGAGCACACCTTACCAGACCAAGGTAAGCTAAATATTGCCACCACGCATACCCAAGCAAGATATGCTTTACCTGATGTTATTAAAGGCTTTATGAACAAATATTCAAAAGTCTCATTACATATGCATCAAGGTACACCGTCGCAAATAAGCGATTTGGCTGCTAAGGGCGAAGCAGATTTTGCCATCGCTACCGAGTCATTACATTTATATAATGATTTGGTGATGTTGCCGTGTTATCACTGGAATCGCAGTATTATTGTAAACCGTGATCATCCTTTAGCCAAAAAGACCACCATCACCATTGAAGATATTGCCGAGTACAACTTAGTTACTTATGTCTTTGGATTTACCGGCCGCTCTTCGTTAGACCAAGCTTTCAGTAGCGCTGGCATTGAGCCAAAAATAGTGTTCACTGCCACAGATGCTGACGTAATCAAAACCTATGTAAGACTGGGTGTGGGTGTGGGTGTGATTGCCTCTATGGCGATTGATGACAAGCTAGACTCAGATTTAGTCAAGATTGATGCCAGCCATTTGTTTGAATACAGCACCACTAAGATTGGCTTCAGAAAAGGCTCATTCTTACGCAGCTACATGTACGAATTTATCGAACGTTTTGCCCCACATCTAACTAAATCAGTGGTAGAAAAAGCCATGATGTTGAAAAACAACGACGAAGTAGAAAAAATGTTTAAAGGCCTAACGTTACCGGTAAGGTAAAAAGCCAATAAAGCCCAACACAGAGAAAAAGGGGAAGCTAACTTACTAGAAATCTTCATTTGAATTTTTAGTAATAACAATCAATTTTCTTTTCTCTGTGATCTCGCCTTCCTCTGTGGTGCAAAATATCTTTAGTCTTTAGTCTTTAGTCTTTAGTCTTTAGTTTTTTTCATTAAAAAATCTAACATCACAAACGACTTCAACTGCATTAAAAGTCAAAGGTTTTGCACCACCGAGGAAAAGACATAAATCGCTTTAAACAGATGAAGTCAGGTTATGTTTTTCTTGTTTTTCCTCTGTGGTGCAAAAAATCTTTAATCCTTGGTTTCATCATTTAAAATCTAACACCTAACACCTCAAACGACTTCAAACTGCATTAAGAGCCAAAGGTTTTGCACCACCGAGGAAAAGATATAAGTCGCTTTAAATAGATGACGTCAGGTTATGTTTTTCTTACTTTGCCTCTGTGACCTCGTTGTCCTCTGTGGTGCAAAAAATCTTTAGTCTTTCAACATTTAATATCTACATCTTTTACTAACACTCGATAATATTGACTGCTAACCCGCCTCTTGAGGTTTCTTTGTATTTGGACTTCATATCGTTGCCTGTTTCCCACATAGTTTTGATGACCTTGTCGAGTGACACTTTGTGTTGTCCTGAGCCTCTTAAAGCCAGTCTAGAAGCGTTAATGGCTTTAATGGCTCCCATGGCATTACGCTCTATACACGGAACTTGTACTAATCCGCCGACAGGGTCGCAGGTTAAACCTAGGTTATGCTCCATCCCAATTTCGGCTGCGTTTTCAACCGCGTCTACCGAACCGCCAACTATTTCGGTTAATGCACCTGCGGCCATCGAACATGCCACGCCTACTTCTCCCTGACAGCCTACTTCGGCGCCAGATATGGAAGCATTCTTCTTATATAAAATACCGATGGCTGCTGCAGTTAAAAAATAACGACTTACCGTGTCTTCATCTACGGGTTTAACAAATTTATCGTAATAACATAACACCGCTGGAATAATACCTGCTGCGCCGTTGGTGGGAGCGGTTACTACCGTGCCGCCAGCGGCATTTTCTTCGTTAACCGCTAATGCAAACAGATTAACCCAATCCATTGCGACCATTGGGTCGGCATTTTTTTCGTTTTGTAAGCGGTGATATAAGCCAGGCGCTCGGCGAGTGACTTTTAAACCACCGGGTAAGATACCTTCAGTATGGATGCCTGTTTGCACACTTTTATACATAACTTGCCATATGTGCCATAGCTTTTTGATGATTTCTTCTTTAGGTTGAAATACTTCTTCGTTTTTCATCATTATTGAGCTGATACGCAGGCCATGCTCTTTACTGTGTTCTAGTAGCTGTTTGGCGCTAGAAAAGTCATAAGGTACAGGTTGTTCTTCGTGGATAAGTGCAGCTACTTTTTGCTCAGCAAAGTCTTGCTCTCGAATGATAAAGCCACCTCCTATAGAAAAATAAGTTTGTGAGGTAATCACAGTCTTGTTTTTCATGGCATGAAACGTCATACCGTTTGGGTGTTGGCTTAGGGATTTACGACGATGAAAAACTATTGCATTGAGTGCAGGGAATTTGATTGTTTTTTTACCGTCCAGGTTAAGTTTCTGACAGCTTCTTACTTTTTCTAAAAAGGATTCAACCATAGAGCTATCTATAGTTTCAGGTGCATGGCCAAGTAATCCTAAAATCACAGCTTTGCCTGTTCCATGGCCTTTTCCTGTTTGTCCTAATGAGCCAAACAGCTCGATCTTAATCTGATCAGTGGTATCAAATAAACCTTGTTCCGATAATTCCCCACAAAAAGCTTTAGCTGCCCGCATTGGGCCAACGGTGTGGGAACTGGAAGGACCAATACCGATGCTGAACATATCAAAAACGCTGATCATTTTGTTTGCTTCACTAGAAGAGATAAAAACTGATTGTGCTAGTTAAATGTGTTCATAACAATAGCTATGGATATAACAGCTTGAATAGCGCTGTAAAGATTGCTTTAAATGTTTACGCTTTGACGATAAAAACGTTAGAAATGATTCGATAGATTACGTACAAAAGCAGCTGTTGCGCCCCAAATGTTATGTTGCTTCCAAGGGATAAAGTACACTGGGAACTGCCCTTCTTTACGTTTAACCCAATGAATTAAATGGTTATTTTTATCCATTAGAAAACTTAGTGGCACTTCGAAAGTGCTCTCCACTTCATTTTTATCTAATATTAAGCGGGTTGGAGCAGAAACGAAGCCTACATACGGTATCACCTCATATCGACTCACCGTACGATATACTGGTAAGTTACCGACAACTTCTACTTTATAAGGGTGTAAACCTACTTCTTCATGGGTTTCACGCAAAGCCGTTTCGACCAAAGAATTATCAGTTAGCTCCTGTTTACCACCGGGGAAACTTATTTGTCCTGCATGATGTCTTAAGTGACTCGCTCTTACTGTGAACAACACAGTCAGCTCGTTGTCGTATTCCATTATTGGTAATAATACTGCGGCAGGCCTGCCAGGCTCTCGAAGTGGAAAATCGGCTTCACTATTAATTTGTTTGGCATGATGAAATCGAGTGAGAAATTGTGCTTTATCCACGTGCCTTCCTAAGTTTGGACAATGAGGAGTATTGACTCAAGACAGGTAATATTTTTGATACTTTATCTAGACTTTCTTGATATTCATCTTTTGCGTTAGAGTCAAGTACGATGCCTCCGCCTGCCCAGCAATGCATTATTTTTTGATTGTTGGATTTTTCGCGTGATTGCTCGCAAAGCAGAGTACGAATACAAATATTGGTGTCCATGTCGCCAAACACGCCTAGATAGCCAATACTGCCGCAGTAAATGTTACGGTTGTTAGGTTCTAGCTCGTCAATAATCTGCATAGCACGTATTTTTGGGGCTCCGGTAATTGAGCCTCCGGGAAACGCACCTTGCAATAAATCTATAGGGTTGCTGGTTGCTTTTAGCTTACCTGTGACGGTACTCACTAGATGATGAACTGCGGCAAAGCTTTCTAATTTAAACAGATCGGGCACATTGACAGTGCCCGGCTGGCAGTGTTTACTTAAATCATTACGCAGTAAATCAACAATCATCAAATTTTCAGCGCGATCTTTTTCTGCACTTAATAACGAGTCAATTTGTAGTTGATCTTGCTCAAGGTCTTTGCTGCGGAGTCTGGTTCCTTTAATGGGTTTTGTTTGAACCATGCCCTCATTAACCGATATAAATCGTTCGGGAGAAATACTTATTACTACGCTGTCTGCCAAGCGTATAAATGCAGAAAAGGGTGCATGATTTGCTACTCTTAACTGCTGATATGCTTGCCATTCGTCACCCATATAATGGGCTGAAAAACGCTGCGCTAAGTTAATTTGATAACAATCTCCGGCTTGCAAGTAGGCCGAAATACACGACAGCTTTTGTGTATATTGCTCTTGACTCATATTAGCTTGCCAATCACTGGTTAAACTAAAGGATTGTGAGGTGTTATCACACTCAACTAATTGTTGTATGTGGTTGCTAGATGGATGGGGGTATTGGTCCAAATAACATAGATAAAATTGCTGAGTAATATTGTCCTTAATGATGCTCCATGCGTAAATGCCTATCGCCATATCTGGAGTTGAATACTCATTTTCATTTTTATTCGGCAAGTTTTCAAAACATTTACCTAAGTCATAACCAAACAAACCTAGTGCACCTGCCATAAATGGCAGGTTAAACTTGTTAACTGATTTGACTTTATGGTTAGGCATGTGTTTTTCAAGCATGTTTTGCACTAAAGACAAAGGGTTGAGTGAGCTTTCTTGATTTAGATCCGCGTCTTGTTGCCACACATTGCTGGTGTTGCCGATGGTGGTGATGGTGGCAATCGGATTGGCAACCATAATATCGAAGCGGCCATCCTGACGTTTACTATTAGCAGAGTCTAAAAGCATTGCCCAAGGTTTATCAGCAAAGTGAGCAAATAAGTTTGCCATTGAATAGTCGTTAGATATTTTAAGGGGGCTGATTGTTAATGAATAAGTGTGGTTGTTCATGATGACTACTTTGTGTACCTAAAAACAGTTGATGTGTTACTGACAGTGCAGCCATATTGTCGTGGAGCAAACTGTGCGATCAGGTTATCATATCAATAAGTGAAAATTTAACCAGAAAATTTAAGAGGCATCCATGGCTGTTATCCGTCAGCAAGATTTTATCGACAGTATTGAAGAGTCTTTACAGTTTATTTCCTATTATCACCCCCTTGATTACATCAAAGCGGTCGAAAAGGCTTACAACAAAGAACAAAGTCAAGCGGCAAAAGATGCCATGGCGCAGATACTCATCAACTCGCGTATGTCGGCTGAGGGCAAACGCCCGTTGTGTCAAGACACCGGCATAGTGACCTGTTTTGTGAAAATCGGTATGGGTGTGCAGTGGGATAAAACAGACTTAACCGTGCAACAAATGGTTGATGAAGGTACTCGCCGTGCTTATTTAAATCCAGATAATCCATTACGTGCATCGATTGTCGCCGATCCTGCAGGTAAGCGAGTCAACACGAAAGACAATACACCGGCAGTTGTGCATATCGATACTGTGTCCGGTGGTGAAATTGAAATTATGATTGCAGCCAAAGGTGGCGGCTCTGAAAATAAATCTAAAATGGTCATGCTTAACCCTAGTGATGATATTGCTGATTGGGTAGTTAAAACATTGCCCACTATGGGCGCGGGTTGGTGTCCACCTGGGATGTTAGGGATAGGCATTGGCGGCACGGCTGAAAAGGCCGCAGTTATGGCGAAAGAAAGCTTAATGGATCCTGTGGATATTCAAGAATTAATGGATAGAGGCGCCGAGACAACTGAAGAAAAGTTACGTTTAGATATATTCAAAAAGGTTAACGCCTTAGGTATTGGTGCCCAGGGGTTAGGTGGTTTAACAACAGTAGTGGATATTAAGATCATGTCATGTCCCACTCACGCTGCATCAAAACCTGTTGCGATGATCCCTAATTGTGCCGCAACCCGTCATGCGCATTTTCGTTTAGATGGGTCAGGGCCTGCTGAATTTACCCCACCTAAATTAGAAGACTGGCCAAAAGTGACCTGGGAAGTAGGTGAGGGCACCCGACATGTTGATTTAAACACTGTGACTAAAGAAGATATACAAGATTGGAAAGTTGGTGAAACGGTTTTATTGTCAGGTAAAATGTTAACGGGACGAGATGCTGCCCACAAACGTATTCAAACCATGTTATCGAATGGTGAAGGTTTGCCAGAGGGCGTGGACTTCGATAATAAGTTTATTTATTACGTTGGCCCAGTAGACGCGGTTCGTGACGAAGCGGTAGGTCCGGCAGGGCCCACAACGGCTACTCGGATGGATAAATTTACAGACATGATGTTAGAGCAAACCGGCATCAGTGGCATGATTGGAAAAGCTGAACGTGGTCCTGCTACGGTAGCCAGTATTGCCAAGCATAAGTCTGTGTACTTAATGGCTGTGGGTGGTGCTGCATATTTAGTGTCTAAAGCGATTAAAAAGGCGCGCGTCGTAGCTTTTGAAGATTTAGGCATGGAAGCAATCTACGAATTTGATGTAGTGGATATGCCAGTGACCGTGGCTGTTGATAGCACCGGAGCCAATGCGCATGAAACAGGACCCGCTATTTGGAAAATTAAAATAGCTGAAATTGAAAAATAAGTTGTTTTAGACAGAGCTTATTCTGCATATATCGGCGGTAAATTACAGTGATGATTTATCGCCTTTTTTATTGGTAAATGTTACAACAAGAGTAAAACACCTCACTATGAGTCAATTTAACGCCGCTACTTTACTGACAATACCCAATGCTATTTTTGTCGGTCTATTTTTATTAGGGTGCATAATTGGCGCCCTGATTACTGGCATCAGAGCCAAGAAGCGAGCGCAGCAGACAATCGAATACAATAGTTTGTTTGCGGCTCAACAAGAAACTCAATTAAGAGACCAACTAGCTCAACAAATTTTGCTGATAAAAGAGTTAACATCAGAGCAACGCTCAGCTCAACAAGAACAAATGTATACACAAAATAAGTTAGGGCAGTTAACACAGCGAGTAGAAAGGATTTCTGAACTCGAAATAGAAAAAAACTATTGGCAACAGCAATATCAACAAAGCAGTAAGGTTGCATCTGAATTACGCACCCAACTTGAGTCACAAGCAGCCCGATTTGAACAAGAGCAAATTGCCAGTAAAGATAAATTACAGTTGCTAGAAGTGGCCGAAAAACGCTTGCAAGAACAATTCGAAAATATTGCCAATAAAATATTTGAACAGAAACAAGAAAAGTTTAGCCAATCGAGTAAGGCTGGCTTGGATTCTATTTTGTCACCTTTAAAAGAGCAGATTGAAGGCTTTAAAAAACAGGTCACAGATCAATATGTTAAAGAAGGGCAGGAGAGAGCATCCCTTAAGACTGAAATTTTAGGCTTAAAAGAGCTTAACCAACAAATCACTCATGACGCCGCCGCGTTAACGAAAGCCTTAAAAGGGGATAACAAAGTCCAAGGTAACTGGGGCGAGGTGGTTTTTAGAAAGAGTGTTGAAAGAATCTGGATTGCGCGAAGGTCACGAGTTTGATACTCAAGTTGCCTTAAAAAATGAACATGGAAAAAGTTTCCAGCCTGATGTGGTTGTGCATTTGCCTAACGACAAGGATGTGGTGATTGACTCAAAAGTATCGCTTGCTGCCTACGAGCGTTATTTTAATGAACATGACGATGAATTAGCACGCGCTGTGCACTTAAAAGAACATGTCAACTCGTTGCGAAATCATATAAAAGAACTCGGTAAAAAAGACTATCAGGATTTAAAAGGTATTCGCACTTTAGATTATGTGTTGATGTTTATTCCTATTGAGTCGGCATTTTTACTTGGTGCAGATCAAGCACCTGAATTAATGAAACTGGCTTTTGATAACAATATCATGCTGGTTAGCCCGACGAATTTGCTGGTGGCACTGCGTACAATCAACAATATTTGGCAATACGAATACCAGAATCAAAATGCCGAGAAAATTGCTGACAACGCAGCCAAGTTATACGACAAGTTCCACGGATTTATGGTCGATATGGATAAAGTAGGTAAAGCTATAGAATCGAGTCAGAAAAGTTATGAAGGTGCGATGAACAAACTGTCTACAGGTAAAGGCAACCTTGTAAGACAAGTAGAGCAGTTCCGAAAATTAGGTGTACAGAGCAATAAAAAGTTAGATGGAATTTTGCTGGGTAACGCCGAAATTGAGGATGATGAAGTATAAAAAGCAGCGACAATCTTAATAGCCTTACGTTTCTCTAAAAGCGTTTTGCATCACTGAGTAAAAAGAGGCTTTGCTGCTCTGGGTGCCGCGAGCCGAGGAACACATAATAAATATTATTTTCCTTTTCCTCGGTGCACTCGTTTCCATCGATGGTTTAAAACTTTTTTGTTTTGTGTGTTGTACCTTTGTGTTCAGACAATAAAAAACGGCCTCAGAAGAGGCCGTTTTTTAGGTAAGGTTACTTGATTAAAGAAACCTACCTACCATGTTGAACGTTTCGGTGGCCGCAGCCAAGTTCGTTCAAGAACAATTCTTGTTTCGCGCGCAGTTTATATTCTGTCTTTAAGAGCCGCAACGATAGCTGAAGCATCTAAACCATTTTCAGAAGCCCATACCAATACTGTTTTTCCGTCTGATTCTGGTGAGCTTAAGTCACCCTTTGGCATCTTCTTAACCATCAAGGTGCCTGTTTCAACAGCATCGTTGAGCATTGCTGTGCGAATAAGGCTGTTACCACCACATGACACACCTGAGTAGTAATCTTTAAGCTTAAGTCTAAAGTCAGACTGAACGCGTTTCATTTTTTTACGTAACTCGCCTTTATCATCTGCTTTGACAATAGTGCAGATATTTTGTAAAGCTTCGCTAACATCGGCTTGAGCGTTGCCAGCAAATAGTAAAGAAGCGGTTGCGATAGCGATAGAAGTTTTAACAATTTTCAACATGGTTAATTTCCTCGGTGATTAAGTTTATTTGCAAACGTTGCTGACGTTGCAGCGTTTTCAGGAATCTATTGAAACCGATTTGAATTGAATCAAAAATCTATGATGTGATACTTAGGTATTGGTTTTCATAACTTTTTTAAGGTTCCTTCAAAAAGCGTCTTTAAAACCTGAACAGTTACATATTTTAATTTTAAGCAAACACTGGTTGAGCAATTATAATAAGTGACGGTCATTTGGTTTTTTCTAAATAATATTATTTTGTTCTCTCTACTTTTTCTTATGGCAAAAAATTAATAATCTAGAAGGGGTAAAGTCATAAGCTGGCATGTGTAACGTAAATGTTAATGAAACCGAATTTACAACCGTTTTATTAAATTAAGCGGAGACTTAATATGACATTTACTTTTATAAATGATGGTGATTTATCTTGTAGCAGACTCGTGGTGTCAACATTAAGCCGTTATCAGGCTGACTGCTGTTATTTTGTAAGTGTTCTGAAAGATTTATATATTTCGAAAGACAGTGTGTACTTTTATCAAATATTTTAAGACTCATGTATTCCTAGCAATTAAGAGTAAATAAAAGGAATGTTGGGATTCATAATTACGCGTGCACGAGCAATATAGAGCCACACGCATATCAAATTTGTATAAATACCCATGAGAAATGAAAGGTTGGTGCTTTCCCTTAATTATCGTCATCTAAAATGTTATTTTTCTAAGCTTATTGAGGTTATTTAGTTATTTAGTTATTTGGCTTATTAAACCGAAGCAATGTAATAGATGATTAACTTAACCATCTATTACATTGCTGTTGTTCGATTACTTCTAGGGCTATGGTGTCTTTGGATGCTGCTCTGGCTAAAAAGGTCAATGGCTTGAGTTTTTTGTCACGTATCACATTCAGTTGCACGGTTTGACCAATCGTTAAATGATTTAGCTGTGGGATTAAATTTTCTTTACTCACCACCCATTTATTGATGGCTATCAACACATCACCAACTTGTAATCCAGACTCATAGGCCGCAGTTTGCTCTGTGACTTGGATGATTTGTACACCTATCTCTTGCATTTTTATTTGTGCTCCAAAGTCGATTTTTATTGGAGATGTTGTCATTTCACCGCCCTTGTCATCCAAGTTTTCTCTAGGTAAAAAATGACACTCAACGCCAAATTTCTCAAGCAGTTCATTGAATGGTAACTCTTCGGTGGAATATAATGCAGATTGAAAAAAAGCATTTAAGTCTAAATTCAGCTGTGTTTTTACAATATTCTGAATAACGTCTACTGGGGTAGGAATTGCGAGTTTTCCGTACTGCTCCCACAAATTCCGCATCACGTCATCTAAACTGTAATTTCCATCACTTTCGCTTTTTATCAGTAAATCCAAACACATAGCTAATACGGCACCTTTATTATAATAACTAACAATGTTATTAACGGCACTTTCATCTTGTTTGTAAAACTTAGTCCAAGCATCAAAACTAGACTCGGTAATGGTTTGTTTAAATCGCCCTTTATTACGTAGTAACCGAGTGAGGTTTTGGCCGACTACTTTTAGATATTCAGTTTGGGTAATAAGACCACATCTTAAAAGACTAAAATCGTCGTAGTAGCTAGTAAAACCCTCATAAATCCATAATTGTTCTGTGTATCGCTCTTTGTCTAATGCTGCACCAAACAACTCTTCAGGTTTGATCCTCTTTACATGCCAAGTATGAAAAAACTCATGACTACACAAACTTAGAAATACGCGATATCCATCGGTCATTTTTTCCGCATCAGACAAGCTTGGTAAATCATTTCTACTGTACATTAACGCTGTTGAGCTCATATGTTCTAAACCACCAAAAGCATTATCTGTTAGCAGCGTGATAAACTGATAACGTTTAACCGGAGGAGTATCTGCAAAAAAATCAATATGGTGCTGGCACACCTTGGTTAAATCTTTTGTTATGCGTTGAACATCGGCTTGATGTCCACCTGCAAGTATTAGTTCAAACTCCACACCAGCGGCAGAAAATGGCAAAATATCAAACTCACCCATTAGTACTGGATGATCGATCAACCCTTCGTAGTTATCCGCATAATATTCACCAAATGCATGTGTATCTTGCATCTCTGTTGGCATAGTAGTGGCAACCTGCCAGTGAGATAATTCTGGTTGTACAGGTTTTTGCAACGTTAACCCACAAGGTTGATCTGTTTGTCCAACAACTGCCAAAAACATATTGGTACCATTTAAAAATGCCATTTCATCATTTATGTAGGCGCTTCTAACCGATAGATCGAAAGCATAAATTTGGTATTGAATGGTCAACGTTGTGCTAACTGCTTGTGCTTGCCAAGTTTGTTTGTCGAGTTTTTGGATGTTTATATCTGTGCCCATATCATCCTGAGCACTAATTTTGACAATGTTTTTGGCAAAATCACGGATCATATAACTTCCTGGTATCCAAGCGGGTAAGGTTAGGATTTGACCATTTTCATCAGGATTTTTAATGTGTAATCTGACATCAAATACATGCCCCGGGATAGATGAAACGTTAATATGGTAATGAATGGGTGAGGGATGAATATGCATAATGTTTCTCTATTTAATGAAAATATAAAGATTATAATGCTTTATATTTATAAATAATGTAGTAAGTTATTGTATGTGTACACTTTATTTAACAACAATCTAGAATGCATAAAGCTAATCATAACAACAATGGTCTTCAAGGGTTATTAATTAAATGGCAATTTTGCAGGAAAAAATTGGGCTGACGAATGAAGATTTAAGAAAGCTCCGCTCCATGCGGCCCGGCAGACCCCTTGATTTACAATTGTCTACTGCCACTACTACGAAAAGGGTGAGAACCGAGTTTGTAGGTATGGATGGTACGCGTTGTATGATTTTCAGATACCCCGATGAAGGTAAGTGGGGATCATTGGGCGATGGGATTTTTAAAGATAAGTCGTTAATTGCTAGATATATCCTTGAGGACGATACTGGCGAAATTATAGCCTTTAAAGTTAAAGTCATACTCGTTACCACGAAACCAAGTCATTTGATTTTTACTAGCTTTCCTCTCGTTATACAAAGCCAAGATTTACGTATTGAACCTAGAGCACAAACGCGTATCGCAACCAGTATGCTTGATGCTAAAAGTAATTCCGTTATTTGCGACTCTCTGGTATTAGATATATCGGTAAATGGTTGCCGAATGAGTATTAATAAAAGTGCAAGCATGACCAAGCCAAAACTTAGACAAGTTGTGAAAATGTATTTTGTTGTATCCAAAGATAAAAGTATTTTCCTAACTGGCACTATTATGAACACTAAGTCTGATGAGGTATACCTGTATTACGGCGTCAAGTTCGAGACACCTGAAGAAGAAGTTAATCAGTTATTGCAAGATCTAATGTTATCGACGGGTTAATTAGTGAATATAATCGCTAAGTTTACAGTTTTTAATTGAAGCAAGTCGATTGAGTTGTTAAAATAGAGTTAATAACATGTCGATGAGATTTACATGCGTCAAATAGAATTTCTTTTAAATGAGTATGGCGAAAGTCATAAAAACAAAACCAATATTCTTATACATGCAATAGCAGTACCGGCAATATATTTTGTTACGCTAGCACTTGTATGGTCTATTCCTACGCCTGCTTTTCTAGATTATTTCGCTGTCACGTGGGCGCATGTTCTGGTTATTCCCACCTTGTATTATTACTTTCGTTTGTCTGGACCAATAGGTGCCGCTATGACGCTACTATCCGTATTGTCTTTGTATGGAATTGTTCTGCTTGAGTTACTAGATATTTCTGTTTTGCAGTTTAGTGTCGCTTTGTTTGTAGTAATGTGGATTTTGCAATTTATTGGACACAATATTGAAGGTAAAAAACCTAGCTTTTTAAAAGATTTTCAATTTTTACTGGTGGGGCCTGCTTGGTGGTGGGTACACTGGCTAAAACGTTTAAATATCAATTATTAAGCTAACTGCTTAATTCTACAATCCGTTGCGATAAAACACCGCTAATCTAAGACCAAGAGAGAGCTTCCTTAGCCTGTTTTTTGTATACTTGTTTACTGTTCATTATTCAGGAATATGTGTGCCTAAGTGGGAAAAATTAGTCGATAGCCGAGAACGGTTGTTTTGGACCCTGCATACAGCAGGTTGGTGTGGCTTTGCAATCGTTTATTATATCGGCTCATTTCTACAAGATATGCGCAGTATATGGCTATTTGTTATAGTACTTAATGCCTATGCAGGATGGTTGCTGACTATTCCACTTCGATATATATATCGTAAGGCATTGACTTTAACACCGCTTAAAATGCTCATTATGGTTGGTGCTAGCTTGTATTTTACGGCATTGATTTGGACCTTGGTTAAAAACGTCAATAACTGGGAAATATACAAAAAAGGCTATCGGCCTGAAGAATGGTACTGGTATTTTAAGGATACAATTAATTCTTTAATCATGATTGGATGTTGGACCGGCGCTTATTTTGGTGTCAAAAACTATCAGATGTTACTCAGAGAAAAGCAAAATGTGCTTAAAGCATCCTCTATGGCGCATCAGGCGCATATTAAAATGCTTAGATATCAGTTGAATCCACATTTTCTTTTTAATACTCTGAATGCCATTTCAACGCTTATTCTTATGAAAGAGAACAAAACGGCTGAGGCTATGGTCAGCCGTTTAAGTGATTTTTTACGTTACTCACTTGATAAAGACCCCATCCGGCGAGTCCCTCTTATCCAAGAAATTCAAGCCTTAGAGCTGTATTTGGAAATTGAAGAGGTTAGATTTGAAGACCGCCTAACGGTAGTTTGGGATATAGAAGAAAAGACTCAAAGTGCACTCGTACCCAGTTTGATATTGCAGCCTATTATTGAAAACTCGATAAAGTTTGCCATATCCAGAATGGAAGTTGGCGGATGTATCAGTATTTCAGCTAAAACTTTTGGACGTGATTTGATGCTAAACGTCAGTGACAATGGTCCTGGTGCTGAGATTAAAAACGGACAATTACCTGTCAGTAAAAGTGGCGGGGTAGGGTTACAAAATATAAAAGACCGATTAGAAGCTTTATATCTTAATAAACATTCTTTTGTGATATCTCATAATTATCCAACGGGAATAAAAGTTAATATTCGTATCCCTTATGAAATAAGCGAGAACTCAAATGACAAAAAAATTGAAAATTAGTACTGTCATAGTTGACGACGAACCTCTCGCACGTAAGGGATTGTCCTTACGTTTGGCTGAGTTTAACAATATTGACATTGTTGGTGAATGTAAAAATGGATTAGAGGCCGTAACACTCATTCCTCAGGTGCGTCCTGACTTGGTATTTCTAGATATTCAAATGCCCGGGCTGAATGGTTTTCAAGTCATTAATAAACTACAAGAATTAAAGCAACCTATTCCTTTGATTGTGTTCGTTACCGCATTTGACTCTTATGCGATCAAAGCATTTGACGTACACGCTTTGGATTATGTATTAAAACCAGTGGATGAGAGACGTCTGAAAGACGCAGTTGATAAAGTACAGTTGATGCTAGAACGAAAACAACAAGATGGTAACAATCAAAAACTTGCGAGGTTGGTCGCTGATTTTACCGGTGATGATTGTGAAGATATTTTGCGGAAATTAGCTAGCGGTGAACCCATTACTACTAACCCTTATCCTGATATTTTAGCCATAAAAGATGGTTCCGAAGTGACCCGTGTGGCAGTCAATGATATTCAATGGATTGATGCTGCTGGTGATTATATGTGTGTGCACGCAACGGATCAGACCCATATTATGCGCCGCACTATGAAAGAGCTAGAAAAGGATCTCGATCCCAAAAAATTCGTTCGAGCTCATCGTTCGGCGATGGTTAATATTAAGTTCGTACAAAAAATGGTCAGTCATATTAGTGGCGAATACCACTTAATCTTAAACAATGGCACTGAACTCAAAGTTAGTCGTAGTCATCGTGATCGTGTGAAGGAGATGATTAAATTATAATGGTGTGGTGTTGAATAATTGTTGTTGGAACTTCAACAAATATGTATCAAGAGGCTTTTTTGTTGCCAACTTATTTCAAGCGGTGGTGTGATTAACTGATTATTATGTTCACCCACCATTATATTGTTTTGCCCTGCTAATGCCTGCTCAACTGCATAAGCACCCAACTTAGTTGCTAAAATTCTGTCTTGGCTAACAGGTGAATCTCCTCTTTGAACGTGACCTAATATAACAGGTCGACACTCGATTTGAGTTTTATCAGTGAGCATTTTCGCCAGCGACATTACCCCCTCCGGGTAATAAGTTTTCACTCATCACGACTATGTAACTCGAGATCCCCTGCTGACTATAAACTGCATGTAGATGTTCGATAATGTTATCCACTTCCAAGTCAATATCATTGCAAGCTTCTGGGACTACCACTCTATCTACAGCAGATGCCACTGCGGCATTCAAGGCAATAAACCCTGCATGTCTTCCCATGACTTCAATTAAAAATATACGCTCAAAAGCATCTGCGGTATCTCGCACTTTATCAATGGGATCGAGTGCGGTTTCAATGGCAGTATAATATCCAATAGTGGCATCTGTACCGCTTATGTCATTGTCTATGGTGCCGGGTAAGCCTATGACTTGTCCTTTATAGTATTTACATAAATGATGTGCACCACGAAAAGAACCATTACCACCAATCACTAACAATGCATCTACATTTAAATCCTGTAGGTTTTTGGCTGCGGCTCTACCACTTTCCTCAGTATGAAAATCATCACAGCGACCACTTTTTAATATCGTGCCGCCTCGCTGAATGATATTCGTCACATTGGCAGGAACGAGCAGTTTAAATTCTTGGTCAATTAGGCCGTTATAACCATCTTTATAACCAATCACTTCAAGTTCATAATGATCCGCTGTGAGAACAATTGAACGAATACAAGCATTCATACCTGGGGCATCACCACCCGATGTCAAAACAGCGATTTTTTTCATAAGTCTCTCTTCTGTGTGATTTGTATAAATAACTTTAATCTAGGGTAGAATGCAAAGACTCTATAAACAATGTTTTTGTAGAATAATTAGCCACTTAGCCGCGTCTGATGTTGATGTTTAAGGCGAAGAATCATTGTCTTTGTATTGACTGTTTTAGGCAGGGCAAAATTCCCCTGAATATTTGGCTCATGGGTTAGGACCTGTTGTGCCTTTGGCCATTTCATTGCCGTTGCAAATAGTGTTTTAGTCATCTCAATATAAACGCCGTATTGGGCAATATTAAGGATAGTAGTATTTAGATGTTTTAACGTAAATCTTCGCCTTTTTTTGTTAAACTAATGGTATGTAGTAAAAAGGAAAAAAAACGTGTTTGATTTTTGTGTGGTGGGCGGTGGAATGGTCGGTTCGGCTATGGCTTTGGGGTTGGCAAAGCTTAACTTTAAAGTGGCGATAATTGAGCCCTCAATGCCGGTGCTTTTTGATTCTAAACAAACTCCTGATATGCGAGTTTCTGCCATTAGTTTAACCTCTGAAGCCTTGCTGCAAGACTTAGGAGCATGGGCTCATATTAAAAGTATGCGTCTGTGTCCTTATAAACGTTTGTCAGTATGGGATAAACCTTCTTGCCGTACTGACTTTGATTGCAATGCAATTGAGCAACCTCATCTTGGTCACATTATTGAAAATCGACTTGTTCAATTGGGCTTACACGCAGTGATTAATAATAATCAAAACGTGGTTTTTTATAAAAACCTAAAAGTTACGAATATAACATCTACTGATGCATCCCAAGTAACCCTAGAAGATGGCCAAATTATTCACGCAAAAATTTTGATTGGTGCTGATGGTGCTAATTCAGCGGTTCGCGACGCTGCCAACATAGGTGTGCAAGGTTGGCAATATGCGCAGCAGGCTCTAGGCATTCAAATTAAAACCTATGCTGTGCAACAAGACATTACCTGGCAACAATTCACTCCTGATGGGCCTATGGCATTTTTACCCTTATACGATGGTTTTGCATCGCTGGTTTGGTATCACAACGCACAAGACATTAAACATTTAAAAAGTTTGTCTAAAATAAAGCTAAAACAACATATTTTACAACATTTTCCAGCTGACCTACCTGATTTTGAAGTGCTCGATGTGGCTGCTTTTCCGTTGACCCGTATGCATGCAAATCAATATTTTAAAGGTAACACAGTGCTGATTGGCGATGCGGCTCATACAATTAACCCGTTAGCTGGGCAGGGGGTTAACTTAGGTTTTAAAGATGTAGCTGCCTTACTTAGCGTAATCAATAAACAGCTTACTATAGAAGCTTGCACATCGGTGTTGCAGCCCAATCATTACTGCAATTGGTTAAAAAAATATGAAGTTGCTCGTCGCAGAGATAACCTAGTAATGATGAGTTCTATGGATTTACTGTATTCCACATTTAGTAATAATAATATGCCACTCAAAATATTGCGGAATATAGGTTTGAAGTTGGCAAATCATTCCGGCCCAATAAAAAACAATGTAATGAAATATGCCATGGGCTTGGCTTAATCATTAAGTTTGTATATGAAAGACTAACAGTCGCAAATAAAGGGTAGGTAACAGATGACAGTATTCATTATTTTAGGCGTTTTATTTATTGCTTTAGTCGTCATTGTTCCCTTGATTGAACGTTCCAAGTTCAGGATGTCGGGCGAACAAATGGGTACGTTGGGTCTTTGGATCTTGCCATTGTTAGTGATTATGGTGATTATTCAATTGATTATGCATTACGCCAACTAAAGCTATTGTTCACAATAATATTTCACATCGTATTTTCAGATTAATTAAATAGGCAGATCAGATGGCAGTTCATTGGTATCCCGGGCATATGCACAAAGCTCAGAAAGAAATAAAAGAAGCATTGCCGCAAGTTGATGTATTAATTGAAGTACTTGACGCACGTATTCCATATTCCAGCGAAAACCCGATGATTGCTCAGTTACGGGGAGATAAGCCCTGCATCAAAGTATTGAGTAAAACTGACCTCGCGGATCCAGACGTGACAGCGGCATGGCAGGAGTTTTTAGAGCGTGAAAGATCAGTTAAAACGTTCACCTCTACCACTGAAGAGCCAGCCAAGATGAAACAAATCTTGGAGCTATGCCGGAAAATGTTACCTGAAAAAGACGCGAGTGTGAAAGCTATCCATACTATGATCGTAGGTATCCCTAATGTTGGTAAGTCAACCCTGATTAATATTCTCGCGGATCGGGTGATCGCTAAAACGGGTAACGAAGCCGCTGTCACTAAAACCCAACAGCGTATTAGTTTGGGAAATGGTATTACCTTATTTGATACCCCAGGCATATTATGGCCAAAAATTAGAAAACCCAAATAGCGGATATCGATTAGCCTCTACAGGTGCAATTAAAGATACCGCCATGGAATATGATGATGTGGGCTTTTTTGCCGCAGATTATTTGATTAAGGCCTACCCAGAATTACTCAAGTCTCGTTTTGAATTAGCAACTATTCCTGACACTGAAATTGAGTTTCTAGAGCTAGCAGCAGCTCGTCGTGGCGCATTAATGTCAGGGGGCCGGGTTAACTTACATAAAATATGTGAAGTATTAATCAATGAATTGCGGTCTGGTAAACTTGGCCGTATTAGTCTCGAAACACCTCTAATGATTGAACAAGAGGTAATAGAGATGGCTGCGGTTGCCGCTAAAAAAATCGCTGATAAGGTTGACAGAAAAGAGCGTTTTAAAACAGGTTCTTTAACACCGGATAAAAAAGATCGTAAAGAAAAGCGCGAGAACGACAGGGCAGAACAGTCGGCACGTATGAAAAAACAATCAAGTCGCAGGAAATAATGACACTAAATATGATGTTGGCCTAATGCAAGATTGCAACTCTTGTGGCAAATGCTGTATTAAATACAGCAATGGCGATTTGTCTGCATCAGATCAAGACATCGATATGTGGGAGCTGTTTAAGCCAGATGTCGCTGCCTATGTCAAAAAGGGCTTGATTTGGTTTTCACCACAAAGTGGTAAACAGTTATCTTTGTGCCCTTTTTTGCGAGAAACTAAAAACCCAGCTGAGCCAACAAAAAACATGTATACCTGTGATATATATTATGACCGCCCTGAAGATTGTCGCTTTTACCCTGTAACAGTTAAACAGATGATCAACGATGAATGTGAGATGTTGCAACAAGGGGATTTACTCAACCCTAAACAAGCACAAAAAGAGTTAGATCGGTTGTTATCTGATAGCCGTCCAGCATTTGATTAAAGTTAAGAAGGTTGCCTAAGTGTGGAAAATATATGCTCAATCATCAGAACAATATCCTCCTTTTCTGCGCAATTTTTTGAATAAATCACTAAACCCATAATCTGCATTTGTAACCATTTACCTAGCTGTTCAGGGTTGGCTGTTTGGCTTAATAATTTTAGCTGCTGTGCTTGGGTGAATAACGCTGTGAATTTTCTTTCAATCTTTTTTAGGCCTAATAATGCATGAGTGTGTAATTTAGGCTGACTTGTTTCTGATTCAGATACTGTTTTGACTAATAAACAAACTCTGGAGTTTTCAAGCTTACCTTCAACAAAAATAAAACCACTTACGAAGTCTTTTAACGCTTCAAGTGGATGAGTTGCTAAGCGGTCGTATTCATCTATTTTTAGTAGACTCTGTTCAACATAACAATCCAATACTTGTAAAAACATCGCCTCTTTACTACCAAACCCAGCATAAATGCTACCGGGCCGCATATCCAGGTGCTCCTGTAAGTCACGCATCTTAGTACCTTGATAGCCTTTCTGCCAAAAAAGCTCAGTGGCTTTATTTAATGCATCTGTATGATCATACTTCAAAATAGGGGACCTCGTCTTAGCTGCTTGAACGAATGTTCAAACTTAGCTTGAACAAATGTTCAAGTCCAGTTATATTTGCACCCTAAACTTATTAATAGAAGAGAGATATATGAGTAATTTTGAATTATATAACTTAGAAACTGCATCAGAAGCGGCTAAACCTTTATTAGAAAATTCAATAAAAGGTTTTGGTATGATCCCCAACCTTCATGCTGTTATGGCTGAGTCACCTGCTTTACTAGAAGCTTACCAAACGTTACATGGATTAGCGCAAAAGGCATCTTTTGATAATGAAGAGCTCACTGTCGTATGGCAAACCATTAATGTTGAGCATGCCTGCCATTATTGCGTTCCCGCTCATACCGCTATCGCCAATATGATGAACGTCGATGAAGCTATAACAGAAGCTTTGCGTAATCAAACCCCTCTTAAATCGACTAAATTAGAAGCCTTGCGGGATACAACTCTGCTGATGGTTAGAAATAGAGGAGTGATTGAAAAATCTGATATAGATACATTTTATGCAGCAGGTTTTAGCAAACAAAACCTACTCGATATAGTGCTAGTTTTGGCTCAAAAAGTAATGAGTAACTTTACTAATCACCTTGCTGATACACCTGTCGATGAACCTTTTAAAGTGTTTACTTGGAATAAATAATAAGACGGGTCACAAAGTTAAATTAAAAAGGGGTTTTTGAAAGCCCCTTTTTAATGGATTATTACTAAGATGACTCAATCAGTCCCAAATGCCTTTTTCAGATTTACCCTGTATTTCACAATCACCGGCTTTATAGGTGATCTCTTTGCCGCTATCTCGCTTGGCAAAATAATCTTTACTGATTGAGACGATAGTGGGAGTCATCCAAACCAGTGCAGAAATATTGATAACCGTCATTAAACCTAATGCCATATCTGCCATCGCCCATACTTGCGGTAAAGCTGCCATAGAGCCCCATAAAATCATCAACAGATAACCCACAGTGTATGCCGCTCGGCCTGTTTTATTGTCGAGTTTAAACATATGTAAGTTACTTTCACCGTATGCGTAGTTAGCGACAACGGAGGTAAACGCAAATAAACTTATGGCTGCTGCGACAAAATAACCACCACCTTCGCCTAAGTGCGAGCTCATAGCATCTTGAGTCAGGCGTATACCTTCCATGCCTTCACCTGATGCACCACCAGCTAATAAAATAACGATTGCAGAACACGTACAAAGGATCATGGTATCAATAAATACGCCAAGCATTTGAACGTATCCTTGAGATACAGGATGATTCGGGTTAGGCGTGGCACTTGCAGCAGCGTGAGGCACACTACCTGAGCCGGCTTCGTTAGAGTAAAGCCCACGTTGCACGCCGTGTTTAAATGCTGCACCCATTGCACCTGCGCCCGCTTCTTGAAGGCCAAATGCGGATGTAATAATGTCCCATAACATGGCGGGTACTAAATCGATGTTCAAAAAAGTAATAACCAGTGTAACCGACACATACGAAATAGCCATAAAAGGCACGACCCATTCTGCAAATTTTGCGATAGCACGTAAACCGCCAATCACAATTAACCCTGCTAAGACAATAATGACCAAACCAGAATATAGGGTAGGAATATCATAAGCGTGATTAAGTGCGTCGGTAATAGTATTTGCTTGCACTGCACTAAAAATAAAACCGTAACCCAAAAATAAGAACAATGAAAATATTACGGCTAACCAACGTTTATTTAGGCCCTGTTGGATATAATAGGCGGGACCACCACGATATTCACCATTAGTATCTTTAACTTTATACAATTGGCCTAAGACACTCTCAGCAAAGCCGGTAGCCATGCCCAGAATAGCGATAACCCACATCCAAAAAATTGCACCGGAGCCACCTAATGATATCGCTACTGCAACTCCCGCTAGGTTACCCGTGCCGATTCTGGCGGATAAACTAGTACATAACGCTTGAAAGGAGCTGATACCGGCTTTATCGCTTTTAGTACTGCCCTTCATCACTGAAAACATATGCCCAAAATGACGAATTTGAATAAAACCAAGTTTTACCGAGAACCAGACACCAGCGGCCAATAACATGTAGATCAGTATCTGACCGTTACCCCAAAGGATGTTATTGATAAAGGCGACAATTTCGTTAATCAAGATATGGCTCACAAGTATTTAAATTAATGATGGAAGTTTGCCGTTTAATGGCATTTATGTCTAGGGAACAAAGTAAATCAATACAAACAAAAACGCCAAGCAGAAGCTTGGCGTTTTGTTTGTATTCAATAAGTAACGATATGAACCTGCATCTGTAGCGCGGTAACAAACTCAATACTCAGCAAGTACTTAAATGTGGCTGGGGTAGCTGGACTTGAACCAACGAATGACGGGATCAAAACCCGTTGCCTTACCACTTGGCTATACCCCAAGGGTGTAGATAATTATGAAGCTAATTCTCTACTTTAAAAAAACTAAAATAATAAACAGAAACAATTCTTTAAAAGTAACTAATTTATAATTTCAATCTAAATTAATAAGTGATGTAAAACTCTTACTAATAATTACTGGCTTAAATATTAACGCCAAAAAATGGCTGCTATATCTGGTTTGAAAAACGGTGTAACCGAGAATCAAAACCTTCTATCATAAAAGCAAACTTCACTAAAAATGGCTGGGGTAGCTGGACTTGAACCAACGAATGACGGGATCAAAACCCGTTGCCTTACCACTTGGCTATACCCCAACAATATCCTAACTTTACTAACATTGGTGCGGAAGGAGAGACTCGAACTCTCACGCCGTGAAGCACTGGAACCTAAATCCAGCGTGTCTACCAATTCCACCACTCCCGCATACTTTTGACCTTAACAAGGAAAAAGTGGTGGCAACAGCGGGACTCGAACCTGCGACCCCATCATTATGAGTGATGTGCTCTAACCAGCTGAGCTATGTTGCCACTTAATTACTCCGTCTCCGAAGTGGCGCGTATTATGCTGATCTAGCTTTTTGTCGTCAACCGTTTTATGACATTAAAATGTCTGTTTGGTTAGTTACTAAGCAAGACTCTGTGAAAATTGCTAAAAAAACTAATTTCGGTGACATTTTGTACTTCTTTAAAGAGTCTATTATTTTTATGTCGGTTAATAAATGATCACATGACGTTTGTCTACGTATCTACTTTTATTCTGCAAACCGAATATGAGTACCTTAAAAACAGACTATTTTTGTATTCTTGTTGATCCACGAATATAAAATGTTTAATTATGATTTATATATTTTCAAGTGTTTGCCCATAATTATTTACCGAGGCCCATAAAAAAGCCCGCTTTTTAGCGGGCAGAATATTAATGAATCGTGTAAAGCTATACGTTAAACCTAAAATGAATCACATCACCATCTTTAACTATGTACTCTTTTCCTTCTAAACGCCATTTACCGGCGTCTTTTGCACCTTGTTCACCGTTAAATTCAACAAAGTTGTCATATCCGATGATTTCGGCGCGGATAAAACCTTTTTCGAAATCGGTGTGAATGACTCCTGCGGTTTGTGGTGCGGTAGAACCTTCTTTATAGGTCCAAGCTCGCACTTCTTGTACCCCAGCGGTAAAATAGGTATTTAGGGCAAGTAATTCATATCCACAACGGATAACGCGGTTTAGACCGGGCTCTTCTAAGCCCATATCGGCCATGAATTCGGCTTTTTCTTCGTCGTCTAGTTCGCCTATTTCAGATTCGATTTCAGCGCAAACAGCAACGACAACAGCGCCTTCGGCTGCAGCAATTTCACGTACTTTGTCTAAGTAGGGATTGTTTTCGAATCCATCGTCATTAACGTTGGCAATATACATAGTCGGCTTTAGGGTTAAAAAATTCATATAGCTGATAAGTTTTATTTCTTCTTTATCTAGCTCAACTGAACGTAATAATTCGCCTGCATCTAAATGTGGTTTGATTTTTTCTAATACTTTAAGCTCAGCTTTAGCGTCGGCATCTCCACTTTTTGCTCTTTTTGAAACTCTATGTAGTGCTTTTTCTGTGGTTTCTAAATCAGATAACGCTAACTCTGTGTTGATGATTTCGATATCGTCTTGTGGACTGATTTTGCCCGCGACATGGACTATGTTGTCATTATCAAAACAACGTACAACATGGCCGATTGCATCGGTTTCACGAATGTTAGCTAAAAATTTAATTACCTAGACCTTCGCCTTTAGATGCGCCTTCAACTAATCCTGCTATATCCACAAATTCCATTGTGGTGGGGATTGTGCGTTTAGGCTTCACGATTGCTGCAAGTTTGTCTAAGCGTAAATCAGGTACCGGAACCACACCAGTATTGGGCTCTATAGTACAAAATGGGAAGTTTGCCGCTTCGATACCGGCTTTGGTTAACGCGTTAAAAAGTGTCGATTTCCCGACGTTAGGTAAACCGACTATGCCGCATTTAAAACCCATTTTGTTTTCCTCTTAAATTTGTATATATGAACTGACGGAGTCCGTCATGGTTAATTTGTAAAGAGCTGTTATTCCGCCTTAAATGAATGCAGGCGGTTCATAGCTTTTTTTAGATCGTCTTTGATTAATATTTCAAGGCATCGTGTTGCTTCATTAATAGCATCATCGATTTGTTGTTGTTCTTTTTGTGGCGCTTTGCCTAATACATGACCCGTGACACGATTTTTATCACCTGGATGACCAATGCCAACCCGCAATCGCAGAAAGTCTTTTTGATTGGCCATACTACTGACAATATCACGCACGCCATTTTGACTTGAACTTCCACCGATCTTAAACTTTACCACACCGGGAGGAAGGTCTAACTCGTCAAATGCAACCAACAAGCCAGATATTGGGACACGGTAGAAATTAGCCATTGCTGCAACAGCTTGTCCGCTTTTATTCATAAAAGTAGTGGGAATGAGAAGTCGAATATCTTGCCCACCAATCGTGATACGACCAGTGTAACCATAAAACTTATTTTCTAGTTTTAACGAACAATTGTGAATTTTTGCTAGTGATTCGACGAACATTGCACCAGCATTATGGCGGGTATGATGATATTCAGGGCCTGGATTACCCAGGCCCACAATTAGGCTAGTGCGCTCTAATTGTTTATCAGTCAAGCAAATTATTCCGCAGGTGCTGCTTCTGCATCATCTTCGTCTTCAACTTTAGGACCTTTAGCTAATTTAACTGTTACAACAGCTAAATCATGCGTTTCACCTTTGTTCAGTTCTACCAAAGATACACCTTTTGGTAATACTAAATCAGATAAATGAATGGTTTGATCTAGTTCAACGTTTAACAAGTCAACTTCGATAAACTCAGGCAAATCAGCTGGCAAACAACTTACTTCAACATCAAGCATGTGATGTTCAGCGTGGCCACCATTCAACTTGATAGATTCAGCTTTTTCTTCATTTAGGAAGTGTAAAGGTACATTTGTTTGTAACGCTTTTTTCGCATCAATACGTAAAAAGTCAAGATGCATAACAATAGGTTTAAAAGCATGACGTTGCATGTCTTTAACCAATACTTCTACTTTCTCTTCACCAATGTTCAAAGTAAGAACATGAGAATAGAAGGCTTCGAAACTTTGAGCTTGAAAAAGTTTGTTATGTATAAGTGTCAAAGAAATCGCTTCTTTGTTTGCTCCGTACAAGACAGCAGGTACTTTACCAGCGTGACGTAGGCGGCGGCTCGCACCTTTCCCTAAATCAGTACGGATTTCTGCGTCTAGTGTGAAAATTCCATCAGACATGTGGTAACTCCAAATAATATTAAGTGTGTGTAAATTTTTGCGACCAAAATTTACGTTCGCGTCGTCAGCTTTTTATCATTTGATAATAAAACAACAACGTCCCAAAAAAGGGCGGCGAATGTTAACACCAGTCGAAATGGTAAACAATGAGTTTGCAGGTTATTTAACAATAAAAAAGCGGCTGGTAGCCGCTTTTTTATTGTTAAATCTGCTGGTCTTAATATTCAAACATCGCTGAGATAGACTCTTCGTTACTTACTCTTCGAATAGCTTCAGCAAGCATATTAGATAAAGTAAGTTGTTTCACCTTCGGTATGGCTTTTATTTCATCGCGGAGGGGGATACTGTCAGTAACTATGATTTCATCAATCACGGAATCACGTAAATTCTGTGCCGCATTGCCAGAAAATATGGCGTGAGTTGCGTAGGCATATACATTTCTTGCACCATGGGCTTTTAATGCTTCTGCAGCTTTTGCCAAGGTACCACCTGTATCAATCATATCATCAACAATGATACAGTCACGGTCTTGAACATCACCGATAATATGCATGACCTGAGCGACATTTGCTTTCGGTCGACGTTTATCGATAATAGCTAGGTCAGTATCGTTCATTAATTTAGCTAATGCTCGGGCACGAACTACGCCACCTATATCGGGTGACACAACAACCGGGTTATGGAAATTACGTTGCCGCATATCGTCTAACAAAATTGGCGTACCAAAAGCGTTATCTACTGGTACATCGAAGAAGCCTTGAATTTGTTCGGCATGTAAGTCGATAGTTAAAACACGATCTACACCTACATTAGACAAAAAGTCTGCGACTACTTTAGCGGTAATAGGTACTCTTGCTGAACGTACTCGTCTGTCCTGACGTGCATACCCAAAATAGGGTATAACAGCAGTAATTCGCCCAGCTGATGCACGACGAAATGCATCGATCATCACAATCAATTCCATTAGATTGTCGTTAGTTGGTGCGCAAGTAGATTGTATAATAAAGACATCTGAGCCACGTACATTCTCGTGAATTTCTACACTGATTTCCCCATCGCTAAAACGTCCGACACTCGCATGTCCTAGCTTGGTATAAAGCCTATCAGCGACTTTCTGTGCTAATTCAGGTACTGCATTTCCAGAGAAAATCTTCATATCCGGCACGGTCATATCCTCAGTGCTAATTAAATGGTTGGGGCAGTTAGGTTCGAGTCTGCACTAAAATGCGGATCATAGAACGCTGCTTCAACATGTGTCACTTAAAATTAGCTGGGTTAGCTGGGTTTGAGTCAACGACTTGGTCAAGGATCAAAACCTGCTGCTCTAGCCTCTTTTAAAATTTGCCTCGGTTGCCGAATTTGAACCAACAACAAATCGCGGTTCAAAATCTGACTTTCTCAGCGTCTATTATTATAAAATGGATGGGGTAGCTGGACTCGAACCAGCGATGACGGGATCAAAACCCGTTGCCTTACCACTTGGCTATACCCCAGTTAAACTATTAAACTACTATACTTGTGCTTGGAACTGTCTATGTAAAGGAGATGTACTCACACCATTTGCAACAAAACTTATACTGTCTTTTGGTAATAAAGCTTGAACATTTAAAGCGTCCTGGCGATGTTCGAACATTGCAAATACACATGAACCTGTGCCGGTCATTCTCGACGGCGCGTATTCTAACAACCAGTGTAATGCTTTTGCAACATTCGGATCGCGTTCACAAACTAATTCTTGGCAATCATTGTGGGTATTATCAAAACTATAATCATTAAAGTTAATTTTTGCAGTATTTCTAGGCAGGTTGGGTAAGGAAAAAATTTCAGCTGTAGATACATGGCTATCAGGAAATAATACTAAATATGTTTTGGTTGATAGGCTTACTTGTTCTAGCTTTTCACCCACACCTTCGGCAAAGGCAGTTTTTCCATAAATAAAAATGGGTACATCTGCACCTAGAGTTAACCCCAGAGCAATTAACTCAGCTTCCGATAAATGGCAATTCCAAAGCTTATTCAAAACCAAGAGAGTGGTTGCTGCATTAGATGAACCACCTCCAATGCCTCCGCCCATTGGTAATCGTTTTCTAAGATAGATATTGCACCCCAAACTTTTAGATTTAATATCCGACAAGGTACTTTTTTAATAAATGTGCAGCTTTTATAATCAAATTATCTTTGTCAGCTACTCCGGCAATTGGATCCGCCAAGGTGATGTTATTAGAAGTATTAACATCGAAAGCGAGTTCATCACCATAATCAAGTATTTGAAATAAACTTTGTAATTGATGATAACCATTCTCGTATCGACCATTAATATGCAAAAATAAGTTTAGTTTGGCTGGGCTTGGCCACCAGTTTAAAAGAGGATTACTCATGTAAATCCCATTGATTTATGCGGATTAATAATTGACTGTTGTTGAGACTATCATTTAGCACTACTTTATGTGGCAACCAAATTTCATCTACCAATTTATAATTGTCATAGTTAATTATCCAGTTTTGGCAATTATTGCACCCAGGTTGCAATTGGCTGATCCAACCTTGTTCACTGGTTATCACCTTGTCGTACTTCTGATGTTGCCCTTTTATCCAAAAACGTAATTTTTCTACTGGTATTTGCCAACCAGTGACACGCCAAACTAAATGACTAGGGTCAGAATCTTGATAAGTTTCATCATCAGTCACCAAAGTGACACTTTGTTCATCACCCTGCATCTTTAAAATTGATGTGCCAATAATAGAGGTCATGTTGAGTTGATATCGTTGTTGTGCTTGTTGCCACCTAAAATTAGCACTTTGTTTTTTTTCTGGACTCTTAAAACCGATCCTCCCTTTTATTAACCAGCGATCTTCTTGGTTTAAGGATATTTGGTGAGTAGTTGAATTTAAGTTTACTGTGGGATGAGGAGACGTTGCACATCCAATCAAAAAAAAGGTAAGCAAAAGGGCAGATAAAGTTTGTTTTATACAAGGGCGGATAGCTAACACAGTTTGAATAACACTCTTCAAATAAAAAAATCGATTGAGGCAATAGGAACATACAAGTGACATTGCTTTCAATAGTTTTACCTTTTGCGTACAATGCGCAACTTAATCGGTCTAACCTTTATTGTAGTATATCTAATCACTCCATGACCCTAATTGCTTTTGGTATTAATCATAAAACCGCCCCAATTGAATTACGTGAAAAAATAGCTTTTTCACCCGATGCAATAGTGCAGGCGCTGGCTTCTTTGCGTAAAGAAACAGGCGCAACCGAATCTGTGATTTTGTCAACCTGTAACCGTACTGAAGTTTATGCGCAAGTTGATGAAAAACAGACACATAATATTGCCATTTGGCTAGCTAATTTTCATGGTGTGCAGCCAAAAGATTTACAAGATAACAGTTATCTTTACACCGAGCAGCATGCAGTCAGTCACATTATGCGTGTGGCATGTGGATTGGACTCCATGATGTTAGGCGAGCCTCAAATTTTAGGGCAAGTGAAACAAGCCTTTAATGATGCCAAAAATTCCGGAGTGATCAAGGGGAATTTTGAACGCTTGTTTCAACATACTTTTTCAGTAGCAAAAAGAGTGCGCAGTGAAACAGATATTGGTGCTAATGCAGTGTCTGTTGCTTATGCGTCGGTGCAATTGGCTAAGCATATTTTTTCATCACTTGAAAAAAGCAGAGTGTTATTAATTGGCGCTGGCGAAACCATCGAACTGGTAGCAAAACACCTTTACGAACAAAATGTTAAATCGCTAACCGTTGCAAACCGCACATTAGCTCGTGCTCAAAAGATTGCAGAGCCTCTGAATGCTTCTGTATTAACTTTGGCTCAGATCCCTCAGCATTTAAAAGATGCTGATATCGTCATTAGTTCAACCGCCAGTCAATTACCGATTTTAGGAAAAGGTTTAGTGCAAAGTGCCTTAAAAGAGCGTAAGCATAAACCTATATTTTTAGTAGATTTAGCTGTACCCCGTGATGTTGAACCAGAAGTGGGTGAATTAGATGATGCCTATCTGTATACAGTGGATGATTTACAGCAAATAGTAGAGAAAAACTTAGCCAATCGTCAAGATGCTGCAGCACTTGCTGATGAAATGGTGGCAAAACAAGTACAACAATTTATGCGTTGGCAACAAAGCCAAACATCGATTGACGTATTAAAAGGATTTCGTGACCAAAGTGAACTGCAGCGCGATATTTTAGTGAGTAAAGCGCTAAACCAATTAGCAGACGGTAAAGAAGCTGAGCAAGTAGTGATTGAATTAGCCAATAAATTAACTAATAGCCTTATTCATGCTCCCACCAAAGCGTTAAAAAATGCAGCTATTGAACAAAACTCAGAACAGCTAGCATTACTAAAAGATGCATTAGCCTTAAAAAAATAAGATAATTAGCGGCAAATCTAGCCCGCGTACAGGAATATAATGAAAGAATCTGTTCAACGAAAATTAGAAGTATTAGATGAGCGCTACGAAGAGGTGCAAGCTTTATTGAGCGAAGCTGAAGTCATTGCGGATCAAGACAGATACAGAGGCCTGACCAAAGAATACTCACAGTTAGAAGGAGTAGTGAAGTGTTTTCGTGATTTTCAGGGAGCCCAAAAAGACTTTGAATCTGCGCAAGAAATGATGCAAGAAGACGATGCCGAAATGCGTGAGATGGCACAAGAAGAATATAAATCAGCCAAGCAAAGTATTGAAGAATTTACCCAAGAACTACAAGTACTACTATTACCTAAAGATCCTAACGATGAGAGTAATTGTTTTGTAGAAATACGTGCTGGAGCAGGGGGTGATGAAGCCGCTATTTTTGCGGGTGACTTATTCCGTATGTACAGCCGGTATGCCGAAAAACAAGGTTGGAAAGTTGAACTAGTTACGGCTAACGAAGGTGATCATGGTGGTTACAAAGTTGTGATTGCAAATATATTAGGTGATGGCTCTTATGGTCTTATGAAGTTTGAGTCCGGCGGGCATCGCGTGCAACGTGTACCTGACACTGAGTCTCAAGGGCGTATTCATACTTCAGCTTGTACCGTGGTAGTGATGCCTGAAATACCTGAGTCTGAAGCGATTGAAATCAATAAAGCTGATTTGAAAATTGATACATTTAGAGCCTCTGGTGCCGGTGGTCAGCACGTCAATAAAACTGACTCTGCCATCCGTATTACCCACAACCCGTCGGGTATAGTTGTGGAGTGCCAAGACGAACGTTCACAACATAAAAACCGTGCTAAAGCGATGGCTATATTACAGTCTCGATTGAACCAGTTAGAAGAAGATAAACGCCAAGCCGAAGAAACCTCTACGCGACGCAACCTTGTGGCTAGTGGCGATCGTTCAGAGCGTATTCGTACTTATAACTTCCCCCAAGGACGAGTCACCGATCATCGCATTAACTTAACTTTATATTGCTTAGACGATGTGATTGCTGGGGAACTAAACAATGTGTTGGAGCCTATTAGACAAGAACATCAAGCTGATTTGTTATCTTCACTTTCTGACGAATAGATTATATTGGATAATTTGTCATTCACAATTGCCCAAGCATTATCTTGGGCCAGAGAGCAATTTAGTTTTCATAGTGTCAGTGATGACGGCCTATATGATTCAGCTGCAATTGATAGCAAGGTGTTGTTAGCAACTTGTTTACATTGTGAAGTAATTTATTTGCATACTTGGCCTGAAAAACTGCTAGATAAAATGCAAATGAAAATATTTCAAGAGTTTGTTATGCAAAGATCATTAGGTCATCCAGTAGCACATATTATTGGCTACCGAGATTTTTGGTCATTGCGACTCAAAGTGTCTCCAGCTACCTTAATACCCAGACCTGAAACAGAACTCCTAGTTGAAATAGCCTTACAGCTCAACTTAGCTGAACATTCAAAAGTGCTAGATTTAGGTACGGGTACTGGCGCAATTGCTTTGGCGCTAGCCACTGAAAATCCTCAATGGATGGTAACCGGTTTAGATAAAAATACTGAAGCGGTTGCGTTGGCCCAAGATAACGCCAGCATGCATAAACTCGAACGGGTGAAATTCATACAAAGTGACTGGTTTTCTGCCGTTACACAGCAACAGTTCGATTTAATAGTGACAAACCCGCCTTATATTGAAAACAACAACCGGTACCTAAATCAAGGTGATGTGCGTTTTGAGCCTAGTAGTGCTTTGATATCGGGTATGGATGGACTGGATGATATACGCTTAATAATTTCTCAAAGTAAGTATTATTTAGCAGATAACGGCTGGTTAGTGATTGAACATGGTTATCAGCAAAGTGAGCAAGTGTCCGATGTTTTGAAAGCTCATGGTTTTAATAAAATTAGAAGCGAAACTGATCTGAATGGCTTGCCTCGTGTTACCTTAGGAAGCAATTAATCTAGATCATTGCTTTATACTAGATTATTTTGTTGAGTTGTCGTTATCATAAATAAGTTATAAATATAGGGCTTTTTTAGCTGGTTAATCTTAGCCTTGGTTTTTTGCTGGTTTAAAGGGAATGTTATGTCTGACGAAATTTTATTCGCCGAAGATAATGATGAAGAAATTGAGTTGCAAGGCAAGTGGAAGGTATTAATTGTTGATGATGAGCCTGAAGTGCATGCGGTTACTAAGTTAGCGCTGGGTGACTTTGTATTTCAAGAAAAAGATCTTGAATTTCTGAGTGCATTCGATGGCGAGCAAGCGAAACAAATGTTTCGTGAGCATGACGACATAGCCGTCGTGTTGCTGGATGTGGTCATGGAAACAGACGATGCAGGCCTAAAAGTGGCTGAATTTATCAGAAACGAGATGGATAATCATTTTACTCGTATTATTTTACGCACAGGCCAGCCAGGCCAAGCACCAGAACGTGATGTAATCATTAATTACGATATTAATGATTACAAATCAAAAACTGAGTTGACCGCACAAAAGCTATTCACAGTGGTCATAGCCGCTCTTCGTTCTTATCGCGATATTATTGTTATTGAAGAAAATAGACATGGCTTAGAAAAAATCATCTCTGCTTCCGCTGATCTTTTTAGTATTCATTCTTTAGAAAGTTTTATTGAAGGTATAGTTCAGCAACTTGCTTCCTTAATAGGAGGTACCAAAGATACGGCTTATTTAACCTCGGCCGTTGTAGGTCCCAAACCCATAGAACAATACAACTCCTCCGAACTTTATGTGTTTACAGGAAGAGGCGAGTACAAAAATAAAGCAGGCAACCGACTTGAGGAAGTAATCAGTGGGCGCCAGTTAATTTCTTGTCAGCAAGCTTATGCTAATAAAACCATGATCTGCGAAGATGAATACTTAGTGGTTTATTGTGATAGCAAAACTAAGAAAGGTTCGTTGCTTTATATGTCTGGCTTACCCAGAAAACTCACCGAAACTGACAAGAGGTTAGTTGAAATATTTTCTCAGAATGTGCAAATTGCATTTGACAACGTATTGTTAAATAAAGATATTGAAGATACACAACGAGAAATTATCGAACGTTTAGCTGATGCTATTGAAACCAGTTTTGGTAGTAAAAATCATACCCAGCGAATGATAAAAATTTGTGATGTTTTAGGCCGTTCATCTGGTTTGTCTGAGCAAGATTTGAAAATATTAAGCTTAGCTGTTCCATTGCATGATATTGGTAAGATTAGAGTTTCAGATAATATTATGCTGAAGCCAGGAAGCCTTGATGCAGAAGAAACATTAGCAGTACGTAATCATGCAGAGATTGGTTACAACTTATTGAAAGATTCTAGCCGGCCTCTTATCAAAACAGCAGCACTTATTGCCCGTGATCATCATGAATATTGGAACGGTAAAGGTTATCCAAGGGGCAAGTCTGGCGAAGGTATTCATATATTTTGCAGGATCACCAGCATTGCAGATGCCTTTGATGCAATGCGGTCTGAACGTAGTTACAAAGAAGCATGGCCTATTGAAAAAGTGATGAAGGTGATTGTTGCCGAAAAAGGTCAACAGTTTGATCCTAATATGGTTGAGTTTTTGCAAGAAAACCTCGGCGAAATAGAAAATATTATGCTTCGCTTTCCCAGTTAACTTTAATTTGTTATCCCTTAAAATAAAGGCTTATTAAGCATGTATGAAGTGGTTAAACACCTTTATCTTGATGCCATTGTATTAAGTGTGCGGTTGTTTTTATTACGTCTTGTTCTTAACATTACGGAATCACATGTTGAAACAAAAGTGGCTTAAAATTATTCCCCATGTTGTTGACACATTATTACTGGTCAGTGACGCTATATTGTGTGTTAGGCATAAGCAATATCTGTTCGTAAATGCATGGGTCACTGAAAAGCTGTCAGCCTTAGTGATGTATGTATTTATGGTTACATTAGCGCTAAAGCTTGGGCGTAACAGTTTTATGCGGTGCATTGGTTTAGTACGTTGAGTTGGATTACTTACGCAGACATGGTCGCAGTTAGTAGACAAGCTATGTTATTTTAGATTTTATAATTTATGAATTAACAGAGACTTGTATTTATTTATAATTTTACTGTTATTTACAGTAAAGGTTACTCCATATAAACCGATAAAAAGAGGAGCGTTTATTTAGTGGGGTAAAACAAGTGAAAGAGTTAAAACAGGCTATCGCTAAGCGAGATTATCTGATGGCCAGTTTGCAGTTAGCAAGCATGTTTCAACTTGACAGTTGCCAACCTGACGATTATCAACGCAAAGTTGAGTTGTGGATTGAGGAAGCAAAAGTATATATCGGACCAACTGATACCATCCCAGAAAATTTTAAACGTTTTATTCAATTTTTTTATGTGGAACTCGCTTTTAGTGGTGATGAAACGGATTATTTTTCCTGCCAGTACAGTTTACTCAACCAAGTCTTGGATTATCGCACTGGTATCCCTGTAAGCCTAGCTATTGTGTTTCAATCAATGGGTAAAAAGCTAGGTTTTGATGTGTGTGTAGTGAACTTCCCCGGTCACTTCTTGCTTAAATGTCGTTTTAATCATTATCCTGACATTTATTTAGATCCCCTGAATGGCAAGCAATTGAGCCGTCAAGATCTTGAGTCTTTATATTTTTCTATTTTACATGAAATAGAAGATGAAAAGATGCCAGAAGAAGCCCTACATGAAGCAAGCTGTGATGAAACTATTGTTAGATTACTGCATAATTTGAAAGCGTCGTACATTAACGAGAAATGTTACTCTGAAGCTTTAACGGCGGTAGAACTATTAGTCAATTTGTGTCCCAACGATCCTTACGAAAGAAGAGACAGAGGGTTTTTATTACATCAGCTAGACTGTACTCAAGTGGCAATTGCAGACTATCAATATTTTATCCGCAAGTGCCCTAAAGATCCTGCCACACAATTGCTGCAAGCCCAATTACAGCAATTGTGTGAACAAGTCCCAGACGTTTTTCATTGAATTGGCATCTATCCAGAAGTTTGCAGCTTATTTTAATACGTTATAGATAGCCTTAGTTAACTGGCTAAGCTGTTGCGGGTTAATAATGTACGGCGGCATAATATACACAAGTTTACCGAAAGGCCTTATCCATACGCCTTGTTTGACAAAAGATTTTTGAAGCTCAGCCACGTTCACGGCTGATTTACATTCTACTACACCAATGGCTCCAATCACTCTTACGTCTTTTACTGCTTCTAAATCCATACAAGGTGCTAACTCAACATGCAGTTGTCGTTCAATATGAGACACTTGTGTCTGCCAATCATTTCTTTGAATGATCTTTAAGCTAGCATTGGCAACTGAACACGCTAGTGCGTTACCCATGAATGTTGGACCATGCATAAAAACACCGGGCTCACCTTGGCATACACCTTGGGCAACATCTTCAGAACAAAGAGTGGCCGCCAACGTCATATATCCACCCGTTAGCGCTTTCCCTAGACATAGTATATCTGGGCTTATATCTGCATACTCACAAGCAAATAATTTGCCTGTGCGGCCAAACCCCGTGGCAATTTCATCACAAATCAAAAGTATGTTGTAATCGTCGCAAAGTTGCCTGCAGCGCTTTAAATATTCGGGATGATAAATCCGCATACCACCGGCATTTTGAACTATGGGCTCGATGATGAGTGCTGCGAGTTCATTATGATGAGTTTGAATAAGCTGCTCTAAAGGTTTTATATCGTCTTCATTCCACTGTTTATCAAAACGTGTCTGAGGTGCCGGGGCAAATATTTGGTGGGTTAAAGTGTCAGAAAATAAACTGTGCATTCCATTCACAGGGTCGCATACCGACATAGCAGCAAACGTATCACCATGATAACCATTACGAGGCGTGATAAATCGGTGTTTAGTACTGTTGCCCTGACACGCCCAGTATTGCAAAGCCATTTTCATCGCCACTTCTACTGATACCGAACCTGAGTCAGCCAAAAATACCCTGTCTAAACCTTGAGGCGTGATATCCACCAAAGTTCGGCATAGGTCGATCGCAGGTTTATGCGTTAATCCACCAAACATTACATGAGCAAAGTCATCTACTTGACTTTTAACTGCATGATTTAACTCAGGATGGTTATAACCATGAATGGCGGTCCACCAAGATGACACGCCATCCACCAATTTTTCACCAGTCGCTAGATGGATATACACACCTTCAGCTTTCGTGACTTCGTAGCAGGGAAGGGGATTTATTGCAGATGTATATGGATGCCAAATATGGTGTTGGTCGAAAAGTAAATCTTCATTGTTCAAAATATAATCACTTGTAAAGTCTTTGTTTTTAATTGGGTTGACAATATTGTCGCGAGCCATAGACTAAGCGCCTTGAATCATTTAGTAAAGTATGAAATTCCTAGGTTGCACTAATGACTATAAATAAATTACCTATAAACAAATCGTCTTTGAACACTTCATCATTACTCAACCCAGCTAGTATCCGTCATGACTGGACAATTGAAGAGGTGAACGCCCTTTTTGAACAGCCCTTTAGTGACTTAATGTTTCAAGCTCAAACAGTACACAGGCAAAATTTTGATCCTAATCAAGTGCAAGTTAGCACTTTGTTATCGATTAAAACCGGCGCCTGCCCAGAAGATTGCAAATACTGCCCGCAAAGTGCACGTTATGATACCGGTTTAGAAAAAGAACGTTTAATGGAAATCGATAAAGTTATTCTGCGTGCGCAAGAAGCCAAACAAGCTGGTTCTACCCGATTTTGTATGGGCGCAGCATGGCGTAACCCACGTGAAAGAGATATGCCTTATGTGACAGAGATGGTCAAAGAAGTGAAAAAACTTGGATTAGAAACGTGTATGACGTTAGGTATGTTAACGTCTGACCAAGCATTATCTTTGAAACAATCTGGGCTCGATTATTACAATCACAATTTAGATACCTCGCCAGAGTTTTATGGTGATATTATTACAACTCGTACCTATCAAGATAGGTTAGATACCTTAGAAAACGTTAGAGGCTCAGGCATGAATGTGTGTTCTGGTGGCATAGTGGGCATGGGTGAAACGACATCTGACCGTTCTAGTTTATTGATGCAACTGGCTAACCTAGAACATCATCCAGAAAGTGTGCCAATTAACATGTTGGTCAAAGTCAAAGGCACCCCTATGGAAAATGTCGAAGACTTAGATTATTTCGAATTTATTCGTACTATAGCTATCGCTAGGCTGATGATGCCGAAGTCATATGTGCGTTTATCTGCTGGCCGTGAGGCGATGAATGAACAAATGCAAGCCATGTGTTTTTTGGCTGGCGCTAATTCTATCTTTTACGGTTGTAAGTTGTTAACCACCTCTAATCCTGAAACCCATGAAGATGTGACATTATTTAAAAAATTAGGGATAAATTCTGCTCAAACTCGTGACTATTCAGATGCAGCACATGAAGCCGCACTTTTAGAAGAAATCGATGACAAGACTAGCCAGCATCTATTTTACGATGCCGCGAGTCAACAAGCAGAAGCTGCTGATTTATAATGGCATTTGATTTTATCGCTTCTGCACTCAATAAGCGCCGAAATGAAGGGCTTTTTCGTTCGCGAAATACGCTAGACTCAGCTGCAGGGCCACTGATTGAAATCGATGGTCAGCACTATATCAACTTTTCAAGTAATGACTATTTAGCTATGCGTCGCTCAAGTGTTGTAGCGCAAGCTTGGGTTGATGGCATTAGTGAGTATGGCGGCGGCAGTGGTGCATCACCATTGGTCACTGGATATACCAAAGCTCATCAGGCTTTGGAGGAATACCTAGCATCTGAACTTAAACGCGATAAAGTGTTGCTGTTTAATTCTGGCTTTGCTGCTAATCAAGCCGTTTGCCAAACTCTTTTCAGCCAAGCTGCTTATAACCATAGTCGAATAAATAATCAGGCCGATCTAAACCACAAAGACGTAATTATTGCTGATGAATTAATGCATGCTTCTTTTATTGAAGGTGCAAAAGCTTCAAAAGCCAAGTTAACTCGCTTTAATCACAATGATCTTGAACACCTTGAATTGTTATTAAATTTTGCGGATACACAAAAAAGTCAAAATACTTTAGTCGCCACTGAAGGCGTTTTTAGTATGGATGGCGACCAAGCGCCTTTATCTGAAATGGTTTCATTAACCAAGCATGCAAAAGCTTGGTTAATGGTTGATGATGCCCATGGTTTTGGCGCTTTAGGAAAACACGGCTTGGGAGTGATAGAGACCCATAATTTGTCACAACAACAAGTGCCCATTTTAATGGCTACTTTTGGCAAAGCGATAGGGACAGCCGGTGCATTTGTGGCTGGAAGTCATGACCTTATTGACTATCTAGTTAACTTTGCTAAGCATTATATTTACAGCACTGCAATGCCTGCTGCCCAGGCCCATGCAACCTTAGCCAGTTTACAGGCTAAACAAACTGCTGAGCGCCGAACCACTCTTACCGAGCGAATTGAACAGTTTAAATTATTAGCAAACACCGCAGGGTTAGCATTAATGCCTTCTAATACCGCTATTCAACCTGTGTTAATAGGCGATGCAGAAAAAGCCTTAGCTGCCAGTGAAAAACTAAAAGCATTAGGCTTATGGGTGACAGCAATTCGCTACCCCACAGTACCTAAACATATGGACAGGTTGCGTATTACACTAACCGCAGGGCATGAAATCCGTGATATCGAAGCGTTAGTTGATGGTTTGAAAATCGTATTACAGGATGCTCATGGAGCAAGACCCTAAAATATTTAATTGTAAAAGAAAGAGCGCTTTTTATCAGCATGCTTTACGATAAATTGAAACCATTAATCAACCGAAGTATCCTAAAATACACATTTTTCACTGATACATCAGGTCTGATTTTATAAGGTACTCATAGCGCCAACTCGGTGTTAAATAGGATTTTCATGGGACATTTATCAGTTAAACGCCGCGCGTTTTTTGTAACCGGCACCGATACCGAAGTTGGTAAAACATTCGTTACAGAAGCGCTGCTTATTGAACTCAATAAAAAGGGCTTGCTGACTGCTGCATATAAACCGATTGCTGCCGGTTGCGAGCCAACCCCTCAAGGGTTGCGCAATGAAGATGCCTTGGCCTTGCAAAAGCATGCAAATATTGGTTTAAGTTATGACGAAGTTAATCCCATTGCATTTGAAGCCGCTATTGCGCCACATTTAGCCGCACAAGATTTAAACAAAGATACGACGGCCCAACCTATTTCAATCGATACAGTGCGCGAAGGTTTTATTGCCTTGTTACAAAAAAAGCCTGATGTGTTGATTGTAGAAGGCGCTGGTGGCTGGCGTTTGCCCCTTGGAATTGATTTTTACGGCCAGCCAAGATACTTGTCAGAGTTTGTAGTTGAACGAAACCTAGCCGTCATTTTAGTCGTGGGCATGCGTTTAGGTTGTTTGAACCATGCTGTATTAACCGCTGAATGTATTAGGAGCGACGGCTTAAAAATAGCAGGTTGGGTGGCCAATCAAGTTGACTCTGACATGCCATTTTTAGACAAAAATATTGATAGTTTAAAAACACTGATTGACGCGCCATTTATTGGCACTATACCTAGATTAAATTCACCAAATGATGCTGGTGTATATTTAGATCTATCTGTTTTAGATTTATAGTTTTTTGGTCTTATTTTAATTTTACTGGGTAAATATGCTTCACTTTTATCCCACTTAAAGCGGTAATGATAGAAATCACCGTTTTGCTTCAGCAAAACTAAGTGCTGTTGGCAGTACTTGTTGTATGACTTATTTTCTGATCTCCCGTGTTGAAGCTAATGAGTCGATTAATTTGTTGTGTGATAACCTAGTATTTAAGTCCACTAGTGTGCAATTGGTTATTTTATTATTTGATCATTATTAATACTTCAAAACTTATAATCGTTTAAATCTTGATCATTAAAACAGCTTCATGATCGCCAATATATAGCCTTCAGGAATGTGAAATTATTCACAGTGCATGAGAAAGCTAATTTTTTACAACATGATGTATTTAATATCAATGCAACAAAACATCCATAAGATCTTTTATTTACGAACATTTTTGATCGGACAATATTCAACTCCGAAATAATAAAGGTATTAATATGAAATTAAAAATAAAAACTAATCTGTTAATAGGGACTTTGTTGGCGAGTCAACTGGCTTACGCTAATGTTGATAATGGAGGGTTTGAAAACTGGTCTGGCTCAATACCAAATGATTGGTCAACTATAGATTCAGGGATAAGCCTGAGTAAAACAACCTCTTTTGTAAAAAGTGGTAATAGTGCAGCTGCAGTCACTGTTAATACTAGTACACAAGGTTCAACTGACTTTCGTCAAAGTGTGAATGTTACATCGGGCGAAACCTATAATTATAGTGTGTGGGTTTACCACACTGAAGGCAATGTACAAGCCCGTCTATACGTAAACGGTTATCAGGGATATTCGAATGCTTCTATCACGGGACAATGGCAGGAGTTGACGTATAGCTTTACAGCAAGCAGCACAACCCGTATTCCTGTCGGATTACGTTTTTACGATGTATCAGGGTTTGATGGCAGCGAAATAGTTTATGTCGATGATTTTGAACCCCATAATAGTACTGGCGGCGGTTCAAGTTCAGGCGAATGCAGTGCAGGTACATTTAATTTAACAACTGATAATTATGGCTCTGAGACTAGCTGGTCGATAGTCAATAGTAGTTCATCAACGCTGAACTCAGGCTCAGGCTATTCGAGCTCTACCTCCTACTCTGAGGATGTGTGTTTAGATGATGGCGATTATGTTTTTACCATTGATGATTCTTATGGTGACGGTATATGTTGTTCGTATGGGTCTGGCTCATATAATATGGTTGTTGCTGGCAATACTGTCGCAAGTGGCGGTAGTTTTGGTTCCAGTGAATCAACTAGTTTCACTATTGGAAGTGGACCAGGAGGCTCTGGTGGTACTACCAACTTAAGTGAATATTACAAGAGTGCTGAAAACTTAACAGGCTTCACATTAAAAACTGAGTTGTTCAACATCATTAATGGACATACAACACAAAGTTATGGCGACCTATGGACGTTCTACACGGCCAACGAATTGGATAGCTATTACGAGAATGATGGCACTATTTTAGATATTTATTCTGAGTCGCCTAATTCGTCTGATAGCTATATTTTTACTTCTGGCATTGATCAATGTGGTAATTATTCGGGTGAAAGTGATTGTTACAATCGTGAGCATTCTTTTCCAAGAAGTTGGTTTGGCGGTGCCGTTAACCCAATGAATACTGACGTACATCATATTTTTGCTACAGACGGATACGTCAATTCTAAACGCAGCAGCTACCCATATGGTGAAGTAAGTTCTGCTAGTTATATCTCAGCTAATGGTTCAAAAGTAGGCAGCGCAAGCAGCAGCTTGGGTTATACAGGAACGGTGTTTGAACCTATTGATGAATTTAAAGGTGATCTTGCACGCGCTTATTTCTATATGGCAACCCGTTATGAAAATAACATCGTAGGTTGGGATAGTAATAGTATTTATGCTGATGCAGTGCTTAATGGTAGTGGTGATCAAGTGTTTGAAACGTGGTATTTGAGCATGCTAAAAAGTTGGCATACTCAAGATCCTGTCAGTCAAAAGGAGATAGATCGAAATGAGGCTGCGTACTCCCATCAAGGCAATCGTAATCCTTTTGTTGATTATCCAATTTTTGTAAGTGAAATTTGGGGTAATTAATTATTGTTAAAGTAGTTTAGTTAACTCCTAAAAACCAGCCACCCAGTGGCTGGTTTTTATATTTTAACTGCTAAAGGATTAATTGATATAACATGTTATCGACACACTTTTAAGCAGTTAATTACTAAGGATTTAAAGCTTTATCAAACAGAGTCATAGCTTTGGTAAATATTTCACTCTCCAACGCCAGTGCCTTTTCACCCACCACAAATTCCATGGCGCAGGTGTTGGGATATTCGTAATCCCAGAATCGGTCGGATAGCCATACCCCCGAGTCTCTCGCAACTTGATCTCTAGCTGATGCTGCTTTGTCAGCAGAAACGTTAAGCAAGATATGAAACAGGTTAGTATGGGGAACAACTGGATCGATTCGAAAATTATCAATATGCTGAATCCCGTTTGCTAGCTGTTTCGCTTTTTCGATAAATGCTGGCATCTGTGTGATTCGATTATCAATTAAATGTAATGCATCGTATATAAGTGGCCAAGAACCAACCGAAAATCCGCCTAAACGGGTTCTCCATTTACGCGCATCATTAATAAATACCTGAGAGCCTGCTAATATAGCGCCGCCCATTGAACCAATATCTTTATACAGTGATACATAAACCGAATCAAAACCTGCGACAATATCGGCATAAGATCTATTCTCGTAAAAAGGGCGGCAAGACCATAATCTGGCTCCATCCATGTGCAACGGCATACCTAAAGCTTTGCAGTGATCTTTAATCCCTTGCAATTCATTCCAGCTGGGGAGCTTGCCGCCGCTATGACGTTGCGGAAGCTCGACAAAAAGACTGCCAGACTCACCACTAATATCGGCCGAAGTAAGAGTTTCTCGCCACTTGCCGATTACTTTTGCTGAACATCCATGGGCATATTGATAGCCTTGTTCTTCATGCAACAACAAATGCGAAGAAGGATGTAGCAATAATCGTTCACTGTTTGTTTGTTGTCCATGTATTCTGGCCGCAATACCTTGTGCCAAGGTGCCTGTGGGTAGCCATAACGCGGCCTGCATTCCAAATAGTTTAGCTACTTTATCTTCCAGCAGACTCGCACCGTGGTCGTTGCCAATTTCAGAGTCAACTTTCTTTTGTTCATTCAAATAAGAAGACAACCTCGACAACGATTCTGCAGGTGTTTTATGTTTATGGTAAGGATAACCAAGATTGATTGAGCAACTTTCTTTGAGTGACACTGGCATATAAAAATTTGCGCTTAAATGTTTGAAAAATGTGTGTCAATTTTATTATGTATCCAATGTTTGAGCAAGGTTGGAAGTAAAACCGGACTTTACATTGATTGTGTTCTAATTAGAGCGGAGCAATTATTTCTTAATAGATTTTTTTAAACTGTGTTGCTCTATCCAGCTCAGCCGCCTTGGGCAAATTTTATATGGCTTTATTCAATTAAAATCAGTTTTCTCAAACCTAATTTTTTCAACAACCAAGCAAGTCAGTAAAAAAGATCTCCGAAATAAATCATAAAGCATTGGCTGTTCTGTAAAAAAATAGAATCTACAGAGATGTTCCACTTATTTCGTTTACGTGAGGGTAATATTATTAGACAATGTTTTTTTAATGATGGAGTAGTAATTTATGGAATATTGTCGGGTTAAGAAATTTAGTTTATTTTTAATGTTAGGTGCATTGATTACCGGCATCAGCGGCTGTGCCACTGAAACCTATCAAAAAGTCGCGGTTACCCCTGTAGAATCAAATAAAACAGCGTATGCAGGCCCCAAATCTACACTTGTTTTAGGTAATTTTAACAACCGTTCTAATTATATGCAGGGTTTGTTTTCATCCAATATAGATAGACTGGGCAATCAGGGCAAAACTATTCTAAAGACCCATCTGCAACAAACTCATCGTTTTAAGGTAGTCGACAGAGAAAACTTAGCCAACTTACAACAAGAAGCTCAACTTCTAGGCATCAAACAAGAGATTAAAGGTGCCCGTTACGTCATTAGTGGCGGTGTGACTGAATTCGGCAGAAAAGTGATTGGTGACAAACAATTGTTTGGTATCTTGGGTTCCGGTAAAAGCCAAATAGCCTATGCGAAGGTTTCCTTAACCATCATTGACGTTGTGACTTCTGAAATCATATACACAACTCAAGGTGCGGGCGAATATCAACTCAATGAACGACAGGTCGTCGGTTTCGGTTCCAAAGCGGGATATGATTCTACTCTTAATGGCAAAGTGTTAGATTTTGCGATTAAAGAAAGCGTTAATAATATGACTCGTGATCTTGAAAACAATACCTTACAACTGACCTTGTAATCTGAGATGGAAATGGAACTTAATAAAGTCATTTTATGTGTAACGGTGTTGTTGCTTGCTGGCTGTGCATCGAACAAAAACCAATATTACTGGGGGGCATATGAAGATTTAGTTTATAAAACTCACCATACCCCAAGTGAAGTCCCTCCTAGTGTTCAAATTGAGACATTACTTGCAGATATTGATAAAGCTGAAGCATTAGGTAAGTCGGTTGCTCCTGGCGTTTATGCTCATCTAGGTTTTATGTATGCCGCTGATGGCAATAAAGAACTTGCAATGCAATCTCTGATAAAAGAAAAAGAGTTATTTCCAGAATCAGCGACTTTCATTAACGGCATCATACAACGTTCTATTCCAAAAAGTTAAGGAAGTAAAAATGAACACCCGTATTCATAAAGTTGCGCTGTTGTTTATCGTACTTTTATCTGGTTGTACCACGATTGAACCCTATAATTATGGCCCTTTAAAGCAAGCCGCACCTCGCTCTATTTTGGTTTTGCCACCAATGAATAGCTCTGTTGAAGTGAGTGCCCCTTATACCTATTTGTCGACGGTAACAAAACCTCTTGCAGAGAAAGGTTACTATGTTTTTCCGGTTTCGGTTGTGGACAATTTCTTAAAAGAAAACGGTTTGCCGACCCCTGCCGAAATGAATGGTATTGCATTAGATAAAATCGATGAAATTATCGGTGCTGACGCTGTTCTGTATGTGCATATTCAGGATTGGGGACAAAAATTTCTAGTATTGTCATCCGTTTCTGTGGTGCAGGGTGGTCTAAAACTTGTTTCAGTTAAAACGGGTAAGTTATTGTGGGAAGCACCTATTAACGCGCAGTATAGTCCCAATGATAATAGTAGCGGTGGTCTATTGGGGGCTTTAGTTGTGGCCGTAGTTTCGCAAATTGCGGGTGAAATTTCAGATAACACACCACAGGTTGCACGTATGGCCAATAATATGGCTTTTAATTCAGCTAAAAGAGGTTTACTCAATGGGCCTTATAAAAATGTAAAGAGCAGCAATTAAAATCCTAGGTGTAAATTATTGAGAGATTTATGTTTGTAAGTGTCCTTGGCATACTTTTTAAACCTATATGCTGCATCGAGTGATGCCAGACCAAGCGTTGTTAGCATCACTTTTAGCAAGCGCCCCCCTTTCTTCCAATCTGTTTTTCTTTAACCAAAAATAAGGTAATAAAGGTTGTGTGATAAGTATCTTATCAGCTCACTTTTGAAGTTCTCCACTTTGTTGTGGTACACCACTCGTTTTGATAAGTCATTACCTAAACGTTAGTGAAAAGTAATGATCACTTCGTTGAGCATTAGTAAAATTAATGTACTTGAAGATAAAAAAGTAAAAAAAAGCCTGATGGAAAATCAGGCTTAAAAAGGGAACACACATAAACACTGTTTATTCAGAGGGGTAATAACGTCATAAGTTCAACTTGTTATTAATTATTTTTCTATAGGCATTGCACAATTGTAGTCTGATCGATTTAAGTTAAGTCACAGAGTAAATCCTAGATGTTTTGTTAAATCCCAAGGTCATCTTTTTCAACGAAAGAACTTAGCTAGGCAAGCCGTCCTTAGCTGATAACGATAAGTACAAATGAAAATCGTATTTAACTTAACCTATGACTTTAATGTGTTCATTCTTTAGGCGGGTTATTGATAAACTCGACACCTCGCAGCATAGAAAGTACCAATTCTTTTGCGTCGAATTTTGTTAATGCTTCATTTGCACCTACTTGGTGAGCTTGACCAATACTGATCGCACTCGATAACGAGGTGTGAAGAATGATGTAGGCAGCTGCCAATACCGGCAAATTACGCACTTCAAAAGTTAGCTCATATCCGTCTAAACCTGGCATCTCAATATCGGAGACTAACAAGTTAACTGGATGCCCACTGGAAGCTTGCTCACGCATGTACACTAAAGCTTTATGACCATCGTCCGTAACATGAAATGGTACGTTCAGGAGCTCTAAAACATCAGTTAGTTGCCGCCTAGCGGTCAATGAATCATCAACCACTAATATATTCATGGGTTTAAGTTGTTCCCGCTGAAAATCGGTAACCACCGCTAATGCCGCCCGCGGATCTGGAGGGAAAATTTTATTAAGAAGTAACTCTACATCTATCAGTTGAATAAACTCACCTTCAACTTCTACCGTCCCTGTAATGAAAACACCGGCCCCTAGTTTTTTATCAGGCTGCTTGATTTCTCGCCAATTGGTTTCAACAATTTTTTCAATTTGGCTAACAATAAAGCCAACTACTTTTCGTTGGCAATCGGTCACAACAATAAAAGACTGGCTGAGATTACTTTCTGAAATTGGGCCAAGCCCTATCACTTCAGCCATATCGATCACTGCGATAGTTTGATTACGAATTGTTAAAACACCTTTAACCCCTGGTTCTGACTTAATCATTTTCGTTACCGCTTTATACGGCACAAGCTCTTGGATTTTTAAGGTTCCCAAAGCATACTGACGACCATTTTTTAGGCGAAATAGTAGTAGCCCTTGTGAGTAGTTAGCTTTAGAGGCCACAACATTCTCCGGTGAATAAAATAATGAGTTGGTACTGCTCGAATCGACCAAAATAAAATTAACATGAGTGTATTGATAATTCATCCCTTCATCTAGTTATTAAGTGAATTGAGTAGAGTGAAACTAGATTAAATCGATGCACTGCATGGCCAAGTCGCAACTTTTGAAATGGAGACCGAGGTTTAACGCAGTAACTGAGTGGCAACGAGCATAGAAGTAACTATGTGTAGCACTTACATCATGAAGGCTTGATATCCTAGTATCAAGTTATAAGAATGCGTTAATGCTTATCGCCATCCTTGCTATGTTCTTTAAGGACAAAGGGTTGAATTACCATGATGGCTTTGTTGATGACTATTAGCAGTAAAAAAAGCGCAAAAAAAAGCCTGATGGAAAATCAGGCTTAAAAAGGGAACACACATAAAAACTATATATTCAGAGGGGCAGTTAAGGCATAAGTTCAACTTTTGGTTATTTATTTTTGATAAGTGCTACTTGATTACTGTCAAAACGTTTTAAGTTCAAGAACAGAATTAAGATGTGTAACTGTAAGTACCAAATGGCTTCACAGAGTGAGGAGTAGAATGAGGGTCGTGTTTTCACCGATAACCGTTGTGGTCGACTAGGACTCGCGGTCTCATTTCTGACATTCGTATCCATACAATCAAATTTAGTGTGAAAATGCAGTGGTCCACGAACAATAAAATTACTTTTTGAAATTAATTGGGGTCGTAACAAAATTCATCCATAGTAAAGCCATTCAAAACTCTTAGTCTGCAAAGGCGAGCCTCTTGTTGCTCGCCTCAACTCGAAACTCGCAAAACTTCCGGTTCAAGAGCATTGCCTTCGAGAGTTGTGTATGCATATTCTTTTATTAACGTCAGTAATAAATTTAGGATGATCGTCCTCAAATTCCTCTTACAAATACCCACTTAAATCCTGATTTGGGTGGATCACACTCTGTGAATTACCCTCAAACACTACCCCATCTAATTCACCTTTTAAAACCAACGACTCCCCTTGCAACAGCAAGGCACACCCTTCACGAATTCCAATCACAGGCATCTTAGGATTTAAAATACAAAACTCCTCGATGCGTTGCGCGCGTGTTTCGCCATTGTGCCCGGGGGGTTGATAGTCAGTGTAGTGGGGATTGAGCTGAAAAGGTACAAAGTTGAGTGCGTCAAAACTAGGTGGTTGAATTATCGGCATATCGTTGGTGGTGCGGATACTATTACCGCATATATTTGAGCCTGCGCTCCATCCAACATAGGGTGTGCCTTTGTTGACTTGGTTTTTTACGGTGCCGAGTAAATCTTGACGATACAGTTCGTTAAGCAGGTTGAAGGTGTTGCCACCGCCTACTAATATGGCTTGAGCATGTTCTAATGCTTGATGGGCGTTCGAGCATTCATGAATGCCGAATACTTGAAAGTCGGGCAGGGCGTGTTGTACTTTTGTTGTGTAGTCGTCCCAGCTGACTGATACGCCAGCAAAAGGTATAAATAGTAGTTCTTTGATATTGGATAAATGTTGATTAAGCATGGGGATTGCATGCTGTAGGTAATCTTCATTGGCCACTTTAGAGCTGCTAAGCATCAGTATATTCATTTCAAATTAATCCGTTTTAGCACTAGACGCACAATTATAGACAGCTAGAATACTTTGCATAGGGAAAATATTAGGAAATAAAATGGCAACCAACACACCTTCAGTACTTTTTGTTTGTTTGGGTAATATTTGCCGGTCACCCAGTGCTGAAGCTGTTTTTAAAACAAAAGCAGCTGATATCGGTTTGGTTATTGAAATCGACTCCGCTGGTACGGCTGGTTATCACAAAGGAGCTGCGCCTGACAAACGTTCTCAAGCCGTGGGTATGGAAAGAGGTTATAGTTTTAAAGGTTTGAAGTGTCGAAAAGTGGTACAGCAAGACTTTGAAAAGTTTGATTATATTTTGGGTATGGATAACCAAAATATCGCAAGCTTATTAGAAGCCTGCCCAGAAGAACTTCAACATAAGGTGACATTACTTTTAAGTTTTAGTGATGCTGAAGAGCGAGAGGTGCCCGACCCTTATTACGGTGGCAAAGGAGGTTTTGAATATGTTTTAGATCTGATTGAACAAGGGGCTGATGGCTTTATTAAGCATCTAAAATCCAGTACGTCATAAGTTATCAATTTATATTTCAAGAATAAGTGCGTTTGTGATTGATGTTTACGCTCATACCCTCTAAATTCTCGTCCCAGTTTGTCGGTTCATTTTTTAATCGGCTACCTTACATCAATCTAACAAGGAAAAATCGTGAGTCATTGGCAACCAGACAGTTGGCGCTCAAAGCCCATTTTGCAACAACCTACTTATGAAGATAAACAACACCTTAAACAGGTTGAAGATACTCTTGGCGGTTATCCTCCTTTGGTTTTTGCAGCTGAAACACGTGCTCTATATAAACAGTTAGGTGATGTAGCAGAAGGAAAAGGTTTCTTGTTGCAGGGCGGTGATTGCGCTGAATCTTTTGATGAATTTAACGCTCCAAAAATTCGCGACACTTTTAAAGTCATTTTGCAAATGGCCATCGTACTGACTTATGCGGGTCGATGCCCGGTAATCAAAGTGGCTCGTATGGCTGGGCAGTATGCTAAGCCGCGTTCGGGTGATTTTGAAACAATTGATGGTGTGTCTTTACCAAGTTATCGTGGCGATATTATTAACAGCTTTGAATTTACTGAAGCTTCACGTAGGCCTGATCCTCAAAGAATGATTGAAGCCTATCATCGTGGTGCGTCTACTTTAAATTTATTGCGTGCTTTTGCTCAAGGTGGATTAGCTGATTTGCATGAAGTGAATCGCTGGAATATGGCTTTCGTAGAAAATAACCCTTTAAAAGATCGTTATCATGACTTAGCTACGCGTATTCAAGACTCATTAGAGTTTATGAAAGTCATGGGTATCAATTCTACAAATACGCCTACTTTGCATGAAACTAGTTTGTATACCTCCCATGAGGCTTTGTTGCTTAACTATGAGCAAGCTTTGACCCGAGTCGATACGTTGACGGGTAATTGGTACAACTGTTCGGCACATATGTTGTGGATTGGTGAACGAACTCGTCAACTCGATCATGCACATTTAGAGTTTTTCCGCGGCATTCATAATCCTATTGGTGTAAAAGTAGGGCCAACTATGCAGGAAGATGAATTAATTCAGCTAATTGATGCACTCAACCCCAATAATGATGCGGGCCGACTGACGTTGATCACCCGTATGGGCGCAGACAAGCTTGAACACAACCTGCCTAAACTTTTACGCCGAGTTAAACAAGAAGGACGTAAAGTGGTGTGGAGCTCTGATCCCATGCATGGCAACACATTTAAAGCTTCAAGCGGTTATAAAACACGTAACTTCGACGCTATTCTGCGTGAAATTCAACAGTTTTTTGCTGCACATAAATCTGAAGGCACTCATGCTGGTGGTATTCACTTAGAGATGACCGGACAACATGTGACTGAGTGCACAGGTGGCGCTTATAAAATCAGTGATGACGACTTGGCTTTAGCCTATAAAACTCAATGTGACCCACGATTAAATGCTGATCAAGTATTAGAGATGGCGTTTCTTGTGGCTGACCATTTGCGTGACGCATAAAAAGAATAAAAACTTGCCGTTTTGTGATGTGTTTAATTGCAAAGCGGTTGTTTTAAATGGTATAAATGATAATCGTTTTCATTTGTATTAGTCAGCCAGGTAGTTATATGACCCTCTGGGAAATTAGAAATAAACAGTCTGTATTAATTGATAGCCTCGATCCTAATCTGATGCCTGCAGTATTTGATCGCCTGAATGAAATGGGTTTCGCTGCTGGTCAATCCATTCTGTGTCTGCGTCGCAGCCCTTTAAAAGGACCTCTGGTGTTGCAGGTTGGTGATTGTGTTTATTCTTTAGAGCAAAGTATTGCTAACCACATCAATATTAGTGCGGCTTAATAATAATCTTTGAAGTGCCCAGCTTAAGTGTATTTTGCATATTCTAATTCAGACTGTTTGTTGCTCTTAAATCCAAACTACGTTGCATATTTGTTTCTGCTCAAAGGTATCCAATGAAAAGTATTATCTTAGTTGGTAAACCCAATTCTGGTAAAAGCCTGCTGTTTAATCAATTAACCGGTATGCGCCAAAAAGTAGCTAATTTTCCAGGCGTTACCGTTGAATTGAAAAGTGGCAAATTTGACGAGTATCAGTTAGTAGACTTTCCCGGTACCTACTCATTAAAAAGCTTGTCAAGAGATGAAGAGCTTGCCATCGAAAAGTTGCATGAGGCGATGCACAGTGATGATACGTCGTTAATAGTATGTAATTTGGATGCTACACGTTTAGAACGCAGTTTAGTGTTTGGTCTTCAGGTGAGAGACTTAGCCTTTGAACATAAAAAAGGTGTGGTTTTCGCGTTAAATATGATTGACGAGGTGCAACGTTTTAGTCACCACATTGATACAGATAAGTTATCTCAGGATTTAGGTTGTGCGGTTTTTGCCCTTTCCGCTAAAACTCTAATCGGTTTACATGAGTTCAAGTTAGGCCTTATTGATGCGGCTAAACATCCTCAGGATTTTGTGCCTAAAATAACGAATGATGCACACACCCCATTACTAGAGATAAGCCGAGAGTTGTCTCGTCGTTACGGTATTAAAGCCGATGTGGTCCTTAAGCAGCAAAACATAATAGATAACTTTTTGTTAAACAGTTTTTTTGGTGGTTTTATTTTCTTAGCCATCATGTTTTTGTTATTTCAAAGTATTTTCACTTGGGCCAGTCCATTAATGGACGGGGTTGAAACCATCATGACGGAGTTGGCGATGGTAAGCAGCCAAGTTATTCCGTCAGGGGTGTTAAACGATTTTGTCACTGATGCAATGTTTGGTGGTGTGGGTTCGTTTTTAGTTTTTGTGCCGCAAATTATGGTGCTTACTTTGATTATTGGATTACTCGAAGATAGTGGTTATTTAGCCAGAGCAGCATTAATTTGTCATAAACCTTTGAGTTACTTTGGTTTGTCTGGTAGAAGTTTTATCCCCTATTTGTCAGGGCATGCCTGTGCTATTCCCGCGATTATGGCCGCGCGAACCATAGAATCACCGCGCAAGCGGCTTATTACCATGATGACTATTCCTTTGATGTCATGTTCGGCTCGTTTACCAGTGTATGCTTTGTTAATTGCGGTGTTAATCCCCGACACTCAATATTTAGGTGGGCTAATTAACTTGCAGGGCATTACCTTCTTCATTCTGTATTTTATTGGTATCGCAACAGCATTATTGGTCAGTACATTATTAACTAAACTGACAGATTTAGATAAGGATAAAGCAGAGATGCCATTTATATTAGAGTTGCCGACCTATCGCTTACCCCACTGGAAACCACTTATCCATCGAGTTTTAACCAGTGCTAAGCAATTTATCCGACGGGCTGCACCGATTATTTTTATGGTCTCTGTGGTAATATGGGTTTTAGGCTATTTTCCACAAAATGGTAATTTACAGTCATCTTATTTGGCATCGATAGGGCAATGGATTGAGCCTGTTTTTGAACCCCTAGGTTTAGATTGGCGTTACGGTGTGGCTATATTAGTGTCATTTTTAGCCCGAGAGGTATTTGTTGGCGCACTGGGTACTTTATTTGGTATTCAAGGAGCGGATGAAGATATAGCTGGGTTAGCTGCTAATATTCAGCAAGACGGCCTTGCTCTTGGGGCTGGTATTGGTTTGATGTTATTTTATGTAGTGGCACTGCAATGTGTCGCTACGGTTGCCACCATTAAAGGTGAAACAGGCAGTGGAAAAATAGCCTGGGGCTTATTTGTGAGTTACGGATTACTGGCCTATCTTATCGCATGGATTGCGGCTAGTGTTATTTAGGTTATTGTAATAAATCAGATTCAATTTTGAAAAACTCATCGGTTGCATTCACCAAGGATGTGGCCGTAAGTTGAGGTACACCATAGACTTGCGTTTTACAGCCATATTTTTGACTCACCCTTTTGAGCAATAAATCAAAATCTCCGTCACCCGATAATAAAACAATCGTATCAGCACTTTCGGCCGCTTCTAACACGTCTATGGCAATGCCTACATCCCAATCACCTTTGGCTGAACCATCGCTACGTTGGATATAAGGTTTTAATTTTATATCAAAACCAATATGTTTGAGTGCGCTTTGAAATTTTTGCTGTTGTTCATCCCCTTTATCAATAGCATAGGCATTGGCCATGATAATGTCGCCTTGATGCTGTATATGTTGCCAGAATCGACGATAGTTAAATTGGCGAGAGTACGCTTGGCGAGTCGTGTAGTAGATGTTTTGAACATCAACGAATATGGCGATTTTTTCCAAAGTAAATCTCTTACTATTAATAAATTAGTCTGATGATAACATCTTAATAGTAAAAGTATTTGTCACTAGTAGACCATTTAGTCTAATTAACAGTTGACTAATTAATCAAAGGTAAGTATGTTGATATTCGGTTTGTTGAACCTCTCTCAAAACAAACCTCCAATGTTATGTCTTTCCTTGATCCAGTCAGCCGACATTAAAAACGTAATCTTTAAGTGCGCCTCTACAGGCAATGACTTAATGAATTATAATAACAAGCTGAATTATCGTACGACGAATTAATGGGTATTAAACATCGTAGCAAACAAAATTTGCAGATGTCTCATCGAACAAAAACTTAAGGTTTTAGTAGTATCGTCAAAACTGTAATGAGCTTATTTTTAGTTTTAACTATTAATTGCTTCAATATTTGAAGTACAAAATAGTCATATTTAATGAGTTTTATTATGTCTTATACATATAACGGAACACAGATTTCGGTAATGTGCCCAGTGCACAACATCTCTGTGAATAAATACAAAGTGGCGTTTGCCGACAAGTGTGGCCAGAAAATTGGCACCTTTGCTAACACCACTGAAGCAAAACAATTTGTCTCTTGGTTACTAAATATTAAGTAACAACTAGACAGCTACGAGTTATCAACTTGTAGTAACAGATGAAAAAAACCGGAGAAATCCGGTTTTTTTAGTTCTACCATTTGTAAACTTCGAGTGACTAGCTCAAAATAAAATAAAAGCCAATCAACTGCATTGCCTTCAACAAATAGCCCGTTTAAATTTACTCCAAACTTATCTTGCCAATAACAAGCTCGTAGCACGCTGTGACCGGCTACACAGCTTGCAACTCCTGTAGTTCTTTAATTAGATTGCTCACCACGCTTGTCATCAATTGACTCTTTTCCAATAGGCGAAGCGATACAGCACTGGCAGCACAAACAAAGTAAGCATTGTTGACGATATAATACCGCCAATCACAACGGTTGCTAAAGGTCGCTGTACTTCAGCGCCTGTTCCAACGTTTATCGCCATGGGTACAAATCCTAAACTGGCTACAAGCGCAGTCATCAATACTGGCCTAAGTCGAGTAAGCGAACCTTCAACGATAGAATTAACTAATTCACCTGTTTCTAATAACCGTTGCTTGATAAATGACAACATCACCAAACCATTGAGAACAGCAATGCCTGAAAGGGCTATAAATCCTACACCAGCTGAAATAGACAGGGGTAAATCTCTCATCCAAAGCGCAAGAATACCGCCCGTTAAGGCAAGTGGCACCCCAGTAAATATAATCAAGGCATCTTTGATTGAGCCAAAGGCAATCACCAATAAAGTCAAAATAATAAATAACGTGGCGGGTACCACAATTGAGAGCCGTTGACTGGCACTTTGTAACTGCTCAAAAGTGCCTCCATAATCTAACCAATAACCTACAGGCAAGTCTACTTGTTGTGCTATTTTGAGCTTGGCTTCCTGCACAAAAGAGCCTAAGTCCCGCTGCCGTAAATTGGCTGTTACTACAACTCGTCGCTTGCCGTTTTCTCGACTGATCTGGCTGGGTACGGAGGATAAATTTAATTCTGCTACTTCTGCCAGAGGTACGTATTCACCGTTGGCTGTCACGATTGGAATGTCTCCAAATGCATCGAGATTAGAACGCATATCCTCACTAAATCTGACAGTTAAGCTAAACCTTCTATCACCTTCGAAAATTAATCCAGCCTGATTGCCACCAATCGCTGAATGAAGCCATGTTTGCAGGTCTGTCACGTCTAGCCCGTATCGCGCCAACATGACAGGTTTAGGATTAATAGTTAATATTGGTACATTGTCGACTTGTTCAAGGCGAGCATCAGCCACGCCTTCAATCGTTTCAAGTACCGCCAGTATTTCAGACGCAGACAACACTAAGGTATCTAAATCATCACCAAATAATTTGATACCCAAATCTGCACGTACACCGCTTATTAATTCATTAAATCGCATTTGTATGGGTTGCGTGAATTCGTAATTATTGCCTGGTAATACGCTTAAATCCTTTTCAAGCATTGCGACAAAGTCTTGTTTAGACAGGCTCGGATCTGCCCACAACTCTTTGGGCTTTAGCATCACAAAGGTGTCAGTCACATTGGGAGGCATAGGGTCGGTTGCTACTTCAGCGGTGCCTGTTTTAGCAAACACAGTCTGTACTTGCTGGTATTCCATGATTTTTGTTTCAAGCAGTTTCTGCATATCAATGGCTTGGTCGATGCCCGTCCCTGGAATACGCATTGCGTGCAGTGCAATATCGCCTTCATCAAGTTGTGGAATAAACTCAGAGCCTAAGCGGGACGCTAGCCAGATGCTGATAATAACCAATACACTTGCTGTCACAACAACTAACCAACGAAACTTCAATGCTCCTAACAATAAGGGGCGATATACATATTTGGCGCCTACAATAATGGGGCTTTCTTTTTCACTGATTTTTCCGCTCAAAAACATCGCTACTGCCGCTGGTACAATGGTAATCGAAAATAGCATTGCGGCCAGTAAAGCGATGATGACCGTTGCAGCCATTGGGTGAAACATTTTGCCTTCTACGCCCGACAACGAAAAAAGAGGGATGTATACCACTGTGATGATAAGCACACCAAATAAGCTGGGCCTGATGACTTCATTAGTTGCCTCATAGACCAATTCTAACCTGTCTTTGAGAAGCATTATCACGCCGCTACGCTTTTGTTGCTCGGATAGTCGCCTGATACAGTTTTCGACAATGATCACTGCGCCGTCCACAATTAATCCAAAGTCCAATGCGCCTAAACTCATGAGGTTTGCCGATACACCAGTTTGTACCATGCCCGTTATCGTCGCCAACATCGTCAGCGGAATAACTGCAGCGGTGATCAATGCTGCTCGAACGTTGCCCAAAAGAATAAATAAGATAACCACTACTAACAACGCCCCTTCTACCAGGTTTTTCTGTACGGTATTGATGGCTTTATCCACTAACGTGGTTCTATCGTAGACAGGCTGAATGATTACGCCATCGGGCAAACTTGTTTGAATGTCGGCCACTTTTTGAGCCACCGCTATTGAGACCGCGCGAGAATTTTCCCCAACTAACATCATCGCTGTCCCTAATACTGTCTCAATGCCCTCACGAGTGGCAGCACCTGTGCGAAGCTCCTTGCCTATGACTACCTTGCCAATATCGTTTACCGTGACCGGTACCGAGTCAATGAGCTTAACAACCACATTTCCAATGTCTTCAACCGTCTTGAGCTGAGCTTGGGAACGAATTAATATTTGCTGCCCATTACGCTCTACAAATCCTGCTCCTTGATTGGCATTATTTCGGGCAAGCGCGGTTAATAAGTCCTGCATACTGAGGTTAAAGTTGAGCATTTTTTGTGGCGAAGGATTCACATGATATTGTTTGGTATATCCGCCAATGGCGTTTACTTCTGTGACACCTTTGACTAAAACAAGTTGGGGCTTCACAACCCAGTCATGTAGTTCTCGTAATGCCATAGCATCAAATAGTTGCCCGTTAGTTTGGCGTGCATCATCTGTTGCACTCAAAGTGTACATGTAGATTTCACCTAAGCCCGTAGCAATTGGCCCCATCTCAGGTTCAAGTCCTAGGGGAAGTTGGCTTTTTATTAAAGCTAGGCGGGCGCTGATTAAGTTTCTGGCGAAGTAAATGTCAGTGCCTTCATGAAACACTGCCGTGACCTGAGATAAGCCATAGCGAGATAATGAACGGGTGTAAGAGAGTTCAGGTAGACCTGCTAACGCCGTTTCCACCACGAATGTGATCCGCTGTTCAGTTTCAAGTGGCGAGTAACCTGGTGCTTGAGTGTTGATTTGTACTTGCACGTTGGTGATGTCAGGAACGGCATCAATAGGGAGTTGTTGATAACTCCATACACCTAGTCCGCTGATAAAGAGTATCAGTAGTAGCATGATGCCGCGTCTATCAATCGATAGACGAAGTATAGATTCAATCATGCTTGACTCCAAATTTGAGTGAAAGGCCTAGCATCGGAATAGACATTGCGTGATTAGTGATCATGACTTGCCTCCGACTTTTCTAAATCTGCCTTTATCAGGTAGCTGTTTTGACTAACAATCAACTCGCCATTTTCTAAGCCTTGCAACACCTCAATATTTGTATCGTCGGCTAGCCCAAGGCTAATTCGGCGAGCATGATACTGATTTCCTTTTTTTACAAACACCACTGGTTGTCCTTCAAACTTCTGGATCGCAGACTTAGGAATAAGCAGAGAGGTATCTGTGGTAGCTGTTCTAACCCGCGCTTTAGTTAAGGCGCCAACTGGCCAGTTGCCATCAGTATTATTTAGTTTCACAAACGCTAAGGTGTAAGGTTTGCCTTCAGATGAAGGAACAGTATGACTGATAGATGATTCTTGAACAAAATCAGCATTACTTAGCCAAACTTTTTGCCCAGCTTTTATGGCCGCACGTTGGTTAGGAAATATTTTTAACTGCGCCCACACATCATCATAATTTGCGATTGAAAATAAGATTTGGCCATTAGATAGCTCACCTGCATTCGCATGTCTACCGATGATCGTTCCAGCAAACGGTGAGCTGACTTGGTAACGTTTAAGACTTTCATTTGACTCTACCATCGCCAAGGTATCCCCACGCTTGACCTTATCACCGAGATTAACTGTGACATCTGAGACTACACCGTCAAATCTGGCGCGAATATGACTGAGCGATGCGGGATCGGTAATCACATCGCCAAAAATAGTTGCCATTATATGCAATTGCCCAGCAGACACCGCGACGGTTTCTATACCAGATGCGCTAGCCATATTATCTGTTATCACCGCAACTTCTGCAGCGTGATTGTCTTCGCCAGCAACAGTTAAACATGGAAGCGATAGCAATATTATTACGTATATGAGCGTCCGTTTTTTTGTCCGACATTGTGTGTTTGTACTAAATATTTTCATAATTAATGCTCTTTAAAAATATGGGAGGTATCACCTGGGAGCGAAACTATAGATATACCTGTCAGTGCTTCGATATCTGCACCGCGCTGATGAGCTTGTTTTGCTGATTGAATCAGAGCGTGTTGCGCATCCAGTAATTCTTGTCGGGTGGATACCCATTCTAGATAACTGAACCGTCCGTCTGAGTAGGCTTTTTCAACCAGTGTTAAGGCCTCTTTAAGTGGTGGGATAATGTCTTTTTGGAACGTAGACACTTCAAGTAATGCCCGGTTTCGGGCGTCCAGCGCTTGATTAACCTGATGGTATAGATTGCGAAGACTGGCTTGTTTTTGTTGCTCAATGGTATCGAGCCTTGCTCTTTGTGCTTCATAATCACCTAGGTTTCGACTATTACTGAGAAGAGGGACGCTTGCGCCAGCAACAAACGTGGTTGCATCAATAGCCTTTATTCTGCGGATGCCGGCGGTCCAGCTAACATCAGGTCGGTTAGCCGTCTGTGCCAATCTCATCTGCGCGTTTTGCACACGGGACTGCTGTGCAAACAACTGAATATGAGGGCTGGCTGAAAGCGTTGAAATAAGCGTTTGGAATGATGGCGACTTGGTTAATGAAAAAATATTCCCTTGCACGTGACCAAATGCAGGCTGCTGCTCACCCCACATAATAGACAAACTTTTAATACTGGTTTGCAACTGTAATTTCGCTGTTTGTACATTAAGTCTAGCTTTAGCCAAGGCTGCTTCAGCGCGCTTTTGTTCTAGTAATGGTGACGCCCCAGCTTCTACCCTGCGAATAACCGCTTGATAGGTATAACGAGCAAGTTGTTCCGCTTCGTTCACCGCATTGACTGTCTCTTGTCCCGCTAACACATCGATATATCGACGCATGACCTCGGCAAGAATATCCAGGGAACGCACTTGTTTCTCGACAACTAACTTTTGGCGTTTAACGTTGCTAATATTTGTTCGTGCATGGAGTTTTTCACCCATTTCAATAACGGATGATAAGGTGATCGTAAGTTCCACGTCATTGATACCTGACACATCACCGCTGCCAAGAAAGTTTTCTGCTTCGACACCCACAGCATAACCCGGCCTTAGTGCTGCGGTTTTAGCTTCACCTGCAATCACTTGCTGCCTAAAATTAAATTCATGTAATTGGGGGTTATTGATAAGTGTGCGTTTTATGGCACTTTCTAGTGTCATTGGAAAAGCCCTATTAACGTCATTTAACGCTGCAGAAGCGTTGCCGCTGATACACATTACCAGCGTACTTATATACCATGCTCGCAGGCACAGAAGCTTCTTAAAAAAAGAAAGGTTCATTGATTGTCCTAATAAAATCAAATATGACTGTGCATCTCAAAAAGTAATTGAGACCTAAGTTTTAATCAGAAAAAAGGACTAGGCTTTGGGTGGGCGTAACAACTGGTTGATAGGGGCATTAATCAGCGCGCGTAAATAGGAAAATTGATGTAACTGTTGCACTAGGTCAGTGCTACGAAAAGCTTGTTGACCCACCCACTGCAGGTGAGTGCCATTGCAATGTCCACAGTGATGACAGTCGGCTGGATTGTGATGATTGGCAGGGGGCGCTTGAGCGTCATCAAGTTTTTTGATTGGTTTATTGGATGGGCCGTGTTCCACTCTGGCGGCATTATGGTCATCCGAGTGCTGATGTATCTGCTGCAGATGTGCTGGGTCAGTCGCATGAAAGTCTAACGAATTGGCAATAGCCGAAAAGGACTGAAATAGTATCAGTACAATCGTGAAGTAGCTTACCAAACGTCTGTTTTTCATTTTACCTTAATAATTATAATGTGTGCGCTAATAAACTTAAGCTGCGAAGGTTATCAGACAAAGAGCAATCAAAATAGTTTGATTAAGCTTTCCAGTCGTCATAGAGAAGGGAGTAGCAAGTGCCACTCCCAAATCAATACTATGTCTTATAACTTCACTACTCGAAGCCGGTGATCTGCTTTATACCCCTTGACTTGCCAAGTAACTCTCATAGTCGCCTTTAAAGTCCACGATACCATCGGGTTGAATGTCGATGATACGTGTAGCGACAGTAGATACAAATTCTCTATCATGACTGACAAAAATCAAGGTACCTTTGTAATTTTCTAGCGCTAAATTCAAAGACTCTATAGATTCCATGTCTAGGTGGTTGGTTGGTTCGTCCATGACTAAAATGTTGGGTTTTTGTAGCATCAATTTGCCAAACAACATACGCCCTTGTTCACCACCTGATATGACTTTGACCGACTTATTAATATCATGCTGAGAGAATAACAGCCTGCCCAATGTACCGCGCATGATTTGTTCGTCATCACCTTCTTGGGCCCATTGGTACATCCAATCCATCAGTGTTTTGTCTTCTTCAAAGTCAGAAGCATGGTCCTGTGCATAATAACCAATGTTGCTATTCTCTGACCATTTTATGCTACCCGCTGTTAAATCAGTGTCACCGACTAAACATTTTAGTAGGGTTGTTTTACCCACACCGTTAGGACCAATGATGGCGACTCTTTCACCTACTTCTATCATCAAGTCTAAGTTTTTGTATAACTCTTCATCGTAAGTTTTGGCCAACCCTTCGACTTCTACTGCCAAGCGGTGAAGCTTTTTAGTTTCTTCAAAACGAATAAATGGACTTTGACGGCTCGAGGGTTTGACTTCATCCAATTGAATCTTATCAATCTGCCTAGCTCGTGATGTGGCTTGTTTCGACTTTGATGCGTTGGCTGAGAAACGACTCACAAACGCTTTCAGCTCAGATATTTGCGCTTTTTTCTTGGCGTTATCTGATAATAACTGGTCACGAGATTGAGTGGCTGCTGTCATGTATTCATCGTAATTGCCGGGAAATAAACGAATTTCGCCGTAATCGATATCTGCCATATGGCTGCAAACAGAATTTAAGAAGTGCCTATCATGAGAAATAATGATCATGGTGCAGTTACGTTCGTTAAGCACAGTTTCCAACCAGCGGATAGTATTGATATCCAAGTTGTTGGTAGGCTCATCGAGTAACATAATGTCAGGATCAGAAAATAATACTTGGGCTAGCAACACCCTAAGTTTCCAACCTGGCGCAATTTCACTCATAGGACCAAAATGTTGCTCCACAGGAATACCCACACCAATCAAAAGTTCGCCGGCTCTAGATTCAGCTGTGTAACCGTCCATTTCGGCAAATTCATTCTCTAAATCGGCGACTCTGATACCATCTTCTTCTGTCATATCAGGATTGGAGTAAATAGCATCGCGTTCAACTTTAACTTTCCAAAGTTCACCATGACCCATAACAACAGTATCAATAACGCTGCAGTCTTCATATGCGAACTGATCTTGTTTTAGTTTACCGATCCGTTCGCCTGGGTCGACAGACACATTGCCTCCAGAGGGCTCTAAGTCACCACCAATGATTTTCATAAAGGTTGACTTACCACAACCATTTGCGCCAATCAGGCCATATTTATTGCCATTGCCAAATTTGGCTGAGACATTTTCAAATAAAGGCTTTTCGCCAAATTGGATTGTAATATTTGCAGTTGTTAGCAATGTCGGTACCTCAGTATTAATATTCAACTATCGTTTACCATCACATACCTTAAATCGGTGATGTATAGATGGCAAAAATTCGGCGCATATTATGTCACAAAAATCTTGATATCGCTAAGGGGGAGGGGGATTTTTACAGATTTAAGCTTTATGTTTTGACAATTCAGTTTTTAAGAGGGCTAAATGACGGCGCATCATGCGATGACACTGTTTAGTCGTGAGTACTGTGGTTTTAGGGTCTTGCTTATTTTGATAGGTTAATCGCAAATAGTATTGGGTTAGTTGAGAAAAGGGAACACTCACTTTATGTGGGTAGCGTTCACTTATCTGTTGACTAAATGCACTGGGTCCTTGCCAAGTTGCTCTTTGGGTTCCTGCGTTTTCAAGGGCATTCAGTGCTTTTAAATATAAGCGTTGTGTTGTGGCAAGTCTATTTTGTAACCAATGAGGGAGAAAAAACAAACTCAGTAACAAAGCGATGCTGAATACTATTCCTACCCCTAAGATTGATAAGCGGTCTGGGGTAAGTTTTCCTAATATCGATTTGAATAGGTCACGTTGCTTATCACTATTAAATCCTAATACCCAGCGACTCCAGTTGTAATCTATGTCTGCTAAAAAGAGTCTTATATTATTGAGCCAAGCTATATTGGCAAGTCTGGCTAGGGCAAAGGGAGAATCAGCTAAAAAACTGCCTTCTTCTTGCATCGCTTGTTGTAAACCAAATTCTATTCTGTCTGGCGATACAATTGCAGTTGGATCGATTCGTTGCCAACCTGAGTTATCACCCCATGTTTCTACCCAAGCATGGGCATCGTATTGATAAATGCTCAAATACGGTGATTTCCCAGTATTTTCTATTAATTCGCCTCCTTGATAACCTGTCACTATGCGTGCTGGGATCCCGCCTAACCGAAGTGCATAAGCTAACGCGCTGGCATAGTGGCTGCAAAATCCTGCTTGATTATCAAATAAAAAACGGTCCACGGGATCAACCAGCATAACATCAGGTCGTAAGGTATAAACAAAAGGGTTCTCAGTAAAGTGACTTAATATTGCTTCTATAAATTTGTCGTTTTCTTGATGTTGAGCGCGCAGGTTATTGACCCATACCCGGGTTCTTTTATTGTCTTTTTCAGGTAAGCCTAAATTAATCTGTTTGTCAGTTTTCGTCAGAGTTTGGCTGGCTAAGGCTTCAGGATATGAACGCACTGCGTACTGATATTTGCTCACTACTGGCTGGCGATTAAACAACAAAAAATCACTGCTTTGCATGATATTTCTGCTGCTCTGAGTATTTGCGGGCACCGCAATGTCCAATGCAAATAGCCAAGGTTGATAGGTAGGCTCGGCGATCACTTCATAATTAAAAAAAGGGCCCGTCAATTTAGGCTCAAATTGCTGCTTTGTTTCTAATTGATATTCTCGGACCTTCTGACGATAAGGATGGACTTTCCATGTTTTGCCATCAAAGTCTTCCATTACTATGGCTCGCCAGTATCGTTGCCGCGCTTTGGGCGGCGTGTCTTCGAAGGTTGCTCGAAATGCTAATTCGCTTGATTGCGACAGAGCGGCGATATCGCCAGGTGTTATCTGTTCTGAGAGTCCTGTTTGCGCACCTTTGGCTTTAGGTGTGTGCCATAGTGGCGATAGCTGGGGTAGCACTAAAAACATCAACACGCCTATGGGTAAAGCTTGTAAACTTAATAATGAAATGGTTTTTAATTGTTTGCGCATCGTGTTTGAAGGGGCGTGATAACAGGCCAAACTTAATAACAGTGTCATACACATCAAGCCATAAAATAGGCTAAAACCAATAGATTGATTAAAAATAAAACCACAACCAATCAAAAAAGACAGACTAATGACTAATTGATAGACATCTTTTTGACTGCGCATTTGCATCAATTTCAATGCACAGGCGAGGATCAATAAGTTAACCATTCCAAATAATAAACCGGCACTTAAAGCTGAGTAAATCAACCCTAGTATACTTAACAACGCTAATAAGTTTAGGGTGCGAATCGATGGTAAGTGTTTGTAATGATTATAGTAAATAGCGCCTCTGATTACCGCACCGCAAGCAACCAATAATAATATCCAAGTGAGTATCGAAGAAAAAAGACTAAAACTCACCAATACTAATACCGCCGCCAATAATAATGCAATATTTCCAGAAAACTGCGCGGTGTCTTGGGGTGAAGTTTTTTGTTTTAGCTTGAACAACATGCTTAGCAGCTTAATTCTGGAAAGTAGGCTAAGGCGCGTAAACAGGCGAGTCGATGCTCAGCACCACTATTGGGTGCAATACATTGAGCGCCCAAGTCCAAACCAAACGTACGTTGGGTTCGGCTCAACTCAATTACTTGATAACACAACTCGCCCAGCTCTTTATCTAATGCTGTTTCTAACTCTATGCTGGGTTGTGATAACACTTTGTTTTTATACTCAGCTGATAGTTTAAGCCAACCTATGTGATTGCTAATCGAAGAAAATTGTTTGCTGACCATACCTCGACCTTTAGCCAGTTGTTTCCATGCGACATGATTTAACGATTCGCCTGTTTGGTATGCTTTGAGATGAGAAAAGTCATCGTGACCGGTTTGCTGATTGGCTATATCACCACTTTCTTTAGGACTGTTTTTCTGACTAACATGCAGTCGTATGTCACATGGCAAAGGTTTAGGAAAAACGGTTATCTCGTGGCTAAAAGCTAAATGTGTCCAACAACGGTACAAGCCTAATGGGTAAAAGCTTTCTACAGTGACTCTTGATAAAGTCAATTTTCCTCGTTGTTGACAATTTTGGCTTAAGCTAATTGGATTAGTGAAAGCATCGGCATCTATTAGCGTGCCTGATTGGTCATGTTGGGTTTTGGCTTTTTTATTGGATTTACGCTGAGTAGCTTGGAACTTAAAATGTAATAACCCATGGGTAGGGGATGCAGTATCGTTATTGGCATTTAACCATATAGGAACATCTAAATTGTCACTTACAAATACTTCAGGACACTTACCTATTTGTAAATCGATGCGGGCAAAGTTGATATAACTAGCCAATAGGTTAACTAAAAATATTGCTAATAAAAAATAGCAGAGTAACAACATCAGGTTATTTTGATAGTTGGTGCCCAATAAAAAGAGCAGTACACACAAAGACAAAAACAACAGCCCAAATTTAGCAGGGAAAATAAAAATATTGTGATGGTTTAAGCGATGCTGGGTGGCCTCGGGTATCCGCTTATTTAACCATTTGTTCCAGTAATTGTAGATTACAGTCATATCAGAGTCTAAGCCGCAAGCGGGTCGATTGATTCGAGTAATGTTTTACTTAAACTGCCCTGTGCACTGAAGTCGCTTGATGCGCTGCGTAATCGATGTTCGGCTACTGCCGGCAATATGGCTTGCACATCTTCTGGAATTAAAAATTCTCTATTATTAATAAATGCCCATGCTTTAGCTGAGCTTAACAATGCTTTGGTCGCTCGGGGTGATAATGGGTTGGCAAATAAGTTGCTTTCACGACTAAACGTGACTAAGCGCAATATATAATGAAGTAATTCATCCGATGCATGAACTTGTCTGACTGCTCCTTGTAATTCAATAAATTCAGCTATGTCCATTACCGTCTTTACTTCATGTTGGGAGTCCCCAAGTTGTGTCTTTAACATGCTTATTTCTGCCTCTTTATCGGGATATCCCAACTGAATACGCATTAAAAAACGGTCTAATTGGGATTCGGGTAGAGGATATGTGCCTGATTGATGCATCGGGTTTTGGGTACCAATCACAAAAAACGGTGAAGGCAGTGGGCGGGTTTTACCATCTAAGCTGACCTGCCTTTCTTCCATGGCCTCAAGCAATGCACTTTGGGTTTTAGGGCTAGCTCGATTGATTTCATCAGCTAGAACCAGTTGATTAAAAATAGGCCCTGGGTGAAAGCGAAACGTTTGTTCGTTGTTATCATAAATATTGATCCCCAGCATGTCTGCGGGTAATAAGTCAGATGTGAACTGGATACGGGAGTATTCCAAGCCAAGTACTTTAGCCAAAGTGTGTGAAAGTGTGGTTTTGCCCATACCGGGTAAATCTTCAATTAACAAATGGCCATTCGCTAACAAACAAGTTAGTGCCAATTTAACTTGTTGTTGTTTACCAATTAATACTTTGCAGGATTGCTCTACGGCCATAGCCAATTTATTTTGCAGCATAGGGTAAGGGTATCCAAAGAATTGATTTTATTGAAAGAATCAATATTTTAGCGCAAATTAAGCAAAATTTCGGTGGTTTAGCTAATACTTGCGTATGAAATGGAATTAATCGATGAATTGATTGCGTCAATCCGTATAATCTATGTCATGTACACCGATTATAAAAAATAATTCCATGAAAAGTATTCAAATAGAAGACGACCTTTACCATTTTATTGCTTCACAAACCCAAGATATCGGTGAAAGTGCATCAGATATTTTACGTCGATTAGTGATGCCTGAGTCGCTGCTTAACATCGAGCAAGCGAATAATGTTGATGCTGCAAAATCTATTTTCGCGCTAGACAATAGTATTGGTAGTGGTAGTGCTAGTGCTCAATCCGCAGAGCAGATTTGTCAGGCATCAGCAGTGTTTAGCGAACTCGAAGGGCAACAGTTGCAAGCTATTCCTAAAATGGTGGAAAGGTGGCTGTTGGTGTTATCAATTATCCATAAATATCATATCCAACAATTCAGTAAAGTATTAGGTATGAGTGGCCGTAACAGAACCTACTTTGCCACTGACAAAGATACACTCTTAGCGACAGGTAGCAGTACTAATCCTAAAAATGTGCCCGGCTCCAAATATTGGGTGATAACCAATAACAATACTGTAAAGAAAATCAATATGCTTAAAGAAGTCGCTGAGCAAGTGGGTTTTAGTCTATCCGAAATAGAACAACTGATCACCATACTTGCTCCCGAGCATATATAGCTCAAACTCGGAATAAACACTGCTATTTATGCATCTCTGTGTTGCTCTCTGTCAGTTTAGAATGTCTAAACAATCTAACGAGCGCTTTGATAAGAACACAAATAGCGGCACTTATCCTGAATATGGCAGCAGCATTACCAGCGGGATTATCCGTTACTTTAAGATTGCTAATAATGTAAACGTATTTCGACATCTTTTATCCCGATATTGGGGTGTTTAACAAAAATAAGGACTATTATGGCTCTGCATCCAGAAGCAGGAAAACCTGCTAGTAAAGAACAGTTGGTTAACGTTGCTAAGTTAACTAGTGCCTATTACACCCATCAACCAACCAAAGGAGACATTTCCCAAGCGGTGTCTTTTGGTACGTCAGGACACCGTGGTAGCTCGATTTTAAATACCTTTAACGATATGCATATTGCAGCCATCTGTCAGGCGCTAGCTGAATTTCGACAAGATCAAAATATTACGGGGCCATTATATATGGGCATGGATACGCATGCTTTATCTGAAGCTGCGTTTTCAACAGCTGTCGAAGTGTTAGCAGCAAACGGGGTTGCTCTAGTTGTTCAGGAAAATCGCGGTTATACCCCTACACCTGTTATCTCCCATGCTATTTTGCAACATAATGGCACTGCGTCAAAAGACCAAGCTGATGGTGTGGTGATAACCCCATCACATAATCCCCCAGAAGACGGCGGTTTTAAGTATAACCAGCCTCATGGTGGACCCGCAGACAGCGATGTCACTAATCTTATCCAGCAACGTGCCAATGAGATCATCAGCAATGATATGGCTGGTGTGAAACGTATGAATTTGGCAGCTGCCTATGACTCGGTTTACGTAACAGAAATTGATTTTTCCGAAGATTATATTGCACAACTCGATCAAGTAATAGATATGCAAGCCATTGCTAAGGCAGGATTAGTTTTAGGCACCGATCCACTAGGTGGTGCAGGTTTAGGTTACTGGGACAAAATAGCCGAGCGTTATGGCATAAACATTGAGGTGGTCAATCGTAATGTTGATCAGCAGTTTGGCTTTATGCACCGAGATAAGGATGGAAAAATTCGTATGGATTGTTCCTCACCTTACGCCATGGCGAGTTTGATTGATTTAAAAGACAAGTTTGATGTGGCCTTTGGCAACGATCCTGATTTTGACCGTCACGGCATAGTCACTCGCAAAAGCGGTTTAATGAATCCTAATCATTATTTAGCGGTAGCCATTCAATATTTATTTCAACACAGAACCCAGTGGCCCAAAGATATAAAAATCGGTAAGACACTGGTATCGAGTAGCATGATTGATCGTGTAGTGAACGGACTAGGCCGTGAATTGGCAGAAATGCCAGTAGGCTTTAAATGGTTCGTACAAGGTTTATTGAACAGCGAAATTGGTTTTGCAGGTGAAGAAAGTGCAGGCGGTATATTTTTGCGTCGTGATGGCAAACCATGGGCAACCGACAAAGACGGGATCATCATGTGTTTGTTAGCGGCTGAAATTATTGCTGTAACAGGTAAAGATCCAGGTGAGCATTATCAGGACCTTACCGAGCAGTTTTCAGCACCTGTTTATACTCGCATTGATGTAGCTGCAAATCATGCTCAGAAGCAAGTATTAAGCAAAATGGATAAAAGTGTCATTCAATCTTCAGATCTAGCAGGTGAAACGATTACGAATATTCAAACTCATGCGCCAGGTAACAATGCAGCAATTGGTGGAGTAAAAGTCAGTACCGAAAATGGCTGGTTTGCTGCACGTCCATCCGGTACTGAAGATATTTACAAGATATACGCAGAAAGTTTTAATGGCTCAGAGCATCTTGATTTATTGATTAAAGAAGCTCAAACATTGGTAGAACAAGTGTTTAAAACCGCAAATGTATAAATAAAAAATACAGAATGTTATTTTTATGTAAAAAGCATGCGGATTCTGAAGTGAATACGTATGCTTATTTGTTTATTTAACATTTATTTAACAAAATGCAATAGAAAATCCTGCTAAAACTATCTCATTAAATTTATCTGTAATTTTATTACGTCATTTAAAACCATTGTTAGACTAATCACGTCTGGGTAAGTGACATCCAAATAAAGCTAAATTGAGGTGTAATATGAGTGCGAAAAAGTCAGTTTCTAAAACGGCTTCCTTACCAAAAAAAGCCATTAAAGATGCGATTGTTAGACATCTACATTGTTCATTAGGCACCGACGAAAATAAAGCCGACAATCATGCATGGTGGAAAGCGACTTGCGCCTCAATTCAAGAGCACGTGTTGGAGCAATTGCGTAAAACTCAAAAGTCTCATTATTTTAATGATACCCGTGCCGTACATTATTTTTCTGCAGAGTTTTTAATGGGTCGTTTGATGTCCAACAACCTGCATAATTTAGGTTTGTTCGAACAAACGGATCAAGCTTTAAAAGAATTAGGCGTTAACCTCACTGACATTATGGAAGAAGAGCCGGATATGGCATTGGGTAATGGCGGTTTAGGCCGATTAGCCGCATGTTTTATTGACTCGCTTGCGACACTTGATATGCCAGCTGTAGGTTATGGATTACATTATGAACATGGTTTATTCCGCCAAGAAATAAAAAATGGTGAACAAATTGAACGTCCAGACAGCTGGCGCGATTATGGTAACCCATGGGAAATATGCCGCCCTGAGTCTATTCAAGAAATTCCACTGTATGGTTATGTTGAAACTAAATATGGTGAAAATGGTGAAATTAAAAAAGAATGGCATCCTGGTCTGATAGTGAAAGGGCTGCCTTGGGATATCCCCGTGGTGGGCTACGGCGGGAAAACCGTGAATGTTTTGCGTTTATGGCAAAGCCAAGCGTCAAGTTACTTCAATTGGGACGTGTTTAATGCCGGTGGTTATGTGGATGCGCAAAAAGAAAACGTACAAGCCGAAACGATTTCTAAAGTATTGTACCCAAATGATGAAACTGAGGCGGGTAAAGAGTTACGTTTAATTCAGCAGTATTTCTTTAGCGCTTGTTCGCTAAAAGATATTATTCGTCGTTATAAAAGAGCCCATGGAAATAATTGGAGTCGTTTTTCCAGCCAAGTTGTCATTCAATTAAATGACACTCATCCGGCTATTGCCATTCCCGAATTGATGAGAATTTTATTAGACAGGGCGGAGCTTGATTGGGATAGCGCATGGCAGATATGCAGTAAAACATTTGCCTACACCAATCATACGTTGTTACCTGAAGCCTTGGAAAAATGGCCGGCTCGTATGTTTGAAAAAATTCTCCCCAGGCACTTAGAAATCATTTATGAAATTAATCATCGTTTTATGGTTGAAGTAGAAAAAATGTGGCCAGGTAACAATGCGATCAAGCAAAAATTGTCAATCATTGAAGAGGGCAACGAAAAGATGATACGTATGGGTAACTTGTCGGTTATTGGCTCTTTTAAAGTGAACGGTGTGGCTGAAATTCATTCATCCTTAGTCAAGAAGAATCTGTTCCCTGAATTTGACAAAATGTGGCCAGAAAAGTTAACCAACGTAACTAATGGTATTACGCCACGTCGTTGGCTAAAGGCATGCAACCCCAAATTATCTGCTCTAATTGATGAAAAGATTGGCAATGATTGGCCGTTACATCTAGATAAGCTAGAGCAGCTAAGCCAGTTTGCTGACAATACTAAGTTTCAAAAACAATTTATGAAAATAAAGCACGAAAACAAAGTGGCGTTGGCAAAAGAGGTATTAGTGTTAACGGGAATAGAAATTAATCCTAAAGCTATCTTTGATGTACAAATTAAACGCTTACATGAATATAAACGTCAACATCTTAACCTTTTACATATTATGGCGCTTTACCGTCGTTTGCTAGAGAATCCTAATTATGACATGCAACCACGGGTATTTATATTTGGCGCTAAAGCCGCACCTAGTTATAAATTAGCCAAAGATATTATTTATGCCATCAATCAAGTGGCTGACAAAGTGAATAATGACAAACGGGTAAACGGAAAAATAAAAGTGGTGTTTTTACCCAATTACCGCGTTAGTTTGGCTGAGAAAATAATTCCCGCGGCTGATATTTCCGAGCAGATTTCCACTGCGGGCCTAGAAGCTTCAGGTACTGGAAATATGAAGCTATCACTAAACGGTGCGTTAACAGTTGGCACCTTAGACGGTGCGAATATTGAGATAGCTGAAGAAGTGGGTGACGAAAATATTTTCATTTTTGGTTTAAACGTAAATGAAGTGCATGAGCTTGATAAAGTGGGCTACAACCCATTTGATATTTATTACAATAATAAAGAGATCAAAGCGGTATTAGATTGGCTTGAAACTGATTATTTTACCCCAGGCAAACCGGGTGCATTAGCATCACTTAAACGTAGTTTGTTGGAGGGAGGAGACCAATACAAAGTATTGGCCGACTTTGAGTCTTATTCAGATGCACAGCAAAAAGCCAATAAGGCTTTCGGTGATAAATCTCGCTGGGCGAAAATGGCAATACTGAATACTGCACGTATGGGAAAATTTACCTCAGACCGAGCCATTAATGACTATGTTGAAAAAATTTGGAAATTACAGCCATGTACAGTAGAGTAAATTTTTATACTTATAAAATTTAAGATAGGTCATGGCAGATTTTTATCTAAAACACAAGACTCAAACAAGTGTTTGAGTCTTGTGTTTTAGGATTAGGTGAAATAGGCTAACTAACGTATTCTTATTCCAAGGGTTTTCTTCACTATTAGCAGTGATTTGACAAAAATTTTAGTGGACTATTAACGCGGCTATACATTTTTAATGCAACATGAATCATTAATAACTATTCCAAATCGCTATGCATTTTTATGTGAAATAGAGCAGCTTTTAAATACAAATGCTGAACAATCTTTACTATTAATTGATGTCGTGCGTTTTTCTGATGTCAGTGCCAGTTTTGGTTACGATTATGGTGACAAAGTACTCTTAGAAATTGCAAATCGTATTGCGTTTTTGTTTGACGACAACGCGATTTTTGGCCGAATTGGCGGTGATGTTTTTGGTTTGATTTTGTCAGGTACCCATCAACAGAAACAACTTTATAATTTTTACAGCCATCTAGTTCAACATTTTAAAACCCCTATACAATGCGATGACCACGCCTTTATCGCCGACTTCAATGTTGGTGCAGCATCGAATCCTAAAAACAACAGCGATATCAATAAATTTTTTTCATTAGCTGAAACAGCCTTAAAACAAGCAAAAGATAATAAATTTGATAATTTTCAACATGCGCAAATTTTAACTGATTATACCTCAGGCCGAGCATTAGCTATGAAGGCTGACATTACTCGGGCTTTGGAGCAAGATGAATTGGAAATCTATTTTCAACCTAAAATCGAGTTAAATACCTTACAAATAATAGGTGCGGAGTGTTTGTTACGTTGGAATCATCCGCTAGATGGTTTGATTTTTCCTGGGACACTGATTCAAGCCGCTGAATCCTACAATATGATGAATGAACTTGGTTATTGGATATTAGAGCAAGCCTTTAAAAACGCTGCTTATCTTAACAGCAAGGGGTTACGTCTAAAAATTGCTGTGAATATGTCGCCTTCACAATTATATGATTTGAATTTTGCCAACAAGATCCAAAAGTTGGCGCAAAAACACCATGTGGAATTGTCACAGTTTGAATTAGAACTTACTGAAGACGTGGCATTATCTAATTCAATTTTAGTTAAAAAACAATTGTCACAAATTCGTGCATTTGGAGCGACGATTGCGATTGATGATTTTGGTAAAGGTTACTCGAATTTAGCTTATTTACGTGATATTGAAATCGATAGCATTAAAATCGATAAATCTTTCATCATGCAAATTGATGAAAGTCCGGTTAATCGGGCGATAGTAGAGGCGAGTCAGTTAATTGCTAAGGCCGCCAATTGTGAGTTGATCGCGGAGGGGATCGAAACTATTCAGCATCTTCATATATTACGTGAAATAGGGGTTGTATCTGGGCAAGGTTTTTTGTTCTCAAAAGCGGTCCCCGTAGATGATTTTATTGAGCTAGCCAATAAAGACTTAGCCGTTGGCACATCCTTTGCGCGTGAACATCAGACTGCTTAACTGTTTATCCTCAGTTGAAAAAAGCAGAGTTAATATTCTGATTAGCGTAGTATTAATTCTTTAGAAATCATATCTGCGATTATTACCCATTCATATGCAAACAAAAATCGATACATTAAATCAAAACACCATTCAAGACACGATCCAATCGTTAAAGCAGCATGGCAATTTTCTGTCTTTATCGCGCACTCAACCTGCACTTTTTAGTACATCTTTTCAATTTTTTATTGATGCACATACACAAGTTAATGTGTTGGCAGAAGGGATTATCAGCTTTGAGACGATTGCTAATAGTGATAAAGACATTGTGCTTTCATGTGGTGTCCACGGTAACGAAACTGCTCCCATAGAAATTTGTGATGATTTAGTCAAAAGTATTTTGATGGGTAAAATACTGGTAAAGCAACGGGTGTTATTTTTGTTTGGGAATTTACCCGCCATGGACATTGCGCAGCGATTTGTTGAAGAGAATATGAATCGTTTATTTAGTGGCGAGCATCAAAATTTAGCTGCTGGGCAACAGATGAATGCTGAAAGACATCGAGCAAAACAATTAGAAGATGTAGTAAAAAATTTCTATCTGGGAATAGATGCGACTCAATCTAGAAGTCGTTTTCATTATGATTTACATACCGCTATTCGCGCATCTAAAAATGATAAGTTTGCGGTATACCCATTTCAAAATGGTAAACCTTGGGACAAATATCAGCTACAAATCTTGTTAGCCTGTGGGGTGAATACTATTTTACTGTCCGGTAGTCCCACGACTACTTTCAGTTATTATTCAGTTAATGAACTTAACGCAAATGCATTCACTGTTGAATTGGGTAAGGTAATGCCATTTGGGCAAAATAATATGGATCATTTTAATGATGTAGTCACCACATTGACCAATTTGATTTGTGGTAATGATTTGTCACTTAAAAACTATAATGAAGCAGATTTTTTGATTTATGAAGTCAACCAAGTGGTCAATAAACAACAAGCTGATTTTTCACTTGATTTTGCGCCAGATGCACCTAACTTCAGTGATTTTCCTAAAGGTCATGTATTAGCCCATGAAACAGGGTGCGAATACCGCGCCCAATTTGAAGGTGAAGCGATTGTCTTTCCAAACGCCGATGTTGAAATCGGTCAGCGAGCGCTGTTAACGGTAATACCTACTCATATTTAAGGACTCAGATGACCGATTTTTTCTACATCCGCAATTAGAAAAAGACAGTGAACTAGTCACTGATTTAGCTTTGTGTTCTGTTCGACTGATCAACGATGCCAACTACCCTTGGATAATTTTAGTCCCTCGCGTGACAGATATCAGTGACGTAATTGATCTAAATACTGCTCAACAGCAAGCATTATGGCAAGAATCATCACTGGTTAGCTGGGCACTTAAACATTTGTTTACACCTGATAAGTTGAATATCGCCGCGCTGGGTAATATGGTACCTCAGTTACATTTACATCATATTGTACGTTATCAACATGACGTAAGTTGGCCCAAACCTATTTGGGGGCAAGTGCCATCTAAGGCCTATTCAGATGAAGCGTTGGCCAAACAAATTGAATTAATTAAGACTGAAATCAAATCAAGGAGTGAGAAATGATAGTAACCACAACTAATCAGCTTGAAGGCAAAAAAATCGAACAGTATTTAGGTATTGTCGTAGGTGAAGCCGTCATGGGGGCGAATATATTTAAAGATATTTTTGCTTCCATCCGTGACATTGTGGGTGGTCGTTCAGGCGCTTACGAAGATGAACTCACTAAAGCACGAAAAATTGGTTTCCAGGAACTAGAACAAGAAGCTCGCTCTATTGGTGCTAATGCGGTTATTGGTGTGGATATTGACTACGAAGTGGTGGGCAAGGGCGGCAGTATGTTGATGGTGAGTATCAGTGGGACTGCTATTCGTTATGTTGATCTGTAAGCCAAAATAGGTTGAGTATTGTTGTTCGCTTTTAATTGTTGCTATAGCGGACAATGCTATCCCGCGTGGCGGTGGAATGACAAGTTTCTCACAGAAGCGGTTCAAGTTAAAAAATCAGGATGATGATGCGAAGCGTGTTTTTCTTTTTTTAAGATTCTCTCAGTAATAGTTCTGAGCGATATCAACCACATCCCGATATTCGTATAGCTTGTGACCTCTTTGTTGAAAATCTATTAGCTCTTGTTCACAGGGAAATGAAAAGTAGTTTCCCTGTGAATCTGCAGAATAACTCTCGCATTTTTCTGACTTTTCAATTTTAGATATTGCATTCACCACATCGTTTATACCCGTTTCGTAAAGCGACAGGGTGTTGTATAAATATGAGCGTTGGTAATCCAACGTTTGCTTACTAATACTGATAATTTCACCGCTATCTATACCATTGTCATTAATATAATGCAGGGTAGTGCCACATTCAGTTACGTTTTGCTGCATGGCCCTAAACGTTGCCATGACGCCACGGTATGTGGGGAGTTCACCTGAGTGTAAATTGATTACGCCAAATTTGGGGATCTCAATGACCGCAGATTGCAGGATCAAACCAAAGCGAATTGAAACGATAAGCTCAGGTGAAAATTCATTCACTTGGTTAATGCCTGCCTGACAGTTTATCGAGTGGATATCTGATACTTGTATTCCCAGTATTTTAAATTGATTAAAACTGAGATGTTTGCTCGCCGCAGTTGAAGGATTGTGTTGTAAGGCAGGGAACAGTATTTGGTTGAATAAGCTTTGCTCAAAAAAAGCTAAATCTAATAAACATTGAGGTTTGTTTATTGTGTTTTTTCCAACCGATGATGACAGTAAAACCTGGAATTGGTGTTGACCTCGCATTGTTTGAAATAGAGTGTTGAGGGCTAAATTGCTAGCAATGTCTTTGTTGGCCAGTATCAAGATCCGCATTTAACATCACCACTTATTACAAGTACACAATGAGAAGTTAATCATCTTTGTCTTCAAAACGGTCATACGATGTATTATTATCTTTATTGGGCTTAGGTAGTTTTTGACTGGCACTTTGTTGTAATAATAATATGTTGCCGATAATAAAGCCCAAGGCCAAGATGATAATCACTACCACTATCCAAATATTCATATTAATCCTCTGTTTAAAACGAAGCGCTGATATATTTCAGGCATGTTATTCGCAATACTTTCTAATCCTAAAACATTTGAATTCTTAAGATTATTTAGCAGTGCCGTCTCATCTAACTGTGCGAACATTTTTTCAGCGCTGTCATGAAAGCTAAGATGCCAAGGCTCCCGAGCAATGCCGCCTTTATATTCAGCATAAGGTCTGCTAAAACCAAACTTAATGGCATGTTTGTTTAGCCAATTATTGAGTAGGGTGCAAGGTCCTTGATCGTATTCGCTGCAAACTAACTGAAAGTCATGCTGACTCTTTTCTACAGACTTTTTGTCATACACGTCTAAATCAGTACCCCAATGATGACGGCTGGCTCCAGGCAACGCTGACCATGTGAGGATCGCGTATATTTTTTCTTGGTCGGACAGCTCAGTGGCATCTAAGGTATTTTCATTTGCGTCTAACAAGGTCGCCTTGCCTGACCACTTGTTTTGCCAAATACTCAATTGGCGCTCAAAGCTTCGGTAGCTGCTGACAATTTGTATGTCTACATTATCTTGTGCTGCTGACGTTTGCATACGCTTAAATGCTTCACACACTTCAGGTAATAGTCGAAAACCGTTCTGGCATTCGACTAAAAGACTCTCATCTTTTCCTAAGGTGTGTGCTTGTGTGATCACGCTAACAGCCGTTGCAATATGTCTTGATAAATTTCAGCAAGCGTATCGAGGTCGTCAATTTTGACGCACTCATCAATCTTGTGGATTGTGGCGTTAACAGGTCCAAGCTCAATGACTTGAGCTCCCGTTGGCGCAATAAATCGTCCATCAGAAGTGCCGCCTGCTGTAGACAACAAGGTGTCTCTGCCTGTGCAATGTTTGATGGCTTGTTGTGTGGCTTCCACTAACTTGCCACAATCTGTCAAGAAAGGTTGACCATTGAAGGTCCAATTAATGTCGTAATCTAATTTATGCGCATTTAACACTTTTATCGTTCTTGTTATTAACTCTTGGTCAGTTACTTCAGTTGAAAATCTAAAGTTAAAACAGATTTTTAATTCACCTGGTATAACATTCCCAGCACCTGTACCACCATTGATATTAGAGATTTGAAAACTAGTGGCGGGGAATGAATCATTTCCCTTATCCCAATGGGTGTTGGCCAATTCTGCGAGTGCCAACGTTGACTCATGAATAGGGTTTCTGGCTAGGTGAGGGTAGGCGACATGACCTTGGATTCCTTTAACCAGTAAATCACCGGTTAGCGACCCCCTACGTCCATTTTTGACTACATCACCCACTTCGTTAGTACTTGAAGGTTCGCCGACCAAACACCACGTGATTTTTTCGTTGCGGGCTTCTAGGGTATCAATCACCTTAGTGGTGCCATTAATAAAAGGCCCCTCTTCATCACTGGTAATTAAAAAAGCAATCGAACCTTTATGTAATGGATTTGCTTTTACAAAATTTTCGGTGGCGACTAACATGGCGGCTAAACTGCCTTTCATATCTGCTGCACCACGACCATGTATGTAACCATTTTTCTCGGTCGCTTCAAAAGGTGGGGTTTGCCAATTTTTTTCTGGGCCTGAAGGTACTACATCGGTATGTCCGGCAAAACAAAACAGCGGTTCCTCAGTCCCTCTGCGGGCCCAAATGTTTTTGGTGTCGGCAAAGGTGAGATCCTGAACTTCAAACCCTAAAGGTGCAAGAATGTTTGCCATCATTTCCTGACAACCTGCATCTTCTGGGGTAACAGATTTTCTATTGATCAAGTCTTTAGTTAAATCAAGTGTACGACTCATGAGAATACCTCAGTGTATTGTGCTGCTTTAAAACCGATAAAATATTTATCGTTATGGGTGAGTATGGGGCGTTTAATCATGGCTGGATGTTCAAGCATTAATGCTAAAGCTGTCGTTTTATCGACCCCTTGTTTTTGTTCTTCACTTAATTGACGAAAAGTAGTGCCACGTTTATTGAGCATCAGTTCCCAACCTAAAGCCAGTTCGGCTTGCTCTAACCATCGGGGGGGTTAGTCCATTTTGTCTGTAATCGTGGAAGGTATAATCAATGTTGTTTGCTGATAACCAAGCGCGTGCTTTTTTGATGGTGTCGCAGTTTTTAATGCCGTACAGGGTAGTCATGGTGTCCTATTGAGTTAATCAAAATCATAATAGTGCGACTATAACGATAAAGGGTGGGGAAGGTAAAGGACGATAGCGATGCTTTTAGTTTGTTGATATTCCTAAATTATACGTAAACCGTCATTATTTTATCTTCACCCGCGATAACTTGAAAATAGTGGGCTTGCAGACCCTTTATTTTGTCACTACTGAGTACAGTAATAGGGCATAAAATACTGTGTAGTTGTTTTTTCATCTTAATCAGTGAAAACTCCGCGAGCAGTTGTCCTTGTTCAAAGCTCTCACCTTGTTTGATGATTTTCTTAAATCCCCCTAACATAAGGTGAGAATCAATCCCTAGCTGTATTTGTATCTGTAAGCCATTTTGCCCAATTATTCTTAATTGATTAGCCAGTTCTGGAAAGTGCAGCATAGTGCCAGCGAATGTTGCGAATACTTGGTAACCAGACGGCTTAATGGCTATGCCTTCGCCAAACATGCGTTCTGTAAAAAGTGCATGGGGCACCTCATTCAATGGCAGTACGGTGCCCGTTAATGGGTTATAAATTTCTATGGTCTTTTTATAAGATGGCAGAGTGCCAGCCTCTACTAGGCGACTAAATAATCCCATCATAAGTCCTGTTCTTTAGACTAGCTAAGAGGTTTTGCTTGTGAATAGTTTGAGATTTAATCTTTGGCATATAGCAATACTTAATTCATTTTATACATATGATAACAAAAAAGTTGGTGGTAATGATGTCAAGTTGGGTTTATCCACTGTTCCTGTGGATAACTCTGTTGAGTACTGTTTATATGTTACTTAACAGACTGATATATATAAATAAATTACTATTGGTTGTTAATCACTCGATAGCTGAAGGCTTGTTTGAAATTACATCATTTATGAGGGGTTATTATGAGTAATATAGAAATAGGTACCTTAGCGAGGTCCGATTTAACCTGCCTAATACACGACGTATAAGCGATTCTTATACATCTGTTGTTGGTTGGCAAAGAAGCTTTGTGAGTGTCGGATAATCAGGCGATTACGCTATGCAACCGCCAGATTTGTAAACAGCAGTTGCTGGTGTTTACCATACTATAGGGGTAAATCACGACTTACCTGCGTCATGCACTATGCATGATATATATTAAGGTCGCTGATTTAGATGCATCTATTGCTCAAGTTGTTAAACTTAGTCCAGGTATTTTAATAACTATAAAAAACTTTGGTTAGCCGTCAGCACAGCGTCATAAAAGTTTCAGCTGACGTGGTATGTGCTATTAACGCTGAAATTGAACCAGGTAATTAGTGTTCGAGCAGTGTTCGAATATAAAAGGAAGAGTATGCAGGTTTTGGATATTTATGCAGGGAAAAATGCCTTTGCACGTATAAAGCAAGAAGGCTTTAGTGCTGATTTATTTGATTATATGTTGGGAGCATCAGGCGGCCCTAAGTGGTTTGTGTTAGCGGGTCTTGACCGTTATATTTTCCCTGAGTTTTTTGCTGAGCGTACCAGACCACTCAACATTGTGGGTTCGTCGGCGGGTGCATTTAGGTTTGCTTGTTTTGCGCAAAACGATCCATTGTCTGCAATAAATCGTTTAGCGGAGCGTTATTCGCATACTGTTTATTCTGATAAACCAACTGCTAAAGAAATCACTGCAAGTGGCACAGCGCTGCTGAATTACGTCTTGGGTGAAAACGGCAGCGAAGAAATCATTAACAACCCCATCATTAAAGCGCATTTTATAGTGGCAAAGTGTAAGGGTTTAACCCAATTCGAAGCAAAACCATTACAAATGACGGGGTTAATTGCCAGCGCTAGTGCTAACGCGCTGAAACGGAAATGGTTAGAAAAGTTTTATCAACGTTTTCTATTTTCGTCGCCTAATTCTGATTTAAAGATCAATGATCCAAATAATATGCCTTCATATTCAGTTGCTCTTACCGCTAAAAATTTACCCCAAGCATTGATGGCTTCAGGCTCTATTCCTGTTGTGATTGAAGGTGTAAAAAATATTGATGGAGCGCCAAAAGGAATGTATCGAGATGGTGGCATCATTGATTATCATTTTGATCTTACTTTTGGGCCTCAAAAAGGCTTAGTATTGTATCCACACTTCTACTCAAAACCTATTCCAGGCTGGTTCGACAAATCACTTAAAAAGCGTCTGCCTCATGCTAGCAGTTACGATGACGTGGTAATGTTGGTGCCTTCTGACGAATTTGTAGCTAGCTTACCTTATGGAAAAATACCAGACAGAACTGATTTTGAAACCATGCCTGCAGCGCAACGTATTGAATATTGGCAAACTGTTATTTCACAGAGTGATCGCTTAGGACAAGCGTTTAAAAAGATGTGTGACAATCAACAGATTATCGAACATATGAAGCCAATTGAGTTTGCGTGATATAACAAGGATGAGGATAGCGACTCTGCAGATGGTGAGTCGTAATCCTATTAAACTGAGTTTGGGCTAAGCGGTGTTATACCTGGATTAAACATTTTTCGTTATGCTAATCGTGCACACAGACTTTGCTTCTTCCCTCATCTTTAGCCTTGTATAAAGCGGTATCGACTTTAGAAATAAGCTCACTGAGCTTCTCATGATGCGTTGAGCTGGCCAAACCGGCACTAAAACTACAATTAAAGGATTGTTTACCAACGGTATAATTAATCTGTAAAAAGGCGGTTGAAATGTCATTCATTTTACTCTCGATGACACTAGGAGTCGCATCACTAAATACCACCATAAATTATTCACCGCCATAGCGGCCAACATAATCAGTGTCGCGCACCGACTGAAGTAATAATTGTCCTAATGAAATAAGTACCTTATCGCCAGCCACATGACTTTTCATGGTGTGGATACGTTAGTATATTTAACTAAGGAGAAGTTATGAAAACACGTTTATCGGGTACACAAGGACTAGAGGTTTCAAGTATTGGCTTGGGATGTATGAGGATGTCAGAGTTTTATGGAAGTCATAATGAAAATCAGTCTTTTAATACTTTATCGTAAGCTATTGAGTCTGGTGTTAGGTTTTGGGATACGTCTGATATTTATGGCCCTAAAACCTAAAAAGAGTTATTAGGAAGATATTTCAGTAAACATTTGCAGCAACGTAAAAAATCGTATTGGCAACTAAATTGGCATTATACGAAATCCCCAAGGTGAATTTTTAGGTTTTGATGGTCGTCCTGAATACATACATCAAGCTTGTGAAGCGAGTCTAAAGAGCTTAGTAGTAGACCATATTAATGTGTATTACCAACATCGGATGGACCCGTCTGTGCCTATTAAGGAAACATTGGGAGCTATAGCTGAACTTATCAAATAATGAAAAATCAAATATTTGGGCTTGTCCGAAGCTGGCGTTACTACTCTTGAAAGAGCTTCAGCCGTGCTTCACATTTCTGCAATCCAAAGCGAGTTTTCTCTTTGGAGTCGCCACCTAGAAGTCGATATATTAGCCGCATGCAAAAGGTCGGGTATCTGACTTGTACCTCTACCCTATAACTCTCTTGGTCGTGGTTTTCTAACGGGCTCCATAAAAAGTAGTGAGGACTTTGAAGAAGGGGATTGGAGACTGAATAACCCTCGATTTCCCGAGGAAAATTTTCATCACAATCTAACTTTGGTGGATAGCATTAATCAGTTTGTTAACACAAAAAAATGTAGTCCTGCATAGTTAGATTTAGCTTGGATTCTACATCAAGGTGAAGATTATGTACCCATTCCTGGTACTAGAAGTGTTGAACGTTTAATTGAGAATGCGGGGGCAACATCAGTGATTTTATCACCTCTTGAACTGGATGAAATTAATCAACTTATTCCTGCTGATTTGGTGTTTGGCGAGCGTTACCCTAAAGCTATGATGTCTAGCTTAGACAAGTAGCTATATTTAGTGGAAGCGGATTAGTCCAAAGGAAAATGAATAACACGTGGGTTAAAATTGGCTTTTAAAGGGCTATCGAACGATAGCCCTGATTCACTTCAGACGTTTTGGATAACGCTTCTGGATACGTTGTTTCCATGCTTTTTTGACTGACAATCTCCACAGATAATTTAAAATAAAGAATCCCACAGCACTAAAAAGTACCGAACATATTAAACATCCGACTAAAAACGCTGGGCCAATGGTTTCAATGCTTTGTAGTACCCAATCCCAACTTAATTCAAAACTAAATTGTCTTTGTGGCGAGCCCATTACGGTAGTACCTAAAATATAAGCCCCATAAAAAATAGGCGGCATAGTGAAAGGGTTCGTTATCCAAACGGTAGCCACAGATAATGGCAAGTTGACTCGCAAAGGAATCGCCATCGCAGCGGCTAACCACATTTGAAATGGAACTGGCCAAAATGCGAAGAATAATCCAACAGCAAATGCGCCTGAAGCAGATCGCCTATTTAAATGCCAAAGGTTAGGATCGTGTAACAAAGAACCAAAAATAGACAATATCTTCTGTTCTTTGACTTTTTGGGGGCTTGGCAGAAAGCGCTTAATAAACTTTTTCAGAATAGTTCTCTATACTTTAATTTCATGCAGCAACGGATGGCATTCACTTCTTACTATGGACAGTAAACTCTTCAGTTTTATTGCAGCGTCGTTCACAAGTTTATGGTGGACTAATCTGCCTTCCATCGTTATCACTCTTTTACTATTCATGTGCGCTTGCCTAACAATTAGGAAAAATCAACACCTTGGTTATTTTCTGCTAGGCATAATCTGGATGGCGAGTGTAGGGCATTGGCAATACTCTTTGCAACTATCTTCAGAACAAACTAGTCAACCAGTACAAATAATAGGCGAGGTAAACAGCTTAGTTATTACTGAAAAAAATATACGTTTTAATATTAAGGTCACCCATATTGCAGACCAACATTTGTTGTTTACTAAGATCTTTCACTTAAGTTGGCGCGAGCCTGCTTGGCAGGTACAGCAGGGGCAACGTGTTAAACTTTGGGTCAAAGTTAAACCGCCGCATGGTTTAGCTAATGAGGCCGGTTTTAATTATCAGCAATGGTTGTTTAGTGAAGGCATAAACGCAACGGGTTACGTTAAATCAGATGATGATAATACGTTGCTTGCCAATGTTAATAGCATTAGACAAACGTTGTTGAATCGAATGTTAGGCTTTGATTTACCCCAGCGTTCTTGGCTAGCGGCTGTCACTTTTGGTTATCGAGGGTTGTTGCAACAGGAAGACTGGCATCTAGTTCAAAAAACCGGTGTGGCTCATCTTATTGCCATATCAGGCTTACATTTGGCCTTGGTTGCGAGTGTCAGTTATGTGTTGATAGCTTGGGCTGGTGGTGGGCTTATCAGTAGGTTTTATTCTTTACATCATATCAACTTGCACAACGTGGCTATGTTGTTGACTCTTTTTACCACCTTGGCTTATTCAGCTTTAGCTGGTTTTGGATTGCCCACACTTAGAGCATGGTTGATGTTGTTTTTGTTTAGTGTGCTTTTTTTGTGGAATAAACACCTTGGGGCGAGAAGATTAATCTTGTTAGGGCTTACTGGCTTTGTATTTCTGTTTCCTCTGAGTATATTTGGGTTGAGTTTTTGGTTAAGCTTTTCTGCGGTGACCATTATATGTTTTATATTTTGGCGATGGCCGGTCAAACAAGCTAATTTTTCGTTGACAGCAATATTTTCTGGCATGGTCAAAGTGCAATTATGTTTGACAGTATTGATGCTACCGTTAGTTGCTTGGCAGTTCTCTTATGTCTCAACTGTTTCCCCCTTGGTTAATTTGATTGCAGTGCCAGTAGTGACGATGGTCTTAGTACCGATTTGTCTGGTAGCAGTAATTTGTTTAGCGTTTAGTCCTGACTGGGCATTTGAGTTATTTTCTTACGCAGACCTAATACTGAGTTATGGTTTAACTTTCCTCAATTTTGCTCTGAAAATCAAAGCATCATTCTTCAACATTCCAACATTTCCAGCTGCTGTATGGTTTTTTGTATTCCTATTTGTGTTGGGGTGTTGTTTGCCTTCTTTTTGGCTAAATAAAAAATATTTGTTTTTATTGTTAGTGCCGCTAGCTAGTCATTTATTATCGCCAAAAATTAACACTTGGCAGCTAGACGTATTGGATGTGGGGCATGGGTTGGCTGTGCTCATTAGTAAAAATAATCATGCAATCATTTATGATGTTGGGGCAAGTTATCCTTCTGGCTTTAATATGGCCGACAGCGTGTTGTTACCTATTTTGCAGGCTAGGGGATTTTCAAAAGTAGATGTAGTGTTTATCAGTCACAAAGATAACGATCATGCTGGCAGTTTACCGCAATTACTTAAGGGTATTGAGGTATCTCAGGTGATAACTAATCAAGATAAGTGCCAGCAAGATTTTGCTATAAGTTGGCAAGGTTTGAGTATTGAAGCTCTATGGCCAGACAACGCACTTAAACATAACGACAATAATGGTTCCTGTGTAATCAAAGTATCAGATCAGTACCACAGTATTTTATTACCCGGTGATATCAATAAAAGTATCGAAAAGCAACTGGTGGGTTTATATCCAAAACAATTAAAATCTGATATTTTGGTGGCAGCTCATCATGGAAGTAACACATCTTCATCTGCCGAGTTTATCCAAACAGTAGGAGCTAAATATGTGATATTTAGTCAGGGCTTTATGAATCGTTGGCGTTTTCCAAGGCAAGAGGTCGTAGACAGATATCAGACATACAACCCAATACTGTTTTCAACTTCACATTCAGGCCAAGTTTCATTTCAGATTGAGTACAATTCAACCACGCCGGTAATTCTAAAAACCTTTAGACAGGATATTTATCCTTATTGGTATGCAAATTCTACTCACCATTAATAAATATCTTATTGATAGTTGGGGATTTTCGCCCTAACAGTTACACTACCAATGTTTTTATATTTATTCAGATACCCTTTATTTAATGAGCAAGCAGAGCGATTTGGACAGTCAAGTACCAGATAAAATTTTTAAACGTTTTCGCGTTTACCTTAAAGATTACAAGCTGGCATTTGCTGTCGCTATTATTGGCATGATTGGCTACTCGGTGATTGATGTATTGGTTTTAGCCCAGCTAGAAACACTAGTTGATGACAGCCTAGGTAAAGGTGACTATGAGTATCTGCGTTTAGCGGCTTTTTTTATTGTGCCTATCTTTATTTTCAGAGGCGTTTTAAATTTTCTGGGGACTTATTCTGTTTCGTGGATTGGAAACCATGTAGTGATGCGTATGCGTCAAGAATTGTTTAGCCGCTACATTCATTTTCCTGTTGAGTTTCATGACAACAACAGTACAGGCAAACTAATTTCTAAAGTTATTTATGACACAGAGCAGGTTGCTAATGCGTCAAGTAAAGCTTTGATCATACTTGTTCGTGAAGGAGCATTGGTTATAGGTTTATTAATAGCTATGTTTTATAAGTCGTGGCAATTATCGCTAATTTTTATCTTAATTGGTCCTCTTGTCGCTGTGATTGTTGCTGTAGTAAGTAAACGATTTAGATTGGTCAGTCGTCGTATTCAAGATGCTATGGGCGGATTAACTTCCTCGGTTGAACAAGTGTTAAAAGGCCACAAAGTGGTATTAATGTTTGGTGGACAGGATATTGAAAATAAATCTTTTGCTGGTAAAAACAACCACAACCGTCAACAAAATATGAAATTGATTGTAGCCAGAATACTCAGTGTCTCTTCTATTCAGGTGATTGCTTCTATTGCTTTGGCTGTTGTGCTTTACGTAGCCAGTACCCCAGGTTTAGTGACAACGTTGACTCCAGGCGTATTTGTCAGTGTGGTGGTTTTCATGACCATGCTCTTAAAACCTCTGAAACAACTGACCACCGTGAATAGTGAATTCCAAAAAGGTATGGCGGCTTGTGTGAGTATTTTCGATGTGCTGGACCAACATATTGAAGAAGACAAAGGCACACAGAGCATCACCAGAGTTCAGGGGAAAATAGATTTTAACAACGTGACATTCCGTTACCCAAGTAAAGAAAACGCCGCGTTAAAAAAGCTTATCTTTTTCAGTCAAACCCGGGCAAACATTTGCTCTGGTAGGCCGTTCTGGTAGCGGTAAATCAACTATTTCAAGTCTGCTGACACGTTTCTATGATAACCAAACGGGTGAAATCTTATTAGACGATATGTTGTTAAGAGATATCCCATTAAAAGACTTACGTCGACAGTTTGCTTTGGTGTCACAACATGTGGTGTTATTTAATGACACTATTGCCAATAATATTGCGTATGGGTCAGGAGATAACGTTAGCCGCGAACAAATACTGAAAGCGGCTAAAACCGCCCATGTAATGGAATTCTTGGAACAGTTACCCGAAGGCTTGGATACCATAGTAGGTGAAAATGGGTTTATGTTATCTGGGGGGCAACGTCAACGTTTGGCGATTGCCCGTGCCTTGCTATTAGACGCGCCTATTTTAATATTAGACGAAGCAACATCAGCATTAGATACTGAATCAGAACGATTGATCCAAGATGCACTGGATAAACTGCAACAAAACCGCACTAGCATTGTGGTGGCCCATAGATTGTCGACTATCGAAAACGCCGATACAATTTTAGTGATTGAGGCAGGTGAAATTATCGAGCAAGGTAACCATCAAAGTTTATTGGCACAACATGGGGTTTATTCGCAATTGTATAACATGCAGTTTGGTGAGGAGATAATCGCTAAGTGAGTTGGATTGACAACATGTGGTATTCACCGAGTTGGTATCATTGGCCTGTAATCATTTTGTTATTACCGTTAAGCGCACTGTTTTGGGTATTATCAAGCTTAAGAAGAATGTTATTTCGATTGCAGATCAAACCTTCAGTTGATATTTCTGTGCCAGTTATTGTAGTGGGTAACACCAGTGTCGGTGGTAATGGGAAAACGCCATTAGTCGTGCATTTGGCTAAGCGATTAAGGCAAGCAGGATATCACCCTGGAGTATTAAGCCGTGGTTATGGCGGAAAAAATGTCACTTATCCTATGTCGGTAGACTACATCAGCGAAGTCGATAGGGTGGGTGATGAGGCTATATTGATGCGTCAGCATATCAACTGCCCATTAGTCGTTGATCCTATTCGCCCAAGAGGGGCGTTGAAACTAGTTGAGACACATGAATGTGATGTGATTATTTGTGATGACGGTTTGCAACATTATGCTTTAAATAGGGACATTGAAATTGTTGTGATGGATGGACAAAGGCGTTGTGGCAATAAACTTTTATTACCTGCAGGCCCACTGCGCGAAGGTTCGTGGCGTTTAGATAGGGTTGATTTTTTAGTATTAAATGGTGGTTCAGTCACAAATGGTGAGTATTTAATGTCACTGGAAGCTGGCAGATTGATTAACGTTAAATACCCTAATAAAAGTTTATCGATAAACGATTTGTCTTTGCCCGTCACAGCAATGGCGGCTATAGGTAACCCGCAACGTTTCTTTTCCTTGTTAGAAAAAAACAAGTTAAGCTAAAGGAGCAAATCAGTTTTGTTGATCATCATGCCTTTAGTAAAAAAGATATTCCTAGCGGAACCGTGATCATGACAGAAAAAGATGCCGTAAAATGTACCTTGATAGCACATGATGATTGTTGGTATTTACCTGTTAGTGCTAGATTAACCGCACAATTTGAATCGCAACTTTTGCAAAAGTTAAAGCAAGTGGTTGCAGATAAAAAACAAAATAAGAGAAAATAATGGCCTTTGATAAAAAATTGTTAGATATTTTAGCCTGCCCAGTTTGTAAAGGTAAATTATTGTACCAAGATAAACAGGCACAACTTATCTGTAAATTCGATCGTATGGTTTATCCAATTCGAGAAAATATACCCGTGTTGTTGGAGTCAGAAGCCAAACATGTGTCTAGCGAAGAAATGGAACTACTGTTAAAAAGTAACCAGAGTTAAATGTTGGTTAATTTTATTGAAGAGATTTAATTATGCAATTTAGTGTCATTATCCCTGCGCGATATGCGTCTACACGATTTCCCGGTAAGCCTTTAGTAGAAATACAAGGCAAACCCATGGTGCAACATGTATACGAGCGTGCTCAAGAATCAGGGGCAAGCAATATTTTAGTGGCCACCGACGATGTCAGGATCGCCAAAGTAGTTGATGACTTTGGTGGCAAATATTGCATGACAGGCGCGCACCACGAATCAGGCACCGAAAGACTAGCTGAAGTAGTCGATTTACAAAACATGTTGTCCCACGAATTGGTGGTGAATGTGCAGGGTGATGAACCTTTTATTCCTGCTGAAAATATCCTGCAAGTGGCTGAAAACTTACATAATCATCAGCAAGCTGAAATGGCAACACTAGCGGTTAAGATCACCGATGTTGAAGAAGCCTTTAATCCCAATACCGTCAAGGTGGTGATGGATAAGCAAGGTTATGCTATGTATTTCTCTCGCTCCACGATCCCTTACGACAGGGCGCGTTTTCTTGATTCAGACAGCATTGATGAGATAGGTGATTTTTATTTTAGGCATATTGGTATTTATGCATATCGAGCAGGATTTATAAAACAATACGTGAATATGTCTCCATCTGGTATAGAACAAATTGAATCCTTGGAACAACTTCGGGTCTTATGGCATGGTGAAAAAATCCATGTGCAGGAAGCCAGAGTTACACCGCCTATTGGCATCGATACACCAGAAGATTTAGCTAGGTTATTAGCTAATCACAAATAAGGAGTTTGTATGGCAACTGTAGTTGTTACCGGAGCCAATCGTGGCATTGGATTAGAGTTTGTAAAACAGTATTTGGCTAAAGGTGACAAAGTAATTGCTCTTTGCCGCAATACTAGCGATGAGCTTAGTCAATCTGACGCCAAAGTGATTGATAAAGTCGATGTGAGTAGCCCAGAATGTTTAGAAAAAATCCTACCTACATTGAGCGACTTAAAAATAGATTTGTTGATCAACAACGCAGGTGTGTTTGCTAACGAAACCTTAGAACATATGTCAGTCAAGACCCTTGAATATCAGTTTAGAGTCAATGCTATTGGGCCTTTGATGGTGACTCAAATGCTGAGGCAACAACTGGTTAAAGGTGCAAAAGTCGCTATGATAACTAGTCGTATGGGCTCAGTAACAGACAATACTTCTGGTGGTTATTACGGTTATCGCATGTCTAAAGCCGCATTAAATATTGCAGGCGTATCATTGGCCCATGATTTGAAAGAGCAAGAAGTGGCTGTTGCTTTATTGCATCCAGGTCATGTTCAAACTGAGATGGTGAATTATAGTGGCGATATTTCTGCTGCTGTTGCGGTTGAGCGATTAATCCAGCGTATAGAAGAATTGAATCTGGGTAATACAGGCACCTTCTGGCATTCAAATGGTGAAGTTTTGCCTTGGTAATACGAAAGGTAAAGAGTGTAAGAGCTATGTATGAACGCTAAGGTTACTTTTTTATTTTTAGATAAAGACAGCAGCGTGTTTCGTTATGTTACAGTTGCCTGAGATAACGCCTAAACAAGCATGCAAACTCGCCCTCATCAGTCAAGGACTGCATACAAGCAATGTCTTTGGGCAAGGTGTCGAAGGCGCAAATGCGGCTATTAAACATTTAAGTTATATTCAAATAGACTCTATTTCTGTTATTCAACGGGCACATCACCATTGCTTGTGGGGTCGCATAAATAACTATCAAGCTAATTTTATAGATAAACTTTTAATGCAGAAGCAGGTATTTGAATACTGATATCATGCTGCCGCTTATTTACTGATGTAAGATTACCGCTTTTCACTTCCAAAGAAACACACAATAACGGCGGATGAAAAACATTGGCGCGATAAAACCCCTGTTGCTGAAAAGCGTGTGTTGCGAAGAATTCAACAAGAAGGCCCATTACGGGCCAAAGACTTTGAACAAAACAGCACCCAAAGAGGCAGTGGATGCCGGGATTGGAAACCAGACAAAGTCACCCTAGAACAACTCTTTATAGAAGGTGAGTTGATGTTAGCTGAGCGAATAGTGTTTCAAAAAGTCTATGACCTAATTAAGCGAGTATTGCCTTCATGTATAGTCACAACAATGTCAATAGCCAAAGAATTCGAACGTTATTTGATTATGGACTATCCAACGTAACTAATTTACTCAAACAGTCCGTTAATCGGCATCAAGTTAATATCCTGTCACCTTTTGATGATGCAGTGATCCAGCGTAAACGACCATCACAAATATTTAGCTTTGATTACCAAATTGAGTGTTATGTGCCACCAGCAAAACGTCAATCCGGGTATTTCAGCCTACCACTGGTAAGGGGATCGGAGTTTGTAGGGCGTTTGGATACCAAAATTGACCGTAAACGCATGTTTTGCATATCCAAAATTTGCATCTTGAGACCGCTAAGGTATATGAGTTTATTGAGATACTAAAGCCAACACTCAATGCTTTTGTGCAGTTTTATAAGGGCGAGGTTATAGAAGTACGTAAACTTTCGGGTGTCATAAATCAATCAAATAAAAGTCAAGCAGACGTCAAACAACGCCTGCAAGTGTTATAAGTGACCAGTGTTCTAAACAAAACGCTTTTCAAGATAACTGATGATCGCAGAAGATTCATACAACCATTCTACAGAATCATCTTTTTCAATACGTAAACATGGCGTTTGAATTTTCCCACCACCTTGTAATAATTCATCACGATAAGGAGAGCCTTCTGAGGCATTACGTTTTACCATAGGCAAATTTAACTTATACATTGCTCTGCGTGTTTTTATACAAAATGGACAAGCAAAAAATTGATACAAAGAGAGTTTCTCTAGCTCCACAGTTACTTGTTCTTGAGCTTCTTGAGTACGTTTCAGTTTTGAACCACGAGTGATAAAATCAATGGCAGCAATAAGGCCACCTAACAGGTTACGAATAATATTAATCAATAATTTCATCTATACAGCTCATTTGTTGAATTGGTTAAGTAAAAGTCGAAATCATTATAACCTTTACGCGCTTGTGATCTAAACTTACTTGTTACCTAGTTATAAGGATCAGTATTTTTGCTGCATATTGATATGAGATTCTAGGCCCAAATGGTTTTTATTGAAAATCAGTGGATGCGTAGCTGTTTTGAATTAGCGTGGTGTTTGTTATCGTCTGTTTATTAATGCTCAGTATTTCACCTGTTTTTTAAGCCGCGATTAAAAATAAACTAGTTTGGCTACAATAAAGGTCTACCTACAAGCTTTCTAAAACCTATTGATTAAAGTATATATTTTGAGTTTATACAGATACGGTAGGTGAATTACATTAAATAAGGTTACAAAGATAAATGGAAACTTTACCCATGAAAAATATTGAAATATATGCCGAGCCCATTGCTCTGTATCAGTTATTAAAATTCGAAGCTCTAGTTTCCAGCGGCGGTGAAGCTAAAGTGGCCATCGATGATGGCCGAGTATTAGTTAATGGTGATGTTGAAACCAGAAGGCGTAAAAAAATTATATCTGGCGATATTATCGAATTTGAAAATCAGCAATTTAAAATAGTATTGAAGCAGGAAATAAAACCTTTTATCAGTTAAGTCAGGTCGGTATCTAAATTTAACAACATAATCATTTTCGTCATTATTATAAGATTATTCTGAGGCTTCCCATATCGCCGCTTATTAAGCGGCAGAATGTCCATATATTCGCTAATAAACTGGATTTTCTCCACCGTTATTCAGTTCATTCGCAATTTTAATACTGTAAAATATAAATGTTTATTGATGCTAAAATTTTGAGCTAGGTAGAATTATCAAAAAAGCTTATAAGTTTCGTTGTATAGTCTTACATTAGGAATTTTGTAGGTTATTCCAATGTCAAATAAATTAAGTGCGCTCGACCTTGCTTTTCTGTCTTTAGAAAAGCAGACCACCCCCGTCAACGTCGCCAGTCTGGCGATTTTTGAAATACCTAAAGGATACAAGGGTAATTTCCCTCGGGATTTAATGGACAAATTAGAAGTCCAACCTGCAGGGCCCCCTTTTAATCAAAAGTTAAGCCATGTTAGCAGCGGTAAACTGCCAAGTTGGGTAACAGATGAACACTTTGATATTCACTACCATGTTCGCCATTCAGCGCTGCCTAAACCCGGTAGAATGGCTGACTTGTTAGAACTAGCTTCACGCCTACACAGTCGTCTGTTGGATAGAGAACGGCCCTTATGGGAATTTCATTTAATCGAAGGCCTTGAAGGAAACAAGTTTGCTCTTTACATGAAGATGCATCATGCCGCTATTGATGGCATGGGGGGTATCGAATTGATGGAAGAGTGTTTTAGTTTATCGGGTCAAGATGAGGTGAGGGCCCCTTGGGCTGGTCTGAAAAAACACTTAATACCTCGTTCTCAGAATTCAATAAGCTTAAGCGAAAAAACAGCTAACTTGGCTGCTCAAGTAAAAGACAGAGCAAGCATGGTTCAGGACTTATCAAAAATGTTTTGGGGGCAAGGATTAAAAGCCACAGGTATCAGTAAAAATACTTCTCCGGTGCCTTTCACTGCTCCGAAATCGATTTTTAATGTACCGATCACAGGTGCTCGGCGTTTTGCAGTAAAATCACTTTCGTTAACAGAACTCAAGAGCATTGGTAAACAAGCTAATGCGACCGTTAACGACATGGTATTGGCATTGTGTTCTGGGGCTTTGCGTAAATATATGCAAGATAAGGGGGCATTACCCAAAAAATCTTTAATCGCTTCGGTACCCGTTTCGGTGAGACAGATGAATCGTACAGGTAATCAAATTACCTATGTTACAGCTAATCTGGCCACTGACGAACCCGACACCATGACTCGCTTAACCAAAATTGGTGCTTCAACCAAAGATGCAAAAGAAGAACTTGGCTCGGTTTCTGCGGATGCTGCTACTAGTTTTGCGGTGATTGCTCAGGGCTTGGTTGCAGTGATGAATCAACTTAATATGACCAACTTATTACCACCTGTTGCAAACGTGACTATATCCAACGTCCCTGGTCCTAGGAAACCGTTGTATTTTGGCCAAGCAAAGCTAAAAGCAACCTATCCTTTATCTGTATTAATTGATGGCCAGTCACTGAATATTACAGTGGTGAGTTATTGTGATGATATCGATTTTGGACTAATGGCTTGTCGAGATACGATTCCCGATATTGAAAAAATTGCCGAATATATAGATGTTGCAATGGATGGTATCAAGGGAGGAATTTATCTGCAGGGATTAATGCAAAATAAAGGCAAAACGTAAATATATAATACTTCAATCCCAGATAAGGCTAACCAGTAACCTGTATGTATAAGCATTTAATTTGGGTTACTGGTTTATTTTGGATAATAATTTTATAACTATTCTGGGTCACTGAGGATTTGCCACTCATTATTGTGCGTCCAATGGCCTAACCATCCTGGAAATTCTTTAGCGGGCATCGGTTTAGAAATACCAAATCCTTGTGCCAACTTGCACCCTAGAGTCAATAATTTTTCACCATGTGCGATTGTTTCTACTCCCTCAGCGATAACGGTTCTTTCAAACGTTTTAGCCAATTGAATTATACCCATAACAATAGAGCGATCATCATGGTCAGTCAGCATATATCGGATAAAGGAACGGTCTATTTTAAGATATTCAGTGGGTAATTTTTTTAGGTAAGTTAATGACGAATAACCGGTTCCAAAGTCATCTATTGAAAAAACGACTCCCAATTCATGACATTTTTCAACGACACTTTTTACTATTTTTATATCATCTAAGGCACTGGTTTCTAATATTTCAAATTCTATTTGTCCCGCTTTAAAGTGCGGGTGACTTTTAAATATTAGGGTAAGGCGATCCACAAAATCTGTTTGTTGTAGTTGTAATGGACTAATATTGACACTGATAGGCATCTCTATTCCTGACTTAGACCAGCTACTAAGTTGATTTAGAGCTGCCTTAATAACCCATTCACCTAACTCAATTAAGAGCGTGTTCTGCTCGATTACGGGCAAAAATGCTGCTGGAGGTAATATACCTTTTTGAGGATGATCCCATCTAATAAGTGCTTCTAATCCAACAATTTGATTCGTTCTCATATTAATTTTGGGTTGATAATAAAGTACAAATTCATCATTTTTAAATGCGCAGCGGATATTTTCTATTTCTTCATACTGATTGGTTACAGCAACATCTTTTGCAACATCAAATATATCGCTAAACAATTTTTTCCAGATTGTTTAGCGATATACATCGCTTGATCCGCATGCCTTATAAGTTGATCTGAATTACTATTATCTTGAGGGTAAATAGTGAGCCCAATACTGGCTGATAATTTAACTGATTTGTTGTTAATGAATTGGATATTCGATACTGAGTCAAGTATTTGTCGTAGGATTAAAAGACAATCGTCAGGTGAGTTAAGATTATCTAGGATCATCACAAATTCATCGCCACCAAAACGGGCCAATGTGTCGTCTTCGCGCATTAAAAGTTTAATTTTTTGTGCAATAAAACATAATAAATCATCGCCAAAACTATGACCATGAAGATCATTAATTTCCTTGAAACCATCTAAATCCATAAAAACTATCGCAATATGACTTTGTTGGCGTTTATTGTTGCTAATACACTGTTGCATTCTATTGGCTAAGAGATTTCTATTTGGTAATCCCGTTAGGGCATCATAATACGCATTTTTCTTTAATACTTCGTTGAGCTGTGCCAATTTATGATTCGATTTTTCTAGCCTTCGTTGGTTTGCCTTTTGCTCACTAATATCTTGGAATATGCCTGTTAATTTGACTGGATTTTTGTTCTACATTGTCACAACACCTGTTGTTCTAATGTCAATCAAACGTCCTTTAGTGGTGTAGGCTTCTAGCTCAAGATCATAACTTTTACCTTGAATCATTGCAGCGGCTAGTGCATTTTCAATCTTATCTTTTGAATCAGGTAAAAAATAACTCACGCCGCATCAACACTAGGATTAAATTCTTGGGCGTGGTTTCATGTATGCGGTAGGTTTCAGCGGTCCAAAATAAATTGCCAGAAAGAATATCTAACTCCCACCCTCCAACCTTGGCTATTTTTTGTGACTGGTCGAGAAGACGAGAGGTAGTGACTAATTCCTGCTCCTCACGTTTTCGTTGGGTAATATCAATATGTGTACCGATCATTCTTCGAGGTGATGAATTTTGGTCATATTCAATGACTTTCCCCGTGGCCAAAATCCAAACATAGTGTCCTAACTTATGTTTCATTCTGAACTCTGTTTCGTAGACTTCAGCCTTACCTAGCCAATGTTCTTAGAGTAATAACGTCGCATTTTCGATGTCGTCTAAGTGGACGGAGTTAGACCATGTTTCAAACGTTAACGGCTGCAATTCTGATAAACTGTAACCAATGATTTGTGCTCATAGCTCATTGCAAATTAATTCTTTACTTACTATTTCCCAGTCCCATATAGCAATATCTGCGGCGCTAATAACTAATGCCATTTGCTCTGGACTTAGCTTTTAGATTTTGGTACTACATCTAACTTTTCCACCAGAAGTTATTCCCGGATCTGCGAATACATTTGAAGCAGAGACTATATATGGTCCACGTAACAATTAACCAATGATTATAACAGCCTATAATCTTTATCCATAATGAACTGGGCTATGCATTATCAATGAGTATTTTAGGGCTATAAAAAACTGAAGTTAGATCCTAGGCGGACACGGGTAATCTGCTTATTTGAGAATATGCGAAGATCTGTTGGTGATTAGATTCTCGTTAGTGATTAATTGATTCAGCCAAACACCTTTGAGAGTGTCTAGCAATCATGGGGGAGAGTTTAATAAAAATCAGATTCAGTTTGATTCGACAGCTCAACACAGTGTCAAAATATGTAATACACGATTAAATTTAACTATAGCTACACGAATAAATTTAACCATAGCTACATGATTAAATTATCTGTTGATTACTTTTAACTATTATCGAATCAAACTGAAGTCTTATCGCGCAGTCCACCCTCCATCAATCACTAACGCTTGTGCGGTGATATTCTTTGCTTCATTGGTGAGTAAAAACGCTGCTGTAGCTGCTAACTCATCTATACCGATAAAGGCTTTTTTGGGCATTGGCGCTAGCATGATTTTATCTATTACCTCCTGTTCGCTAATACCATTTTCAATCGCTTGTGCCGCAATTTGATTTTCAACCAAGGGGGTTTTTACATAAGCAGGACACAGGGTATTAACGGTGACATCACAATCACCTGTTTCTAGGGCAAGGGTCTTAGCAAAGCCTAATAAGCCATGTTTTGCCGCGACATACGCAGATTTAAATGGCGAAGCGACCACTGAATGCACTGAGCCGATATTGATAATTCGGCCGTAATTTTGATTGCGCATGTTAGGCAGCAACGCTTGGCTAAGCATTGCAGGTGCAACCAACATAATATTGATCAGAAGTTGCCATTTTTCAGGTGGGAAGTCTTCAAGCTTACTTACGTATTGTACCCCCGCGTTGTTGATTAACACATCTACTGTTAATGGATGTAAATTGTTGGGTAACTCAGCTACGTCTTTTAAATTAGTGACATCTAGTTCAATTGCTGAGGCGCCGATGCCTTGGTTGTGCAATTGCGTAACCGCATTTGTTGCTGCAGCTAAATTAATATCTGCGATGATAATATGATGTCCCAAGTTACCTAAGTACTGACCAATACCCAAACCTATACCACTGGCGCCACCTGTAATAAGAATATTCCTTTTAGACATACCGTTCTCCTAAATATCTAATTTTTGAATTAATGACTCAGCTATTTGTTTAACCGCTCTAATTTGTAGGCCATTCTGGGTGGCATAGTCGCTACCTGTGTAACCCCACCAATCCCAGCAGCCTTGAGGGTTTAACGGCATAAACATAGAGTTTTTAGTTTGTGGATAAAGCACAACCATTTGGTTTGTATCGGCCCAATTGTTTAAGCCATTGTTTTCGATGAATTGGGTACCTACTGTTTCTACATTTTGCTGACAGCCATGAAAACTAATGTGTAGTTGACAACTTTCACCAGCCTGACATGTTTTGGGAATATATAGATATCCTTGCTCGGCTAGGCTGCTTGCTTGCTCCCCTCCTAATGCTTGTTGGTCAACTAATACAAGATTGCCTTGTGGTTGCTCATTGCGTGGTTGCAAAGTCGGGTACAGAAAACGCAACATTTCTCCCGCAGCATCGTAATCACAATTACCCATAAATGGTGATTCAGAAACATCACATTTAGAACCACGAGTTAAGGTAGGAAAATGATGCGCAAAAGGCTGTTGATTGATATATTCCAGATTATTTGGGTCCATCCACATAAGATATTGCTGATGCAGGGCTTGAGTCACATCAGCATGGATTTTAGTGTCTTTGGTGCCTCTTAATAACCATACTTTACTGTGTTTTAGGTTATCTAAAATGGCAACGTTATGCTGTCTTTCATAAGCTTTAGCTTGTTGTGTTAAATTTTGGCTGGTTGCATCCGTACTTTTATTTACACATTGTGCAAGTGCTGTTTTGATACTGTTCTGGGCACAGTAATATGGGCCAGCTGCAATGATGCCGACTTTGTCTACCCAATCAGAATGAGCGATGTGAAATTGATTCGCCATGTAACCACCACTCGATAGACCTGATAAACCAATCTTTGTCAGGTCTAGGTTGAGCTTTTCAGCAAACGCATGACTGCTATTTATGAGCAAATAGCTTAGCAATAAAATTGTTAGGTTTTTCATTTTCATCCTTCTTTATATCTGCATAGATAAACTTATTTAGTGTTCAATAAAGTCTTTGATTTGTTGCGCTTTTTGGCTAATGCCTAATATCCCATTTAAGTGACCTGAATCACCTAGCAACTCTTCTAATTGGCTGTCTTTGCCCAAATCTACAAGCTGTTTATTTGCATCATGGCTGAGGTAAGGCATCAGTAACAAATCATTAGCTGAAGGCAAAAAAAGGCTTTTGGCTTTGATATTTTTAAGGCCTTCGGCAAGAGTTTCACCGTGACCGGCGATAAACAATTGGGATGCCCTGATTAAATATAAAAGATGATTAGCGTCAGATAATTTAGCTCTGGTTTCTGCCCGCTCCCTAAGCCAGCTCACAATAGAATATGTGCCTTCAATTGAGTGCAGGGGTCCTGTTTGTAACGCCTGATGATTTACTGCTTTTGTGATGCCAATTTGATTGAAGGCTTTTGGGGTCAATGCGTCTTGCGTAATAAACATTAACGCTGCGATTAGCCCTTCGGTAGGAGGAGTATGTGTATAATAATCGCCGTTTCGCCAATTTGGGTCGAGTCGAATAGGAATAGCCCAACGTTCTAATAAAACGGTGGCCCATGCATCACTTTGAGCACTGCCAATCACCGATATCATTCTAGGCACCCAGTCTGGGTAAGCGGCTGCCCAGTCGATTGCTTGCATCGAACCCATTGATGCCCCTATAACAGCGTGTAACTTAGTTATGCCTAAACTTTCTAGCACCAGTTTTTGTACTTCAACAAAGTCTCGGATAGTCACGACTGGAAAATCTAAACCATAAGCCTTACCTGTATCAGGGTTGATAGACGCAGGTCCAGTCGTAATGACATTAGGATCGTTCACGCCAAGATTAGCTAAACTGTCTACGCTAATAACATAAAATTTATTGGTATCAATGGCTTTGCCAGGACCAATTAATGCGTCCCAATAACCTGGTTGTTGATCTTCTTTGGCGTATTTTCCTGCAGCGTGTGAATTAGCTGAAAAGTAGTGAGTGACTAATATTACATTGTCTTTTTTGACGTTTAACTTGCCATAACTCTCCCAGCCCACAACCACTTTTTTAATGGTTTCGCCATTAAAGGTTTTGAAATTTGCTGTTTCAAAACGTTGTTTGACTACCATTAAGTCTGCTGATGTAAATGCACTAAATAACAAGACAACACACATAGCTAAATATTTACTGTGTCTTAATATCGGATATTTCATATCAATTGATTCCTGCTTATTTTCCGCAATGTGTTTATGTAAAACTAAATATAGCTATGGCTAATACCACGCCACATAGTGGCACAACAACTGTCAGTGCGCCCAATGCCCAATAGGCTTGTTGATGGGTTTCTTGACAGATTGCTCGAATGGTTGTTACCACATAACCATTATGCGGTAATGAATCTAAGGCTCCAGACGAGATAGATACAATCCTATGCAGCTCTTCAGGGTCGACCCCTTGTTCTAAATAACCAGGAGCCAGAAGAGGCAAAGCGATAACTTGACCACCAGACGCAGAGCCTGTTAATCCCGCGATGACACTAATGGCGATAGCGGCCCCAATTAATTCGTTACCGGGTATTTGTGACATCATTTCGACAGCTGTTTGAAATGCTGCTGTTGATTTGGCAATGCTACCAAAGCCTACTACCGCTGCTGTATTGCCGATAGCAATAAGCGCACCGGTGGTCCCAGCTGTCACGGCATTTTGTAAGTTGTGAAAATACTTAAAGTTAATCGCCATTAAACATAACACACCGCCACCTAACGCCACTATTAATGCTAGTTGCTGCAGAGAATCATGTAATAAGAATGATAAAACCAACACCACAAAAAGCGGAATAATACCGGTGAAAGGGTGGGGGTAATCGCGCTCTGGGATTGCAGGATCATGATCACGTGCCTCAAAATGTTCACCGTTAGCCACGGCTTTATTGATCATTTTGCTCATCCACCAAAAACCAAAGCTTGCCATAAATATGGCCACGACTAAGCTGACTTCCCACGCAGCAAAAGGTGACGTACCTAAGTATTTAATAGGGATCCAGTTTTGAATTTCAGGTGAACCGGCGGATGTCATAGTAAACGTCACTGAACCAAAGGCCAGTGCTGCAGGGATAAAGCGTCTCGGCAGATTAGCATCTTTAAACAAGCTAAGTGCCATGGGGTAAACTGAAAATGCCACCACAAATACACTGACTCCACCGTAGGTGAGCACTGCACAGGCTAATACCACTGCCACCACAGCTTGTTGTCTACCTAGTTTGCTAATGATCCATCTAGCTAATGAGTCTGCCGCACCGGTATCTTCCATAAATTTGCCAAATAATGAACCTAGCAAAAACATAAAAAACCAAGACGCTATAAAGCCTGAAAAACCTTGCATGTAATTAGTAACAAAGTTGATGTCTCCGATAAAAATAGGTAAACCACTGGTCAGTGCGACTATGAGTGCACACAGAGGGGCAGCTATAAATAAATTCATTCCGCGAATAGTTAATACTATAAGCAGCAATAACCCACCTATGAGGCCGATTAAACTAAGCATATTATATGTTTCCTTTAAATTGAGTCAGTGACCGCAGACCAACAGAAAGGATAATTGCATTGTGAAGTAAAGCCTGAACAATGCCATAGTACTATGGTACTAAAGACGGCGAGTCAGTTCTGGATTAAGGTTACTTAGACCGCAGCAGATAGAAAACAATAAAACCTACATCCAAGGACACATAATGAACAATATAAAAAATATCCAACGTTTGGCTGCTACTAAACAATTATTTAATCAATCACTCTGCGCTGTGGCAGTAGGAGCAGTCTTACTTGCAAGCAGCAATCTGCACGCCCAACAGAACGAACAGAAGAAAGGCCTTGAACGAATAGAGGTAACAGCCCGTAAAACGGTTGAAAGTTTGCAAGAAGTACCAGTTTCAATCACCTCGATTGGTTCTGTTGAACTGGATGAAAAAGGCATTTCGGTGCTAACCGAAATTCAGCAATTTTCCCCTAACACCACTTTGCAGAACAGTCGTGGTACTAACTCCACCTTAACCGCATTTATTCGTGGGGTTGGTCAGCAAGATCCACTTTGGGGTTATGAACCAGGCGTTGGAATTTATATTGATGATGTTTATGTAGCCCGTCCTCAAGGTGCTGTTTTTGACTTGTTAGACGTTGAGCGCATAGAGGTTTTACGTGGTCCGCAAGGCAGTTTGTACGGTAAAAATACGGTAGGCGGTGCACTTAAATACATAACTAAAGAGATGAGTGGCGACACTGAGCTAAATGTACAGGGCACATTAGGTAACTATAACCAGCGCGATCTCAAAGTAACCGGCCAATTTCCGATAATTGAAGATAAATTGTATGTTGGATTTGGTTTAGCTGACTTGTCTCGTGATGGATATGGCGAATATTTGCAATCAGCCTTACCCAATCAGGATTTAGAAAACTACAACAAAGATCTAACTGCAGCGCGAGTCACCATAGAATTTACCCCAAGAGACGATTTGTTTTTTCGTTTAGCCTGGGATAAAACAACCGATGACTCTAATTCCAAAGGCGGCTATCGTTTATTACCCAGCCTATTAACTGATGCACCGGTACCAGACAGTGTTTTTGATTCCTACACAAGTTTGCCAACGGAAAACAAAGTAGAATTGGAAGGCATAAGTCTAACTGCGCGCTGGGATATAAATGATGCTATGAGCCTCAAATATACTGGCTCCACACGTGAAAGTTACTCACCTACCAATATTGACTTTGATAATACTGCTCTTGATATTTTTGATGTCCCAGCTATTTATGAAGACGATAATAGCTCCCATGAAGTGCAATTTAATTATTCCGGCGATGGTTTAAATGTCGTCGGTGGTATTTACTATTATGATGGTGAGTCTTGTGGACAGTTTGAAGCAATATTAGGATTTTTGGGGCGTGCTGCATTTGGCACTCCGGGTTTAACTCGTGAGGTGAGTGGTTGTAACAACAGTGAAAGTACTGCAATCTATGCCCAAGGTTCTTATGATATTACCGAACAATTATCGGTCACTATCGGTGCTCGATATACAGACGAAGAAAAACAAGCAGTAGTCAAAAATGGTTTGATATTTGATAATGTTTATCCTGAATCAGCTTGGATCCCAGGCTATGTCCGTCCAAGTGGTGACATAGTACCTCAAGTTTTAGGCAGTGACTCAAATGGAGACGGTGTTTTAGATGCTCCCTCAGTTCAAAGCTGGTCGCGTTTTACGCCTAGAATAGGATTAGAATATCAAGCGAATCCAGACTTGATGCTTTTTGCCAGTTATTCACAGGGCTTTAAATCTGGTACGTTTAACCCTCGTGCAACAGTTAACGAACCAGGGGTTGAACCAGAGATTGTCGATTCAATTGAAGTGGGCATGAAGAGTGATTGGTCAGATAACTTGCGGGTTAACTTAACCTTGTTCTCTCTGGATCATAAAGACCGCCAGTATATTGGTTTACTCCCTACTGATGATGTCACAGTGTTAAATCAGTTTCTGTCTAACGTGGCGGCGACATCAGCAACTGGCATAGAGGCAGAAATAACCTACTTAGCAACGGATAATCTAACCTTTGATTTCTCACTAGGTACAATTAATTCTAAAATTGAAGAAAATAACGCAGTTCCACCCCTTATCGGCATTTCAAATACACCTGATTTAACCTATAACCTTGCTGCAAATTATGTGATGGAAAGCGATATGGGTGCCTTTACCTTTAACGCTAATTATTATTATCGAGGTGATTATCGCCTATTTGAAGACAGTGACCTGCTTCAAGAAGAAGGTTACGGTATTCTCAATGCCAGCGTTAATTGGCAAAGTGATGGTGGTCAATGGTACGGCGGTTTACATCTTAAAAACTTAACGGATGAAGAGTATTTAGTCGGTGGTTATAATTTTGCTGTAGATAATGGCGATGGAACCTATGGACCAGGATTAGGTGGCGATACTACTCTAATCGGTTATTATGGCGACCCCCGCTCAGTTAGCTTAACCGTTGGTTATCGGTTTTAAACTAAGCTGGTATTTTTTAAGGCAGCTTCGGCTGCCTTTTTGCGTTTATCCATTGGCTTAACTCTAAAATAATCATACTCTTACATTCTATTGTTAATTCAATTAGTTCTAGCTCCTAAAGGTTTTATTGATGCAAGCACGAGCCATTGTTGCAGATGATCACCCCTTATTCCGTAGTGCATTAAAGCACGCTGTTTTAGGTACATTAGGTGACAACATATTAGAATCCGCGAGTTTTGACGAAACCTTGGATTTATTAAACATTCATCAAAATATTGAACTGGTGTTTTTGGATTTAAATATGCCAGGTAATCATGGGCTTACTGGACTTACTGTATTGCGTAATCATTACCCTGATGTACTGGTAGTCATAGTGTCAGCAGAAGAGCGCTCGGAAATTATTAAAAAAGCTATCGACTTTGGTTCCAGCGGCTATATCCCCAAATCTACCCCGTTACCGGTTATCACTCAAGCCGTGGTGCAAATATTAGATGGTCAAATTTGGGTGCCAGAAGACATGCTAAGCGATGTGAAACATCTTGACAACTCCCAATACAAAACTTTTGCTACTAGACTCGAATTGCTCACTCCACATCAATTTAGAGTGTTGCAATTGATGGCCGATGGACTGCTAAATAAACAAATTGCCCACGAATTTCAAGTGAGTGAGTCCACCATTAAACAACATGTATCTGCGGTCTTGAATAAACTCGGCTTCAATAACCGCACTCAGGCAGGAGTGATGTTTAAAAGTGTAATGAGCACAATAGAGGGTGAGCATATGAGTGACTTCTAAGCTCTATTAACTTGCATGAAATAGTACCATAGCCTCCATGCACTGATTATTACTTAAGCTACATATACCTATCTACTTTAGCATAGTGATAATGGGTCCTTTAATTATCTAGCCCTGACTTATTTACTCAGGTGTAATCGAAGAAAAAACAATATTGTCATCAACCACTGACTCATAGCTCAAACTCATCCGATCAAGTATATAATTTTGGTTAAGTCTCCAGGGCTTATCCCGCCCCTGTTTGGGCATCTTATCCAATGACCGAGTAATATAGCCTGAGGTGAAATTAATAAAAGGCTCTGCCTCAATGCCATTAATGGGTAGGACAGGCTGACAGTAATGATGTTGATGCCTATCCATATAGTTAATCAAACGGCATACATACTGTCCGACTAAATCTGACTTCAGGGTCCAAGACGCATTGGTATAACCCATCGAAAACGCGAAGTTAGGCAAGCCACTTAACATCATGCCTTTGTAACAATAACTATCAGCGGCATTAAATGGTTTGTTATCAACGCTTAGTTTATATGAACCGAGTATTTCTAAATTGAGTCCAGTAGCCGTCACAATAATATCTGCTGCCAGTACTTCGCCGGTCTGCAATTTAATCCCATTAGCCGTAAAGGAGTCTATATGTTCAGTGACAACACTAGCCGAACCGCTTTTTATAGCTTTAAACAAATCACCGTCGGGCACTAAGCAAGCCCGTTGGTCCCAAGGTTGGTAACTCGGTTTAAAGTGTTTATCAACAGGATAATCCTCTCCAAGTGCTTCAATTACGCCGTTCCGTATGACTTTCTTTGCAGACTCGGGGCGTCGCCTAGCCATGCTATACATAAACATGCCTTGGAGTATTTTGTTCCAGCGGCTGACACTGTAAGCAAGTTTAGCGGGTAAATAGCGGCGCATCACATTAGCAAATACATCTTGTTCGGATCTTGAGGCAATATAGGTAGGAGAGCGCTGTAACATAGTGACATGACCAGCCGTATTGGCCATGGCTGGAACAATGGTAACAGCAGTTGCACCACTGCCAATTACAATCACGTTTTTACCGGCATAACTGAGGTCTTGTGGCCAATGTTGCGGGTGAATCACTTTACCTGAAAAATTCTCAATGCCTTTAAAATCTGGGGTGTAACCATTATCGTAGTTATAATAACCGGCACCAGAAAAAAGAAACAGCTGACATATTGGCAACACTCTCCCGTTTTAAGATTTTGGATCTCAGTATGCCATTTGGCGCTGGCACTATCCCAGTTGGCCGCGAGCACTTTATGTTCGAATACTATATGTTTATCTATGCCATTTTCAGTTGCGGCTTCAGAAATATAATGTTTGATATCTTGGCCAGGGGAAATGGCTTTTGGCGAACGCCAAGGTTTAAAGTTAAAGCCAAAAGTAAACATGTCTGAATCAGAACGAATTCCGGGATAGCGAAATAGATCCCAAGTGCCGCCCACTTCGCTGCGGGCTTCAATAATAGCGTAAGATTTGGTCGGGCAATGCTTCTGAAGATGATAGGCCGCCCCGATACCGGAAATGCCAGCGCCAATAATTAATACGTCTACTTCGCTTGTTTTTATACTCACTGTATTAATTCTCTATCAACCCTTTCGAACGCAGTAGGCGAGCGAATGTAAGTATCTGATATTATTGCTATTAGCCTTGATAGTCAATTATCTGTTAACTATACATTGTCACTATAATCAGCACCGCTGCCAATGTAAATATAGAGAGTATCAAACAATTTATTTTGAGCAAAAATATATAGCTATGCGATTTATTGCTTATTAGCTTAGCTGTCTAGTCGGCATAACCTTTGGAATTTAAAGCTGGATTGTAAAAGGGATTAATCACACGACTTTGCATTAAACCCAATAGGTCATAGAAACAAGCTATATTGAGAGTTCTCAATAAATCTAACACAAAAAAACCAGCTATTTAGCTGGTTTTTTAACTTTCAGTAAAGTAAGCCTTGTTAGGTACTTTTTATTGTTGTGACTTTATTCTTCATCTTCTACCAGTGTCATGAGTGAAGTATTACCACCGGAAGCAGTAGTATCAATGCTAACCGTTTTTTCAGTTAACAAACGCTGAATCAGATGGTCATAATACTCCGCGGTAATAACAGGCAGTATTGCTCCTGTGCGTTTGGCTAGGATTTGTACCATATAACTGGAACGATCACTTTCACTGTCAATTACCACACCCGCTAGAGATTCTTCGGCTAACAAAGCTTCTAAGTGATGCAGCTTAGCAACCTGAAATACACTTTCAGGTGCGCCAGTTGCAATAAACTGTTCGCGAAACTCTATAGCTTCAGCATAAAACAGTTCAGATACTACTGATATGACTACATTTCCTGTGGCCAAAGCGGTCACAATGGATAATATCCAATATTCAAACGTCACATCTTTATCAGCGAAACACACTAAAACGCCTCTAGGCTCCAAATACAACACATTGGATTCACCCGTCGGTCCAGGTAAAAACTTAGGTTTTTTCAGACGTTTTTCGATACTGATTAATTGCGATCGCGCTGCTGCTAAGGTGGAATTTAAATCATCAGCTAGTTCTTCAACTATATCCACTTTGGCAATAGTTGCGAGTAGTTGACGCACTGACGACAGACGAGTATTTAAATCCGTTAAACGCCATTCATTTTCGGTAGTGTGAGCATTTTTCATGAAAACGGCAGCTTGTTGCTTGGCCTCTTCGTTACTTTCTAGTGCTTTATCGGTGTTAGGCATTAATTCAGTGATAGCCCGTGGTGTTGATTTTTCAAGCATCAGGCGCGTTAAGTAATTGGGTCCTCCTGCTTTTGGACCTGTTCCAGAAAGTCCGCGGCCACCAAAGGGCTGAACCCCGACTATGGCTCCAATCATATTACGGTTTACATAAACGTTACCGGCGCGAGACAGTTTGACTAATTCCATGGCTCTAGCATCAATACGAGTGTGAATACCCATAGTCAAACCAAAACCTGTGGCATTAATTTTCTCCACCGTTTTTTCAAGATCATCTGCTTTGAATCGTACTATGTGCACACAAGGACCAAATACTTCACGCTTGAGTACTGAAATATCTGCTATTTGATATAGTTTAGGTGCAAAGAAGGTACCTTTATTGGCGGGCACTTTGCACTCATATAACAAGGTACCATTATGTTGCATATCTTCTGTATGGGCTTGTAAATTAGCCAATGCTTTTTGGTCAATAACTGGGCCAATATCGGTAGACAGATAAGCAGGGTCGCCCACACTTAATTCATGCAGTGCACCGATTAACATTTCGGTGACGGTGTCCGCTATTTCTTCTTGTAAAAATAGTACTCGCAGTGCTGAACAGCGTTGCCCAGCACTTTGAAAACCAGAGGCGATAACGTCATCAACCACTTGTTCTGGTAAGGCTGTGGAGTCAACAATCATGCAGTTTTGACCACCTGTTTCGGCTATCAGAGGGACTTGCTCACCACCTCTTTGTGCCAAAGCGTTAGCAATCACATTACCGGTGACGGTGGAACCGGTGAACATAACCGCTTTGATCCGCTCATCGGGTAACAGCATTTCTCCCACGTCAGGCCCCTCAGCAATCACTGACTGCACCACACCTGCTGGTAGACCCACATACTCCATTAACTGCAAAGCGCGTAGGGCAATTAAACTGGTTTGCTCCGCGGGTTTGGCAATCACGGTGTTACCGGTCACAATAGCTGCAGCGACTTGACCTAAAAATATAGCCAAAGGGAAATTCCACGGGCTAATACACAACACCACACCGCGCGGTGCTAATCTGTCATCTTCTGCCAGCTCTTCTGCCCGAGCAGCATAATAACGGCAAAAGTCGACTGCTTCGCGGACTTCATCTACACCGTCTGATGTCACTTTACCTGCTTCTTTTATACACAGTGCAATCAATTCATCCATGTGGCGTTCAAGGATGTCAGCAGTGCGACGTAGCAAGTCCGCTCTTTCAGTCATAGGCGTTTTTGACCAGCTAGCAAAGGTATTGTGGGCAGTTGTTAACTTTTCCGCCATTTCTTGTTTGGTATCGAAATGATGAAAGCCAATTATTTCATCCAAATTGGCAGGGTTGCGCACGGCATGACAACCTTTAGGCACTTGTTCTTCAGTTAATAAATGCTCTTCAAACCAAGTATCAATTGCCGCTTTGAGCGGGGTGATATGATTTATATCAGTGACGTCAATACCTTTTGAGTTGTCTCTTTCTGCACCGTATAAATTAATAGGTTTTTGAATTTGGTCGTTATATTTAAATTTTAAGCGTTGGGTCTTTTCAACTGGATCTTCGAGTAAGGACTCAACCGGTCTGGATACGTCAACGATGGCATTCACAAATGATGAATTCGCACCGTTTTCAAGTAGACGACGCACCAAATATGCTAATAAATCTTCATGCTCTCCTACCGGGGCGTAAATACGGCATTGAATATTTTCCAAAGATACTATCTGGTCATACAGGCTGTCACCCATACCGTGCAAGCACTGAAACTCAAAGCCTTCTTTGTCATCACCAGCTAACTCTACTATTACCGCTGCGGTATAAGCATTATGGGTAGCAAATTGTGGGTAGATGGTATTTCGATAATCGAGTAAGCGATTCGCACAGGCATGATATGACACGTCCGTAGAAGACTTACGGGTAAATACCGGAAAGTGTTCAAGACCATCTTTTTGGGCATTTTTAATTTCGGTATCCCAATATGCGCCTTTCACTAATCTGACCATCAATTTGCGACCCACTTTTTCAGTCAACTCTCGTAACCAGTCAATCACATACATGGCACGTTTTTGATAAGACTGCACGGCTAGACCGAAGCCGTCCCAGCCAGCCAAGTCAGGATCACTGAATACCTGTTCAATGATATCTAGAGAGATGTCTAAACGTTCGGATTCTTCAGCATCGACAGTTAAACCGATGTCATATTCTTTTGCTAGCAAACACAATTCTTTTAGTTTGGGAGGGATTTCTGCCATCACTCTTTCTCTATGAGTAAACTCATAACGAGGGTGAATCGCTGATAACTTAACTGAGATCCCAGGGCTTTTTCTTGGGCCTTTGCCTTTTGCTGCATTACCAATTACCTTTATTGCTTGTGCATAAGCATTATAGTAATCATCGGCATCTTTTTGGGTTCTGGCTCCTTCACCTAGCATGTCGTAAGAATAAACATAGCCTTTACGCTCTTTTTCTTCAGCACGCTGTACCGCGTCTTCAATGGTTTCACCCATCACAAACTGTTGGCCCATAACCTTCATAGCGATATTCATGGCTTTACGAATAACCGGCTCGCCAACCTTACCCAAGGTTTTTTTCAAGAAACCAAATTTATTTTTTTGATTGGCATAATTAACCAGACCACCGGTCAGTAGTAAGCCCCAAGAAGAAGCGTTGACAAATAATGAATCGCTGTTGCCTAAATGTGAACTCCACTGACCTTTGGATAATTTGTCGCTGATCAATTTGTCTTGTGTACGTTTGTCTGGTACTCGCAATAACGCTTCTGCAAGACACATTAGTACAACGCCTTCGGCGGAAGATAAAGAATATTCATTGAGCAAGGCTTCAACGACGCCGGTGCCTTCCTGATCGTTACGAATTTGTAGCACCATTTTACGTGCTCTTTCCCAAGCGCGGCTGCGGGCACGCATGTTGACTTCTGCATCTGGCAAAATGTGTTCAACGGCAAGATTTTCATCAATTCGATAAAAATCGCGAATTTTTTGACGAGTGGCTGACTCAGTGACTAGGTTACCGTCAAACAACATATACAACTCCAAATAGCTGGAAAATAAAACTTAAAAATAAACTGAAAATGATGCTGTTTTGTTAGCTCATTTAACGCGAAGTGCAGTATATAGATAGCAAAGACTGGCGACAACGTTTGTGGCCAGTATTATTTGGTTACGTAGATAGGAAAATTCTGGATCCAAACCTATTATTAATACATTTTAGGCATTTTTTTGCTTATTTCTAATATTTAAGGTTTAGCCGCTTCCGTTTGGTTTGCAGTTGGCAGGTAATGTGATGTGTTGTTTTAAAAACCAGTTAAGTAAGTCTAGGGATAATAAATCGTATCAAAATATTTACATTTGCCGGTTTTAATAACAATCTAGACATTTTTTCAGAATGTCCTCTTTGGCATTTTTAATCGAAATAACCTAAGCTGCTGGCGTCCAGATTTAGCGGTATAACCGCATTAAAAAATTAATTCGCCAAAACCGCCAAACAACAAAAATTAGATGTCCTATCAAGGGTACATTTATTTTAGGTTTTAGACATGACTAAAGAGAGTAAATAATGGCAGACTTATTTGAAAATCCAGCGGGTTTAGACGGATTTGAATTCATTGAATTTTCTTCCCCTGAAAAAGGGCAGCTAGAGAAAGTGTTTACAGTGATGGGATTTATTCAAATTGCAAATCACCGAACCAAGGATGCCCAATTATGGCGTCAAGGTGGCATTAACTTAATTGCTAACTATGAGCCAAAATCTGCGGCTTGGTATTTTGCTCGTGAACATGGCCCATCAGCATGTGGAATGGGTTTTAGAGTTAAAAATGCGGTTAACTCTTATAATCACTTATTAGCACAAGGAGCAGAGCCAGTCGTTGTTGAAACGGGTCCTATGGAGCTACGTTTACCTGCTATTCGTGGAATTGGTAATGCTATTATCTATCTGATTGACCGATACGGTGATGAACTTTCTATTTATGACATCGACTTTGATTATATTGATGGCGTTGACCGTAACCCAGTAGGTGCTGGCTTTAACGTAATCGATCATTTAACGCATAACGTTTATGGCGGTCGCATGAAATATTGGGCTGACTTCTACGAAACATTATTCAACTTTAAAGAAGTCCGTTTTTTTGACATTAAAGGTGAATATACAGGCTTGACGTCTAAAGCCCTTACTGCCCCGGATGGGAAAATCCGTATCCCTTTAAATGAAGAAGGTGAAGGTGGTAAAGGTCAAATTGAAGAATTCTTACGTGCATTTAATGGCGAAGGTATTCAACATATTGCGTTCAGTTGCGACGATTTAGTGGCTTGTTGGGATCGCTTGAAAGAAATGGGCATGCCATTTATGACGGCGCCCCCGAAAACATATTATGAGTTGCTTGAAGGACGTTTACCTAAGCATGGTGAGCCCGTTGATGAGCTGCAAACACGGGGTATTTTGATGGATGGAACTACTGAAGATGGCCCAAGGCTACTACTACAAATATTCTCAGAAACCCAATTAGGCCCAGTATTTTTCGAGTTTATTCAACGCAAAGGCGATGATGGTTTTGGGGAAGGTAATTTCAAAGCATTATTCGAATCGATTGAACGTGACCAAATTAATCGTGGTGTTTTGAATACCGATAAAAAAATTGAGGTAAAAGAGGGCGCCTAAGAGCCCTCCTTACATTTTGATCACACTTTTACCGTTATCCAGCGTGACAAAATTCATAACTAAGCACTTTATCTAGGTAGAGCACAATGTCTACTTAGATAAATCCTTCGCTGCATAATCTGTTATGCAACGCTTTGATATGTGTTGGTCCAATTTCACAGCAACCACCAATAATTGATGCTCCGTTTTTGGCCCATGTCATAGCGTGCTCTGCATATCGTTGTGGGCTCATGTCTTGTCGCACTTCTAGTTCTTCGACAGTAGCACCTGGATATAATGCGTCTACTGATAAAAAACCATTGGCATACGCTCCGATTTTGCGTTGTTTCATTTTCAAAAGCGACCAACACGCAGAGATGGCTTCAGGCTGACTGCAGTTTAATAGGGTCGCTTGGGTATCAAATGACTCAAGTGCTAGCAAGGTATCTACCAAGGATTCTCCACTTCTTAATTGCCCTGGGTGTTCATCACTAACTGTTAATGCCACCCAAACAGGTTTACCACTTTCAAGTGCGGCAGTGCAGGCAGCACGTGCCTCGGTTATTGACGACATTGTTTCGCATATAAATAAATCACTTGCCGGTGCTTGGAGTTCAACAAGTTGACGGTAAGTAGCAAGCGAGTCTTCGAAGGATAGGGATACGTCAGGACGATAACTAGCAACCAAGGGTGGCAGGCAGCCCGCTATGGCTACAGTATTGCACTGGGCCAATTCTATTGCTTCTTTAGCTGCATTCATGGCGCGCTGATGAAGGTTTTTTAATTGACTGAATTGGTTTTCTCGTTTTAATCGTTGCGGTGTTGCAGTATAAGTATTGAGAGTGATGACGCGAGCACCACTATCAATAAACTCACGATGCAAATCTCTGACCAGCATTGGCTCGTTCAACATGATATCAGCAGACCACATAGGCGTAATTGCACGTGAGCTTCTTCGCAATAATTCTTGCCCCATGCCTCCATCAAGTAATGTGATTTTACTCATTGTTTTGTTCCTGTTCATATGTAAATAACAACCAATATATTATTTACGGTGTTTTAAGTATTCAAGTTCAGATCTATTGATGATCAATGGATGACCTGTTTTATAAATCGTTTTAATGCAGCAGGCTTAATTGGCTTAGGCAAATAATGTAAATGGGCATCAATTGCTTGTCTTCGTACTTCTTCAGTTCTATCTGCGCTGCTTAATACCGCCGGTATGCTTACTTGCCATTGATTGCGCAGCGCTGCCGCTGCTTCAGCACCGGTTGCACCATTATCTAAGTGGTAGTCTAAAAACAACAAGTTTGGGCATATTGGGCAGTGTGTTAAAGCATCTGATATTTTATTAAACGCATAAACTGTTGCTCCCCAACTGCGTAATAAGTGGCTCACTGCTTCTATTGTATCTTCGTCGTTTTCAATGATCACGACTACTTTATCCTTTAGCAAAACAGCAGAGTCAGCAATCAAATAGCTTTGCGTTGAATCGGTATTAGACACTGCCAATCCTCTAGGCACCGTTATTTCAAAACAGCTTCCATGATTAACGGCAGATTTCACTTCAACAGCATGGCTTAGTAGAGCACTAAAACGTTCTACTATAGTCAGCCCTAGACCTAAACCTTGGTTGTTATTTTGTTGATCAAGCTGATTGAATTCCTCAAATATGGCTTTCTGTTGATCCGCTGCGATGCCTTGACCTGTATCATAGACCCTGATCTTAAGTTGCTGGTTGTGCCTTTTTGCTACTACTAATATTTTACCTGACTCGGTGTAACGTACTGCATTGGAGATCAAGTTTTGAAGAATTCGTCTTAGTAGCTTTTTGTCAGATTGAATAAAACATGTGTTCGCAACATATTTAAGCCCCAAGTCTTTGCGCTTTGCTAAAATGGTAAATTCATTGACTAAAGGTGTAAGTAAATCACTTAGCCTAAAGTGTTGAATATTAGTATTGAGTATGCCTGAATCGAGTCGAGTCATATCCAGTAAAGTGGATAATAGCTCCTCTGCGTTAGCAAGTGATTGAATGAGATTTTGGCTCATTTCAGCCAACTCTTGATTAGGCGCTTTTTCTTTTATAAGTGATGCGAACAAACTCGCGGCATTAAAAGGCTGCATTAAATCGTGACCAGCGGCAGCAAGAAATTTACTTTTACTGTCGTAGGCTTTTTCAGCTTCTTGGCGTGCTTCATCAAGAGCAAGGTTAGCGGTTTGTAATTGTTCTGTGCGCTCAATGACTCGGCTTTCTAAATGTTGTTTCGATTGCTGTAATTGCTGTTGAATATTGATGTAGTCGGTGATATCGCTATAGGTGGTAACAAATCCGCCACCGGGCAGGGGACTACCGTTAACTTCTATAGTCTGTCCGTTTTTTTGTTCGCGCACATATTTGTAATGGCTTCCGACACGCATGTATTGAATACGTTTTTCTATTTCTTCCTCAAGTTGTTCTTTTTTACCAAATAATCCTCTTTGGGCGTTAAATAAAAGTAACTCTTTAATCGGAATGCCGACCTTGATTAAACTTTTTGGATAGTCGAATAACTGAATGTAGCGTTGGTTCCAAGCCAAAAGCGCCAAATTCACATCTACTACACATATTCCTTGTTGAATATGTTCCACAGAGGATTGCAATACTTCATGATTAAAGTGAAAGGTTTGGCTCGCTTCCTCAACCAATTCGACAAGCTCTGCAAGGGCAATATCTTTTTTCTCGGCAATAGCAGAGAGTAAAATTCTGGCACTCACATTTCCGACTTGATTGGCTATTTCATTTTCTATGTTGGCGAGCAGCTTCGGGCTGGCATAAGCCGAATGTTGATCGACTGGCAGGTTGTTAAGCAAAAACTGATGACGGTCTTTATCGAGTACTTTTTCCGTGACGGCGAGTAACTTAGATATTTTGGTAGCTTGATTGAGAGTTGAAAATGCATGTTCCTTTTGGTTGCCTATCTGCTGCTCTTTGCTTGCAGGTAAAATTAAACTAAACAATACAAAACAAAACAGATTGACCAAAAGACTTAGAACAAACCCTGATGCAAGTTGTAAATCATCGGGGGGGAGAGCGAAATAATAACTAGCGATAATGCTTGGCCAAAGTAACCAGTAAACCCAACATAAAGCACCTGCTAATAACGCTATCATAGCCGCTGTTTTATTGCGTTTTTGCCAATATAAACCACCAATAATAATCGGTAACGTTTGGGATAAAAGAGCGATAGCAATAATACCACTTTTGACAAGGGGAGCAGTCTTGCTTATATCCAAGTGATATAAAAAGGCGATGCCCATGACTATTACAACAGTGGCTCGGCGGGTAAATAATACGGCTTTAGGCGTCAAGTTATGTTGTTGTAAGCGTTGTAATTGGATTTTAAGACGCAGTGGCGTGACTAGGTTATTAGATATCATGATCCCCATTGCTAACGTTGCAACCACCACCATACTGGTTGCCGCAGATAATCCGCCAATAAAAGAGATAAGAGCTACACCCGTGTTACCGCCTTGTATCGGTAATGCTAAGGCGTAGGTATCCGTGCTGACTTGCATTGTTTCGTCAAAAATTATGTGGCCAGCAATGCCTATGGGCAAGATAAACACCGTCATCAGGCACAAGTATAATGGGAACATCCAGCGAGCTGTTCTGAGTTCTTCACTACCATTATTTTCGACAAAATTTATATGAAACTGCCTAGGTAAACAAAACATCGAACATACGCCTAACAACATATGGCTTAGGTATACCCATATAGCTGAGTCAGACTGAATTATTTGTAGACTTTTAGGATGCAATTGCGCCTGGCCAAATAGGTCTAATACACCGTCAAACATTACATAACACACATACACACCCACAATCAGTAAAGCCACTAGCTTAACCAGAGATGCAAAAGCGATAGTCAACATTAAACCAGGGTGTTTGTCGCTGGCGCTTAAAGACTGAGTGCCAAATAAAATCGCAAAAAGTGCCATTAAAATAGCGACATAAGCACCAACATTCTCACTCCAACTTACGTCTATACCGACTAATATGGCCACACTTTGGCTGACCGAATCGAGTTGTAATGCAATATAGGGGATGACACCGATTAAACACAATAAAGTGACTAATGCTGCAAGAAGATAAGATTTTTCGAAACGTAAACTAATAAAGTCGGCTAGGGAACTCACTTGGTGCTGATGGCATAACAGACTAATTTTGCGTAAAACCGGATGCGCAAAAAGAAAAACCAGTATCACTCCCAGGTAAGTAGGGACAAACGCCCAACCATATTGAGTGGCTTGCGTGGTGGTTCCAAAAAAAGCCCAAGAAGTGCAGTGCACACCAAGCGCTAGACTGTATATAAATGGATGCTGTTGTTGGCCTTTATAACGTTTGTCGGCCCAAAACGCTAAAGCAAAAAGAACAAGCAAGTAGCAAAGTACTAGTGCTGAAACTGTCCAAACATTGATCATGTGATTGTTTAAAAAATTGAACGTCCAGTACTTTACCTTTAGCGAGTCAAATATGAAAGATAGCTGATTGGTGATTAGTGTTTACAGGTAAATCAAAAAACATCAATTATCAGCCCTTGAAGCTTATAAATATAACCCCATTAATAGTGGCAGTTAAAATTTGCGTAAAGAGTATTCGGAGTTAAGCATGTCAAATGAACAAACACCTCAGCAAGGTGAAGAATTAGATACCAATGCAGATACAGAACAACATGACGCGGATCAAACGATTCTTGAGTTGACTGAAGACCAACAACGTATTGTTGAATTAGAAGCTGCCGTCATTGCCGCAGAAACTAAGATGGTTGAACAAAAAGATTCAGTGATGCGCGCTATAGCTGATGCTGATAACGCTCGTAAACGAGCTCAGGGTGAGATCGACAAAGCCCGCAAATTTGCTTTAGAAAAATTTGCCGCTGAGTTGTTGCCAGTGGCTGACAATTTAGAACGTGCATTACAAGTGGCTAATCCAGAAGACGAAGCCATTAGGTCTATTGTTGATGGTGTTGAAATGACGCTTAAGTCTTTTATTAGCACTATTGAAAAATTTGGTATGTCAGTGATTGATCCGCAAGGTCAACCTTTCAACCCAGAAAAGCATCAAGCTATGTCGATGCAAGAAAACGCAGAGCTGCCACCTAATACAGTGTTAGCAGTGATGCAAAAAGGCTATGAGATAAATGGCCGTTTATTACGCCCTGCCATGGTGCTGGTTACTCGAGCACCAGAGAGCACAGTGGATACTCAAGCCTAATTACACTTCATAATTGAAGTAATCAATTGGCAAAAATAATTACAGTTTTGTGAAGGTTTTTTTAATCAATATGTTGAAAAATTTATTAATAACCCCACAAAGTGTACAAGCTTTTAAGAACATTCTTTTGGAGAAAAACTAATGGGTAGAATCATTGGAATAGATTTAGGTACTACTAACTCATGTGTGGCAGTACTAGATGGTGGCGTAGCCAAAGTATTAGAGAACGCAGAAGGGGATCGTACAACTCCTTCCATCATCGCTTATACACAAGATGGTGAAATATTGGTTGGCCAGCCTGCTAAACGTCAAGCTGTAACTAACCCACAAAACACATTATTCGCCATAAAGCGTTTAATCGGCCGTCGCTGGGAAGATAAAGAAATACAACGTGATATCGACATCATGCCTTTCAAAATTGTCAAAGCTGACAACGGTGATGCTTGGGTTGAAGCGAAAGGCGAAAAAATGGCACCACCACAGATATCTGCTGAAGTCTTGAAGAAAATGAAAAAGACGGCTGAAGATTATCTAGGTGAAGAAGTAACAGCCGCGGTTATTACGGTTCCTGCTTATTTTAATGATTCTCAGCGTCAAGCAACGAAAGATGCAGGCCGTATAGCGGGTCTTGAAGTAAAACGTATCATCAACGAGCCAACTGCTGCTGCTCTTGCCTACGGCATGGATAAGAAAAAAGGCGATAGCGTTGTAGCTGTTTATGACTTAGGTGGTGGTACATTCGATATCTCTATTATCGAAATCGACGAAGCCGATGGTGAGCATACGTTTGAAGTATTAGCGACTAACGGTGACACCCATTTAGGTGGTGAAGATTTTGATAACAAAGTTATTAACTATCTAGTTGAAGAATTCAAGAAAGACTCGGGCATGGACTTGCGCAAAGACCCATTGGCCATGCAACGCTTAAAAGAAGCTGGCGAGAAAGCTAAGATTGAACTTTCTTCTGCTCAACAAACTGAAGTGAATTTGCCTTATATCACAGCTGATGCGTCGGGCCCTAAACACCTGACTATTAAGCTTACTCGTGCAAAACTTGAGTCTTTGGTTGAATCAATGGTTAAAGCAACACTTGAGCCACTCAAACAAGCGTTATCTGATGCCGATTTATCTGTAGGTGATATCAACGATATTATCTTGGTAGGTGGTCAAACACGTATGCCTATGGTTCAGAAGTATGTAACTGAATTCTTTGGTAAAGAGCCACGTAAAGATGTGAACGCAGATGAAGCCGTTGCAGTGGGCGCCGCAATTCAAGGTGGCGTATTATCTGGTGATGTGAAAGACGTATTGTTACTTGACGTAACCCCTCTTTCTTTAGGAATCGAAACAATGGGTGGTGTGATGACTGCTCTAATCGAGAAAAACACCACCGTACCTACTAAGAAATCTCAGACTTTCTCAACAGCTGAAGATAACCAAGCTGCAGTAACGATTCATTGTCTGCAAGGTGAGCGTAAGCAAGCCTCAGGCAACAAATCTCTGGGTCAATTTAATCTAGAAGGTATTCGAGCTGCTCAACGTGGAGCTCCTCAAATTGAAGTGACTTTTGATATCGATGCTGATGGTATTTTACATGTTTCTGCGAAAGACAAAGACACAGGTAAAGAGCAAAAAATCACCATTAAAGCATCTTCTGGTTTAAGTGAAGAAGAAGTTGAAAAAATGGTTCAAGATGCTGAAGCAAACAAAGAAGCTGATGCTAAATTTGAAGAGCTTGTACAAGCGCGTAACCAAGCTGACGGCATGATACATAGTACTCGTAAACAAGTTGAAGAAGCTGGCGATGCATTGAGTGAAGAAGATAAAACTGAAATTGAAACCGCTGTAGTTGCTCTTGAAGGAGCAGTTAAAGAAGGTGACAAAGAAGGAATTGAAACTAAAACTCAAGAACTTATTCAAGCTTCTGCCAAGTTAATGGAAGTAGCTCAAGCTAAAGCTGCTGCTGATGGCGCAGCTCAAGGTGGCGCTGATCCAAACTAATGCAGGCGACAAAATCACAAGATGATGATGTGGTTGACGCTGTAGTTTGAAGAAGTAGAAAGAAGAACGAAAAAAGTAAATTTTTAGATAACTTGACTGTTGAGGCGACTCAATAGTGTAACTCGGCGCAGCAGCTCACACTGACTGCGCCTTGTTTGTTTTAAGAATTTATAAAAAATAACGATGTTTGTTATTTAAAATAAGTAACCATAGACCCCAGGGTAACGAATCGAGATGTCGAAGCGAGATTATTATGAAGTGTTGGGTGTGGACAAAAGTGCCGCCGAACGCGAGATAAAAAAGGCTTACAAGCGCCTAGCGATGAAATATCACCCAGATAGAACTCAGGGAGATAAAGCTATGGAAGAAAAATTTAAAGAAGTGCAAGAAGCGCACGAAATGTTGACTGACTCACAAAAACGAGCGGCCTATGATCAATATGGTCATGCTGGCCTCGATCCTAATCGCGGCGGCGGTGGTGGCGGTCAAGGTGGAGACTTTGGTGATATTTTTGGTGACGTATTCGGTGATATATTTGGTGGTGGACGTGGGGGCGGTGGTCGTCAATCTCGTGCTCGTCAAGGCTCCGATCTGCGCTATAACTTAGAATTATCTCTTGAAGAAGCGGTGAAAGGCAAAAGCGTCGAGATTCGTGTACCAACACTTGCTGGTTGTGAAGTTTGTGACGGATCTGGTGCGAAAAAAGGCTCAAGTCCAACGACTTGTCCTACTTGTCATGGACAAGGCCAAGTGCAAATGCGTCAAGGTTTTTTTGCTGTTCAGCAAACCTGTCCGACATGCTCTGGTAGAGGCAAAATAATATCTGACCCTTGTAAACCTTGTCATGGACAAGGTCGCGTAGAAAAAACTAAAACGTTATCAGTCAAAGTACCAGCCGGAGTTGATACAGGCGATAGAATTCGTTTGTCAGGTGAAGGTGAAGCGGGTGAAATGGGTGCTCCATCAGGTGACTTGTACGTTCAAGTGCATGTTCGTGACCACAAAATATTTACCCGCGAAGGCAATAATTTATATTGCGAGGTACCTTTAAGCTTCACTCGAGCGGCCCTAGGTGGTGAGATTGAAGTACCTACACTAGAAGGCAAAGTGAAATTAAAAGTCACTCCAGAAACACAAACAGGAAAAATGTTCCGGTTACGTAACAAAGGTGTTAAGTCGGTTCGCAGTGGCAGTGTAGGTGATCTAATTTGTAAAGTGGTCATCGAAACACCGGTTAACTTAAGTGCCAGTCAAAAAGAACTGTTAGATCAACTGGAAAATTCTATGGGTACGGGCAAAGATACTGCTAAAAACCGCCCAAAAGAAAGTGGTTTCTTTGATGGTGTTAAAAAGTTCTTTGATGATTTAACTAATTAACAAAGTCATTCAAGCTATATTAAAAAAGCCGCTAAATTTAGCGGCTTTTTGTTATCACATCCAAGATTTTTGACTTGATTCGACCTGATAAAGGCCTACGTCAATCATTTCATAGGCTAACGTTTGACTGATCAGCGGCACCTTAAATGAGCCGGATGCGAGTACAAATTTTACTGAAGCTAATTGACGTTTTTTCATCAATAAATTTTGCTTAAATTGGGTCTGTTGAAGTTTGTAGGTAGGGAAACAATAATAATCGATGCCGATTAACCCTTTTCTTATGTACACAAATTGTTCATCTCTGGCGACGCCCCAGCGTTTCCAACGTAAAAACACTAAAGCACATAAAGCAATAAACAATGCGCTTACCAGTGCTGAAATCATCAATTTGTCATCTATCAGTGTGTTGTATGTTGCGAGCAACCAAATGGGCGTTAATAAATAAACGATATTACGAAAAATAAAACGCTTACTAATGGGTTCAAACCCATCATTGAAGATTAAAGTATGCAGGGAATTGTTAGGATAGGCATCATCGATTAGCGCTTGGCATTCATCGGGTTTAATCGATGGCACAATAATTTTATTGCTGGTGGCGGATGAGCTTTGATTTTTACCAAAGGAATTACTTTGTTCAAAATTGAGGTTAATACGTTTAAGTATCACGTCTAACCAGTCCTGTTTTTGCACTATCATTTGCAAACGACTTAAACTCATACTGACTTCGTGTTTAGTGAATAACCCACTGCGCCTGATGTATTTATCATCTAGTTTACTCAGGGTGTAACCGTAGAAGCTTACAATCGCCCCGATGACTGAAAAGCTTACCAACACCAACATGACGAGCATTGTAAGTGACAATGCATACAAACCTACCTCAAGTAGCGAATGAGTTTGTAAGCTAAATAATCCGGTAAAATCAATTCCTAAGGTGGTTAACCATTCGCTAATCGACTCAAATATATTATCGTAAAAAGGTGCCATCCCGCCCAAAAAAATCCAAATTCTATTGCTAGTAATACCATGAATGATTAAATCAGATAACTGACGTTGGTTAAGTACTTTTTCTTGCTTTCCTTGATTAGTTACTGTGGTATTTAACCTATCCGTAGTATTGGCTGTTAAATTATCCTGATTGACATCTGTTGCATCGGTTTGGGCTTGGCCCTGAATACGGGTTTTCAGCTGTTCAGCAAAATGTAATTTTATCGCCACCAATTTTGCTTCGTTTTTAGCTGCACCAGCTGTATCTAATTGCAAACAGGCATGGCCGCTAAATCGATAGTAAATGGGTTGTTCTATTTTGACATTTTGTACTCTGGAAAACGGTAAGTTTAAATGTTTCTTACTGAATATCCCCGACCGTATCTCAATATTGTTATCTGTTAATCGGTAGCGATATAATTTAAAGCTGACAAATGCGAAAAGTAGTAATAGTGCAAATGCCGTTAAAATACTGGGAAACCAGATATAAGGATGTTCGAGCATACTTTTATAGCTTACCGCTAATGCGGGTATCAGATAGATAATATTACCGAACAAATGTTTGAATACACCAACAGCGAAATACAAAATAGCCACAGGCGATAAAACTTGCCAATCGTCTTGGGTTGGTAATTTATCAGTTAGACTTGTGCTACCGATAGCCGCTGAATTAGGTTGTTTATCCATGTTTGACGACATCTTTATGCTGCAATATAAATTGGCGTAGTTGCTGAGCGGTCTCTAGCGGTAAACCAGGTATTTGAAAGGTATGCATTTCACCTCCTGCACTGAATACTTGCAATGTTGCTAAACCGGCTTTTCGTTCGATAGGGCCACGTTTTAGCTCGATATGCTGAATACGAGTAATGGGTTGACTCACTACGCTTCTAAAAAAAAGGCCGCTTGAATAATGTAAATCTGATTCTCTAAGAGCATAGGATTTTAGTTGATCTTGAGCATGACTTAACCATGTGAACAAAAAGCCCAGCACAGCAGAAGCCCAAATAACGAAGGGCAGGGAGTTAAGTAATTCACTTGGTAAGTTTATAAAAGGCTGGAAATAAAAAGCCAAACCCAACACACAGATAATTAAGGTACAGCCTAAGTTGATTAAACGGTTTAACGGTGCATATTGCTCAGATAAAGATTGTTTTTCTAGGCTCACTATTGCTGGTAAGTGAGCAATAGTGATGCTTGGATTGGTGAAACTATTTTCTAACATGGCATTCCATAAAGAGTGAGAACAATGGGGATGTTGGTCGTTGTATACAGCCATACTATCTGAGTTTTCAGATAAGTGCTGGCCTCCTTATGCGAAGCTGAGGTTAGATATATAAAAAAGATCACTGCGCCTTTACTGCATCAAACGCATAATTCAGGCACAATCTGTATATAAACCTCTAATTAAAAATGATTAAATCACTATGAGTAATATCGCTATTTTCGGCGCCAATGGCCGTATGGGCCGAGTCTTGATCGAAGCAATCGAGCAAAGTGCGGGTGACAAATTGACCGCCGCTGCTGTAAGAGCCAGCTCTAACTTCGTGGGATTTGATGTGGGAGAGCTCGCTGGAATAGGCAAGAAAGACTTGTTGATTTGCGATGATTTATATTTACATATTGAACAAATAGAGGTGCTGATTGATTTCACCTTACCGGATGCACTCACTGAAAATTTGGCTTTTTGTGTTGCTCACAATAAACCGGTAATAATTGGTACGACAGGATTAAATGCTAAACAAAAATTGGCGTTAGATTCTGCGGCTAAACATATTCCTATTGTTTTTGCGGCTAACTATAGTGTGGGTGTTAATTTGATGCTTAATTTAGTCAGACAAGCGGCAGCTGTTATGGCGGGTACCGCTGATATTGAAATTTTAGAAGCTCATCACCGATTTAAGAAAGATGCACCTTCGGGTACCGCGATGGCAATTGGGCAGGCAATAGCCGATGAAATTGGACGGGATTTGTCTGAATGTGCAGTGTACGGTCGAGAAGGTGACACCGGTGAGCGAGATCATAAAACGATTGGTTTTGCTACTGTTAGGGCTGGTGATGTAGTGGGTGAGCACACAGCATTGTTTGCTGATATCGGTGAAAGGTTAGAGATTACTCATAAAGCTTCAAGTCGTTTAACATTTGCAAAAGGAGCCGTAAAAGCGGCAAGTTGGATTATCGACAAACCAGCAGGATTATACGATATGGAAGATGTGTTGGGTTTTAAATGATGCTATTCAATAACTTGTGAATAGCTACTTTTAACCCTTATGTATAAAAAGTATGGTTAAACGGTTATTTATGCATTTTATTAATTGTGAATAGACCTGAAACACCCTTGTATGTATAATATTCCGGATTTGCCAAAATTTAGTGATGTTGTTCGTAGTTCATCATTTCATGATTTGCAAGTTGACTAAATACCTATGTAAATCAAATGTTTATATAGGTATTCATGGGCTCTTTTAATTGTTTGGAAAGTAAGAGCTCAAGGTTAAAACCGTTTAATATCTAACCTGGAGGTTGATTTGGCTAATTCTGCCCTTTTAGTACTTGAAGATGGTTCTGTCTTTAAAGGTACTGCTATTGGAGCTTCTGGTGTGTCAGTGGGTGAGGTAGTGTTTAATACCTCTATGACAGGTTATCAGGAAATTCTAACAGATCCGTCTTACGCAGAACAAATTGTCACCCTCACTTACCCACATATCGGTAACACGGGTATAAACTCCGAAGATTGTGAATCACATAAAGTTTGGGCAAAAGGCCTAATTATTCGCGACTTACCACTTCTTGTTAGTAATTTTCGTAGTGAAATGAGCTTATCTGAATATCTTGAAGAAAATAACATTCTTGGTATTGCAGACATTGATACCCGTAGATTGACACGAATTTTGCGCGACAAAGGTGCACAAAGTGGCTGTATTATTGCCAGTAATACCCTTGATGACATTCCATTGGATGAATCATTAGCCTTAGCTAAAGCAAAGGCTTTTGGTGGTCTCAAAGGTATGGATTTAGCCAAAGAAGTGACTTGTACTGAACCTTACCAATGGACAGATGGAAGTTGGGTGTTAGGTGAAGGTTACCAAGCCGCTTTAGATAACCCCGCATTTCATGTGGTTGCCTACGATTTTGGTGTGAAACGTAATATTTTACGTATGTTAGCGGACCGTGGCTGTAAGCTCACAGTGGTGCCGGCCAAAACAACTGCAGAAGCAGTACTCGCGTTAAAACCAGATGGGGTGTTTTTGTCAAATGGCCCGGGAGATCCTGAGCCTTGTGATTACGCTGTTTCCGCAATTAAACAATTGTTAGAAACTAATATTCCGATTTTTGGTATTTGTTTAGGTCATCAGTTATTAGCCTTAGCTAGTGGTGCTAAAACAGTCAAAATGAAATTTGGTCATCATGGTGCTAACCATCCTGTTAAGGATATTAAAGGTGAACGGGTGATGATTACCAGCCAAAACCATGGTTTTGCGGTAGATGAAAGTAATTTACCGGATACCTTAGAGGTGACTCATGTGTCGTTATTCGATAAATCTTTACAAGGTATTCATCGCACAGACAAGCCAGCTTTTAGTTTTCAAGGTCATCCAGAAGCTAGTCCAGGGCCACATGATGCAGCGCCATTATTCGATCATTTCATAGCGTTGATGCAGCAGAACCAATAAAGCACGTACCATTTAAGTACGCACCTTTTAAAGTACAAGAATTAGTAGAGTAATTAGTGACATGCCAAAACGTACCGACATAAAAAGCATCTTGATTTTAGGCGCTGGCCCTATCGTAATAGGGCAAGCTTGTGAATTTGACTATTCAGGTGCACAAGCTTGTAAAGCACTGCGCGAAGAAGGTTTTCGTGTGATCTTGGTTAATTCAAACCCAGCCACTATCATGACCGATCCGGAAATGGCTGATGCTACCTACATTGAGCCAATTCACTGGGAAGTGGTGAAAAAGATCATCGAGAAAGAACGTCCTGATGCCATTTTGCCCACTATGGGTGGACAAACTGCCTTAAACTGCGCCCTTGATTTGAATAAACACGGTGTACTGGCAGAGTTTGGTGTTGAAATGATCGGTGCCACGGCAGATGCAATTGATAAAGCAGAAGACCGAGAGCGATTTGATAAAGCTATGAAGTCTATTGGCTTAGAATGCCCATACGCTGAAATTGCGCATACCTTAGAAGAAGCTTTTGATGTCAGTACACGTATAGGTTTTCCTTGTATTATTCGCCCATCCTTCACGATGGGCGGTTCAGGTGGCGGTATTGCGTACAATAAACAAGAGTTTGAAGAAATATGTCGTCGCGGATTAGACTTATCACCTACTAGCGAGTTGCTAATTGATGAATCATTGATTGGCTGGAAAGAATATGAAATGGAAGTGGTCAGAGACAGCGCTGACAACGTCATTATTGTTTGTACCATAGAAAATATTGATCCAATGGGTGTGCATACAGGTGATTCCATCACTGTTGCCCCAGCACAAACCTTAACCGACAAAGAGTTTCAAATCATGCGTAACGCTGCCATTGCAGTTTTACGGGAAATCGGCGTGGAAACGGGCGGTTCAAATGTTCAGTTCGGGGTGGATCCAAAAACAGGTCGTTTAGTGGTTATTGAGATGAACCCTCGAGTATCTCGTTCTTCTGCGTTGGCATCAAAAGCAACGGGTTTCCCTATTGCGAAAGTCGCTGCTAAATTAGCCATAGGTTATACACTCGATGAATTGGCGAATGATATTACTGGCGGACTAACTCCAGCTTCGTTCGAACCTACTATCGATTACGTAGTGACAAAAATACCACGATTTAATTTTGAAAAATTTGCTGGTGCTAATGACCGTTTAACCACACAAATGAAATCTGTAGGTGAAGTAATGGCCATCGGTCGTAACTTACAAGAGTCGTTACAAAAAGCGTTACGGGGATTAGAGGTAGGTGTGAATGGTCTGGACTCTATTATTGATATTACTACGCCAGAGGCAAAAACCACCATTGTTCGTGAATTACGCGAGCCAGGTGCTGAACGTATTTGGTATATTGCCGATGCAATGCGCATGGGAATGTCAGTCGATGAAATATTCGAGTTAACTAATATCGATAGATGGTACTTGGTGCAGATTGAAGAATTGATCATCCTTGAGCAACAGGTCCAGGCGTCTGGATTGTCTTCGATAGATGAAGATTTGATGAAAATACTCAAACGCAAGGGGTTTGCCGATTCTAGAATTGCTGACTTAACCGGTGTAGATGAAACGGACGTGCGTGAAATGCGTCGCGGTTTTGATATTCATCCTGTGTACAAACGCGTAGATACTTGTGCGGCTGAATTTTCCTCCGACACCGCTTATATGTATTCTACATACGATGAAGAGTGTGAAGCTAACCCAACTGACAATGATAAAATTATGGTGTTAGGTGGTGGTCCAAACCGCATAGGGCAGGGCATTGAGTTTGATTATTGCTGTGTTCATGCGGCACTGGCATTGCGTGAAGATGGTTATGAAACCATTATGGTCAATTGCAACCCAGAAACAGTGTCTACCGATTACGATACTTCCGACCGTTTGTATTTCGAATCAGTCACTTTAGAAGATGTATTAGAGATAGTGCGTATCGAAAAACCTAAAGGGGTGATTGTGCAATACGGTGGCCAAACACCTCTTAAGCTAGCCCGTGAGTTAGAAGCCGCTGGCGTGCCTATCATTGGTACTTCACCTGATGCAATTGATAAAGCAGAAGACCGTGAACGTTTTCAAAAAATGGTGAATAAACTTAACCTTAAGCAGCCAGCTAATGCGACGGTTAGAAATTTGGAACAAGCTTTAGTCGCTGCAGACAAAATTGGGTTCCCATTAGTGGTTCGTCCTTCCTACGTTTTAGGTGGCCGCGCTATGGAAATTGTTTACGACATTAACGACCTTAAACGCTACTTAAACGATGCAGTAAAAGTATCTAATGACTCTCCAGTATTGTTAGACCGCTTTTTAGACGATGCTATTGAAGTGGACGTAGATGCTATTTGTGATGGCACCGATGTAGTTATCGGTGGCATTATGGAGCATATCGAACAGGCAGGCGTTCACTCTGGTGATTCGGCTTGTTCATTGCCTCCTTATTCTTTAAGTCCTGAAGTGCAAGATGTAATGCGACAGCAAGTGAAAGCTATGGCACTGGAGTTGGGTGTTATAGGTTTGATGAATACGCAATTTGCTGTGAAAGATGGTCAAGTGTATTTGATTGAAGTCAATCCTCGTGCTGCGCGAACGGTACCTTTTGTCTCAAAAGCCACCGGTATGCCGCTAGCCAAAATTGGTGCAAGAGCTATGGTAGGCCAGTCACTAGTGTCACAAGGTATTACTAAAGAAATTATTCCCCCGTTTTATTCGGTTAAAGAAGTGGTACTGCCTTTTGCTAAGTTCCAAGGTGTCGATCCATTACTTGGCCCTGAAATGCGTTCAACTGGTGAAGTCATGGGTGTGGGTGAAAGTTTTGAAGAAGCGTATGCTAAGGCTAATTTAGGCGCTAGTCAGCCTATTCCTGTTGGTGGTAAAGCGTTGTTATCTGTTCGTCTCAACGATAAAAATCGGGTAATCGAACTTGGTCAAGCTATGGTGTCTAAAGGTTTTACTTTAGAAGCGACCAAAGGTACAGCAACGGTATTAAATAATGCTGGTGTTGAATGTTCAATCGTGAATAAACTTAGCGAGGGACGTCCAAATATTGTGGATGCCATTAAAAATGGTGAATATTGTTACATTGTGAATACCACTGAAGGACGTCAGGCGATTAATGACTCTGTGTATATTCGCAAAGAAGCATTATTAAATAAAGTGGCTTACACCACTACTATGAACGCAGCGTTTGCTACCGTTAATGCTAATAAAGCAGACGACAGAGCGCGAGTAACATCAGTTCAAGAATTACACGCACGTATTTACTAATCTCGACCTCTAAGGGATAAATTGCATTGTAATTTATCCCTTAGTTGAAAAGTTGAATTTAGTACCCATTAATTTTAGTCAAATAACAAAAATAAGAGAGTTGTTGATATGACCCTATATCCAATGACAGCGAAAGGAGCAGACTTGCTCCGTGAAGAGTTGAAATATTTAAAATCAGTAAAGAGACCTCAAATTGTTAAATCTATTGCTGAAGCAAGAGAGCATGGCGATTTAAAAGAAAATGCTGAATATCACGCAGCCCGTGAGCAGCAGAGTTTTTGTGAAGGACGATTGCAAGATATTGAAGGTAAGTTGTCTAATATACAGATTATAGATGTCACTAAAATGACTAATAATGGCAAGGTTATATTTGGTACCACAGTCACCATCATCAATTTGAAAACTGATGAAGAAATCACTTACCAAATTGTGGGGCAGGATGAAGCTGATATTAAGAATAACTTGATTTCAGTTGGTTCTCCTATCGCTCGCGGTTTGATTGGTAAATCATTAGACGACATTGTCAATATTCAAACACCTAAGGGTACGGTTGAGTTTGAGATAATTGCAGTGGAATATATTTAGATAAGCATTTTCGTTTCATTATTGTATCAATTTATACATTATAAGGCGTTTGATGCTCTGGATAATTTGCAGAATATATTTTAGTTGTTACGTTGTTTAGTACCCAAACATTCTCAACCCCTGTCAAATTATTTCATGAGCATGCAGTGTTTTGTTTATTAATTATGCATCTTTATTGAACATATTATGAAACACCAAAAATAGTAGGAATGATGAAAATATTTCCTACTATTTTGGTATTATATGATTCTTCAAAACATCATCCGTATGAAAGATTGTCTGTCTGGATGATTTGCTGAATTTGGTAAGTTTTCGTAATAGTAAACTTTGCTATGTCTATCATCAGTTGACTATTCAAACCCGAATGCGCCAAGTTATAAACTATTATCGAAAAGATAACGTTTTGGCATAAGATTCCTACTAGTTTGTATTGGAATATTCAATAATTAATAAGTGATTAACATGACAAGAACAAAAATATGAGAAAATTAAATATACTTTTAGGTATTTTGCTTTCGGGTATCGGTACTACAGTGTTTGCTCAAGGGCAATTTGATTTATTGCAAATTCCCGCACGAACAAGTGGTATCGCTAATACAAGCATCATCACCAATATCACTAAGCAGCAAGACAAAATTCTTGCTGTGGGTGAACGGGGGCATATTTTAATGTGGTCAGATATGGATAACTGGCAACAGCAGAGCGTGCCAGTTAGTTTGACTTTGACTGATAGCACTACTTTAAAAGATGGGACTAGATTTGCGGTTGGGCATGACTCAATTATTTTGAAAAGTGCTCCACAAAGTAATAGCTGGACAAAAGTTTTCGATGGTAATGAATTAACCAAGTTAAAAATTATCTACATCGGTAAAAAAATTGTTGCTTTTCAACAGCGACTTGAAGAGCTAACCGATGAAGATGAAATTGCAGAACTTGAATTTAACATAGAAGATCTTGAATTTAATCTTGAGGATGCTCAGATTGAACTAAAAGATGGGCCTAATAAACCATTATTATCTATCACAGCTAGTGACAACAATCATCTTTTTGCAGTAGGTGCATACGGCACAATGCTTACCAGTGACGATTTAGGTAGCAGTTGGCGGTTGATCGACGGTCAAATTAAAAATCCCAATCAATACCACTTAAATTCAATTATTACCGCTGATAACGGCTCTGTATATATTGTAGGTGAGAATGGAATTGGATTCTCGTCAGACAATAACGGTCGAACTTGGCAAACAATGGATATGCCATATGATGGCAGTTTGTTTGGTATCGCTAGTAAAAAAGACTCTCTAGTGGCTTTTGGTCTACAGGGTAATTTTATGGTGTCAAACGATAATGGTGCATCATGGGAGGCCTCAAATATAGGTAGCAGTGCCAGTTTATTAGGCGGTGTGATTGCTGATGATATGACCGTTAGCTTAGTAGGTCATGCAGGTATCATTGTTAGATTTAATGTCAATGACATTTCAAATATGAGTCTAAACCGACACCCGTCGAGTGCTGTTTTTTCATCGGTGCTTATCCGTGATAATAGCTTAGTGTTAGCAGGCCAATTTGGCATGACTACTTGGTTAGTTAAATAAGGGTATTTATGGAAAAGTCACCATCAAAATTTACAGAAACTATTGAAAATATATTATTCACTAAACGTATAACTATTCTGAGCATAATAAGCATTTTATTTGTTCTATTATCTATTCAGGCGGTGCAGGTTAAGCCAGAAGCCAGCTTCACTAAGATGATCCCTGGTCAACATGAGTTCATCAATAATTTCCTTACTTACCGAAAAGAACTAGCGGGACTGGGCAATGTGGTGCGTGTTGTGGTTGAGAACACCGAAGGCGACATTTTCGAACCAAAATTCCAGGAAATATTGAAACAAGTTACTGACGAAGTGTTTTTTATTCCTGGGGTTAATCGAAATGAACTCAAATCATTATGGACACCTAATGTTAGGTGGGCAGAAGTAACAGAAGAAGGGTTCGTTGGTGGAGCCGTTATCCCTGATGGTTACGACGGTTCTGTAGAATCTCTTAAAAAGCTTCAAACCAATACCCTAAAATCAGGCCAAGTAGGCGTATTAGTGGGTAATAACTTTCAATCCGCAATGATTTTGGCCCCACTTCAAGATATTAATCCAGAGACTGGACAGCCCTTAGATTATCGGGATTTATCCAGTAAGTTAGAATCAGAGATAAGAGACAAATATCAAACAGATACTGTGCAAATCAGAATTGTGGGTTTTGCAAAAGTAGTCGGCGATTTGATTGATGGCGCTTTACAAGTGGTTATCTTTTTTGGGTTAGCCGTTGCCATCACTTTTGTTTTGTTATTTTTGTACTCTAGATGTTTAAAAAGCACATTTGCTGTTTTATTCTTTTCTATTTTTGCGGTTATTTGTCAGTTAGGTATTCTTAACTTATTAGGCTATGGAATTAATCCTTACTCTATGTTGGTGCCCTTTTTAGTGTTTGCGATTGGTGTCAGCCATGGAGTTCAAATCATTAATTCGATTATTTACCATTCGGTGACTGGCCATAACAAGGCCGATGCTGCAAAACTAGCGTTTCGCTCACTAGTTGTGGCTGGTATGACAGCCCTAGTAAGTGATGCTATAGGTTTCACTACTTTGATGGTAATCGACATTGGTGTCATCCAGGAATTAGCAATAGCTGCCAGTATTGGAGTGGCGGTGATCATTGTAACTAACTTAATAGCTCTGCCAATTGTCATGAGTTATGTTGGGGTAACTCAGTCTGCGGTCAATAATGCGCGAAGATCATTAGAGCATATTTCCATTGTAGAAAAGTTTTTTGCTAACTTTGCTAAACCCTTTATGGCAAAAATTGCATTGGCAGTCGGTGCAGTATTGTTTGTAGTTGGATTGTATTTTTCTCAGTTTATGAAAATTGGTGATCTTGATGCTGGTGCCCCTGAATTACGACCTGACTCGGTTTATAACTTAGACAATGCTTACATAGTTGCAAACTACAGTACCAGTACCGATGTATTCGTGGTGATGGCTAAAACGGCACAAGAACAATGCATCAAATATGATAATTTAGTATGGATTGACCAATTTCAATGGAGCATCAAAAATACTCCTGGTGTACAAGACGTTAAATCCATTGCTGATGTATCAAAATTTGGTATATTCGGCATGAATGAAGGTTCTATAAAATGGTTTGGTCTGAACCGTAATCAATTCGTTACCAATGCATCTTTAGCCAAAGTTCCACCAGGGTTAATTAATCAAGACTGTAGTATGGCACCGGTACTGATATTTCTGAATGATCATAAAGCCGATACATTACAAAATGTAGTTGATGCTGTTGATACCTTTATACTAGAAAATCCACCACAAGGCATCGAATTCTTAATGGCCGCAGGTAATGCTGGTATTGAATCTGCTACTAATATGGTGATTGAAGATGCCCAAACAGAAATGTTGATATGGGTTTATTCAGTGGTGATTGCCCTGTGCTTGATTACTTTCAGATCGGTGCGCACTGTCATCAGTATTGTTGTGCCATTAGTATTAACCTCAATCCTAAGCCAAGCACTGATGGCGGTCTTAGGTATTGGAGTAAAAGTAGCAACATTACCTGTTATTGCCTTGGGAGTAGGTATAGGTGTGGATTACGGTATTTACATATTCAGTAAGGTCAAAGAAGCCTTAGCTATGAATAAGTCCCTGTACGACACCTATTTGTATGCACTTAATCAAACGGGCAAGGCTGTTGCGTTTACCGGTATCACCTTAGCGATAAGTGTCGCAACTTGGGTGTTCTCACCGATTAAGTTTCAAGCCGACATGGGCTTATTACTAACCTTTATGTTTTTACTTAACATGTTGGGTGCATTGACGTTGATACCTGCTTTAGCTTGGGCATTAAGAATTGGTAATAAACCTTCAATTAAGTAAGTGATTAATTAAGCATAAGGTTACCTTAGGGGGATTTTATGCTTTGTAATAAATATACTTTCGAAGCGTTGTTTTTGAATCATATTCGACATAACGACTCAGAAGTAGAACTAATAAAAAGAGGACCGGTAGGCAACTACGGGTCCTCTTTTTTTATGTGACTCTGGATGTTTATCCCTGTGGGAGTGAGTTATTAGGGCCCTTGGGTGTTAGGGAGTCGCGATATTAAACCAGAAGGTAAAGTCTTCCATCATTTTCTTTAATGGCATGCTCCATAAAATCTTTAGGAGCGATAATTTGTACTACGCCAGAATCCACTTGCTCTTGGCTTACCACACCTTTTACACCACCAAAATGATCTGCATGGGTATGGCTGTAAACAACAGCCTTAACCGGAAACTCACCAAGCTCTTGGGTTAAATACCGCTTCTGATGTGGCAGGGGGCAGCAGAAGATCAAACATTATCCAACCTGTATCACTTTTGATGAAAGAATTATTGATAAGTCATATCCACGAACCTTATAAATATGCTCTGTAACCTTATGTAAGCCGTAAGACATGTTAAGACAAGCCTAAGGTTATAAGCTTGGGTTAATCGTGCTGTGGTAGTCTTGGTTCGTCAAAAAATCATAATTACCCAAATCCCACACTACATTTATCATCTAATATTTTTAATTGTTCTGGACGTTTTATTAAGCCTTTTTCTGCTAGCTCAAAATCTAAATTATTAATAAAGGGCAAACGCTGTCTAACCAACTTTTGTGTTCTCGCATTTTACTAGTGGCCACTTTTTCAGTAGTAGAATAATTACTAGTATCATTGGTATTCTTACATCCAGATAACAGAATAAGTAGGTTGAGTGAAGCAGTGTGGCTTATAATAAACATAGTTTTTTCTTTAATCGTCTATAAAAACAGTTTTGAAGTAATACCCAAGTAAATTTCACACATAAAAAAAGGCTGAAAATTTCAGCCTTTTTGATTTTATTGCTTAACGACTAAGGCGTCGTAGGGCTGAAGAAGAGAACGCGGTGCGTTGTTCGACTCCTCCCCAAGTCATGAATCTAGGTTCTTCATTACTTAAGCCTGTGACCAAATACCGACCAGAATTTAGGTCATGTAGGGTTTCTGCTACCATCCAAGGTGTATTCACGTCATAAAACATCACATTATGACCTTCAGACATACGCCATAATTCGTTACGACCATCATAATGATCAATAACCGATGCCCCCCAAGTATCTTCATCTATAAAGAAGGTTCGCTTGGCATAAATATGACGTTCACCTTCAGCTAGGGTCGCTTCTACTTCCCATACACGGTGTAACTCATAACGTAAGTTGTCTGTATTTAAATGCCCGGCTTTTACTGCATTTTCATAGCTAATACTGGTATCCATCAACTTGTAAGAATTGTAAGGGATATACATTTCTTTTTTGCCGATTAATTTCCAGTTGTACCTATCAGGTGCACCGTTATACATATCATAGTTATCTGTGGTTCTTAAGCCATCAGTTCCTGCAGCAGGTCCATCATAGGATACATTCGGAGCACGGCGCACTCGTCGCTGCCCTGAATTGTATACCCAAGCTTTACGTGCTTCTTCTACTTGGTCAATGGTTTCGTGAACTAACAATGCAGTACCTGTTAAACGTGCAGGAGCGGTAATCACTTGTAGGTAATAAAAAAGAATATTTGCATCTTTCTCAGCATCTCTGCCACCTTCCAAAAATTCAGGCCAAACCAATTGGTCATTCATTTTTACTTCAACAAATGAGCCATCGGCTTGAACAGGGATAGTTGTGAATTCGCGTTTAGCAGTACCACCACGAAAACGAGTAATATGATTCCAAATCACTTCGTTAGCATCTTGTGGTATCGGGAAAGGAATGGCCGTGTCAAAAGATTTTAATCCATTACCACCTTGAACTAATACTGAATTAACTGCATTTTTCTTAATTATATCATAGATGTTTTCAGGGTAAGCAGCGGTGCGACGTGTTTCATAAACAGGCATTTTATAGTCTGGATATTTTTCAAACATAGCTATCTGACCAGGGCTTAAATTAGCTTGGTGTGAAGACAGGTTCGCATTGGTGATTTCAAATAACATTTTATCTGAAGAAAAAGGGTTAGATGGGCGACCCGGATCCGTGCTCGGTGAAGAATTCTTACTGTTGAGTCCTCCGGTCCATGCTGGGATAGTACCCGCAGCGTTACCGGCCATTTCAGCACCGATTGGGGTTAAAGAAGTGCCGAGTTTTGCTGCTTCTTCTGGTGATACTTTAGCGATTGCATTGTGCGCCGCTAAGCTCAAACACAATACGCTTACAGAAGTGATTAAATTTTTCATTGTTTTTATCCTATTAATACGTAATACCAATACTTACGGCAAGAAAGTCTTTATCCGACAAAATATTATAATCGCCACCACTGAAGCTTCTAAAGCTTAAAGAGGCTGAATAAGTTTGTTGATAAACGGCTTCGAGTGAGACACCAAATGATTTAGCGCCTTCATTAAACTGTTGACCTGGATCTGGAGAATAACCAGACACATCATGCTGCCAATCGATTGTGGGTGAAAGAGACACACCGGCAAATACATTTGGATAATCTAGTGCGGCTCTTATACGATAACCCCAAGCAGTGTCCGTTACGTAACCATCATCAATACAATCACCTGAAAGTGCGCCTGCAGCAACCAAGTTTGTACAGTTGATACCACCACCTACATCAAAATCTCCTAACCCAAATACTGAGTTACGACCATAGTTTTGATCAGATGCTTCAATATCATCGGTTAAAATAACACCTGCTTCGGCGATAACAGTTAAGCGAGAAGCACCTAACACCCGATCAAAAAACTGTAATGCAGTAACTTGAACTTGAGTGACATCAAATTCATCCCACCCTCTGGAAAGCTCACCAGGGTTGACACCTAAAACACGAGAAGAGTATTTAAGGAAGGGTTGTTCAGACAATACCCCGTTTAAAATTTCTGGGCCACTTATCTGAATTGGCGTGTCAGGTTTATAAGAAACTTCACCTGACAAGGCAAAACCTGCAACATTGGTTGCAAAGCTAAGGCCGTAATATTTTAAATCTTCTGGAAACTCAATATTATATCCAGGGTTTAAGGCATCAATAGTGTCTCGGTCTACACCTGTGGTTTGTAATACTGAGGCTAAACCGAATTGTCCTAGCTGTTCAGGCGTTAATACACCAGCTTCAGCACCAGCAGCTAATGTAGGGAAAGCAGCATCTAATTGAACCGCATTTGCCCAAGGTAAAAATACCGGTAACGCTGGATTGATTCCGCGAAATGCACCACGAATAGAATTAATCAGCGGCACTCGAGAGTGAATGTTCATGTAGTAAAAACCAAATTCAGTATCATTCAGCTCTTGTGCAAAATAACGGAGAGCTAACCCATACTGGCCACCATCATCTGGCTCCATATCGGCTTCACGTTTTGCTGCAATACCTGCTGCCAGTCCGGATTGGTCTCCAAGTGGACCTACTGATACAAAATTACAACCATCGGCTGCAAAATCCGCACCAGAGAAATACGTACCACACCCATCAATTTGGGTTTTTTCCCATTCATATTGATAGAATGCTTCTACACTTAGATTTTCTGTCAAACCTGCATTGACAAAGAACATACCGACCGGTAACAGCCCTTCTTTTAGGCTAGCGCCCGGGCGACGTAATGCGTTTACATCAAATGGATTAGATGAATTGAGGCCACCTTGGATAAACGTACTTTCACCCCAGCTGACAACTTGACGTCCTAAACGTACATCTAAGGGAACATCGCCTATGTCAAAGGCACCAAAAATATAGGCATCCATTAATTCAATACCAGAAAACTGGCCAAACTGAGTAAAGCCATCGTCACTTAATGGCTCACCAGGGGTATAACCATTACCGGAGTTACCATGGGGTCTGTCACCATCAGATAATTCAAAGTCATGCCAATATTTAACCCGAACAAATGCACCAATGTTTCCTTTGGTTAGGTTAAAATCATGAGAACCTTTTATAATTTGAGAAAACGCGTCGTTTTTACCAAAGTTAAGATTGCCATCGTCTGTGGTGGATGTGTTGCCAGTACCGCCATTTGTTTTGCCAATGTAGTAAGGATCAGCATCTTGTAACCGCCAGCTAGACCCTATTGAAAGTCTTGAGGTGATTTGAAGACTGATATCGTCATCTTCACCAAAATAAAATTCTGCAGCTGTGGCAGAATAAGAAAATAAGGCTGTTGTTATTGCAGCAGCGAGTAATTTTTTTGTGTGTTTGCTAATAGACATGATAGTTCCCATGTTTAATTGTTAACCAAATAGGTCAGACCAGATTGAATTTAAACAAAATGCTTACATTAATACTACAAATAAAAAAAATAAAAATAACTTAAACTCTATGCCAATCTCTTATCATATGATGCAATATGATGATTATTCACTTATTTAAAGCGACAATTTTTTTAGTATGACAGATTATTTTTCAGTGCTCAGTGGCTGGCTTATCCCCATAAAACGAGCTATGGATGAATGGGACATCGATTTTAATAGCACCTTAGCTGATTGCGGTATCAAAACGTCTGATTTTAAAGACCCAGAATCTAGGATTTCTGCTGAAAGAGTGTCTCAGTTAATTGAATATTGTAATCATTTAAAAGAACGTCATGATTTTGCTATAACTGTAGCTGAAAATTTTCATCCGGGCACTTTCCATATACTAGGTTATGCAATGATGGCGTCTAACAATCTATACGACGCGTTCAAACGTGTAGAGCGCTATAAAAAAGTGGTGTCTAATACCTGTTCCATTAAAATAGAAGAAGGACCTAGAGTGTATAAATTAGTACTCACTCCATTTCTGTATGAGTCCACTAATAGGCCCGTTTTATCCCGTAATTCTATTATCATTTTTATTGCGACCTTGGTTAAATTTGCCAGAGAATGCTCAAGCCACAATTTTAGACCCCAGGAAGTTAATCTTAATTGGTCGAATACCGAGAATATGTTTTATTTTCTGAGTGATTTCTTTAATTGTCCAGTGAATTTCGACCAAGATGAAATTTCATTTAGCTGTGATACCGCTATTTTAAAAGAGCCACTACTTGGGGGGAATCCTTTGATCACTCAATCCCACGAAAAGATGCTGAATGAATTTGTTTCAAGGCTCGATAAGAATGACGTTGTGCAAATAGTTAGAAATAGTATCCATGACATGCTGCCGTTAGGCACGCCAACTCAAACTGATGTTGCTAAGCAGATTGGCATGAGTCTTCGAAATCTGCAAAGAAAACTAAGCGAACAAGACGCCTGTTACCGAGACTTACTAGAAGAGACAAGAAAGAAACTCGCATTGGAATACATTACACAAGGCCATCTATCATTAAGTGAAGTGGGTTATCTAGTTGGTTTTTCCAATATTGGTATATATTTTAACAAATACTGAATTTATCTATCTATCTATCTATATCATCTTCGAGTATAAATTACTCTTGATATAACCTATTCGGAAAAGGCAAAATAATGATTGAAGACGCTATAAAAACCGATTTAACTGACATCCTAACAACACTCAAAAACTCCTTTAAGAAAACGCCTTTTCCTGAAATTCAGCAAAGACAACAAGATTTAAAAGCATTAAAAGCGTTATTGCTGGAAAATCAGGATGCTTTAATAAAGGCAATGGATCAGGATTTTGGAAGCCGCTCTAGTGATGATTCAAAAATTGGTGATATCCTCACCACAGTGCAAGGGATCAACTACTCTCTTGACCGTCTAAAGAAATGGATGAAACCCAGTAAGCGACACCTAAGTATGTTACTTCAGCCTGCATCTGCCAGAGTGGAATATCAGCCATTGGGTGTGATAGGCATCATTGTGCCTTGGAACTATCCGGTGTTTTTAGGCTTAGGCCCACTCACTGCCGCGCTGGCCGCAGGCAATAAAGCCATGATAAAAATGTCTGAATACACACCTCATACTGCAAGTATCATTAAGCAATTAGTAGACAAATATTTTGAGCCTAATAAAATAAGCATTGTTGAAGGCGATGCGAGTGTTGCTGCTGCATTTTCCTCTCTGCCTTTTGACCACTTGTTTTTTACGGGCTCAACTAATGTTGGGAAATTAGTGATGCGTGCTGCAGCCGAGCACCTGGTACCTGTCACATTAGAGTTAGGTGGAAAATCACCTGCTATTATTGCTGATGATATGGATATTAATACTGCCGTAGAACGTTTTATTTTGGGTAAAACTCTGAATGCCGGTCAAACCTGCGTTGCACCAGATTATATTTTTTGTCCTAAAGGAAAAACTCAGCAGTTAATTGATGCGATCGAGAAAACATTTGAGCGTATGTACCCATCGGTAAAGGACAATAAAGATTACACCAGTGTGATCAATCCAGCTCAACATGCTCGCTTACAATTATTAATCGACGATGCTCAAGCTAAAGGAGCGGTTATTACGCCTTTAGGTAGTGATCCTGGTTGTTCAAAAACCAGACAAATGCCGCTCACTTTAATACATGGTGTCAATAAAGAAATGCTGGTCATGCAGCAAGAAATATTTGGCCCGCTGTTGCCTATTGTTGAATATGACGCGTTACAGCAGGCGATTGACTATATAAACGCAGACGAGCGTCCTCTTGCTTTGTATATATATAGTTTTAACAAAGCCTGTCAGGACCAAATTTTAAAAAGTACTCATTCAGGAGGTGTATGCATTAATGATGCGGCTTTTCATGTGGCTGCTGAAGACTTACCGTTTGGAGGGGTAGGCTCTTCTGGTATGGGAAGTTATCATGGTTCAGAAGGCTTTAAGACCTTCTCTCATGCAAAATCCATTTTGTCGCGCGGGCGTGTCAGCTTTGGAAAATTTTTATTTCCTCCTTTTGGCACAGCCGTGCATAACCTTATTTACAAGCTTTATATTCGCTAGTAGCAACTAAGAAGAATAACTATGACCCAGACACTTATCAATCTTGAGTTCGATAATATTGCAGACCTTCTTGAGCATTGTTTATTGAAATATGCCGATAAGCCTGCGTTTTCGTGTTTAGGCCAAACCTTGAGCTTTGCCCAAATTGACGCACAATCTAAGGCTCTGGCTTGCTGGCTTCAGCAGCAAGAAAGTTTGTCGCCGGGTGATAGAATAGTGATCCAACTACCTAATTTGAATCAGTATCCAATTGCCGCTTATGCCGCGTTTCGTGCAGGATTAATCATTGTTAACACTAATCCTTTATATACCCCCAGAGAAATGCAGCATCAATTTAAAGATTCTGGTGCTAAAGCGATTATTTTATTGACTGATTTATTGCCAAAATTCAATGAAGTTAAAGAGCATACTGACATACAGTTGATTATTACCACTGCGGCTACCGATTTATTAACTGGTGATATGACAGCGCCTATTGGTTGTGTTGGTCTAAATCAAATATTAACTGAGTATGCAGATGCCGTATTAGCCCCTAGACCGGCTATCTCAATTAATGACAATGCTGTGCTGCAGTATACAGGTGGCACCACTGGTGTTTCAAAAGGCGCCTGCTTAACACATAGCAACATAATGTCTAATGCAGAACAGACTCGATTAGTGTTGAAGGATGGTTGCACGGAAGGAGAAGAAATATTTGTTTGTCCTTTACCGCTTTACCATATCTACGCATTCAGCGTAAATATGTTGGTATTTACTACTAGCGGTAACCTGAATATATTAATCCCTAATCCACGAGATATGGATGCTTTTATACAGGCTATCAAACCTTTTAAATTCACTGGTTTTGCGGGCATTAACACTTTGTTTGTAGGTTTATGTATGCATCCTGAATTTAAAGTCTTAGATTTTTCTGCTTTAAAAATAACCATATCAGGTGGCACAGCTCTGACATCAACCGCGGTTGATATGTGGAAAACCACTACTGGCTGTTCTATTTCAGAAGGTTATGGATTATCTGAGACGTCACCGGTGGTGTGTTTTAACCGACCAGGTAAAGAGCGCCTTGGCACTGTAGGCAGGCCGGTAGAGGGCACTGAAATTCAACTTTGGGATGAGAATGATCAGATTGTTGAAGAAGGCCAAATTGTGGTTAAAGGTCCACAAGTTATGGCGGGTTATTGGAATATGCCTGAAGAAACAGCGAAGGCTATAACCCAAGACGGTTTTTTCAAAACTGGGGATGTGGGTATTTGCTTAGAGGATGGTACGATTAAGATTGTCGACCGTTTAAAAGACATGATTATTGTTTCTGGTTTTAATGTGTATCCGAATGAGATTGAAGATGTACTGTCTCAACATGATGCAATATTAGAGGCTGCTGTTATCGGCGAGCCAGACGAAAAAACTGGCGAAAAAGTCTGTGCTTACATCACTGTTAAATCTGAGGTGTCAGAAAGTGACATATTAGAACATTGCAAAGTAATGTTGACTGCTTACAAAGTCCCGAAAAAAATCGTTTTTATGCAAGAACTGCCTAAGTCATCTGTAGGTAAATTATTACGCAGAGAACTCCGCAAATAGACAATATTTAGGATGACACTTCACCGATATTTAAAGGCGAAGGTTTTATTTACCTTCGCTTTTTTATGGGGGTGGAGTTTAAATATGTTGGCTAGGCATTAGCTGCTAAGATCATATCTGCAGCTTTTTCAGCAATCATGATGGTGGGCGCATTGGTATTGCCACTTACCAAATTAGGCATGATAGAGGCATCGACTACCCTTAAACTTTGTAAACCATGAACTCTCAACTCAGAGTCTACCACCGCCAAAATATCTGTTGCAGGTCCCATCTTACAGGTTCCTACTGGATGGTATTGGGTGTCTGCACGGTTACGTATGTCTTGCTCTAATTGCTGTTCATTACTTTTTTCGACTAAATACAGCATATTTTTTCTTATCTCACTGAACGCATCAGCTTCTAAAATCGTCTGCATTTTTTGCGCTCCAGCCATGATAGTTTGCATATCTTTTTCGTCACCCAAGAAATTTGGATCGATCAACAACGTGTCTGTTGGATCGGTGCTCTTTAATTTCACTTCGCCGCGACTTTCAGGACGACAGACCGTAATATGACAGCTATAGCCATGGCCCATGTTTATTTTTCTCGCATGATCGTCAACAATCCCAGGAACAAAAACAAATTGTGCGTCTGGAGCACTCAATCCCTCTTTAGTATGGAAAAAAGCCCCTGATTCAGCCAAGGTACTGGTGATTTTGCCAGTCCTACTTTTTTTCCATTGGAACATGGATTTAATAATCCTAAATCCTCCAGTTAGAGATATACCGAAGGTATCTGCCTTACTGGATACTTTGTAAGTTTGCACATAATCTATATGGTCTTGTAGATTTTGCCCAACGCCCGCTAAATCATGAACACTGGCTATGCCTTTTTCTGATAGATGCTGGGTCGCTCCGACTCCAGATAACATCAATATTTGTGGAGAACCAAACGCACCCGCACTGAGAATAACCTCTTTAGTGGATTTGATTTCCACTGACTGGTTAGCTTTTTTATAACGCACTCCTACGGCTTTTTTATCTGCGAACAAGATCTTTTCTGTCACAGCGTGCGTGATAACCGTTAAGTTAGGCCTAGATAAGTTAGGAGTTAAAAATGCTTTTGCCGCACTGCAACGTTCACCGTTTTTAACCGTTCTTTGATAAAAAAATGCACCTTCTTGCTTAGCACCATTAAAGTCGTCTATAAAAGGGATGCCATGTTCCTCGCATGCACTAAAGAACATATTATTAAGATTGCTAGCATCAGTAGGGTTTGATACGCCTAGGGGACCTTCGCTGTTATGAAATTCGTCAGAATAGACTTCATTGCCTTCTGATTTTTTAAAATAAGGTAGTACATCTTTATATGCCCAACCTTCATTACCTAAACTGGCCCAAGTATCATAATCCCACTTATTTCCACGTACGTATAACATGGCATTAGTTGATGAGCTTCCCCCTAAAGTTTTGCCTCTAGGTTGATAACCTTGCCGACCATTTAAGCCTTTTTGAGGAATAGTTTTAAAGGCCCAATTATTAATTTTAGTGGGCATCATGGCTGCCACACCTATAGGTGCATGAATTAAAACACTGCTATCAGGACCGCCAGCTTCAAGCAAACACACTGAATTATCTGGGTTTTCTGACAAGCGAGCAGCTAATACACAACCTGCAGAACCTGCACCAATGATGATATAGTCAAATTGCATTAAAAAGCCTTTTTTACTTTTACATAACATTATATTAACAGTCGTGTAGGTATAGAATGTATCAATTAATGCCAATTTATTATCTACTGCAAACCTTTTTCAGCTACTTGTGAGTTAAAATTCATTTAATCCGTTATTATTTGAATTCCTATTTTTGCAATGAAAGATTGATATTGGTAATAATGTGTATTTTATTTTAATAATGGTTTTTAATTCACAACGTTTATCTCATCAGTCTGAAATGTTGGTTGTATAAGAATTCATATCCGTTCGTGGGGATAGAGAGGACTCTAAAACACTGAAATGTGTCAAATATTAATTCTATTAGAAATAGATGTTGTTCGTCAAACAGACTTTCCTGCTTGGCTGAGACAACATTCACTTAAAAGTGATGCAAGTTTCAACTGGAATAAAACGTTATCGTATCCGAGGCAACGAATAACACAAATAACCTGAGCTCTGGATAAACCTTACCGTTCAGTACCGCTATTATTACGCCTATCTTCATTGAAGTTGCTCACAATTGCTGGCTATTCCTTCACAAGCTCGCCTCGATAAACGCAATAATAGCTCCACTGGATGTATTTATTGGCCTAGTAAATCAATTATAACCACCTGACATACTGTTTTAGGTATAATTACTTTTAGGGTCGCGGAACGTCTTATCCAGAGTTCAGGTTAAATAGCCGTATAGTTTTTAGAATGGAAAATCAATCAAAATGAGAAGCACAGTTTTATATGTCCTAACAGTACTGATTTGGGGCTCTACATGGCTTGCCATCGAATACCAGTTAGGTGTTGTAGCACCTGAAGTATCGTTAGTTTATCGTTTCTCCATTGCTGCACTTTTGATGTGGGTGTACTGCTTAATTAAAAAGTTACCAATGCAATTCAGTCTTGAAAATCATCTTTTCTTTATGACCTTAGCCTGTTGTAACTTCGGATTTAATTACCTGATTTTGTATTGGGCTCAAGACTACTTAACTTCAGCCATGACCTCTATTGCGTTCTCTACATTATTAATAATGAACATTATTAATACCCGAATATTTTTTGGCAAACCTATCGCACCACGTATTTTTATAGGCGCAACATTAGGTCTCGCCGGTATTATAGGGTTGTTTTGGCAAGACGTTAAAACGCTAGATTTTGCCAGTGAAGCGATCATCGGTTTAGGACTGTCGTTAGCTGGCACTTTTGTAGCCTCATTAGGGAATATGACCAGTGTGCGCAACTCCAAGAACGATATTGGAATTATGCAGGGCAATGCATGGGGGATGTTATACGGCAGTCTATTCCTTCTGACCTTTACCTTGATCAGCGGTTCTGAGTTTAGCTTCGATACTCGGCTTCCTTATATTGTATCACTGCTGTATCTAAGCATATTTGGTACCGTCATCGCATTTGCTTGTTACTTTGTATTGCTAAAAGATATAGGCCCTGAAAAGGCAAGTTATTCAGTGGTATTGTTTCCAGTCGTGGCTGTGACATTGAGTATGATGTTTGAGGGGTTTGTTTGGCAATCAAGCACTGTCATTGGTTTTGTTTTGGTTTTAACTGGCAATATAGTCGTGTTAACACCCGTTCACAGATTTAGAAGGTTATTCGCAGCTGATAAACCAATAGAGCAGAGTTAGGACTAACGGGTTTCTTATACACCACAAATAATTATTCAAGTCGAGGATTGCGTTGTGTAGGCATCTCTTACCCCAAATCCCGCTCAAACGCTGTCCCTATAAAGATTGAAGGAATATTTGGTTTAAGGATTTGATTTTAGATTTTATGGGATCCCGTAATAATGTTTGATTATTGTAATGGTGAAATATTAAACGAGCGATTTTATTTGTTGTAAGTCGTTATTCGTAAATTGTTAATTGTAGAATCATTATTGATTCAATCTCCGCTGTACCTAGTTAATAAGAAGAGAGAGGCTAATTTTGTACTGCAACCTAATGTTGATTTAGCTATTTTCAATCTAAAATAGTTGCGTCGAGTAAATAGTACTTGTTAAAGCTAAATTTTGTAGTGATCAGAAAGTCTATAAACAACGTCGCAAAATCAACATCTTAGTACAATTAAGTAAATTTGGTTTTTAATGAATAAAAATAACCAGTAGCTATTCACTACTGGTTATTTATGCAAACAATATTTTAAATTAAATTTAGAATATTAATTTAGCGCCTAAGTAGAAGCGACGAGGTTCAACCCAATCTTTGGATTGACCAAAGTCGAATGAACCACTACCAGCTATAAATGCTTCTTCTTCAATAGTTGCTTGATCATCTAAGACGTTAAAGATGTCTAAGAAGAATTCTGCACTATAATCGTCAGCAAAATCATAGTTGTATTTAAGTCGCATATCTAAGGTGCCATATGCCGGAGTGCTTTCACTTGCTACATTGCCAGGTGCAATCCAAGTGCCATCATAGCCACCAAAATCATACGATGAAGTTTCACGTAAAGGTACATAACGTCCGTATACGTTAGTTGCTTTGTTATACAAAGTACCTGAATTCCAGTTATAAATAGCACCTATTTCAAAGCCATTATCGAAGAAATACGTACCAAATACTCTGGCAGAATGTTCGATATTACCTGGCTGTTTATCGTACATGTTTGGAGCACGAGGATCTAAGTAATAGAAATCACCTTGTAAATCTGCGTTACCATCAGAGTTAGAGTTACCTTCAGCATCATTGTATGTATATGACGCGCGCATGGTCCAGTTATCTGAACGCAGTTTATTAAACGTTAGTTCGATACCTTGATAATCACGTTTTCCACCTTCCAATGTGGCTAGAACATAGTTTGAACCTGGGTTTTCAGTGTAACCGAAGTACGACAATGGCAATGCCAAACTTGTACCATCTAACTGGCCACCTTCAGTATATACACCTAAATCGTAATCTTCTAAGATATCTCTTGTTTTACGATTAGTATAAGTAACAGAAATGTTCGTATCTTCGGTAAGGTTTTTCGAATACCCAATTAAATATTCATCGGTATAAGGTGTTTTAGTAGTAGGTGCAAAGAAAGCATCTTGTGTTCCAACGCCGCCACGAGTACGGAAAGTTTCCCATGCACCGTTAACAAACACTTGCTCTTCGCGAACAGAGCCCGTTAGGTTACCCGCAAAAGATGTCATATCTGTACGAATAGGGTCATAATAACGACCTGCGAAAGCCCATACTTTTGAATCGCCATCACCATCAATATCATAAACCGCACTTAAACGGTGCGCAATGTCCCAATCGAAGGTAAAAATCTTCGCTCCAGTTGATGCAAAATGCTCCCATTTTTCTGCGCGAAAACCGATATTAAGGGTTAGGTCATCAATAATGATTTTATCTTGAAGATAGAACGTTTGCCCTTTAGTTTCTAGCTTCGATTCAGCTTGTTGAGTTTGAATGATACGATATGCGTTAACGTCACCTGTTGGGTTACCAACAGTGCTGTTAAATACAATTGCTTCAACATCTGCTTCAGATATACCTGCACCAGCAGCAATACGCGGGATATCATCATTTGATATGTCTTTACTACCCACCCATTCAGTACCATCAGTATATTCAGAAAAACTAACACCTGAGTCAGCGGCTGCAATAGAGGTATATTGAGCGCCATCGCCTGTATAAGCTAAGTTGGTTATGTTTTCATTGGTTTCTGTTGAATAACCAGCTTCAATAGTATGGAAACCAAAATCAGTGTCTAGGTAATACTCTATGTTAATATAAGAACTTTCTTTATTACGATTACGCAGTGTATCTGAGCCAAGTCCACCAAGGTCGGTATCTGTTTGGCCTACTGTTGCGGCGTCTGTAAGATAAGCGACATCATTACGAGTAGATTTATCTTTAGCAAGATCAGATAGTTCTGATTCATGGCTCATAAAACCAGCATTAACGACCACATCATCCCAAGTGTGTGAGTAATCAACTTTATAATTGTCACCACCAGAAGTTCGTGAACGGTCACGGTTTGATAATACGTCGAAGTCGCGGCGACCAGAAACGTCTGTAGGATCGTTAAAATAAGTAACAACTAACCGATCATCTTCAGTGGCTTGCCAAGTTACCTTACCAAAACCCAATGTGCTCTCGTTTTCAACTGAACGGGAAATTAAGCCTGTATCAGGATTAGCCACATCATCTTTACGATTTTTTATTTGATAAGAAGCAAAAAACCATAACTTATCTTGAATAATTGGACCGCCCAATGTGACAGCGGTGTCAAAAGTTGAAAAGCCAGCACTTGGTTTATTTTCATCATCACTTACTAGACTATCATTTTGTAAATAATAGTTAATAGAGCCATGAAACTCATTACCACCAGATTTAGTCACAACTCTTGATACTAAACCACCGCCGCCAGCGTATTTAGCAGGTAAAGCACCAGTAATAACTTGCTGTTCTTGAATGATTTCTGAGTTGATGTTGCCACCAAACGTACCTGATGAATTATCGGTAACGTTTACGCCATCAATGTAATAGACGTTATCTGTTGATTGACCAGTTACACCACCACCATCAGCGTAGTTAACACCGGATTTAGAAGATGGGTTACCAGTTGCACTTGGTTTTACACCAGGAGTAAGTTGCAGATAACTTTGATAAGAACGACCAGTCGGAAGCGACTCAGTCATATCAAGTGTAATATCTAAACCAGTTGTAGCTGAAGTAGTATCAATCGCAGCCATAGAACGACCAGAAACTGTAATGGTTTCCAAATCAGAATCTGTGCCAGATAAAGAATAAGTAAGGTTAAGGCTCTTTCCTGTTTGTACTCGAACGTCTGTTGCTTCAAACGGTTGCACGTTCGCACCATTAATGCTCACTGTATACTGGTTAGAGGCGTCTAAACCTCGCAGTGTTACATAACCGTCTGCGTCTGACACTGCGTTTTTACTAGCTAAAGCATCTGGTGCTTGAACTAATACAGTGGCACCTGCGATTGGGCTACCATTTGCGTCAGTCACTCTTATTTTCAAACCGCCAGTGTCTAATGCGAACGCAGTTCCCGAGACACCAAGAGCAGCAGCAACTGCGAATGCAGTTATACTATTCCTAAACTTTTTCATGTTCTTTCCCTAATGTGTTTTTTTATTTATTAAAATTTGAGGATCAACTAATTTAGATTAGTCTTACTGCATATCGTAAGTCTTATTAGGGAGAAAATAAAGGGGTCAATGACACAAACAGAGGGGTGAGTGTCACAAATAATGGGGTCAGTGTTGCTTTGAACATGATTTTTAGTGTAACAATAACAATTCTGCTGTAGTTTATTATAAGAAAAGTATTCGTGTGTAAAGTCCTTTTTGTACATGTTAATTTAAATGTTTATGGTTAAGTAAAATATCTCCTTAAACACATTCTTCAATTCTATGATGATAGGAAAGAGGGGCGAAGACTAGTTGAATACAGTGCTGATAGCTTATTTTGGAAGTCGCCTCTGCTAAAGTTAAGCCAGTTGTGTGTTCTGAACTGTTGAGGTTCACTACTTAAAACTATAGTTGTGCAGCAAGTTTATCCAACGCTTCACCCGTAACACGATTTACAGTCCATTCATCCATAGGTTGTGCTCCAAGAGATTGGTAAAAGTCGATGGCGGGTTTATTCCAATCCAATACCCACCACTCTAGGCGACCACAGTTTAGTTCCTTGGTAAGTGAGGCCAAATACCCCAAGAGTATTTTGCCTAAACCTTTGCCGCGCATATCGGGTTGCACGTACAAATCTTCTAAATAAATACCGGGACGCCCTAGAAAGGTGGAAAAATTATGGAAATACAATGCAAACGATACAGGCTTACCATTATATTCACCAATGATTACTTTAGCGTGAGGTGTTTCACCGAATAAGTTTTGTTTGAGTGTGGTTTCGTCTGCGACTACTTCATGCAAGAGTTTTTCGTAATCTGCTAATTCTTGAATAAACCTTAGTATAAGTGCTGTGTCTTCAATGGTTGCTGAGCGAATAGTAAAATTAGGGTCGCGGCTTTGAGTGAACATTTAATTATTTTTGTCTTAGTTGTTTTTTATTCCAGCATGCTATACCAATCAGCATGAAAGACACACTCCATATTGGCCAATCACCAAACAAACGGTAAGGAGTATACCCCTCCACTTGTTGGATAACATCACTTAGTACAGCAGCTTCGAACTGAGGTAGTCTACTTTGAATTCGACCTTGGTGATCGATAAAGGCAGTGATGCCGTTATTGGTTGCACGTAACACAGGTAACCCAAATTCTTTGGCCCGCGCTTGAGCAATTTCTAAGTGTTGGGCTGGGCCATGAGAGCCGCCAAACCAAGCATCGTTACTCACAGTGATAATAAAGTCTGTGTTGGAATATAGGTTGGCAGATATTTGGCGAGGAAAAGCGATTTCGAAGCAAATTGCCGGAGCAAAGTGATAACCTTTTGCCTCTAAATTTGCTTGTTGATAATCACCGCGACTAAAGGATGACATAGGCAAGTCGAATATCGGTGCTAAACCACGTATCCAATCTTCTAATGGGATAAACTCACCTATCGGCAGTAAGTGATGCTTGGCAAATCGATTACCATGAAAGTAATAGTAATGACCGCGAGGAGTGTCATTATTATCTTCATTTGTATGTCTTTGGCCTAAACCAATTAAGTTGTTGTAGGCTTCTCGGGTTTCAAAGTTGTAATTAACAATACCCGTGATTAACCCTGTGTTCGTATGTGCGGCTAAGTTATCTATTTCACTGAGATAATCTGCGGCCACGGGTTCAAGTTTAGGGATCGCCGCTTCTGGCCAGATGATAACGTCATTATCCCAATGATCAGCCGTCATGGTTTTGTATTTGTTCATAGTTGGTTGGTCTTGTTCCGGGGTCCAGCGCAAGGCTTGTTCTATATTACCTTGAACCATGGCAATACGCGCAGTTTCACCGCTTGGTTTAGCCCATTGATACCGATTTAACGCTAGCCCAGATATGAAAAACATCGTGACTATAATGACACTTGAAAGCCATTTTTTAGCCGTTAGGCTTATAGCAATTGCCGTGCAAATGAATACAAGTAACCCTGAAACACCAAACTCTCCAATAACTGGAAACCATCCTGCAAGTGGGCCTTGAATTTGGCTATAACCCAAAGAAAGCCAAGGGAAACCGGTTAGCAACCAACTTCTTAACCATTCAACCATTAACCAAATAAAGGGTAGGGCAAGAGGCCATAGTTTACGTGAAAAGTACTTAGTGAGGATATAACAACTTAACGCAGGGAATAAAGCTAGATATGCGCTTAGCAGAAGCATCAGTGTTATAGAGCCAATCAGTGGGATCCCACCAAAATCGGCAATGCTTACATGCACCCAGCTCACACCTGCACCAAACCAGCCTAAACCAAAGGCAAAACCTAGTTTAAAGCCTTGTTTGGGCAATGAGTTGCTTAGTAAGTAAATAAAGCTAGTGAGGCTTAGAAATGTAACAAACCAAAATGAAAACGGCGCGTAAGCCAATGTAAGCAACACACCACAAAGACAAGTAACAAGCAGTTTTAGAGGGAATGAGACGTTACGTCCATTGTATGTGATGCTCAGAGCTATTCTTCTGTTTCTGGTAATGTGACTTTTAACTGCAGCAAACGCCTTTTATCTGAGTTAGTCACCTTAAATTTAATCTCATCAATAGTCACTTTTTCGTCACGCTGTGGCATATGACCAAACGCTTTTAACACTATCCCACCTATGGTGTCTGCTTCTTCTTCATCAAATTTAGTTTCGAAAAACTTATTAAAATCTTCTAATGATGTGAGGGCTTTAACTGAGTAAGTGTACTTATTAAGTGGACGAATACCATCGTTCTCATTTTCTTCCACGTCATGTTCGTCTTCAATTTCACCGACTATTAATTCAAGGATATCTTCAATAGTCACCAATCCTGACACACCGCCATACTCATCTACTACTATGGCCATGTGATAGCGTTTTTGTTGAAACTCTTTAAGCAACACGTCTACACGTTTACTTTCGGGGACAATAACGGCCGGACGAAGAATATTTTTTAGCTCAAGATCTTTCCCAGATACGAAGGCATATTCAAGTAAGTCTTTAGCCAGCAAAATACCTTCAATATGGTCTTTGTCTTCGTTAATAACAGGAAAGCGGGAATGGGCAGAGTCTAAGAGGATAGGTAGAAACTCTTCTACACTTTGGTCAATATCAATGGTACGCATTTGTGCTCTTGGGATCATAATCTCCCTGACACGCATTTCGCTCACTTCCATCACTCCTTCAATCATGGCTTTAGTTTCAGGGTTAATGACCTCGCGTTGTTCTGCGTCAGTAATGACCTCAAACAACTCTTCCTTATTTTTCGGCTCTCCCGTAAAGGACTGGACTATTTTCTCAATCCAGCCTTTGTTGGCAGAACCGTTAGTAGATGGGGGGGTATCTTCGCTCATGATCTCGTTATTTAGGTTAGTTTTAGTAAAGCATTAAAGCTTTATGAATAATTCACAATGCATCATTAATGATTTTGGTAGGGGTCGTCAATGCCTAATTTTTGTAATATAGCAATTTCAATACCTTCCATTTCTTCCGCATCTTGATCTTCAATGTGGTCATAACCAAGCAAATGCAAGGTGCCATGTATCAACATATGTGCCCAGTGATGAGCCAGAAGCTTGTTTTGTTGCTGAGATTCTAGTTTGACTACTTGTGTGCATACCACAATATCCCCTAAAAAATCACTTATAGATTCATCCATATGGACACCGTCAGGCATGACTAGTTCAGGCATTTCAAAAGGGAAGGACAACACATTAGTTGACTTGTCTTTACCACGATATTGTTGATTAAGCTGTTGGATTTCTGCTTCGTCAACAATACGCACCGTGATTTCTTTTTTATTAAGCTGCTGGTGAGACAACAACGTATCTAGCCATAATTGCATATCCTGTTGTTTAGGGATATCGGCACTATCACTGGCAAGTTGTAAGTCTAAAATGGCGCTCACCGGATTTTCACTTAGTGGGATCTTGATGTTTATTGACAATGACTTCACTAGAAAGCGCTTCTTGTTGCGCTTTTTTTTCTAAACGCTCTTTTTCTTGTTTGCCTTCATATTCTTCATAAGCCATAACAATACGCCCTACAACTGGATGACGTACCACATCATTGGCACTGAAGAAGTTGAAAGAAATATCGTTAACATCTTTTAATACTTCTATGCAATGGCGTAAACCTGAACGTACACCACGAGGTAAATCTACTTGAGTTATATCACCAGTGATCACCGCCTGAGAATTAAATCCGATACGGGTTAAGAACATTTTCATTTGTTCTACTGTCGTATTCTGTCCTTCATCCAAAATAATAAAGGCATCGTTTAAGGTACGACCCCGCATGTAGGCTAATGGCGCCACTTCGATAACACTGCGTTCAATTAACTTTTCAACTTTTTCAAATCCTAGCATTTCAAATAAAGCATCATAAAGAGGGCGCAGATACGGGTCGACTTTTTGAGACAGGTCGCCAGGTAAAAAACCTAGTTTTTCACCTGCTTCTACCGCAGGTCGAGTCAATAAAATACGCCGCACTTCTTGACGTTCTAATGCTTCTACCGCACAAGCAACAGCTAAATATGTTTTACCGGTGCCAGCAGGGCCCACACCAAAGCTAATATCGTGATTAATGATATTGCTAACGTATTGCGACTGATTGGGGTTACGAGGTTTAATTACCCCACGTTTAGTTTTTATATGGACTTCTTTACCATATTGTCCGGCCTCGGCTCGCTCCAAACATTTTGCCTCTTGAATAGCTAAATGTACTTTGTTTGGTTCTATATCAGGGATCACGCCACGAATGGGTTGAGTTTCCATATACAGTAACTTCAGTAGTTCTGCTGCACCGCTAGATTGTTGCGACTGTCCCATCACTTTAAATTCGTTGTTACGGTAAGTTATTTCTACACCCAAACGACGTTCAATTTGTTTGATATTGTCATCTAGTGGCCCACACAAACTGGATAAACGTTTGTGGTCTGAGGGCTCTAATACAATTTCACTGCTTAAAAGGTTGCTCAAATGGTTACTCTCTTTAATTTATAGATTTGTTGGCATAGGTATTAATACTAAACGACAGCGACTTGACCGACACCTAAGTCGTCAACTTTATTTGGGTTTTTAGCTAAAATAGTGTGTGGTGCCAATTCATTGCGTAAGTCCATCTGATCTTCAGTTCTGATCACATCACCTCTTAATGAATTAGCGAACACATCGGTTATTTTAACATCAACAAATTGACCAATCATTTTGTAGGAACCTTCAAAGTTCACCACTCGATTGTTTTCAGTACGTCCAGATAACTCCATTGGATTCTTTTTGCTTGGACCTTCTACCAAAATACGTTGTTCGGTGTCCACCATATTGCGGGCAATGCGTAATGCCTGCTGGGTGATACGTTGTTGCAACAAACTCAAACGTTGTTTTTTTGTCTCTTCGGTCACATCATCGGGTAAATCAGCTGCCGGTGTGCCGGGTCGTGCGCTGTAGATAAAACTAAAACTTAAGTCAAAGTCCATGGCTTGAATTAAGTCCATTGTTGCTTCAAAGTCAGCGTTAGTTTCACCAGGAAAACCGATTATAAAATCAGATGACATACTTAAGTTTGGTCGGATTTTTTTAAGCCTTCTAATTTTAGATTTATACTCGATGGCAGTATGACCACGCTTCATCAAGTTTAAAATACGGTCTGCCCCAGATTGTACCGGCAGATGTAAGTGATCAACCAGTTCTGGGATTTGTGCATATGCATCAATAATATCGTCAGTAAACTCTACCGGATGTGAAGTAGTATAACGAATACGATCGATACCATTGATAGACGCGACCAATTCTAATAACTCAGCAAAAGTACAGATACTACCGTCGTAATTTGGGCCACGAAACGCATTCACGTTTTGCCCCAACATATTAACTTCACGAACGCCTTGAGCCGCTAGCTGCGCAATCTCTAATAAGACGTCATCTACTGGGCGACTCACTTCTTCACCCCGAGTGTAGGGCACTACGCAAAATGTACAGTATTTAGAGCAGCCTTCCATAATCGAAACAAACGCGCTTGGGCCATCTGCCTTGGGCTCGGGTAAGCGGTCAAACTTTTCAATTTCTGGAAAACTAATATCGATGACGGATTTACTACCACCTTTAATTTGATTTATCATTTCTGGTAAGCGATGCAGAGTTTGGGGACCAAACACCAAATCAACAAAAGGCGCGCGTTTGCGGATAGTCTTGCCTTCTTGTGAGGCCACGCATCCACCTACACCAATAATAAGCTCAGGTTTGTCTTTTTTAAGGTTTTTCCAGCGACCTAATTGATGAAATACTTTTTCTTGAGCTTTCTCACGAATTGAGCAGGTATTGAGCAATATGATATCGGCGTCTTCAGCTGTGTCTGTGGCTTGATAACCATGAGTCGAGTTCAAGAGGTCGGCCATTTTCTCCGAGTCATACTCGTTCATTTGGCAACCCCAGGTTTTAATAAATAGCTTTTTTGTCATAGCGGATCGTATTTACCTTTGGCAATCATTTTGTGCTGTCACTTAAAAGATATGAAGTCTTAATAAGTCACTAAAATCGAACCTGTGATCTTACGTGTTATTTGAACTAATCGCTACTTTTACACGAATTATATGCCTAATAAATACTCAGTAAACAGCGAATAATTGAATCACCAGTCTACAAAACAAATTTATTGACGGCTGGTGCTTTTCATATACCCACAAATTGCTTTGCTTGGTATGCTGTTCATCAATTGAAACTCAAAAATATTAAGACCTCTACATGCAAAATATGCAAATTAAACAAAACTTACAGAAACTCGCCATTGGTAATATTGAAGTGGCTAATGACAAACCTTTTGTGCTTTTTGGCGGCATGAATGTGCTGGAGTCTAGAGATATGGCAATGCGTATTGCTGAACATTATAAAGAAGTAACCCAAAAACTGGGTATTCCTTATGTGTTCAAAGCATCATTTGATAAAGCTAATCGTTCATCTGTTAATTCTTACCGTGGCCCAGGAATGGAAGAGGGGCTAAAAATATTTGAAGAAATCAAACAAACCTTCAATGTGCCCTTGATAACAGATGTTCACGAGACCCACCAAGCAGCTCCGGTTGCAGAAGTAGTGGATGTGATTCAATTACCTGCATTTTTGGCTCGTCAAACTGATTTGGTTGTAGCGATGGCAAAAACTGGCGTAATTATTAACGTGAAAAAACCACAATTTTTAGCGGCTCACGAAATGCGTCATATCATCACTAAATTTGGTGAGGCCGGGAATGATAAGATTATCTTGTGTGAACGAGGCTCTTGTTATGGCTATAACAATCTAGTGGTCGATATGTTGGCTATGGATGAGATGAAAGCGTATGCACCTGTTATTTTTGATGCGACCCATGCTTTACAAAAACCTGGTGGGCGAACCGATTCAGCAGATGGTCGCCGTGCTCAAGCAGCACAACTTGCCAGAAGTGGAATGGCTTTAGGGATTGCGGGGTTGTTCATTGAAGCACATCCTAATCCTAATCAAGCTAAATGTGACGGGCCTTGCGCTTTGGCTTTGGATAAATTAGAACCGTATTTACAACAAATGAAAGCATTAGATGAATTGGTTAAAGGATTTGCGCCGCTAGACACCAGTGCAGATTAATAAATAGATATGAGTGAATGCTGTTGTAAGTTTTGCTGTGCTAGGCTCCATCAACCATATGCGGCAGGCTTATGACATGAGATCTATCATGGTGTTCCCAGCACGTGAGGTCCCGCACAGCGATAACTTACTAATAGGTGTTAACAAGCCGCTCTAACTTAAATAAATAATTACTTAATCAGCTATGACTACTTTGAACTTGAATTCTGGTAGGCTCACATTTTGTACCAGTTCGTTGGTTTGGGATTGAAGTGTTTCGATACCAAGTTGTTTAACAACATCTAATTTAATTGCAGGAGCTTGAACATTCTCTAGCATCATATTGATGTTGTTGACAATTTCGGTTTCAATATTTATTCCTATTGAACTTTCAAGTTGCATCGTAGAACGATTAGCACCTAATTTTGCTTCAGCAGTTTGAGAAAAAAGTACCGAGACTAAAATAGCCATTATTGTATAAGTTGTTTTCATTTTGTTAACCTTTAGTTTAGTAATGTAAAATAATAAGTGTTTTTTGTTTCATAAATCAGATTTGTGATTGTTATCTATTGTTTTAAAACAATAAATATTTACCACGAAGCGGATTCTACACTCTCGTTAATATCTAATAAAATGACTTTTTGTATGCTTGTAGATTAGAAAAACTAATGCTTTAATGGTGCTTAGAATATAATATATTGATAGCTTACTTATGAACCGCAGATTACCTCCTCTAAATTCCCTTAAAGCTTTTGAAGTAGCGGCCAGACATCTCAGTTTTACTCGCGCAGCAGATGAACTATTTGTTACTCAAGCAGCTGTCAGCCATCAAATAAAAGCATTAGAAGAGTTTTTATCCATGAAACTTTTTGTGCGCAAAAATCGTTCGTTGTTTTTGACTGAAGAAGGCCAGAGCTACTACCTTGAATTAAAGGATATTTTTCAGTCACTAAATAATGCAACTGAACGATTAGTTGCAAAAGGCGGAAAAGGTGCCATCACAGTAGCGCTACAGACAAGTTTTGCAATTCAGTGGTTAGTACCTAGGATCAGCAAATTTAGTCAGTTAAACCCGGATATAGATCTTCGAATTAAAGCGGTAGATGGCGATGAAGGGTTTTTAACCGATGATGTAGATGTTGCTATTTATTTTGGAAAAGGTAAATGGTCAGGTCTGGCAGCAGATAAGTTGCATACCGAATATCTCACTCCTATGTGTTCCCCTCTATTAATCCAAGGGGGTAAGCCTCTAAAGAAATTGGACGATCTCTCACAACATACGTTATTGCATGACTCATCTAGAGACGCTTGGCAGGAGTGGATACGACATTTCAACGTATTGGGGGTGAATGTTAATCATGGCCCGATCTTTAGTCATTCGCTGTTAGTTCAGCAAGTGGCTGCGTTGGGGCAAGGGATCGCTCTAGGATACAGTTTTTTAGCTAGACCAGAAATTGAAGCGGGGCGCTTAATATGCCCATTCGAAGAAAAGTTAATTACTAGAAGTGCTTATTATTTAGTTTGTCATCAATCTCAGGCTGATCTAGGTAAGATAACTGCATTTCGTGAATGGTTATTGGCACAAGTAAAAGAAGAGCAAGATGATCAATACTTTAATTAATACAGCTCAAAACCCAATCGCGACCTTTGTTTTTGCCCATGGAGCGGGTGCTGGGCAAAATAGTGAATTTATGCAGCTGATGGCCGAGGGCTTGGCCAAACACAATATTAACGTAGTGCGTTTTAATTTTGCTTATATGCAATTGGCCGAGGACTTGGGTAAAAGGCGACCACCCGATAGGGCCGAAAAATTACTGGTTCACTTTACAAAGGTACTCAGTGAAATTGACAACAGGTTACCCATCTTTATTGGTGGAAAGTCGATGGGTGGTAGGATGGCCAGTATGTTATTGCAAGAGTCGACTGCGTTAGGTTGTATATGCATGGGATATCCCTTTCATCCTCCGAATAAGCCAGATAAATTACGCACTGAACATTTATTAGCAATTAATAAACCCGTATTGATTATACAAGGCGAGCGAGACAGCTTTGGTACCCGTGAAGAAATCGGCACGTATCATTTATCTGCACAGGTTCAAGTAAACTATTTAACGGATGGTGATCATAGTTTTAAACCGCGCAAAGCTTCTGGCCACAACTTAGGAGAAAATTTACATAAGGCAATTGAGCATAGCGCTGCATTTATCAGAACGCATCTCTAAGTTATTAACATTAACATGATCGGTGGAATTGACATGTATCACCCTGTTTAATCCAGAATTTACATTTAGACTATCATCAGACACAAATATCGCTACCTAACTATCTTGTTTAGCCGGTGAACGCTTCGAACATCTCCCTCAAACTAATTTAATTATCGCTCTGCTTTTCTTAAAAGCTTAATTTTAATGCAATATTAATGACACAAAAATAACTCATTATTCCTTATGACGTAGGCGGCTTTGAGCCAAAAAACTAGAACTGCGTCTGATTCTATTTATCTAATAATTTGAAAGGGTTTTTATGAGTAAGTTGCCGATATTGATATTCAGCTTAAGTACCATTGGTGTGTTAATTTCTCATGCAGTTAAAGCTGAGAGTAGAGAAGGTGGTATTGAAAAGATTACCGTTACAGCGCAGCAGCGCGAACAATTTATTCTGGATGTGCCTGTCACTATGGATGTTATCCAAGGAGAGTTTTTAGATCGTACCAACACCACAGAATTAGATGACTTATCCCGTTTTTTACCTAATGTTGTGATCCAAGAGCAAGGTGTGAGCTTGCCATCATTTAACATTAGAGGCATTACCGACGATTCAGCCAGTGTTACTTCGACACCGCGTATTTCTGTTTATCAGGATGGTATTGACGTCAGTAAGAAAACAGTAGCGAGTGTGGGCTTATATGATATTGACCGTATTGAAGTCTTAAAAGGTGCTCAACCAACATTATTCGGCGCAGCTGCTGCAAATGGCGCTATTAGCATTATCTCTGCTCTTCCTTCTGATAAGTTTGAAGCGAGTGTAAGACTGGCTACAAACACTGAGGGGGCACTGGAATTCCGCGGTATGGTCAACACCCCTATTAACGATATTCTGGCATTTCGTTTAGCGACGATGTACCGAGAACAAGATGGCATTATTGAAAACAAAGGGTGTGGACCTGACTCTTATAATCCTTCTGGCTTTATTACCGATCAAAATGGTGTGTCTCAATCGTGTGCAGGAGGAGATTTAAATGGAGTATCGGTCGAAGCAGTCAGAGCTACTCTAAGAGCTGATTTCGAACATAGCAACGTTGTACTGCGTGCATCTATAGAAAATAATGATCAGCCTGGCATATCTTTCAAAAGTGGCTCGATTGCACCGCTAAACGGAGATACTAGCCCTTTTTCTGCAGCAGAGCTAGGTTTCGGTTCATTGATTGGTATTGATCGAGAATTGCAATCTTATGATGTCGCAGTGACCCATTATTTTAGTGATAGTTTAACGTTAACTGCCAATGGCTATGTTAAAAATGTAGAAGTAGAAGAGTATTTTGATGCGGATGGTACTGGGTTACGTATCCAAGATGCATTTTTCGAAAACAATGCTGATTTATCTGGATTCGGTGCACGTTTGGTATATACCCCAGATGGACCTTTTGCAGGTTTTATTGGTTTTTCCTCTACAAAGGACGAGTCGATCCTTCCCTTTGTGCAGTTGGTTGATCCTGTTTTACGCGGTGCTCTTGACGCAAAGTTAGCTGAACTTGCGGTTCAATTTCCTAATGTTTCTTTGATCAATGATGTACGCACTGACGCAACTATTGAAGAAACCGCTGCAGTGAGACAGTTGTTAATTGCTTCTTTATTTAATGCAGACGGAACGCCTATAAGTGATCCATCTACTTCGACTACAACGATCAATGGGCCGTTCGTTTTTGAAGGTAATTTGGATATTAACTCTTTTGTTGTCGAAGGTACTTATGATTTGACTGACGATTTAGCTATTACAGCTGGCGTGCGCTACATAGATGAAACACGATTTTCGAAAGATACATTTTTCAATACATTTAGCGCATCTGCTGAAGAGAATTTTACAGCAACGCTACCGCGAGTATCTTTGAATTATAACTATTCAAATAATATGTCAATTTACTTCAATTATGCAGAAGGTCGGCGTTCACCTGTGGTGGATGCAAATGCTTTTGGAGAAAATTCTATTGTCGAAGCCGAAACCGTAGACAGTTATGATATTGGACTGAAGTATTATGCTAAAAACCTGTCATTCACTGCGGCACTATTTGCTTACACCTATCAAAATTTTCAGCAAAGCTTTACCGATAACCAAACATTAGAAAGTCAAACTGTGACTGTGGGCGATTCGAATATGTTTGGCTTTGAATCTACCCTTGATTACGTGTTTGATGATAGTTTGCGGGTAGGGGCAAACTTAGGTTTATTGGATGCCGAGTTTGACAAGAATACAAATGTTGGTTCAAGGTTTGATTATGGTGGTAATACTTTCCGATTAGCACCAGAACTGAGCGCAGCGTTTTTCTTTAATAAGTCGGTCAAGATACAGCATTTCGATGTTGCATTTGATTTAATAAGCTCTTACCAGACGAAGACCTTTTTTGAGAGCAGTAATCGTCCTGATTTAGCGCAAGATGCTTATTGGCTTACAGATGTATCTATCAAGTTGAGTAAAGAGAACAGTCCTTGGAAAGTCGAATTATACGCCGATAACTTGTTAGATGAAGATTATATCATCGATGCAGGAAACACCGGCGGTGGTTTCGGTTTACCGACATTTGTTGCGGGTATGCCCTTTATTGCGGGTGTTCGTGTGTACGCAGACTTTTAGACAATATCAAAAACATAGTTTTATATGAGAGAGGATAAAGGTTATTGTCTATTCTCATATTTTGACAAATAGTCTTTTACCTAGATTTAACCATACAGCATCAACAAAATTGTTGCTATTGAGTGCCATGTCGCCTGGCATGAACACTCAATAGTAGGCAAATAACGTATTTGATAACTAACAAGGCCTGATTTTGTTATGATCACCTTTTATGCAAACACACAACAGGGTGTTTGCTAGATATCAATCTATCTTATGAGTCAATTTCTGATGAAAATCCTACTAAGTCTCGCTGCTTGCAGCGCTTTGATATCAGTTGTTTTAGGTGCATTCGCGGCTCACGGCCTCAAAAGTAAGTTATCTGAAACACTTTTAAACACCTTCCAAACAGGTGTGCAGTATCAGATGTATCACAGCCTCGCTTTAATATTGTTAGTTATTTTGTATCGCCAAATGCCGCAATCATTACTTTTTTACAGTGCAGGCTTTATGTTTGCGGGTATTATTTTGTTTAGCGGAAGTTTGTATATGTTGGCGCTCACCCAGATTAAATGGTTTGGACCGATCACGCCGATTGGCGGGGTTTGTTTTATTGTTGGTTGGGCATTGTTGGCAGCTGCAGCTCTAAAAGGAGCGAGTTAATGGCTGGATTATTGTTGTATTGCCGCAGTGGTTTTGAAAATGATGTAGCGAATGAAGTGCAAGAGAAAGCCACCCAATTGGAGGCGTTTGGTTATGCGAAAACTAAAGCTAACAGTGGCTTTGTTTTATTTAATTGTTATGAGGAAGAACATGCTGAGTTATTAGCAAACAAGCTAATATTCAACAACTTGATTTTTGCACGTCAGCAATTTGCTTGTAAACAAATGATTGAAGAAATGGATGTTGCAGACCGTATTACTCCACTTTTAGACGCTTGCGAAGGCTTTCCGTTATGTGGTGAGTTACGGGTTGAATATGCCGATACAACAGATGGCAGGGAACTGTCGAAATTATGCAGAAAGATAAGCGTGCCCTTTAGGCAAGCTCTACGTAAGAAGAACAGGTTAACTGCCAAGGATAATATCAAGAAACCTGTATTACATGTGTTTTTCACCAAAACTGATAAGGCCTATATCGGTTATTCATTTACACATAATAACTCACCTTTGGCGTTAGGTATCTTACGCTTGAAGTTCCCCCATGACGCGCCAAGTCGTTCTACCTTGAAGCTTGATGAAGCGTTTCAGACGTTTATCCCCAAAGAAGAACATGACGTGCGCCTGCAAGGTGGTTTATACGCCGTTGACTTGGGTGCTTGTCCAGGTGGATGGACCTATCAACTTGTACAGCGAGGCATGTTTGTGCAAGCAGTTGACAATGGTGCTATGGATGCTGCATTAATGGAAACAGGGCAGGTGACCTATTGCCCTGAAGATGGGTTTAAATTTCAGCCTAAGAAGAAAAATGTTTACTGGTTAGTCTGCGATATGATTGAGCAACCTCAACGTGTAGCCAAACTCATGGCTAGTTGGGTAGCAGACGGCCGCTGTAAGGAAGCCATGTTTAATCTTAAGTTACCCATGAAAAAACGCTATGAGTCTGTGCAGGGAGCCTTAGCGATTATTGAAGAGGTAATGCATGCTCAACAAGCAGGAAAATACATTTTGCAGGCTAAGCATTTATATCACAACAGAGAAGAGGTGACAGTGCATTTGAGGCTAAAATAAAACTGGATAAGATATAAAATAGAAAATGATTTATTGATCAAGTGAAATAGTAAAGTCTTCAGATAATTCGAAATCACCAGTTACTTCAGCTACCTTGTCATCAACAAACTTTATGGTCAGGTCTTTGCGAAAGTCTTCACCACGTTGTTTCATACCGCGTTTCATTTGATATAAGTAATACCAGGTATCATGATCAAATGCGTCTTCTAAAACAGGTTTACCTAACACATACACAACCTGTTCTTTGGTCATGTCTATTCTAAGCTTTTTAACATCTTTATCATCCAAAAAGTTACCTTGAGGTACATCAATTCGGAAAATCCAATCAGCACAGGCTGACAACATCATGGTGGCGGTTAATATAACCAGTAAATTCTTAAACTTCATTGTTACTCAATATCTCTGCGTGTAAAAAAGCGAAAACGGATAAATGCGAGAGTAACTCACATTTATTAAGCGAAGCATCCTAACCCAGCCGCGTTAGCGCAATCAATACCTAATTGCTATGAATTACTGATTTGTAGCAATTCTCTGGCATTCGCTATCGCTGATTCGGTAAGAGTATCTCCTGCTAGTAGACGTGCCAACTCTTCAATTCGTTCATTTTCTTGTAAACAAATCATATGAGTTTCTGTGGTTTTTTTATCACTGAACTTTGTAACAAACATTTGATTGTGCGCTCGAGCAGCTACTTGAGGTAAATGAGTGACACAAATCACTTGTGCAGTTTCGCCTAGCTTACGTAATAACTGGCCTACCACAGATGCAGTTGAACCACTTATGCCGCTGTCAACTTCATCAAAAATCATGGTGGCGATATCGTTATTGCTAGAGCTAATCACTTGAATAGCTAGTCCAATCCGTGACAGTTCGCCGCCTGATACGACTTTTTCAAGATTATCTAAGGCTTGGCCCTTATTGGTCGACACTACAAACTGCACCGAGTCTAAGCCCAATTTGTTAGGGGTACCTTGGACCTGATGTTCAACTTCAATTTTAAACACCGCATCAGCCATGTTCATTTTGTGAATATGATGCTCGACTTGTTTAGCAAAAGACTTGGCGGCTTTTTGCCTTGATAGACTAAGTTTGTTGGCAGCTAGGTGATATTGTTTGTCTAACTCACATAGTTGAATTTTTAATTCTTCTAACAATGAGTCGTCTTTAATTAATTCACTAAACTCAGCGGAAAGCTGTTGATGAAAGTCATATAATGTCTCGGGCCGAACATTATGCTTTCTAGATAAATCTAAGGCTTGTGAATAGCGGGCTTCGACGTTTTGCATACGCATAGGGTCGATTTCGAGTTGTTCAGTATACGCTCTTAATTCGTTAGCCGCTTCGTCAATTTGAATACAGGCTTCGGTTAACATTGTTACAATAGGCGCAAGGCTAGGGTCGTGCTCTTGCAACTCAGTTAAGCGGTCTACACTGTTTTGTACCGCTGATAATGCATTAAACTCTTCTGCCTCATAAAGTTGATGAAAACTAATTTGACTTTGTTCCAATAAAGTTTGGCTGTTGCTGAGCCTTTTATGTTCGACTTCTAGCGACCCAAATTCCCCTTCTGCTAAGGCATATTCGTCAAGTTCTTGGATTTGATAGGATAATAACTGGCTACGATCTTCGCGTTGTTGCTGGCCTTCCAATAAACTTTGATAGTGTTGTCGTTGAGCTCGGAGAGTTTGGTAAGCATCTGCCACGTTACTCAACAAGTTGCCATGCTCAGCGTACTGATCAAGTAAGTTGCGTTGATTGTCACTTTTCAAAATTTGTTGATGGGCGTGTTGCCCATGGATACTCAATAAAAATTGACCAAGTTGTTTTAGCTGTTGTAAAGGAACTGGCGTACCATTGACAAAGGCTTTAGAACGTCCCTCAGAGGAAATAACCCGCCTAATCAATACCTCATCGTGGTCTGTCAGTTCGTGCTCTTCAAGCCACTTCATGGCTCCAGGTAGCTGCTTTACATTAAAACCAGCACATACTTCTGCTTTATCAGCGCCGGTACGCACCATGCTAATGTCTGCCCTGTCGCCCAAACATAAGCCTAATGCGTCAACCGAAATCGACTTACCTGCACCTGTTTCACCGGTAATAGCAGTCATACCATGACTAAAATCAACATCTAGTGTTTTAACAATAGCGAAATTACGAATGGATAAGTGGGTAAGCATTTTTAATCCTCAATAAAGACATATAAAAGCATGTTTAAACATACAGTACCTGTAAATATATACATGCTTTTGCTCAGTGTCTAGTTATCTCTTTAAAAAATGCTGCAAGTGACTAGTAAAGTTTACTGCCCCAGCCAAGTTTTGTGCGTAACACATTGAAATAATTATAGTCTTTAGGATGAATTAGAGACAGTTTGGCCGGATTTTTACAAATAACAATTTCGTCTCCAGGTAAGACTGTTAGCACAATGTGGCTATCACAACTGACTTGCATATTATCGGTGTTTTCAGGAGATACTTTTAATTTTACTGTGCTGTTGGCATCTACTACTATTGGGCGACTGCTTAATGTGTGTGGAAACATGGGTACTAAAGTTAATGCATCTAAGTTAGGGGTAAGAATGGGACCTCCACCAGATAACGAATATGCTGTAGAGCCTGTTGGCGTCGCCACAATTAAGCCATCAGAGCGCTGACTGAAAACAAAGTTATCATCCAGATATACTTCAAATTCCATCATGTGTGCTACTTTGCCGTGGTGAATTACTACTTCGTTTACCGCAGAGTCTTTGCTTTGTACTTTACCATCTCGATAAACTTCGACTTCTAACAAAAAACGTTGCTCTATTTGGCAATCGCCGTCAAAGATGCTATCTAGTTGCGGTTCAATATCATTGGGATTGATATCGGTCAAAAAACCTAAGTTACCGCGGTTAACTCCTACCACCGCTACATTATACTCTGCAAGCACACGAGCTGCGCCAAGCATATTGCCATCACCACCGACCACTATAGCTAAGTCAGCTTGTTTACCAATTTCAGTTATATCTGCAGATTCGCAACCATTTGTATCTAATTTTTGCGCAGTGTTTGTTTCGACTAATATCCGACAGCCACGTTCAGTCAAATAGACTATTAAGGCCTTGAAACTCAAATTTGCACCTTGATGTGCCTGTTTGCCAATTAAACCTACGGTTTTAAACTTCATTGAAAACAACATAAATAACTATTTGCCAAAGTATAACCACGAGAGCGTTTGAAAGTCATATTTTTCGTTTCGATTAATTGATTGACGACAGGATTTGATCATCCCTATAGTATGTTCATTAAATTTGTATACTAATAAAAGAAGAGCACTAATTAATGGGGCCATTAATGTTAGATGTTTCAGGTTTTGAACTGACACACGAAGAGATAGATATACTCGATCACCCCTTAGTTGGTGGGCTTATTTTATTCAGCCGTAACTATCACGATCAAAAACAGCTTTCTGACTTAGTACGGCACATAAGATCTGTTACGCGTAACGATGTTTTGATTGCGACAGACCATGAAGGGGGAAGAGTGCAGCGCTTTCGTCAAGGATTCAGCGACATTCCTGCAATGGGCCGTATTCATCTTCAAACAGATGGAGATATTCAACTTTCAGGTTATTTATGTGAACAATTTGGGTGGTTAATGGCAGCAGAACTATTAACTTTCGATATCGACATTAGTTTTGCTCCAGTGCTCGATATTCATGGTGTATCCGCAGTGATTGGAGATCGTAGTTTTCATCAGCAACCGGACATCATTGTTCAATTAGCCAGCAAATTTATCAAAGGTATGCATCGGGCTGGCATGTCTGCCACCGGTAAACATTTCCCCGGACATGGCAATATACTCGAGGATTCCCATATTGCTATGCCTGTAGATAAACGCAGTCGTGAAGAAATTTTCGCTCTCGATATGGCAATTTTTAAATCTATTCATCAGCAAGGGTTATTGGATGCGGTGATGCCAGCCCATGTTATTTATCCAGATGTAGATGATTTACCTGCAGGTTTTTCCCAACAGTGGATCAAACAGATTTTGCGCCAAGAACTGGATTTTAATGGTGTAGTATTTTCTGATGATTTGTCGATGCAAGGTGCAGTACAAATGGGCAATATTGTTGATCGTGCCGAGTTGGCCATAGAAGCTGGTTGTGACATGGTGTTGGTATGCAATGATCCAAAAGGGGCAGTTAAGGTGATTGATGAGTTACCCTCAGGTATGAGTCTGCATAAAAATAGCTTAGAAAGAATTACACGTCTCAGGAAAACGACTAGTGTCGATTTTTCTACTCTGAAAAAGACCACTGAGCATCAAATCGCTAGCAAAGTATTAGACCAATTCTATGCAAACTAACAACAAACTAATTTTAATCTCGGCTATGAGTGCAACTGTGCTGTATTTTGGGCTAGTAGCTGTTGGTCAGCCACATTTGATTGCCTCTACAGCCTCTATTACGCTATTTACTGCCATGTTATGGGTAACTGAAGCACTGCCTATTCCTGTTACCTCGCTTATTCCTTTTTCGGTTTTCCTATGGCGGGGGTATTAACCCATAAAGAGTCTGCCTCGGCGCTGGGCAGCCACGTTATTTTATTGTTGATGGGCGCGTTTATGCTTTCAAAGGCATTGGAAAAGTCTAATGTGCATAGTCGATTGGCTTTTTACTTGGTTAATCTCACTGGCGGTAAAAGTGCTAAACGGTTGGTGTTTGGCTTTATGTTGACTGCCGCTATTCTAAGTATGTGGATTTCTAATTCAGCCACTACCTTGATGTTATTGCCCATCACGCTGGCAGTATTACAACATGTAAAAGATCCTAAGCTGACTATTGCTATGTTACTGGGCATTGCTTACGCAGCTAGTTTAGGCGGAGTGGGTACGCCTGTAGGCACCCCTCCGAACATTATTTTTATGAGTGTTTACCTTGAAACACAAGGCAAAGAAATCAGTTTCCTCGAGTGGATGAAAACTGGTGTACCTATAGTGGTGATTGGCATTCCGGTGATTGCTTGGTGGTTAACCCGTAATCTAGAAAGTACTCAAGAGTATATTTTACCTAAATCTGGGGCTTGGCAACCTGCTGAAAAGCGGGTGTTGATAACATTTGTGTTGGTAGCGTTAGCTTGGATGTTTCGACCTTATTGGACAGTATGGTTAAATATGCCAAGTATTGGCGACAGCAGTATTGCTTTGGCAGGCGTGGTATTAATGTTTCTTATCCCCAGCGGTAACAAAGAGAAAGCATTAGAGGCCTGCCCAAAAGACACAAAATTTGGTGAAGTTATCAATAAACCAAAGTCAGACAAATTACTTGATTGGGATACTGCAGTGTCGATTCCATGGGGCATGTTGTTGTTATTTGCAGGGGGTATTTGTATTGCAAAAGCGTTTTCTGCTTCAGGGTTAAGTGCCTTAATGGGGGATGGCTTGACGGGGTTATCTGACTTACCTGTACCTTTGTTAATCCTGTGTATTTGTTTGTTTGTGACTTTTTTAACTGAAATTACTTCAAATACGGCTACTGCCACCTTATTGATGCCAATTCTCGCCGCTGCAGGTGTTGCAGCTGGGATTGATCCCGCATTGATGATGATGCCAGCCGCCATTAGTGCAAGCTGTGCTTTTATGTTGCCTGTAGCAACAGCACCTAATGCCATCGTATATGGGATGGACAAATTTAGTATTCAAACTATGGCTAGGGAAGGCTTTGCACTGAACATATTCTTAGCGTTCGTTATTACTGGTGTAAGTTACTTTACGTTGTAAAGTACACTTTCATTGATAGTGATTTATAGTCGCAAGATTAAGGAGGGTGCCCGAAAATATAACTATAAGAGTCCAACCTAGTGCAGCACTAACTTAGCTGTTGCTCGTCACCCCAATAAATTAGCCCTAAAAATATATTGGCACAAAATCTGCCTTAAACTTAGAAAGTTACTCATGTGCGCATTCAATAGTGCGTGTGTCTTATCCATGTTGAGAGAATTAGTAGATGAAAAATTTTAATTGGTTGGTTTTATTTTGGTTATTTGTACCTAACTTATATGCAGACACGTTTAATTGGGGCAACTTAAAAAAAGACAGAATAGAATTAAAACTGCCTTTGTTGACAATTCAGGGTGAAAAGGGATTGTTAGCTTGTGGCTACCTTAATGTGACCACTTGTGACAAAACTGGAGAAGCGTGTGCCATTGTTTCTGGCGTCAATCAATATGACGATATGTTATATAAGCCTGTATTGGCCGTGTCTGAAGAAGCAATCAAACTTGGCATACAAATAGGCATGCCAGGTGCCGATGCTCTGGAACTACTGCGTTAAGAGAGCACAGGGATTAACCGGTAACCAATGTCTCAATATTGTTGACTGACGGAATGGCATATTTTCTATCTAGTAATGTGCCGCGCCAATTTTTATTATCATGTGAGAGGGCGGTGATTTCTCGAAGCAGTTCAAAAACAGCCATTGCAGCTGGCTCATGTTGTTTTTTGTGAGCGAGCTGTAAAAAAACATCACGCTGTAAACTAGGTTGGATGATGTTAATCACCCTCAATTGTTTACATGATTCTAAATGAAACACTGCTGATGAAGGGCAAATCACCAAGCCTAAGCCTTGCGTAACATAATGTAAGGTTGTCATTAATTGACCAAAAGCGGCCTTGGATTTAAGGGTGATACCAGACTTGTTTGCTTGTTTTGTTAACATAATAGTTAACGTATCTTGTTTATCTGGCAGAAAAATATCGTAATATTGTAACTCTACAAATGGAATCGAAGAGTGCATTGCAAGTTCGCTGTAAGAAGGGTTTTGTGGATGAGGAGAGATATATAAATTTATATCTTCACGAATAAGTGGGAGCGCGTCTGAAATACCATTTTTCGTGATGGGTTTGTGACACACTGCAATATCTATTTGGTCTTCAGCTAACCAGTTTTCAATCATATCAAATGGGCCTATTTTAAAGCTTAATTCGATGTCAGTAAATCTATGCTCTAACTCATTTAGTAAGGCAACTGATAACACGTTACAACTTGATTGGTTAAGGCCAACAACTACTTTGCCTTTACATTCTGCTTGTTCACCAATTAAGTCTGTTTTGGCTGCTTGTATTTTCTCCATAATAATACGAGCATGCTGTTCAAAACGATTACCAGCATCAGTTAATTTAACCCCACGAAAATCTCTCTCTAGCAGTTTTATTTTCAGCTCATGCTCTAAATTAGTGAGTTGCAAACTTATAGCCGGTTGCGCGACGTCTAAATGTTTAGCCGCGGCTGCAATACTACCTTGCTCTGCAGTAGCTAAAAAATACTGTAACTGTTTCGAATTCATCAATTACCCTAAATAAAATGGAAAAACGTCTCTAATTTCTTTGTTAAACCTAAGAATTTTGTTGGTCATAATTTTGTATACCTGAACGTAGCAAATTTAATGCCATTTGTATTTTCGAGGGAATTTAATTGTTTTGCTAGATTTTACTCAAAACCCAAATAAAAGTTTATTTTTGATAAATGTTATGACTCCTTGGCCAATGAAAATCGGGGGGTATATAAAAAGTAGGGGGGTGCACAATATTATATTGCGTTCTACCTAAGCCTAAGAATCGCTAGCATGAAATTCTGATTTTTCACGTGTCGTACCGATTTAATTCGGGGGTGTAGTTAGAATAATTATGTTGAATATTACAAGAAGACAGTTTTTATCTTATGTTGGAGCCGCAGGTGGTTCCTCAGCGTTACTCAAAACCAGTCTAGCTATGGGGTTGATGCCCGATGATCGTTACTCTGGCCCAGTTAAGGTTAAACCTGCGTCAAAAGGTAATAAACCAACGGCCCTAATTTTGGGTGCTGGTATCGCTGGATTATCCACTGCATTAGAGCTCGAACGAGCAGGCTTTGACTGCACCATTTTAGAAGCCTCTTTTCGACCGGGAGGACGTAATCTAACTGTTCGCAACGGTGATAAAATCGATGAGATGGGTAACCCACAAATTTGCAACTTTGATCAACAAGACAATTTATTTTTTAACTGCGGTCCAGCACGTATTCCAGGACATCATAGACGTTTATTGCACTATTGCAGAGCACTCAATGTGCCATTACAGATCAAAGCAAATAGTAGCAAGATGGCATATTTCCATGATGACAAGTCATTAGGCGGTAAACCTAAACGCATTATTGAATACCATACCGATGTTCGTGGATTGATGTCTGAATTGTTGTGGAAGTCTGCTGATTCAAACCAGTTTGATCAACTTCTTAGTGAAGAAGATGTTAGTAAGTTAATGAAATTTTCTCAGACCTTTGGTGACTTGACAGAAAATGGAAAATACATCGGTAGCAACAGAGCTGGTTCAACTACTGATCGCATGTTGGATTTCCCCAAACCCCATGCACCCATCGAATTAAAAGAGATGCTTGATAGCAGTTTCTGGTACGGCGGTCTGTTAGGCGCTGAACTGTATGACTGGTGTGAACCTTTAATGGAGCCCATAGGTGGTATGGATGCTGTTGTTAAGGGCTTTTTGAAATATTTGAAAACTCCCCCGGTATTAAATGCTCAAGTTAAGAAGATTTATAATCGAGACAAAGGCGTTGAAGTGACTTATGAGCAGGGAGGCAAGTTCCATACAGTGCAAGCCGATTATTGCTTCAATAACATTCCTGCATATTTTATGGCTGGTATTGAGAACAACTTCTCAGCAATGTATCAATCAGGACTGGACAGTATTAAGCGCGGACATTTGTTCAAAATTGCTTATCAAATGAAAGAACGCTTTTGGGAACGAGACGGTATCTTCGGCGGTATCAGTTATACCTCTGATCCAATTAACCAGCTGTGGTATCCGTCACACGATATACATGCACAAAAAGGAATACTTTTGGGAGCCTACACATGGGATCCGAAAGTGAGCGCTAAATTTGAAGCCATGTCGCAACAAGAACGCTTAAAAGCAGGTGCGATTTCAGGTGAAAAAATCCATCCCGGTTATAGCAAATATATTGAAAATGGTATCACCATTCCGTGGGCTCGCATGAATCACCAAATGGGCTGCGGCATGCAAATGAGTGAGGGCGACTTTGAAAAATATTATCATTTGTTACAAGAGCCAGAAGGTCGTCACTTTATGATTGGCGATCAAATCAGTCATCACAGTGGTTGGCAAGAAGGTGCTTTAGCCTCAAGTGAACAGGCGCTGCAACAACTCAATAAACTATTAGGTGCCAATATCAATCATGGGGAGGCCAGCCATGTTAGTTAAATCAGCAGTTTTCACCTTACTTTTTAGTCTTTCCTATAGCGTTATCGCAGAGGAGGCCATAACGCCTGAAAGCCTTGTATATTGTACCGTTTGCCACGGTAGTCAATTAAAAGGCAATGTCAATATTGGTGCGCCAAGGCTAACGGGCTTATCTCAATGGTATATCGAACGTCAGTTGAAAAAATTTAAAAGTGGCATGAGAGGGGCCCATCCTGATGATGCCACCGGAGGTGAAATGATGAAGATGGTGAGCAATCTGTCTGACCAACAACTTACCGATATTGCCAAATGGGTCACTAAAACAAATTCAGCTAAGCCTACTTCTAGCATTCATGCCGATGCGCAAGCTGGAAAGGCACTTTATCAAACGTGTGCAGCTTGTCACGGCCCTCAAGCCGTAGGTAATGAAACTCTCGGCGCGCCAAAATTAAGCAGTTTAAACGATTGGTACATAGTAACCCAACTTAATCATTTTCGTCTGGGTCTTCGTGGTGCAGAGGTGAGTGACACGTATGGACAGCAGATGAAGGCAGCAAGTGCTGTTGTTACATCGGAACAAGATGCAGCTAACGTTGCCGCTTATATTCAACAATTAAAGTAATTTTTAGGAGTATTTTTATGAAAAAACACATGTTATTTGCAGCGACAGCTATGTTTGCCACTAGTGCATTAGCTGACGTTACTCGCCATGCATTACCCAATAACAGTACGTTCCCAATTTCTCGGGCTGTTGAAGTAACACCTGATACTACTCTCATTTTTCATAGTGGCATGGTGCCTGGGCCAGTTAACGCTGAAGCCACAAAAGGTAGCCGCGAATACTACGGTGATACTGAAACTCAAGCATTAAATGTATTTAAACGTTTTGAGGGCTCGTTCAAAGAGTTGGGCGTGGATTTTGGTGATGTAATCAAAATGCAAGTCTTCTTAGTCGGCGACCCTGCAATGGATGGAAAAATGGACTTTGGTGGTTTTATGAAAGCCTACACCAAATATTTTGGTACCAAGGAACAGCCTAATAAACCTGCACGTTCAGCGTTTCAAATCGCGGGTTTAGCCGGTGGGCCGAATATGTTGATCGAAATCGAAATGGTCATAGCTAAACCAGAATAACGATTCGAAATAAACATTTTTCTCTATCAACTAGGTAGGGAAAAATAATAAACAATAAAAAATCTAGTCATATCAATTTGAACACACATAATAAAACTGGGGAAAACCATGTTAAAACAAAATAAGCTCAGCAAAGCCATTAAAATGGGTCTAATGTCTTGCGCAATCAGCACTGTTGGTTTGTCGTCGGTTATGGCACAAGAATCGTCAGCGCCTGACAATGCCGCCTCAGATAATGTTGAAAAAGTCATTATTACAGGCTCTCGTGGGGCACCTAGATCAATTGCAGATTCAGCTGTACCTGTCGATGTATTTAGTGAAGATGACTTAGTAGCTGTTCCTTTTACTGATACTAATGACATATTAAAAACCTTGGTTCCGTCTTATTCTTTGGGTCGCCAGCCTATTTCGGATGGGGGATCTTTTATACGACCAGCTAGCTTACGTGGTATGCCAACCGATAAAACGTTGGTTTTGATTAACTCAAAAAGACGTCATCGTTCCGCTTTAGTGCAAATAGGCGGTTCAGGTACTCAAGGAGCAGATATTGCGACTATTCCTTCTTCTGCACTTAAGGGAGTTGAAGTACTTCGTGATGGAGCTGCAGCGCAATATGGTTCAGATGCTATCGCTGGGGTAATAAACTTTCAGTTGAAAGACAACAGTGAAGGTGGTTCATTATCAGTCGATATGGGGCAATATTATGAAGGTGATGGAGAGCAATTCACTGTTACCGGTAACATTGGTTTTGCACTTGGCGATAAAGGTTTCTTTAGTCTGTCAGGAGAAATATCTGATACCAGCTCAACAAATCGCGGAGAACAATACTGTGAAAGTTGGGCATGTGTAGATGTGAATAGTGCCGATTTCTTAACCGGTCTGGATACCTCATTATCTGGTTATTCTGAGGAAGCATTTATCGCTGGTTTAGCTGATGCTAATTTAGGTGGTGAAGATGTAGTACAACCTTGGGGACAACCCAATAATTCAGCTACTCGGTTGTTCTTCAACTCAGGCTATGAATTTAGCGATACCATGAAGTTATATGCATTTGGTAACTATTCTGCCAGTGAAGGTGATGGTAGTTTTTATTATCGTTACCCAGGTAACGGTACCATTGAAGATATTCGCTTAGAAAACGGTTCACTATATTCACCTCTTGAAAAATTCCCGGGTGGTTTTACGCCTAGATTTACTGGTGAAATTACTGATTTCTCATTAGTCAGTGGCTTGGAAGGTGAGTTTGCCAACGAAATGAAGTATGACTTCAGTGCGCGTTATGGGTCAAATAAAATTGAATACACATTGGAAAATACTATTAACCCTTCTATGGGTCCCGATTCTCCAACTAAATTTCACCCTGGTGACTTGATTAACGAAGAATTGCAATTGTCAGCTGACTTTACTCAGTTTTTTGATATGGGATTTTCTACCGAAGTTGTACTAGCCTTTGGTTTAACTTATATGGAAGAAAGTTATGAGCTAGTGGAAGGTGACCCAGATTCTTATAATGTCGGCGCGTATTCAAGTCCTGATCCTCATGGTTTTTGTAATGATGATGGTTCAGCTAGCACTGACGGTTTAGCAGTGATTTCAGTAGGTTCTACTTTAGATTGTACTGATTCTGATGATGCCGTATATACCGCAGTAGGTGTAGGCTCTAACGGCTTCCCTGGATACTCTGACATATATTCAGAGACTTACGACCGTGATATGGCAGGAATATATGTAGATCTAAGTACCGATGTTACTGATGCGTTATTCCTGCAAGGCGCCTTACGATATGAAGATTACTCTGATTTTGGTTCTGAATTAGTAGGTAAAGTCGCCTTCAAATACAGTTTAACTGATGATGTTAATTTACGTGGCTCTGTAGGAACAGGCTTTAGAGCGCCTACACCAGGACAACAAGGTACTACAAACGTTTCTACTCGATTGCCAGATGGCCTTCCAGTGGCTACCGGTCTTTTCCCTGCATTAAGCTCTGTTGGTCAGGCTCTTGGTGCAGATGCATTAAAACCTGAAACATCTTTGAACTATAGTTTAGGTATGGCGGGTAGTTTTGATGCATTAAGCCTTACTGTCGACTTTTATCGCATTGAGCTAGAAGACCGTTTTTATGCGGTATCTACAATTGATGTATCAACGGATCCAGATTCTGGTGATGCCTATGATAAATATTTGGCATTGGTTGCGGCAGATGTTGACGGGGCAAATACTATTGGTGGCGTAAATTACTTCCAAAATGCTTTTGATACTGTCACTAATGGTATGGATATTGTTGCTACTTATACTATGGATGACACCGTTTTAACTGGGTCATTAAACTATAACTCAACTGAAATTGATTCAGATGCATCTTTGTACCTGAACAGTGAAGATGAGTATGATTTAGAAAATGCACTTCCTAAATGGCGTGGCGTATTATCTGCTAAGCATAGTTTTGATATGTTAAGTGTACTGATACGTGCTAATTTTTACGGCACATATGAAAATGCTATTAACTCTTCTGCAACGGTCGTACAGGAGTATGATGCAGGTGTGATGTTCGATTTAGAATTGAATTATCAAATTAATGATGGTTTATCTCTAGCAGCAGGTGCTCGAAATATCTTTGATACTTACCCCGAAAAGGATGGTGTTAACGGTTCAAGTGACGATTGTTGTGGGGCCGTATACTGGTCAGGCAATAACGTTGATTGGCAAGGTGGTTACTACTACGCACGTTTGAACTATATCTTTTAATATTTAAACTGTTGTTAAATTCAAAAGCCGTCATATATGACGGCTTTTTTGTGCTCGGTCATTAATATAATACTGCTTTGTCAAAGCTGGGGCTTATGAAAGTCGTTTATCATTAGCACCAGGTTTACTAGGGCGCTAAATAAAAATCAATGATGTGATTCAGAGTTATTTATGTCGGTTTCTTGTTCAGTTTCTGGCCAACGATAACGATTAATGCGTACTATCATACCAAATAATGGATGGTCAAAATAATGGACTTGTTTGCTGATCACACGCCTCAGCTGATTAAAATTAACACTCCGTAAAAAATTCGGTTGTTGCGAGATCGTTTGTAAAGAGCCCGGTTGCAGCAACGGGTTGACTGCTATTGCATCTTGGCCAGAGTAATTAGTCGATAAACCTGGTACTCGCAAAGCTTTCTTTAGATCGAATATTGGTTGTCTAAAATCCAAATTACTATCGATGTGCAAATAGGGTATGCGCCCAACGTTACGCAGGTAGACGGTTATACCACCGTCTAATCTCCATAGTTCTTTGAGAATTGCAGTATTTTCCATAGGTGTTTGCTGCGTATTTTGGGTGTCGTCTTGTTCAATATTGATGGGCGATTCATCTGCCAACGCAGCAGCAATTCTTGCAAATAAGTCTTCAGTTACTGCTTCTGCTCCTATGCCATTAATATGTTTTATGAGCGCTTGTTGTTGTTCTGGAGTTAACCCGACTAGTTCTTGGTCAGGTAGGTAATACTCGTCTGTAGGTTGATTCAAACTATCAAACAAACTATCTGTATCGTCAACTACAGGTATACCATTGGCATCAAATTGCTCTGCAAAGTTTTCACCTGCAAACAATCTAAATGTGTGTGCATCTTCTCGTCCAAATTTAACTTCTTGACGCCAATTTACATGTAGGATTGGTGTGATATCTCGCTGCTTTTTAATTTTCTCATACAACTCATTCATATACATGGTTGCTGTGGGTAACAAAAAGGCACCGCGTTTTGTTTGCCATTCAGTTCCGTCTATGATGTCGGGAACGCGCTTTATTAGATCACTATGCTGACCGCTAGTACTGTCACTTTGTAATGCTATAATCGAATCAAAAGATGGATCAATTTGTTCGGCATAGGCACACAGTAAATTACTAGGAAGTTGCCATTCGACGAATTTCACCTCAATAGGGGGGCGAGCTAAATTTGTCTCTGGAGTTTGAGCTGTGTTGGCTTGATGATCTTCGTCATTATTAAGGTTTTGTTCTGAGTTATAAAAACTAACATTTCCGGCGTCAGCGGTCTTAGCTGAAGGTTTACTGTTATCGGTATTTGCAAATATATCTGTAGAAGCGACTTGATATTGAAAGTTTTCATCAGCGTCAACGGCTAAGATTTGGCTTTTTTGTTTTTGTTCTTCATCTTTCTGCGCAAAAGATGACGCATTGGTTTTGAGCACTGGCATGGCAAAGGCAAAATCTTGTTCATATTGTGTTTTTACTGCTAGTTGCTTTGAAGCCCGGCAATACGGCAAACCAGCCCGTAAATAGCTTAAATCAGGTTTCAAATAAGGCGTAAGTAAATCCAGAATGTCGCTAGATGGTTTTTCAAGCCGTGATTGTTTGAATTTTTCAGAGATATTGACCGTCTCTAAATTGCGTTCAAATAAAATCACTTCTACATCAAACCACCACTCATTTTCAACAGCATTCGCAGATTGAGTTAAAACGCTGGCAGTAAGCAGAATTGCAATGGCACCTCTTGAAGAAAAAGCACCCATGATTATTTGTTTTAGAGTATGAACAGTCATTTTATCTGTCATTAAGCAGCCCGTAATTGTTGGCTAAACTCGGTTAGCATATTATTGAACAGTTCAAGTCTATCTTTGGCGGATTCAGTAGGCACGTTAAATTTAAGTTTTTGCGGCCCATCTAATTTGTAAATTCTAGGTTGCGACTGAATTAGCTTGATAATAAAGCTTGGGTCAATCTGGGTTTTCTGTGAGAACTCTACAAATCCACCTTTATTAGTACCTTCTATTTTAGAAATACCAATTAGTTTGGCTTTTAATTTAAGCATAGCCATATCTAACAGGTTTTTAGCACTTTGAGGTAATAAACCAAATCTGTCTATCAGTTCTATTTGTAATTCATTGACGGCTCTTTCATCTTTGCAACTAGCCAACTTTTTATACAAAGATAAACGCATATTCACATCAGGAATATAATCATCCGGGAACAGAGCCGGCAAACGTAAATCAATATCCGTTTGTTCAGCCAGAGCGGCTTCCAAAGAGGGCTCTTTGCCTTCTTTAAGTGCTTCAACTGCTTGGTCCAGCATATCCATATATAAGGTAAAACCAATACTGGAAATCTGCCCTGATTGTCCATCGCCTAATAATTCCCCCGCGCCACGAATTTCTAAATCATGAGTGGCAAGGGCAAAACCTGCGCCTAATTCTTCTAGCGATGAAATAGCATCTAGGCGTTTCGCAGCATCTTTACTTAATCGCCTTGGATGCGGTGTAAGCAAATAGGCATAGGCCTGATGATGCGAGCGACCAACACGACCACGCAATTGATGTAATTGGGCCAGGCCAAGGTGATCAGCCCGGTCCATTACTATTGTATTAGCTGATGGCACATCGATACCTGTTTCAATAATAGTGGTACACAACAACACATTAAAACGTTGGTGATAAAAATCGGCCATGACTTTTTCGAGTTCACGCTCACGCATTTGGCCATGGCCAATAGCGATTCGTGCTTCGGGGACTATTTCTGCAATTTCTTGTGCTGTGCTCTCGATGGTATCTACTTCGTTATGCAAGAAATAAACCTGACCACCACGCAAGATTTCACGCATGATAGCTTCGCGAATTAACCCTTTGTTACGTTGCTGTACAAAGGTTTTGATTGGCAGACGTTTAGCCGGAGGGGTGGCGATAATAGACAAGTCGCGCATCCCACTTAACGCCATATTCAGGGTTCTTGGGATCGGGGTAGCGGTTAACGTTAGAATGTCTACATCTGAACGCAGCGCTTTGAATTTTTCTTTCTGGCGCACCCCAAACCTGTGTTCTTCGTCGATGATGACCAAACCTAAGTCACTAAATTTAAGGCTGTCTTGTAACAACGTATGTGTGCCCACTACTATATCAACTTTACCTTCACCGATAGCCTTAATGGTTTCTTTCGCATCTTTGGCACTTACAAATCGAGACAATACTTCAATTCTGAAAGGGCAATTCACAAACCGATCTTTAAAATTTTCAAAATGTTGACTGGCAAGTAACGTGGTAGGGACCAATATCGCAACTTGTTTACCCTGATTGGCAGCAATAAAAGCTGCGCGCATTGCGACTTCAGTTTTACCAAAACCAACATCACCACAAACTAATCTGTCCATGGCATTGGCCGAGCCCATATCTTGGATCACGGCATTAATGGCTTTTTGCTGATCTATGGTTTCTTCAAAGGGGAAGCTGTCACTGAACGATTGATATTCGTCCCACGCAATTTTGAACGCATAACCAGGTTTGGCAGCTCGTCTAGCGTACACATCTAATAATTGAGCGGCTACATCACGGACTTTTTCCGCAGCTTTTTTCTTGGCTTTAGACCAGGTGTCGGTGCCTAAATGATGCAGAGGTGCATGGTCAATATCACCGCCGCTATAACGGCTAATTAAGTGCAGAGATGCAACAGGTACATATAACTTTGATTGTTTGGCATATTCGATGGTTAGGTATTCTGTGGTAATACCGCCTGCATCTAGGGTTTGCAAACCTAAATAACGACCTACTCCGTGTTCAAAATGCACCACTGGCTGGCCTACCTGCATTTCTGCCAAGTTTCGAATTATGGCATGTTCATCGGTGCCTTGGCGTTTGTCACGCTTGCGACGATGGCTGATTTTATGCCCGAGTAATTCTGTCTCGGTGATAAACGCAATCGCGCATTTTGGTTCATTTAATAAAAAACTAAACTCGGCAGCACCTACAGAAATACCAACAGGTTCGGCGCTTTTAATAAAGTCATCAAAACTTTCAAAAACCTTGGGTTTAATTTCTGCTTTTACGAGTATCTCTAAAAGACCTTCACGGCGCCCGGCAGATTCAGCGCTAAACAACACTTTAACTTTTTGTTTTTGCCACAGGTCTACTTGTTGTTTAAGTGATGTCCAGGGTACCTTATTTTGTGGTTTTAGAGCGACGTCACCCACCGGCGAAGTGGCAAAGTTAACACTACCATTTTTCTCATCTGCGGCTTGGTTTTGAATTTGAACCCTTGGCCATTCTTTTAAGGCACCAAATAGCTCTTCATAACGCATAAAAATATCAGAAGGAGGCAATAAGGGCCTAGCGAGGTTATAGCGCAGTTGTTCGTATCTGTGGTTGACATCTTTCCAATGATTTTCATGTGCGGTTTGTAAATCACCATGCATTATTACGGTGGTGTCTTGATTCAGGTAGTCAAATAACGTAGCTGTTTCTTCAAAAAACAACGGCAAATAATATTCTATACCACCTGGCATTAGGCCTTTACCTACTTGGTAATAAATAGATTCTTTGCTGTTATTTGCATCAAACTTGCCGAGATACTGCTGCCTAAACAACAAACTGGCTTCTTTATCAGTGGGAAACTCTCTGGCAGGTAACAGTTTTATTTCATCAACCTTATCACCGGAGCGCTGAGTTTCCGGATCAAAATGCCGAATGGTATCCACTTCATCATCAAATAAATCTATGCGATAAGGGTGCTGACTGCCCATAGGAAATAAATCGATGATACTGCCACGTATAGAAAACTCGCTGTGACCCATCACTTGGTTAACATGTAAATAGCCGGCGCGCTCTAATCCTGAGCGAAAACTATTAATCTCTAACTTTTGATTTATCTTCAATATCAGCAAATATCTACTAATATAATCTACCGGTGCCATTCGCATCATTAGGGTATTGATGGGTACAATAAACACTCTACGTTCGTTTTGTGTGAGTTGGTAGAGGGTTTCTAGACGCTGTGAAACAATATCTTGATGAGGTGAAAAGTTGTCATAGGGCAGGGTTTCCCAATCAGGAAATAGTTGCACATCGACAGATTGATCCTGCAAAAAATAATCCAGCTCTTTTTCAAGCTTAATAGCACTGGGTGTATCTGCGGTAACCAATAATATTGGGCCAGTCGCCAGCTTCGTGGCATTGGCCAAGACAAGAGCCGTGCTGCTGCCTTGGAGATTACCCCAATGGCGAATATCATTTTTGGTTTTAAGGGTGTTGTTTGGTAAAGGCGGTGAAAAAATACTCTGAGTCATTGATCGCTTTCGTTTTAGTTCTTTTAGGTTTTTTCTTGGTTCTTGCGTTTACGTAAATTTGCCGTTTGTAAATGTAAACTGGCTGTGACTAACAAGTCTTGATCTTCTTCACGTATACGAGTAAAAATCAAGGACACATGGTACGTGTCATCGACAGGCTTACAAGCAATAACTTCAGCAAAACAAAAAATGGCTGAGGCCTCTTCTCTTAGAAATAGCTTGAGTTCAATGGTACCGCCTATTGATAATTCGTTTTCACAACTAAGAACTATGCCGCCGCCGCCAAATTGTATCGAATCATAAGTATGTTTATGATTTGCATGTTGTTGCAAAATCAGAGACATCATTAAATCAATTTTTCGCGATTGATGATTCAGAAATTCTGCTAGCTCAATGGCGTGTTCACCTAAACGCCGAAGTGGTCGCAAGGCTTTTGTGTCGATGGCAGAAAGTTCGCTAGCTATTTGAAACTCGTAAGGCATATGTTGATGTAAATCATCAATTTCGGGCAATACAAAATCGTCTGCTAATAAACGCATATTGACTGGAATATTGTGATTGATCATAAAAAACTCATCGAATTGTTGATGTTTTTGATAAAGCGTTAAGTTCTGCATATTCTCTCCCAGCTTTGCTTTGCTTGTTAGATTTACTTCAGGCACGTATTATTCAACATCATTCATCACTATACCAACAGTTAAACCTTTATTTTTTTAACTGTTTTGTTGTTATAAGAGTTTCTTTTTTATGTTTTACCCACTTTCAGCCTTTATTGGTTTACGTTACGCCAAAGCTACTAAAGGCAGTCATTTTATTGCATTTATAAATTTTTTCTCTGTTGCAGGCATCGCCCTTGGCTTGATGGCCTTGATCACCGTTTTATCTGTGATGAATGGTTTTGAAGGGGAACTTAAATTACGCAATTTAGGGATCACGCCTCATGTGTTGGTACAAAAAAAGATTGATACTGATATTACACCTAATATGTTCGAGCATATTGAAGGTGTGATTGCCAGCGCCCAACAGATCGATTCAGAAGGCATAGTGCAATCCTCTCAAGGGCTCAAAGGGGTCATGTTTCAAGGCATTCAACCCGATGTGATGCAGCGCTCCTCAATTATTGCTGAAAATATGTTATCCGGCCGGCTGACCGATTTAGTTAAAGGTGAATATGGAATTATCATTGGCCGCGCTCTGTCTATTAAATTAAATTTACGGATGGGCGAACCAGCCCGTCTGATCGCGTCTGAAAACAGTTACTTCGGTCCCTTTGGGCGTATCTACAGCCAGAGAGTGTTCCGCGTCGTAGGCATATTTGATATGGGCTCTGCCTTGGACGATAAAGCCGTGTTAATGCACATTGATGATGCCGCTAGGTTATTAAGAGGTAAAAAATCGAAATTAGCCCAAACACGTTTGTTTTTAGCTGATGCCTTTAATTATAAAAGTGTGGTGCAGGCATTAGAAGCCCAAGGCTATAGCTCAACCAACTGGCGTGACCAGCAGGGCGTGTTATTCGACGCAGTGAAGATGGAAAAGAATATGATGTCGCTGATGTTGTTGCTAATTATCTCGGTCGCAGCTTTTAACATAGTATCGGCTCTGGTCATGGTGGTGACCGAGAAACAAGGTGATATCGCTATACTCTTAACGCAGGGCATGACCCGCAATAATATTATGGGTATTTTTCTGTTTAATGGTATTTACAACGGTATAAAAGGCACTGCGATTGGTGTGGTGACGGGTGTATTATTGGTGACTCAAATCAATAATGTGATCAAGTTATTTAATTTACCCATATTTTTGAGCCCCGGGGGGCAGGGTGTTCCCACCGATTTACAATGGCAACAAGTGGTATTTCTTATTGTCACGTCACTTATTTTATGTTTTCTGGCTAGCCTTTATCCAGCGTATCGCGCCGTAAGAGTTAATCCGGCGGATGCTTTAAAATATGAATAAGTCGAGCTTCGGTATACAATAGTAGGCTATAAGTTTTATCTTGCTGCACCTTGGGTGCAGCCGCGTTGTCAACTGCGCTCTAAATTTTAAGGTTCATGTAATGGAAAAAACGTTTATCACTGCACAACAGCTACTTGAAGATTCATTTCGAGTAGCCGCTCAAGTTTATGAAAGTGGCTTTCGCCCACATTTTATAATCGGTATTTGGCGTGGCGGTGCACCCATTGGTATCGCAGTGCAAGAGTATTTTGATTTTAAGAAAGTTGAAACTGATCATATAGCCGTGCGTACTTCTTCATATTATGGAATTGGTCAACAATCTAAAACCATCAAAGTGCACGGTTTACATTACTTGATTGAAAACGCCAATGCCGAAGACAGCCTATTAATTGTTGATGACGTATTTGATTCAGGCCGCAGTGTTGAAGCTTTGATGAAACAAATTAAAAATTTATCTCGGGCAAATATGCCAAAAGATGTGCGTATAGCTTGTCCGTATTATAAACCTCAAAATAACAAAACTGACATCGTGCCTGATTATTATGTGCACGAAAGTGACGAATGGTTAGTCTTTCCCCATGAAATATCTGGACTCACACCAGATGAAATTATTAAAGGCAAAACAGATTTAAAAAACGTAATGCATCTGTTGAAGCAAGATTAATTTCAGCAAACCTCAGTTTATAAGTTAGGGCGGGTGACTACCCTTTTTATTATTTAAGGAAAAGTAGATGGATCAAAAACAAGCCAGAGAATACCTATTAAACAAACCTTTTACAGTTGAAACATTTCCTTTTGGTGATGGCGTATCTGTGTTCAAAGTCAAACATAAAATGTTTGCGACTTTGGCCTTAGGCAAAGACAATGAGTCAGATGATACCGATAATGGTATTTGTTGGATGAACCTTAAATGTGATCCTCAAGAAGCCATTATGCTGCGAGACATCTTCCCATCCGTTATTCCCGGTTATCATATGAGTAAAGTACATTGGAATACAGTCAAGCTAGATGGCTCAGTCCCTGAAGGGGAAATACAGCGGATGATGGATAACTCTTTCAATTTGGTAGTAAGTAATATGATTACAAAAGACCAAGAATCGATTTTGCTACATCTTTAATACATAATATTTAGCAAAACTAAACTTGTTAGTATTCGGTTTATAATCTTAGGCAAAGTTAATTACTGTTAAGGATTGACGACTCGTTCTTTCCAGTCATCTTGGATATCGTAAAGACATCTTTGCTGCGGTTTAGATTTTAGGTCCAAATAGTCGACGGTGTATGGAATAAAAACCAAAACACAAAAATTGTTACTAATATCGTTGTCATGGTCAGCAACATTGCTTTGCGTAATGTTGCGATTAACCTCATTGTTGACTTGGTTACCTAGTCTATCTTCTGGAATAGGCAGTATTGAATCTTCATCAAATGGTGCTTTAGGGCTGCTTGAGTAAAAAGGTTGTTTAGCGTTTATTGACAAGTTTGACCATTGTTGTTTTAAAAGACTATTCTTCCTCTGATTTCCTAAGACTGAACTTTCATAGCTCGGTTCTAACGAGTCAGATATCAATGCTACTTCTCCTGCTAAACGGTATTGTTCTCTAGAGTCAGAAAAATACCAACAAATTTCAAATCGCGACTGATTTTCACCTTGCCACTCTTCAATCTTATCGCTTCTTATGTCAGTCACAGACAACAGACTCTGGGTGTCTGGTAAGAACCCCCTAAATACCATGGTTCTGTTTTTAGGCGCTCCATTTGAGCACACACTTGCCACTTGATAATACTTTGATTGCACTTGACTGCGATTGACATGCAAACTCCTCGCTAATCGCTGACGCCATACTGGATATATTATTTCAGTCATAATACTTCTTAGTGAACATTAAAAATAAACGACAAAAACCATCCGTCGTTATTGTTGTTTAATTAGTAGATATACCGCATATTGGCATGTAAATCCGAATAGTTGCCATAAAATAAGCAATTTTCATGGCCTTATTCTATGACGCTTAGCAAGGATAAACATTATCCTTGACTGATACAACACAACTGAATTATGTAAACGCTGGCTTTAGTCAATAGTTAACGAATACGTATGGGTTATCCCACATTTTGAAACAAACTCTTGATCATGACTCACTAAAATGAAGCCACTGTTATAGCGGAGTAAAGCATCCGACAATATATGCTTACTTCTAATATCAAGATGATTGTCAGGCTCATCAAGTAGTAATAAGCTATTCTGGTGTTGACTAGCAATTAGCATCGCCAGTCGCATTTTCTCTCCTCCACTGAGTAACCCTGCCTTTTGAAATACTTTATCTTTTCTAAATCCGTTAGTTGCCAATAAAGTACGTAGTTCTGAGTGACTTAGATGTGAACAAAAGTAAGACAAATTTTCTAACATGTTATTTTGGCTCTGTATCAATGAACAATGCTGGTCTAACAAACAAATTTGGGTGTTTATGTGGGCTGAACCACTAACACTCAGTGTTTCTAATATATCTTTATACCCGATTTCTTGTCGCCTATCCTGGGCACCTGAAAGATTCTTTAATAGGTGTAAGAGTGTCGATTTCCCCGATCCATTGATACCATTCAAATAGCATTTTTCGCCTTGCTTAACTTCCATCGATATTGTGTTATTCGTGTGTGGCAGGGTGATCTCTTGCAGATTAATCAGTCTTTTCATTTTTTGTAGATTGGTCCTAAACCCAAATTGTATCGGTTTAAGTGTATTGTCAGTTTTCGCTGCTTGTATTTGTTGCTCGATATTCGTTATTTTGGATTGATGCTGTGTTATTTTTGCGCTTAATGATGACTCGGCTTTATGTTGTTTAGCACCCAGTAACACTTTAGGCATTCCTCCTTTTTTACCTTTATTCGCTCCTTGGCTAGCACGTTTTTGTGCTTTTTCTGTATCACGCTGCGCGCTGAGGATTGCTTTGTTTTGCAGTACCTGTAATTGATTCAGCTTTTTGGCTGTCGCTTTCTCGTGTTGCAAGTTCTGTAGTTCAAACGCATCATAATTTGATTCAACTAACTCTATACCCCCGGGGGTTAGTTTTGCTATATGTCGACAAAGGTTAAGTAACATGCGGTCATGGCTAATCAGCAAACACCTACCTGTGAAAGATAATAATTTCTCTGTTAACCACTGTTTGGTTTCACTATCTAAATGATTACTGGGTTCGTCGAGTATCAGTATGCCATCTTGCAACTCAGCCTTAAAAAAAAGGCTCCACAACATCACTTTTATTAATTCGCCACCACTTAATTCAGATAATTTTGAATATGCGGTTATGTGTTTGGATAGTTTTGCCAATTGTACTTTAAAGGTAGCAGCAAATAGCCAATCGTCACCGACTGTTTGATAGTCTTGTGGTGCAATACTGCCACCATCAATATTTTTAAGTGCATCAAGTTTAGATGCAGCCCCAAGATACTCTGCCACTGTTTCATTACGAGTAAAAGCAACGTGTGTATTTTGCCCTAGAAAGAAAAGTGGCCCGATAACTTCAACGGTTCCTGTGGTTGCCTTAACTTTTCCTCTAATAATGTCTGCCAGTAAGGATTTACCAACACCATTTTCACCTACAAGTGCGGTTAGTCCTTCGGGTAAATTGAAGTTGATGTGGCAAAACAGCATACCACCATTGCTATGCTGTAATGAAATATTGCTAAGTGTTAAGCGTGTCAAAATAAACGTCTCCTGATAATTCAGGGCGCTAAATTTAATCAGTATGGCATACCGAAAACGTAAGATGATTTTCGAGACAGACACCAATTGAAGAAGCCAATAACCCTGATAATTCAAATTAAATACTGAATTAATGTCAGACGTTATTTGTTCATTGGCTCAAAGTCTCTTAGTGGCGGTCATGTACTTTACAACACAAAAAGTGAGTTTGTAAGTGCTCAAACATTAACATGGCAATAAAATATTCATGATTTAATGTGTTATGGCTCTGTCGGCTTTCTTAATTTTTGCTCATTTATTAAACAGCTGCTAATGTAATATTGCTTTGTCTAAAAATGGCACTATTGGAGCGCTAAGCAAAGTAAAACGGAAGGGAGATTGTTCAGTGAAAACATTTATAACAAAACCTAGTGTGTTAATTTGTTTGTTAAGCTTGCTGTCTTTTAACACATTAGCTGCCGACGAGCGTGTGTTTAAAAATGGAGATTATTGGGAGGTATCCTCAATCACAGTTGTTGATGGTCAATGGTTAAATTATGCCAAACATCTATCGACCAAATGGCGTGATTCACAGGAGTTTGCTAAGTCTAAAGGCTGGATTAATGGCTACAAAGTCATTATCAACCAGTATCCTAGAGACGGGGAGCCAGACATGTATTTAATTACCATGTTTGAAACCATGGCCACCAAAGCGCAAGATGATGAGCGATACAAAGCCTATATGCAATGGTCTAAGAGCACTATTGCTAAATTAGAAGAAAGCAGTGGAGAACGTGTTGTTATGCGTCACTTAAGCGGTAATGCACTAATGCGTGAAGTCACTTTTAGATAAGTCATTGATGTTTTATGTATGCACATTCATTTTGTCATTTATCCAACTGTCAATCTTCACTCGCAGCGGGCTGTTGGCATATTTTTTTTAGTCGAACTTGCTTTCAATCAACATGGATACGATATAATTTCGCAACAGAGTGACTCAACTTTTGAGTTTATTTGTATCACTCAGAAGCTTAATAAATTGGTGTTTATTTCTTTATTTCTTTAATTCTTATGGGCTGTCGATATTATTTTTTGATGATATGACTACAATTTATCCTCACCATATCTAACCATGATGAGGTGTAATTAGGAGACTTCATCTCTCTGCGCATTTGCCACTTTCCTTGAATACCTTTTGCCGCTAATGATAAAGAGTCGGGACCAAAACGTTGATTAATGGTATCTAGTGCGGCCATAACCCGAGGATCACGGCCTTGTACTGAAAACATATCTCGCTGATACATTGCGTCATCTACCAACTCAATAGCGCCTACACCTGATTTATGGAATAACACACCGGGACGATATATTTGCTTTGCCGCTTCGCTAGCCGCAATGGCTAGGTCGCGGCTATCAGCGGTAGCATCAAAAAAACCATGATGTATGTTGCGCCGGTAAATCTGCCCATCTGAGAACGGACTGGAATGAGCAAATGCTACCATCATCTTTATTAAGCTACCTTGCTTACGGGCTTTTTTGGCGACTTTTTCACCATGCATCACTAAGCTTTGTTCTAATGATGCATAATCAGTGACTTTTTCACCAAATGCTCGAGTAGAGAATATTTGTTGTTTAGGGCTTCTTACTTCATCCCATGTTAAGCATGACTCACCTTGTAATTCCCTTACTGTGCGCTCGATATTTACAGAAAACTGCTGACGCATTAGTTTGGCGGGTTGTTGCGAAAGCTTCCACGCATTATCAATCGCCATAACCCTTAGCTTTTTACCTAAGCGCCCCCCGATCCCCCACACATCTTCAATAGCCATTCCTTGCAGCACCGTCATGATGTTTTGTTTATCAATAATGCTGACGCCACCTGTATTTTTGTTCTTCTTTGCGTAATGGTTAGCCGCTTTAGCTAATGTCGCAGTCGGCCCCATACCCACACAGACTGGTAGCCTGACCTCTTGCCATATTACCCGCCTTATTTCCTTTCCCAGATGCCACCAACTGTCTTTGGGTTGGGTTTGAAAACGAAGAAACGATTCATCAATTGAGTAAATATGTTGCTCGGGCGAGTATCGGCTGAGGATATCCATTATCGATGCAGACAAGTCTGAATATAATTCATAGTTAGAGCTGCGCACTATTACGCCAGATGCTGCAACTTGTTTGCTAATTTTGAAGTACGGTTGAAACTTTACATTACCTAGTTTGGCTTTAGCTAACTTACACATGGCCACTACACAGCCATCGTTGTTACTTAACACAATGACGCCAGTTCGCCGGGCAAGTGGATCGAAAATTTTCTCGCATGAGGCATACATGCTATTAACATCGACTAACGCAAACATCTTGCCAGCTTTGTTGATTGGCGGTGATTTCTAATCGAGCGAATAACAATGCCTTCTTCTAAGAATTCATCGCCATCGGTTAGTTGGTAGGCCTTGTAAATATCGAGCCCTGACAATAAGCACTGCTTTTTACGGTCATAGAGCTTACACATGAATACACCATTTAACGTAGCCACTATGATATCCATATTGGCTTGCCTGGCTGCCCGGTCAACAATTAATACATCGCCATCAAATATGCCGTGGCCTGTCATGCTATCTCCTACAGCAAGCCCTACAAACGTGGCAGTGGGGTGATCAATGAGTATTTCATCAAGAGACATGGGTAGAGTCTGGTACTCTGACGCGGGTGACTCGAAACCGGTTATGCCAGCCTGAGCCTTGATCGGTATAATATTCATTACGTCTCAATACTGTATGGGTGTACAGTATTATAGCGCGAACTATATACTAGATAGCAAGAACATTCATCGATAGTTACTGATATAGTGGATCTGTAACTATCAATGAATGTTGCTTATTTAAATATTGCAATTTTTACAAGTATCCCCGAAAATAGACTTACAAATTTTGGCATCAAAACAGCCGGACAAATGGCAACACACTACAGGTAAATTGTCCCCAATATTTTAAGAACCAAAACAATTACATATTTTACACACTTTTAATGGATCTAATTTCTTTGTACATAAGTATAAAGAGTTGAATTTAAAAAATGTTAGCCCTAAAAACTCGCCCTAAAAGCGGGTTTTTTGCATTTTAGGGGTAACGTAAAAGAGAATCATTACTATTTTCGTCTACCAATTAGGATATCAATTATGAACAACGTTAACCGCCGTGACTTTTTAAAAATATCAGGTTCATCTATTATCGGATTGACCCTAGGTGGGGTGGCATTACGCGCTAACGCACAAGAGCAAGTGGCGCTTGATGATCCAACTGCCATTGCCCTTAAGTATGTGCATGAATCAAAGATTGAAGGCGCACATTGCTCAAATTGCCAATATATTCAAGGTGAGGACGGTAAAGAGTGGCGCCCATGCGGAATTTTCCCTGGTAAAGTAGTGAACGCTAAAGGTTGGTGTTCAGCTTGGATGAAGAAAGCGGGATAAATTACTTGAGTAGATTAACACCGTTAATTTAAGCATTTCATAAACAATAAGGCTGCTTAAAAATCAGCCTTATTGTTATTTACACAAAAGACATTTTTACGAAAAACAATAGCGTGCAGCAGTCTCAGCAATGATGCGTCTTCGCCTTATTCACAAACCAGTATGGTATTGACTGACTGTTGACTCTATTACCATCGAGTTTAAGGTCATTTCTACCTTTGCATCACCCGCCAATAATTGTTCGAACTGGCTAATCAATGCGACTTTGTCAGGTGAGGCTTTATCACCGGCTCCAATATTGGTTAAATCAATTAAAAAACCGTCAAATAAATCAGCCAAGTCATTGATGACCTGCATATTTAAAAACTGATCTTGATTATAAATACTTGGGTAACCTGCCTTTTGTTTATCAATCGCAAACGACACACCTTTAAGGTTGGTAATGCTGGTTGATTTATCACACGACAGCATACAACCATTATCTATTCTTGGTTTATCACAACCCACACTTTGTTGGAAGAAACACTGTCTGCTGGTCATTAACAAGATGGGATGATAGATACTGTAAAACAATTTAAAGTTTGCAGGCCGTGCAATGTTTTTCATTTGTTGTTGATTAAGCTCGTTAGAAATAAACGCGCCGCTGCAATCAAATTCTTCTTTCATGGCCATTAAGGCATAAGAATTGGTGGTATTTAAAAAGGGGCCCGCTATCCATTCTATCCCTAGTTGATTTGCTCTGTACGCGATACCCGTGTTGTTAGTGACAATTAAAGGCGGTGCCACTTGCTCTAAAATATTAATCGCCACATCATAATCCTTACCAATCAATACAGCAGGAAACCAAGGGATGAGGCGTGGGTTTGCTGATAAGAAATCGATATATTTAGTGCAATCGCGTTTGTAGGCGTCGGGTAATTTAAAATAAATATCAGCAGAGGTGACTGTGGTTAAATGAATATCTGACTCGTCACTGATTAATATAGAAAGTTGGGGCTGTGTATCTGCAAGGCTATCGGCGTTCTTAGTATGTCTTTCTAGTTCAGGTAATGTGACTGCAGGTAATAACGCCTTGGAATGATTCAATACACGGGCGGCTTCGTTTTTGAGAGATGTCAGCTCACTAAAGGGAACACTAAGCTTGGCTGATAAGTCGCGTAACTCGATTTCCTTAAGTACGTATTCAGCATTGCCTAAGCTTCTGAAACGTTTATCAAGAGTGATGTGATCAATCCCATTGTGCTCACTCTTAGTTAATAGACTTGTGGATTGAAGTACAAAACTTTTCGCTGCCGTTTTGGAGATATTAACTAATGGAGTCTGTTGGGTCGATAGTTCTTGTGTGTTATTTTCTATGCTAACAGTTAGACTTAATGGACTGCCTGATTGACCCGAAAAGCTGAGAGTTAAAGGCACTTTATCGATACTTAAATATTGAATTTTGTCTTTTACCGCATCATTAATTTCGTTTTTTTCTTGGTAAAGTGTGTGTTCGACTTCTTGAATTTGCACTACGGAAATTAGATTTTTGTCGTTAGTACTGCTGATTTTAGCGATGGCATGGTTTTTTGAATTATCTCGTGGATTATCAATAAACATCGACTGGTTTAAATCACCACGCAAAAACGCATTTGAAAAGTCCCGATTAAATACTTTATAAAGGCGTTCGCCGTCTTCAAGCAATTGACCTGTTTTAATAAAGCCATCTATTTGCTTACGAAAACTATCCACCACTGTATGCACATAACTTGCGCCTTTTATTCGCCCCTCTATTTTAAAAGAGGTCACGCCAGCCTCTATTAACGCAGGTAAATCAAAAAATGCAGAGTTATCTTTTATATTGAGCGGGAAATTATGACCTGTTGCTGTGGTTTCATATTCTTCACGGCACGCCTGACTACAACGACCACGGTTACCCGAATTACCCACGCTTGCTGAAGTGGAATAACATAAACCCGAGAAGGCCACACAAAGTGAACCATGCACAAACACTTCAGTTAAGATATCGTGTTCGCGGCTCACCGCGGTTAACTCAGTTATTTCCCTGAGGTTTAGCTCTCTGGATAAATTAACTCTCGATGCGCCCAGTTTTTTGAGAAAACCAATCTGCCCGGCATTGTGGGTAGTGAGCTGTGTTGATGCATGGATATCAAGGCTAGGAAAATGTTTTTTAATCAGGTTAAACATCCCTATATCTTGAACAATCACCCCATCTAGCGTGGTATTCACCAGCTTACTTAACAACTTAGCTAGGGTGGTAAATTCCCGTTCCAAAATCACAATATTTAAGGTCAGAAAGATTTCGCATTGATACTGATGCGCGAGCCGAATGACTCCTACAAGTTCATCAAAAGAAATATTAGACGCACGATTACGGGCATTAAAGGTATCAAGACCGCAATAGACGGCATCAGCACCGGCAATAATGGCCGCTTTAATGGCATCAACATCACCGCCTGGGGCTAACAATTCAATTTTATGCTTCATGTAGATAATATATAGTCGGTTAATTTTAAAGCGCGGATATTACCCGTATATTTGGCCAATGAATATCGCTACAGTAGATTATTCTAGGTAAACACGGCAAAGTGCTCGGTTTAGTGAGTTAGTAAGTACAAAACAGCGATAAATACCCAATATGCCACTGCCTATAAACATGCCAGTCCCGATACTGTACTCATTACGAAACTGCCCGTATGCGATGCGAGCGAGAATAGGCATACATAAAGCCCAGCTTCAGATTGATTTAAGAGAGGTTAATCTCAAGCAAAAACCTGTTGAAATGCTCGCGGCTTCGGCCAAAGGCACCGTACCTATTTTAGTGTTAGATAATGAACAACGGCCACCGACTGTAATTGACGAAAGTCTAGATGTTATGTTGTGGGCGCTAACAAATAACGACCCTGATAATTTGTTGCACTCCCATGATAAAAGCGCGTTACCAAGCATGCTGAAGTTGATTGCACAATTTGATAATGAATTTAAAACCTGTTTGAACGCTTATAAGGCTTCTAAACGGTATCGTGAAGATAACGTTATCGAGTGTAGGCAGGCCTGCGAGGTGTTTATTCAGGAGCTTGAAAATCGCTTAATTGAAAGTTCTTTTTTAATGTCAGCACAAGAGAGCTTGGCAGATATTGCATTGGTGCCGTTTATTCGGCAGTTTGCTAAGGTTGAACGTCAATGGTATCTGCAGGCGCCTTATCCGCGGGTTAGGCAGTGGCTTAATTTTTATTTGCAGAGTGGGATGTTTACTAGGGTGATGGCTAAACATGAGTTTTGGGTTGGTGGTGGGGAGTAAGGGCTGTGGTCTTTTTTTATGCGCTAACGCTTACCGTTATCCATGACGTTTTTGCCTCGAATCCCTTCGAATCAGTTACTTTTTCTTCTAAAGCTAAGAAAAAGTAACCAAAAAGAAGCCGCCGCGACTAAAGTTTTTAACCGCACAAAAAGACTTATTTTATGGGCGCCAACCGCTTTGTCGTTGCGAATGTATCCCTTCAAGCTCCACTCAAATGACGTCCCGCGCGGCGTCCGCTTGTCATTTGCCCCTAAAACAAGCCTTTTTGTGCTGAAACTTTAAATGCGGGGAAAGCAGTGGCAAAGCCACCAGAGAGGGTATCGGCAAAGCCAATTTTCTATTCTCTTACGATGGATGATGAGATGGACGCTCCCTAATACGGCGTCAATGCGCCAAAATAGTATTTCCAACAAGACTATTTACATAGGGAACGTCCAAGATGAAGCTTAAAACAATTACTATCGATTTAGCAAAGAATGTATTTCAAGTATGCGGGGTGAATGAGCATATAAAACCTCAGTTTAATAAGATGTTAAAGCGCAATGAGTTACTCGACTTTATGCGCCAGCAGTCACCGACTGTGGTGGTCATGGAGGCTTGTTACTCATCTCATTACTGAGGGCGAGAAATAGCGAAATTAGGCCATGATACCAAGCTTATCCCTGCCCAACATGTCACGCCCTTTGTGCGAGGTAACAAGAATGACCACAACGATGCTTTTGCCATAGCAGAGGCCAGCCAACGAGCTCATATCCGCTTTGTGCTGGTGTAGTCTGAGCACCAACAGGAAATATCCTGCTTACATCGTATCCGTGAGCGACTTATCAAAAACAAAACAGCGATGAGTAATCAAGCTAAAGGGCTATTGAGTGAGTTTGGGGTAGTGTTTCCTTGTGGTCACAAAGCCCTGCTAAATGGGTTAACCAGTGTGATAGATAACCCTCAATACAGTCATCGACTACAAGATATGGTGATAGACATGTTGAGCGAATATGACATCACACTTAACCGTCTCAAAAGTATTGAAAAACAGTTAGATTAATTTGTCGATGCAAGTGAAAGCGGAAAAATCCTACGCAGTATTCCTAGTATCGGTGTGATTAATGCTTCTGCGTTGTTAGCCGCCATCGACAAAGGCCAGGCGTTTAACAATCCTAAAGAGTTTGCAGTGTGGTTAGGGCTGACGCCCAAACCACATGCATCGGGTAATATCAGTAAAATGGGCGGCATTACTAAGCGTGGAGACCGTTACTTACGTAAACAATTGATACACGGTGCGAGAGCCTTTGTCAGCCGAGCAGCAAAAAGCACAGGCCCATTAGCTTTGTGGGCGTTGAAATTTCGTGCAACCAAACCGTTTAATAAAGTGGCAGTCGCCATGGCTCACCGTTTGGCTCGTTTAATCTGGATATTACTTTCTCGCCAAGAGCACTATCGCGTTACAGCAGCCAACCTGAGCGCATAATATGAAACAGTTTACGTTATCCCAGTTTTGCTTAATTCCGTTGTGGACAAAGGCACCAAGCCTGTGTGGGTGTTGTGGAAGGCAAGACTCGGGATAACACCTTTTTACCAACCCGCTTAGTCAGTATATGATGAGGAAACGTTATGCCCTACCACATCAAAGCCAGGCTATGACAAGGATTATTAATCCGTGTGGGTATTTTAAAGGCGATGTGGTACCCGGTACCCGGAACGGAGTTCATCAGAGGCCTGAAATGATAAAACCATTTCAATAAAGAGCCTGAATATATGTCAGAACTAAGCCATTTTTAAGACTGCCTTCAACACAACAGACTAACGGTAAAAGAAGATTAAAACGGTATTTGTGCTGAAAATCAGCACGAAGGTACAGTACTATGTTGACATCACGGGAGCGTCCATATATGTCCTCATAATTCCTTAAGAGAATTCAAACTATCAGACTATATTGAGCGAAAAATCATCATACGATTAACTAAACTTGACTGACGGCAATGAGCGAATTGCAGACTGTTTAAAACTGTCACGGCAATTGCTGGTTTACTCAAAAGCGGCCGTAGGTCATTCAAATTTGTATTAGAAGTTTGAACTTAGAGTTAGCCCCATGTCCAAAGACGGAAGTAGAAAACCTAACTTTTATCGTGGAAAGTAAAATCAACGGCTCTACCTCCGCAGACTTCATCCTATTTTTCACATTTGGTAATGTTGACATTAAAGATCCTCAAGCGCTACATAGTCTAGATCAAATCCAAAACAGCGTGGAGAGACAACTTTTAGGGCTCGGTCACTTCGATAAAACTGTGGGCAGCCAACTGCAAATACTGCAACTCGCTGGCCATAGCGAAGTCGTTCAGCGTTGATTGGTGTTGATGTTTCGTAGTCAACGATAACAATTAAATCAGGCACACTGGTGACTACCTTGTCTCCTTTGCGAGCAAGCAGATATTCATTTTTTATGCTCACTGTTAATGGCGAATCACTGCTGTCAAAAGATTCAATTGTGGCTTCACCAATGTCATAACCGCCAACAATTCGGGTGGCCTTGTCAATCACCTTGCCGGTATAAACCAAGCGACATTCACCATAAATTGAGTCTTTAAATAGTGCCTGTAATGGCGCCAGCATATCTGTTGCTAAGCCACGATTTTCACGCAGGGTTTGCCCCAGTTTAATAGAGAACGACAACGTGCCTGGAATAATAGAGTCTTTCAGTTCACGCCCGGTCATAGGATGCTCGGCTGTGGTGATCATGCCACCTGCCGCCATCGCAAGGCTGCGTATGTGTCGCTCATAAACTTCGGTGCTGTTAGTCGAGAAAGTAGAAACATTACCGGCATAATCATATGCAAGCGCTGGCGTAGGTTTAACTCCAGCAATGGCATAGCTCATCATTTGAGCTTCGGGTAAAGCTCGGCCCATGCCATCACCATCAATAACTGCAAGGCCTTTTCCGGCTGCGGCCACAATAGGAATTAACGAATTTCCGCCACCAATTTCAAAAGACGCCACAGCATCGACTGTTTTTCCAACGTGTTTTTCAAATGCCGCTAAGGTATTCGCGGCGTCTTCTACCGAAGGCAACAATTCTAGGCTCACCGTTGGCGCGCCTACCGAACCAATGGCAACCACGTATGCATCATCACTTAATTCAGAAGGGTCGATTACCTCGACTGGCCCAAATTGTTTTATCGCTTGTTCTGCTATAAGGCGCGGAACATATGGGTCACCGCCACCACCAGTTGCCAAAAAAACCGAACCCAATGCTAAATCTTCTAAATGTTTAAGTTCAATTTTCATAATGTCGACTCCTGTGTATTGTCAGATGAATTAGCCGGCGAGCTGGCTAATTCACCAATCACTTTGACGCGTATACATGTGCTAGATTCATCCATATAAGGTACCGGGGTTTCTTCGATATCAACGGTGCGCAAAGTTTCTGCTGCTGCACCTGCATCAATGGCACGTTGCATTGCGTCTTTAGTCACCTGCTTTATGGCCTCTTCGCGGGGTAAGGTGCGATAAGACACCATCTGCTCAGCTTCACCGCCGATTTGTGCAATGGCAGCGCCTATGGCGTTGGCAACATCAGCATGTTCTGGTCGATGGATATCTGAAGCTGCGTCTAATCCATCAGTTATCAGAATTGCACCGCCACCAACCAGTATTACCGGCATGGATTTTCCACCTGGCTTCATCATATCGATATTGTTATTAAGCATAGCATGTAGAGTTTGTTTTGCCTTGCGAATGGTTTCAGCCGAGATATGTGCGACTTTTGATTTATCACCAATGTTTTCAGCACCACTGGCCACTAAAATGTCGGTAGTGGTGAGGGTGTCGCCACCAAAAACCAAACCTTCTGTTACTAGCCTATGACCTACCGAACGCGGCCCAATTGAACTGCCATCGGCTGAAACGATACTGCCACCGCCCAAGCCAATCGCTAAGATGTCGGGCATTCTAAAGTTAGTGCGCACGCCGCCTACTTTAATAATCACATTTGATTCTCGCGGGAAGCCATTTTGCAATACACCGATGTCTGATGTAGTGCCACCAATATCAACGACTATGGCATCCTTCAAGCCAGTTAATTTATAGGCGCCACGTAAGGAGTTGGTGGGGCCAGAGGCAAAGGTCAGGGCCGGATAGGAGCGAACAAAATCAGCACTCATCAAGGTGCCATCATTTTGGCTGATATATACAGGGCAGTTTAAGTTGCGTTTTTTTAATGCACCTAAAAACGAGCTGACTACTTTGTCGGCAAAAGGTAGCAAAGTGGTATTAAGAATGGCCGCATTTTCACGTTCCATTAGACCTAAACGACCAAAACTATGGGATAGGGTAATTTTGGCATCTGGAATGGCTTGACGTATTTTGGCCGCGACTTGTTCTTCTGGTGTTGAATTTATCGGTGAAAATGCTGACGCAATGGCAATATTTTTAACGCCGCTTTTAAGCATGCTATTAATCATATTAGTGATTTCAACTTCGTCTATATCAGCTAACGACCAACCGTCATATAAATAGCCGCCATGTAACATAAAGTATTCACTATCAAGAGCATCTTTGAGATCTTGTGGCCAATCCAACATGGGGGGCATGCCATTACCTGAGGGTAAACCAATGCGCACCGCTGCCACTTGGGCCAGTTCACGTCGCTCAATAATGGCATTGGTAAACTGAGTGGTGCCTATCATCACAGTTTCGATTTTATCTTGTGAAATGCCGCTATCGCCTAAAATAACGTCCAGCGCATTGGTGATCCCCGAAATAACATCAGCAGTGGTAAGGGCTTTGGTTGATGCCAATACTTTATCACCTTGCATAATCACTGCATCTGTATGCGTGCCGCCTACATCTATTCCAATTCTCATGTGTTTTACCTTTAGCTCTTTGCGCTGTGACTGGAACGACGTTCATTCCAAGATAGGATTGTGTAGATAATGCCAGCAAGAAAAATAGCATCGATAGCTGCAATTCCCGATGGCGAGGAAATCACACTTTCAGTGCTTAAAACGGCGAAAATCGCACTCAACAGCCAAGCAATAAATCCTTTAGGTGCAAAAGTGCGATTATCGCTAAGTGATTCGATGTTATAGGCGTGAGGACGGATAAACAGATAATCGCTGATGATGATCCCGGCAACCGGAACAAAAATAATCGACAGATAAAAAATAAAGGTTATGAAGTTGTCGAGCAGATTTAATAAGGCCACAAAAACACCCACTAAACCTAAAGAAATGGTCACTAAAGTCGCGTTTAATTTTGGGAAGGTAGCGGTTGTGCTCAGCACAGCGCTGTATAGATTTAAGGAATTGAGTACCCAACTACCAGCAATAACAATGATAGACGCACTAATACCTAGGCCAAGATCAATCATGATATCTAAAATGTCGGTTTTACCTGATGCTGCCCCTGCAAGGCCCGCAGCGCCCATGACTAAAAGTTGTACAACAACATAAGCGATAAACGCGATGTAGATAGCACTGGACCAGTGTTTAACAAAACGTGTGATGTCTGGCAAAATGATCGCGCCAATAATGATCGCGCCTACTACCGCTGAAATGCCCTGACCAAGGGACAGAGTTGCGACTTTTTCAGTCGCCATTATTTGTGAAAATGAATTTTCGCTGAGGGCAGAATAAGCCAATATAAACGTTACCCCCGCGAGTATGGGTACCATTATTGTTGCCAGCCAATTAATCGCTTTAAAACCGATAACCGTAGTGAGTGTCATACAAAAACTGGCAATAATGGCCAAGGTTAAGGGGGCTATACTGACGTCAAAAACATCTAGGGCTAGGCGCGAAACCGCATCACCAAACAAGTTTATATTGACCCCAAACCAGCCAAGTAATGAAATAGCAAAGGCGATATTAACTATGCTCGCGCCTTTGTCGCCAAAAGCTATTCGCACTAGCAAATAGGAACTCATGCGAGTTTTTGCACCTATCACCCCCATCACGCCACCGATAGCAAAAATAATAAGTGAACCAATGATCAAGGCCAAAAGAGCCTGTATGGGTTCGAGGGCCTGATGCACTTCAAGACCCGTAATAAATGTGGGTAATGAAAAAGCCACCATAGCCCCAACGGCTGCTACTCTTGGCCAAGGTACTAATTGGGCGTCGGTGATCTTTACTGCAGAAAACTCATTTAGTTCCTGTTTCATAGACCTAACTCAACAAACAGCAGCCTGCTAATTAACAGGCTATTGAGCAATGAGGACCGATACCGGCCCAACCAATTAAAAGTCATAATTAAATTGAACACCAAAGCTAGAGCCGATATTCGGGAAACGCCCAAGAGAAACCACGCTATTACCTAGCAGTATTAAATCTTCAATTTGACGTTCATCTGTTAGGTTGTCTGCAAAGGCAGTTACCGACCATGCTTCGGCCTCGATGGTTGCTCTTAGATTAATAATGCTTTGTTTGGAAGATTGAATATCGGCAATATCAAAGCTGAATATTCTAGGGCCTGTGTGGTTCAAATCGGCGCGAAGGATTAAATTTAATTCTGATGACATGGCATATTCATATTCTGCAACCAAATTGAGGTTGTAATCAGCAACGTGAGGTAACGAATAGCCAATTAAATCAGGGCGTTCAGAAAATGCTTGAATGTCTGAGTCAATTATCCCGCCATTCGCCATCAGAGTTAAATTGTCACTTGCCTGAACAGAAAGCTCAAACTCAATACCTTGAGTGCTGACATCATCGACAGATATGTTTTCTAAGGTAAAGGTATCGCCATTAAAGCGGGTAACCTGGGCATTTTCCTGATCAATTCTAAACAAGGCAAAATTAAATGTCCCGCTGTCATCTAACAAGCTAGTTTTGAAGCCTAATTCAAAGCTATCAGATATTTCTTTATCAAAGGTGCGGCTAATATTAGGGTGAGGTTCGTTAAAACCTCCACTACGGAAACCACGTGAATAACCACCATAGACAAGTGTGTTTGGATTCATTTGATAGGCGACTGAAAATTTGGGCTGTAGTTCAGAAAATGTTTTTTGCTCAAAAGTATCTTCAACAAAGCGTGAGTCAAAAGATTCTCTATCGTCGGTATCATAACGAAGTGCCGCAGTTACTTCGATTTGCTCGGTAAAATCATAGTTTAGTTGTGTTGATAAAGCCCATGCACTGCTGCTGTTTTCATCCAATATACTAAAGACAATTAAGCTCTCATCAAAGTCAGATCGATTCATCGGCTGATTGCCAACCAAGTCGTCATAGTTGTGGTATTCGCTGTCGCGCGAGCGTTCTTGTGCAAAGGCTGCTACTGCCCAGCGCAGTCGTGTATCGTCGTCAGACTTTAAGCGGACTTCGAAGGTACTTGATTCCACCTTTAAAATGTTTTCCTGCGCGCCAGCGAAATAGAAACCGTCAAAGTCACTTTCTTTGTTGGAATAATCGGCATCAGAAAAACCGCTTTGATCTGATTCGCTATATCCTGCAACTAACTCAAGGGTAGAGGTTTCAAAATCGTGTGAGAATCGTGCGCTAAATTCACTAAGATCGCGAGTGTCGAGACCAGGCACGTTATGTTCAACTTGTAGTGAAAAATCTTCAACGGTATCAAAATCGACAGCTTGGTAATATCCAATACCTGATTCTGTATTGGTCAAACGTGCATTTAAATCCAAGATGGATTCATCTGAAATATCAATGCTCAGTTTGCCAAAAACCGAATTTTCTTCATGAAAATCAACAGTTTGATTTAAAAATGTATTATCAAGTTGTCCATCATAATCACGTTTGTAGGCCCCAACTCTAAAGTAGGCTTGGTCTTCAACCAAAGCGCCAGACGCGACACCAGATAAACGCAAATCGCTACCACTGGCAAAAGACGTGCTGACGCGAGCTTCAAAGTCGTTAGTAGGTCTGCGAGTGGTAATATTAACCGCTCCACCAATCGCACCACGTCCATAAAGCGCACCCTGAGCACCGCGCAGTATTTCGATCCTTTCAATATCGAATAACTGTTGATTCATAAACTCCAAATCAGAGGCGGTAATACCATCAACTACAAAGGCTAATGGCGCATCACCTACCTGAGGCGTAATCAAACCACGAATTTGAATGCGAGATAATCCCGGGCGAAAATTGTCTAATTGGCTTAAATTGGGAGTCAGATCAGCCACATCACGAAAACTCTTAATGCCTGCACGCTCAATTTGCTCGGCATTAAACGAGGTGATAGACTCTGGTATCTCTTGAATACTCTCAGAACGTCCACGAGCGGTGACGACTATTTTTTCAAAGGATTTATCGAGTGATTCTTGTGCGGCAACAAGCTGTGAATTAGCAACAAACAGTAAAGTGCTTGGCACAATCAAGGCTGTCGTGATGTTATTTAGAAGCATAGACATTGTGTTGATTCCCATATTTATATGTTGAATTTGCAATTTTAGTTTTAGTTCGTTGCTGTAGTATATTACTAACGAATAAAAACATTCTGTTGAAGATACATCTTGAAAACGGATATTCTTTACTTCCGAACTGCCCTCACAAAAGAATCGTTTTTTAACTTAAATGGCCATTAAATGAGCATTAAAAAAAATATCAAACTTGATCAGATCAATAAGAAAATAATTTCGATAGTGCATACGCAGGCAGATATCTCCAATCAAGAACTAAGCGAGCGAGTGGGTTTATCAAACAGTGCCTGTTTTCAGCGTACTAAAGCGCTCAAAGAGGCAGGCTATTTTGTTGGTTTTAATACCGATCTTGATTTAAATAGAATTGTAAAAAATGTCTTGGCTTATGTTGAATTTACTCTTGAAGCCAATAATCCAGTGGCAAGAAAAACCTTTGAGGATGCCATAAAAGCCATCCCAGAGTTTATGGATTGCTTACGTATTACCGGTGATATTGATTATATTTGTTTTACTTGTTGCTCTGACACACAAGCCCTGAATGAACTTTGTGACACTGTAAATGGAAATCCTAAATTGGGCATACAAAAACTTAAAACGCGCATCATATTAGAACGTTCTAAGTGGTATCTGGGTTATCCGCTACAGAAACTGGAATGGCTGGAGTGAGGGCAAATGGAAGATTTTGATTAAGTCGAGCTAAGTAAAATGCTGGTTTCGCTGTTAAGTACCCCAGAGATCATTCTTACTACCCTCAAAACTTGATCAAACTCACTCAGGCTTAATGTTTGTATCTCTGCAATGAGATCCCACGCACCATTAGTAGTGTGCAGTTTAAACAACTCAGGAATACCTCGTAATTTTTCAATAATTTGCGAAGTGGATTTACCCACTACCTCAATCATCATGATTGCCCTTATTGCGCCTTCCTCCACATTTTCATGGGCGCGAATGGTAAAGCCCAAAATTGCTCCGCTTGAAAGCAGCCGATCTAGTCTATTTTGAATGGTGTCTCGGGAGACATGTAAAATCTCAGACAGTTTTGAAATTGATGCCCTGCCGTCTTTGCGCAATATGCTAACCAACTCCCTGTCTAATTCGTCGTATAGATAGGGGCTTTTGTTTGTTTGGTCCTAGAAGTCAATTCTGTCATTTTGCTATCTCGCTATGTCAATATGATAAATAATAGTACAAATATTACAATATACTGACATTTTAACTAGCAGGCTAAGGTTGTAAACTTTTTCCATCGTCAAACTTAAGTCTAGCCTTGCGAGTTCTTACTAATAAATAGTTGTAATAATTTGAAATCCCCTTAAATCTGGGGTCAGGGTCTGAGGTATCCCCACGAAATAAACAGGTAAGTAATTTTAAAATAATTTGGAACATTCATGGTACTTGGTGATCAGTTCAATCGCCAAACATCACTAAAGACCAATACCATGAATGAAGTTGTTATTTTGAAGAAGTTCCTTTCAGCTGTCACGCCTAAAATGCATAAAGTTAGACGAGCAGCATTAGCGAGCAGCGTTAGCAGTTTGCTAAACGGGGCTAAAGCCAGTGTAACCGGCATGGTACGTGGAATTTCATCTTCAGCATATGAAAAGCATCGCATCAAACAAGCTGACCGCTTATTGTCTAACAAACATATTCTCAATGAAACACTCTCTATTTATCGCACCATATATAAGCAGTTTGCAAGCGCTTCGTTACGCCCCATTATTCTGATTGATTGGTCTGATTTGGATACGCACAAAGGCTGCTTTTTGCTACGAGCATCCGTCGCTTTTAAGGGCCGAGGGTCGCTATATATCAAGAAGTCCATGATATGAGTACGAAAGAAAAACGCTGCACACATAAGGCATTTCTGGCTAAATTGAACAGTATTATAGATGAGAATGCTCAACCCATTATTGTCACCGATGCTGGCTATAAAACAACCTGATTTAAATATATTATCGCATTGGGGTGGGATTTTGCAGGAAGAGTCCGCAAACCTATGATGTATGTTAATCAGAAAGATGATTGGGAGCATACTTCTGAGTTGTATAAGCGAGCTACCAGTCAACCCATAGGGTTCGCTAGCCATATTTGTCGCAACCAACCTTTAGCATGTACCTTGGTGCTATTTAAAGGCAAAAACAAAGGACGGCATAGCTTAACGCGACATAACATTCCTAGGCAATCTAAGTGTTCAAAGGTCCATGCAAGAGGCGCTACAAACCCCTGGTTAATTGCAACGTCACTTCCTCGGAGCAAGTCTTTAGGTAAAAAGATAGTGGCTATTTATCGACTGCGTATGCAAATTGAAGAAGAGTTTAGGGATATCAAAAGTAGCTTATTCGGACTGGGTTTTGAACATCATAAAAGCCGAAGCGTACAACGTATTGCAATACTTATTCTCATCGCCACACTCGCCAGCATTCTGGCTAACATTATAGGTTTAGCTATATTAATGGCTGGTTTACACCGTCGTTATCAAGCGAATACAGTTAAAACAAGGCGAGTATTATCGTTTCATTATTTGGGCTTACGAGGCTTCGTAGATAAGCGTTTCACGCTGCTCTGTGAGCAATATGAAGCAGCAGTATTAAATCTCAGAACTATTATTGCAGACAACTTTAATGGTTGAATATTCGTGGGGATCCCTCAGGGTCAGTGTAAACTTAAAATATATACCCTGACGATCTGTAAGGGCTGTCACGTTTAATTCTTAATGTCCGCTTATGGCCGAAGCTAGGCGTAAGTTGATGGTCAAGTTTGTGCCAATTGCCGTCAGTCGTGGTTCACACACTGAACTAACGCTTCGGGCAGGGATGGAACTGTACTATCGATAAAATTTAGAAACTTGAATTTTATACCTATTATTTCGTATTTTATGTATGTTACATATATGCCATACAACAAATTAAGCTCCTATGTATAAGGATATATTTTGAACTTCAATGCCAACACTTTAATCGTTTTAGCAAGCGCCTCTATATATAGCCTAAGCGCTTTGGGTAATAGTGACCAGATAATCACTGAAAACCAATTGATTAGCGAAGGTTTACAGCCCACAGTTCGAATAATTGGCAAGCCTTCTAAGGTTAGTAGCCTAAAAGAAAGGATGGAATATTATAAAGTACCTGCTGTTTCTATCGCATTTTTAAAAGATAATAAGATTAGTTGGACACATACTGTAGGCGTAATTGATCAAATTAATAATCGTCCCATTGATGCCAATACTGTCTTTCAAGCGGCAAGTATATCCAAACCTGTATTTGCCAGCGTATTAATGAAGTATCGCCAAGATAATAATTTGAATTTAGAGGTTGATGTAAACCGTTTACTTAAAAGTTGGCAGGTACCTGCTCATCAATGGTCACATAAAAGCGATGTCACATTACGTCGATTACTCAGCCATTCTGCTGGCACCACAATACATGGTTTTGCTGGCTATGCAGAAGGTACTGACGTTCCGTCCATTATTTCATTACTCAAAGGTGTCACCCCTGCTAATTCTGCCCCCGTTATTGTCGATATAGAGCCTGGAACCCAGTTCAGATATTCAGGTGGTGGGACTATTTTGGCGCAATTGGTTTTGCAAGATCAATCTAAAACACTTCTACCAGAATTAGCAAAAGCGACACTTTTTGACCCTTTGTTGATGGGGCATAGTGTTTATAGCCAACCATTAGAAGGCAGTTTGAAAAATAATGCGGCAGTAGCACACAATACCAATGGTGTTCCTATTGCAGGTGGCGCACATACTTATGCCGCCTTAGCTGCTGCGGGTTTATGGACGACGCCATCTGATTTATTGCGTTTAGTGTCAAAAATACAGTTAGCAGGTTTGGGTAAAGACGAGTCTTTTTTCACTAAAAAAACTGTTGAAGAAATACTCTCACCACAAATAGAGCCAATGGGGATAGGTTTCTTTTTAGGTGGCAAGGAAAAAGTAACCTCCTTTAGTCACGGTGGCTCTAACGAAGGCTATAAAGCGCAATTATTTGCACACACTCAGACGGGTGACGGTATTGCGATTATGACTAATAGCGACAATGGATCTGCTTTGATTAGTGAGATTTTGAATAGAATCAGTGAAATTTATCACTGGGATGAATTTAAGCCGACCGAAAAAACAATAACTAGGTTAGACCCTAAGCTTTTCAATTCGATTTTAGGTAGATACAAAATCACCGAGCCATTTGAAAGCACCTTTGTTATTGCGGAAAAGGGAGGGAACTTTATTGTTAACAATGAAGAGTTTATTGTGGACGAATTATTCTTTCCAGAAAGTAGCCAAAAGCTATTTTCAATGACAGACATGACTTTAGAACTGCACCAAAATAAGTTAGGGGAAGTTAATCAAATTTCTTTCTGGGGTGGGATTGTTGCTACTAAGGTTGACGAGTAAATATTCGGCAACTCATTTTTTGAGACGGTCGGCAGCTCTTAATTGTAAGACTGTTCCACGCTCATTTTTGCCGTTCAACCAGATAAGTCGTTTAGTCCGCTTTGGGCGTTCACCAGTCCTTTCACTATACATTAGAGACCGTCTCTTTATCGATCATGGGCGGTAGTGTGCAATAAATGCTGTTGAACTCAAATAGAAAGCAAGAAACACCATTAATTTTCGCAACTTGGACCACGTTACGTATTATGCAATGGGGTTTCATATCTTGGTTCACATAATCCCACTCAATCCCATCATTTATCTTAACTTTCCTATAGAGTTTTCTTAAACTAGATCATCAACTGGGCAAAGGTGTGCTTCTAAAATCCCAGTTTCACCCCAAGAATAAGCCATTTTTGCGGTTAAGAACTTTTGTAGCGAGCGGGCTTTCTTGGTTACTTCTTTTGGCTGTTGAAAAGAAGTAACTGGTTTGAAGGGATTCAAGACAAAACCATCAGGATGATGGCGCGGAGCGTGCTTTTAGTCTTATATATAGAGTTAAAGCATACGCTTCGCTTACTGCCTTCCCGCGCGACGTCCGCGTGGCAGGTTTCTCTCAGAATCCCTTCTGTGCGACCTACTTTTTTGCTACAGCCAAAAAAAAGTAATCAAAAAAGTACTGCTCGCAAATCGCAGAGCTATGTTCTTCATCCAATTATTTACGAAATTTAGCAGGTCGTCACAATGTGCTCCTGCCACTCTACGACTCAATTTACATCCATGTAAATTGACCTAGTAAATAAAATTCTGTTTACTGCACTCTAATAATAAACAATCATCTTCACAGACCGCTTGATAATGTACTGGCTTATCTTTCAACATAGATACATATCCAAAGAACGCGCCTTCTGCCAAGGTTCTAATAAGATTATTTTCGGTGTTATATAAAGCGATCGCTCCCGACCTGGTCATATAAAGTTTGTTATTAGAAGAGCCTATGGTGAGAATTTTTGCTCCTTTTTTACGATAGCTTAATGATAATATAGCTGCACACTGACTATGTGTATTGTGTGATAAAGCGCTTAAGGGCTGATATATCTTCAGATAATCAAGTAATTCTGTGAGTTCTGTATTAACCATAATGGCGTAACCCTTGTTGTTATTGAATTTATACTAGTGACTAATTCAATTTCAAACATTGATCGTAATCATAAAACGAACCTGGCTGTTAATTCATCGTTAAGTAATCAACGTTTAAACACCTAGCTACAATTGACGAGTTATTATTGGGTGTTGGTCCCAAATTGCTCGGATGATAGAGCCGCAAACTAACGCTTCACTAGCAAGATTGTGAGTGGGGTGTTAGAAGTTAAATCATCAACATTAAAAGAAGTGGTCAAGATGCAAGATTTTAACCTTATCCCCCGAGTAAGCATTACACATACACCTACATTGCTAGAACGGTTACCAAGATTATCTAATGAATTAGGATGCAATCTGTTTGTAAAACGGGATGATTGCACGGGTCTAGCTGGAGGTGGGAATAAAGCGCGTAAACTTGAATATTTGATAGCAGATGCCCAACAGCAAGGAGCCGATATATTACTCACTGTTGGTGGCTTTCAGTCAAATCATGCAAGACAGACTGCAGCAGCGGCCGCTAAATTTGGGTTTGATTGTGAATTGGTCTTAGAAGATGTCACTGGCACGCCAAAAACGGATTATTACAACAATGGCAATATGTTACTCGATAGTTTATTTGGCGCTAAAATCCATAGATTAAGCCTAGGTGAAGACTGTAATGACTACGCTGAAGCTTTAATCAATACATTAAAAAGTGAGGGGCGAAAACCTTATTTTATTCCAATGGGTGGCTCGAATGTGATTGGCAGTTTAGGTTACGTACGCTGTGCGAATGAAATTTTGCAGCAGATAGTCTCTGAAAATATTCAGATAGATCAAATTGTGTTAGCGACTGGCAGTGCGGGTACACAAGCTGGTTTATTAGCTGGGCTTATTGCTGCAAAAGTAGATATACCGGTACTTGGCATTACGGTGAGTCGTGCAACTGAAGATCAGCAGCAGTTAGTCTATGCATTACTTAGAGAAATATTAACGCAACTTGGTATCAATTCCAACGAAGCTGAAGGGAGAGTCGTCACCAATGGAAGTTACTACGGCCAAGGATACGGTATAACAACACCATCAATGATCGCCGCGGTTAAGCGCTGCGCACAACTTGAAGGACTCTTGTTAGACCCTGTTTATACGGGAAAAGCGATGGCAGGTTTTATGGATTTATGTGCCAAAGGTGTGATTGAACAGAATAGCCATCAGCTATTTTTACACACTGGAGGCAGTCAAGGACTCTTTGCATACCGCGTAAACGTTTTTAACTTATTGATAATTATTTGTTTAGCCAATTAGTGGTTCATGTTCGCTATTTGATATTGAGATCACAATGGATGAGACATTAACTTTAAATGATTGATCCAGACTCTCATTTCATTGCGTGAAAATAGCCTTGAATGTCCGCCAACTCTGGCGTTAAGAACCGCTAAATGGAAATTACCGTCAATCAGTATTCTACATAAATTGAAGTTTGAAGTACTCAAGGTGAGTTTGGTGATTTTCATCACAATCTGGCGATAAAACGTAATAACTCGTGTTATATATATTTCACAGAACAACGGTTTCTTTAACTTATTGATTTTATTGTAGATATTGTTGGCTTCATATTTGCTGTACCTACGTAAAGTGTAAAACTCATAACAATGTCATTAGGAGAATCAAATGAACGAAAAAACGAAAGCAACACTGACTAATCTGGATACTTGGAAGCGAGGTTTATTTATGGTTGTTTTTTCCATAATTTCGGGAGCAGCAAAATTAATCGTAACCTTGGTGGCTGTTTTTCAATTTGTCACACTTCTGTTTAAAGGCCAGACGAATCAAGTCGTGATTCCTCTCGGTCAGAATCTGAGTACTTACCTGTATCAAATTACCTTGTTTCTAACCTTTAAAACCGACGCAATGCCATTTCCTTTTGTGCCTTTTCCAGATGGAACACCGAGTTCTGATTTAGATGAGGGTGACAATGAGGATAATAAAGAAAATGTCGCCACTACTGAGGCCACCACAAAAGATGATGAAGGAATTGTTGATGTGGCTGATGCGGAGTTTAAGAATGAGATTGAAACGGAAAAAGGTACAAAGAATGATCCATCTAACAGTTAGGCGATACTAAACGACCTGGGTTCCCCTAATTACAGTTAAGGTTTATTCAGCATTTATCCTGCATATGGACAGAAATTTTAGCTTAAATAATATGCCTGGATGTATTGGGGATAATCTTGCTGGTGAAGCCGTTATTTGACTTACCAGACGGGATAACTTTGTTGTGCTTAAAGTTCAATAATCCTAGTATGCCTTTAGCAACGATACGGCTAAAGGCATACCGCTAGGCAAGAACAATAAGAGTCAGCTGGATGCGATCGATGTCCAAGGCAGAAACGGAAAATTCATTCAGGCGTTTGCATTACTCGTCAATATTATTTCTATTTCTAGATAACGGATATTACCAGCCTATCGCCGCCGAACGAGGATAGGCATTATTCAGACAAAGGGTAATCTCGATCAAAGTATGACTTGGCTTCGTGAAATTAATCAAACCGACAATACAACCTTTTTAATATCAACACATGACAATAAAGTAGCGGCTAATTGTGATGCAATTGTACGAATTGAAAATGGCAGAATAGCACTCGCATGCATTCAACAATGATTTACCATGCAGAATTTTAATATTCGAGAATATGGGCATGAGTGCCCCAATAACTCTGTAATTTGATTGGTAATTAGGTGTTTATAGCGTGTCACTATTAGTCTTTATTAAGCTTCATCTCTATATTACTAATAATATTTGAACTTTTTATAACAAAACCACAACTGGCTAGCCATTTAACGGCCATTTGAGACTTAGTAAATACTTGCCGTTCATAAAACTCATCAATATATGGGATCAGTCTTTCTAAATGCATTTCTTTGGTCGCATTTGTTGTGTAAACATGAGAATCCTTGATACAGCCATTAATTCGAAACCATCCACAATGCTCTTCTACATGTTTGGCTATTTCTGGAACCCCTAATTCCCAGTCTTCAAATATAGATAGAATAGCCTACTCTTTACCTATAAATGGAGTGGCTTGAGTTCGAAAATCTTTGATATAAGCTATAATGGCTTCTTCATTCCATCCATCAGAAAAACACTGCACAACAACGTGACCACATACTTCAATTTTCCAATCACCGTGAACTTTAAACATAATGGTTACCCTTTAAGCTGAGTAATTGATGCTTATAGGTATTGATTTCTGTTTCAGTCATTATCCAATACTCATTGCCTTTTTTTATGTTTGTACATAGCCGCATCAGCTTTTTGAATCATTTCTTCTGATGTTTTTTTAGTATCATGCTGAAAATTTTCGAAACCCACGCTATATTCAATTTTGTAAGGCTTATTCATGGTTGCATTTGCTTCTGCAACAGCGGCGGCAAATCTAGCTAAAATCTCATCAGCGTTGTGGTTATCAAAATCGGTTAGCATAGCAACAAATTCATCTCCGCCGAGCCGACCGACAACGTCGCAATCCCGAAATGTATCAAGCATTATTTGAGCAAATTTGGTTAATACAAAATCACCTTCATGGTGCCCAAAATCATCGTTTATATTATTAAATTTATTTAGAACAAACAGTAAAAACGACATCGATAATTGCTTTCGTCGGCACATTTTTAAGCTATGTTCGACAAGTGTTAAAAAGCCGCGCCTATTAGAAATCATGGTCAGCTCGTCTAGTGTGGCTAGCTGTATCGATGCAATTTCTTGCTCGATCATAGCGCCTAGATCTTTTAGAAATTGTTGGTCTTCATCATCCATAACTCGTGGTATTTTATCCATAAGACACAACGTTCCTATGTTTAATCCATTCCTAATTTTCAACGGACAGCCTGCATAGAAGCGAATGTTAGGCTCAGAAGTGACTAGTGGATTATCAAAAAATCGTTCATCTTCACTAGCGTTTGGAATGATAAATAACCCACTTTGATTGATGGCATGGGCACAGAAGGAGATATCTCTTGGGGTTTCAGTCGCTTCAATACCTTGCTTAGACTTAAACCATTGCCGATCTTTGTCAATCAGGCTAACGAGCGAAATAGATACACCAAAAATTCGTTTAGCCATACGAGTCACACGATCAAATCGTTCATCATTAGAAGAATCAAGAATTTTTAATGTTCTTAATGCATGTAATCGTTTTGTTTCATTCTCTGGAATTTTGGGTTTTATCATTGAACTTACAACATGCTTAGCTATATTTATTAATAATTACTATAGATCAAAAATATTAAATGAATTGTCGATCTTTATTGATATTAAGAACCAAATACAATTAGTAAAAACACCTAGTTTAATTTTGGAACGACCAAAATCTCAAATTTTTGCTATATCTGCTATAAATGTAACAACAGGTAAATTACCTCAATCTTTATTTTGATAAATAGGTATTGTTGGGAGTTGAGATTGTTGAACTTTGTATATTATTTCATACTTTTATCCGATAGGCGGGATAACTTTTCTACATGGAGTAAAGCCTAGTTCTAATTCAGGAATCTTAACAGTTGTTTGTTAATTTTGTTCGGTACTGCAACATGTTTTTGCATTAACTTAGTTGTTACTAATGCTTGGAAACGCAATGCCACCTTACGAAATTAAAGGGCTTACCTAGCTTAACACCTGTACTCAGGTTAATCCTTGTTAGTTTGAAGGCAAACAATATCTTACGATTAATGTAGCAGTAACCATTTCGACCAGATTTTTGAAAGCTGCACACATTCATCTGAAAGGCTTAGATGGAGTGAAATAACATCATAGGTATTCTCACAAACCTGTTGCATACCTAACTTGATTATTTTGACCTCGAGATGACATAGTGATCTGTATTTCATCGGCGTTTGATACTATGCATGCTTGCATAGTATCAAACAGCAAAAGTAAGCCGCTGTGAAGGCTAAATTAACTCTACACGTTGTTGTTACAATAAATGCATAAATTCCGTCTTAATGATGAACGAGTAAAATTTTCTGGTAGGATACGACAAATTTTTTAACGTTTAGATTTATGTCGTTAGTATCACTAAAAAACTGTCATGCTCTGTTTGCTGAACATTTCCATTTAAATATCGATTCCTTAATAATAAAACCATTGCAACACACTGTTGTACTGGGTCCAAACGGGACGGGTAAATCTGCACTAGCGGCGATGATAGCTGGTCATGGAGAGTTATTAAATGGGCAGCGACAAGTCGCTTCTAATGTTGCTTGGGTATCGGTTGAGCAACAGCAAATTTTAATAGAATCAGAGAAGCAAAAAGATTGTGCTGATATTTTAGATATCATTCCCATAGCCACCACAGTTGAAGAAATACTACTGGAAGGTTTGCGCTCTGATGATATTGAGAAAACATTATTGACACGAGTAATCAGTGTTTTTGCGCTTAAAGACATGTTACAGCGAGCATTTCGTGCTTTGTCTACTGGAGAAACCCGTAAACTACTTTTGGCAAAGGCAATATTGAGTCAACCTGAATTATTGATCCTTGACGAACCATGGGATGGATTAGACCAACAAGCCTGCGCTGACTTTGATGCGTTACTATTGGAAATATCTACTCAGACTACTTTCATATTTGTGCTCAATCGTTTTAGCGAAGTACCGAGCTTTTGTCAGCAGTTAGTTCTGATGAAGTCAGGAAGTATTCAGTGGCAGACACCCGTTAATAATGATTTGGCTGAACAACTCACCCATATTAGTCAGCTGTGTCATATGCAGCAGCCAGACCTAGTATTGCCAGAAAAAGATAGCGATAGCTTTGCACCCCATCCTTTAAATGTTGATGCGCCATTGGTGAAGTTAACCAATGCGAAGGTGAACTACGCTGAGAATACTGTTTTTAGTCATTTGAATTGGATCATTCAACCCCAGCAACATTGGCAGGTCACCGGTCCAAATGGCTCTGGTAAAACGTGCTTATTGAATTTGATCACCGGCGATCATCCGCAGTGTTATGTAAACGATATTTACGTGTTTGGTTATCAACGAGGCAGTGGTGAAAGCATTTGGCAAATCAAACAGTATATAGGATATTTGTCTAACGCTTTTCATTTAGATTATCGAGTGAATTGTTCATTGTTACATGTAGTGTTATCGGGCTTTTTCGACAGTATTGGTTTGTATCAGCAAGCTACCAAAAATCAAATAACATTAGCTCAACAATGGTTAGTGCTTATGGGACTAGACAAACAAACTGCTACACCATTTCAGGAGTTGTCCTTTGGTGATCAACGTTTAGCATTGATTGCCCGTGCAATGGTTAAACATCCCGCTTTGTTAATTTTAGATGAAGCCAGTAATGGTTTAGACGATATAAATCGTCTAAAAGTATTGGCTTTAATTGATTTACTCGCAAGAGAAGGGCGTACTACATTGCTATACGTGAATCATCATCAAGAGGATGTGATCCCGAGTATTAAACATCATTTGTTGATGACGGATTTTAACGTTTGATAGTATGTCATGTTACTTAACGTCACTTGTTTTAATTGTGTGCTTGAATACAGTTTAAATGTCTTGCTAATCTGCTTTTGATTGACAACAATCATAAGCTAAAATTTATTTGTCTTATTATAATCGATGTCATCCAATATTTTACGTAAATACTTTCCCTTTTTTCAAATCCTCGCTCACAAGACTGGGTATATCTGGATAGCGCTGCTACTAGTCAAAAGTTGCAGTCGGTTATCGATGTGACTCAACATTACTATCAAGAGCGCACGGTCAATGTGCATCGGTCTAGTCATCAGTTGGCGGCGAGTGTCACCGAACAATTTGAACAATCCCGTAAGCATATCCAACACTTTATTGGCGCAAAGAGTCACAAAGAAATTGTGTGGACTAAAGGGGCGACGGAAAGTATTAACCTTATAGCCAGTGGGTTGTCTAAAAGTGTCTTTAAAGCAGGTGACAGTATTCTAATATCAGCCCTAGAGCATCACGCTAATATCGTGCCTTGGCAGCAAATAGCACAAGAATTAAATCTAAAACTTCAAGTCATGCCTGTGGACAATCATGGTGTGTTAAAGCTTAAAGAATCATTGCAATTGATTAATTCTAGTACCGTTTTGGTTGCTTTAGGCCATGTATCTAACGCTCTGGGCAACATCAATCCCATTGAAGTTATTATTGCAAAAGCCAAAGAATTCGGGGCCCTAACGCTCATAGACGGTACGCAAGCTGTCAGTCATTTAGCGGTGGATGTGCAACGGTTGGATTGCGATTTCTATGTGTTTAGCGGGCATAAAATGTTTGGTCCTACTGGCATCGGGGTTTTATATGGCAAGTATGCTTTGCTGGAGCAATTACCACCCTATCAACTTGGCGGTGAGATGATTCAAAAAGTCAGTTTCGAACACACTACTTTTCAACCCCCACCATTAAAGTTTGAAGCAGGCACACCTAATATTGCTGGGGTGTTAGGTATCAGTGTTGCTAGTGAGTTTATTCAACAGCATAGAACTACGCTGTTAGGACTTGAGCACAACTTGTATCAACAGTTACTCGATACGTTGTCAATTATCCCACAAGTTAGGTTATGGGGTGACATTGTCAATAGTATTTGTGTGCAGTCTTTTACCGTGCAAGGCGTCAGTCATTACGATTTAGCGGTGCTGTTAGATAAACGCAATATTGCCGTTAGGGTAGGGCATCACTGCGCCATGCCTTTGATGGAGGCGCTGGGTATCGATGGTACCATTCGAGTGTCTATGGCGGCTTACAATACCAGTGCTGATATTCACGCCTTTGGTGCTGCACTTACCGAATGTATTAGTTTGTTAACTGAGCCTGCCAATCATTTGGCGATTGTTGACTCATCGGTCGAACATAAACCAACAAAGCTTGCGCCGATTGCAGAGTCTATTAAACAGGCCAAAAGCTGGGATCAAAGCTACAGACAGCTGATGTTAGCAGGTAAAGGGTTAGTTCGATTGCAAGACCAATATAAAACAGATGCTTCAGCAGTGTCTGGGTGTGAAAGCCAAGTATGGATTAGGTGTTTTATAGAAGAAGGCGCATTAGTATTGGAGGGTGATTCGCCAAGCAAAATTGTTCGTGGTTTGTTAGCCATAGTGTTCGAAGCTTTGTCAGGCAAAACAGCCAACCAAGTATTAGATTTTAACTTAGCTGATTATTTAAAAACATTACGTTTAGGTCAACATCTCAGTCAATCTAGAGGTAATGGATTATCTGCTGTAGTAGATAAAATTACTGAATACTGTCAATTTCAATCGTCAGATAGAGAGGTCTAGATGTCAACAAACAATAAGGAAGACCAGACGCGCTCTCCCATTAGAAAAGTATTAGATGTGTGCGGGATTATTATATTGATATCTGTTTTAGGGTATTACGGGAATAGAACGATTCAGAGTTATCTTGGGCAACAAGCCATAGATCAAACTGGTTTAGAGATCCGTAGCTTAGTTCAAGCGTTAGAGGTAGCCAAAAGCTCCAATAAATTAGTCTTAGTAGATATGTCAGCTATTTGGTGCCCATCCTGTCGTAAACTAGACCAACAAGTGTTCTCTGATGAACAAGTCAAAACACAGCTTGATCAAGAGTTTGTTTATGCTCGAATAGAGTACGAGTCACCAGAAGGTAAAACTTTTATGCAAAACTACCAAGTCACTGGTTTTCCGACGTTGTTGATACTCAATGCCAGTGGTGAAAAATTAGTCCAGTTACCAATCAATTATGAGCCCTTAGCCTTTTTAAAAACACTTGAGCAAGTGCTTGAGACGATCCACCATTTTAAAGCTATTAATCCTTAACCCGAACTATTAACACTGTCTAACGACTGGGGAATGCTTGTGAATATCCACAAATTATTATCTTTGATTTTACTCTCTTCATTTTTATTTTGTAGCCACGTTGCTGCCAGTACCAAACCTATCCAGGTAAAAGTATTTATTGCTACTATGTTTGAAATCGGCGCGAATTCAGGCGATAAAGCCGGTGAATTTCAGCTCTGGTATGAACGTTATTTTAGCAATAGTCACCCTTTTGATGTGAAAGGTGCACTCAAGCCTGTTTATTGTAATAACGATGGTATATGTGGCGGTGTGTTAGGGATGGGCAAGGTGGCGTCATCTGCTTCAATGCAAGCGATTTTACTAAACGAAAAATTTGATTTTTCGAGCAGTTATTTCATTCTAAGTGGAGTGGGGGGCACACCACCATCAAAAGGCACCATAGGTGATGTGACATGGGGCAGTTGGCTAATTGATTATGACTTAGGTCATCGTTGGGCACCAGAAGAAGGTAAGGCAGGGGAACCGACTTTTATGCCTCGTACAGGATACGAAAGTATTCGCCGTTATCAACTTAACCCCTTATTGGTTTCATGGAGCATGGCCTTAACTAAAGATATAACACTAAAAGACTCACCGGGCGCAAAAGCCTATCGAAAACGTTACCCCCAGAATGCAGCAGGGCAATTACCTAAAGTACAAAAGGGAACGCATATGACAGGTGATACGTTTTTTCATGGACCGGGGTTGTCAAAACAAGCGCAATATATATCTGAGTTATATGAGGCAGATGATTATATCGCAACTGAAATGGAAGCCGCGGCGATAACACAGGTCATTAGCCGAATTTACGGTACCCAAAGAATTTTAAGTTTGCGAGGTTCCGTCAATTTTGATCAAGGTAACCCAAACGAAACTACTCTAGAACACCTTGACCCCGCACCCGGAGAAACAGCTGGTGGTTTTGCCGAAACAGTTGAAAATATTGTATTAGTAGGAAGTATCGTGACAGACCATATTCTTAAAAATTGGGTTGTTTGGAAAGAAAGCGTACCCACTAATCCATAACATATTTACATCAGGTATTTTACTTAATTAACTCAATAATTAGCATCACTTAAATGGAAGCTCAATTGAAGACTGGCTGAAATAAGTCTAGAAGTTTAGATACCAAGGATGAAGGTGCAGCGACATGTTAATAATCATAAAAAATTACTGTAATCATTTGATTTTAAAGTTTTCTTAGTTTGATGAAAAACAAATTGGGGAAATAATTCTGCGGTACTGTTTGTTAAATTAAGTAATCTTAATCATAACTAAAATTAGATTTGAAATGTCTGATATCTGGAAGTAGGAGGTTAATGTTATTTCAAATACATCTTAGTAAGTCTGTATTTGAAGTGTGTAGCTAAACTCTTAAATGACCGTTTTGCCGGCCCTTCCGCTATTAGGATATCAACCATTAATATCAAAAGCCTATAATAAACATATCAACTAAATGGCTGTTTATAATAACTGCCATCAGTCACTTTTAATTTATCCTACGACCGCAATCCACTCTCGGCACTAAGCCCGATTTGATATCACTTAGGATTTTAAATCGGGCAACTAAATTATAGATAAATACAATTCAACGGTTTTTAGCTTCAATCCATTGAGCCATGTATTGGGTGCTCTTAAGTTGGTGATGTTGCAACATTTGCCCAATAAAGTTGTTTGAACGATGATTGTTTAAGTTGTGTTGAATATCTACAATACGTGCCAGTAACGTTGTTTGGATTTCTTCTTTATTAAAATTGGTTTTAATAATCTGGTAACCATGTTGTTGTTTTTGCTGCCATAAGGCTTCGTTTTGATAGAGTTGCACCGCATGTTTAGCAAAATCTGAGGCACTGTTTTCTTGGTTATCGAACTGAGTTAGATCTGTTGTTAATCCAGACCAGTCAAGCCCCATATTCATGCCTTCACTCCCAATGTTGGTGGTAACATTTGGAGTGCCACAAAACATCGCTTCAGCTAACTTGCCTTTTATACCCGCACCAAAACGTAACGGGGCTAAACAGACTCTGGCTTGCTGCATGACCTGTTTGGCATCCTCTGCCCAGCCTTTAACTAAAAAACCTTGTTTGGGATTGTGTAATTGTGTGGCTTTTGGTGGCGGGTATGCACCGTAAATATGTAACTCGGCTTGAGGTAATTGTTTGCGTATCAAGGGCCAAATGGTTTGTTTTAAAAAAAGCACCGCGTCCCAATTAGGCTCGTGGCGAAAGTTACCAATGCTGATGAAGTGTTGTCTGTCTAAGAAACTGTTTGCTGATGGTGTAACGTTTTGCAAATCCAGCATAAAGGGACAGTGTAGTAAAATATGTTCGGGCACGGAGTAATGGTTTTTGAGTAATTCAAATTCATAGTCTGAAATGATCAAACTTAAGTCACAGCGAAAAATAGCTGCAATTTCACGTTTAGCCACATCACTACTCAAATCTGCTGGAGTTAATGGTCTATTTTGTTTTAATGCTTGATGCCTTGCATGTCGAAGTGAATGTAAATCTTCGGTATCGAGTATGCGCAATGCATCAGGGCAATGTTTGGCTACCCGCCATCCAAACTGTTCTTCAAGCATAAAGCGATCGAATAGCACTATGCTGGGGTTGAGTTCATTAACGAAATCATCAAAACTACTGCAATTAATTGTTACTGCTTGTTCGTCGATACCCAGCTCTGTTAAATCTACTTTATGTTCGCCTTGCAAGGCAGGGCTAGCAAAAGTGACTTGCCAACCTTGCTGCACAAACAACGTTAGTAAACTCAACATATGTCTACCAGCAGCCGATGAATTGGGCTCTGGCCATACGTAACCCAGTACCAGTAACTTTTTACTATTCTCAATGCTCATAGGTTAAAACTCATTGTTTCGCTAACTTGACACAGTTTCTGCCGCCTTTTTTGGCCGCATACAGGGCGATGTCAGCTTGTTTCATAATACTGGCAAAGTCTGGATGTTGTTTGGTCCGATGAGCAACACCAAAACTGGTTGTGACTTTTACTATTTTTTCTTTGGCGGGTGTTATTCTTGATAACGTCTTCTTAGGTCTAGGAGGGCGCGGTTTAGCTCTAAGGGCAATGTCGTAATCAGCAATACTTAGGCGAACCATTTCGACAAAAGGCATCACTTCTGCTGATGTTTTTCTTGGGAAAACGATTATAAATTCTTCGCCACCAAAACGAAACGTTTTACCACCGCCAGTTATCTTGTGTAATTTACTGGCCACTAGTTTTAATACTTCATCGCCAACATCATGGCCGTAGGTGTCGTTAAACTTTTTAAAATGGTCGATATCAGACATCACCACAGTATATTTACGCCCAAGGGTTTGCACATATTGCATCAATGCGCGTCTAGAGGGGATATCGGTTAGTTCATCTTTAAAAGCCATAGTAAAGCTGTCTTTGAGTACTGAGTAACAGAACAAGCTCGCTAAACTGACTATGGTGAGCAGCCCAAATTTGGGATCACTATCAATATGTATGAAAGCACTTAACCCCAAGGCAAAATATAAAGCGTTATGGGTGTTATCGGTTTTTAGAAATAACCTAACCAAGCCTAGTAATAAAGCTCCGACTAGCAATGCCATATTAAAAGTTGTTATGACGCTAAGTATTTCCGGTGACAGTTGAAATAGTAGGCTGTCTATAGGGGTTAACCAGGGTTGACTGGCGACTTGTAAAGCTGGAACAGCTAACCAACTCAACACAAATAAAAGTAATAAAATAGCTAAACTGAAACACAAGTTTAGAGTGGAAAATCCTTTATCTCTGCTATACAGCAAAAATACAAAGCTAAACAAGATCCCGCTGTATCTCGCTTCTAATAATTCTGGTGTTAGTGTTATTTCTTTATTAGCGGCAACAAGAAAAAGTAGTAAACAGGCATAAACCAGTCTGCTTCGACCAAACTGCCAAGCAATAATCGCCGCAATAGCCAAACTGACATAACTCATCCACCAAAGGTTAATTAGCCAGTTTTTAAACAACTCAGTATTGAAAAAATAAACGCTAAATAAAGCACTAAAAAAAAGTAACGGGGGGAAGAACAACCAACAAAAATAAGTCAATCGAGACAACAGGGGCGACAATTTAGTAGTCAATGACAACACTCACTTCGATTAAAAATGTATAAACACACACCGCTATTGTAAGTGAATTTACACAGCGGCAAAAGGTCAACAGGCCTAACGGTTTGTGATAATCTATTAAATACTTATCACTAAGTGCAGTGCATCAATGACAGATTTCTTCCCGTGGGAGCAACATACAATCTTTGGCGCGGGACTCATTGGTTGCTATCTAGGCGGCGCAATCAGTGTTCAGGGATTTCAAACAACATTAATTTGCCGGGTAACCACAAAGTCCAAACTCACGTTAGGTTTTAAGCTCACTGATTATCAAGACCATCAAGCTGTATTACCAAAAATTGATGTACAGGATGATAAACAACTATCTTCACCTGATTCAACAGTCAAAAAAGCACGGTTTTTATGGCTAACAGTTAAATGTATTGGGATTAAACAAGCTATCTTAGATATTGCCCCGTTAGTCGATATACAAACCATTATTCTATGTTGCCAGAATGGATTGGGTTCAGAAGCTGCTGTCAAACAAGCCTATCCTGACAATATGGTACTCAGAGTAATGATACCTTTTAATGTAGTTGAAATATCGCCGGGGCATTATCATCGTGGCTCAGAAGGTAAGCTGACCATTGAACAGACACCCCAGTCACAAATCGGGATCAGTACCTTGGTCATGGCATTACAGTCAGAATTGTTACCCATCAGCAGCACCACAAATATGGATGCACTGCTATGGGCAAAATTACAATTGAATTTGGGCAACAGTGTTAATGCATTAGCAGACATTCCAGTTAAAGCCATGTTAGAGCAGCGGGGTTATCGCAAAGTCATCGCTTTGCTAATGGGTGAGTGTTTGCAAGTAGCTGATGCGTTAGATATTAAACTGCCCAAAGTGACCGTCATTTCTGCTCACAAAATACCTATGGTATTACGGTTACCTAATTTTATTTTCACTCTTGTGGCTAACAAAATGTTGGAAATTGACCCTAACGTCCTTTCATCCATGTGCTGGGATGTGTCACAAGGTAAACCAACAGAAATCGAGCATATAAACGGTGCAATTCTAAAACATGCTAAAAGCTTAAATATTGCCTGTCCTGCTAATGAAAAAATCAGTGATTTAATAAGACAGCTAAGTGACATCAAAAGCTTAACACAAGAGCAAAAACCGCCCATCTCGGCAGAAGTACTTTTAAACTGGGTATCAGGAAAATGAAATATGTGGTCTGGATTGTGTTTTTCGTTTTACTTTTTAGCGGTTGTTCCTTGAGTAAGCAAAATCTCAGCTTCACAAATAGCAGCATACAAACCATCGATATGGGCAAGTTTAAGGGGTTAATGATTATCGAAATAGCATCCTTAAATTATCCTGACTCAACAGCTCACACACAAACTAAACCTTTATTTACTGACATCGATAAAGATAATTTCAGTGAATCTTTAATTCAATCCCTTAATAAGTCAGACGTGCGGGTTTTACCATCAGCCCAAACCAAAATACACATAGATTTTACTCAGATTGCCATGTTCGAAGACACACAAGGCTCAACAATGAAAATCACCGCCGATCTAGTTGTGAGTTGAAATGGCATTGTCACTAGAAAAAGCATCGAGATTAACAGCAAAGCTAAGCTCACCATTGGCCGCACAAAAGACAACGGTGTGAAAATGTTTATTCAGAAGCTGGGAGAGTTGTTAAGGGAACAATCGTCGTTTAAGCGATAGGGAAAGGAGCTCAGGGATAACCATAATCTTAAAAAATCATAAATCGCACTGAAAACAACCCAGATAACATCAATTCGGAATACTTCGTTTATCGAATATTTAGAAAACGTCTTCTTCTCTTATCCTAAAAAACTTCAGTTCATTTAAAGATTCCATGGGTTCCCATTTGCCTCCATTCACAACTATCTCTTTTACTCCAAGCCTACTAAGGCTGCCTTTTGTATAATACCAACCAACATACTGTGCTTCCCACGAGGGTAAAAAATTATTGCTCTCACCAATGGTCGTAATTCTTTGCTGAACACCTATAAAATCAAAAAATTCTTTTTCTCTGATGATAAGTTTTTTTCTGTAGCTTTTATATTTATCGATCAATATTTTTCTTTTTAAAATAGGGCGTTGTTCTAAAAATGTATCATTCTCAGTCGATTCGCTTGTTGCACCACCGCGGAACGCAATAAGCGAATTTCTACTCACATATTTAACATTTCCTGCCGTAAACACATAGTTAGCACAAGAAGACAAACAATAAGAGTCAACTCTCACATGTGGGACATTTGAATATATAAATGAACCCAAATCTAATCCTTTATTTACTTCTCCCCCCTTACTTTGAATAGCTATTAAATTGATAGCCTTATTCTCTTCATATAACTGGAACACCTCATTACTTAATACCGTAGTGAGATGCCCAACGTAGTAAATCACATTATCTTTTACCCAAACACGATTATTAGAATTCGCACATAGAACTCTTATATCTCTGAAATATCAAAACGAACAATTAGTTTTTTAAAATATATCACATAGCAAAATTTAGACGTCTATTAAAAGTCTGCAATAACCGCTAATGGCACAAGCATCTCCGTCAGGTTTAGCGCTCGACTGTCCGCTTTCTGAGTTTTTCTGACGTGATATGTGTCGATCTAATGTTGAATATTTAGCTAAAAGAGTGGAAGTCATTATAGATTTTCCATCGCATGTATTCCCCAGTGGCTACTATGGGTCTCACTGTAATGGCTAACAAAACGATAATGTCTAATGTCTAATGCTTGATGCGTTATTGTTGATTTGTTGACCATACTTATTATGGATATACCTCCTAAAAACATATAGCCTTTGGTTTGATGATAGTAATTGAAATTAATCCTTAGAAAGATAAGATGCCATTCAAACTTTAGATGCTTTTAAGCCATCAAGAGTATGACTCTAGTTGAGTTTAGAGTCATTGGGTGAAGTGGCATAGTTAATTTGGCCACCTATTAAGAGATGTTATGCTATCAGCATAGCAAGATTAGGTGCCAAAGATGAGTAAAAGAACAAGACGGACATTTAGTCCTGAATTCAGATTAGAAACAGCCCAATTAATTGTCGATCAAGGTTACACGCATGACGAAGCAGCTAAAGCCATGGGAGTGGGGTTTTCAACCATTGGCAAATGGGTGAAACAACTTCAACAAGAGCGCCAAGGTGTGCGTGTGAAGCCAACACCCATGACGCCAGAACAGCTTGAAATTCGTGAGTTGAAGAAGCGTAATGAACGACTTGAATTGGAAAAGGAGATTATAAAAAAGGCTACCGCTCTGTTGATGTCGGACTCCATGAACAACTCTCGGTAATCGAGAAACTGAGTCAGAGCGATGCACGCCGTTATTCAATAAAATTTTTGTGTGAGGTATTTGGAGTCCACCGCAGCACATATAAATACTGGTTTAAGCGAGATAAACGCATTACACCAGAAACGGCTAAATTGCACAGTCAGGTAAAAGAAGTCCATCGTCAAAGCAATGGCTCAGCTGGCGCAAGAACAGTGGCAATCATGGCAACCAATAATGGTTACCCATTGTCTCGTTATCGCGCTGGTAACATCATGAAGAAGCTTGATTTAGTCAGCTGTCAGCTGCCGAAACATGCTTATAAAAGAGCGACACAAGAGCATGTAGCCATCCCCAATACATTGGATAGGCAGTTTGCAGTAACACAGCCAGACCAATTGTGGTGCGACGATGTGACGTATATTTGGACGGGTAATTGCTGGGCTTATCTAGCGGTTGTTATGGATTTATTTGCACGAAAACCTGTTGACTGGGCGTTGAGTCATTCGCCCGATAGTAACTTAACTTGCCAGGCATTAATCATGGCTTATGAAAGTCGAGGAAGACCTAAAGAGGTCATGTTCCATTCCGATCAGGGAAGTCACTATACAAGTCGCCAATTTAGGCAGTTAGTGTGGCGATATCGTTTGACACAAAGCATGAGTCGACGCGGTAATTGTTGGGATAATAGCCCAATGGAACGCTTCTTTAGAAGCTTAAAAACGGAATGGATACCGATAACCGGCTATTACAGTTTTAGTGAAGCAAAGCACTGTATCAGTGATTATATAATTGGTTATTACAGTGAAATTAGGCCGCATTCATACAACGGTGGATTGACGCCGAATGAATCGGAATATCGGTATTGGAAATACTATAAACCTGTGGCCAAAATAACTTGATCACTTCAATCAATAACACCTCATCCTTAAAGCCATTCTGATGTATTAAATCATTCAATATGTATCATAAGCCAATTATTATTGGAGATAAAAAAATCATAGATTATTATCTAAAGCTGTCACTTATTTTAAAATCATTAGGATGTTCATGAACCAAACATTAGTTAAAAACGGATTGCTTGCTGCAGGTCTATTGAATATTGGCGGTGTACTTTTGTTTTCACTAGGGTTTACTAATACCGCCATTAATCATGCAGACCCCATTGTGATGTCTAACTTCGGTCTTTTGATGATTGTAGTATGGGGCTTAGCATACATAGGCGCAGCCACTATAACGTCTAGTATAAAGTGGCTTGCCGCTGTGTTTGCGATTGAGAAACTTGTCTATGTTGTTATTTGGACTCGGTGGATGATGGATAACAGTCTATCTTCGCTTTATTCCATTGATGTTCTGGCAGGCATTTTTTATAGTATCTATGGTGCTAATGATTTTGTGTTTATGCTGTTTTTTGCTTGGTTGTTTGCATCTAGTAAGCAAACAAGATTTGCGTAAAACTGCCATTTAAAACGTAATGTTCACTGGGATTAGAAGTTAACCTTCACCCATAGCCCCAGTGATGTTATCAATCTTCGTTATCTTAATAACTAACTACGTTATTTTAAACCTGCTCTTTTAACTCATCGACCCATAAAGCCGTTGCACCACACACGGCTACCGGCATAACTAAAAAGTTAACAATAGGAATAAGCGAGAACACACTAACAGTAATTCCAAAGCTAAAACTTTGTGAGCGGTTGGCTTGCAATACGTGTTTCATTTCTCTAAATGACACTTTGTGATTATCAAAGGCATAGTCACAATACTGAATGGCCATCATCCAAGCTGAGAATAAAAACCATAATACTTGTCCGAACACAGGCAATATAAAAAATAACAATAAAAAGCCGATGGCTCTGGGTATGTAATACGTGAGTTTTGATAGTTCACGCCCTAACGTGCGGGGAATATCTTTAAATACATCAGTTAAACCAGTGTCGTCCATGCGTTGGCCTGTTAGGTGTTGTTCTACTTTTTCGGCTAACAATCCGTTAAAGGGTGCAGCAATCCAGTTAGCTAAGGTACCAAATGTTAGTGCAAATACTAATAAAATAGTGATAACAGCAATGGGCCAAATAATATAACTCAAGCCATCTTTTAACCAACTCAGCCATTTCCAATCAGGAATGAGTTCGGTTAACCAAACAATACTGCTACTGATTTCACCAAATAAGTAATAAAAACCTGCAGTAAACAAGATAAGATTAATGGCCAACGGGAAAAACACAAAGCGTTTCAAACCTTTGGTTGTAATTAATCTAAAACCTTGAAAAAAATAATCCATATTACACCTGTATAGCTGGTTGTTATTTATGTTTCAAGCGAATGAAAAACAACCGTTTTTCTAAAAATGATGCTGCGCAGTATACGTAATTAGCACGATGGGTCAAAACGAGAATTGTTACACTTGGTGACTTTTGGTACATTCAATCTCTGAAACACAAAAATAATAACAATTTTCGGAATAACTCCATTTTTATATGCGCCTAAAAAAAATTAAGTTGGCTGGGTTTAAGTCTTTTGTTGACCCAACCACTATACCTTTTCCAGATGATATGACTGCGGTTGTCGGGCCTAATGGCTGTGGCAAATCCAACGTGATTGATGCTGTGCGCTGGGTGTTGGGTGAAAGTTCAGCTAAAAATCTGCGTGGCGCTTCCATGACAGATGTTATTTTTAACGGTTCAACCGCACGTAAACCGGTTTCGCAGTGTAGCGTTGAATTGGTGTTTGATAATTCATCCGGGCGTATTCAAGGTGAATATGCAGGTTACAACGAGTTGTCGGTTAAACGTATTGTGACCAAAGATGCGCAATCCAGTTATTTACTTAACAACACTAAATGTCGTCGCCGTGACGTGACTGATTTATTTTTAGGGACTGGTTTAGGTCCGCGCAGCTACGCAATTATCGAACAGGGCATGATTTCTCGTTTAGTTGAGTCTAAACCTCAAGAATTAAGAGTTTTTATTGAAGAGGCGGCTGGAGTATCAAAATACAAAGAGCGACGCCGTGAAACCGAAACCCGCATTCGACACACCAAAGAAAACTTAGAACGCCTAGAAGATGTGCGTAGTGAATTAGGCCAACAATTAGAAAAATTGCAACGCCAAGCCACTGCCGCAAAGCATTACAAAGAACTCAAACAAAGTGAGCGTCGCTACAAAGCTGAATTAGCCGCTTTGCGCTGGTTACAGCAGAGTAAAAAAATCGATACTTTAGAAATAAGTATCGCCCAGAAAAATGCTGATATCGAAGCTTACATCGCCACTCAACGCAATGAAGAAAAAGACATTGTTGAATTCAAACAACAGCAACAAGATTTAAAGCAGCAGCTCAATGATACTCAGCAACAAGTGTTTAGGGTAAGCACTGATATTACCCGCATCGAACAGAATCAAATTCATACTAAACAAAGACGTCAGCAAATTGAGCAAGAATCTAATGCCCTGCAGATTTCTGTTAGTGATAATGAAACCCACCATCAGCAGAATATTCAAAAAATTGATGAATTAGCAGATCAACTCGCTTTAGCAGAGCCAGAAAAACAATTATCAGAAGAGCAGGTAGAGCAATCACAGAGTATTTTGTTTGAAGCGGAAGAGCAGTTTAGCCAACAACAACATCAATGGCGAAATCAAGAGTTAGAATATAATCAGCGCAAACAACAAGCTCAAAGTTGTCATAGTAAAATTCAGTCTTTGATGTCGATGCAAATGCGCACACAGCAGCGTATTGGTGAGCTTAAAGATGAGCTAGGCGAAGTCATAGACGATGAGTTAGTGACACAAATAGAAGCGTGCCAGCAAGAAATGCTGATGATCGAAGACCAGTTACAACAAAGTACTGAAAATGCACCGCAAACTTTGTCTATTCAGGACGATGCACAACTCAGTTTAAAACAAGCTGCCCAAAGCCAAATGCAGATAAGAGGTGAGTTACAAGGCATCGAAGCTCAGTTAGCCGCATTAAATGCATTACAACAAACCAGTGATCTGGATACAACCTCACAAAAATTTATTCAAAATCATCAACTCAGTACCCAACCCTGGTGGCAAACCTTAGATATTCAACATGGCTGGGAGGAGGCATTCGACACTATTACTCAGCAATGGCAGCGTGCCATTGTGTTGCCAAAAAATACTGAACAGGGCAGATTAGTCGAGTTGTCTGGTTCTGCTTGGTTGTTTCAAGATAGTTACATTGAGAATCACAGCCTCACAATTTCTGATAAAAGTATCGCCAATAAACTTAACAACAGCGGTGTGCCAAGCTGGTTAACTCATATTATGTGTGCCAACAGTCTTGAAGAAGGACTTGGGATGTTAGCCGAATTAGAGAATTATCAAAGTGTTGTCACTCCACAGGGGTATTGGTTAGGAAAGGGCTGGATGATCGTAGGAAGTGCTGATCAACAAACTGGTTTATTAAAACGCGCTAATCAGATTAATCAACTTGAAGGTCAACTTGCACTAGTGCAACTCAAAGTTTTATCTGCAGATTTAGCGGTTAGTGACGCTGAAGATAAACTGGTTGTTGCTAATCAAAATGCAGAAACAGGAAAACAGCAATTTGAACATCTGAAACTCAATTTGCAGCAAGCAAAGAATCAAGGGCAATTACTGGCACAACAGCAACAACAAAATATGGGGCGCAACACCCGCCTATCACAAGAATTACTGCGCCAACAGAATACTACTGAAGAAGAACAACAACAGCTTGAAGAGTTATCGATGCAAGCAGAAGAGCTCGAACAATCAGTAGAAATTCTTCAAGAGCAGCAACGTGAATGTGAGCTAATCCGCGAACAGCACCAGCAAAAAGTCTCCGATAATCGTACCCAGCTAGAAGTGTCTAAAAATAAGTTACACCAATTAGCTTTGCATTTACAAAGTTTACAAAGCCAGTATCAAGGGTTAACCGCCAATCAGCAGCGTGAAGCACAGCTGCTGAATAACATGCAGCAAAAGTTGAGTTTCTTAAAGGCTGAATTTGCTGAACTGGCTATGCCCCTAGAAAACCAACAAGAGTCGTTACAACAGTTGTTACAGCAAAAAAACACTTTGGATATTCAGCAACAAACGGATAATGAAATACTCGCCGTTGTAGACGAAAAGTTAACCGTAGCTGAAAAAGGTCAAAAAGGTGTCACTGATAAAATTCAGGTAATGCTCAGTGAATTGCAAAGCATTAAACTTGAATGTGAAGGTTATCGCGTCAGAGCTAACGGTGTATTAGAACAACTACAAGAAATGCAGCAAAGTCTTAAAACGGTGTTAGACACGTTACCCGAAAACGCAGATGAAAAAAGCTGGCAAACGCTATTAGATGAAACTATCGCGTCTGTGGCTAGGCTAGGTGCTGTTAACCTTGCAGCTGTTGAAGAGTATGATGTGCAGGCTGAGCGAAAACAACATCTTGATGACCAAAATGATGACTTAGTGTCTGCTTTAGATATTTTAGAACAAGCTATTCGTAAGATTGATAAAGAAACCCGCTCACGTTTTAAAGAAACATTTGATCAAGTAAATGAAGACCTAAAACTGTTGTTTCCTAAAGTATTTGGCGGCGGCACGGCTTATCTTGAACTGACTGACGATGACTTACTCGAAACAGGTGTGACGATCATGGCCAGACCCCCAGGTAAGAAAAACAGCACAATTCATTTACTTTCTGGTGGTGAAAAAGCGCTGACCGCTTTATCATTGGTGTTCGCAATTTTTAGATTGAATCCAGCACCATTTTGTTTGTTAGATGAAGTGGATGCGCCTCTGGATGATGCTAATGTGGTTAGATTTTGTAAACTGGTGTCTGAAATGTCAAAAACTGTACAGTTTATTTTTATTACCCATAATAAAATAGCCATGGAAATGGCAACACATTTAACCGGTGTTACAATGTCTGAGCCTGGTGTGTCACGAATGGTTGCAGTAGATGTTGATGAAGCTGTGGCAATTGCCCAAGCCTAAACACAAAATACATTACCCCTTTTAATGAAGAATAAAGAAGTACGAGTAAGTTAATGGAAGCAGATGGTTTACGTTGGTCGTTGTTAATAATAGGCAGTTTGGTGATTGTGGGTCTTGCCGTTCACGGTATTTGGCTCTCTCGAAAAAATACTGATAAGAAAGCAAACGCTAGCAAAAATAAAAAAGATCAAGAATATCAACCTTCCGGTTGGCAGTCTGATAATGATAGGTTTGACGAAGAGTTAAATTATGAAAATAACCACTCTGACGAAGACTCTGATATTAAATTTGATAGTGGGGAGGATGAAGTTGAATCTGATCTAGCTACCACCACCTCACCTAAAAATGAGTTTGATGATTTAGGCATAGGAACAGTGAGAGTTGTGTCTGCTGATAAGTCTAGTCATGTAAAAGTGGCTGTTGATGCTGATAAAGCTGCAGTAGAACACGCTCCCACAGCGAGTGTTCAAGTCGAGCCTGAAGTCGCGTCCAGTAAAATCTATGCTTCTGTAGTGACACAACCCAAGCCTGAATATGCTTCTAAATATACCTCTTTAGCGGCAGAAACAGTGTCTATTTTACAGCAAGAAAAAGCTTCATCAAACAAGACTCAGAAAATGGTTTCCCCAAATTTTTATGGGGCTTCTAATCATAACGTTGGCACTAATGATCATCACCAAGTGCCAGAGCCTCCCCCATTTTTATTAAAAAAAGAAGCGTCACATCCCGAGAATGAAAATGAACAGGTATCCAGCACTTTAGCCGAGCAGCCAACTAAGGCACATCTCCCTGCGGCTGAGATTAAAGAGTCTGAGAATAAAGAGGAAGAGGATAAAGCGCATGCCACTCTAGCTGAAAAACTAAGTTCATCGGAACAAGCTCGCACTGTGGTTAAGCGAAATAAAGCTGAGGCAATTAGAAAACGTCGTGATCCTAAAATTGCAGAAGAGCAAATGCATATCGATTTTGATGATCAACCGACTGCTAAACCAGAGCCTAAAGAGGAACTAAAAGCTAAGCCTGCTGAGTCTGAGCAACCACAAGAAGTGTTAGTGCTAAATGTTAAGTCTGCAGACGACAATCCTATTCCGGGATCTGCATTGCTGCCGATGTTACTCACTTTGGGTTTTAAATTCGGTGATCAAGATATTTTCCATCGTCATATTAATTCAAATGGCAAAGGGCCGGTATTGTTTAGCCTAGCCAATATGTTCAAGCCGGGTAATTTTGACATTGATAACCTTGAAAACTTCACTACTGGTGGTATTTCGTTATTTATGATTTTGCCAATTGAAGGTGAGCCACATCAAGTGTTTAACATGATGCACAACGCAGCCCGAAAAATTGCAGATGAGTTTTCAGCACAAATATACGATGGCAGACGTACATTATTGACCAAGCAAAGTCTGCAACAATACGTAGAAAAAATCCGAGAATTCGAACGTCAGCGTTTATTAAAAAGCTGATCTACTAAACTCCATACTATTCTTTTGCCCATGGATAAATATTCAGGGCAAAACTCAACTTTATTTTACTGGAATGCTTTATGGCAGCCTCGCAAGAGATTATTAATCAACTCGCTTTACTTAAAACCAGCATTGCAGAATGTAACTATCAATATTATGTATTAGACAATCCTAGTGTGCCTGATGCCGAGTACGACAGGCAGATGCAAGCATTACAGATAATAGAACAAAAATATCCAGAATTATTGACCGATGATTCACCCAGTCAAAAAGTAGGGGATATGCCCTTACCTGAATTTGAACAGGTGGCTCACGAGGTGCCTATGTTGTCGTTGGACAATGCCTTCGATAAAGACTCATTTTTAGCATTTGAAAAAAGGATGCAAGACAGGCTCAAAGACGATGCTGAAATTAGCTATAGTTGCGAGCCCAAGCTAGACGGTTTAGCTGTTAGCTTGTTATATGAGAACGGTAAATTAGTTCGCGGAGCTACACGTGGTGATGGACGTGTGGGTGAAAATATTACGTCCAACGTGCGCACTATTCGCAATATTCCATTAACATTACGCGGTGACAATTACCCGGAACGTTTGGAAGTGCGTGGTGAAGTGATCATGACCCGAGATGGTTTTGCCCGACTAAACAAAACTCAAGTAGAGCATGACAAAAAAGCGTTCGCCAATCCCCGCAATGCTGCCGCAGGTAGCTTACGACAATTGGACTCTCGCATTACTGCTAAGCGCCCGCTGTTATTTTTTAGTTATTCGTTAGGTTTGGTCGAAAACGAACAATATCCATTAGCGGATAGTCATTCAGCCAGATTAAAACAGTTAAGCGATTGGGGTTTACCTTTAAGTAAAGAGTTACAAGTCGCCCAAGGTGCAGAGGCGTGTTTAGATTATTATCAGCATTTAGGTAATATTCGTGATGCACTTAATTACGATATTGATGGTGTTGTGTTTAAAGCTGACAACATTGAATTGCAACAACAGCTTGGTTTTGTTGCCCGTGCGCCGCGTTGGGCCATTGCCCATAAATTCCCAGCTCAGGAAGAAATGACGGTGGTGCAAGATGTTGAATTTCAGGTGGGACGAACAGGTGCCATCACACCTGTGGCAAGGTTAGAGCCCGTTTTTGTGGGTGGTGTAACCGTATCTAATGCTACATTGCATAACCAAGATGAAATTCAACGTCTTGGTTTAAAAATAGGCGACACCGTGATCATCAGACGGGCAGGGGATGTGATCCCGCAAGTTGTGTCAGTAATTGTTGATAAACGTCCCGACAATGCACGAGACATAGTGTTTCCAGAAACGTGTCCAATCTGCGACTCAGCTATCGAAAAACTTGAAGACGAAGTCGTAGCAAGATGTACCGGCGGCCTTTATTGTGCTGCCCAGCTTAAAGAATCAATGAAACATTTTGCCTCGCGAAAAGCGTTTGATATTGATGGCTTAGGCGATAAAATTATCGAACAATTAGTCGACCAAAAATTAGTCAAAACACCTGCGGATTTTTTCAAGTTAGAGTTTATGCAAATTTCTAATTTAGATCGGATGGGCGAAAAATCTGCTGCTAATTTAATTCAATCTCTAGAGAAATGTAAACAAACCACATTAGCTAAGTTTATGTATTCACTAGGTATTCGAGAAGTAGGTGAGGCCACAGCGACAAACTTAGCTGCGTACTTCTGTGATTTGGAAACGATTAAGAAAGCCGATTTGGAAAGTTTACAAGAAGTAAGTGACGTAGGCGCAATTGTGGCTCAGCACGTCGTTAACTTTTTTGCAGAAGAGCATAATGTTCAAGTAATCGACGAATTATTAGTGGCAGGGATACACTGGCCTAAAATTGACAAAATAGAGGTGGATTCTTTACCTCTTGCAGGGCAAACCTTTGTGCTTACAGGAACTCTAGAACAAATGGACAGAAATGCCGCTAAGGCTATGCTTCAATCTTTGGGTGCAAAAGTAGCGGGAAGCGTGTCTGCTAAAACTAGTTGTGTAGTAGCGGGTGAAAAGGCTGGCTCTAAGTTAGCAAAAGCTGAAGAACTAGGCGTTAAGGTACTTAATGAACAACAAATGTTGGATATGTTTACTGAACTTGGAGAGCTTATTTAGATGGGATTGACACCGTCGCTATTAACTCAGCTTAGCCAGTGGATACATCCCTATTATAGTGAAATCGCCTTAACGATTTTGGCCACTATTTTAGTGGTGTATGGGGATGTTTTTAATAAACATATAAAACGTATGATCAGCCCTTACCATTTCGTGATCCGTACTTTTGTATTTGTACTGGTTTGCGCTTTTGGATACGGATTGTTAGTTGTGTTTGCCACACCTTATGTAAAACAGCTTATTTTGTGGGTGCCAAATTTATATCGTGGATTGATTGTTATTTCAGTATTTTTAATTTTAGGATATTTGGCCGAGAAAAGGCGTTATATTTAAATTTTTTATCAGACACAGACTAAGGAAGTGTTTAATGATTGGTTTATTAATCGTAATAATATTATTTTTGATTTGGTTGATACCCATAATATTAGTAGCAAAATCAAATCGAACTGAGGGAGGTGAAAAGGTCGCATGGGTATTGCTAATTATTTTTGTCTCTTGGTTAGCTTGGATATTTTATTTATTACTAGCCCCCCTGAAACCTAAGGATACCAAACCTAATAACCATTAATAAAATACAGTCTTCACTTTCATCGTTCCCATAATGAATAAAATCACCCCTCCAAATATTCACTTACAGACCATGTTCAAATTAATTACAACGGCTTTTAATCACAGTTATAACTTAACAAAGTGATTGTAACGTTTCATGCACCACTAAAAAAATTGTTAGAATAGTATCAACGCCATTGCCCATTGTTAGCTTCAACAACCTGTATGTATGCGTTTAATTTGTAAGTGAGGCAATTATAAAGTTGTATTTTGGATCAGATAATTTCAAATCAGTATGTTAAATCAAATTTTTTGGTGCAGTTCATTCATTTCTAGTCCGCAAATTATAATTAAGATATCTATTCTGATTCTTATATATGTCGAATGATTTTTAATTGTCGCTTAATAATCGGGGTATTTAGATTTTGTACGTTCCTTGATAACGCCGAATTTATTGCATTAAAAACCGATCTTTGTTTACCGTAAGTATGTAATTTTTCGCTAAAGTAATTAACATATTGTTAACCATTAAGCGTATTTACACATTGTTTTAGAAATAGTTGCTATCGTTTGTGGTGAAATGTGAGGTTTTCACGCGGCTGCAATTAAAGGGTTTTGATATTGCCTATCCTGTGCATTTTTGCGTAAGTTCCAATTAACTTATTTCTATCTGGGCTTATGCTTGCTTTATCAGCCAATCTATTACTGGCATTCAAATGAAAAAAGGTGGTCATAAATGAATAATCCTCGTCGGAATTTTCTTAAAAGTATGGCGCTAACGGGTGTGGCTTTAGGTACTAATGTCGCTCTTAGTATTGTTGCAAGCGCATCAGAGTCAAAATTATTACCATTAAAAGGCCGCATTAATCATTCTGTTGCGCGATGGACTTATGCTGATTTGACTATCGAAGAATTATGTCAGACTGTTAAATCAATAGGTTTTTCCGCTATTGATTTAGTTGGCCCAAAAGACTGGCCGGTACTTAAACGTTATGGCATCGATTCGTCTATGTGTAACGGCGCCGAAATCAATTTGGTTGATGGTTGGATCCATCCACAATTTCATGACGAATTGGTCGAACGCTACACACAACATATTGATCTGGTAGCTAATGCGGGATACACCAACTTGGTTTGCTTTAGCGGAAATGCCAGAGGCATGACCAAAGATACGGGGCTTAAAAATGCAGTAAAAGCGCTGCAGCGCATATTACCTCATGCTGAGAAAAAAGGTGTAGTGCTACAAATGGAGCTATTTAATAGCAAAATTGATCATCCGGATTATATGGCTGACACATCAGAGTGGGGAGTGGCTTTGTGTCAAGAATTGGACTCACCCAACTTTAAACTGCTATATGACATCTACCATATGCAAGTTAACGAAGGCGATATAATTCGCACTATAAAAAATCACCACCAGTATTTTGGCCACTACCACACCGCCGGTGTGCCTGGACGGAATGAAATTGATGAAAGTCAAGAACTGTATTACCCCGCGATTGCCAAAGCAATACGTGATTCGGGTTTTAGCGGCTTTTTGGCTCAGGAATTTATTCCTAAAGCAGATAACCGTGCAGGCAAAATTGAATCGTTACGTAACGCCATTCAAATTTGTGACGTCTGAATATGACATTTTTATACTCAGTGAACCAAATAGAGGGATTGAAAAGTGGCGAATAATTATTATGACGCAATAGTCGTTGGATCTGGCATCAGTGGAGGTTGGGCTGCGAAAGAGTTAACCGAAAAGGGGCTTAAAGTATTAATGCTTGAACGTGGCAAAAATATAGAACACGTCAAAGATTATAAAAATATGCACAAGGAAGCTTGGAATTATCCACACCGTGGTCGGCCTACTCAAGAAATGCAGAAAGATTACCCTGTGCTTAACCGCGACTACCCTTTAAATGAACCCACCTTTGGCATGTGGGCCAATGAAAAAGAGTCTCCTTACGTTGAAAAAAAACGTTTTGACTGGTATCGCGGTTATCATGTTGGGGGACGTTCATTATTGTGGGGCCGTCAAAGTTATCGTTTAAACACTGAAGACTTTATGGCTAATGCCAAAGAGGGTATCGCTGTTGACTGGCCAATCCGCTACGAAGATGTCGCCCCTTGGTACGATTATGTTGAGCGTTTCGCTGGTATCAGTGGTAATCGCGACGGTTTGGATGTTTTGCCCGACGGTCAATTTCAACCTGCCATGTTATTAAACTGTGTTGAAAAAGATGTTTCAGCACGGATTACCAAGGCGTTTAAAGGCTCACGTCACTTAATATCCGGTCGCACAGCAAATATGACTGAGGCTAAGCCGGAAGAAGGACGAACTAGTTGTCAGTACAGAAATAAGTGCTGGTTGGGTTGCCCCTTCGGTGGTTTTTTTAGTACTCAATCGTCTACTTTACCGGCTGCGGTAAAAACCGGCAATCTGACATTACGTCCCTTTTCGATTGTAAAAGAAATTCTTTATGACAAAAACAAAAAACGCGCTACAGGTGTAGTTGTTATTGATGCCCAAACTAACGAAAGTTTTGAATTTAACAGTAAAATTATCTTTGTTAATGCCTCGTCTTTTAATTCAGCTTGGTTGTTGATGAACTCGGCCACAGATGTATGGGAGGGGGGGTTAGGTAGCAGCAGTGGTGAGTTGGGTCACAATGTGATGGACCACCATTTCAGAATAGGGGCATCTGCTACAGTGGAGGGCTATGACGATAAATATTATTATGGTCGTCGCCCAAGCGGATTTTACGTACCACGTTTTCGAAACTGGGGTGATGATAAACGTGATTATTTACGTGGTTTTGGTTATCAGGGCTCCGCAAGCCGTCAGGGATGGGGAAAGGATGTCGCAGAAATGGGCTTAGGTGCTAATCTAAAAGATGCCATAAGCGAACCAGGCCCTTGGACTATTGGTATGACAGCCTTTGGTGAGATGTTGCCCGAACATAGCAATCGTATTTATTTGGACCCAAAGAAGACCGATAAGTGGGGACTCCCCGTGTTGGTCATGGACGTTGCTATTCGAGATAACGAAATACGCATGCGTAAAGATATGCAGCAGGACGCCGTCGATATGTTCGAAGCTGCAGGTTTGGGCAACGTACAAGGATTTGAAAGTGATTATTATCCAGGTATGGGTATTCACGAAATGGGTACCGCGCGGATGGGCCGAGATCCTAAAACCTCGGTACTTAACGGTCACAATCAGGTATGGGATGCGCTTAACGTATTTGTAACCGATGGTGCCTGTATGACGTCTGCATCATGTGTTAACCCTTCATTGACCTACATGGCTTTAACTGCCAGAGCCGCAAGTTTTGCGGTAGATGAGCTGAAAAAAGGGAACCTTTGATTATGAAAAGACGTGAACTACTAAAAATGATTGCCGCTGCAACAGGGACCGCATTTGTGGGTTCAAATGTGTTGGCCTACACCGTAATTCCTATGGTGAATAGCAAAAATAGCGGTTTCTCTAAAGATGAGATCGCATTTTTTAATGAAGTGGGCGAAAGCATTATTCCCCGTACTGATACGCCTGGAGCAAAAGATGCCGACGTTGGCAGTGTGATAGCCATATTGCTCGCTGATTGTTATACACAAGTTCAACGAAAAGAATTCAATGATGGGATCATGTCATTAAAATCAAAGGCTAAGAGTCAATATTCCAAGGATTTTTTATTGCTCACACCTGAACAGCGTCTACTCTTGCTTTCATCATTAGATGAAGAAGCCAATATATATAATAAAAAAATGGCCCTAGCTGAGACCCAAGACAGTGAAGACGGAACAGCAGTGCCGCACTACTTTTCGATGATTAAACAATTAGTATTGTTTAGCTTTTTCACATCAGAGTTAGGAGCAACCAAAGTGCTTAGGTATGTTGCCATTCCTGGCTCATATGACGGCGACTTTCCTTACAAAAAAGGCGATAAAGCTTGGGCTATATAAAAGCTCGGTATTTATGGTGTGAAAAGATACCTGATAATAAATATCCTATGAATAAGGACTTAAGTTAATGTTGTTGATGAAAAAAACAAGTCGTGTATGGCTTTTGATAGGAATGTGTACTGCCATTAGTGGTTTTAGTCTTGCTCAAGACGAACAGGCACAGCGAGAGAAAATGGCCCAAAAAAGTGAAGTTTGGGAGCCTGTGCCAGTCATAGTATCTGCACTTGATGGAAGTATGCCTTCAGACGCGATCAGTCTATTTAATGGTGAAGATCTAATTGCCTGGCAAGGTTTAGATGGTGGTGATGCACCTTGGTCTGTAAAAGGTGGCAGCTTTACGGTAAAACCTGCTAGCGGTGATATCAAGACTAAACAAAGTTTCTGCGATATACAATTACATATGGAATGGAAAACCCCCACAGATGTAGAGGGGCTTAAGGGGCAACAGCGCAATAACAGTGGTATTTTTCTGCAACAGCGTTACGAAATTCAAGTGTTAGATTCATACAACAATCCAACCTATGCCAATGGCCAAGCAGCCAGTGTCTATAAACAAAGTATACCTTTGGTAAATGTTATGCGACCTGCTGGTCAATGGCAGTCTTACGATATTATTTATACTGCCCCGCGTTTTGACGGAGCAACCTTGAGCAAACCTGCTTACGTTACTGTTATGCATAATGGGGTGCTGGTACAAAATCATGTTGAAGTTCAGGGTAAAACTGAATGGATAGGTGCTCCAAGTTATAAAGCTCACGGATGTGCACCTCTGCAACTTCAAGATCACGGTAATCAAGTGAGCTTTCGTAACTTATGGGTAAGAGAGCTTAATAATAAGCATTAAGGCTAGCTAAACCAGTCGCTATTTATATCCTCAATTCGCTCGGGGGTAATATTAAATCCAGCAAGAATGAGTTGCTTCGCCTTTATAAAGTCTCGTGGTGAGTTGATCGCATCCATTGCAATCAACTTGCCTGCTTTAAGATAGAACAGCGCAAAAGAATGGGTGCTCATATCCCCTCTAAGCACGGACATATCATAGCCTTGTGATAGTCCAGCGGTTTGCAACTTAACGTCGTATTGCTCTGACCAAAACCACGGTAACGCATTATAGTCGCTGTAAATGCCACAAATGTTTTTAGCCGCTATTTTAGCTTGTTCGGTTGCATTGGGCACAGACTCTAAGCGCAATCGAGTTGTGTAAAATGCATTAGGATGATTACTCACATCGCCAATAGCATAAATTGAAGGATCGTTGGTGCGAGTTGTTGAGTCGACCACAATACCGTTGTTACATTCGAGTCCGGCTTCCTCGGCTAATGCTTGATTAGGCTGCACACCAATGCCCACAACGGCTAAGTCAAAATGGAGTATTTCACCATTATTTAAGAAAGCTTGATATCCTGTCGATGTTCGCCTTAACTCGTTTAATCCCGTATTTAGCTTAATATCAACCCCGTTAGAAGCATGTAATGTTTGATAAAAATCAGACATTTCGGGATTAGTCACTCTTGAAAGTACACGCTCTTGAGTTTCTAAAACCACCACATTAGCGCCAATTTTGGTGGCTGAAGCAGCAATTTCTAGACCTATATACCCCGCGCCTACTATCAATAACTTAGTCCTAGGTGCTATATATTGCTTGATACGTTTTGCATCTGCCAAAGTACGTAGATAATGTACACATTCTAAGTCAGCACCAGGAACACTTAACTTTCTGGCGCTTGTGCCCGTAGCAATTATTAAGTGGTCATAATTAACATGCTCGCCGTTCTTCGTAGTCAGTCTTTTACTATTTCGGTCAATGTGTGCAACTGATATACCTAACTTAAGTTCGCAATCAAGTTTATCGTACAAAAAACGACTCTTAATGGGTAACTGCTGTTCGTTAATACTGCCTAACAAATACCCCTTTGAAAGTGGTGGACGTTGATAAGGTAGGTCATTTTCATCGCTAATCATCACGATTTTGCCATTCCATTTACTTGCTCGCAATGCAACCACTGCAGCCGCCGCTGCGTGTCCACCGCCAATAATTAATACCGTTTTCATTATTATTTTTCCTAACTATTGATTTTCATAGATATTAAGATGCAGCCAAAGTATAAAAAAGCTATTCACTGTCTATTCAATAGACGTTGATTTGAGTTGTTCACGGTATTCATTTGGTGGGCAGTGATACCACCGCTTAAATGCACGTCGAAAGTTAGCGCTGTCATGATAATTCAATAATCCCGCAATCGATTCGACAGACAGTTCCGTATCACGTAAATAATTAAGTGCCTGCTCAGCCATTATTTTTTCTTTTATTTGTCGAAAGCCGGTTCCTTCTTTTATTAAACGCCGCGCCAAAGTTCGCTTGGTAATGAACATCAATTCTGCGACAGCATCCTCAGACAATCGCCCTGGTGGATAGGATAATATTAATTTTTTAACTTGATAGGTTATTGATAATGTATCATCAGGTAATTGCGACAACATTTGCTGGCATTGCTGTAAAGCAATCACATAGTTTTCATGGTTAGACGAAACGTTTTCAATATCTTTTAAAGCCCTAGGAATTTTCAAACAATTACGCGCGCAAGAAAACTCTACTGGGCAGGGGATAAATTCAGCATAGCGCTCAATATAATTAGGCTCTGCAAGAGAAAACTGCAATTGGCCATCAAACAGCTCACGACCGAGCACAAATTCGATACAGGCTAACAACGACATAGAAGCTGCATCCAGTATTGTTCTGAACACTGTGTTATCAGCATCGAGTATCAAATCAAAATAACATTTAATCCACTCATCCGATTCCTCTAAACTCATTTCAATAAAACTCATTCGGGTTGGAATAAACTCTTGAAAAGAGCGAACCGCTGTCAATAACGTTGGACTACTGTTTGCCAGAAAACCTAGAGCACCATGAGTAGGTGGAGTTAATTTTTTGCCTAATCGAAGACCTATTGATTCATCTTTTGATATGCGTAAACCGTTCATCACAATCTGAACTTGTTGCGCTGGCGTAAGCAACGTGTCTTCACTCATCAGCTGCGCTGACGTTAACGTGGTCGCAAATAATAAACTGCTTAATTCACGCTCTTGCAAATCAAGCTCACGAGCAATCAAGCGGGAGTAATTTGCGGGAATACTCGGAACCTGCTCTATAACTTGCGAACTCGACATATCAACAGATCCTCATGACTAATAAAACTTAGACGTCAGTGTTATTTACTGATAGAAAATAGTCAATAAACAGTCAACTTATGACTCCCAAATGTCAAAATATGACCTCCTATAAATATTCCTAACGATTATTATTTAGCCACTACATCAGGACAACAATGTTTGAAATTGGAGAGGAATATGGGTCACATAATTTTCATAGAGCACTTAGGGGAGCAACACACAACTCCCATTGAGGAGGGAAAATCCGTGATGCAAACCGCTATCGACAATGGCATTCCAGGTATTGACGCAGACTGCGGCGGTGTATGTGCGTGCGGTACCTGTCACGTCATCGTTGATGAAACTTGGATTGACGCTGTTGGTGTTGCTAATGATGATGAAATCATGATGCTGGATTTAACCCCAGAAAAAGCAAAAACGTCACGCCTGTCTTGCCAAATTAAGACAACCGCAGCAATGGACGGCATGATCGTTCGCTTACCTGAATTTCAAATGTAGTTGTCAACACAGGAAACCGTAATGAACAGTTTAACCAATACTACCGCTGAGCCCGTTGCAACGTCATCAATAACACCAACGCCTGCTGTAAAATTTATCGAACAACCCATAGCTGACGTATCCACTGTCGCGTTAGAAGACATAGATGTCAGCAATCCCTTTATGTTTCGTCAGAATAAATGGCAGTCCTATTTTAAACGTTTGCGGGATGAGTGTCCTGTGCACTATCAAAAAAACAGCCCCTTTGGTGCTTTTTGGTCTGTAACACGTTTTGAAGACATTATGTTTGTTGATAAAAATCACACCTTATTTTCCTCCGAGCCTGCTATTGTTATTGGCGACAGACCGGCTGATTATATGCTCGACATGTTTATCGCGATGGACCCGCCAAAGCATGACGCACAGAGACAGGCTGTGCAGAGTGCTGTTGCGCCGAAGAATTTAGCTGAAATGGAAGAGCTTATTCGGGAGCGTACGGTTGATGTTTTAAATGACTTACCCGTGGGTGAAAGTTTTGACTGGGTTGAGAAAGTGTCGGTAGAATTAACCACGAGAATGCTGGCCACTTTGTTCGATTTTCCCTATGAAAAACGCCACAAGCTGCCGTATTGGTCTGATCTTGCTTCAGGCAGTCCAGAAATGACCGGCGGCCTAGTTCAAGACGATGAGCGTGTTGCGGGCATCACCGATTTAATGACTGAATTTTCGCAACTTTGGCACATCAAAGCTGCGCAAAAAGCGGCTGGGGAGCAAGGTGGTTTTGATTTGATTAGCTTAATGCAAGCCAACGATAACACTAAAAATATGGTCGACACCCCTTTAGAGTTTCTCGGCAACCTTGTATTGCTGATCGTTGGCGGTAACGACACCACACGTAACTCAATGACAGGTGGAGTTGATGCATTGAATGAATTTCCCCAAGAATTTATCAAACTCAAAAACGATCCCAGCTTAATTCCCAATATGGTGTCTGAAATTATTCGCTGGCAAACGCCATTAGCGCACATGCGCCGAATTGCCACCGAAGATGTTGAGCTTAACGGCAAAACTATCAAAAAAGGTGACAAGGTGGTGATGTGGTATGTATCAGGTAATCGCGATGAACGCGTCATCAACAACCCCGACCAATTTGTGATCGATAGGGATAAAGCCCGTAATCATCTGTCGTTTGGTTTTGGCATTCATCGCTGCATGGGTAACCGTCTAGCGGAAATGCAGTTGCGAATACTATGGGAAGAAATATTACAACGCTTTGAAAATATTGAAGTCATCAACAAGCCTAAGTATGTACAATCTAATTTCGTAAAAGGCTATACAGAGTTAAGGGTAAAGCTTACGGCTAAAGTTTAACGATGATTTTATATGAATCATCCAAATCTGTTGGGGCAGTGCGAATGAAATCGAGCATCTGCATCGACTGATTATAAATAATCTTTGTGGGACCACCGACACGTTAGGTGCCGGTGGGTTTTGTTGGCGCTACTGTAACGGTAACTGCACTGTGCCAGTTAAGTTTATTGCGCTGGGGATGCGCGAAAAACCAAGAGTATACTGCGGATGAAAACCGTAGAGCATCAGACCAACTTGATCGCCTGATTGCAATTGAGTACTGGTACCGATAAGTTCAGTTTGACGTGCGCCAGTGCCGCGCATAGGCAGAATTTGTTCATGTAACAGTTTTGGGCTGAGCTGTCCAAGCCGCATAACCCCTAGTCCAACAAACACCCGCGGATCTAGTGCTGCTTCTCCTTCTATGTTCAAATCTGCCAGAGGTATACCTGCGAGGATTTGTTCGCTGGCGGCGCTATACAAGGGTACAAATCGCGGGGCGGTTCCTAGTTCTGCTAGCAAAGCTGCAGGTTGAGTTTCTACAAGCTCAGTCAGAAGTGTCGCTACCTGTTCTGGCTCGATGTTTACCAAACCAATCAACGCCTTGGTGAGTAAACTGACTGTGTCAGCAGAAAGTCGGCTCAGCACTTCGGCTTGGGTCGATGGATCAAGCTTTCTTAGTAGATTGAGAATCACGTCGACAGAGGGTGGGCCAACCAGTAAGTTACCACTAGCAAAATGTTGGACTAACCCACCTTTAGGTACCTCGTCGCTTACCACTCCCTGAATACGTTCTTGGGTAAGACATACGCGTGGAATAGGTATATAACGTTGCAATTTACGCAGTTTGCCATTGAGGAACGTGTAAGACAAATCGGCAATAGTGTAACGGGTATCGCCGCACTGCACATCATTAAAAAAGCCCCCTGAGTTGGTAGTTCCTCCGTCAGAACCATCTTGGAAGGCTGGCAAGATATGCCCACCCTTAGTGAGAAGCAGATAAGCATCATTACCAGCATTACGCAGGCACTCGTAATTCCAAGTGGCTTCATTTAAATTGAACAGTGTGTCGTTGACACCCTGAATAAATAAAGCATCTACCATTGGCACGCCAAGACCATCAGGCTTGCAATATGCTTTAAGACCATTGCGGGCCAAACGTTTAGAACCTTCCTCACTTGCTGTACCAGTCAAAGATTCTGCATATGCTTGCGTTAGCCAAGGGGCTTGACTTTCTCTAGCAAGAGCACCTAACACTGAAAGCCATAATGTCTTTGGTATACGTTCTGGGCTCAAGCTGTAAGGTAAGTCGTGCCAAGTCATCGCAGGTACTATCGCATCAAATCGCGGATCGATACTGGCTCCAACCAGTTGGAACCCACCGCCATAACTCAATCCTATTCCGCCCACTAGTGGATCACCTTTTAAATATGCTAGGTGAGGTGACATGCCACCTTCAGCCCAGTCAAGGAGAGTCTGAACGTCACGACCTTCAATCTCAGGGTCCTGAGAATTGGCTTGACCGCCGCTATCACCAAATCCGCGTTGATCAAAGGTGAGTACAAAGTAACCTGACTCCCAAGCCTTACGAGCCGTTTTGGTGAGCGAGTCTGTTTCACTTAGATCGGTGGAACGACTGCCGCCCCAGCCGTGACTATACATAAGTAAAGGCGCTGGTTGACCCTGTTTTAACGTTGGTTGATATACCGTTACCGCGATGTCTGTGCCATCAAATGAGGTAATGGTCAGGTCATATTTGAGCTGCGATAGCGCCGGCCCACCGCCGTTAATGGCTCTGGCTATTTCTCTCTGATTTTTGTTGTTTTTGCCTGCTGCATGAGCTGGCGAAGTGGTAATGCCAACCAGTGCAATACTTGCAACTACGAGACCCAAAGCAGCGCATCGGGTGATTCTAAGGTAGGTGTTACGGATCATAATGGTGCCTCTTTTTATTGTTTTAAGTGAAAACTATTACGTGTGAAGGGTTCATTCCAAGGTGGTTATCGAAATCCTTTACACCACTGGTGTATCCTGAGCATAAATTAATTTAGTTAAACGTTACTTTGAGTTGCCGAACTGGAACCACTGCTATTTACGATCCTACTCGTCAAGCTTAATATTACATTTATGATCTGCGGGGGCAGAGCGTTTGAAATGTTGTTTTTAACACCCGGCCCTACAGATTTCATTGGAATAAAGCATTAATATAAAATACGGTTAAATAAAGATAGTTTTATACCTGACAGCACGGGGTTGACCACATCAAAAACCTTTACCAATAGTTAATTTATACTTTTATTTTGGTATTTCAGCGTCAAGGAAGTCTTCTTGGTGTGCATCACCAGTGGAGTTTGTTAAATTAGCATTTGACTCACTGTTGTTGAGCAACCAGTCTCTCGCTTCGACAAATGCATTGCCGTCAGCGTTAAGGGATATCGTTTCTAAATAAAGCGCTAACACACCAGCAACGTGAGGAGCTGCCATTGAAGTGCCACTTAGGGTTGTCGTTCCTCCACCATTTTGAGTTGATAGGATATTTACTCCTGGCGCTGCAATAGCCACAGGCGCTGATTGGTGAATAGTCCAATTGGCAGTTTCGTTACCCCAGTTTGAAAAGCTAGCCCAATCATCATTTATGTTGGTTGCACTTACCGTGATCACCGCGTCATCATAGGCTGCTGGTGTTGATTGATTCGCATTTTCACCATCATTTCCTGCTGCGACAGCAAAAATAACACCTTGATTCTTCGCATTACAGATAGCACGATGAAAGTTATCACTGCCAACAAAACCGTTGCTGGTACAAATACCTGTTTTGGTGCCGCTACCACCCAGACTCATATTAGCCACTACTGGAACACCTAAAGATGTAGCTTGTTGTGTTACCCAATCAATACCAGCAATAACGCCCGAATTAGAACCACTTCCTGCCGCATTCAATACCTTAACAGCGTGTAATGTAACCGCGGGTGCTACGCCGATAACATCAAGATTGTTATCCAGAGCACCAATAGTGCCAGCAACATGAGTTCCATGGCCTTGGTCATCATCCCAAGCATTCGAACAGCCCAAACCTAGGCACATTTCAACGCTATAGCCATTAGCAACATTGCTAGCTAAATCACCATGATCAGAATCTATACCGGTGTCAATAACATAAACATGCACGCCTTCGCCAGTATTCTCAGTGGTATTTGCACCTATGCGATTAATACCCCACGGCGTTATTTGCTGACTAGTCTGACAGCCAAGTAAAAGGTTACAGGCTGATACTTGGCTCGATGTATTTTTTATTGCATGAACTCTGCCATCATTTGAAATACTTAACACACGTTGATCGGTACTTAATTGTGCTAGCACCTTTGGGGTAACCGCTGCAGAAAAACCACTAAAAACGTGATTATAAGTATACTGTGTCGATATTGCGTATCCATCTGCAAACTCCGCAACGCTTCCGATCTGGTTAGCATCGAGGCTTACGATGACATTACTCAATAGGTTGTCTTCTGTAGCAATAGCAGGTAGTCCTAGAGAAGTTAAAATTATTAAACTTAGTAATTTATTTTTCATTTTTGACTCACAAAGTGTTTAGTTTTTAAGTTATTCTAAAATGAAGAACTTAATTTTATTCTCAGACCACATCGAAAAGTCAATCTTGTCTGAGCATTGTTTTGTTCCTAGGGAGTCTCCCAATAGATAGGCAATCTGAAAATAGGGGGTTACCCTCAATTTAGGAACAGGTAGTTATCATCTTAAAGATAAAGTGACATGCACTGTGGGAGCAGGTTTGTTGAAGCTTCCGCTTTATTGAAGAATTCTTGTATGCGTATTAGTTAACCTGAACTTGGGGTTAGACGTGCTGCAATAATATTTGTACAGGACGGTATGGCTTATCCCGAGTTCAGGTTAGTTAGAGTTAACGGATGCTTATTCGTTATAACTGACATTCAGATTACCCTAATAAAGGCAACTCTCCATCAACTAAAAACTGCTCTCTTGTAAACATAATAGGGAAGGTTCTTGGTTCTGAAAATCTTAAAATGCCAGTTTTTGGATCGAGTTGACAGATGTACTCCACTTTATCCTCGGGTTTTTCAGATTGAATAATCCTATGGTTATCGATGGCCACATTGATACCTTGCTCTTGACTTCGTGCTGAGAAATAACGCAGCAAATCAGCGCCGACTTTACGTGCTTGTAGTCCTATTTGTTGAGTGAAGGAGTAAGATATAGGATCGGTTAGTTGGTTTTGTATTTCTGCATCTGGAATCTGAGTCAAATCCAAGGCACTGCTGCTTAATACACGAACAAAAAACAAAGAGTGTTCTGACTGGACCATTTTTGGGAAAGGGGTTTCAGTTCCATCAATTAGATAAAAACGATAAAAGGCTGCTTCTGCTAGGCAAGTCTTAATCGCTTCACTGGCATAAAAATAACTCGCCTCGAAAATTGCTCCAAAACGGGAACCATACTTTAAGGGGGGATAACGGAAAGGGGTGGATATCAGGTAATGTAAATTTTGGGTGTCATCCGCATAGCCGGGTTTAAAGTCATCGAGAATTTGTTCTAAAATGGCTTGTTCTTCGAGATCATCCACTAAAGAAGTGGTCGCCGCATATTCTTGTGTTTCAACCATCCGGCAAACTGAATTAGCATAAGTGGTTAACCCTCCTGCAACATCAATAATCTGCTTTGCCTTCAAGCTTTACCTCTTAATGCGTCCAAATAAGTATTGATATTGACTAGGCCTGTGACCGTAAAGCATAACTCTCTAGGCACACCACGAATATGTTTGTTTTTATGTTCAAACCAATGTTTCATAGAAATAAGATCGCCTCCAAATAAGGCAAATAAAGAGCGGTAAAACCGAATAAACAATATTTGAAGCTCACTTTGTTTAGAGTCTGTTTCAAAACTCAGTTTGCGTAACAATGTCGAACGGCCCACGCCAATTAACTTCGCTGCGTTATCGTCAGACATCCCCATAGTTTTGTAGGCGTTAATATAAGCTTTCATAACTATGTTTTGACTGTCTTTTGTTTTAGCCGCTTGCATATCTCGCATGACTTACAGACCTCTATTTTAAGCTGTTAAGTAAGATTATAACACCGATTTACCAATTGGGGCAATTTTGTTGTTTTTGTCTCAATTGGAATAGGTTGTGTTGCTTTTGGCTAAAGTGTATTACCGTTAATTTTTGGCGGGTGCTTGGTTACTTTCATGAGCCACTTCGTGTTTTAAGGTCATAGCTATCAGTATGATTGCGCAAATACAGCCACCCACTAACAGGATAAAGCCTCCGTCCCAGCCAAAGTGGTCAACGGTGTAACCTAGTACAATATTAGCCACTACTGCACCACCTAAGTAACCAAATAAGCCCGTTAAACCGGCAGCGGTGCCTGCTGCTTTTTTAGGGACTAACTCTAAGGCAAAGAGTCCAATTAACATCACGGGACCGTAAATTAAAAAGCCAATCGCCATCAGCGCGACAATATCTATAGTGGGATTGCCCGGAGGATTAAACCAATAGACAAGAACGGCTACTAATACCAACACCATATACAAAATAGCGGGTGGTGCACGACGGCCTTTAAACCAGGCGTCACTGATATAACCGCATAACAATGTTCCAGGTATGCCAGCCCATTCGTATAAGAAATACGCCCACGAGCTTTTGTTAAACGAAAAGTCTTTTACTTCATAAAGGTAGGTGGGCGCCCAATCTAAAACACCGTAACGAATAAGGTAGACAAAAGCATTAGCCGCCGCAATAAACCAAAGCAATTTGTTATTAAGAACATATTTTAAGAATATTTCTTTTGCGCTGAATTCTTGTTCGTGTGATGCATCATAATCTTTGGGGTAATCGTTGCGGTAAGCTTCGATAGGGGGTAATCCACATGACTGCGGTGTATCCCGGAGAGTAAAAAAGATAAATACGGCTATTAATGACGCAGCAAAAGCGGGCACATAAAAAATACTATGCCATTCATTAAACCAAGCCATGCCCAAGATAGAAAGAGGGCCGATTAGACCGCCACCAACATTGTGCGCAATATTCCAAAATGAAACTGTTTTACCCCGTTCGTTGCCTGAGAACCAATGCACCATAGTGCGGCCGCAAGCAGGCCACCCCATACCTTGAGCCCAGCCATTTAAGAACAGTAAGATAAAAATGGAACCGATACTTTGAGTTGCCCAAGAGGTAAACCCAAATATAAACATCACACCGGCAGAGATGAGTAATCCGGTCATCAGAAAAAAACGTGGGTTACTGCGGTCTGATACACTACCCATTAAAAACTTACTTAAACCGTAGGCGATAGAAACCGCCGATAGCGCTATACCCAACTCGCCTTTACTGAAACCTTGCTCTTCAATTAAAAAGGGCATAGCTAAAGAAAAGTTTTTACGAACCAAGTAGTAACCTGCATAACCTACAAAAATACCCAGAAACACTTGCCAGCGTAGCTTTTTATAATCATCGTCGATGTGTTCTTTGGGTTGTAATTGAATATGTGGAGCGGGTTTGAAAATACCAAACATAAAGGCTTAATTTAATTGCGTTTCACTAATTAAAACAGATAATTATCATCACATAAATCAATTATTTAAGATTAGTTTTTAATTTATGCCCAGACTGTGACAAGTTATTGCGCTTATCTTGTGATTTTAGCGATAAACCCCGTTAGCTAATTGTCTTAATAGGAGAATGTATCATAGAAGTCATCGTTGAGTTATTGTCTACATATGTGCGAGTCCTAGTAGTTGAGATCCTTTTTGGGAGTGTTTTTTACTGGGTAGGTTGGCCTGTTTGTAAGGCCATAACCTTTGGTAGATACCCAAATTCTTTGGCGTCATCGAATGGCAAAAATCGGGATGTTATGGTTTCTCTTGTGGGCGTAACTGTTAGCTTAGGAGTATTTCTATGCTTTATTTATTGAGGATAGATGTGCATAGTTTATTGTTAATATGAAAATTACATATTTTGGTTACGATCCGTTATTTTCATGCTTAGACGTGTTCTTAAAACAGGATTATGAATTCACTGCTATTTATACGGGTGAAAGTAGCCCGTTTTCAGACAAAGTGATTCAATTCGCAAATAAAAACCACATAAACCTTTGTTTTGGTAAACCTTGCTTAGCAGATATGCAAACGTTAGTTGAGAAGGGCGTTGAGTTGTTTTTTAGTGCTGAATATCCTTGGAAAATACCTGTTCCAGCTGACCTAAAATATGCCGTTAACGTACATCCAACACTATTACCAGAAGGCAAGGGCATGACACCTTTGCCGCATTTGATTTTAAAACAATCAATTTACGCTGGCATAACCTTACATAAGCTCAGTAACGAATTCGATGCCGGTGATATCTTACTGCAAAAAACCATATCGATTGATGAACAGGAAACATTTGATAGCCTGAGTGTTAAAATTTTCCAGCAAACTCCTGACTTATTATCGACGTTTTTATCTGATTTAGATGGCTACTACCAGAATAGCCAAACACAAGGTGAGGGCAGTTATTGGTCTTCGATCACAGTAAGTGAGCAAACTCTTGATTGGCGGCAACCAACGTCTGTACTTTTAACAACGTTACGTGCCTTTGGCAGTTTAGGTACTTATGCTGATATTGCTGGGAGAGTCTGCTTAGTAACATATTCTTCATCTTCTTTAAATTCCAAATCCTGCACATTTTTGCAACAGAAACAATTTGCTCCAGAAGTGAATGCAAAATGTTATCAACATAATTATAGTGCTGGGCAAGTTATTCAAGACAATGGGTTACACATTACTATCGCGACTCTCGACGGTGAAATGTGTATCCCAAATGAATTAATATTATGGCTGCCTGTTACTTAGACGTCTTTTATTCAGGTAGCTATTTATTTAGTCGAACTCATATCTAGGTACTCCATTACTTAGACGATAAACCCTCAAACCAAGTGCCAATAACTTGCCTATCTGCTTCAGTCATCCCCGTTTTATTCATCATTGGCATGTCTTTAGTTACAACGGCTCGATTATGAATAACCGCCGCACGTTGCTCTATTTGCTGCCATGTATCGAACATTAATCCTACAGGTGCAACCACAAAAATTTCATCTGTCGGATTAGCGGCATGACAGTTGGCACAGTGGGTTTGTATAACATCAAATACTTGTTGTTGCTGTGCATTAAGTTCGATGACTGGCGTATTTTCTGTGCTTAAACTGTCCTCTTTTACCATCACAGGCATAGATACCCAGCCAGCAATCATTACCATCCCAATCGCGCCTGTGACCAAGATCGAGGGGCGAGAAATACCGATATGTTTTAGGTTGAAATAATGACGGATCCAAGCTGAAACTAATCCAATTGCCATCAATACTAACCAAGCATTCTGATGTTGGTAAGTCATAGGGTAATGGTTGCTGATCATAATAAATAACAAGGGTAGGGTAAGATAATTGTTGTGTACCGAGCGTAATTTGGCACCCAGACCCCAACTAGGATCAATCTCGGTTTTATTGGCAACTGCGTCAACCATTAATCTTTGAGCAGGCATAATTTTAAAGAATACATTACCAGCCATGATGGTACCGATTAACGCACCTATATGAATGAATGCGCCTCGTCCACTGAACCACTGAGTGGCCAAGTAACTAGCTACCGCTAGCATCACTAAAAACATGATACCGAAGACCTTCGGATATCTTGATAGCGGGCTACGACAGGCGGCTTCATAAATAAATAACCCACCAAAGATAAGGGCTAAACCTCTACTTATCGCTTGGGAAGGGGTTAGGTCCATAACCGAACTATCAATTAGATAAATAGCTGCGCCATGATAATAAACTAAGCACAGTAATAAAAAACCGCTGATCCAGGTGGTATAGGCTTCCCATTTAAACCAATGGAGCTTTTCAGGTATTACTTCTGGACCATATTCATATTTAGCTACTTCGTAAAAACCACCGCCATGCACCGCCCACAAATCACCCTTGATACCTTTTTGCTTTTTCCAGTCAGGTGGAGTGCGTAAATTATTATCTAGCCAGATAAAATAAAACGATGCGCCAATCCATGCGACACCAGCGACAACATGAAACCAGCGAAGAAATAATGAAATCCAATCAAGCAACATTAGTGTGCTCCTTTTAATACTTGTTTATCGGCTTGGTAGACTACTTTTCCCGCTACGTAAGTGGCCATTATGGCTCTATCATCAGCTAACATGCTGAGTGCAAAAATAATATCTTGGGGGGTGCGGTGATGTTCAAAACGCAGCGCACTGAGCTCGTCAAATTCTGGGTCGAGAATAACAAAGTCTGCATCGGTGCCGGGATTAAGGTTACCAATTTCATATTCTAGCCCTAATCCCACCGCTGCCCCTTGAGTCATCAAATACAACCCATGCATAGGATCCATTTGGTTACCTTTTAGCTGGCAGATTTTGTAAGCCTCGCCCATGGTTTTTAACATGCTAAAACTTGTGCCGCCGCCCACATCAGTGGCGAGCATAACAGGGATGTTTTGTTGTTCAGCTTTAGCTAAATCAAAGAGGCCGCTACCTAAAAATAAATTTGAGGTGGGGCAAAACGCAATACTTGCTTGGGTTTCTTGTAAGCGTTGCCATTCAGCTTGCTCTAAATGGATACCGTGACCAAACACTGCCCCTTTCCTGAGTAAGCCATAATGATCGTAAACATCTAAATAATTTTTACGCTCTGGGAATAACTCCTTTACCCAAGCGATTTCTTTATGGTTCTCAGATAAGTGAGTCTGAATAAATACATCCGGGTATTGTTGAGCTAACTCACCTAATGCATGCAATTGTTCAGGGCTGCTTGTGGGTGCAAAACGCGGGGTAATGGCATATTTCAGTCGGCCATTGTTATGCCACTTTTCTATCAGAGCCGCGCTTTCTTGCTGAGCACTTTGGGGAGTGTCTTTAAGCCAATCTGGGCAGTGCCTGTCCATGCACACTTTACCGGCAATCAACAACATATTATGACTGGCGGCTTCTTGGAAAAGAGCGTCAGCCGCTTGTTTATGTACCGACGAATACACCATGCCCGTGGTGGTGCCATGTCGATGTAATTGCTTAATGAATATTTTAGCAATGTGATTAGCGTATTCAACGTCAGCAAACTTGCGTTCCACTGGAAATGTGTAATCCGTTAACCAGTCAAGTAACTGTTCGCCAAAGCTGGCAAGCATTTCTGTTTGCGGAAAATGTAAATGGCTGTCAATAAAACCGGGTAAAAGCAATTTGCCAGTATAATCATGAAGTTTAGCTTCAACGTATTGATTTATATTGGCTTTGTACTCTCCAATGAATTCTATTTTTTCGTTACGCGTAACTAAAATTCCATCTTCAAAGTATACATAGTCCTGTTTAGGACTGTGACTTTGTTTGGGAAAATGCAATATCGAAGCACGATAAGCTTGGGTTGTCATAAATAATGGGTTCTCTTTAACTGTCTTCAACTGTAACAATACATTCCAGACTAACTGCCGCGATAACTACTAAAACCAAAAGGTGAAATAAGCAGAGGTACATGATAGTGACCACCGTTTTCAGTGAGCTCAAAATGTATATCCACAAAAGGATAAAATGCTTGGCTGTGGTGTGATATTAAGTAATCTTTTGTATAAAAACGCAGGCAATATTCACCCGCTTTAAAATCATAATATTGCCATTGATTACAGCGGCCATCACTATCAGTTTGGGCATGAATAATTTGCCCATCTTGGGTGGTTAAGGTTAATTTCATTTTGGCTGCGGGTTTACCTAAAGTCGTATCTAAAACATGGCTGGAAAGACTAATGCTCATGATGTGTGTATTCCTTTTTCTAGGTTATTTACTAATCCCTTCTCTAATCTTAGTAAGGTGATTTTAATTTGTTCTGCTGCGGCAAGCGTCATTTCTGTCGCGGTATCATTGTGTAAACGTGACAAAACGGCATCCAGCATTGTGTTGGCACTCAGGCCGCTGGCACAAATAATAAATATAAAGCCATGCCGATTTAGATATTCATGATTGGCGGTGGCTAAATTCTGCAATGTTTCGTTATCTGCATCAGTTGCACCTTGTTGTTCGTTGCTGGCCATATTTTTAGTGGCCACATATTTTTCACGTAAACTATTTACGTCGCCGATCATTGGATGGGCTTCAAAAGCGATTAAAAATTCTGAGGTAGAGCATTGCTGCCAAATATCTGTTGCGGCTTTTAGCACTGTATGAATATCAGCGAAGGGGCGAGCCTGTGACATACTCTTAAACCATTTAGGTGCAGCGCAACATTGGCTAAACCATTGTTTAGCCTCTCTGCCATCGAGGCTATTTAGTGCTTGTAATGACAAGCTGTTTTGTTGATTCATTTAGTTGTTACCAAAGATTGCATAAGTTGTTTATTGTCTCGCCATGCTTGTTTTTGTTGAGATTGCGTGTTTTTTTCAGGCTCTAAACGTTGGATTAATTGTGCCGCCATGGATACCGCTACTTCGATAGGGCGTTTACCAGAAATATCCAGTAATCCGACAGGAGAAACAAGTCGCTGAATATCTAGCGGTTCAAATTCACGGTGAACCAATCGCGTTCTAAAACGCCTAGCTTTGGTATCTGAGCCAATCATGCCTACAAAGGCCATATCTTTGCGCTTCAGCGCTGCCTCGACTATGTCAAAGTCTAATTGATGGCTATGGGTCATGATCATTACCCAAGAACCGCTAGGCAGAGTAGCAATGGTGTCTTCAGGATTCTCGCTAACCACTAATTTAAGGTTACTTGGCTGAGAGTGCTGGGCTATCTCATCAAGCATAGCTTGACGATTGTCTATCCAACTTATTTGTAACGGCAGTTGCGATAAAATAGGCACTAATGCTTTGGATACATGACCTGCCCCGTAAATGGCGATATGTTGGGTGTGCTGAGTGAATGTTTCAAACAACACATTTGTAGCTCCACCACAGCACTGACCTAACTTACTCGAAAGGGGATAGTGTTCTATTTTTTGTGTTGTGGTGTTTTCAAGCAGCAGGTTACGCGCTTGTTTTATCACTTCAAACTCTAGGTGACCACCGCCAATTGTGTCAAAGGCGCTGTCATCACACACCAACATTTTTGTACCGCCATTTCTGGGTGTAGAGCCTGCAGTGGCAAGTAATGTCACTAACACATAACTTTTGCCTTGCATTTGGCATTGGTGCAATGCGTCAAACCATGTTTTTACTGGTAGGCTCATATTTGTTTCTCCAGCCAAGCTTGGGCTTGTTCAACTGCGTTATAGACTTTTTCTGGTGTGGCAGGTGGATGTAACACTGGATCAGTTTGATAGTTAGTAATACTGGATATCGCGTCTTTTAATGCACACCAAACCGAATTGGCGAGCATAAATGGTGGTTCGCCTACCGCTTTAGAATGGTAGATACTGTCTTCGTCGTTTGCTCTAGGATATAAGTCGACATTAAAAATTTCTGGGGTATCACCAATTGCTGGGATTTTATAGGTCGCAGGGTTGTTGCTAATAAGTTTACCGCTAGTGTCCCACAACAATTCTTCAGTGGTTAACCAGCCCATACCTTGGATAAAACCACCTTCGATTTGACCTATATCAATGGCAGGGTTCAGGCTTTTGCCCACATCATGGAGTATATCTACACGGTCAACTTTGTATTCACCCGTTAAAGTATCAATAGATACTTCAGAACAACTTGCTCCGTATGCAAAATAGAAGAAGGGTCTACCGTTGCCTGTAGAACGGTCATATTCAAGCTTGGGGGTTTTGTAAAAACCTGATGCTGAAAGTGATACGCGGCCAATATAGGCTTGCTGGATTAATTCAGTAAAAGCAATAGTATGTTCATTTAAGACTACGGATTGTTCGCAAAAGATAACCTGTTCGGGGTTGCCTTTGACCTGCTCAGCATAAAACTTAGCCAGTCTCTGTTTGATGATCAAACAGGCATTTTGCGCCGCTTTTCCGTTTAAGTCTGTACCGCTTGAAGCCGCTGTTGGTGATGTGTTTGGGACTTTATCGGTTCGAGTCGAAGTGATTTCAACATGAGACAAGGGCACCCCAAACTCATTCGCTACTATCTGTCCAATTTTGGTATGTAACCCTTGGCCCATCTCGGTGCCACCATGGTTGATTTGCATACTACCGTCAGTATAAATATGCAGTAACGCGCCAGCCTGATTAAGATGTTTGGCAGTGAATGAGATTCCGAATTTTACTGGGGTTAAGGCCAAGCCTTTTTTGATGATTGGGCTGTCTTTGTTGAACTCTGTAATTTGTTTGCGGCGCAGTTGGTAATCGCATGATGCTTCAAGCTTATCAATAAGGTCAGCTAATAAATTGTGTTCTACCTGCATACCATATTGAGTGGTATTTCGAGTGTCTTTGCCATACAAATTGAGTTTACGGATATCTAAGGGGTCTTTACCCAACTTACGGGCAATCGCATCCATCATAGCTTCGGCGACAATCATGCCCTGAGGGCCACCAAATCCGCGATAGGCAGTATGCGATACTTGATTAGTTCGACACCTATGGCCTTCTACATAACAATCAGCCAGAAAATAGCCATTATCTGCATGGAACATTGCCCGGTCTACTATGGCATCCGACAAATCGGGAGAGTGACCACAATTACCGTTAATTTCTATATGGGTTGCTTGTATTAGCCCTTTATTATCAGTGGCTACTTTAAATTTATTTTCGAATGGATGCCTTTTACCCGTTGCCATCATATCTAACATACGTGGCAATCGAAGTTTGACTGCTACTTTGTTACGGTTAGCAAATACTGCTGCTAAGCAAGCCCATTGTGCTGCTTGTGTTTCTTTACCGCCAAAACCACCGCCCATGCGACGCATATCAACTACTACTTTGTGAAGTTTGATATCTAATACTTCAGCAATTAACTTTTGTACTTCACTGGGATGCTGGCTAGAAGAGTAGACTAACATTCGGTCTTCTTCTTCGGGTATGGCCATAGATACCTGGCCTTCAAGATACATGTGCTCTTGACCACCGATAATCATTTCACCCTCAATACGGATCGGGCTTTGGGCGTAACTTGTTTGAAAATCCCCACGGCGCATAAAGTGTGGGGGACGCACAAAATTTTCTCGTTGTTTGGCCTGATTAACGGTCAAACACGCTTCGGTGGGAGATATCACAATGTTTGCTTTTAATGAAGCTCGGCGAGCTAAGTTAACGCTGGTCGCTAATACCGCAAATATTGGCTGGCTGTGATATAAAATTTCTGTACCCGCTAATAATGGGTCTCCCGGAAAAACGGGACCTATATCTTTATGACCAGGTATATCATCAACCGTTATTACGTCTATTACGCCTTCACTAGCCTTCACCAGTGACAAGTCTATGGATGTAATTGTACCAGTAGTGACCGAGCTAACGCCCACAGCAACGTGATGGATATTTGCAGCCTCTGGCATATCATCAATGTAACGAGCTTGGCCACTGACCTGTCGCTCTGCACTTTCATGTTTGTGTGATTTACCTGCTGCACCTTGAGGTGTGGCATCAAATGTAGGTTGCTCAATAAGTTTACGCATCACGTGACGCCTCATTTGAAGAAGATACATGTACCACACGGGTTGCAATTTTTTGGGTACTTTGGTTTGTTTCTAACCAGAAACGTTTCCACAGATTTGTCAACATACTAACCCTATACGTTTTGCTAGCACGCACATCATCTAAAGGGGTAAATGCTTGTTTGAGTATTTCTTTACCAATCTCAAAGGTCTTGTTACTGGACCAAGTTTTACCTTCAAGCTGAGTGTTAAGCTCTATTACAGTTGCCGGTATAGCAGCTACACCACCAAACCCAGAGTAGATGCTGTGTATCTTTCCATCGATGACTTGCAAATTGAACACTGCACATACTGCTGAAATATCATCTTCATAACGTTTAGATACTTTATAGGCGCGTACTAAGCTTCGGTGATGAGTGAAGGGAATAAAAATTGCTTCTATCCAGTCAGATGTCTCTAACGCTGTCTTGCGGTAATCCAAAAAGAATTCACTTGCCGCTATTTTTCTTTTGTGTGTGCCGTTATCGACATGTATGACAGCATTAAGCGCTAACAATGCAGGTGGCATATCTCCAATTGGAGAACCATTGGCGACATTACCACCTAGGCTGGCTTGATTACGAATCGGTGTGGCTGCAAAACGCCATAATAGCTCGGATAATTGCGGAAAATATTTGAGTAAGCTCGACTCAATTTTACCAAAGGGTAGGGCAGCACCGATTAATAATCCCTCCTCTTGTTCAACCAGTATGTTTAAGTCTGGCATCGCACATAAAGCGATAAGTTTATCAAAGGTTTTTAACTGTTGAGTGACCTGTAAGGCTAAGTCAGTACTTCCTGCAAACACATTAGCATCTGGATATTTAGCTTTGGCCGCAGCTAATTCTTGTCTTGAAGTGGGTACTAATAAATTGTCTGTGCTGATAAGTTGTTTATTGATAGCATTTAGACGTCCAACGGTTTGAGTTTCTATTTGTTTAAACTTATCCGCTTGTTTATTTTGGCAAACACTTAACGTTGCATCAATAATGGGGCGATAACCGGTACAGCGACATAGATTACCAGACAATGCTTGGATAACGGCCTCTCTATCAGGTTGTTGTGCTTGTTGGTACAAAGCAAACATCGACATAATAAAGCCTGGAGTACAGAAGCCACATTGGGAGCCATGATACTCAACCATACTTTGCTGCACAGGATGTAAATTTTTGCCGTCTGGTAAATGCTCTACAGTGATAAGTTGTTTGCCATGTAATGCCGATAAAAATGTCACACAACTATTAATGGCTCTATATTCAAGGTTGTTCCGTGTTGTGCCGTCGTGTCCTATTACTTCAGCTAACACCACTGTACAGGCGCCACAATCGCCTGATGCGCAGCCTTCTTTAGTACCGGTTAAGTTTTTTTGTTCACGCAAATATTCAAGCAAAGTCAAGTCAGCTCTGGCTTGATCTATGTTAGCTATGTCGTTGTTAAGCAAAAAGCTGATCATGTGGCGCTCCATAAGCGAGGTCTAATAATGATATTATCCCGACTAGTGATGTTAAATACAATAAATACTAGACTAAATGGTCAGCTTTTGTGTGTTTTAAGCAAAATGAAGCCTAATATAGACGTTTTTGCTTAGAGTCATCTGCCTTAATAATTAATATGGTTTTGAGAGCTGCCTGATAGTTAATACTAAGTACTTAGTATTAACTATCAGGCGATAAGCAATTAAAATGCCGGTTATTACAGCGGTGGTAATTTATATGTAACCACTTTATGATTCTGGCAATCCCATACATTGGGTGATATTTTTATAGGGTTAAACAAAGCCCCTAAAGATTTATACAAATGGAAATTAAATATTAAATGTGTGCAAGTAAAAATTATAAAGAAACTAGCATTGGAGAGCTTAATCGCAGTAAAATATTAAATGCTGCAGAAAAGGAGTTTGCTTTACACGGTTTTAAAGGTGCACGAGTTCAGCAAATAGCTGACAGAGCTGAACTTCCCAAAACTAACGTGCTTTATTATTTTAAATCCAAAGAGTCACTGTACTTAGCGTTGTTGGAAGATATTCTTCGTTTATGGAACAGCCGCTTTGATGAAGCAACGGTGGGCGACGATCCCGCTGAAGTTTTAGCTCATTATATTGCAGATAAAATGGAAATATCTCGTTGTAGACCAGATGCATCTAAAATGTTTGCACTAGAAATTATCAATGGTGCACCTAATTTAAACAAATTTTTCAAAGACCAACATGCATCTTGGATGGCGGGCCGCGTGGATGTTATCAAACAATGGATTGACCAAGGCAAGTTAGTGGCAACAGACCCTCATTATTTGTTATTCAATATTTGGGCTACATCACAACATTATGCTGACTTTTCTATACAAATTAATGAACTCAGAGGCAAACCCATGACTCAAACTGATTTTTCCGAAGCTACAAATAATTTGGTGAAATTAATATTAACCGGCTGCGGTTTATCTGTTCCCACAGAATTTGAATAAGGTTCCTCCCATGAAACATGCATATCCAAGAGATTTAATCGGTTATGGCCAACATCCCCCTCATCCAAAATGGCCTAATCAAGCCAAGATAGCGGTGCAATTTGTACTTAATTATGAAGAAGGTGCTGAAAACTGTGTGCTGCATGGTGATGAACAGTCTGAAGTGTTTTTATCTGAGATCATCGGAGCGCAAGCTTATAAAGACAGACATCTAAGCATGGAGTCTATGTATGAATATGGCAGCCGTGCTGGATTTTGGCGTCTATATAATTTGTTTGTGCGTTACAATTTACCCATTACAGTATTTGGTGTGACGATGGCACTGCAACGCAATCCAGAAGCAGTCGCGGCTATGAAAGAAGCAAACTGGGAGATAGCGAGTCACTCTATGCGCTGGATCCATTATCAAGATATGCCAGAAATTCAAGAAAAGAAAATGATCAATGCGGCCGTGCAGTTACATCAAGCAATCACTGGCAGTAAACCCAAAGGCTGGTATACGGGGAGAACAAGTCCTAACACCCTGAAGTTAATAGCTGATAGAGATGACATTTTATACTGTGCTGACTCTTATGCAGATGACTTACCGTATTACGATACCCAATACGCTAAACCTTTACTAATGGTACCTTATACACTTGATACCAACGATATGCGCTTTGTATCACCTCAAGGTTTTAACAGTGGCGAACAGTTTTATCAGTACCTAAAAGATGCCTTTGATGTACTGTATGCAGAAGGTGAAACCGCACCCAAAATGTTATCAATTGGATTACATTGTCGCATTATTGGACGCCCAGCGCGCATGGCTGCTCTGCAACGATTTATTGAATATGTGCACAGCCATGATAGGGTGTGGTACTGCACCAGAGAGCAGATAGCTTTGCATTGGATGGAACATTTCCCCGCGTAATCTTGATGTCAGTGTGAACATAAAAGACTTTTACTACATCATATTCAAAAGAATACAGATAAATGCAACGGTAAATGTATTTTAAATATTAGAATTGAAATGCATGTTACTAAAATGTAAATGGTTTGTTATTATGGTAATATTATTTTTAATGACGTAATTAATAACGTTAATTTAGTCCAATGTGATGCATTGAATGTTCAGACATATTGGCGAGTGAATGTTATGCAGCCGACAATGTTCTATATGTGATAAATACGCGATTTATTAAGTCTCCAATATTGTTTAATATACATGTAACGCTGTCTCAGTTTTGTGAGACCAGATTGATTCAAACTTGTTTGAGTCAATCTGTAAGTAGTAGTATTCGGTTAGGTAATTCAGTAGATTTACTAATTTAAGACGATATTAAATTTAATATCAATCTCATCATTATTCGTCATCTATTTTGAGGGTAAGAAAAGGCTCATGTTATCTGTAAAAACAAAGGAATTATAATTTGAGCTTTTATGTGGCACGCCAGCCTATTTTAGATAGAGCTAAAAAATTATTTGCTTATGAATTATTACTTCGCGACAGTCTAGATAATATCTTTCCAAAAAATATAAATGAAGATGTAGCGACGGCTAAAATTATTGAGGGCTTAGAGTTTAATTTAGGTTTGGAAAGTTTGACTCAAGGCTCACTTGCTTTTATTAACTTTACTCATGATTCGATAATAAATGGCTATCCTTTATTATTGAACAAAGAGAAAATTGTGGTTGAGATTCTCGAAACGGCCAAACCGGGTAAAAAGCTGCTTGCGGCTTGTATTGATTTAAAAGATAAGGGCTATTCTATTGCGTTAGATGATTACGAGCATGACTCAACTTGGAGACACTTCTTTCCATATGTGGATATCATAAAACTTGATTATTCGCTTACATCGGAACAACAGTTCCAAGAAATCATAACTGCGTTAAAACCTTTTCCTCATATTAAGTTATTAGCTGAAAAAATAGAAACTTACGCTGAATTTCAACATGCAATAACTATTGGCTGTGAATATTATCAAGGCTATTTTTTTAGTCGCCCTGAAATCATTAAAACGGTTGCTTTTAATCCTTCCCAAATCGCAGTAGTTAACTTGTGGTCCGAAATCAATAAAGCTGAATTAGATTTTAAAAATATTACTGCTATATTTGAAGATGATATTAACCTGTCTTTTAAGCTACTTCGTTATGTGCAATCACCCATATTTAAGCGGGACGCTGCCATACAAACTATAAAGCAAGCCATAATAGTATTAGGAATCGTAGAGTTAAAACGTTTTATTAGTTTGTTGTTTACTGCTCAATTTTCAATAGGTAAACCAAAAGCGTTGACTATCATGGCTCTATCTAGAGGGCGTTTTTGTGAGTTAATGGTAAATGCAACTTTACCTATTAACTCCCAACCATCCGCATTTTTAATTGGATTATTGTCTTTAATCGATGCCATGGTAGATGGCGATATACAAGAGCTTATGGATAAGTTACCACTACACCAAGATATGAAAGACGCGATAATTAATCGTAAAGGAGAATCTGCAAATTTTTTGAAGTTATGTGAATTATTTGAAAAGGGAAATTGGGAGAATGTTAAGCTTTTTTGCCAACAAATAAATGTAGACCCTGAGCAATCTTGTGGTTTATTTAAAGACGCTTTGATCTGGGCAGAACATAGAGTGACGGCTATATACTGATCATTGCCTCAAGGGTGAATTTTAGTACATAACTAGCAGCAAACACCTTATCAATTTGAGAAATTCAATATTTACCTAGTGTTTGAGCTAGCTCTTTTATCGGACCAATTCAATAATTATAAAACTCTAAATTAATCGTAGTCTTATTACACAGAATGGAGTCTTTGCCACCGCCGAGCCTAGGTGCCTCTGCACCTGAAAAAAGCATTTGATTCTAATGTCATGACTGATGCGTCATGCTGGTTTATAATCTCATAATTCACACATATTAAACCCACACCAGGTTTGCTCTTAGACAATCTACACTGACTCACACAACTTTTTACACTTAGGATATACCCGGGGTACACAGGTTTTAACCACTTGAGATTATTAATCCCAGGTGAACCAAGAGAACCATGCTCTTCAGGTAAATTGTCAATAAGCATACGCATGAACATGGCTGAAGTATGCCAACCGCTGGCACATAACCCGCCAAAAAGAGAGTCTTTAGCCGCCTCATCATCTAAGTGAAAATACTGGGGATCATATTTACTAGCAAACTCTATTATTTCGCTTTCAGTTACGCGATAAGCGCCAAACTGAGATGTTTGACCCGGATAATAATCTTCAAAATACATAGGTTATCCTTAAAATTGAGTTTAGTGTAACGTGTTAAAAATTAATTAGGTGGCAACCATTTAAACGATAGATTACCTGCAAAAGTGGGGGGGTGTGAATTAAGAAACATGTCATTGCCAATCATGTAAACCACATTTAAACAGCAATTTTTCTAAATCACCATTACTTCTCATATCCAAAATACCATCAGAGAGGATTTTTGCATAATCTATTGAATTTTTATCGTTTGGCGAAAAAGCAATGTAAGCTTTTATCTATTCTATCAGCTACCATCATATTGACTGCTCGTGATAACACATCGTCTTCACCAGTTAATATCTGTAAACGATCATTGTTAATATTTAACTGAATATATTGATTGAGTGGTTCACCGTAATCATAAGCTTTAATAACGCCTAATCGGATGTTATTAATAGAACCAGTGCCCAGGTATTGCCAAGTTTTATTACTTGTAGTGAAAAAAGAACTGCTGATCAAACCTAACTATCTGTTAGGGTAAATGAAGTCTGGCGCATCATTTTAAAGTGCTCCCACCACAGTATTAATATGCCCTTTTTCAGCTTCAATAATTGACCTTGCCCATGACATTATTATATGTTTAGTTTCAATACCTTTTTGATTAAATATGTGCCGTTTATTTTCAATCATATAACCAAGTTTATCAGCAGTCTCAGAACAATTTACCGGATACTAAAAATCTGCAGCAATCACCAATTTTTTCAGTCATTACATGTAGGCTAATAAAATTGAGTAAATGAAACGAAATAATTCTTATTATTAATATGGCGGATGAGATGATTTTTTTCCTAAAAATATAAAATATAAAATATAAAATATAAAATATAAAATATAAAATATAAAATATTGCCGTTTTTCGTCCGTAAAATTTTAAATCATTAATTGTAGTGAAGATAAACGCTATCTCAGCTGTATTCAACTAGCAGATATTTAAAATAACTAATTCTGCCTCAAGGTGATTAATAATATCTTTAAGACATGATTGTTCGTTTAACTATCGATTTAGATTAAAAATTGGATGTTTTCTATAGTCATATTCTTAACAAATGAAACTGCATCGAGATAGTTCCCAACGGAAATGGTATATATTCAGCCAGCCATGAAGTGACTTGATGACCTTGAGTCTACTTAAATATAGTGCGATTCTATTGGTGTATTAATTATACTCTTTCAATTTAAGTACTTAAATTAACTGCTATGCAAGTCGCATAGCAGACCAGATTTTATATTATGGTTGTTACTATGAACTCAAAAAATGTTGAATTCACTTTAAATCCAATACATATCTCAATACAAATACTATTGCCATTATATATGTGATGAGGGTCACCTGTTTGTATCTTCCTGTACCCAGCATTATGCCCACATAAGTAATAAACCCTAGTGCTATGCCTTCACTAATGCTAAAGGTAAGGGGCATAGCTAGTAGTGCAACTGTGGCAGTTGCTAGGGATGTTAAGTCGTCAAAGTCGAGTTGTCTAAATGAATCCATCATTAATATACCCACCATGATCAGCGCGGGTGTCGTTGCCATTAATGGGATAACTTTCATAAGTGGTGTGAGGAACAATGCTAAAATAAAACATAAAGCAACAAACACTGACGTCAGCCCTGTTCTGCCACCTGCGGATACTCCTGCTGCTGATTCGACGTATGACGTTACGGGTGAAGTACCTATTGCCGCACCCATGACACTGGCAACTGCGTCTGCCGTCATCGCTTTTCCCATTTTTGGTAATTTACCGTGTTCATCTAGTAGGTTAGCGCGACGGGATACGCCTATTAAGGTACCTATGGTATCGAACATATTTACAAATAGCAGGGCAAAAATCAGATCCCATGTTTCAGCAAAGTATTCGATTGGATACATAATGTCCATCGCAAAAAATGTTGTGCTTATACTGTCTGGAAGGCCAATGATTTGGCTTGTATGCTGGGTTAAATATCCGTCACCAACTGGGATGAAAGCACCTATTATGGTTAAGACTATTACGGAAATAAGAATAGCCCCGGTTACTTTTCGAATAACTAAAACGATGGTTAAGATGATGCCTGCTAACGCTAATAATGTGGCTGGCTCAGATAAGTCGCCGATAGAGACAAATGTAGCAGGATTGTCGACTACCAATCCTGCATTTTTTAATCCGATGAACGCAATAAATAAACCAATACCACATTGAACACCAATTTTAAGTGCTGCTGGTATGGCATCTGCTATTTTAGTTCTGACACCTGTAACAGACAGCAATAAAAATAAAATACCGTTCCAAAACACAATGCCTAATGCTGCGTCCCATGGTATTTCTCGGGTTAAACAAATCGTAAAGGCGAAAAAGGCATTGAGACCCATACCCGGAGCCATCGCTATGGGGTAGTTAGTCATGAAGGCCATTAATAATGTACCTAAACATGCAGCAATAGCAGTGACAGTTATCAGTCCTTCGATTGGCATGCCACCTGCACCTAAAATGCTTGGGTTTACCACCAACACATAGGACATAGCTGCAAAGGTAGTTAATCCGGCAATAAATTCAGTTTTTAGATTGGTACCTTTTTCTTTTAATTTAAAAAAGTGTTCAAGAATGTTAGACATGTTTATCGCTCTATTTTTGATGTGACATCATTTATGTATTTGAGGTTATGAGTTTTAACCTAAGCAGCCTGCAAAAAGCTGACCATCTAGTCTGGCGTTGGTCTGATTTATGCTGTTAACATGGTAATCATGTCATCTAACGTTATAAAACAATAATAAAATGTGCTTTAAGCGCTTGATTTGATTAAAACAAATAGAGTAAATTCAGATAAGATCGATTGTGTTGCACCAATAGTTAACTTAGATGTTCATTTTGGTGCAAGCAATAACAAAATTTACATGGTAGAAAAGTAATAAAGCAGGTGGGAAAAATGACCAAAGATGAGTTGAAACATTGGGTAGCGTCATTGCCCAAAGTAGAATTACACCTGCACATTGAAGGCTCATTAGAGCCAGATTTAATGATGGCATTAGCAGAAAAGCATCAGCTTGAATTACCATATGCGAATATTGAAGAAGTAAAAAATGCTTATGACTTCGAGGATCTGCAAAGTTTTTTAGATATTTATTATTTTGGTGCATCGGTACTTAAGGACGAAGACGATTTTTACCAGTTGATGTGGAGTTATCTACTTACTTGCAAAGAAGACAACGTAGTACATGCTGAAATAATGTTCGACCCGCAGACTCATACTGAACGGGGTATTGGATTTGATGTGTTTATGCCAGGTTTTAAGCGGGCCATGCAACAAGCACAACAAGAATGGGGGCAATCCTGCTTATTGATTATGTCTTTCTTAAGGCATTTAACAGAACAAAGTGCTATTGAAACGTTACAAGCTTCAACACCATACTTAAATGATATTACTGCAGTTGGACTAGACAGCGGTGAGTTGGGTAATCCTCCTGAAAAATTTACTAAAGTGTTTAAAATGGCTAAAGAATTAGGCTTAAAGCGAGTTGCTCATGCGGGTGAAGAGGGGCCGCCAGACTATGTTTGGGGTGCATTAAAAGCCTTAGATGTGCATCGAATAGACCACGGTGTGCGCAGTATAGAAGACCCTGTGTTAATAGCGTTTTTAATTGATTCACAACATCCATTAACCGTTTGCCCTCTGTCGAATACTAAGCTGAAGGTCTTCAAACATATGCAACATCACAACGTGTTGCAATTGCTCGATTTAGGGCTAATGGCCACTATTAATGCTGACGACCCTAGTTATTTTGGAGGTTATTTAAATGATAATTATTTTGCAATAATTGATCACTTGCCGATAGAAAAACACCAGTTAGAGCAGTTAGTAAAAAATAGTTTCAATGCCAGTTTCATGTCTGAAGAACACAAACTTAAGTGGTTAGAAAAGTTAAGTACCTACTGATATTTAATTTCTGATGTAATACGTTGCTGATTAGAAGGGTATTTGAAGCCATCTTCTGCAGGTAGTCCACATTAATGCTTATCTACCGACGCCATTGCTATAATAATCTGTAGTGCTTCGCTTTTGGTAAAGCCGCTTAGCACCAGTGCGTCATAATGTTTACGCAACAACTCTGCTTGAGATTTAACTAAGTTAGGCTCACTTAATGCAATTGTCTGATTTAATAATTGTTCTGATAGTTGTTCGTTCATAAAATTAAGCTGTTTTCCTTCTTTTGCGTGAGTTGCGTGAATAGTGCCAACAGAGAAGGCTAACATTGCCATCATCGGAAAACAGATGTTTTTCATAATTTCTCTCATACTTGTTTTGTTAGGGCCGCTAAGAAAAAGCCATTTTGGATCCGTTGCATAAATATGCCTAGTGGCCGTAGACACGTCGCTTAGGCAGTGTGTTGCTGCCTAAGCGACGTGTCCACGAGTATTTAGCACGAAAGTTCACTGCTTACTCGCGACTCAGTTCTTCGATGAGTTGTGTATGTTTTGGAAACTGCTTCAATAACATTGTCTTTTTACCTAGTTGCATATCAGCATACTCAAATCCAGGTGCAACAGCTTCTCCTATGAGTCCGTATCCGTATTTCCCATCAGTTGACGTTTTTGATGCCTTCCATGTCCCTCCTTTTACCATCATTTGCATTTGATGTCCTTGGATCGGATCTGGCCCCAATATTGTTTTTTGTAAACTACCGTCTGAATTAATCATATAGTAGGTAATAGGATCGCCCATATGAAAATAATGCATGATATCTGATTGGTTCATATGAAAATGACCAATTGGTGATTCTGCAGTTAATAGATAATAAATGCTGGTCATAGTGACTCTATCACCATTTTCGGTAGCAATAGTGGCTCTATGATCTGCTTTAAAGGTTTGGCGAAAGTAGCCACCTTCAACATGTGCCTCAAGATTTAACGCTTTGGCCAATTGTTTTGCAGTCAGGATTTTATTGCTTCCAGAAACGCTCGAAAGAACACTAATAGAAGCTGAACTCTGGTTGCCAACACCAATTTGCTGTTGGCTAACATTGATTATTTTTTCTTGTACTTGGTAAGGCATAGTCGTTTTGTATTGTGACCAATTAGCAACGATTGTATCCACTACTTTACTGCCTACCAGATAGGCCGTTTCGAGTGCGGAGCGCATACCTGCATAACCATTCTCACCACTTTCTAATTTTAAATTTTCAATTGCTGTTAATCCAGGCGGTGGCATAGAATAATTACTGCCGGTACGAACCACCATAAAACGAGATTTATCTGCTTTATTTGCGTTGTCCAAGTAAATCATTGACTGGTAAGCGCCGGTATCTTCCATGCCAGAGCTGACAAAATTTCCTTGACCTGCAGTCCAATAATGGGTCCAGTTATTCGCCCACTCATTTAATAAATCACCATGCCAAAAAGTAGAAGCGGCCATATGTTCACCTTTCAATACAAAAGGTAATTTCTGCGCATTTGGATAACCTGTGTATTTATCTCGCAAGGCTTGCATAACAGGGTAGTCATTTAACTTTACATCTTTGGTAAGTGTATATGCCCAATCAGTCAACTGAGAGTTGAGTTGATAAACTTCACCATTTGAAGATTGACCGTGTTTATTAAGTTTACTGAGATCTATGGTTTGATTTTCCAACAGAGGGTCAGTAGTAAACAACGGAAAGTAGCCGGTTGACCAAGTATCAGGTATTTCTCTGGCATCAATTTGATGGGCTAAATCACCATCAAGAAGCCATGTTGCCCAAGCGGCAGAGCCTATTGAAGCATCAGCAGGGTCAAAACCAGCGATCCCAGCCACTAACCAATATGCATGTGTTAAATCAAATCTAGGATCTAAGCCTAATGCCATAATAGCTGTGGCCGCTTTAGCGGTTCCCATCCCCGTGACTATGCCCATAACGCCTGTTTCGGCATTAATACAAATATCGTGATGTGAAACGACAAAAGGCAAACAGGTATTGAGTTTTTGGCCAGCTTTCCATAGTTGGAATTCGCCGGGTTTGTCGCCCTCATCTGCACCGATTTCAAACATAGTGACAACGACCACTTTTATCTCTAGTGGTATTTGTAGCTCAGATTTCAGTTCAGTATTTTGTGGATTTTGATCCAAACAACTGAAAAGTACCAAAACGCTCAACGTTACTATGAGCAGGTTTTTTAAACGTGTTTTAAACATATTCTGTACCTCATATAAAAAAGGGTAAATATGTAAGTGACATATTTACCCTTATAATAATCTAATTTAACTCATTAAAATTTATAACTAACCTTAGCTTGAAAATGTCTTGGTAATTCTGGCAAGACGATTTGAGCTCCAAATAAGTCAGGGAAGTTAGCCCTAAAATAGGTTTCATCCGTTAAGTTCTTAATATTAACACTGGCACTCCATGTGTTTGTTGTATAAGACACCCCTGCATTGACTAAGGTGTAAGCTGGCAATGTTATCGCTTGAGAAAAACTTGAGAATGTTTCATCTGCCCTAACGATACTGCCATTTACTGCATAGCCATTTTGAAAATCATAGGTCGCGTTTAATGTATAAATATTTTCAGGTATTCCAGCTTTTCTAACTGTCTCTTTATTATTCGGGTCAATTAAAGTAACTCCAATTGGGTTGCCACCATAAATTAATGCCGGGTCAGTCAGATTAGGTAAATCACCTATGCCTAAGAAACCAAATTGATTACCTTCTGATAGGGCAGTCAGGTTATAAACCTTGATGTTGGTATAACCAGCACCGACAACTAATTGATCAGAGATAACCCAACGTAATTCAAATTCAACCCCTTCATTCTCTGTGGTTGCATTAGTTACTATGGCTTGTGCATTAAAATCGGTTCGTTCTTGCTCGTAAACAGATAATGCAAAATATAAACTATCATCTAAAAATGAACCTTTAATACCGTATTCAAATAAGTCTGAAGTATCAAATGCACCATTACCCACTTGTCCTACACCTATTTCTGCACCTTGACCAGCGATTAAGGTAGCTTGTTCGGCAGAGGTAATATATGGGATCAGTCCGAAATCAGTTTTGTATGAAATACTTGCATTCCAAGAAGCCCCCTCAACCGTATCTTTAACCGTCACAATATCGCCTGGGGTTAATAACAAATCACCACGGCTAGTTGTTTTAATATCGATGGTGTCATAACGCACGCCTAGTACGATGTTTAAACCCATATCCCAAGTGACATCGGTCATGGCAGCTATACCTAAATTTGTATAATTACCTTCGTCGTAGTTATCAAAATCTCGCCCAATTCTGGTGGCTAATAAACGTCTATCAAGTGCTGTAGATGGTCCAGTAAGATCACGTCTTTGAAAATATTCATTTGTAAAATCATCGCCATGTAAAAATTCGGTATGACGAATAGAAGGTGATAATTGTACCTGTGCTAATAGACCCTCAGCTTCATATTCCGTGGCAAAAACCAATTTATTTTCAAATACCGAGCTGTCATGAAACTGCGCGAACCCATAAGCGTTTTCATTTAGATTTTCATAGGCATCATAGAACATTTGGTTCTTGATTTCCCAGCCGTTATCTGTGAAATAAATCAAGTCAAAGTAAAAGGTCTCAACGGTATTTAACAATACATCATCGGCTGCCACTAAAACTTGGTCACCACGTAATGTGGCAGTACCAGAATTGTTTAATACCATTGCGTCTGTCGCTTCGGCATCATCAAAAGTAAAACCAGGAAAGTAGAAGAAGCTATTACCTGCAATATTAACTAAACCGTATTCTTGATGTGATATTGAACCATCACCGTTTATATCCAGTGGGCTTGCAGTTCCAGTAATATAAGTACCGTTATCGATTAAGTCTTGGCTTAAACGGTTCCAACCAGCAACCTGATTACCATCGTAATCGTGATACATACCACCAAACTCAATCCGTAAGTTTTCAGTAATATCTACATTGAATGAGGCTTGTAAAATTGTTTGGTCTGTACCAGAATTATTGTAATAGCTGCCAGAGTTTTCTACTTCACCATAAAGATAAAAACCCATGTCTTTATCGCCAATTTTACCAGGACCACCAATTTCTGCGGTCATTACGCTTTTATCCCAGGTACCTAAGGTATAAGAAAATTTGCCTTCATTTTGATCTAAATATTGACCACCACTAGCACGAGCTGATTTAGGATTAAAGTTTAAGTAACCGCCAATTTTCGATGGACCATAGATAGGTGAAGCAGGTCCACGAACAATATCGATACGACTAGATGCACCAATCGGGGTGGGGTAGTTGCCTGGGTTGTCTAAACGTTTCATTCCCCGAAAATAGTTTTCGCCCGGTGTACCACGTACATCTAGTGAACCAGCAACACCAAAAAATGACTGAGTGAAGGTACCAGGTGCAAATGCGACTAAATCATCTATGTCAGTAACACTAAAGCGTTCTAATTGCTCTTCACTAATGGTTGAGGCAGAGCGCGGTGTTTCCAGAATTGATTTTCCAAAACCAAAAACTGCTTCAACATCTTGTCCGGGTAGACTGCCTAAAGAGCCGGTTACCTCAATACGCTCGACGCTTTCTTCAGCAGTCTGTTGCGCCAACGTTTGTAGTGGCATGAAAGTAGCTAGTCCAATAGCGATGGCTTTGGCTAGCGGGTTTGATATAAAAGTTTTATTTGTCATTATGGTGATCCCAAGGTAGTAGCTTTGCTATGTGTTGTATTAGGCTCTTTGGCCTATTAAACACACTGTTTTAATTGAGTTAGTTATTTTCTATCTTTTAATATTATCGTCAGGTTCTGCACGAAAGATGCCAACACCTTGTCCAAATGGTCTAGTAACAATGTTATTTATTAATTCCTTGAAAATACTTGTTTTTTGCTGGTAAAAGAAAATAACGTTAGGCATATTACTTACCCGTGATATTAATTTATTAAATTCGGCGTGCACTAATTTAAATCATTTCTCAATGCATTGCACCATAGGAGTGCCTGCATATACTAAACAGTAAATTAAACAAAGTTTTGGTTTTGAATTTTTTTGGCGAGTAATTGATGTTTTTCCATGAGTTGCCTGGTTAAAACTGTGCTGTGCTCAGAATTTTCAATTAACCACTTACCCCCGACCATCAATTTATCAACTTGATAGGCACCACAAGTTATCAATCCATCAAGAGGACTGCCCACGCCTGAAAAACGTAATTCGTCTAAGCTAAAAATCGCTAAGTCAGCCTGCATATCAATAGCAAACTGACCTATGGACGGTCTTTGTAACACCGCAGCAGAACCTGTTGTTGCATAACCGAGTACACGTTCAGCGGTTATAATCTCAGCTCCATAACGTAAACGCTGCTGTAACAAAGACTGACGTACTTCTTGGATCATGTTAGAACAATCATTAGACGCTGAGCCATCAACTGCTAAACCTATATTACACCCGGCGGCTTCAAGTTCGACAGTTGGGCAAATACCTGACGCCAATAACATATTAGAACTGGGGCAGTGAGCAATACCTACTCTAGCTTGGCCCAAGCGTTTTATTTCATCTTGGTTAAAGTGGATCCCGTGAGCTAGCCAAGTTTTGTCACCTAACCAATTGCAATGTTCTAAATAATCTAAAGGGCGCATCCCATATTGACGCATGCAAAAATTGTTTTCGTCTTCAGTTTCGGCCAAATGCGTATGCAACATAACGTTATTTTGTTTAGCTAACTGAGCTGTATCTTGCATTAAAGAAGTGGACACAGAAAAAGGTGAACACGGTGCCAGTGCTATTTGTATAAACCCATCTTCAGATTCGTCATGATATTTTGATATAAGTCTCTGACTATCTTGCAATATTATGTCTTCAGATTGGATAACGCTGTCAGGAGGCAAGCCCCCCTTACTTTCTCCTAAGCTCATGGATCCTCTGGTGAGCGTGGCGCGACAACCCAAAGTGTTAATGGCCTCAACTTGAATATCAATAGCTTGTTCAAGCCCTTTTGGAAAAACATAGTGGTGATCAGCGATACAAGTAGCCCCAGACATCATCAACTCTAAACCCGCTAATTGAGTCGCGGTGTAAATCATCTCTTCATCTAGGTTCTTCCATATCTGATAAAGATATTTAAGCCAAGGAAACAAGGGTTTGTTTAATGCACCTGGGACGGCACGTGTTAATGTTTGATAGAAATGATGATGAGTATTGATAAGGCCCGGCGTAATAACTTTATTGCTACAATCAAGGTAACTATCTATAGGTGTTTTTGGCTGTATGCCAGATGGGACTAATTCAACAATTTTATTGCCTTTTATCACTAGGCCGTTACCCGCGTCTAGGGTATTACCTGTAAATATCGCTGCGGGTGATTTAAGCCATAGGGTATGGTTTTGCATGTTTAAATTCTCTTACTACTAAATCGAAGTGGTCGACGCTTTCGAAGTATCGTCGAGTATAAATAGGCATATAATTATTGCACAAAAGACTGTAACGGTAACCGGGGAAGAAATAATATTTCTTTCTAAAGCTGGTTAAAATAAGAATTTTCGACGGTCTATAGGATCCGCCTTGAGTATTAATATACGCCGCTATGGCGAAAGTGGAAACTTAACAAGTGTTGCTCCTATAATATAGGTAAGGGTTAAAATACCTTATTGAAAAAGCCATCACCTGTGGTAAGTCCGTATCGATATAATGCAATATTATTGGTTTATCGTGTAATCCATAAATTTATTAATCATTGTGAAGCATAGGTTGTGCACTCAAGTAAGTAACTATTTACGTATTTAATTGTAAAGCAAGTAATTGACCAACTAGTCAGTTGCTTGTTTTAGTCTAACGCTTTGATAATAATATTGTTTTTATTTTTTATATATCAAGTGTAAATTAAATTAGCGCAGCATACGAAACCTAAGCATCATATCGGTGCAGTGTGTTGAGTATGGATCCACTGAAGATAAATTTCATGTTTACTGCAGTGCGCCGCTTTTTCGTTTATTTAAGGAATAAATCATGCAGCCAAAAACCAATATCGTTAGCAGCCAATGGCTAGAAGATAGAATCGACCAGCCTGATTTAATAGTGTTGTATACCCAGATGGACAATCCGATAACGGGAAAAGCCAATAAAAGACCTGTTGGTTATATTCCCAATTCCATGTTTTTTGATTTCGAAAATATATTTTGTGATACAAATTCTAGCTTGCCTCATACTATGCCTAACGAAATCAGCTTTACCGAAAACGCTGGCAACTTAGGCATTAATCAGGATAGTTTAATTGTAATCTATGACAACAAGGGGATTTATTGCGCACCTAGAGTTTGGTGGATGTTTAAGTCTATGGGCCACCAGCAAGTTTATATACTTAATGGCGGTTTACCTAATTGGTTAGAACAGGACAGACCAAAGGTTTTACAGCTTATCTCTCCTCGTAAATCAGGTGATTTTAAGGCTAAGTTCAACAGCAACCATTTTTTTAATGCAGATGAATTAATCCAGAAATTAACCAATATAACTTTGTTAGACGCCCGAAGTGCAGGACGCTTTAACGGTACACAAGCAGAGCCGCGCAAGGGTTTACGCTCTGGTCATATTCCAACATCACAAAATTTACCCTTCCAAACATGCATTGAAGGTTTCGTACTAAAATCTTCAGAAGAGCTAAAATGTATTTTTTCGGAATACATACAGTCTTTTGATGGATTGTTGGTTTTTAGCTGTGGGTCGGGTGTTACTGCCTGCATTTTGGCTTTGGCTGCAACGGAAGCAGGATTCACACACATCGCCGTATATGATGGTTCATGGAGTGAATGGGGTGCAAGGTCTGATTTACCGGTTGAGCTATAAAATAGCAAAAGTCTGTAAATACACTAACTTTGCAAACTCTTTAAACTAACTATGCATCTGACTTAGTTAGTTTCATCTTCTGTTTTAACTTCTAATTCCAAATGTGATAAAAAGCCATCTTGGTTGACATCAAGTTCTGTAAAAATTGCACTCAGGGTATTGTCTGCTTTTGCTTCGTCGATGCTGATGAGACCGTTTTTGTCGACATCTAGTGGATGAACGGTGATTTCTATAGTCCCTGCAAATGAATTAAATGTTACGAAAGTTGCGATTGATACCAATAGTAATTTTTTTATGATTTTCTTCCTTTAATATAAAATTAAAATACTAGATTTAGTGGGTAAGTTGAATATTAATCTCGCACCGCACTTATTGTTATTATGTTGTTATGTGTTTTCTAACTCACTAGCTGAAAGGTAACCGTCTTTATTGGTATCCAGTTCAGAAAACACTGCTGCTAACGAAGCGTCTTCAGCAGCTTCTTCAATGCTAATTCGACCATCATTGTCTAAATCTAATTTTGCTATTAAGTCTTCTTCAGCGATTAATGCCATGGATGCGAACGTCAGCGCGATAAGTGGGATTAATTTTTTCATATATTTATTCCTTTTTGATTCTTTTTAAACTTTAGTTTAAAAGCGATAAAGTTTAGTTAAATAACAAACTGCTTTGACAAATTGTTTACTAGTAATATTTTTAGTAAATTACTTTGTATAAATATTTAAAAGTATGGATGGGGTCTGCTGAATTGATACTGTTACCATCTTACTTATGTTGACCAGTACAAGTGTTGTGCCAATGTTGAAATAATCAATAAAATCAATTGCTTATATTTTAAATTGAGTGTGTTGTAGAAGATTTTTAAATATATATCACTAATCTGTCTTTTGATACAGACAGTTATCGGTTGAGATAAATAATATTTATAAAAATCATATGGATAGGGTGGGGCTTATGTGCTACACAAGCCCTTAGTGAGTTATTTTATAAGGGAAGGGCCTAACTGCCAATATTAGATATCCACATAGATTGATAAGGTGCCAACCGGTATTCCAAATCTTCCAGACACATTGTATGGCCGCTGATAAGATCAAACCAAGTGTCGGTCCCTATTAAGTTCATGTCACTTAACCTAATGCTTTGTGGTTCATCAGTGATATTGAAAATACAAAAAATACTTTGTCTTCGGTCCATACTTTGACGCCAAAAACCAAATATTTGTTCGCCTAATTGCAACGTAAACTGGGTGGCACTAGGGTGAAAAGCGGGCTGCTCTTTACGGATATTGAGTAGCTTTATCATCCTCGCATGTACTTTGCTATGTTGGCTGAAGGGTAAAGCTAGCTGCTCCTGTAATTTGGTGTAGTCCCATTTATGCCGATTAATAGAACGGTTATGGCTGGTATTTTTAACTTTTTCATAGTCATTGCCGGTGCCTAATAAACTATGTATATAAATCCCTGGAATACCCTCAAGACCAAACATGATGCTGTGAGCACATATAAATCTGTCTAGCCCCCATTTATCAGTACCTTTTACTGTACCTTGCAGTGCATCATAGAGAGCAATATTTATTTCATAAGCTTTTTGTTTGCCATCTTCAGACGTTCGCCATGAAATTCTACCACCAAAATTTTGCATAGTATTAACCAGAGCTGTGAGTTCGTGATCCTGCAATAGGCCTTCAGCAGGCCTCAATCCTATTCCATCATGAGACGCGATAAAATTGAAAAAGAAGGTGCCATTTTGTGAGGGGGGCATACTGCCCAACCACGACTTAAGGTGTTTGCAAGAACCTGTTACTAAGGTGTTGACTAACAGCGGGGGTAGCGAAAAGTTATAAATACCGTGTGCTTCATTGGCATTACCAAAATAGGTAAGGTTTTGTCTATTGGGAATATTGGTTTCAGTGATGATGACCGCGTCACTCACTGCGTGTTCTATTAGTGTCCGCAATAAACGCACCACTTCGTGGGTTTGTTCAAGATTTATACAGCTTGTGCCTATTTTTTTCCAGAGAAAAGCCACGGCATCTAACCGAAATATTCGAATGCCGGTGTCCAAATATTGCCTCATGATTGAAACAAACGTGTCTAAAACTGCTGGGTTTCTGAAATCGAAATCGACTTGATCATGACTAAAAGTACACCAGACCTGCTTTTCTCCGTGCGGTGTTTCGGTTAACCTTAGCAAATCAGACGTTCTGGGTCGTACCACTTTAGATAAATCATCTTTTAAAGAGGCAGTATAAAAAAAGTCACTACCCGGGCCTTCACCTTTGATAAAGTTTTCAAACCATGCACTTCTAGATGAGCAATGATTAATTACCACATCAGACATAACCCGATAATCTGTAGTTATCGCTCTTATATCATCCCAGTCTCCTAACGCTTCGTTAACACTAGAATAATCAATGACCGAAAACCCATCATCAGAGCTGTATGGGAAAAAAGGTAAAAGATGTACGCTGTTAATCGCGTCACCGCAATACTTAGTTAAAAAATCGTGTAAAGAGTGAAGTGGTTTTTCTCCCGACTTTTCAATGCTATCGCCATAGGTGATTAGCATGACATCCTGTTGATCCCAATTGTTATGATGGCGTTTCGGCTCTACCAATAAATCAGAGTTATCTATGCGCATAGTTTCTAATAACTGTTTACATAACTCAGGGTACGTAGTAATTAATTCAACATCCTGATATATAACGGCTAAGTGATGCTCAACACGTTCTATCAATTGTTCTAAAACAGATAACATTCATTACACCTTTTAATTGATTAAAATGTTAATTACAAAGGTTGACTAAACTCTAAGAAATCTTGTTCTACCGCGGTTTTTAATTGCTCTAATACATCTGGCATAGCACTCACAACACGGTTCCAGCTAGGAATGAAAGGGGTTTCCATTGGGTTATCTAAGAAACTCTCACCTGCTTTCATAATATTTCTGGCAAATAACTCAACCGCCTTTTCTTCATTATGAATGTCTAATTTTAGACCATTCATAATCGCATCATTGTTATAGGTTTCGACAAAGTCTAATGCAATTCGGTAGTACGTGGCTTTTAATGACCTAAAAGACTCGGTTGTGAAGGTTTCACCCTGAGTGGCAAGTTTCCGAAATAAAGCTTTGGTAATATCGATAGACATCTTCGAAAGTCCACCTTGGTCATTATTAGCCGATAAATCCTGATGTTTGTGATCGTATGTCTTAGCTATATCAGCCTGACACAATCTATTATGCGAATAATTACGATGCATCTCAGATAATACGCCAATTTCTAGGCCCCAATCACTGGGGATACGGATATCATTTAACACATCACGCCTGAAAGAAAACTCGCCTGCCAATGGATATCTAAAACTATCCATATATTCAAGGTATTCGTTATGACCCACTACCTTTTGTAAAGCCCTGATCAAAGGTGTGACTAATAATCTTGAGACTCGACCGTTAATCTTTCCATCAGCTACACGTGCGTAATAGCCCTTACAAAACTCGTAGTTAAAAAGTGGATTTGCAACTGGATATATTAATCGAGCTAATAGGCCTCTGTCGTAAGTCAAGATATCACAATCGTGCAAGGCTACAGACTCCGCTTTCCCGGTCGCTAATACGTACCCCATGCAATACCAGACATTCCGACCTTTGCCTAATTCCTTGGGCGCCAATCCTAAAGCTTCTAGTTTTGCATCTAATGCTTGTAGTCTTGGCCCTTCATTCCATAATATGCGGTGATTTTGGGGCAATGCGCCGAAGAATTTTAGAGCATGTTGGTATTCTTCAAGGTTGGCTCTGTCTAGGCCAATTACAATTTGAGATAGGTAGGGAACTTTGGCGATATGATCGATAATGTTAGGTAATGCTGTACCTTCAAGTTCGGAATATAAAGAGGGCAGGATGAGCGCCATCGGACGTCTTTTTGAGAACTCTACGAGTTCTCTTTCTAGATCCTCAACAGGTCTTTCAGATAGGTTGTGTAAAGTTGTGACTATGCCATTTTGATAAAAATCAGCCATGATATCTCCGTACTACGGGTTAAATTGTTTATGCTTAAAAATTATTTGCTCTAGACATTCGGTCCAACCACTTGGGCCATAAGCTTGGCTGGTGTAGACGTCATGTTGTCTCGTTAATAATGGTGGGGCGTTTGCAGGTGATAAAATTTGTACCGCAATATCTGCAGCCTCCAACATAGCTACATCATTTTGTCCGTCACCCAAGGCAATAGATATACAGTTTTTTATTCCACGTTCTTGTTGAAATTGCTGTGTTAGCCAAATCAGCGCTTTTCCTTTGTCACATTGCCCAGACAGATGTAAAAAACGTCCTCCTTGTAAAGGTGTGATTCCAAGCTCTTCTAAGGTCTCGACAAATTTATGTTTTGTATTGTCACTGCCTAACCACAAAATAGGCTCACCGTACTCTCGGGCATTAGCTTGTTTTGCCTGCTTAATTGAAAGTCCGGTTGCAGCGATTATTTCTTTATTGGACATATTAAAAAAATGATTGAATTCGCCTGCAAAAGTGTTCTTTAACTTGTCTATTAATGATAACCAATGCTCTCTCGGCTTAGAAAACTCTTTAACCCAGTAGCCATTTTTAGACGTTGTATCACTGGATTGAGTGTTGAAATAATTTATGGGGATATAAACAGCGGCACCATTTTCGACTATAAAAGGCCCCTTTAAATCTAATTTTTGTCTTAACTCTGTTACTTCTGCGAAGGTTTTGCTGGTGTTAGGGATTACAGGTATATTCATTGAAGCAAGCTTATGCAGCATGGGTATCGCAGGGGCAAAGCTATAGCTATGATGGTCTAGCAATGTGCCGTCTAAATCTGTAAAAACTAATACATCATTAAGCATGGGCTTCCTTAAGCTTGTGCGCGGTAATATCTCTAGAGGAGTTTAGTTCATATACGTGATCACAAGTTTTGGGTAATGTTTTGAGTGCATGCTCAGTTAAACGCTGATAATGCTGGATAAAACGCTGAATTTGCTGTTCATCCATGATGCCCGATTTGTCATGATGGGTTGTAGCTACATTAAGTTTTTGTTCTTGCTCCAAACGCCATGCATATACGTCCTCGAAGGAAGGGGCTTTTAACATCACCCACTTATCCATCAAATTATAAAGGGGCCTGTAATGAAGAGAAAGTTGTAAGTTGACATGGTTTCGCCAGTTAGCCTGTTCGTCTTCGATTGCTTCTAATGCATTTACTGGTTGTTTAAGCTGTTTAGACGTTTGCGGTTCAACGCCCCAACACCAGCCTTCAAAAATCACAATATCTACCGAAGAAGGTAACTTTGTCCAAAAAGGTATGGGGTGGGGGTTATCCGTGGCTTTATTAAATCTTGGAATAACCGTGGGTTGATGATGTTTTAAATCATGCATTACCGTTTTTGCTTGGCGCATGTTGTGGGTTCCAGGCACACCGCGGGTTGCGAATAAAGGGTGCACATCAGCAGCTACAATTTGCCGTTCTATTTGGCTAAAGTAGAAATCATCTAAAGATATGACTACTACCTTCGTACCATAAGTCTCACTCAAGTAGTCCTTTAAAAATACTGATAACGTGGACTTTCCAGAGCCTTGGCTGCCATTAATTCCAACAAAATAAGTGCTTTTTGCACTAAGTTGGTGCGCCTTAATTTCCTCTGCAAGAGGAATAAAATAACCTTCAGCAATCTTATGAAAATCATTAGAGAGCTGGTTTTTGTTGATAAATGTGCTGATCATAAACATCCTAAATCTCTTGTTTGCACTTTAAAAGTGCTTTTTATTTAAGTAGTTATTTATTCGATATATATATTAGTACAACTTATGTGCCACATTTTAACGATTGACATGACTGAAGCTATTGATATTGCAAAATATCAAAGTATTTTCTCATTACAAAATTATAATTATATGGTACAAATAGTTAACTGTTGTTTGACTTCCTAGTCAGATAACCGGTGCATAACTCCGAGCTATCTCACCTAAATCTATGACAAGGTGCTTTAGCCGTGAATCTGTTAATTTTTCTGATTCGCCAGGGTTGTAAGAGAAATCGAACAGCCTCCCGTAAGTGTCGCAAATTTGTGTGTCACTTCAATTTGGAAAGGTGTTAAATAATATGTTAGAAGATAAATTTGGACGTCGATTCCATTACTTGCGGCTGTCTATCACAGATGTGTGTAATTTTAAATGTAAATACTGTCTTCCTGATGGTTATGCTTGCGATACTGAGCGTGACTTTTTGTCATTAACCGAAATTCAAACCTTGGTTAAAGGATTTGCTTCACTAGGTACAAGTAAAGTACGTATAACCGGTGGTGAGCCAGCTCTCAGAAAAGACTTACCTGAGATCATAAAAGCTTGTGCCTCTGCTAAGGGGATTCAGCATGTGGCTATGACGAGTAATGGCCATAAGTTGGAGTCGGATATTCACAAATGGGTGGATGCAGGCCTTGATTCACTTAATATAAGTATAGATAGCCTCGACCCTCGCATGTTTGCTGCGATTACTGGACACAATAAACTTGAGTCTATTTTGCGTGGTATCGACAAAGCCATGTCCTTAGGCGTTAAAGTTAAAATCAACGCTGTATTGATGAAACAATATAATGAACAAGAACTCCAAAATTTCCTTACTTGGTTAAAAGTCACCCCGGTCACGTTAAGACTGATTGAGTTGATGCAAACAGGTGACAATGTGACGTTCTTTAATCAGAACCATGTTTCTGGTATGCCAATAAAAGAACATTTGGTCGAAAGTGGGTGGGGACAGCTTATCCGAGGTAAAGCTGCAGGGCCCGCACAAGAGTTTTTCCACCCTGATTATCAAGGCAGAATAGGTTTAATTATGCCTTACAGCAAAGAATTTTGTGCAACCTGTAATCGTTTAAGGATTTCCGCTATTGGCAAATTGCATTTATGTTTGTTTGCAGACCAAGGTTTGGATATTCGTCATGCATTGCAGTCGGCTGACAGCAAGGAGTTACAAGCCCAACTCATTAATTTGTTGGGTGATAAAGAAGCGACACATTGGCTTCAAGATGGCTTCACAGGTGCCACTAAACATTTAGCCATGTTAGGTGGTTAATGAATACACAGTTGTGCAAGACATTGTATTCTACGGTGATAAATAAATGCTAGCAGGGTTAATTTTAGCTGGCGGCAAGTCAAGTCGAATGGGCACAGATAAGAGTTTGTTAAGATTACCTGATAGCCGGCAGTCGTTACTTGAACATCACCAAAAACGATTGTCTTTGGTGTGTGAGGATAATATATTTATCAGTGGTTCTCAGCATGAACAAGGTATCCCTGATATCATTCCGAATTGTGGCCCTTTATCAGGTATACATGCAGCAATAACTCATATTCTTCTTCACCATAGCAAGATTAGTGAACTGTTGGTGATAGCCGTAGATATGCCTGATTTATGTTCAGATGATTATAATCATTTACTTAAAGTGGGCAGGGAAAATAATTGTTTATGCTCTTTTGACAAATGTTTTTTACCTTTGTATACACCGATAGGTTGTGAACTAACTGAATATCTAGCGAAGGTATTTAAACATCCACCTGATGAAGCTTTGATGCAACCCAAACAGCAGCAATACTCAGTGAAAATGATGTTGGATTCTTTGCAAGGTTTACAAGTACAACCTTTTAAAAATACTCAATTAGACAATATTAATACTCCTCTACAGTGGCAACAGCGCTGTGCAGAGCAACCATATACCGAGGCATAGAGATGGCAGTGAGTGACTCAACAATTAAACAAGCTCTTAATATTGCGGTATTAACTGTGTCGGATACGCGCAGTGAAGACAATGATACGTCAGGGCAATATCTCAATCAGGCGGCTATCGTAGATGGTCATAATGTAATACATAAAAAAATTGTCATAGACGACAAGTTCCAGATCCGTGCCGTGGTGTCTAATTGGATAGCCGCAGCTGACATTCAGGTTATTCTTGTGACAGGTGGAACTGGGTTTACTGCAAGAGATACTACCCCTGAAGCTTTGTTACCATTGTTTGAAAAAGAAATTGAAGGTTTTGGTGAGCTATTCAGACATGTATCTTATTTAGAAATAGGGACATCAACAGTGCAATCCAGAGCACTTGGCGGTATGGCCAATGGCACCGCAATATTTTGTATGCCGGGTTCAACTGGAGCCTGTAAAACTGCGTGGAATAGTATATTACAACAACAATTAGACTCTACTCATCGCCCGTGTAGTTTTGTTGTACATTTAAAAGACATCACTGAATGCCCAAGTAGAGGATAACCCCGATATGCAAAACCAGAGTGCTGTTTTAACCCATGTAAATGAACATGGAAAGGCAAATATGGTTGATGTGACAGACAAGAACATCACACAACGACAAGCTGTGGCAGAAGGTTATATCACCATGTCTGCACAAGCTTTCAGTATGTTAAAAGATAACACGCATGCCAAAGGTGATGTGTTATCAATAGCGCGGATAGCGGGTATCCAGGGGGCAAAGAAATGTAGTGACCTTATTCCTTTATGCCACCCCTTGATGTTATCGAAAGTGCAGATTGACTTTCAAACTTTGGATGATGCTAATAAAGTACGAATTCAAGCGCTGTGCAAATTAGCGGGGCAAACTGGTGTTGAGATGGAAGCGCTCACCGCAGTGAGTGTGGCGGCGCTGACTTTATTTGATATGTGTAAGGCCGTTGACCCACATATGGAAATCAGTGATATCAAAGTACTCAGTAAGCAAGGCGGTAAAAGTGGTGATTGGTCATGTTAAAAATTTTGTTTTTTGGTCAACTTAAAGAAATCATTAAAACTGAATGCCTAGAGATTGACATAATTCAAAATGGGAAGCAGCTAAACACAGTGGCGAAGTTACGTAGTCTGTTGCAAGAAAAAGGCGAGGCTTGGAACGAGTATTTAGATTATGGCAAAGCTTTAGTAGCTGTTAACCAAGAGTTGACAAGTGATGATACTGTCATAAATGATGCCGACGAAATTGCGTTTTTTCCTCCCGTGACCGGTGGTTAATTATTATCATGAGCCACTTTACACAAATCAGCGTGCAAACTCAGGATTTCGACTTTGCTTATCAGTATCAAAAATTAAGAGACAGTAATAACAGCGATGGTGCTCTGGTAACCTTTGTCGGTTTGGTTCGGGATATGAATCTACAACAATCTGTTAGTGGTTTATTTTTAGAGCACTACCCAGCGATGACAGAAAAAGTACTAAATGACATAGTCGAAACGGCTAGAGTTAAGTGGCATCTTGGTAGTGTGTCGGTTATTCACAGAGTAGGTCAGCTCAAAGTGTCTGATCAAATTGTGTTTGTCGGTGTCACGAGCCAACATCGTCAATCTGCCTATCATGCTAACGAATTTATAATGGATTATCTTAAAACTCAGGCGCCATTTTGGAAAAAAGAAACCACCACACAAGGTGATAAATGGATTGAAGCAAAAATTAGTGATATACAAAAATCAAAGGATTGGTCTTAACATTCTTTGTTAATAGTTATGATTAAAAGTGCAGATTTTAATTTGTATTTAAAACTGTTCTTCTAGCATATAAACTAAATTGCCGTGCTATTCGTATTCGACTATCATGCCCTTCATAAATGTAGGACTAAAGTTTAGTCCGTAATCTTGAGTTACAAAAATATCTATGGATCTTATTTTTTTCGATTTAGATGGCACCTTATTAAATGATGCATCTGAAATATCAGCCTTCACCAAAGAAACCCTTATCCTTCTTAACGAAAAAAACATCGCTTATACGATAGCAACAGGCCGTACTATGTTATCGGCTCAACGCATAGTTGAGGGCCATGAATTCGAGTTGCCTCAAATTTATAATAATGGGGTGACAGTGTGGGATCCTAAAATTCAAAAAATCACTCTTGAAAATCTCCTTGATAACGCTGAAATTTCAACTGTTATCGATGCTGCGATTGCACAAGGAATTACTCCCTTTGTTAATGTCATCGACAAACATCAGCATTTTATTTTTCATTCTGAAACACGTCATGATGTAGAAAAAGAATTGGTATACAAGTACTTTTCTAGCTCTAAAGCTACACTTTTAACTTTAGAAGCGTTACCGCTTAATAGTCAAGTCACTAATATCAGTATGATTGGTTCTGCTGACACTATTAAACAGATATGGTTAAAATTGAATGCCAATACAAATCTTGTTGCATACTCTGGCCCTGCTCAAGAGGGCAACAACTTTTGGTGGTTAGATGTTCATCATCAAAGCGCTAATAAAGGCTCAGCTGTTACCAATCTAAAAAACAGCTGGGAGCCAGTAATGTTATTTGTTTTGGCGATGGTGATAACGATTTAAGCATGTTTGCCTTAGCTGACGAAAGTTATGCCCCAGAAAACGCCCAAGCAGAAGTGAAAAAATCAGCGAGTGCTGTGATTGGCAATAATCATAAGGATGGCATTGCACATTTTTTACGTGAGAGATTTTCACTATAACGCTCCGTTTTTTTAAGTAAGCCTGTGTGATTAAAGACATTATTACTTATATAAGCAGAGGCAATTATTTAAGCTTTATTCCATAAATTTTGGAGCTTTTTGTAACAGAAGAAGCCATATGGGTTCCAATAACTAGGGATCAAATCTAACGTCTTACGTTCCTCAAAGTTTGAGGCCAATTTACGGAGTATTTCTTCCAGGCGAGCAGGGTTTACTTTCTCTAGTTTTTTCTTCGCTGTAGAGAAATATAAATTACTTTCCATATTTACAGAATTCGTATGACCGCCTGAAATAAATGTTAGGTTACGAGTTGCTACTCTACATCTTGGTATATAGGGGTCTGCAGGATTTAGCTCTGTGACTATGGCATATTCATAGCGTTCCATGTCCTGCATGTCATTATCTTTGGGAATATAAGTTATTCCATATCCCTGAGGAAAATGTCCAACTATTGACAATAAACATTCAGCGAATACTTTGCTTATTGAGCCCCGCTCTGCGGCTCTGTTAATAACCATGCCTGCTTTAGGTAGGTCTAAAAAGTTGTGACTTTGCTTAGATGAGAATATTACTGAAGCATAAATCTGTGGGATCTTGATTAGGTCCCCAACTCCTAATTTAGGTTTAATTGCGTCAATCAATAATGTACGAGTAAAGTTTAATTTCTCTTCCTGATTTCGGACGAAATCGGTTCTTTCTTGTTTAGAATTTCCGATATATTGTTCCATACCTAGACCATTGGTAATAAAATCGAGAGTGTGTTCATGGTTTATTTTTAGCAAGGCCAGACGTTCTTCTCTGTCTAGTACTCTGAATTCGTCAAGGGACCCATCTTCCCCCGTTAGTATCTTCTGAGCCTTGGGGTGCATTAACCCCACATCCTGAAATATTGCGGCAATAAGAACGGGTATCGCGACATCTCGTTGGAATAAGGTTAACCCAGATTTCTGTTCGGGATAACGGAGCTTCTTTTGGTAACGATCATTGATGTATTGAAGATCTATTTTTTTTCTATGAGCAGTTTGTCTAATAATCTCAAGGCAATCACACCTTTATATGCAGGTTTAAACCTTTGGTTTTGGTGCGCGACCTTCGCGCCTTCACCAGGAGAGAGTAATTGCAGTGTTCCAAGTAATTTTGCACTGTAAACCTGAGTCTTCTGCCAATTATCTGCTTCAGTTAGTGCCAATAACAAAGTACATAAAGCTTTTACTTTTTTGTATCTAAGAGTGCATATTTGTTGCTGACGAGTTCGCTCTTTTTTTAATAATAGTTGAGCAGCATTGAGATTTTCGTTAATGATTGTTTTAGTTTTCTTATTTGCTGCTTGCAGTGAATCTTCAATGCTTTTAATTTTTTTTGGAATTCGAAACAGGTTTGCTTATCTTTATCTGATGTTTCAAAGTAAAGTTGAGCATGTTCGAAAAGGGAATCCTTTATTGGTGTATTACTTTGAATATGTCTGACCAAATTATTAGCCGATTTTGTATAAGTTGACTCTCCCATCGGTCCGTGCATATTTCTACCTGAATCTGTACCTCAAAAAAACAGTAACTAATGATAGTTTAATTTTTATTAATAAAGATATATTTATTAATACCTTACTAGCTAAAGTTATACTTAAAGCGTGTAACTTCATGAATTAATTACTCATGTCGATTCATTCCTTCCTCGTTTAGTTCTTTATAACTCAGTTTGAATAGCTATAGCGCAGCTATTTGAGGGGCCGGGTGGGATTATTAGCGGTTCAGTATTTTGTTCAACTACATTGCCCTTAGGTGTATTAGTATGTTCATCAATTGTGTAACGTTGATCTTTGTTATTATAGTTTGCTTGAATATTTGCGAGAGCCAATTATCCCAGTTGACATTGGTTTCATTGTAGCGGTCTGTTGAAGTCACTTATCCTGCAAAACTTAATGAGATGTATGCCTGTAACATTGAGTTGTAATGAATTTGAAAGGAGTTATTAAGAAGGTAAAAGAACGTGTAGGTTATCTAGATATTCTTTTACCCTGAGTCTCATTTGTCAGGTGGAAAATCACACTTTTTAGGTGTTGCTATCCTTAGGTATGGTTAAATAATTAGTTGAAAATACTATTTCCACCAAGGATAAAAACTAGGCATGTCTGTAGATGATTTCGATTTAAAATTGGGAGCTCGTTTTTCTAGAAACGATTTTACACCTTCTTTACCATCCTGTTGGCTAGTATAGAATATTGCTAAAGAATCAACGTTATGGGCTTCTCTTGGCGTGTCTGCTGCTGAAAGTCTTAACATCATTTGTCTTGCTAATGTGATACCTACTTGGGATTTGTTAGATATATTGCGTGCCAACGTATAGGCAGCTTCCATCAAGTCTTCTGGGGCGTGAACAGAGCGAACAAATCCACTTTCTTTTGCTATGCTTGCGTCAAATATCTCACCGGTGTATACCCACTCTAAGGCTTGACTGATGCCTACCACTCTAGGTAGAAACCAACTTGAACATGCTTCAGGCGTAATCCCTATTTTTTCAAAAACAAAGCCTATTTTTGCTTTTTCTGATGCTAATCGAATATCCATTGCGGCTAACATTGTTGCACCAACCCCTACCGCAACTCCATTAATGGCAGCTATAACAGGTTTTTTACAATCATAAATACTTAGGTTAACTGTGCCCCCAGTATCACTGACACCAGGAATGGTTTTGTTATCATGCATGTCTGCGACACTGGGATTTTTAGTTTCATCTAAACCAAAAACATTACCTTCACGGGTAAGATCCATACCAGCGCAAAATGCACGGCCCTTGCCAGTAACCACAATAACACTGACTTCATCATCGTCACTTGCGCGATTAAATGCATGTACTAATTCAGTAGCCATTTCGACGGTAAATGAATTCATCTGTTCAGGGCGATTTAAGCTTAAGGTTAAAATTAGCTCGTTTACCTGATAATCAATCGTTTTATATTGCATTTATTGGCGTCTCTCTATGAATTTAGGAATAGTCAAATCAACTGTCAGATTTGGCAAATGTATTAATATATTTTTTCTGATGACTAGCGATAGCAGCATGATATTCAGTGACTAGTTTATCAACCAGTTGTGCCGTACTGAACACTTTATCGATAGAGCCTACACCTTGGCCAGCAGACCATATATCGCGCCATGCTTTCTTTTCCCTAGTATTTGGTTTGTCGTCAATATCTAATTCGGAACCAAAATCCAATTCAGACTTAGGCGTCAAATCCGTAGGATCAATGTCCGCATCTACAATACTTTGACGAATGAAATTAGCATTCACACCTGATATTTTAGGAGTGTATAAAATATCATTGGCGCTACTGTTGATAAGCATAGCTTGATAATCATCGTCGATATTGGCTTCTGTTGTGGCAAGAAAGCGTGTACCCATATAGGCCATGTCAGCACCCATCATTTCAGCTGCTGCCACATCTCGACCATGAGATAAACTACCAGCGAGAATGACGGTTTTATCAAAAAACTGCCTAATTTCCGCAACCAGTGCAAATGGGTTGGTAACGCCAGCGTGTCCTCCCGCTCCATTGCATACTGCAATTAAACCATCGACCCCAGCAGCAGCCGCTTTTTTACCATGACGCGCATTAACGACATCATGAAAAACTAAACCACCGTATGCATGCACTGCATCTACTAAATCGGCCACTGCACCTAAAGAAGTGATGATTAAGGGTACTTTGTGTTTAACACAAATATCCAGATCGGCTTGCCAGCGAGGATTACTTCGATGCACAATCAAATTGACGCCAAAAGGCGCTGCTTGGACACCTGTTTGTTGTTCCCACTCTGCTAATCGTGTTTGAATTTCAACTAACCAAGCTTCAAAGCCTTCACTTGTTCTTTGGTTAAGAGCAGGAAATGTACCCACAACCCCTGCTTTACAATTTTCGATAACTAGCTCAACACCACTAGCGATAAACATGGGAGAAGCAATCAGCGGAAGGCGTATGCGATGTGTAAACTCAACGGGGATAGTCATAGTATTTCCAAAATATAAATTTTCATAATTGTGTCATTTGCGCTATTCATCGGCCTAAAATGTCACGTGCGATCACTTCTTTCATTATTTCAGAAGTACCGGCGTAAATTGTTTGGATACGTGCATCGCGATAAAAACGCGAGATAGGATATTCATCTGTATAGCCGTATCCCCCAAATAACTGTAAGCACTCGTTTACCATCTTCAGCTGCATTTCTGTGGCGGCTAGTTTCAACATAGCTGCATCGGTGACAGTCATTTCACCGCGTTGATATTTATGCATATGTTTTTCCAGCAGAGCTCGACACATTTCAAGCTCAGTTTGGCATTCAGCTAATTTAAAACGGGTATTTTGGAACTGTGACACCGAATGACCGAATGCCTTACGGTCTTTGACATAATCACAGGTAATATCTAAAGCGCCTTGTGCATGTCCAATAGCTTGTACCGCACAGCCAAGTCGTTCCCGTGGAAGCTCTTGCATTAGATATACAAACCCTTTGCCTTCTTCACCTAACAACGCATCGCTAGGGATACGCATATTTTCAAAAAACAATTCGGCAGTATCACTACAGTGTTGCCCCATTTTTTCGATAGGTTTGCCGGTAGAGAAACCAGGAATACTGGTATCGACTAAAAATAACGAAATACCTTTAGAACCTGCGTTAATATCGGTTTTAGCACACACAATAATCATATTGGCATCGTTGCCATTGGTGATAAACGTTTTTGAGCCGCTAAGGATATAGTGATCACCGTCCTTGATTGCTTTAGTACGGATATTAGCAAGATCACTGCCTGCACCCGGCTCAGTCATGGCAAGTGCAGTGAGGACTTCACCAGACACCATGGCGGGTAACCAACGGTCTTGTTGTTGTTGATTGCCAATGTGTAACAGGTAAGGAGCCACGATATTTGAGTGGATGTTATATCCAGTTGCTAAAGCATGCAGATTCAAGCGACACATTTCTTCTTGGATCATCTGGCACACGTCAAAGCTAGCATCTGCAGCACCATATTTTTCAGGAAAATCCACTAGAAGCATGCCCGCACTACCCATGGTGTTCCACATTTCTCTGGGCATTTTATGATTTTTTTCCCATGAGTCATAATGAGGCAAAACTTCCTGCTCTAAAAAACGCAAAACCATATCGCGAAACATTTGTATTTCTTCAGAATTACCTTCTTCTATTGCAGACATAAAAACCTTGTTGTTAACTATAAAAATCATAAGTAATTATTGATAATTAATTGGGAGTAAGCAATGTGGAATAAAGTCATTTATTTAGCATTTACGGACATAAATCTTTATATGTCGTGTGAATATTGCTTTAATAAGGTCAGTTATTGTTAAAAGTGGACAAAACAACATTGTTATATAATTTTGCAGAACAGCACACAATTGCTAGCTATTTTGCTAGAGCACATTTAGATAATGGGGTTTTATTAGGTGGAAATGAACAGAAGTTTTTAGCACGATCTGAACTAACCACCACACAACTAAAGCAACCAAAATCTAGAGTGTTAGCCACACAATTAGCCAGCATTGTTAAAAGCTGTTGGCAAGTAAGCGGTGATGAACTTTTAGGATTCACTCAGCAAAAAGTAAAAGTGGGTATGTTTAAGTTATTAGCAGAACGTTTGATTACCTGTAAAACTCTTGATGACGTTTTTACTCATACCGCTGAATTTTATAATTTAACAGGCGATCAATTGCAAATTAGCTTTAGAAAAAGTACCGGGCAAATTTTAGTTTGTATCAATCCCAATTTTAAAGTTAATAACGACAAAAATTCATTAAACAGTTTATTAAGCGAGTTTTTATTATTAATTTGTCATCGATTCTGTAGCTGGTTAGTGGGGCAGGTTATTCCATTAAGTGAAGTACAAGTTCAACATGCTAAACCTGCGCACCATGAGGAATACAGATTAATGTATCCTTGTCCTTGTATTTATCAAAGTAAACATAATGCGCTGCTGTTTGATGCCAAATATTTAAATTTGTCTGTGGTGCAAAATCAAGATGAATTATTAGAATACTTGAGGCAGATCCCGTTGCAATGGTTCAAAAAACAATCCTATCACGATACATGCAGCGCTCAAGTGTTACGATTATTAGAGGGTGCTACATTAGCAAAAAAATCAAATTTAGAAACTGTTGCAGCAAAGCTAAATATGACCTCCAGAACATTGCGTCGAAAATTAATGGCAGAAGGCAGTCGTTTTCAACAATTAAAAGATAATGTTAAGCGAGACAAGGCCATTAGTCTTTTTGAGCAGTCTAACTTGACCTTGGCAGAAATAGGATTAGCCGTGGGTTTTACTGAGCAGGCAACGTTTTCTCGTGCTTTTAAATATTGGACCGGTGTATCACCAAGCACATATCGTAATTGTCGTCAGTTAATCTAGGATTTTGATAGTGTTGTAAACAAAATGGTTTTATAGGTCCTAAAATTAACGAAGCACATATGTTATATGATGTGCTATTTCTCTTCATGCGATAATCTAGAACACCGCGTATAATGCCCATGAATTCGGTACTTAGTGTGATAATCAGAACTTTTCTAGTTGGTATAAAGAGTGAAAAAAGATTGAAGATGAGTGAAATGTAGCGTGGATAATTCAATATGATAATCAAACGGTATCTAATGACACATTATACCTATATGCCTGAAGTACCGATGATGGTTAAAATCCTGTTTACTATTTATTGTGTTTTTCAACTGACTTTTTTCTATTCTGGCAAGCCATACTTAGGTGTCGCTTCATCTTTGAAGTATGTGCAATGATTGAATCCCAAGCTAATGTTTTAGCCAAACGCACTTTATTGTTAGCAGCTGGTGCTATGGGTTTTGCCCAAACAGTATTATTCGCTATATTGGCCCCCCTTGGACGTGAAGTGGGCTTAGTAGAGGTGCAAATTGGTGCCATTATCTCTTCATCATCATTAACTTTGTTTCTAGTTAGTCCGCTTTGGGGTCGGGCAAGTGATCTCTGGGGTAGAAGAAAAATCCTTTTGATTGGTCTGTTTGGTTACTCTGTGGGTACCGTGATGTTTGCTAGTGTGTTTCAAGCCGCGCTTCTAGGGTATCTTATTCCCGTTACAGCACTCATCCTGTTGATTGTAACTCGTGTTGCGAACGCCGTTGTTATGGCGGCCGTTGCTCCATCAGCAAACGCTTATATGGCTGATATTACGACCATTACAGATCGTATAAAAGGCATGGGTGCAATTGGCGCCGCTGGTAACATTGGCTCAATATTGGGCCCTGCTATTGGTGGATTACTTGCCAGTATCAGCTTACTCACACCACTTTATTTCTCTGTGTTTTTAACCCTAGCTGCCGCTATATTGACACTATATGCTTTGCCAGAATTACCTAAGGCTGTTGTCGTAACAAAGCCCAAGAGACTTAAATACAGCGATCCAAGGATTTTCCCATTGGTAATCGCGGGTGTGTTTTTGTTTATGGGATTTGCCATTGTTCAACAAACTATCGCGTTCCGCTTTCAAGATGTATTGGGGCTTGATGGCACTGAAACCGCTAAAGTGGTAGGCATTAGTTTGATGTTTTCGGCAGCCGCCGCTCTACTAGTGCAATTGTTGGTCATTCCACGCCTGCACGTAAGGCCATTCGTGCTGCTTAGAATATCCATGCCTATCATGATGATTGCTTTTGCCATGATGGCCTTAAGCGAATCTCAGAATATGTATATATTGGCTATGTGTATTCTTGGACTGGGTATGGGACTAGCTGGGCCAGGGTTTATGGCGGGTGCCTCTGTTGCTGTTTCATCTGAAGAGCAGGGGGCTGTTGCTGGGGTCGCTGGGTCCTGTGGGCCATTGGGATTTACGGTAGGTCCATTACTGGGTACTTACTTATATTCAATAGACGGGTCTTTACCTTATTGGTTTGCCTTCGGAAGTTATTTCTTATTGTTTTTCTTTACATTGAAATTTAGCGACAAGAAAAAATAATGTCAGAATATGCATTTTAATGAGTAAACTTGGTGATATTGAGTGATTGAGTTTACGAAATAAATCGGTATTGATACAAACCGATAGTGCTTAAAACAGCTCGATAACTATCTAGTAACTGCCCAGTAACTTCCACACGAAGGTGCCTAACATAATATACAGCCTTTAAGTGTTATTCGTGTGGTATGCATCATTACAGTATAGTGATTATAAATTCATAACCGAGCTTTATTGCTTCTAGAATCCGTGATAGCTCACAAAATCTTCATTGTCGGCGCGCACTGAGCGCACGTTATTTGCTTCAAAGTCGTTATCAGGGTAACCCATCGCAATACAAATCATAATTGCCTCGTCATCTGGTATTTGCGCATGTTTATGCACCACATCTGATTGCATAATTCCCTGACCATTTATCACGCAGCCTAAACCTAAATCCCATGCGGCTAATACAATACCGTAGGCCAATGAACCCAAGCCAAACTGAGTTATGCCCGCCGGCTCTAAGGATTTGTCGTAAGTAAGAACAAGAGATACCGGCGCATCAAACTGGCGAAAACCTCTCATCATCCATTCCATGCGTTTTTCTTTATCTTCTCTAGTAATGCCCATCACTTCAAATAGTTGTACTGCTACGTCGATTTGACGTTGTCTGTGAATACCTTCGTAATCTTCCTTGTAGGGAAAGTCGCGAACATGTGGCTTACCAGCAAGCGTATTTATGGTATTGTCCTCACGTATTTTATCCAGTACATAACCCGTAACAGCATGTATGCGCCAAGTCTGGGTATTGTAAGAAGACGGAGCCCATTTAGCTGCATTTATTACAGTATCGACTAGCTCTTTAGAGACTGCTTTATTTTTAAAACCTCGAACACTTTTTCGGGATGCTGCGAATTCTGCAAAATTCATAAAAACCTTTAGTAATTAAATGACATTGATGATTATCAAATACTATAACTTAGGGATGCGATGGGTAGAAATCATGCAAACTTATTATCGAGTTACAGTTTTATTTATTGGGCAGTGACTAACACTTGTTTATCAAAATATATTTAACCGTTGTAAAAAGCTTTACTGCTCATTAGAGTTGAGTTTTTCAGCATTATTGTGTTTAAGGGTGATTAACTTCAAAATTGAAATTTTTTCTGTCGGTGTCTATAACGGTTATTAGATCCATAATCCAATCTGATTACAAAATATTTACAAACACCAATGTTGAGTGAATATGTCTAAAATCATAAGTATGATATTTTTTGTTTTTGGACTGTTGTATATGGCTAGCTTACATTTTTTTCTTAGACCTTTTATAGCTCCTAAAAATCATCCCTATTGCAGTATCATTAGGTGGAATGCTAAAAACAAAACCGAGCTCAATGCCGACTACTTTACTGTTGGTACTAGTCTTTAGTGGATGTGGTGACTTGTTACTTGCGTTCGATGAGTTTATCTTTGGAGTCGTAGCGTTCCTATTAGCACAACTTAGTTACGCAGGGGTATTTAGGCATCATTGGCAAGGGTTTTACAATCGTTGGTACCTCAGAGTGCTGTTATTAATATATATGTTAGTAATGATGTGATGGCTTCTCACTAACCTTGGGAATTTACAAATAGGCGTGATGGCCTACTTGATAATAATATCAAAAATGAGAACATTTGCTTTTCAAACTTCGTTACCTATGAGCTTGGCTGGCTTAGGTGTAGCATTATCTTTGATTCCTTCATTGCCATTAATAAATTCATTAACCCAATCCCATATGAGAGTCATTGGATAATGAGTAGTTACTGTGTGGTATTTTTCATGTTGGCAACAGAATTCCCCAACTAAGTAAAAGTGCAGATGAAATCTTAATTATTGGGAATCTCGAAATCAGACAATAAATTACTTATTGGTGCAAAAAAAACATATTTAAACAATCAAAATTTGGTCCCATGTTCGGCAAACATTGTTCAGTTATTAATAACTTAGCACCAGCTGGACCATAAAATTAGTGGTACTTATCAAGCCACCCATAACAATTTGACTAACTACCAAGACGAACTAAGCTTTGATTAGGAATTAAATCAAAGGATTGATGTCATGCCCCAGCCACGTAGCAGCCAAATTAGTTTAACCGATACCCATTATTACCATTGTATTTCCAATTGTGTGCGGCGCTCTTTTTTGTGCGGTGTAGATAAATACTCAGGTCAAAGTTTTGAACACCGCCGTGAATGGGTTGAAAAGCGGATGTTGTTTTTATCGGCAGTGTTGCCATAACATATGTGCCTATGCGGTGATGAGTAATCATGTGCATATGGTGTTACATGTGGATGTGAAACGAACGCAGGTATGGTCAGATAATAACGTGGCTCAGCGCTGGCATCGTTTGCATCGAGGCACATTGCTTACCCAAATGTTTGTTAGAGGAGACACGATAAACCAAGGACAACAGCAGACCTTAGATAACACCATCACCGAGTATCGCAGGCGCTTACATGACATAAGCTGGTTCATGCGTAATCTCAATGAACACATAGCCAGAGAAGCGAACAAAGAAGATGACTGCAGGGGGAGGTTCTGGGAAGGTCGGTTTAAATCTCAAGCCTTACTAGATGATGCAGCATTGCTGTCTTGTATGGCTTATGTTGACCTGAATCCGATCCGAGCCAAGATAGCGGATACGCCTGAAACATCAAAATACACGGGCATTCAAAAACGTTTAGAATCGATAAAACAGCCATCTATTAAAAATGTGTTGATGCCTTTTGTCGGCCACCCCAGACAAGATATGCCCAAAGGTATACCCTTTTCCCTTAAAGACTACTGTGAGCTAGTCGATATCACAGGAAGAGTCATCCGAGATGACAAAGCAGGGCATATTGACCAGCAACAGCAAGCCATACTGCAAAGATTAGGCTTATCAGACGAACAATGGCTCACCCTCACCACTGAGTTTGAAAAACACTTTTGTTATGCTGCCGGAGCAGAGCAAATGATGAATCAATTTAAAGAGCACACCGGGCATCAACGAATTCGAGGTATGGGTAAAGCGAAAACCTTGCTGCGCTGCGCATAACCGCAATAAACCAGTTAACTTATAATCAACAAGGCATAGCTGTGTCTACAAATCAGTGAAACGTCTCTTATTTCCAGCAATTAGCTCTAAGTTAATTTTCTGCCTCATAACCTACTCAATCTGAACCCTTTTACACCCAGAAAATTGCTGTTGAATGATAGTCTAGATTCAATATTTTATTATGGGTGGCTATGTAAAAATTGTGAAACGTCTCTTATTTCCAGCAATTAGCTCTAAGTTAATTTTCTGCCTCATAACCTACTCAATCTGAACCCTTTTACACCCAGAAAATTGCTGTTGAATGATAGTCTAGATTCAATATTTTATTATGGGTGGCTATGTAAAAATTATGTAAAAATTGTGAAACGTCTCTTATTTCCAGCAATTAGCTCTAAGTTAATTTTCTGCCTCATAACCTACTCAATCTGAACCCTTTTACACCCAGAAAATTGCTGTTGAATGATAGTCTAGATTCAATATTTTATTATGGGTGGCTATGTAAAAATTAAGTGCTGATGGCTTGCATAGGGGGGGGCAGGTAAATTCGATAGTTCGAATGAGGTATTAGGCTTAATTTAATTAATTTGGCTCTTAAAATAAGACATAAAAAAAGCCGCTTTGATTACGGCTTATTTATAAGTTGAAATAATTAATCTACGTCGCAGTCTATTTTACATTCACCATACAGATATAAACTGTGATGGGTGAGTGTCATATTATGACGTTCAGCTACTTCATCTTGACGTCTTTCGATGACATCATCCTCAAACTCAATCACTTTTCCGCATTTTAGACAAACTAAATGATCGTGGTGGTTTTTATGGCTAATTTCAAAAACTGATTTTCCACCTTCAAAATGATGACGGTTTAAAATACCTGCATCATCAAATTGATTGAGAACTCGGTAAACCGTAGCCAAACCAATATCTTCGTCATGGTCAATTAGGATTTTATAAACGTCTTCAGCACTGATATGTTGATTTTCAGGTAGCTGCAATATCTCGAGGATTTTCAAGCGTGGAAGAGTGACTTTTAATCCCGCTTTTTTTAATTCTTTATTTTGATCCATTATCTTACTTTCATATAAAAGTGTAAGGTCATTATAGGGTACCTATTTGGATTTAAAAGTTATTTACTATCTATCTAAATTAAAAGGAGCTAAAGCTCCTTTTAATTTTTTTAACCTAATTCCGCTAAACAAAGTTCATCATGAATTTGTTTACACCAGGCTTTGACTCGCTGTTCGGTAAGTTCGGGTTGACGGTCTTCATCAATTCCTAAGCCTACAAAGTGATTTTCATCGGCCATGCCTTTAGATGCTTCAAAGTCATAACTTTCCGATGGCCATTGGCCTACTAGGATAGCACCTTTAGCTTCTACAATATCTCTAACCATACCCATTGCATCTAAGAAATATTCTGCATAATCCTCTTGATCACCACAGCCAAAGATCGCTACTAGTTTATCTTCGAAATCAATTAGCTCAAGTTCTGGGAAAAAATCATCCCAATCACACTGCGCTTCACCATAATACCATGTCGGAATACCGAAAAGTAATAGATCAAACTCAGCAATGTCTTCTTTGCTACTTTTAGCAATGTCTTTTACGTCTATTAGGTTTTTGCCTAATTCTTTTTGGATCATCTTAGCAATATGTTCTGTATTGCCAGTATCGCTGCCAAAAAATAGCCCCACACTTGCCATTGTTACGTATTCCTCAACTAAAATATAAATTCATTTTGGTTTCAATGAAAACTAAATTATCATCGATATTAGCCTTCAATAACCAATTGCATGATGCCTTTAAATATAAATCCTGCGGCACCTAAAAAAAGTACAAAATACACAACAACTTTACCAATAAGAGGTACGTTATTTTTCTTAAGTACGTCATGAACCACGTAAGCCATGAGTAAAAAAAGGCCTATAATCGCAACGTCCAAACCTATTGCTTCAATTTGTTCGTAATGGTCAGTTAACATGTACTTTGATCAATTCCTTTAAAATCTAACGCATATTAACATAGAGTCTATACTATGAAAATTGTCATAAGTCGCTGCATTCTTATTTAATTAAAAATTCCAAAATAATCTTTGCGCATAGCTCGGGTTTCTCAGCATGTAACCAGTGTCCTGTTTCACGTATCATCTTAGACTGACTATTTGGAAACAAATTGGTAACAGCTTGCTTATATTCTGGAAGCAAATAATCTGAATGCTCGCCTTTAATAAATAACACTGGTCCATCGAAGGTTTGCTCCGACACGATGGCCGCTGATAATTTAGTATAATCAGTTTGTAATAATTCCAAATTAAAACGCCACTTCCAAATATCGTTTTCGTTATATAAACTTTTTAGTAAAAATTGTTTGGTAGAACCATCTTCAATGTATTTTGAAAGTGCTACTTCTGCTTCTTTACGATTTGTTATAACTGCTAGTGCAACATTACTTAATCCCTGAAATACATTTGAATGACGTGAATGATATTGAACTGGAGCAATGTCTAATACGATCAAGTGACTAATTAGTTCATGTTGATTCAAAGCAAGTCGCATAGCGACCTTACCACCCAACGAATGCCCAACTATGCTAAGCCGTTTAATGTTTAGACTGGCAATAAGTTCAGATATGAGTGCTGCATAATGTTCAAAACTAAATGTCTGGGTGAAAGAAGATTTACCATGATCAGGTAGATCTACCGATAATACCTGAAATGATTCAGTAAATTGTCTTCTTAGTGCTGATAAATTATCCAGGCTCCCAAATAAACCGTGAATTAGCATTATCCAAGGTTTATCTGCAGAGTCTGAATGTATTTGATAATTAACCGCGGTCATAAAACACTTAATAATTCCTGACTTAATAGAGTAATAAAAGTGGGGTTTCCCCCACTAATTAAGATTACATATTAGGATAGTTTGGCCCGCCTGCACCTTCTGGTACAACCCAATTAATATTTTGAGTTGGGTCTTTGATATCACAAGTTTTACAATGTACGCAGTTTTGAGCATTTATCTGCAATTGTTTTTCACCTTGTTGAGATTCAATGATTTCATACACACCTGCGGGGCAGTAACGCTGAGCAGGCTCATCATATAATGCCAAATTAACCGTAATTGGTACCGTGCTGTCTTTAAGTTTTAAGTGACAAGGCTGTTCTTCTTCATGATTAGTATTTGACAAGAAAACAGAAGATAATTTGTCAAAACTTAGAATACCATCGTGTTTAGGGTAATCAATTTTGACGCAATCTTGTGTCTTTTTAAGCTGTACATGGTCAGCGATATCATCTTTGAAAGTAAAGGGCAGATTACCCTTAAACCAGTTTTGTTCTAAGGTGTTAAAAGCTCCGCCCAAAAAGGTACCAAATTTATGTAAAGCAGGGCCGAAATTACGTGATCTGAACAATTCATCATACAACCAAGAGTCTTTGAACATCTGAGTGTAACTGGTTAAATCCTGCGAAGGAGATGCATCGGCTTGGTTCAATACCTCCATAAGTGATTCAGCAGCTATTAACCCAGACTTCATCGCAGTGTGATTACCCTTGATTTTGGCAAAATTTAAGGTCCCCGCGTCACAACCTAACAACAAACCTCCTGGAAATGTCATTTTCGGTAAAGAATTAAAACCACCTTTAGCAAGAGCCCTTGCGCCATAAGACACTCGTTTACCGCCTTCAAGATACTGTTTGAATACAGGGTGATGTTTGAGCCTCTGGAATTCATCAAAAGGACTTAAATGTGTGTTGCTATAATTCAAGTCTAAAATTAGTCCGACTAATACTTGGTTGTTCTCTGCATGGTAAAGATAAGAACCACCTGTAGCATCGGTAATAGGCCAGCCAGCAGTATGCACAACTAAACCTTCTTGATGTTTGGCGGGATCTATATCCCAAATTTCCTTAAAGCCAATACCGTAATGTTGCGGAGATTGTCCTTTGTCCAACTCGAATTTTTCAATCAGCTGTTTGCCTAAATGCCCACGGCAACCTTCAGCAAATACAGTGTATTTGGCTTTGAGTTCCATACCGGGCATAAACGAATCTTTAGGTTGACCTTCTTTATCAAGGCCCATATCGCCGGTGATCACACCACCAACGCTTCCATCTTCGTTAAAAAGCACTTCTGAAGCAGAAAATCCAGGAAATATCTCGACGCCTAGCGCTTCAGCTTGTTCGGCCAACCAGCGACACACATTACCCATACTCACAATATAATTGCCATCGTTGTGCATAGTTTTAGGTGTCATAAAACCAGGGATTTTTGTCCCTTTACTTTCATTGCTGAGCCAATAAATATCATCTCCAGTAACCGGAGTATTAAGAGGAGCACCTTTTTCTTTCCAATCTGGAAATAATTCATCTAATGCGCGTGTTTCAAACACTGCACCAGATAAAATATGCGCTCCTACTTCTGAACCTTTTTCTACTACACAAACCATTAATTCTTGGTTTTTTTCCTGGGCAATTTGCATCAACCGACACGCAGTTGACAGACCAGCAGGGCCAGCACCGACTATTACTACATCAAACTCCATCGATTCTCGTTCCACTTGTTTGTCCTCTTTTTAGTTTCAACTATTCATAAAAATGTATTTAACTATTCATAAAAAAAATACTTAGGAACCTTATTTATAAGCATATTATAGTCGGCAAATGTCTATTATTGCACCAGATTTCGCTTTTAATAGGATCAATACTTGTACTAATAAACATCATAATAAGATTATATAATATTTTGCAAATCACATGAAATACCTTTATTTAACAAAATGTTAATTAATGTCTTAGTCTTAAAGCAAGATGATCCTAAACATAATACACTGCATATACTATGACATATAATACCTGTTTATAGCGTCGGTCATAACCAATGATTGTAAATTGATATCCGTGTTGACGTTAACGTCAACACAAAGTAAATTGTCGTCAACTTGATTTGAGTCGTTTGATAACTTAAATTTTAAACTTTATACCTGTAAGTAGAGGTGAAAATGAAAATTCTTGTACCAGTAAAACGCGCCATTGATTACAATGTAAAAGTCAGGGTTAAACCAGATAACAGCGCTGTAGATTTAACTAACGCTAAAATGTCAATTAATCCTTTTTGTGAAATTGCTGTAGAAGAAGCTGTTCGCCTGAAAGAGAAGGGTGTAGCCACAGAAATAGTCGTAGTATCCATTGGCGATAAAAGCTGTCAAGAGCAAATTCGTACGTCTCTTGCACTGGGTGCAGATCGCGGTATTCAAATTGACACTGATTTGATCCTTGATTCGTTACAAATAGCTAAATTATTGCAAAAGGTGGTTGAACAAGAGTCGCCAGATCTTGTTATTTTGGGTAAGCAATCCATCGACTCTGACAATAACCAAACTGGTCAAATGCTAGCTGCATTAACAGGTATGCCACAGGCTACATTTGCTTCTGAGATATCAGTAGATGCGGGTAAAATAAAAGTTACTCGTGAAATTGATGGTGGTCTACAAACTATCGAATTGACGTTACCAGCAGTTGTTACGACAGACTTAAGACTAAATGAACCTCGGTATGCTTCTCTGCCAAATATAATGAAAGCTAAGCGTAAACCTTTAGAGGTTAAGCCTGCTGCTGATTTTGGTGTTGATCTAACATCAAGTGTTAAAGTTCTGAAAGTTGAGGCGCCTGCACAGCGCAAAGGCGGAATTATGGTGGCTAATGTTGCTGAATTAGTCGAGAAATTAAGAAATGAAGCGAAGGTGATCTAATGGCTATTTTAGTATACGCAGAACATGACAACGAACAGCTTAAGACCGAAACGCACAAGCTTATGCATGCGGCATCACAAATTGGTGGTGAAATACATTTACTAGTTGCTGGCTTCGAGTGTGAAGCTGTTGCGACACAAGCCGCTAAAATAGATGGCGTGAGTAGGGTGTTATTGGCCGACAGCGCTGAATACGCCCAACAAATGGCTGAAAACATTGCTGAATTAGTTACCGAGCTAGGTAAAGATGCTAGCCATGTCTTGGCGGCAGCTACCACCACCGGCAAAAACTTTATGCCCAGAGTTGCAGCCTTGTTAGATGTTGCTCAGATTTCTGACATAATTAAAGTTGAAAGTGCTGACACATTTCTTCGTCCGATATATGCTGGCAATGCCATTGCGACTGTTCAATCGTCTGACAAAATCAAAGTGATTACGGTTAGAACTGCTGCATTTGATGCAGCAGGTGAAAATAATGCCGCACCTGTGGAAGCTTGCACGATAGTAAAATCACTTGATAAATCAGCTTTCGTTTCTGCCGAGTTAACAGAATCTGAAAGACCAGAATTAACTGCTGCAGATATTATTATTTCTGGTGGTCGTGGTATGCAAAATGGTGAAAACTTTAAATTGCTAGATGGTATTGCAGATAAACTTGGTGCTGCCATGGGTGCTTCAAGAGCGGCTGTTGATGCTGGTTTTGTTCCAAACGATATGCAAGTAGGGCAAACAGGTAAAATTGTTGCTCCTAATCTATACATTGCTGTGGGTATTTCAGGAGCAATTCAACATTTAGCTGGTATGAAAGACTCGAAAGTAATTGTTGCTATTAACAAAGACGAAGAAGCACCAATTTTCCAAGTAGCCGATTATGGCTTAGTGGGTGATTTGTTTGATGTATTGCCAGAGCTTGAAGCTACTTTATAGTTAACATTAAAACGTTTTGACTAAGCCATGGCTATTCAAGCCATGGCTTTTTTGTATATGTCGTCTTTTAAATTTTTCCTATAAAACATATATGAGTTTTAATTTTTTTATTAAGCTTGATATCTGTCTTTAGCATAATTAGTTAGAAACAGAATTATTATTCTAAACATTATTGCTTTGCATTAGTTTTCACTTAATCCAAATTTGCTGTAGTTACTCATCGCAACATAAGTAAAATAGCGTTTCTAAAAATAACTGATATTAATAACTAAAATTTTTTACAGCTTCTTTTGTTGATGTTTAAAAGGTTGGGCTGGAACAATGCCAAAAATATACAAACAAACCTTAAACAAAGGGATACATTAGGTGAAAGGTATGCAATAAACTAATCAGACTGCAGTGAGGCTGTTACCAATACAATCTTTAGGAAATAACGCTCGAACTTCAAAAAATAATTTGAAGTGAACCTTGCAGTGAATATTTGGTTATATGAAATTTTCAAAGAAAACGTCCAGCCTTTCCATATTCTCATGGAGTAAACCGCTATCCACAGATTCTCCGGCTATGTTTAAGAAATAAATGCTAGGAGAAATATCATCTAGATAAAATAAGATGAGCTTTTATCCATGTTTGAATTAACACACTTATGCCGATATATTTAACGAGGGGTTCCCCCTAATTTAAATAGGTGTTTAGACGGTGAAACTACACAGTAACTTCACCTTTCTGTAATTAATTGTTTATACCTTTATAACCGAGTTATCAGCAGAAAATAATGGGGAAAGTATGTAGGCATCAGCCTCCCAATCATTTTCCCATGCCTTATCATCTAGCAAATATTTAAACTGATATTGCGAGTCTTTATCTAAACTAACAGTAGCCGTAAAGTCTCCATTTTTAAGTTTTTTCATTGGTGCGCAAAGTATATCCCACTCGTTAAAGTCTCCCAATAAACGTACGTAGTCTGCATCATGTGCTTGTTCTTTGGGTAACTTAAATGTCACTTTGCACACTGCCTTAGATTTCAAATATTGTTTTTTAAATGCCATGCTATTTTTCCTAGTAACGTTATGTATAAATTAAACTATTGTGGCTAATGACTGCTTAACATCTGTCTTAATGTACAAAATACGTGCAATGAAGTGTTAAATTAGTGCAAGCGAATGGTTGCACTAATTAATTGTAGTAATCACTTAAACTATTGATAATTATATGTTCCATACCGCCTACCTAGTTATGTACTTAGATTCATTTATATTTTACTGATAAATTATGAAAGTCTGTATTTATAGAATTTAATTTAGTGCAAAAAACGTGCGACTTTTTGATTTACACTAACTTTTAGTCTTAACGTTTAAACTTTTTTGCATACTGACTAGGAGATAATCCAGCGTGTTTTTTAAATTAAACGCGTAAATGAGCTTAGGTCATCATAGCCAACTTGAGTGACTATCCGGTCGATACTGTCATGAGTTGTTTCGAGCTGTTTTTTAGCCGCTTCAATACGTAAGGTTTGTAAATATTCTAGCGGGTTCTGTTCGGTGGCTTTTTTGAATCGTCGATTAAAGGTTCTTAAGGTTAGATTGACCAACAAAGGTAAATCGCTCACGGCGACCCTTTGGCTATAGTTTGATTCTAGCCATTCCTGAACAAGCAACACATCGGGGTCCTGATGATATTTTTTAGTGAGAATGTTGGCATAAGCAACTTGTTCACCTCGATAAATATCAATAACATGTGCTTTAGCGGTTGTGGTGGCTACATCATGACCGCAATAGCGCTCAATCAACATCAGGGCTAAATCAAACCAAGCCATACCTCCACCAGAACAATAGATATTGTGTGCAGAAGTGATCATCTTTTCTGCACACAAATTAACATTAGGATAGCGAGATTTAAACAGGCTGGCATATCCCCAATGTGTCGTCGCTTCTTTACCATCCAACAAACCGGCTTCTGCTAATAAAAAAGCTCCACTGCAATTGCTAGCAATATCAGAATGGTTATCAAAATGTTTTTGAATATGTGCCAATAGGGGCTGGTTGTTATTAATCACATTAATGAGTTCGCCACCTATAGTGGGGATCAGTAATAAGTCAGTATGTTCGACATCTTCAATCGCAATATGACTATTGATCACTAACTGATTAATGCAGCGTACAGGACGTTTTTTTAGCGATGCAATTTGCACCTCAAAAAATGGCGAAGGTTGTTGGCCTTGCATTCGTTGCCATGTCACTCCGGCTAAAGCAAACAAGTCGAGGGCGCCAGTTATGGCGCTTGCATAAGCCTGATCAAAGCCAAGAATGGTTACTTTAAACACTATAAATAACTGCAATGATTAGTCTCAAATAACACCCCGTTATAACTGTCGTAAATGACCATTAATATGTCATATATGACAATAATAGCGAAGTGATAATTTTGTCAATCTACTACCATTACTTACTTAATTGCAGTTTTCAGCTGTAAACACTTTTAAAGGTTGAAGGATATGAACAACGAATTGGTTAAACGCAAAGAATTAGCGTTTCAATTATACGAAGTATTAGACACCGAAAACCTTTGTGATCGAGAAAGGTTTGTCGAGCATAACCGCGAAACATTTGATGCGGTGATGGATATCGCAAACAAAATTGCCACTGAAAAGTTTGCCACACATAATGCCAAAGGTGACGCTAACGAGCCAACTTTTGATGGTCAAAAAGTACATATGATACCTGAGGTAAAAGAAGCCTTTGACGCATATGTTGAATCAGGCTTAATTGCAGGACGCTTTGACTTCGAGGAAGGCGGCATGCAGTTACCAGAAACCATTATGACTGCTTGTGCTGGTTATTTTATGGCAGCCAACCCTTCTAGTACCGGCTATCCCTTTTTGACAATGGCTGCTGCAAATGTGATCCGCAACTTTGCATCACAACAGCTAAAAGATGCTTTTATGCCTAAAATGTTAACGGGTGAGTTTACTGGCACTATGGCGTTGACAGAGCCCCATGCAGGTTCGTCTTTGGCTGATATTCATACCACAGCAATCAAACATGAAGACGGAAACTATCGCCTTAAAGGCAATAAAATTTATATCTCCGGCGGTGACCATGAACTGTCCGACAACATAGTACATTTGGTTTTAGCTAAAATTAAAGGTGCACCAGCGGGTGTCAAGGGTATTTCATTATTTGTGGTGCCTAAGTTTCGTCTTGATGAAGCTGGAAACCCAACTCAAAGAAATGATGTTGCCTTAGCAGGTCTTATTCATAAGATGGGATATAGAGGAACCACCTCCACAGCGCTAAGCTTTGGTGAAAAAGAAGACTGCCACGGATATCTAATAGGCGAAGAGCATCAAGGTCTTCGTTACATGTTTTTAATGATGAATGAAGCTCGTTTAGGCGTGGGTTTTGGTGCGGCGATGATAGGCTACAGTGGATATCAGTATTCTTTAGAGTATGCCAAGGAACGCACCCAAGGACGTGTTGCACCTAACAACAAACCAACAGATAAAGCTGCCACCATTATTCAACATGGCGATGTTAAACGGATGCTATTGGCACAAAAGTCCTATGTAGAAGGTGCCATGGCACTATGTTTTTACGCCGCGCGCTTGGTCGATGATTCTCATACACTCACTACAGATGATGAAAAACGACAAGCATCAGAGTTGTTGGACTTGCTGACGCCTATAGTAAAAGCATGGCCATCAGAGTTCGGACCAAAAGCCAATGATTTGGCCATACAAGTGTTAGGTGGTGCAGGTTATACGCGAGAATACCCGGTTGAACAATGCTGGCGTGACAATAGGCTTAATCCCATACACGAAGGCACTAACGGTATTCAAGCATTGGATTTACTCACTCGTAAACTGTGGCAAGCCAATGGTTCTGGACTGAAACTATTACAACAAAGAATGGAACATGATTTTGCCCAAGTGACGGGGACACAAAGTCAGAAGTTGATAGCAAATTTATTGCCATATATAAAACACATGCAGTCCTTGCTGCCTATACTTGCAAAACATTTAAAGTCTGAAAAACAACCGGTGTTGTTAGCTAACGCAACGTGCTTTATGAATGTATTCGGCCAAGTTGTAATGAGCTGGTTGTGGATACGTCAGGCAAATGTAGCTGAGAACGCATTAACCTCAGCAAATCTATCTGATGAAGATAAGGCATTTTATTTAGGAAAAGTGCAAGCAGCTAAGTATTTTGTACGCTGGGAATTGCCTGCAGTGCAAAGAGATATTGCGTTATTAAATGATATGGATGACAGCTGCAGTGAAATGCAAGCTGAATGGTTTTAATCGATTCATCAATTAGATGTTAAAACATAAATAGATATGGAGACATTATGAAGAATAAACAATTCTTATTGGCATCAAGACCTGTGGGAACACCCACTAGAAAAGACTGGGATTTTGTAGAAAACGATGTTGCTGAATTAGCTGACAATCAAGTCTTAATTCAAGTGGAGTACATTTCTTTGGACCCCGCGATGCGTGGTTGGATGAATGACGGTAAATCTTACATAGAACCGGTACAAATTGGTGGCGTGATGCGTGCTGGGACCGTTGGCAAAGTGCTTAAGTCTACCAGTAGTCAATTTTCAGAAGGTGATTACGTGTATGGTCATTGTGGTGTTCAAAAGTATGCCGTAGTGGGCATTGAGGGACTCCACAAAATAGATCCAAGCTTAGCACCATTAGAGCGATATCTAGGGGTGTTAGGTATGCCTGGAATGACTGCTTATTTTGGCTTGTTAAATACTGGTTTACCTAAAGCTGGTGAAACAGTCGTGGTATCAGGTGCCGCTGGAGCCGTAGGCTCAGTTGTCGGACAAATAGCTAAGATAAAAGGCTGCAAAGTCGTGGGGATTGCTGGCGGTGCTGACAAATGTGCCTACCTTGTGGACGAGTTAGGTTTTGATGCGGCCATTGATTATAAAAATGAGAACGTGAAAAAAGCGCTACGAGTTGCCTGTCCTAAGGGCGTTGACGTGTATTTCGATAATGTTGGTGGTGACATACTTGATGATGTGTTAACCCAAATTCGTATGAAGGCGCGAATAGTAATCTGTGGTGCTATCAGCCAATATAACAATACAACGGCTGTAAAAGGTCCGTCTAACTATCTTACTTTATTGGTCAATAGGGCTAGGATGGAAGGCATTGTAGTATTTGATAATGTTGCTAATTATTCTAAAGCAGCAGCTGAAATGGCAGGTTGGATTGCGGAGGGTAAATTAGTCGCTAAAGAGCATGTGGTTAAAGGCATCGAGCATTTCCCTGAAACACTATTGATGCTATTTAACGGTGAAAACATGGGTAAATTAGTCCTTAAAGTAGATGCAGATTAATAAGAACAAGTCAGTGACATATTCACAGAGTGAGGAAATTTTATGAAAAAAGATATTTTTGATTTAACCGGTAGAGTCGCGTTAATTACAGGTGCAAGCCGAGGTATAGGTGAGTCTATAGCACGATTACTTGCTGCCTATGGCGCAAGAGTGATTGTTTCTAGTCGCAAGATTGATGGTTGTGAAGCCGTTGCACAAAGCATTCGCGACGACGGTGGTGATGCAGTTGCTATGGCATGTCATGTTGGTGAAATGGCGCAGATTGAAAACATTTTTGAGCAAATTAGCGAGAAATATGGACGTTTGGATATTCTAGTTAACAACGCAGCGGCTAATCCATATTTTGGTCATATATTAGATACTGATTTAGCGGCATTTGATAAAACGGTTGATGTAAATATTCGTGGATATTTCTTTATGTCGACCGCAGCCGGTAAAATGATGAAAGAGCAGGGCGGGGGAGTTATATTGAATACTGCGTCTATAAACGGTATTTCACCAGGTATGGGACAAGGTATATATTCCATCACTAAAGCTGCAGTTATTAGTATGACGAAGTCCTTTGCGAAAGAATGCGGACCGTTAAATATTAGGGTAAACGCTCTATTACCCGGTTTAACTGAGACCAAATTTGCTTCAGCGTTAACGGGTAATGAAAAAATATTAAAGACAGCCTTGATGCAAATTCCTCTTGGACGTACCGCACAACCAGATGAGATGGCAGGCACTGTATTATATTTGGTTTCGGATGCATCTAGCTACACTACAGGTACTACTGTAGTGGTCGATGGTGGTTTTTTAAGTTAAATTTTTAAAGAATGTTATTCTATCTAAGGCAATCATTTAGTTGCCTTAGATGGCCGTTTATTATACAAGGCTTATTATGTTGAAGTGCTAACGTGGCCGATATTTTACTCGATAGTTAAAAAACACGACTGATCGCCATCGATATATTTGGTATGAGTGAGGCTTTTTTATCACTGCTTAAAGATGTTAATATTGACGACTCATTTGTTGCTGTGGTGCCTTATCAGCCACCTCATCCTGTCATTCAAAAATGAAGCGCAAGCGTATCAATGCTTTCAAGATTATGGTGGGATTACTGCTTATATTGAGAGTTTGAAGCAGCACTTAAAATGTAATCTAGGTATAAAGCAAGTCATTGGTTTTAGTGCTGGTGCAGCCGCAATTTACAAGGCTGTGTCTGAACTATCAAATGAGGGCATTTCAATAAACAACTTTGCGCTTACTTTGTTTTATCCTAGTCAAATTCGTCATTATTTAGGCAGCCATCTCAATTGCCGATGTCATATCATCTTCCCTGAGTTTGAACCGCATTTTTCATTACCAGATGTTATCCAGGTGCCGCAACAACAATCAGGCATTAAGGTGGAACAAAGCAGCTATCACCACGGATTTATGAATAAGGATTCAAGCGCCTTTGAACAATCGGCTTATAATCATTATTGCCAAATGCTAATTCGACTTCTCGCCAAGGTGTAAACCTTCTCTCTCGAGTTTATTGTTGTAAATAATGCGTAACGTAAGACACTAAAATCTATAAAGATTTTGTATTTATTATTTTGCTAAATGACCCAGTAATGCGTTTTAATAGGATTGTAATTTTCTTCAATCTTGTCTAAGGCATACTGCATGTTCAAACTTACAAAAAACGGCTTAATATTAGCCAGTGTAACCTCTTTCCTATTTGGCTGTTCCGCAACCCAAACTGCTGCCCCCCTTGTTGGTAATAGTGTCGCTGCGTCGCCAAAGTTAATCAAGGCAGCTCAGACAGTTACAAGCAGTATTCAGACTAAGTTATTAACTCTAGAAATGATTATGGCTGATCCTGATTGGATGGGTCGTCAGCCGACATCTGCATATTGGGGGGACGATAGCCAGAGTGTCTATTACCAACAAAAACAACTAGCCTCACCAGTGTTTGATTTATGGGAGAAACCCATAAATCAAACAGGTAAGGGTAATAAGGTTGAATTAACGCAGTTACATTTACACGACTATAACAGTCGAATATTAAACCAAACAAAAGACCTTACAGCATGGGTGTTTGAAGGTAATATTTTTGTTAAAAGCCTATCTGATAATAAGGTAAAACAACTTACAAAAGACAATAAGCAGCCGAATAATTTAGTCTTTTTAAATGATGGTCGTTTAAGCTTCCAAAGTGGTGATGCTATCTATGCGATCCATCCGGATCATGGTCTATATGAGCAATTAGTGTCATGGCAATTTGCTGACGAACCTACTGCTGTGGAAGAGCCAGAGGATTATATTGCGGAGCAGCAGCAGCAATTAATCGAGGTAGTCGCGTTAAAACGTCAGCAAAAAAGATTACGTTTTGAAAAAAAGCAACAACTTGCACAACAAAATAAAACACTTGCCCCTGCTGATTTTTATTTTCCTGAAGATAATGAAACCGTAGCAGCCAGCTTATCATCAAACGGTAAGTGGCTAGTGTTGGTAGAACAGACTGAATCAAGCTGGCGCGATGATAGTGATATTATGCCGAACTACATCAACGACGATGGAAGAATAACCACCGACAATGTGCGCCGCAGGGTAGCAGATGCCAAACCAGTGAAACACAACATTTGGTTACTTAATATAGATACAAGGTCAAAACGCAAACTCAGCTATAACAGCTTGCCTGGGTATAATGAAGACGTATTGGAAGCGGTGAAGCGAGAGAACGCACAAGCTAAGGGTGGAACATATACCGCTAATCGCCTACCTAGAGATATTAGTCTTATGCAGGACTGGTATTGGTCGCAAGGTGCTATTCAATGGCATAACAACGGTGAAAATGTTGCCATTATGCTAGAAGCATGGGACAACAAAGACCGCTGGCTTGCTACTGTTGATACTGCTAGCGCAACGTTGGTAAATCAACACAGATTGCATGATGACGCTTGGGTTAATTATAAGTTCAACAGCTTTGGTTGGTTAAATAGAAGTACTGATTTGTACTATTTGTCTGAGGAAACTGGCTATTCACAGCTGTATATTAAACCTTTAAATGGTCAAGCAAGAGCAGTGACTTCCGGTAACTTTGAGGTGGATTCTTTGACGTTAACTTCTGACGATCAATTTATGTATTTTAAGGGAAATAAAAAACATCCTGGCATATACGAGATATATCGTGTTGCTTTAGCTGAGAACACACTTCAACAAATAACTAATCTAAATGGTATGACCGATTATCAATTAAGCCCAGATGAACAGGCTTTATTGCTCACTCATTCCAGCTTGGTTCGACCCCCAGAGTTATATTTACAATCGGTTGAAAATCAGGACGCAGTTCAGCTAACACATACAATTAGTCAGGTATTTTTAGATATTAATTGGCTTGCCCCCGATATAGTGCCAATTAAATCCACACACACGAAACATCCAATATATTCTCGCGTTTATACGCCCAGAGATATGCAACCTGGTCAAAAGTCCAAGGCTGTTGTGTTTAATCATGGTGCTGGATATTTGCAAAACTCGCATCTGGGTTGGTCTGGTTATTTCAGAGAGTTTATGTTCCATAATTTGTTAGTACAACAAGGTTATGTGGTACTAGATATGGATTATCGGGCCTCAGCTGGTTATGGAAGAGATTGGCGCACCGCTATCTACAGGCAAATGGGGACCCCTGAAATTCAAGACCTAGAAGACGGTGTTGACTGGTTGGTTGAAAATCTAGAGGTTGATGCCAACAGAGTAGGGACTTATGGTGGTTCTTATGGTGGCTTTCTGACTTTTATGGCATTATTTAATTCTCCTGATTTGTTTCAAGCTGGGGCAGCATTAAGACCTGTTAGCGACTGGGCGCACTATAATCATGGTTATACTTCAAACATACTTAATATGCCCGATGTTGATCCTATAGCCTACGAAAGGAGCTCGCCTATCTATTTCGCTGAAGGATTAGAGAAGCCATTGCTGATTAACGCTCCCATGATAGACAGTAATGTTTTCTTTGTGGATGTCGTGAGACTCGTTCAGCGTTTGATTGAATTAGAAAAGCAGGATTTTGAAACGGCTATTTACCCAGTTGAATCACATGGATTTGTGCAACCTAGTTCATGGTTGGATGAGTACAGAAGGATTTATAAATTGTTTGAAACCAACCTATAAACTTATATTTTATAAATTGCCCCCTGAAATCACAAGCATTTTAGAGGGGCATAACTGTTTCAAGGGATGAAGAATTTTCGATTATTACGATGCCAAGCTCGGCAATTGTTTCGAGCGTATTTGTAGCCGTGAATAATATTTATCACATTGGTGATAAATACATTAAATGTAATTATCTTAAACGCAGCTCAATTCTTTACCTTAAGCCACAATGCACTCAGTAAATATTGCAATGATTAACATCTATTAGGCTTCAAATTTGGCCTCGTTTATTGTGACCTTTAACACAAATTCTAACCACTGATTTTGACGATTTAGCGTGTCATTATTATGACATTGGTTGAGGCTTCCGTATTAAAAAATAATACAAAATTATAATACTGCCAGTGATAGTACCGAATAAGTGTGCATCAACGGCCACATTGGCTGCTATGAGTCCAGCTACCTCTTCACTAGCACCAAATATTTGTTCATGAATAACCTTAAGCCAGACACCAATCAACATTAACCATCCGCTTCTGAAAGAATTCCTAATATCAAAATAAGCACCGATAATAAATAAGCCATGAAGCACGCCTGATAAACCGACATACCATTGCATCTGTTGGTCGAAAAAATATAAGCCAATTGCGGTTCCTAAACATAACACCAAGAATTGAATTAAATAACGTGGCATTTTGTAGTAATGACCATGCAAGGCCCATAACAATGCTAATCCAGCGGTGTTTAATAATAAATGGGGGGTGTTGGTGTGCAGGAAATGCCCTGTTATGAGACGCCACCACTGAAAATTATTAAGCTGACATCTGTCGTAAGCGAACAAATGACTGCTCATCGGCTCGGTTAAGGCCATAACAATACTAACGATGACTACCAATAATGGAGCTAAACTGTATTTTGCTTGAACAGGTAAATTGAACATATGATATTTATAAATTGTTAATATTGTTATGATAACTAATTTTTATTGGATAAGTTAGCTTCAGTTTTAACTGATTTTTCAAGTGGTAAAATCTTTGTTCATCCCAACAGCAGCCATTTTAGTATTGTTGATAAAGAGGGTAATGCAGTCTCTATGACCACCAGTGTTGAATTTGCTTTTGGCTCCTGGGTCATGGTTGATGGATTAAATGAATCAGTTCTGAACCTGTTGAGCTTAAAAAACGGCACTCGTAGTGCGAGTAGCGCAAACTATTATGGGTGTATTTGATTGGGGGTTAGACATCCAACAAGCCATCAACTTACCTAAAGTAACCAATAGGAATGATTATAAAGCACCAGTAAAAGACATTCAGATTGAGGGATTAAAGCCAATGCTTGAGAAAATAGGCCACAAGGTTCAAATTAGAGATTTAAACAGCGTGCTGCACTGTATTCAAATAAACGACGGAGTACTAATTGATGGGGCAGACATCAGAAGAGAAGACGTAGCAGTAGGATTCTAGATTAGTTATAGGTTAGTTCAAACTGACCTCATCTACCTTCCAGTCCTTACCTACTCTTACCAGATCGATTAAACGCATATCTTTTAAAACGTTGCCATCTAACTCACCCTCAAAAAATAATGAGATTTGGGCTTCTTTTGCAAATTCATTTCTACCTGCGCTGCGTGATTTAGGTTGGATACTTACCTTATCAAAACGCATGTTCAACACATGCTTTTGGACCCCTTTATTGGTATGGTAAGAGCGTAATAAACGTTCCATTTTAGGCGTGCTTAACTCAATAGCATCATCAATACCCTTGCTGTGATAAATATGGTCAAAGAACTCTATTGCAGCAAACTCTGGGTTACCTCTGTCTAACATACCAAATTTACCACCACCTTGTTTAGGCGGCGCTTTGTCACACGCAACGAGTAGAACTGAAAAAATCAGAATAAAAATGATATTTTTTAGCATGGTACATTCCACTTTGATAATTGAGCCTGCTCTCATAATTTTATTTTAACTTGTTTTTTTTGATTCATCAAAGAAGAGGGAGGCAACAGCCTCCCTCTTTAATCGAAGTAAAAATAAACACTGTTTATGTAAACTACATTTTTAAAAAATTACTGAATGTTTTCTGAATCAGAGAATTCATTTGCAAACAAAGGACTACTAAGATAACGCTCTGATGCACTGGCTAAAATGACCACTATGATTTTGTTAGCATTCTCAGGCTTCTCTGCCCAGCGTTTGGCCGCTACGACGGCAGCACCAGAAGAAATACCCGCTAGAATACCTTCTTCTTTCATTAAGCGATGAGTCATTGCCATACAATCTTCATTACTTACTTGTTCAACAGCATCGACCATGTCTAAGTCTAAGTTGCCAGGAATAAAGCCAGCACCTATGCCTTGAATCTTGTGTGGCCCAGGGGTAAGTGCTTCACCTGCTTTAGCTTGCGTAATAACGGGGGAATCAGTTGGTTCAACGGCTACTGTGGTAATCGCCTTACCTTGGGTGTTTTTTATATACCGGCTAACACCTGTAAGTGTTCCGCCTGTACCAACACCTGCAACGAAAATGTCAATTTTTCCGTCTGTGTCATTCCAGATTTCAGGACCCGTGGTTTTTTCATGTATTTCAGGATTAGCTGGATTTTCAAACTGATGCATGGGGATATATTTAGATGGATCAGAAGCCACAATCTCATTGGCAGCAGCAATGGCACCCTTCATACCTTTTGGAGCTTCAGTCAAGACTAAGTTTGCACCCATGGCTTTAAGTAATTTACGACGTTCTAAACTCATCGAACTAGGCATGGTTAACGTGATTTTATAACCTCTTGATGCTGCAACAAAAGCAAGAGCTATACCAGTATTGCCGCTAGTTGCCTCAACAATTTCATTACCTGGTTTAAGCAGTCCTTTTTGTTCTGCGTCCCAAATCATATTTGCGCCGATACGGCATTTAATACTGAAACTTGGGTTTCTTGATTCAATTTTTGCGTAAACATTGCCACCTGTCACGCGATTTAGTTTGACCAAAGGTGTTTTACCAATGGCGAGTGAATGGTCGTCGTATACTTGCATAGTTATTTCCTTGCTTAATATTATATTTTTTACAGTATAACTCCGATTGTTACACCTCAGTTTAGTTATTGATAGAGCCTGTTTTTCTTATATATGTGAAACAACAATAGGCCCTATAAATATTATTGATACGTATAGCTCGTAAAACTGTTTTATCATAAAGGTATTCATACTTAGAGATAAGGGTAGGGGGCTTCATTTAAAGGGCTTTTTCGATATATCTTATGGTTAATCAATTGTTAATAAGGTTTGAGGTTTTACATGGCGTTTAATGGAACAGAAAAATATATTGCTAGTCGTGAGTTACAACTTGCTGTCAACGCAGCTATCACACTAGAAAAACCGTTGTTGATAAAAGGTGAACCAGGTACGGGTAAAACTATGTTGGCAGAAGAGTTAGCAAAAAGTTTAGATGCTAATTTAATTCAATGGCACATCAAATCAACGACCAAAGCCCAACAAGGATTATATGAATATGACGCAGTTTCGCGGTTACGTGACTCGCAGTTAGGTGATGAGAAAGTGCATGATATTGGCAACTATATTGTGAAGGGGAAATTATGGCAGGCTTTTGATGCAGAAAAGCGCACCATATTATTAATTGATGAAATAGACAAAGCGGATATCGAGTTTCCAAACGATTTACTGTTAGAACTTGATAAAATGGAGTTTTTTGTTTATGAAACCCAACAATTAGTTAAAGCCAAACAACGTCCGATTGTGATTATTACATCGAATAATGAAAAAGAATTACCTGACGCGTTTTTACGTCGTTGTTTCTTCCATTACATTCAGTTCCCAGATGCTGAAGAGATGCGTAAAATTGTAGATGTGCATTTTCCAGATATAAAGAAAATATTACTTAACCAAGCCTTACAATCATTTTTTGATTTGCGAGATGTACCTGGCCTTCGTAAGAAGCCATCTACTTCAGAATTGTTAGATTGGTTGAAGTTATTGGTAGCAGAAGACATTCCAGCCGAAGCGTTACAGAATAAGGATGGCAAACAAAGTATTCCACCACTTTATGGTGCTTTACTTAAGAATGAACAAGATATTCACCTATTCGAAAAACTGGTCTTTATGGCGCGTCGTTAATGTTAATTAATTTCTTTTTTAAACTCAGAGAGTACCGGCTATCAGTGAGTCTAAGAGAGCTTTTGGACTTGCTTAATGCGTTAGAGAAAGGCGTAATATTTGCCAGTATTGACGATTTTTATTTTTTATCAAAAATGATTATGGTGAAAGATGAAAGCCAGTTTGATAAGTTTGACCGTGCTTTTGCTGACTATTTTGAAGGGGTGCAAAGCATTGACTTGTTTGGTAAAGACATCCCAGATGAATGGTTGAAAAATGCCTTAGAACGGCATTTCAGTGAAGAAGAAAAAGCGCAGATTCAAGCTTTGGGTGGCCTTGAAGAGTTGATGAAAACTCTAAAAGAACGTTTGGCGGAGCAAGAAAAACGTCATCAAGGTGGTAATAAATGGATTGGTACTGGTGGTACATCTCCGTTTGGAGCTAATGGGTATAATCCAGAAGGCGTGCGTATCGGTCAACAAGGCAATCGTAATTTCTCGGCCGCTAAGGTGTGGGATAAGCGAGAATTTAAAAATCTTGCTGGCGATGTTGAGTTGGGTACCCGTAATATCAAGGTTGCGCTGCGTAAACTACGAAAGTTTGCGCGGACCGGCGCGACCGAAGAGCTAGATATACCTACAACTATCGGTGCTACCGCTAAAAATGCTGGGTTTCTGGACATTCATATGGTGAAAGAGCGTCACAACGCGGTTAAAGTGTTGATGTTTTTTGACGTGGGTGGCTCGATGGATGCACATATTAAAGAATGCGAAGAGTTATTTTCAGCGGTGCACACTGAATTTAAGCATCTTGAATACTTTTATTTTCATAATTGTGTTTACGAAGGTGTCTGGAAGGATAACAAAAGACGTGATAGAGAAGTTATACCTATTGCGAATGTTATTCACAAGTATGGCGCGGATTATAAACTTATATTTGTCGGTGATGCGACTATGGGACCTTACGAAATAACCTACCCAGGTGGAAGCGTAGAGCACTGGAATGAAGAAGCTGGATCGGTCTGGATGCAACGTTTACTGCATCATTTTGAACATGCAATATGGCTAAACCCACAGTTGAGTCAGTATTGGAATTATTATGCTTCAGTGAGCATAATGAAAGAAATAATGACCGACAGAATGTTCCCACTCACGTTAGATGGAATAGGAGAGGGGATAAAAAGCCTAACCAAGAGAAGCGGATAAAAGAAGCGTTTATGCAACAGCATTCAGACTTAAATACTAACCAAACAGATAGTTCATTAGATGTTGATGCGGGCTCTGAGTCTGAAAATGTGTGTTTAACTCATAAAGAAACCCGACAAATTGTCACTCCATATGCATTTTTTGTGGCTGATGATTTGTTAGGTACACCTTTGGCAGGCCCTTTTCGCCGTGGTTTTGGCTTAATAATAGATTTGTTCTTAATATCTTTATTGACACAAATCAGCAGCTTAGTATTGGCTGGGATAGCTGCTTGGACTTTTTTTAGGGCGGGCAATCGCTTAAAAACTAAAAAACGTTTTAATGCCGCACGAATTCTTTTGCGTCTGTTGGTAGCATTATTGTTATTTGTCGTCGCAATGGGCATTGTTGATGCAATTAATGGAAATGATAAAGATAGTAGTGATAATGAATTAGCAAGATTTGAGTCGCCTGAACCTTCAACAAAAATTAATGATGATGTGTGGGGAATTGAATTAATCACTTTGACAGCCAAATATTTGGTAAATACTAAGGCTATGAAACAGCGAGTTGCTAAAAAAGAATGCGAACCTATTTATGATTGTTTCCAAACGTTAGGTAATGAACTTATTCTGGATGTGGTTGATATTGGTTTAGATACAGATACCATAAATGATATATTAAGAGAGTATATAGGCTCAGTGTCTGAAAGCCTGAGTACTTCACAGCAAACAGAATTGACTCGCCACCTACAACAAACATCAAAAAACAGTCTTGAGTTAAAGGTAGCTGAGCTAAAATCAACTGAGCAGGTGATTACCTTGCCAATCAAAAACGACACAAATATTCAAAAACCACCTTACAAGTCCACAGGACTTATTGAGAGATTAGAAAACTTAATTGAAGAACTCGGCCTTGGCTTAGGTTGGGCAGCGTTTTATTTCAGTGTTTTTACTGCATGGTGGAAGGGCCAAACACCAGGAAAAAAATTACTTGGTATGCAAGTGATTAAACTCGACAACACTGCTTTAAATTTGTGGGAAAGTTTTGGCCGTTATGGTGGTTACGCAGCAGGTTTAGCTACTGGACTTATGGGGTTTCTTCAGGTTTTTTGGGACCCTAATCGTCAAGCCATTCATGATAAAATTTCAGAGACATTAGTGATTGATTTGCGCAAACCTAAAGTCCCCTTCGATAAAAATATGGCGGTATAGGCCTAGATGGCAAATAGAATAAGTCAGTTACTCAGTCATTGGTCTGAGAATAGAAATACACATTTGTGGGTATTGGCCACTATCATACAAACCGACGGCTCGTCTTACCGCAAGGCAGGGGCTATGATGCTGATCAATGACATGGGACAGTATTTTGGTTTGTTAAGCGGTGGTTGTTTAGAGTCAGATATAATGCGCCAGGCTAGGCGTTGTTGGGACAATCATCAAAATCGTATTATCGAATACGATATGCGCGAAGAAGAAGATCTTGCTTGGCAACTGGGTATTGGTTGCGGCGGCATGGTGAGAATTTTGTTGCAGCCGGTTCACGCAGATAATGATTATCTTAAGCTTGATGAGCTTAATCGTTGTTTAGAACAAAGAAGTGAGGCTGAATATCATCAACAAATTGATGAGGGTTTTCCACTCAACAAAGTCATTCCAAGAGAGGACAAGTCTCAAAAGTCTGCTTTTAGTGCACAGTTAACTGGGTCCGCAGATGTTTTTGTGCAACTACTCAGTCCTGCGCCATTACTGGCTGTTTTTGGAGCAGGGGTAGATGCAAAACCCGTCGTGTCTATTGCGGCCGATTTGGGATGGCAGGTGTTACTTATTGATCCTCGAGTAGGTTACGCCAAGGCCGAATTTTTCACAAAAGCCAGCCAGATTATTCGTCAGTCAATAGATGAACTTTATGATACGACCTGGCTTAGTCAAATAGATGCTGCATTAGTACTAACACATAATATAAAACTTGATGCTGCAGCATTAAAATTAGTACAAACCAGTAGTGCTAAATATGTCGGATTACTGGGGCCTACTCATCGCACTGACAGGGTGTTAGATATTGCAAAGTTAACTAGAAACGATTTGTCTAAACCTTTGGCAAACCCAGTAGGTTTGCGATTAGGCGGCGAATTGCCTGAATCTATCGCTTTGTCAATGCTAGCCGAAGTTCATGCTGTTTTAGAACAAGCCGACGGTTTATCTATCAGTGGCGTATTAAATCAGTGAAAACTGAGCTGATATTATTGGCCGCTGGTCAAAGTAAACGTTTTGGTGGAATAAAACAGCTAACAGATATTCATGGGCAGCCCATGATTTGTCATTGCCTTTCACAATATCGTCAGGGTGAAAAATGGTTAACAGGTATCACCAATGGTTATGTAATGTTAGGTGCCAATGCTGAATTGATAAATGAGGTCCTTCCGAACAACATTACTAGGTATGTGGCGAGTAGTTGGCAACTCGGCATGGGCCATACGTTGGCTGAAAGTATGCATTTAACTGCCATCGACACCACTCATGTATTGATAGCGTTGGCCGATCAGGTTGCACTAACTCAGAATCTGGTAATAAAAATGCTTCAAAAATTAAACAAATATCCACAACATATTATTGCTGCTAAATACGCAGGTGTAGTTGGGGCCCCTACAATATTTCCCACACAATACTTTTCTCAGTTAAGCCAATTAAAAGGTGATAAAGGCGCTAAGACAATGCTTCAACAATACTCTCAACAGGTTATTGGTTTAACTATGCCAGAAGCTGCTTTGGATGTAGATACACCGGACGACCTCAAATTTGTTTAATCCTATTCAGAGGCTCAGTACCAGTACCTTCATGATAGTAGCGAACTTTGCAAGTTATAGCCTAGAGACACATCAATTTCTTAGTCTAAATCTGATCTTTAGATTCACTAATTAACCATAAAATAGTATCAAATAAATATTGGCATTGATTTATAATAATCTCTTTTTTGACTCGCAATATTTTTTGGTTGAACGGTTTTAAAGAATAGTTGATAGTAGTTTACATCATGATGAAGCGATCACAGCCAGAACCACTTCTAATGAATTACTGCAGTTGAAGTCGTTTCATTAATTTTTGCAGCTACGGTTTTCAAGCTCAGTATGGGACCGGACGTATAAAATTATTGATAGCCGACTCATCACCTTAATAAACATCTGACCAAACACTAGCAGCTTAACTTTAGAGTTGAAACAATACGACATGGCTTATATATAAATTCATATGGAGTTCAAATAATGAAACTAAAAATATTAATTGCAATGGCAACAATTTTTTCAGCTAGCGTGGGTTTTTGTGCGGCATCTTTTGCCAAAGACAATAGCGATAAAAATTTTATTCAATTGAAAGATTATTTAGATTTTGAACGAGTCGGTAATGGACAAATATCACCTGATGGTTCTCAGATTCTGTACTCTAGAAGTCACATCGATAAGATGAATGACAAATTCACATCCACTCTTTGGCTGATGAGTTTTAATGGTAGTCGTAATCGTCCTATGATGCTTGGACAAAACGCATTATGGGCTCCTGATGGAAAGCGTATTGCCTATGTCGCTTCTGACAATAACGAAAAAGGGCAAATCTTTGTGCGCTTTATCGATGCTGAAAGTGCCACACTTCAAGTTACTTCGTTTGCGCATAGTCCGCGCAGTATGGCTTGGTCACCGGATGGTAAGCAAATTGCTTTTGTGGCTAGAGTGCCCATAAAATCAACATGGACAGTAACTCTACCAGAGCGACCTCAAGGCGCAAAATGGGACCGAGGATCCGCCTGTTATAGATACATTACATTATCGTCAAGACCGAGTGGGTTATACTAACAATGGTTATGACCACATATTTGTGGTTCCGGCTATGGGCGGTACTCCACGACAATTGACCAGCGGTGATTGGAACGTTGGACGTCGGGGACTTGGTTCTATTGCATCAGCGCCTGCACTCTCTTGGTCTCCAGATGGAAAAGTAATTGCCTTTGATGGTTTGACCCGAGCTCAGACTCCTGAGGCGTGGTCTGAGAGCCACATTAACTTGGTGTCGGTAGCAGATGGAACTATTACTCAATTAACTAGCGGACAGGGTAATTATGGACAGCCTGATTTTTCACCCGACGGCAAACAAATAGCCTATACAGGTTATCCCGAACATAATACTTCGTATCCAGTACCAGATTTATTTGTAATGACAAATGATGGCAGCAATATCAAGGCCTTGACCAATGATCTGGATGATGGCCCCTCATCTATTGAGTGGCTAGATAGTGGACGAGAGATTGTTTTTACTGTCTCTGCACGAGGTTCGCGCAACATACACGCAGTAGATTTGCGTGGACGGATACGCGACATCACCAGCGGTGCGCAAGTAGTGACGCTTTTCAATGTTGCTAAGAATGGACGTGCTGCGGTTTCCATCAGTACATCTGATAAACCAAGTGAAATTGCAGTTACCAACATTAAAGGTAAAAATGATATTAGTCGATTGACCGATGTTAACTCTGATGTTTTGTATGGGAAAACTCTTGGTGAAGTAAAAGAAATTTGGTACGACGCTACAGCTGAGACTGGCGAGAGTGCGCGTGTTCAAGGCTGGGTGGTACTACCGCCAAATTATGATTCAAACAAAAAATACCCTCTGTTGTTACAAATACATGGAGGCCCTCACGCAATGTATAATAGTGGCTTTAATTTTACCTTTCAGGAGTTTGCCGCCCGTGGTTATGTCGTTCTTTACACCAATCCCAGAGGCTCTACTGGTTATGGAAGCGATTTTGCCAATGCCATTCGGCATCGTTACCCAGGCCCCGTTGATTATGCAGACCTTATGGCTGGCGTAGATAAGGTTATTGCCGATGGGTATGCTGACTCTGACCGCATGTTTGTGGCTGGTTGTTCAGGTGGGGGAATACTCACCACTTGGATTATTGGTCAAACCGACCGTTTTAAAGCCGCTGCAGCTTTATGTCCTGTTACTAATTGGATTGGCATGTCGGGCACTACCGATGTAGTTGGATGGCTTTATAACTTTTTTCCTGCACCGTATTGGGAAGACCCTAAACCATGGCTTGACCACTCGACTCTGATGCATGTGGGTAAGGTGAAAACCCCCACCTTGCTAATGACCGGCGATAAAGACTTGCGTACGCCTATTGGAGAAGCAGAAAGCTATTTTGCAGCTTTAAAGATCCTCGGTATACCCACACGCCTAATACCTATGCGTAATGAATATCATGGTACTGGATCGATACCATCTAACTACATGCGTACTAATCTGATGCTGCGTAAATGGTTTGACGAATTTGATCCCGTAAAGGTTGCTGCCACCACTGAGGTAAAAGCTAAGCACTAATATTAGCAAAATAAAACAGAGGGATAACATGCCTCTGTTTTATTTATAAAGCTACTCAGTACTTTGAATTAAACATTTACAGTATAGCTGGGAATTATTGCCTAAATAATCGTAGGTCTTTGTTACGCTTGCAATGGTTGAATACAATTTAATTGACTAGTCAACGACAAACCACAATAGACCGCTTCAAACGAGTTACTAACTTTCTCATTGATAGGCTCTGTAGCCGCTTAAGATTGGTAGATTAGCACTTGGGTTATCTACGCCTCTTTAAAATCGAAAACTCTGCCCAATATTATTAAGCATGAAACAAAATAAAAGATTGTCCCAAAGTATCCTCTATTCATTTTTAGCCATTACTTTGCTGTGGTGTTTAAAGTCATCTGAGATTTTGTTTGGCTGGAATTTGTCTTTTATGGGGCTGGTACCACTTGAAGCAGCAGGAATGTTGGGGATCCTCACTGCGCCTTTAGTCCATGGCTCTTTGGAACACCTTTTTAATAATACTTTTGCGATCCTCATTTTGGCAAGCGTTTTGTATTATGGTTATCCAAAATCATGGTGGAAAGTATTAAGTTTAGTTTGGGTGTTATCTGGAGTGGGGGTCTGGTTGTTTGCTCGCCAAGCTACTCATATCGGCGCGAGTGGTCTCACGCATGGATTGTTTTTCTTTTTGTTTGTTGCCAGTATCTTTCGCCGGGATAAAAGTTCGGTTGCTATTATGATGATAGCTTTTTTATTGTACGGTGGTATGACAATGACTATTTTTCCTAGGGAAGAAGGTATTTCTTTTGAGTATCATTTTTTTGGTGCTTTAACAGGTGTAATTGCAGCCTTCATATGGCGAGATAGTGACCCTAAACCAGTGGTGAAACGCTATGATTGGGAAGAAAATAGCGCGGTAGATGACCTAGACATTGGTGATGAATGGCAAGTCGATGAGCCATTGGAACAAGAAGATAAATCCCGGTTACATTAAGGAGCATAATGCAAATGATTACGCAGAAGAATACCCAGAACACGACGCAGTTGAATACATCCCTAGTTAAAGAACAGTTCACTATCTTACTTAGAGTCCGATATGGAGAATGTGATGCCCAACAGGTTGTATTTAACGCTCGATATGCTGATTATATTGATATCGCTATGACGGAATATTTCAGAGCGGCACTGGGTGGTTTTCAAGTGCTACTTAATAAAGGATTAGACAGCCAGGTGGTCAGTTTGCATATCGATTGGGAGTCGTCTGCTAAGTTTGATGATGTTCTGGCGCTCGAGGTAAAAACAAAAAGGTGGGCAATACCTCTTATGGCTTTGAGGTATTGATCACCGACTTTACGTCACAAATACAGATTGCTAAAAGTACGGTGACTTATGTGATGGTTGATACCCAAACCTATCAAAAAACTCCAATACCCGATTGGTTGCGAGAACGGTTACTCACCGCAACGCCATTTCCATTGATTAACCATGCAGGCGTTCTAGCATAGTGTGAATACGTATGCATTAAGTTGTTGATTTACCTAGACTCAGGGTACTCTCTAATCTTACAGTTTACTTTTTATTAACAGCTGTGAATGTTGTGTAATTCTACAAGATTTCACCGGTGTATTAGAGATTACTTGATGCAAAAAACAAAACCCCAGTTAAATTTTTGGCAAATTTGGAATATGTGTTTTGGATTTTTAGGGATCCAATTTGGCTTTGCCTTACAAAACTCTAACGTTAGTCGAATATTCGAAGCCTTAGGTGCCGATTATAGCAACCTCGCCATTCTTTGGGTGGCAGCACCTATAACCGGACTAATTGTACAACCTATCATTGGTTATATGAGTGATAACACTTGGAATCGCTTAGGTAGAAGACGGCCCTACTTTTTATGGGGTGCTATCGCTGCAAGTCTGTCTTTATTTATTATGCCCAACTCACCCACACTTTGGTTAGCGGCTGGCATGTTATGGATCATGGATGCCTCGATTAATGTATCTATGGAGCCCTTTAGAGCATTTGTGGGTGACATGTTGCCCAAAAAACAGCGTGCTATGGGCTATGCCATGCAAACCTTCTTTATAGGTGTTGGTGCCGTGGTGGCATCTGCGTTGCCTTGGATGATGACTAATTGGTTTGATATTAGTAATGTTGCTGCTGCTGGAGTGATCCCAGACTCTGTGAAGTTTTCGTTTTATGCAGGTGGCAGCATATTTATGATCGCTGTACTGTGGACCGTATTATCCACTAAAGAGTACACACCCGAACAACTGGCAGCTTACGAAGAAGCACAATCGGCAGAAGATGGTATCTTTGCTGAGCCACAAGTTGTTCGTTCTAGTCAGCAGTATTTTAAGGGCGGGATCATTTATTCCGCTATTGGGGTGCTGTTGTATTTGCTAATTGCCGGTAATATAGAAAGCCTAGATAAGAATTTATATATCATGGCTGGGGGCTTAGCGGCATTTGGTGTATGTCAATTAATTGCAGGTTACTTGCGTAAAAAAGACCGCACAAGCAATGGTTTTTCTGAAGTCATGAATGACTTGTTTAGTATGCCCCAAGCGATGCGTCAGCTGGCAGTGGTTCAGTTTTTCTCTTGGTTTCCTTTGTTTGCAATGTGGATTTATACCAACTCTGCAGTGACTTCTTTTCATTATTCAACTAAAGATGTCACCTCAGCCATCTATAATGAAGGCGCTGATTGGGTTTCTATTTTAATGGCTACTTATAATGGCGTATCCATTTTTGCTGCCATTATTATTCCAATGGTAGTGCGTTTTTCTAACCTACAATTTGCTCATCTGTTAAATTTGACCTTAGGTGGTATCGGTTTTATATCCTTTATCTTTATCAAAGATCCCGCTTGGTTAGTGTTGTCTATGGTAGGAGTTGGATTTGCTTGGGCTTCGATATTGTCAGTACCATATGCCATTTTATCTAACGTTCTGCCTGCCAAAAAGATGGGGGTTTATATGGGGATATTTAACTTTTTTATTGTTATCCCACAAATCTTAGCCGCCAGTATTTTAGGATTTTTAATTACTAAAGTGTTTGATAATCAACCTGTTTATGCCCTAGTGGTAGGCGGTTGCAGTATGTTAATTGCGGGCATCATGACCCTGCGTGTCAAAATCCCTGAATAGGAGTTAAGCCTTGTTGAATGTAAATAAAAAAGCGTTAGGTCTTACCTTGTCCTCATGTTTACTCATTATGGCCTGCGACTCTCAGGTTACATCCAAAGACAACACATCCACTATAATAATCGCCAAACCTGTGCAAGAGTTTTACGGGACGGCACAACCATTTGTCAAAGAAGCGATATATTTTGTGATGACAGACCGCTTTGTCGATGGTGACCCAAGTAATAATCAAATAAAGCAGGGTGGTGCTTGGCCCACGTTCGACTTACCTCTCGTTGGTGAAAACGGAGAAACCGCCAATGTGGGATATTTAGGTGGTGATTTGAAAGGTGTTTTAAACAACGCTCAATACATTAGCGACATGGGTTTTACAGCTGTGTGGTTAACACCTATTTTAGACAATCCCGATCAGGCATTTTCAGGTGGTGAGCCCATAGATTTTGGCGGTGCATTCAAAGATGGCGGTAAAACTGGCTATCATGGTTATTGGGCAAACAACTTTTATCAGATTGACGAACATTATCCTTCTAATAATCTTGGCTATAAAGAATATACTCAACAAATGCGCCAGCAATTTGGTTTAAAGTCAGTGTTTGATATTGTGGCAAATCATGGTTCACCCTCTTTTAGTATGCCTGTCGATCAGCCCAAATTTGGTGAGCTCTATGATATTGAAGGTAAATTGGTAGCAGATCATCAAAACCTTAAACCTGAAGAGTTGGACTCAAATAATCCTTTGCATGAATTCTTCAGGCACACTCCAGATATCATGGAATTATCCAACTTGGATGATCGTAATGAAAAGCTGCAACAGTATTTAATGGAGTCTTATTTATACTGGATAGAACAGGGAGCTGATGCGTTTCGAATCGATACCATTAAGCATGTGCCACATGAATTTTGGAAACTCATGGCAGACAAAATTCGTGCAGAACATCCCGATTTTTTTATGTTTGGTGAGAGTTTTGATTACAACGCAAATTTTCTAGCACAACATACCTTGCTTAAAAACGGCGGCATAAGTGTATTGGACTTTGTGGGTAAACAAGCCATAGTCGCAACGTTTGAAAATCCACAAAGTGATTATGCAGATCTTCAAGAATACCTGCATTTGACACACGGACCCTACGCTAATCCTTATGAATTAACTACTTTTTATGACAACCATGATATGCCGAGAATGAATGCCTCTGATCATGGTTTTATCGATGCTAATAATTGGTTATTTACCAGTCGTGGTATTCCTGTTGTATACCAAGGTTCGGAAATTGGCTTCATGCGGGGTAAGGCCGAGCATCAAGGTAATAGAAATTACTTTGGACAAAGCAACATCGAAGAGGCAAAGACTCACAAAATCCATCAAGCATTGACTAAGATTGCTAATATCCGTAAAAATATAGCCGCTTTACAAAATGGTTTACAAGTTAATGTTGAGTTACACGTTAACAAAGCCGCGTTCTACCGAGTTTTAGTTAAAGATGGTAAATCTCAAACAGCCTTAGTGTTGTTGAATAAAGGTGATCAAGAAGCTGAATTTTTGATTCAAAAGTATATGCAATCGGGTAGTTGGGTAAGTCAAATCAACGATGACAAGGTCAGCATTACTGAGTCACATCTTGAGTTAAAAACAAATGTTGTAGCTCATGGTGTGCAGGTCTGGTTGCGACAAGGACCCATATCAAACCCATTATTGCTGGATGAGTTGCAACGGCTGATGCTAAACAAATAAACCTACTTAGACATAACTATTATATGTTGAACAAGTCCAATATGAGTTGCTTAGATTTGTGCGCCACAGGATTGGCGTACCACTAAATCAACCGGCATAAGAAAATGAGACACTTCTTGACCGCTTATTAATTTCAGCAAACTATCTACTAAAATCTCACCCGCTAATTTAGTATCTTGATGTACCGTGGTTAAAGCGGGATTTGCAAAACTGGAAATAGGAATGTTATCGAAACCGGCAATGGCTACGTCTTCTGGGATATGCAGTCTTTTTTCTCGTAAACAACGCAACGCTCCTAGTGCAATAAGGTCACTGGCACAAAATAAAGCATCAAAGCTGTTGCCTGAATCAATTAATTTTTGTACCCCTTGATAACCTGATTGCTCAGTAGAAATAGCATCAAATTGCATGGAGTTATCAACAACTATTCCTGCTTCTTTCAAAGCTTGGCAGTGGCCTAAATAACGCTCCTCAAATTCAGGTGCTTGGCTGCCAGCTTCCCCAATAAAGGCAAATTTTTGGCGCTGCATTTTAAGCATATGTTGAGTCACATCAAAGCCACCTTGAACATTGTCACAGCCGATAGATACGCCCGGATGATCGGCATCGTGTGCGCCCCATCTAACAAAGTGGGTGCCTTGCTCTTCCAATTTAGAGAGTTTATCTCGGTAGTCTGTATAGTCACCATAGCCTAATAAAATAAGACCATCTGCTTTGTTCGAGTCTTCAAACTCAGATTGCCAGTCATCACTTAAATTTTGAAAAGAAACTAATAAATCATAACCCGCTTTAGTGCTTGCTTTGGTAATGCTGCCTAACATAGATAGAAAGAATGGGTTGATGAGTGAATCATCAGACGTGGGATCTTCAAATAATAACAGTGCAAGTGTCAAACTGTGTTGACGACGCAAGTTACTGGCGTTTTTATCTACTTTGTAGTTAAGTTCAGAGGCAATAGCTTGAATTTTGTCGCGAGTTTCTTTGTTCACTAACGGACTGTTGCGCAGTGCTCTGGATACGGTAGATTGGGATACACCCGCACGATGCGCGATATCAAACGATGTGGCTTTATCTCTCATAATTAATGCATACCAAATTCTTAACCATAATGAAAATCACCAACAAATTCTATATTTGCCAGTATCTTAGATTGTTTTTTTGTGATTTAACAACGACTTTTTAGCAACATTTATTGCGGACTCGGTAATTAATTAGCTTAGCGCTGCATAAAATAGCTAAGACACCAGTAAAAACCCTTATCTTGATAATTGATACTGGTATAATATCCAGTTAATTATTCGTATTTTTTACCAAGAGGGTGCATTAATGGCCGAGACTGACAGTCGTCCGACCAATTTTATTCGTCAAATCATAGATAAAGATATTAACGAAGGTCTTCATACAAAAATCCAGACTCGGTTTCCACCAGAGCCAAATGGTTATCTTCATATTGGCCATGCAAAATCTATTTGTCTTAATTTTGGTATTGCCCAAGATTATCAAGGTCAATGTAAGCTGAGGTTTGACGATACTAACCCTGAAAAAGAGGATATAGATTACGTCAACGCTATTCAAAAAGACGTGTCTTGGTTAGGTTTTACCTGGGATGGCGATGTACGCTATTCGTCTAATTATTTTGATCAATTATATATATTTGCAGTTGAATTAATTAACAAAGGCTTGGCTTACGTAGATTTTTCAAGCCAAGAACAGATGCGTGAGTTACGGGGTACCTTAAAAGAGTCAGGCAAAAATAGTCCCTATAGAGATACCACGGTTAGTGAAAACTTAGCATTATTTGAAAAGATGCGTGATGGTAAGTTTAAAGAAGGTGAGTGTCTTCTTAGGGCTAAAATTGATATGAGTTCATCTTTCATGTGTATGCGGGACCCTGCTTTGTACAGAGTCCGTTTTGCCCATCATCACCAAACGGGTGATAAGTGGTGCATTTATCCAATGTACGATTTTACCCATTGTATTTCTGATGCGATTGAAGGCATTACCCATTCTTTATGTACTCTGGAGTTTCAAGACAATAGACGATTATATGATTGGGTACTCAGCAATATCAGCATTGATACCACACCTCATCAATACGAATTTTCAAGGCTGAATCTTGAATACACGGTATTGAGCAAACGTAAATTAATTCAATTGGTCGAAGAGAATCGAGTGAATGGTTGGGACGACCCACGGATGCCAACCGTTGCAGGTCTACGCAGAAGAGGTTATACATCCGCCTCTATACGCGAGTTTTGTAAACGTATTGGTGTCACCAAAATGGACAATATGGTTGAAATGTCCATGCTTGAAGCTTGTCTAAGAGAAGAATTAAATGCTGATGCGTCCAGAGCGATGGCGGTGCTTGAACCGCTTAAACTGGTCATTGAAAATTATACTGCAGATGATGTCGAAAATTTAACTTCACCCAATCATCCAGCTGACGAATCAATGGGCACCAGAAGTGTGCCTTTCAGCAAAGAAATCTTTATCGAAGCGGATGACTTTAGAGAAGAAGCTAATAAGAAGTTTAAACGCTTAGTATTAGGCAAAGAAGTGCGTTTAAGAAATGCTTATGTAATCAAAGCAGAACGTGTTGAAAAAGACGAACAGGGAAATATCATCACTGTTTATTGCAGCTACGATAAAGATACCTTAGGTAAAGATCCCTCTGATGGACGTAAAGTCAAAGGTGTTATTCATTGGGTATCTGCTTCACATGGTGTGCCAGCCGAAATACGTTTGTATGACAGACTTTTTAAAGTACCCAATCCAGCTGCAGAAGAAGACTTTTTAGAGTGTATTAATGAAGAGTCCTTAGTGGTTAAACAGGGAATAGTAGAACCTAGCCTTGTTAGCGCAAAGCACAGTGCTCCAATCCAGTTTGAAAGAACAGGTTACTTTTGCAAAGATAAAGATAGCCAAGACGATAAGTTAGTTTTCAATCGTGCAGTAGGGCTTAGAGATACTTGGGCGAAAATGGATCAAGGGTAAAGTACCAACAAACTGTTATAAAAAACCGGACTGTTAATGTCCGGTTTTTTATAACAGTCAGTGGCTATTTAAACGACTACCAGATAAACCCACTAAATTGGGCTATTTGGGTTGTGCATCAATCGTCTGACCATTCTCTGTACTTTTTTCATTGTCCATTAAGTACAAATACAACGGCATTATTTGTTCAGGTGTTTTTAAATGGTCAGCATTTTCTGCTGGAAACGCTTTGGCTCGCATAGTCGTTTTTGTGGCCCCAGGATTGATACAATTAAAACGTATGCTGCTGTTATCATATTCATCAGCCAGCACTTGCATCATGCCTTGGGTGGCAAATTTAGAAATGGAGTAGGGTCCCCAGTATGCTCTACCTTGAACTCCTACACTTGATGTGGTGAATATAACGGAAGAGTGAGGTGCTTTTTTCAAGCTAGGTAATAATGCTTGAGTCATTAAAAACTGACTGGTTACATTCACTTGAAATACATTTTGCCAATCTTGCTCACTAATTTGTGCAAACGGTCCTAAATGTCCCAAAACACTGGCGTTATGTAATAAGCCATCTAAACAACCAAATTGGTCATTTATAGTATCTGCCATATCCCGATAGTGTTTTGCGGTCGCCCCTTTTAAATCTAAAGGCACAATAGCGGGTTCATTACCCCCATTGGTAATTATTTCATCATAAACACTTTCAAGCTTTACAACGGTTTTACCCAGCAAAATGACTGTAGCCCCGAATTTTGCATAGTGCAGCGCCGCTTGTTTTCCAATACCGTCTCCGGCACCTGTGATTAAGATTGTTTTTTTATCTAGATAAAGTTTCTGTGGCGTGAAGTTATGCATAATGAACATCTAATAAAATCAATATATAAATGGTATCACTGAAGTACTGACCTAAGAAAGTACTAGGCTAATAGTAAGATAATATTTTGAAAGGAATTTTATAGAGGCTTTACAAATAGACTATAAAGGCAATAGTATTGCTAATATGTTAACTGGTCACGCTATTGAAAAAAAATTATACTTTTATATAACATTTATTTATTAATAATCATAAATACAAATACATACGATTAAAAAATTAAATAATATAGAGGCAGGATAATAAAAAAAACACTTATAAGTACTGGTATTGTCACCCTATTTGGATTAGCAGCTTGTGGAGGTGATTTACCTGGAGATGTCACAGTAACTGATGAAATTCAATAAGTGGTTCTTGAATAGCCGTTTGTGCGGGTCGTGTTTAATCCGGCTACTGCTGATATAAATGTACCAAACGATTTTCTGATGATACCGAATGGCAATTTTTTTGATTTCACCCTTAATACTAAAGGTAATGATGAATTTGACCCTGCCAATCCGCTACATTCTCTTAGTGCGCTGGACGGTTGGTCTGCGCATATGCCATTTGCTATTCGAGTATCCTTAACAGATGATTTGGATATTGAAGCTGCGACGGTGTCTGGCTCATCTATAAGAATTTTTGAAGCGACTCAAGCCTTAAAAGGTACTTCGGAAACTTGTCAGGCATTAGCCGTGTCTATCGGTGCACCTGGTGTGCCATGTGAATTAGGCGAAGAATTGATCTACGGTGTCGATTTTGTTGCCTCTTATACAACAGGTACGGGCGCTATTAGTGTCATCCCTCTTAATACAATGAAGTCCTCTCAGGGTCATATGTTAGTTGTCACTGAAGAGTTAAAATCAACCGACGGTCGAGCAGTAAAAGGCTCTATTACTTGGGAGCTGGCTCGTCAAGATATCACCACCAATGCTTTAGGCTCAGATGATCTGCTGCAATTGCAAGGTTTGGTTAGTTCCTTAGTGAATGTTTTAGAGCCTTCAGGATTAGATACCGGTGATGTTTCCTATGCAGCTTATTTTTCTACGCAATCTACTGAAGATTCTCTTTACACAGTCAAACAGTTAAACATTGCGCCTTATGCCCAAGCATTTTAGGCTACCTTAGCTACCGGTGCAGATTTAGCCACAGCCAATGCTGTGGCATCACAGTATTTACCGACCATTACTACCGAATTAACCACAGGCCCTGATACTGTATTCGAAAACATTTCTGCTTCATTACTTTCAGATGATCTGTTAGAGCAATTAAATGCTGTGGGTCTGAATACTTGTGATGGATTTATTGCTGCTGTTTCAGATCCTGCTTCTCCAGCAAACGCTACGGCTACAGCCTCCTTTTCTCAGGTAGGTCCATTGTGTGCCTCAACAATAGTCGAGGGTGAGGTTAAGTTACCTTATTACTCAAGTACAACTAATCCTGCTAACGACTGGTGGAGAGCGGCATGTACTAGTGGAGCCACTTTACAATCCCTTGGCACTGAAATAGTCACAGGGTTAATTCAAGCAGGTCAAGTTGGCGCTAATAACGCACTGTGTCAGTTAGCATCAGGAGGAACCTTATTTGACCTAAATTTAACCAGCTTGGGTATGACAGACCCAAGAAATATCACCAAATTTAATCCCATCCCTGCTTTACGAGGCCGTCAAACAGACGATGTAAACACCTTATATAATGAATCGGGTACCGAAAATGTCCGCGTATATTTTACTGTTCCTGACGAATCAGTGATTTCCATGATATCTGCCGCATCTGGTGATGTTGTACCTGCGCAAACTAAACCAGCTGGAGGCTGGCCAGTAGTGGTGTTTCAACATGGTTTAGGTGAAACGAAAAAGAACGCTTTGTTCATTGCATCGGCTTTAGCTATGGCTGGTTATGCTTCTGTGGCAATTGATCACCCATTACATGGTGATCGAATCATAACAATTGGTGAGGATGTTTTTGACAGTGTCGGCTATACCTCTTTAATCCTATTAAATACTCGAGATAATGATCGTCAAAGTATCGCTGATATTATGGCTTTCAGATTAGTGCTTAATGCTATCAATGATTCAACAGGTTTAGTCGACTTAAATACCTCGAAAGTACATTTTATGGGCCAGAGTTTAGGTGCCATTTATGGAACAGGTGCTGTTGCGTTAGCAAATAAAAGTTTATCAGGAGATTTAGCCACGTTTGATAATATGTATACATTTCAAACTGCCACAATCAATGTGCCAACTGGGGGAACCAGCGCAGGCTTGCTTGATTCAGCTTTTTTTGGTCCAATTATCAAAGGTCAAATTTTAGTGGCATCCTCACCTGAGTTTGTAGAGTTTTTAACGGCCCTTGCATTGCAAAATGGAATACCTGCTGCAGCGGCCATAGGTCCAGCTTACTTAGACTTTGAACAAGTAATTACTGCTGAGCAAGCAGCAGAAATTAATGCTGGTTTCACATTGGTTGCTTTCGCTGCGCAAACGGTTACCGATGCGGCAGATCCTATTAGTTGTGGCGCTAAATTATCGAGTACCACTCCAACATTAGTGCAGTTGGTTGTTGGTGGAGGAAACAATGATGATGGCAGCACTGCGCTGACTGATCAGGTGAATCCAGTTACTACATCGTTACCTTTAGTTGGTGGACAGCCATTAGCCGATATCATGGGCTTACCTAAAGTATCAACAGCAGGCCAAGGAAGTGGCGTTGTCAGATTTATTTCTGGGGCCCATTCGTCATTTTTAAGTCCTAGCATTAGTGCTGCAACCACTACAGAAATGCAAAGCCAAGCGGTAACCTTCATTGTTACTGGTGGTGAGAATATAGTTGTTGCTGATACCTCAGTGGTTGAAAATCAAACTAACATGTGAAAATACAGAGCCAAGTTAAGCACTTGGCTTTTTTTTTGTTAGTTTATCCCCATATATCTAAAAATACTTTTTAGGAGTACACCCGGTTGGATTTTTTATATGAGTACGGATTATTTATTGCTAAAGCGATAACAATAGTAGTGGCGATTCTTTTGGCGCTTGGCGGTATTATTGCTTTATTTAGTAAGCAAAAACAAGGTAAAGGCCATCTTGAAATTAGCTCCTTATCAGATAAGTTAGAGTCGATAACTGACTTTGCAAGAGGTGAATTACTAAGTAAAGACGAACTTAAATTATTTCACAAACAACAAAAAAAGACCCTGAAAGCCAAGAAAAAAGAACAAAAGAATAAAGATGCGAATGAACCTAGCAAGGGCCAAATCTTTGTTGTTGATTTTTCTGGTTCGATGGACGCCCATGAGGTGGATTATCTGCGGGAAGAAGTCACGGCTATTTTATGTGTAGCTAAACCAGATGACGAAGTGTTAGTGAGACTTGAAAGTGGAGGTGGGGTAGTGCATGGCTATGGTTTGGCCGCGTCTCAGTTACAACGAATTAAAGACAAAAATATCAAACTCACTATTTCGGTAGATAAAGTTGCCGCCAGTGGTGGTTATATGATGGCTTGCGTCGCGGATCATGTGTTGGCAGCAAAGTTTGCCATTATCGGTTCTATTGGTGTGATAGCCCAGTTACCTAACTTCAACAAGTTGCTTAAGAAAAGTAATATAGAGTTTGAACAACACACAGCAGGTGAATTTAAACGCACTTTAACTATGTTTGGCGAAAACAACGATCAAGGCCGAGAGAAATTCAAAGCTGAGCTTGAAGATGTGCATCATATGTTCAAGGACTTTGTGCAAACCCAAAGACCAGCGTTAGATATTGATAAAGTAGCCACCGGTGAATATTGGTATGGTATTAAAGCTAAGGAGCTGGGTTTAGTTGATAATATTCAAACATCTGACGATTACATATTAGCAGCCAATCAAAATAAGAAAATTTTCACTGTTAAATATAGTATGAAAAAAAGTTTACCAGAAAGACTAGGCTTAGCCGCCAGTCTTTCTGTTGAGTCTTTATTGATGAAACTTTGGAGTAAAAGTGAAACCAATTTTCGCTAACTAATTGCGTTTGTCGGAGAAGGTTATTTAGTCTTCTTCGACATTTAAAACTTAGTGGTAACATTATACGATCTGACAATTTATACCGTAAAATCTCCAACTAACACTCTCCCATCCCCTATAGACAAAGCAAAAACCAAAATCCTCTATCAAAAAAAGTATATTTTTTATTTTGTGTGTTTTGTTTGTTTTTAATTAATTTCAGGTTTATAAGTTATTTGCGATCACTTTTTGTGGGCGTCAAAAGGACACACAAACACTTAATGGACATCAAGCACTTAATGGACTTTTCAGGGGTTGTATTTTATTGCCCTAACCATTAAGCATTATAAAAATATTAAGCTGGAATAAATCATGAGAACATCAAAAACAAAACTTAGTAAAAGCATTCGCTTCATTATAGCTGCTTCTGCAGCCGCTAGTGTTGTATCTGTATCACCTGTATTTGCTCAAGAAGTAAATGATGATGATAATAGTTTCGAAAAAATAGCCGTAGTCGGGTCCCGTGCAGCACCACGCTCTATTGCTGACTCACCTGTACCTATAGACATCATTGGTGCTGACGAATTATCAAAGTCAGGTAATACTGACATGTTAGAAATTTTAAAAGGTACCGTGCCTTCTTTAAATGTGCATTCGAACCCGATTAGTGATGCTGCTTCCCTGGTTCGCCCTGCAAATTTACGTGGATTGCCCGCCGACAGTACTTTAATTCTGTTGAATGGTAAAAGACGCCATCGTTCATCTGTTATCGCGTTTTTAGGTGGTGGTATTAATGATGGGGCACAGGGTCCTGATATATCTGTTATCCCAAGCATTGCCATAAAACAGGTTGAAGTGTTACGTGACGGTGCTGCTGCGCAGTATGGTTCAGATGCTATTGCTGGCGTAATGAACTTTGTTCTGAAAGATGATTCCGACGGCGGTACGTTATCGGTTCGTCGTGGTGAGTATTATGAAGGTGACGGCGCCTCCACTGAAGTGTCTGGTAATATTGGTATGCCATTGACACAAGACGGATTTGCTAACGTCAGTTTTCAATATAAAAATGCCGACGCTACAAGTAGAAGTGTACAACGTCCAGATGCGGCCGCCTTTGCTGTTGCAGGTTTGGATGTGGCTAATCCAGCCCAAATTTGGGGCTCACCAGAGGTCAATGACGATATCACTATTTTTGGTAACGTTGGTCTAGACTTAGGAAATGATAAAGAGTTTTACATGTTTGGTAACTATTCTGAACGTGATGTGCGTGGTGGATTCTATTATCGGAACCCCAATACGCGAGGTGGCGTTTACGGTGGTAATATTCGTGATGTTGAGGGTGTAGCAACTAGACAACCTGCAGACTTAGATAAAGATGTTATTACTTCTGAAGAAGCTGCATATAATGCAGCCACGCCCACTATATTAGTGGGTTCATTAGAAGGCTTTGATCAACAATTGGATTGTCCTATTGTAGAAATTGGCTCAAATGGTCTACCAAACCAAACTGCTCTTGACTCTCTTACAGCAGCAAATTGTTTCGCTTTTAATCAATCAATTCCTGGAGGTTTCACTCCTAACTTTGGCGGTAATATTACCGATACATCTTTGACAATAGGCACAAAAGGCGAATTCAAAGACGGTTTTGCTGATGGTGTTTTATATGACTTAAGTGGCACAGTGGGACGTAGTGAATCTCAGTATGTTATTTACAATACTGTTAACGCTTCTTTGGGGCCAAATACGCCTCGGGATTTTCGCCCTGGAAAGTATATTCAGCTGGAGAAAAACTTTAACTTTGATTTAGTTAAATTAGTTGATGCTGGTTTATATGAAGACGTTAACGTTGCCGGTGGTTTAGAATGGCATGAGGAATCATATGAAATAGTAGCAGGTGATGTAGCCTCCTATACTGCTGGACCATTGACTACTCAAGGCTTTGGTATTGGCTCAAACGGTTTTCCTGGATTCAAGCCAAATGATGCCGGTGTGTCAACCCGAAGAAACTACGCCGCTTATGTCGATATGGAAGCCCAGGTGACTGAAGCTTTATTATTAGGTGGCGCATTACGTTTTGAAGATTATGATACATTTGGTTCTACCACCAACTATAAAATATCTGCTCAGTTCCATCTGACTGATGAGTTGTCAATACGTAGTTCAATCAGCTCTGGATTCCGTGCTCCTACTGTTGGTCAAGCCAACGTGAGTAACGTGCAAACCAACTTGGATGGTGGTGTGTTAGTGGATTCAGCACTTTTAGCGCCAACTAACCCAATTTCAGTTCAATTAGGTGGTACTGAGTTACAACCTGAAGAATCAGACAGTTATACATTAGGTGGTGTCTATCAAGACGGTGATTTCTTTATGACAGTGGATTACTACCATATTGAAGTGTCAGACCGTCTCAGTCAGTCTGATAAAATCAACTTAACCGCTGAAGATAAAGATGCACTTAGAGCCATCGAGCCGAATATAGATAGTTTCCAACAAGTCAGTTTCTTTACTAATGACTTCGACACTACGACACAAGGTATTGATGTGGTGGCTAACTATAGTGCTGACCTGTTGGATGGTAGCTCTACTTTTAGCCTTGCTTACAACTGGAACGATACAGAAGTCACTAAATTTTCTGAGATCACCGGTGCCTTTAAGGTGAAACGTCTAGAAGAAGACTTGCCTAATCATAGAGCTACTTTTACTTGGTCTCAATCATGGGAAGATATTTCGATGTTTACCCGAGCCAACTACTACGGCGAATATCAAGGTGTACATGTTGACTATGATGCAACTGCTATTACCGCCAGTTCTGCTGTGACTGTTGATTTCGAAGTAAGTTATATGTTCAGTGATTCAATTACAATCAGTGTCGGTGCTCAAAATGTGTTTGATCAAGAAGCGGAAAGAGTCCAACAAACTGCTGGTTTAGATGCTGAAGGATTGCCTAAAAATAATTGGGGCGGTGTCTATTATGAGACGTCACCAATGGGCTTTAATGGTGGTCTGTACTACATAAGTGCAAACTATAACTTTTAAGTATGACGGCCTTACCTAATTGGTAAGGTCATTTTAAAATACTTTTTATTATGGTTAAGTTGATGAGTCTGTCAAAATTACAACATGCTACTGATTTTTTTAAAATGGGTGATTTAGTGCAAGCTGAACGTTTATATTTGGAAGCAATCATCAGTCATCCAGAATGTGGGAAGGCCTATTTAGGTATGGGTGTCATTGCTCTGGAAGCTGAACAATTTGATAAAGCCGTGTCTTTTCTAACCAAAAGTTGTGAGTTGTTACCTAATGACGCGTTTCCCCTCATCCACTTGTCTGAGGCATTTAATGGGGTCAATTCTGAAATCGATGGGTTAACAGCACTAGAGTATGCTGCAAGTCATTTGCCCAACAATGCAATGGTCCATTACCACCTGGGTTTGCAATACATCATTTTGGGGAATTTAGCGAAAGGCGAACATGCTTTTAGAACAGTTATTCAGTTAACAACAGATTCAATCGCATCATATGCACTGCTAGAACTCACTCGCCTTGATAGTCACAACGAGCAATATTTACCTTTACTTAAAGAGCGTTTAAAGCAAAAAAACATAACCTCTCAAGAGACAACCGCTCTTCATTATGCTGTTGGTAATGTATTACATGGAATACAAAACTACCAACAAGCTTGGCAACACTTTGAACGTGCTAATCTAATTCAAACTGAGCTTTGCGATTTTAAAACCTCCGAGTTACAAAGTTTTTTCCAAGACATTAAAATAAAGGCGTCAGAGCATGTTTTATCAATAGGTAGTTGCTCCTCTACAAATAATGCTTTCCCTGAAATTATTCCTATTTTTATTATTGGTTTACCAAGAACTGGCTCGACTTTACTTGAGTATTTACTAACTGAGCATCAGGATATCTCGTCTGCTGGTGAAGTACCTTATCTAAGCCGTGAAGTGGCAGCCTTTTTATTTAGTCAAACGAAATCACATTATCCTTACTCGATGAGTAACGTCTCTAGTGCACAATTAAATGCTGCCGCACAAATATACCTAGAAAAAATGTCTATTCATGCAAAAGGTAAAGATTATGTGATTGATAAGTTACCTGCTAATTTTCAATCAATAGGTTTGATTTACAAATTATTTCCTAATGCTAAAGTACTGCATATTAAGCGTAATTTAGCTGATGTAGCTTTATCTATTTACCGTAATTCCTTTGCTCAGAACGAACCCTATTTTTGTTCGTTAAATGAATTTAAGCAATATCACACTTTGTATGCTGACTTGATGGAATTCTGGAACACTCAATTACCTAGCTTTATACATGAAGTTAGCTACGAACAGCTGGTTGTGAATAAAGACCAGACGATCAAAAATATCTTTGAGTTTTGTGGGTTACCTTCACAATTGGTTGAATCCACGTTCCCAGAGGCCAATAAAGTGGTAAAAACCTTAAGTAATATTCAGGTGAGGCGCCCAATGAATACAATATCCATTAACAACTGGTACAATTATGCAGATCATCTAAGCCAATTTATCGATAGTGAACATGGTTAATGATGAACGCAGCAAGCAATTGCGACTTATCCGTTATTCGACTTTAGGTAAAGTGTTAACTTCAAATAAGTCAAAATTAACAAATACTGTAATCCCCCCCTTACAGAGTATTTATAGCTAAGATGATAAGAAAATCGACACTAGAACAGACATATTTCAAATGCCGAGCTCAATTAATAAGAGTGATCGGTGGCATTGTTCACAGTGATGATATTGAGGATATCGTACAAGAAACCTTTGTTAAAAGTTATGAGGCTGAACTAAAGCAAGAAATAACATACGAAAGAACGTATATGCTGACAACCGCTAAAAACTTAGCCCTTAATCATGTTTCAAGAGCCAGTGCCCAAAAAAACCAGTCTCTGGATAATATGCAAAGTTTACCCAGTGATTTAACCAGTAAAAGCTTAGAAAGTCAGGTTGCAAGTAAGCAGCGTTTTTTACACTTTTGCCGAGCCACAGACACACTTTCAGTTGAAGTTAAACGGGTGTTTTTATTAAAAAAGGTGTACGGCATGAGTCAAAAGGATATTGCTGAGTATATTGGGTTAAGCCAGAGTACTGTTGAAAAGCATGTGGCTAAAGGTTTATTACAATGTACATTATATTTGCAGCAATTTGTCAATTCAGACACGGAACAAGCTGCTGGTGCAGTGAAACATAGTGAAACAGTCAACAAATGAATAACATTCAATTATTTAGTAGTAAGAAAGACATTCTCCAGCAAGCATGTGAATGGATTAGTCGTTTTGATCGAGGCTTAAACAAAATCGAACAGCAGGCTTTTGCTGATTGGGTAAACATCAGCAAAGCACATAGAACAAGTCTCTTTGATGTCGCTCAAACATGGGACGAGTTAAGTGTATTAAACGAACTAAGTGCTTTATTTCCATTACGAGATGCTCAGGCACGTCAAAACCATATATTTGCTAACAAGAAGTTTCGTGGCATAGCTGCAAGCTTGGCCTTCGTATTTGTGAGCTGTTTAGCATGGTTAGTTAATACCCAAATGATGTCTTCCAGCACAGACCCATCATTGTTAGTGCTTAACGCTGAAACAGCTGTAGGTGAGCAACGCCTAGTCTCTTTAGCAGACGGCTCTGTTATCCATTTAAATACTGATAGTTTAGTTTTAGTAGATTTTTCTGATATTCGTAGAAATGTTCATTTACTTCGAGGTGAAGCACACTTTGATGTTGCTCATGACGAAAACAGGCCTTTCATTGTTAAAGCTGCTGACAATACAGTGACCGCAGTAGGCACATCTTTTAATGTGCAATTAACCAATGCCCATCAATTAGAATTGTTAGTTACAGATGGCAAAGTATTAGTCAAAGATAAGCCAGATAACAATTCTATTGCTGAATCAGCAAATCCGCTCGAGGGTTTTGGGGAACTAATGATTGAGGGCCAGAAAGCGCTTATTAGTCAGCAATCCATTCAACAATTGGAAATGTCCAATGAGCAAATTCAAAATGAATTAGCTTGGCAACAAGGTATGTTAGTATTTCATGGAGAACCTTTATCAGAAGCGTTGCAGGAGATAAGTCGTTACACATCAATTAAGTTTACTTTAGCTGATGACCAAGTGAAACAAAGGCGGATAGCAGGCTATTTTAAAGCGGGGGATATACAAGGGTTATTATTTGCACTTGAAAACAACTTTAATATTGTTTACTTAAAACTAGATGAGCAATCGATAGTATTGTCATCCGGTTAATAGAAATTGATTAACTAAATTATAGAGTTATCGTGTAAGGCCCATTTTCAACGTTTTCTATAATAAATCATCGTGCTAGACTTATAATTCGAATTGTAATTAGTCTTCAATGTGTTTTATATGCGCTTATCGGTTTTATTATTAATTATCTCACTTCAGGCGTCAGCCAAGAATAAGTATCAATTCGATATTCCACCTCAAGTGGCTGACAAAGCACTTATATTATTTGCCCAGCAAGCCAACTCTACACTTTTATTTCCCATTGAACTCGCGGAGCAGGAAATAGCCAACAGTTTAATCGGTTATTACACTGTAGAATTAGGTTTAGTTAAACTATTAGAAGGTACCAGTTTATACCCCGTATATGATGAAAAAGGATTGAGTGTAAAGGCGATTATTCAAGTTGATGATATTGGACTGATGAACTTAGCTGACTCAAAGACTAAAAAAGGCTTGTTTTCATCAAATGAAATGGAAAAAATTGCAGTGGTTGGAACCAGGTCTGCACCTCGCTCAGTCATTGATTCACCCATTCCACTAGATATAATTGGGGTAGCTGAACTCACCCGTCAGGGGGCTACCGATATGACCTCTATGATTTCTTCTTTAGTACCTTCTTTTAACGTTAATGACCAACCCATAAACGACGCATCTAGTTTAGTACGTCCAGCAAACTTACGTGGTATGGCTTCTGACCATACGTTGATTTTAATAAATGGTAAAAGAAGGCATAGATCCTCAGCAATTACATTTTTAGGAGGCGGTCTATCAGATGGAGCACAAGGAGTAGATATATCTAATATTCCGACGTCATCGTTACAACAAATTGAAGTGCTGCGTGATGGTGCCGCCGCACAATACGGCTCTGACGCCATAGCGGGTGTGATTAATTTTGTGCTTAATGATAATGATGATGGAGGGATGATTGATCTTAGGGTAGGTCAGTTTGGTGAGGGTGATGGGGAGTTACTTCAAATTCAGGGCAATCTTGGGTTACCACTTGGCTCTAATGGATTTATTAATATAAGTACTGAATTTAAACAACAGGCAGCTACAGACAGAAGTGTGCAACGTTACGATGCATTGGCTTTAACTGAGGCAGGAAATAACAACATTGCCAATCCAGCGCAAGTTTGGGGCAGTCCTGAAGTAAACTATAATGTAAAACTATTAGTGAATATGGGATACCAATTGGATCCATCTAATGAGCTGTATTCATTCAGTAATCTGGCTCAAAGACAAATACAAGGAGGGTTTTATTTTCGTAATCCACACACCCGAGATGGAGTATATGAAGGACAACCAGATGAAAATGGTGTAGCGACTTTATTGGTCGCTGACTTAGACGGTATCGGAGTAGGTATTAGTTGCCCCAAAGTATTCATAACAGATAACAATGTATTAGACGATAGCGACTTTCTACTTATTACGGATAAATCAAGCGCATTAGGGCAAAACTGTTTTTCGTTCAATGAAATTTTGCCTGGCGGTTTTACCCCGCAATTTGGCGGCACGATCAGCGACGTTTCTTGGGTATTAGGAGTTAAAGGGCAAACATATTCCGAGTGGGATTACGATCTGAGTGTAGGTTTGGGTTATTCTGAGATTGACTACGAGATAAGTAATACCGTTAATCCATCTTTAGGCCCACTCACTCCTTTTTCTTTTAATCCGGGATTAGCCAGCCAACTAGAAAAAAATATTAATTTAGACTTATTTAAACAATTCAACATAGATGAAAAGTATCAAATCAATTTTGCTACTGGCCTAGAATGGAGGCGAGAAAATTATCGGCAAAAAGTAGGGGATTTGGCTTCCTATGCGGTGGGTGATTTAGCTTTTGATCCTAATACTGGATTATCTCAAGGCTTTGGTGTGGGTTCCAATGGATTTCCTGGATATAGCCCTCAATCATCTGGCAACTGGGGTAGAGGAAATTGGGCAATCTATACAGATTTTGAAGTACATATGAGCGATGTGTTTTTATTTGGTCTTGCTGCACGGTATGAAGATTTTACAGACTTTGGTTCTACTTTTGATGGAAAAGTATCTGCGAGAATGATTTTAAATGAGTCACTGACATTACGTGGGTCAGTGAGTACCGGTTTTAAAGCCCCAACAGTTGGTCAAAGTAATGTTATTAATGTGACCACTGCTTTTTCACCTCAAGGTTTAGAGGATCAAGCGACATTACCACCCACCAATGCAATATCTATTCAACTTGGTGCTACGCCTTTGCGCCCAGAAAAATCTCTCAATACAAGTTTTGGTCTAGTAGGTGCAATAGCTAAACGTTTCTATTTCACGTTGGACTATTTCAATATTCAACTTGATGATCGGATAAGTACCACTTCAGCGTTAACGCTGAGTAAAGAGGATATTCAATCGTTATTGGATGCGGGTATAACAGATGCCACTAGTTACAGCAGTGCAAAATATTTCACCAATGATTTTGATTCAACCAGTCAAGGTTTAGACTTAGTGGTGAATTACGAAACCTATTTGTTTAATATCCCGAGCCGTTTTATGTTTACTTACAACTGGACAGATACTGTTGTTGATAGAGTCACTTTATATCCTATAGTCGGAACTGATGGCTCAACATACTTCGAGTCAAACCTTACTCAACAACGTATAAATATGATTGAAAATAACCTCCCTGCGCAGCGAGCTAGTTTATCTGTTATGCAAGAGTACAATAAACTAAGTAGTAATATCCGCCTTAATTTTTATGATGATTTTTATGAGGACCACTTAGATGCAGCGGCAGGATATGATTTTATTGCAGGCTCTGAATTAACTCTGGATGTAGACATACGTTACCAATATAGTGCCCATTTTACGCTATCTATAGGCGCTAAAAACTTATTTGATAATCGCCCTGACCATAACCCATTTAGTGCTGAAGCCGGAGCGTTATACCCAGCTACCTCTCCATTAGGTATTAATGGTGGGTTTTACTATTTACGTACGATATATGAGTTTTAATCCTTAATTAAAGCGGATCTGTGGTTTTATAACGTTTGATACATAATATTTTTAACTAGGACAAACATCATCTTTATTATTCATAATTAACCATTTCATTTCTTTTTTTATCGTCAAATAAGCTAATTGGCAACGCTAATTCTTCATTTTTCATCTAGGATTAACATCCTAATTACAATTTATAAACAAAGTATTGATTTAGTTTGTTTTTGCCATAGGTTGATAGATGAAAGATAGAAATCATTTAGCTAATATCGGACTGGTTCATCAGGTTAACGTTATCGAAAATGGCCTGATTGATATTCCAATGCTGCAGGTTTTACAACCAGACGGGACGCTGCATCCACAAGCAGAATTACCAAACATCACCCAACAAGCTGCACTGAAGATCCTGCATACTATGCAATATGTCAGGGTGTTAGATGAAAGGATGGTGGCCGCCCAACGACAAGGTCGGATTAGCTTTTACCTTGCCTGTACCGGCGAAGAAGCTTCAACGGTTGCCAGCGCTGCAGCTTTAGAGCCACAAGATATGATCATGTCGCAGTATCGTGAGCAAGGCGCACTGGCTTATAGAGGTTTTACCAGTAAAGAATTTATGGATCAAATGTTCAGTAATCAAAATGAACTGAACAAAGGTAGACAAATGCCAATTCATTATGGTTCTAAAGCACTCAATTTTATGACGATCTCTTCCCCCTTAGGCACACAGATACCACAAGCAAGTGGTTACGCTTATGGCCAGAAAATGGCTGGCCTTGAAGCTGTCACTATCTGTTACTTTGGAGAGGGCGCGGCGTCTGAGGGCGATTTCCATGCTGGACTTAACATGGCAGCTGTACTCAATTGTCCTGTCATTTTCTTCTGTAGAAATAATGGTTATGCGATTTCAACTCCTTCTGAAGAGCAGTTTAAAGGTGATGGTATCGCCTCAAGAGGTTTAGGTTACGGGATCCGTACCATTCGAGTTGATGGTAATGATGTATTGGCCGTGTATAGCGCCACCCAAAAAGCCAGAGAATTAGCATTAGAACACCAATGTCCGGTGCTAATAGAAGCAATGACATACAGATTAGCAGCGCATTCTACATCTGATGACCCAACTAGTTATCGTTCAAAAGACGAGGAGGGCAGTTGGTTGCTAAAAGATCCTGTGGCACGATTTAAAACCTGGATGCAGTCCAAAGGTTGGTTAGATGAAGAACAGAACCTCGCTTTTATTGAGCAAACCCGACAAGAAGTTTTAAAAGAGCTAAAACTTGCCGAACAAGTACCGGTGTGTCCGATTGAGCAAATTATTGAAGATGTGTATGACACACCTCCATGGCACTTAAAGGCACAATTAGCTGAGTTGAAAACACATATTGATATGTATCCGGAAGCATATCCAAAAACGTCAGGGAGGTCATAACATGGCGACTATGAATATGCTGCAGGCTGTGAATAATGCTTTAATAACAGCTATGAATGATGACGAAAAAGTCATGGTGTTTGGGGAAGACGTAGGCCACTTTGGTGGTGTATTTAGAGCCACCAGTAACCTGCAACAAACATTTGGGAAAGGCCGTTGTTTTAATACACCTTTAACTGAACAAGGCATCATTGGTTTTGCTACTGGCCTTGCTTCACAAGGCTCAGTCCCGGTTGCTGAAATACAATTCGCGGATTATATATTTCCAGCCTTTGATCAAATTGTAAATGAAACCGCAAAGTTTCGGTATCGTTCTGGCGGCCAGTTTTCATGTGGCACACTGACTATTCGTACGCCATACGGTGGCGGTATATCAGGTGGTCTTTATCATTCTCAGTCACCCGAAGCTTTTTTCGCACATATACCAGGTATGAAAGTGGTGATACCTCGCAATCCTTATCAAGCAAAGGGCTTGTTGCTTGCGTCAATACGTGATGATAATCCTGTTTTATTTATGGAGCCCAAACGTTTATATCGTGCTTCAGTGGGTGAAGTGCCTGAAGAGGATTACCAGCTTGCTCTTGGTAAAGCTGACATTGTCAAACAAGGTACTGATATCACTTTATTAGCTTGGGGCGCACAAGTTGAAATTATAGAAAAAGCAGCGGCCATGGCAGAAGAACAAGGCATATCCTGTGAGGTAATTGACTTACAGAGCATATTACCTTGGGACATTGAGACAGTGTGTAGTTCGGTTGAAAAAACTGGACGGCTGTTGATCAATCATGAAGCACCGCTAACCGCTGGTTTTGCTAGTGAAATTGCAGCAAGTGTACAGGAAAAGTGTTTTCTGTACCTTGAGTCACCTATTTGCCGAGTGTGTGGTTTAGATACGCCTTATCCGTTGGCCCATGAAAAAGAATATATGCCAGATCATCTTAAAACATTCGAAGCTATAAAACGCACCGTCAATTTTTAGGGTAGATTTTTAGGTCAATTTAAAGGAGCAAACTATGCAAGATTTTATTCTGCCTGATATTGGCGAAGGTATTGTTGAATGCGAAGTAGTCAAGTGGTTAGTTACACAAGGCCAAGATATTATTGAAGACCAACCAGTAGTTGAGGTGATGACCGATAAGGCATTAGTAGAGATCCCTGCAAAGTATAGCGGTGTAATCACTAAACTTTATTATGCCGAAGGCGATATCGCAAAAGTGCATTTCCCTTTGTTTGCTATGCAAGTTACTGATGAAAATTCAGCGCCTCTGCAGGAGCCATCAACCGTTAAAGAAGTAGAAACAACTGAGACAAATTTGTCGAATACTGTCACTGCGGTTACCTCTAAGCCTACGCATACTGACACTGATAAAGAGAACACTGGTAAAGCGTTAGCAAGCCCAGCAGTAAGAAGGCTTGCTAGGGAACTAGAAATTGAATTATCTCAGATAGTTGGTAGTGGCGATAAAGGACGTGTTTTAAAGGACGATCTTACTGCTAGTGCGTCACCAACGCTTGAATCAGTTGTAGTCACTCCAAAGACAACTGGCGGTAAACATGTTGAGCCAATTCGCGGTATTCAAGCTGCTATGGCAAAACATATGATGCATTCAGTTTTTACTGTACCACATTTCAGTGTTAGTGAAGAAATCGAAATGGACAAACTCATCGACGCTAGATCACAACTTAAAGCGTCGTTTGAGAAAGAAGGCGTCAAACTCAGCTTTATGCCATTTTTCATCAAAGCTATGTCATTGGCATTAGAACAGTTCCCAATAATTAACAGTCAAATTAATAGCGATTGCTCAGAAGTCACATATTTTGACGATCACAATATTGGCCTTGCAGTCGACTCCAAGGTTGGCTTAGTTGTACCTAACATTAAGGGTGTGCAAAACTTATCTTTATTAGAGGTCGCTAAAAAAGCTAACGAGTTAGTAGACTTAGCGCGTCAAGGAAGATTAAGCAGTGTTGACCTTAAAGGCGGAACCATTAGCATTTCTAATATTGGTGTACTTGGTGGCACGGTTGCCACACCTGTAATTAATGCACCTGAATCAGCCATTGTGGCCCTTGGTAAAATACAACGGTTACCACGGTTTGATGAAAATGACGCTGTGAAGGCCGTTAACATCATGCACGTAAGTTGGTCAGGTGATCATAGAATTATCGATGGCGCGACGATGGTAAGGTTTAATAACCTTTGGAAATCTTACTTGGAAAACCCGATTACCATGTTAGCCGTGACCAGATAGCTATATAATTATCAAACCCGCTAACAGCGGGTTTATTTTTGCTTTAAGATTAACGCAAATATTCAATAACTCCGTTAAATTAAGGAATTCAGTTTGCTAAGTTATCGACATAGCTATCATGCAGGTAATCATGGGGATGTATTAAAACACCTTTGCCAGATGTTGCTCATTAACAAGCTTAAAAGCAAAGAAAAAGGCTTTTGTTATTTTGACACCCACAGTGGTGCAGGGGTGTATCAGCTAAATTCAGAAGAAGCCCTTAAAACAAAAGAATTTAAACACGGTATTGATCGCCTTACCGGGCATGCAGCACAAAATAAAGCAATGAGCGATTATTTGTCTTTGGTGGCTGCTTATAAAAATTTTAATCAATATCCGGGTTCGCCAGAAATAGCCAAATCTATGTTGCGTCCACAGGACCAAATGATTCTGATGGAATGGCACAATCAGGAAATACTCAATTTAAAAAGCAATCTTGGGGGTAAAAATATCGCTATTCATCATAGGGATGGATATGAAGGTTTGTTAGCTTTAACGCCACCCAACATGCAACGGGGTATGGTGCTTATCGACCCTTCTTATGAAGTGGCGAGTGAATATCAACAAGTAGTCGATACCGTAATAACTGCTCACAAGAGATGGAACTCTGCTATTTATGCGATTTGGTATCCCTTAATAAGTGATAGAAAAGCTTCAAATACAAGCTTTGAAAGCAGCGATAGTAAAAAAGGAAAAAGTGAAGCGATGTTGGAGAGCCTAACCCAACATCCTTTTAAGAATATGCTTAAAATAGAGTTATGCGTAACCAATGGTGTCGAGCTGGGAGGCATGTATGGGTCTGGTATGCTTATCATTAACGCACCTTGGCAGCTTGACAAGAAAATTACAGAAAGTTTACAAGAACTGACACCATTAATGGCTCAAAACGATAGCGCATCCTTCTCTGTTGATTGGTTAATTGAAGAATAATTGGCAATTCTAAGATGTTGACACCCGCGAACATTAAACATTTTTATATCCCTGATGAGCAGTCTATTTATTTGCTGTCCCATAAGGATGCCAAAAAACTAAAAGATTGGTTTAAGTTGTGCACCGACCAGTTGCTGCTATTGGGTTATCAAAACATTGAATTGATTGGCAAAGGTGCATTTGGGTTTGCATTTGCAGGTACTGTTTCAAAAGCAAACATTTCTCAAAATACGGCTCAATCTCAGCAACAGGTTTTTAAATTTTCTCGGATAAATTTGCCGCAACATGTTCAAGACCGATTTGAAGAAGAAGCGTATATGTTGAGCTTAGTTAATCATCCCTACGTACCACGGCTAATCGAATATCAGCGTATCAATAAACAGTCTGTCTTGGTTATGGACCGAGCCAAAGGCGAAGATTTAGAGAAGATATCCTTAAAGTATGGCCCCTTATCGGTACAACTAGTTATTAAAATAGCAGGGCAACTGTCAGATATTTTATTATATTTACGGGGACATCAACAACAAGGTCAAACTAAACCGATCGTTCATGGTGATATCAAACCTTCGAATATCGTGTTTGATGAAAGCAACGAACAAGTAGGATTGATTGATTGGGGCTCGTCTGTTTTTGCACAAATTGACCACCAAGGTCAGTTTGTAGGCAATAATGTTATGGACTTAATGTCGAGTGATATGCAGCAAACTAATGCGCGTTTAGGTGATGTGTATTTTATAGGCGATGATCAGCTCAATGGTGGCTTATCTTCGGTAAGATTCGATGAACAAGGTCTGGCAAGTACTTTGTATGCAATAGCATCAGGTCAATCAAGCCGTTTTGGGCATAAAGTTATCAGTCCAAATTCTCTTGGATTACCCCAAGAACTTGCCAAAACCTTAACTGCAATGATGAGCGATTCACCTCAGATACGTGAGAAGGGGGGCGACTATTTTATTAACAATATGCAGTACATGAAAAACCTAGTGTTAAATGAAAAAATTCGTCAACTGCATACTTCGTTGATACCTACTCGTGTTAGTCCATATTACAAAGAGATTGATACCGTAGTTTATAGTTCTCGAAAGTCATTTTTGCGCATTGAGGTTTACCAAACAGAACAAGAGCTTAGATATATAGACGATGCTCAGTTTGAACGTTATTATAAAAATTATATGCAAGGCATGGGGGATACTGAAAAAGCCTTTGTAGCCGCGGTAAGTCGGCTAGGTAAGTATCCGGTAGTCGGAGGATTAGCTGTAAGGTGGGAAGACTCGGGGGTCTATATCGACTCTAGTCTGAACTTGTATGATACAACCCTTCAAAACTCATTCGAATCGTCGGTTAATAATGTGGTACATTTTGCTAGGGCCATCAACCGTAACGGGGTTTTTAAATGCTGTATGTTCAATGCACGTGATACGTTGCATGTAGAACGAAGTGATGAAAATAGTGTATTTATAGCCGAAAAGACCATACAAATACCCTATGAATTAAGTGCAGTGTCACATACTGAGCATGACACCCATATGCATTCTTACTTTGAAGATGGGGATGATCCAGACGAATTATTAACACTGCCTAAAAAGTTAATGACTGTGATCAGTCAGTTAAACAGCATTCATCATACGGGCTGTATCATTTTTGAATCATTACCTACTCACCTTAAGATACATAGCGATTACAAATTATTAAATCACAGTATGGAATTAGAGTTTAAGAGTTTACTAAAAGATGTTATTGATCTTATTCCGACCATCGAAGGACTTGGGATCTCAGGTTTTATGAAATTGCCGTTCAAAGATACGCGATTTTTTACTCATCAAGGACAATTACCTGATAAATTTTATCCTAAAGATCCAAATCAACACACTTAGTGGACATTCCCTTAGTGCACAGAATAGACAGAGAGCTTATGTCAGAAGTAAAACTAGTAGAGTTGTTAACCTTAGATAAAATTGAAGAAGGTTTGTTTCGTGGTGAAAGTTGGGATTTAGGATTCCGTGCTTTATTTGGGGGACAGGTATTAGGTCAGGCACTTGCGGCAGCGCAACTTACTTTACCTGAGGGGCGAATTTCTCATTCATTCCATAGCTACTTTTTATTACCTGGAGATGCGAATAAACCGGTAATATTTGACGTGGAAAACGTTCGAGATGGTCGCAGTTTCTCTACTAGAAGAGTAAAAGCAATTCAAAATGGAAGAAATATTTTTTACATGACGGCATCTTTTCAAGCGCCCGAAGCAGGCCTTGCTCACCAGTATGCTGAGATGCCTAATGTACCGTCACCTGAAGATATAAAATCTGATATAGATGAGTTTGGAAGCAATCATGATATGCCTGAACGTATGTGCGAAAGCACTGGTTATCACAAACCCATTGATATGCGCACGGTTGACTTCGTTGATCCTGCTAAAGTGATAGTACAAGAGCCGAAACGCTATATTTGGATGAAGGCACAAGAGGTCTTGTCTGGTAATATCAACCTTAATCAAGTGATGCTGGCATATGCATCAGATTATCACCTTTTATCTACGGCTCTTCATCCACACGGGGTGTCTACTCGGGATAAAAATATACGTATGGCAACGATTGATCATTCTATGTGGTTTCATCATCCTTTCGATTTTGATGATTGGTTATTATATTGCGCTGAAAGTCCCTTTTCTGGTGGTGCTAGAGGATTAGTTAGGGGACAGTTTTTTAATCGTGAAGGCAAGTTAGTCGCTTCAACTATGCAAGAAGGCTTACTGCGTCAAATAGGAGAAGACCAATGATTTATTCTTTAGGTGATGATCATGTTCATATTGCAGAAGGTGTATTTGTTGCACCTGGTGCCCATGTTATTGGTAAAGTCGTAATGCAGCAAAACAGCAGTGTTTGGTTTAACGCTGTGGTTCGCGGTGATTGTGATGTCATTACAATCGGTGAAAACAGTAATGTACAAGATGGTTCAGTATTACACACCGATGTGGGTGTACCTTTAACTATTGGTAAAGGCGTCACAATTGGTCATAAGGTAATGTTGCATGGCTGTGAGGTAGGTGATTACAGTTTAATAGGCATTAATAGTGTGGTCTTAAACGGTGCGAAAATCGGTAAATATTGTGTCATAGGTGCGAATAGTTTAGTCACTGAAAACATGCTGATCCCCGATGGCTCACTAGTGATGGGGTCACCTGCTAAGATTATTAAGCCTATTCCAGAACAGCAGCAAAAAATGCTTGAACAATCTGCACAGCATTATGTTGATAATGCCAAACGATTTTTAACTCATTTAAAATTATCTTGAATTTTAAGACAAAAAAATGCCCGATACTATTACTAGTTCGGGCTTAGGGAAATGGCTCTGTTAGAGCCGTGCGCTAACTATAAAACTCCTTCCTTGAAGTGAAATTCATGAAACTTGATTTTTAATAATAGAACAGCTGTGTGTAAAAAATAAACAATTATTACACTTAATTTTATTGTCTATTTAAATCAATACTTTAATACTTTTATACAGCGTCATACAGGTGATTTTATTTTGCTGTTGAATACTTCAATAGGTTTAATAATGCTTTTGTAAATGAGTATTTATCTTATTTATCCTCGGTATACTTGTATTGTACCCATGAGTTTATGCTGCAAAAATCTATTTATAAAATCAGTTAAATTTTGGAATATCTATGTCTCTATCATTTTCATCTTTTATACCTCCAACCCGAGTTCTTATGGGGCCAGGCCCTTCGGACGTATATCCTCAAGTTCTCAAAGCTTTAGCTAGGCCTACAATCGGCCATTTAGATCCAAAGTTTGTGGACCTAATGGATGAAGTAAAGCAGTTATTACAATACGCATTTCAAACTAACAACGCCTTAACTATGCCTATTTCGGCGCCAGGTTCAGCAGGTATGGAGTCTGTTTTTGTTAATTTAGTTGAGCCAGGCGATAAAGTAATTGTGTGTCAAAATGGTGTCTTTGGCGGACGTATGCAGCAAAATGTACAGCGTTGCGGTGGTCAAGCCATCATGGTGCAAGATGAGTGGGGTAAACCTATAGATCTGAATAAATTAAGAGAAGCATTGCAAGCTAACAGTGATGTTAAAGCCGTGGCTTTTGTTCATGCTGAAACTTCAACTGGTGTGTTGAATGATGCCAAGGCATTATGCCAACTAGCCAAAGAGTTTGATTGTTTAACCATAGTTGATGCTGTGACATCCCTAGGCGGCAGCGAGTTAAAAGTTGATGATTGGCAGATTGATGCGATTTATTCGGGAACCCAAAAATGTCTTTCTTGCGTTCCTGGTTTATCTCCTGTTTCTTTTAGTGAACTGGCTATCGCAGTTATTAAACAACGTAAACATCCCGTGCAAAGCTGGTTCTTAGATATGGATTTAGTAATGGGTTACTGGGGTAAGGGGGCTAAGCGTGCTTACCATCACACCGCCCCAGTTAATAGCATATATGCATTACACGAATCGCTGTTAATATTGCAACAAGAAGAACTACAACCGACTCATGCGAGACACCTTAAAAACCACCTTAGCTTAAAAGCAGGCTTAGAAAAATTAGGGTTAGAATTTGTTGTTGATCAAGATTATCGTCTTCCTCAATTGAACATGGTGCGTATTCCAGAAGGTGTCGATGATGCTGATGTTCGCAATAGATTACTGGGTGAGTTCAATTTAGAAATTGGTGCTGGCTTAGGTGCATTGGCTGGTAAAGTATGGAGGATCGGTTTAATGGGCTGTGGTTCAAGTCAAAAGAATGTTGATTATTGTGTAGCTAGTTTAAACACAGTACTTAACTAAATAAGTCAATTCTATAACAAGGGCTAATTGTCGACAGTTAGCCCTTGTTATTTTTAACAATAAGCTATAGCATAGTTTTATGTTTATTTATTGTCGACAATGATTCATTGCAAATATTAACAAACACATCAACTGGTATCACTCGCGCAGATACGGTATTCATCGATATCCGGCAACGCATTGTTGAGGGTGATATCTTAACTGGCTCTAAATTAAGTGAACCAGGTCTCGCCAAATATTATGAAATCAGCCGCAGCACATTACGTGATGCATTATCTCGCCTAGAAGGTTGCGGTTTACTTGAACGTAAAGCCAACATTGGTTATCGCGTGGTGACATTATCGACGGAGCAACTTCTTGAGATTTTTCGAGTTAGAGAATCTTTAGAGGGTATGGCGTGTCGGTTAGCGGCACAAAATATGACGTCAAAACAAATTGCTGATTTAAAACATTTACTCGAAGTACACAATCAGTACGAATCTTTGAAGCAAGGTCAGGCTTACATTCAAGAAGAAGGGGATTTAGACTTTCATTTTCGCATAGTGATGGGCAGTGGCAACAAACTGCTAATCCGGCTTTTATGTGAAGAACTCTATTATTTGGTGCGCATGTATCGTTACCAGTTTGGAATGGCCAGCCCTCGCGCTAAAAGAGCCTTTTCTGAACATCATCACATTATTCAAGCCATCGAAGATAAAGATGGAGAACTGGCTGAAATACTAATGCGAAGGCATATTTCAGCGTCTCGAAAAAACGTAGAAAAAAGGATGAATACTTTATGAGCACTCCTGGACAACGCTTTCGTCAAGCACTAAAAGACAATCAACCTTTACAAATCGTTGGCACTATCAACGCGTATACAGCGATGATGGCTAAACAAATTGGTCATCAGGCCATCTATCTTTCAGGCGGTGGGGTTGCGAATGCATCCTATGGTTTACCAGACTTAGGTTTGACGTCTTTGAATGACGTTTTGGTGGATGTTCAGCGAATTACTGCTGCCTGCGACTTACCTTTATTAATTGATATCGATACAGGTTGGGGCGGAGCTTTTAACATTGCTAAGACCATACGTGATATGGAAAAAGCGGGAGCTGCAGCTGTACATATGGAAGACCAGGTAGCGCAAAAGCGTTGTGGCCATCGCCCCAATAAAGAAATTGTTTCCACTGAAGAGATGGTGGATCGTATAAAAGCGGCTGTTGATGCCCGCACCGATCATGATTTCTTCATCATGGCTCGTACTGATTCTTTTGCACAAGAAGGATTAGAAGCTTCTATCGCAAGGGCTAAAGCTTACGCGGCAGCTGGCGCAGATGGTATTTTTGCCGAAGCGGTGCAAACTGAAGCACATTATCGTGCATTTTCTGAAGCATTAGATGTGCCAATCCTGGCAAATATCACAGAGTTTGGTCAAACTGAATTATGGAATAAAAAAGAGCTAGGTGAGTGGGGCGCTGATATGGTGCTGTATCCACTTAGTGCATTTAGAGCTATGAATAAAGCGGCTGAAAATGTCTATCAGTCTATTATGACCCATGGTGATCAAAAAGCTGTGGTTGATACTATGCAGACACGTATGGAACTATATGATTTCCTAGGCTATCACGCCTATGAAGAAAAACTAGACTCACTATTTTCTGAAGGCAAAAATAAGTAACTCCGATATAAATCGATTTTTGTTAAACGATTAGAAACCCTAAAACCCTTGATGTGTATTCAGAACAAGGGTTAAAAACATATAAGTTGGAATAAATTATGGCTGAAAAAAAACTAAGTGGTGCTGGTCTTCGAGGCCAAAGCGCCGGACAAACCAAACTGTGTACTGTAGGTAAGTCAGGATCGGGGCTTACTTATTGCGGTTATGATGTCTCAGATTTAGCGGACAACGCAACGTTTGAAGAAGTGGCTTATTTATTATTTAACGGTGAACTTCCCAATCAAGCAGAATTAAATAGCTATAAAGCAGAGTTACTCACTCAGCGTGATTTACCTAAAGCCTTAAAAGAAGTGTTAAAACTGATACCTGCAGACGCACATCCAATGGATGTGATGCGCACCGGTTGCTCTTTTTTAGGTAACCTTGAACCTGAAGTTGACTTCAGTCAACAAAACACAGCTTCAAATAGGTTGCTTGCCGCTTTCCCAGCCATCATGTGTTTTTGGTACAAGTATAGTCATGACGGTGTAGAAATTGATTGTACAACTGATGAAGATTCCATTGGCGGCCATTTCTTAAAACTGCTTACAGGTGACACTCCCTCAGAGCTTCACAGAAAAGTGATGGATGTATCGCTTATTTTGTATGCTGAGCATGAATTTAATGCTTCTACTTTTACCGCTCGTGTTTGTGCCTCTACTTTATCTGATATGTACTCATGTGTGACCGGTGCCATTGGTTCACTTCGTGGACCGCTGCATGGTGGAGCAAACGAAGCGGCAATGGATATGATCCAGAAGTTTAGCTCGCCTGCTGATGCGAAAATACAAATGGCAGGAATGTTAGAGCGTAAAGAAAAAATAATGGGTTTCGGCCACGCTATTTATAGTGAATCGGATCCTCGCAACGTGATTATTAAAGCCTGGTCAGAAAAACTTGCAGCAGAGTTTGGTGATAGTTCGCTTTACGATATTTCAGTGGCTTGTGAAGAATTTATGTGGGATACCAAAAAATTATTCTGCAATGCTGACTTTTTTCATGCATCGGCTTATCATTTTATGGGTATTCCGACTAAGTTATTTACACCTATCTTTGTTTGTTCGCGTTTAACCGGTTGGGCTGCTCATATCATGGAGCAACGTTCAAACAATCGTATCATTCGACCAAGTGCCGACTATATCGGTGCTGAGCCAAGAAAAGTAACGGCTATTAGTCAACGCTAAAAGCCTCTTAATTACAGGCCGATAATAATCGGCCTGACTCTCCTTATCTATTCTGTGGGCCTATATATGAATTACGAATATCGCAAACCTCTTCCTGGTTACACAATAGCTGGAACCAATATTGATTATTTTGATACCCGTGCTGCAGTTGAAACCATTAGCCAAGGTGCTTACGCAAAATTACCGTATACATCCCGAGTCTTAGCTGAACAATTGGTGCGAAAATGCGCGCCAAATATCCTGACTGATTGCCTAAAGCAGATTATTTATCGCAAACAAGAGTTAGATTTTCCTTGGTATCCTGCGCGTGTTGTTTGTCATGATATTTTGGGTCAAACTGCGCTTGTTGACTTGGCTGGCTTGCGTGATGCAATAGCAGATCAAGGCGGCGACCCGTCAAAAGTTAACCCTGTGGTACCAACCCAATTAATCGTCGATCACTCACTGGCTGTTGAATATAATGGTGATGACTCTGAGGCCTTTGATAAAAATAGAGCCATAGAAGATAGACGTAACGAAGACCGATTTCATTTTATTGAATGGACCAAAACAGCGTTTAAAAATGTGGATGTTATTCCTGCCGGTAATGGCATCATGCACCAAATTAATTTAGAAAAAATGTCGCCTGTAATTCAACTAAGAGACGGCGTAGCCTTCCCCGATACTTGTGTAGGTACAGACAGCCATACTCCTCATGTCGATGCCTTGGGCGTCATCGCCATTGGTGTTGGTGGTTTAGAAGCAGAAACAGTCATGCTTGGCAGGCCTTCTATGATGCGTTTACCGAATATTGTTGGTGTCAGACTAAGTGGAAAACGCCAGCCAGGTATCACGGCTACAGATATTGTATTGGCAATCACTGAATTTTTAAGAAACGCCAAAGTCGTTTCAGCCTATCTTGAGTTTTTTGGCGACGGCGCTGCAGAATTAACCATCGGAGACCGTGCCACTATTTCAAATATGACACCAGAATACGGTGCGTCTGCGGGTATGTTTTATATTGATAAACAAACCATTGATTATTTAAAAATCACTGGTCGCGAGCCAGAACAAGTTGAATTAGTTGAAACTTACGCTAAACATACTGGTCTTTGGGCAGATGATCTAATAGATGCAGAATACGAAAGAGTATTAGAGTTCGATTTATCGTCTGTAGGACGCAATATGGCGGGTCCATCTAGTCCACATCGTCGTCTTGCTACTGCCGATTTAGCATCAAAAGGCATTGCCTATGCTGTTGAGCAAAAAGAGGGTGAAATGCCCGATGGTGCGGTTATTATTGCGGCAATTACCAGTTGTACCAACACCAGTAATCCACGCAACGTAGTGGCGGCGGGTTTAATTGCTAAAAAAGCCAATGAATTAGGTTTATTAAGAAAGCCATGGGTGAAATCGTCATTTGCACCAGGCTCAAAGGTGGCCAAGTATTACCTAGAAGAATCAGGTTTATTACCTGAAATGGAAAAATTAGGTTTTGGTATTGTTGGATATGCATGCACCACTTGCAATGGCATGAGCGGGGCGCTTGATCCTGCTATTCAAAAAGAAGCTGTAGATCGTGATTTATATACCACTGCAGTTTTATCAGGTAACCGTAATTTTGATGGACGAATTCATCCTTATGCTAAGCAGGCATTTTTAGCGTCTCCACCTTTAGTCGTGGCGTATGCAATTGCCGGTACGATGCGTTTTGATATTGAAAATGACGCGTTAGGATATGATAAAGATGGCACCGCTATTACCTTAAAAGATATCTGGCCAAGTGACGAACAAATCGATGCGATTGTCTCTGAGTTTGTTAAGCCAGAGCAATTTAAAAAAGTATACGCTCCCATGTTTGATTTAGGTTCGTTCGAACCTGCTGAAAGTCCGTTATATGATTGGCGACCTCAAAGCACTTATATCCGCAGACCTCCATACTGGGACGGAGCGCTTGCAGGAGAGCGCACCATGAAAGGAATGAGACCACTAGCAGTGTTGGGCGACAACATTACCACTGACCATTTATCTCCGTCTAATGCGATTATGTTAGACAGTGCGGCAGGAGAGTACTTACATAAAATGGGATTACCTGAAGTTGATTTTAACTCTTATGCGACTCACCGAGGTGATCACCTTACAGCCCAAAGAGCGACCTTTGCTAATCCCAAATTGTTAAACGAAATGGTCTTGGAAAATGGTGAAATAAAACCTGGTTCGTTTGCTAGATTAGAGCCTGAAGGCACCGTGATGCGTATGTGGGAAACTATCGAAACCTACATGCAGCGTAAACAACCGCTGATAATTGTGGCAGGTGCTGATTATGGGCAAGGTTCTTCTAGAGATTGGGCAGCCAAAGGAGTGCGATTAGCAGGTGTAGAAGTGATTGCTGCTGAAGGTTTTGAACGTATTCACCGCACTAATTTAGTCGGCATGGGCGTATTACCCCTTGAATTTAAACCTGGAATCACTCGTCATACTTTAGGCATAGACGGCACTGAAACCTACGATGTCATAGGTGATTATGCCGCTGGTGCCACTTTAACCTTAAATATTACCCGTAAAAATGGTGAGCAAATGCAAGTCCCTATGACGTGTCGTTTAGATACTGCTGAGGAAGTACGGGTTTACGAAGCAGGCGGTGTACTGCAGCGTTTTGCTCAGGATTTTCTTGAGTCTACTGTGGCATAACGAGTAGAATTCTAAAGGACATAAATATATGAGTCATAAACCACAAATAGGTGTTGCTGCAACGTACATGCGCGGCGGCACTAGCAAAGGTGTTTTTTTCAAGTTGACTGATTTACCCGTATCTGCACAGATACCCGGTGAGGCAAGAGATAAATTGTTACTTAGAGTGATCGGAAGCCCCGATCCCTATGGCAAACAAACTGATGGAATGGGTGGTGCCACTTCAAGCACCAGTAAAATCGTAATTTTATCTAAAAGTACTCAGGCTGATCACGATGTAGATTATCTGTTTGGACAAGTATCAATCGATACCGCTTTTGTAGATTGGAGCGGGAATTGTGGCAATTTAACCGCAGCCGTTGGTTCATTTGCCATTAGTCATGCATTGCTTGACGCCAATCGTATTCCTGAAAATGGTGTATGTGTAGTACGTATTTGGCAAGCTAATATCAACAAAACTATTATTGCTCATGTGCCTATTACTGATGGATTGGTTCAAGAAACAGGTAACTTCGAATTAGATGGTGTGACCTTTCCAGCAGCCGAAGTTAAAGTGGAATTTGTTGCCCCCGTTGACGGTGATGAAGCCATGTTCCCTACCGGCAACTTGGTTGATGATTTACATGTGCCAAATGTGGGTGATTTTAAAGCCACGATGATCAATGCGGGTATTCCTACTATATTCCTAAATGCTGAAGCGCTAGGGTATGCAGGGACTGAATTACAAGAAGCCATTAACGGTGATGCACAAGCTCTGAACCGTTTTGAAACTATTCGCGCATATGGGGCGCTAAAAATGGGCTTAATTCAACATATTGATGAGGCTGTTAGTCGTCAACACACTCCCAAAATTGCTTTTGTAGCGAAACCAGCAGAATATCTCACTTCGAGTGGGGAAACGGTCGATAGCCAAACTATTGACTTGGCAGTCAGAGCGCTTTCAATGGGTAAGTTACATCATGCCATGATGGGCACTGCAGCTGTTGCGATAGGCACAGCTGCAGCTGTTCCCGGCACCTTAGTTAATTTAGCCGCAGGCGGGGGGGATATTGAGTCTGTTACTTTTGGCCATCCTTCTGGAACATTGAAGGTTGGTGCGCAAATCGAATTCCACAATGGAACATGGACAGTAAATAAAGTGTCAATGAGCCGAAGCGCAAGAAAACTAATGAAAGGTGAGGTGTATATACCTAGTGATTCTTTTTAAATTGATCATGTCTGTTAATTCCTTTGATAAATATGCAGAGCAATAATCAGCGTTTTAAAAGGTCAAAAATTGACACTGAACTTTTTAACATTTATGACTATCGCCAGCACGTTTATTGTTACCGGTTGTAGTCACCCCGAAGAACAACGTAATAAATTGGAACAAAGTCTACCTATGACAGAAACCGTCGCAGAACCCCCCTTGTGGTTAGAAGAAGTAGAAGGTAAGCAAGCTTTAGATAAGGTGAATGCTTGGAATAAAGTGACTTTAGATAAGCTGACGGCTGATAAACGTTATGCTCAGTATCTTGATTCTGGATTAGAGATAGTCAATGCCAAAGATAAAATCCCTTATGGCACTTTCCGAGGTGGTTTTGTTTACAACTTTTGGCAAGACGAAAATCAGGTTCGAGGCATGTTGCGAAGAACCACTATAGATGAATACACAAAGCTTCATCCTAAATGGCAAGACTTGTTAAGCATTGATAACCTTTCTACATCAGAAGATAAAAATTGGGTGTTCAAAGGTACACAATGTTTGGAGAGTGATTACGACCGTTGCCTATTATCCCTTTCTGATGGTGGAAAAGACTCTGTCGAAATACGTGAGTGGGACCACTCCAAACAATCTTTTGTTGAGAATGGATTTTTTATACCAGAATCGAAAACCGGTGTGAGTTGGAAGGATATTGATAATATCAATATTGCCACTAACTGGGGTGAAGACTCTCTAACTGAAAGTGGCTACCCTTATATTATCAAGTCATTACAAAGAGGGCAGGCACTTTCACAAGCAAAACAAATATTTGAAGGCGAAAAAACAGATGTAGGTGTATGGCCTGTTACTATTAAATTTGGTGACAAAAATTTGAGTATAGCGGTGCGCTCCGTCACATTTTTTGAATCGTTATATTTTTGGCTTCCTGATGACGGAAGTGATGCGGTTCAATTACCTTTACCTAAAAAAGTAGCCGTGCAAGGTGTTTTCAAAGGGCAACTTGTGTTGTCACTCAAGCAAGAATGGTCTCCACAAGGTATAAAACAAGCTTTTAATAGTGGCGATCTGGTGTCCTTTGATTTAGAGCATTGGCTGCAAAAGCAAGAAATAAAAAACTTACAATTAGTTTATCATCCTGAGGAACGAGCCACTATTGATAGTGTGTCGATTACAAGTAATAAATTAGTTTTAACCTTGTTAGAAAATGTAGTCAGTAATGTATATATTTATGATTTTGATAAAAAATGGTCACATATAAAATTGGCGATGCCTGAAAACGGTTCAATGTCTGTTTCATCAGCTAATATTGATAGCGATATCATTTTTATTAATCAAGAAAGTTTTGTGGCGCCTGATACCTTATTTAAAGTTGATATAAAAAATATAGATATTATTGCGATTAAATCTATTCCAGCCCGTTTTGATGCGTCAAATATTATAGTTGAACAATTTGAAGCCAGTTCAAAAAACGGTGAAAAAATTCCCTATTTTGTAGTCAGACATAAAGACATTCAATTTGATGGCACAAACCCTACATTGCAATATGCTTATGGTGGCTTTCAGGTGTCACTTAAACCTAGTTATTCAGGGTTACTTGGTAAAAACTGGCTCGAACAAGGCGGCGTTTATGTATTGGCAAATATTCGTGGTGGTGGAGAATTTGGTCCAAATTGGCATCAAGCAGGTCTTAAAACTAAACGTCAGGTTATTTTTGACGACATGATTGCTGTGGGTGAAGATATCATCCATAAAAAAATCACTTCATCTAAACGCCTAGGCATAATGGGTGGGTCTAATGGTGGTCTGTTAATGGGAGTTATGTACATTCAAAGGCCAGACCTATGGAATGCAGTTATCTGCCAGGTACCTTTGTTGGATATGTTGCGTTATCACAAATTACTAGCAGGGGCTTCCTGGGTTGATGAATATGGTAGCCCTGATGTCGCTAATGAACGCGCATTTTTAGAAAAGATATCGCCGGTGCATAACATTGACCCAAAGGGTGACTACCCTTCAATTATGTTTGTTACCTCTACCAAAGACGATAGAGTGCATCCTGCTCATGCAAGAAAGATGGCTTACCTGTTAGAAAAGCACGGTCATGATTTTGAATATTATGAAAATATTGATGGAGGACATTCAGCGTCGGCTAATCTTCAAGAAAGAGCAAATAGAACCGCTTTAGAATATACTTTTTTATCTCAAAAATTAATGGATTAATATCCTTATGGCAGCTTAGTTATGAAGTCGCCATTACAATAACAGTAGCTTAAATTGATTCATTCTATGTTCATAGCTGCGAATGCATCATAATTGAAATTGATTCAAAAATGTCTGTTTATCGAGGTTATATATGCGTTTATGTTTTTTATTTTTGTTCACGTTAATGATTGGCAGTGCCAGCGCTAAAGACCATACCAATGAGCAACAACATAGAACAATTGAAGTCTCAGGAGTGGGTAACATACTTAGTGTTCCCGATCGCTTTAGTTTTAGTTTGTCAATTGAACAAAAAGGTAGAGTGGCATCAGAATTAAACAAGGCAATCGTCGAAAAAACAAATTATGTGGTACAGGCTTTAATGAAGATCGGAGTCGATAAAAAGGCAATTCAATCATTACAAGTACAGTTTAATCCTTGGGTTGAATACAATGATAATAAACGCGAGCAAAAGGGTTTTATATTAACCAGACAAGCTACAGTCACCTTGAAAACCTTAACCCAATACGAACAATCTATAGACGCGGTATTGAGTCTAGGTGTCAGTCACATTAATGAATTTAGTTTCACAAACAGTCAAGCTGATGAAAATTATCGAGGCGCATTAAAACATTCATTGTTAAATGCAAAGCAGCGCGCCACCGATATGGCTAACGTGCTGGGCTTGAAATTAGCGGGTGTAATATCCATATCTGAGCAATCAACAGGAGACGTCGCGCCAAAAGCGATGGGTATGCGACAGTTACAGGCATCTGAAAGCTACCAACCCGGAGAAATGACGACACAAGCTAGGGTAAAAGTTATTTTTGCTCTAAAAGAAAGTCATAATTAGTTACATTTTAATTAGGGTTAGATTAATGGCAGAAAACAAGCAGCAACACTATTCAGAATTGGCTCAACAGATAGAAGCAATAGTTGCTGGAGAAAGTGATTTTGTCGCCAATATGGCGAATATTAGTGCGATTCTTTATTGGGGTTTAGATAACGTCAATTGGGCTGGGTTTTATTTAGTAAAAGAAGGGCAATTAGTTCTTGGACCATTTCACGGACAACCCGCTTGTATTCGTATCCCAATCGGAAAAGGTGTGTGCGGAACCTCAGTATCAGAAAACTGCATTCAATTGATTGACGACGTGCATCAATTTTCTGGTCACATTGCTTGTGATGCCGCATCTAATTCAGAAATAGTGTTGCCGATCCGCCATAATAATCACATCGTCGCAGTATTGGATATAGATAGCCCAAATATAAGACGATTTGATCTTGAGGATAAAACAGGGTTGAGCCAGATCGTAGAAATATTGCAAACAACTTTATACAATGCAGACGAAGAAGAAACTAGGGGAGTTGTTTAGTGAAACATACAATAGATATTCAAGTTGTGCTAGCCACTGTTGAAGACATGGATTTTTGGGATGAGAGGGCGAGTGAAGCAACGGATAGGATGAATACTATTCTTCATATGCTTTACGATAAGGCACATGAAGACATAAATTCCACCTCTTTAGAGAACATGATCCAATATATTTGGGAAAATTGGCGAGAAGATGCGCATTTACTTGATATAGATGAAGATGATTTGTATGACTGGGTTGACCAGCTTCTAGCAACTTGGGATGATGAGCACCAAGAACCCCGTTAACACACTAACTAACTAGAAGACTGAATGGACAATCCACAAAAATTTTCAAACAGCAAAGAAGTCATTGGCTTTTTAGTTGATCAATTCCCCGCTTGTTTTAGTAATAAAGGTGATGCTAAACCTTTAAAGATAGGTGTTTTTCAAGATTTAGCTGAGCGTTTAGAGAATGATGATCGAGTTAGCAAAACGCTACTTCGATCATCATTAAGACACTACACTAACAGTTGGCGTTACCTACACAGCATCAAAAAAGGTGCGCAGCGTATTGATTTAGATGGCAAAGATGTAGCTGCTATTGAGGATGAACACGTCGAACACGCTAAAAAGCAACTTGATGAAAGCAAAGCCAAAGTTGCAGAACAGCGTAAAGAGCTGAAAGCTGCCGGTGCTGATGTAAAACCTAGTTACAAAAAGAAAGAAGCCCCTAAATTTAAACCTACTTCTAAGGTAGTGATTAAAGAGCAAGTCAAGGTTAAGCAACCACCCGCTGAAAGATTAGAGCAAGAACATATTGTCGCAGGAACTTCTGTGACCGTTAAGATTGGCAAGAGCCCGATGCCTGCAACTATTACTGATGTCAGTAAAGATGGTATTCAGGTGCAACTAGATACTGGAATGGTGGTCAAAGTTCAATTGGAAAACTTGAGGTTGGCTCGTTCAAAGAGGTAATAAATGATTAAATCAATTCGAATATCTGTGGCATCAGCTTTATTGGTGATGAGTTATGGCTCTATAGCAATAGAGAGTAGTTTGGGTGTTAAAGACTTACCCAAATTGACCCAAGAGTCGCAACACGTAGCGTCGGCAAAAAGAGTGACCTCGCAATTTCTACGCGCCCACTATAAACAAATTGATTTAGACGATGAGTTGTCGAGCAAAATATTTGATCGCTTCATTCGTTCTTTAGATTTCAATCGTAATGTTTTTAGTGCTGAAGACATTAAGCGTTTCTCTGCCTACAGAGTCAAGTTTGATGATGCGATTGAGCGGGGTAACTTAAGTATTGCTTATGAAATTTACCAGCTTAATATGCAACGTCGTACTGAGAGATATGAATACGCTTTAAGCTTGTTAGATAAAGAATTTAACTTTGAATTACCCAATGACACGTTTACCTATGATCGTGAAGAAGCACCGTGGGCTAAAAATAATAGCGAATTAGACGAACTATGGCGTCAAAGAGTCAAATATGACGCGCTTAATTTAAAGTTAGCCGGTAAAGATTGGCTTAAAACCCAAGAGTTGTTGACTAAACGCTATCAGCGTGCGATCAAACGCCTAACTCAAACGTCTAGCGAAGATGTTTTTCAAACGGTTATGAATTCGTTTGCCCGCAGTATTGAAGCTCACACTAGCTATCTATCGCCACGCAATGCAGAACGTTTCCAGATGGAAATGAATCTCTCTTTTGAAGGTATAGGGGCAGTATTACTCAGCGAAGATGATTTCACTACCATTCGCAGTGTTGTGCCTGGCGGTCCAGCAGATTTATCTAACAATATTAAGCCTGAGGATAAGATTGTTGGTGTTGCCCAAGCGGATGATGAATTTGTTGATGTTATTGGTTGGCGTTTAGATGAAGTCGTAGAACTGATCAAAGGGCCAAAAGGTAGCATTGTAAAATTACAAGTTGTTAAAGGGTCATCTGAAACTTCAGTGCCAGTAGTGGTTACACTTACCCGAGATAAAATAAAATTAGAAGATAGAGCTGCAAAATCTGAAGTTTATATCCCCAATGATGGTCCAAATAAAGACCAAAAATTAGGTGTTATCTCAATTCCTTCTTTTTATAACAACTTACACAAAGACGTTGAAAAAGAAATTGACAGTTTAAATGAACAAGGCGTACGCGGCATTATTGTTGATTTGCGTGGCAACGGCGGGGGGTCATTAACAGAATCAACTCTACTTTCAGGCTTGTTTATAGATAAAGGCCCTGTGGTACAAATTCGTGATGGCGCTGGACGAATTCGACTTGAAAAAGACGTTGATGGTAAAGTGTTCTATGATGGCCCACTGACTGTATTGGTTGACCGTTACAGTGCATCTGCTTCAGAAATATTTGCGGCCGCTATGCAGGATTATAATCGCGCTTTAATATTAGGTGAACAGACCTTCGGAAAAGGCACTGTGCAGCAGCACCGACCTTTAGGCCGTATTTATGACTTGTACGAAAATCCATTGGGTAGTGTGCAGTTTACTATTGCCAAGTTTTATCGGATAAATGGCGGCAGCACTCAGCATAAAGGTGTTATTCCAGATATTTTGTTCCCATCTGTAATAGATCATGCCGATTGGGGAGAAAGCCAAGAAGAAAATGCCCTCCCTTGGGACAGCATTGCAAGAGCCAATTACACTACTTTTGGCGAAAATAAAAATACTGTTAAAGGTCTAACCGATTTGCATAACCAAAGGATTAAGAAAGAATTCAATTATATATATGAAGATGTAGAGCGTTACAAAATTAAAAAGGAAGATAAAACGATTTCTTTAGTTGAAACAGAACGTCTTAAAGAAAAAACTGAAATAGAAGAACGTAATCTTATGCGCACTAATGAACGTCTGGTTCGTCTCGGTTTAGAGAAAGTTGACAACTTGGATGACTTACCGGAGGAACTAGAGACCGTTGATCCGTTTTTAGAGGAAGCGGCGAATATTACTTATGACGTATTGACTATGGGCAAATACGCCATTAATAACAAAAAATAATAAACAAAGGGCTGCTATATGCAGCCCTTAACGATTCAATAATAATAAAAATAATAAGAAGGGCTACACATGGCTGCACGTGGAGAATTTTCATCCCGAATGGGATTTGTGCTGGCTGCCGCTGGCTCGGCGGTAGGATTAGGTAATATTTGGGGGTTCCCAACCCAAGTTGCCAGTAACGGTGGCGCAGCATTTGTGCTGGTCTATATTGTGTTAGCTTTTCTTCTAGCTTATCCGGTGCTGATGGCTGAATTAATAATAGGTCGCTATACTCGTTCAAATATGGTCGATGCATTAGGCAAAATATCAGGCAGTAATATCGGTCGAGCAACCGGTGTGTGGGGATTTGTTACTGTTTCATTAATTCTTTCTTTTTATGCATTAGTCGCGGGGTGGATGTTATCTCACTTCTTGCAAACTATCAGCGATATGCTAGGGCAAGATGCTATTTCAACCTGGTTAGTCTCATCTTCTTACACTCGGGATATTCTTTTTTGCGGCATCTTTCTTTGTTTAACCGCTAGTATTGTTACTGGAGGGGTGAAACAAGGTATTGAATTGTGGTCAGTTCGTTTAATGCCCGCTCTCTTTATTATTATTGTTCTGTTGATTATTTATGTATCTACATTAGATGGTGCGGTAGAGGGGTGGAAAGCTTACTTGCTACCCAATTTTAGTTTGATTATGGATCCTGATTTGCTAATAAGCGCCATGGGACAGGCCTTCTTCTCCATGTCTTTAGGGGTTGGTACCATGTTGGTATACGGTTCTTATGTCAGTAAGAAAGAAAACTTACCTACTCTTGGTGCTTCAGTTGCATTAGTTGATATTGGCGTTGCTATTTTGGCTGGAATGCTAATTATCCCTGCAATGTATGTCGCGCTGCACAATGGTGTGAAAATATTTTCTGATAGTGGAGCTTTAATTGAAGGTCCCAATTTGATTTTTGCGGTTTTACCTTCATTATTTGAAACAATGGGTACCGTAGGAGTATATGTAGCGTTTGTGTTTTTTGCATTAATGATAATAGCTGCTTTAACGTCTTCAATATCCATGCTCGAAGTTCCTGTTGCTTATGTTGTTGAAAGTAAAGGCATAGAAAGAAAACCGGCAGTATGGGCTTTAACGCTTTTGGTATTTATAATCAGTTCAACTATAGCATTTAATATGGGGAGCTTATTTGGATTCGTCATTGACTTAACCACTAAGTATAGTCAACCTTTACTTGGATTAGTGTTATGTATATTTGCTGGATGGGTATGGAAACGTGATCAAATATTAGCCGAACTAAAACATGGGAATCAACAGGTAGAGCACAGTATATTCTGGAAGATTTGGCCTTGGTATGTGCGTTTTGTATGTCCTGTGGTTATCGCTATTATGTTTTATCGTTCAATAACGGCTTAGTTCCGTTTCATCGTTTTCAACTTCGTTTTGATCTTTCAGGATAGTAATTATTTATGACCATTGAAAAACCTAAAATAGAAGCATCGTTATCTGATGCACTTATTCCTATTGTAATCTTAATCACTCTGTTAGGTGGTTCAGTATATTTGTTTGAAGATAATTCTTCTTTTGGCCCAAACCAAATTGCCTTATTGGTCGCCATGGGCATTGCAGCTATTATTGGCCTAAAAAATGGTTACAGTTGGGACGATATTGAGCAAGGCATTATCAAAGGAATTTCTCGTTCGTTAGGTGCCATTCTTATCCTGTTGGCTGTTGGCTGTTGGCTCATTAATTGGTACTTGGATGTTAGCGGGTACCGTTCCAACCCTTATTTATTATGGCTTAGACCTGTTGAACCCTTCAATGTTTTACGCCGCCAGTTGCCTTATTTGTGCCATAGTCGCCATGAGTATTGGTAGTTCATGGACTACAGCGGCGACGGTGGGAGTCGCTCTGATGGGCGTGTCAATCGGTATGGGCATGTCAGATGCAATCACCGCAGGTGCCATAATTTCAGGCGCTTATTTCGGTGATAAAATATCACCACTTTCAGAAACGACTAATTTGGCACCTGCTATAGCAGGTACAAATTTGTTTGAACATATCCAATACATGCTGTGGACAACAATACCCAGTATTGTAATTACCCTTATTTTATTTGTAGTGATTGGTTTAGGAGCAGATGTACCTGAATCATCCAGTGGCATCAAAGAGATGCAAAGTTTGTTGCAAAAAGAGTTCAATTTAGGTTTGCATATGTTGATTCCTTTGTTGGTACTGTTAACTATGGCTATAAAGAAAGTACCTGCATTTCCAGCAGTAGCCATAGGAGCATTATTAGGTGGCATATGGGCTGCGATATTCCAACCTGAAGTTATTGCAAGCTTAGCCGGGGAGGGGGTAAGCGCACTTCGAGGTTCAATCGTTGTGGTATGGACTGCACTGTTTGATGGTGTATCTTTCTCAACTCCCAGCGATACGTTAAACGATTTATTAAGTCGCGGTGGAATGTCGAGCATGCTGAATACTATATGGTTAATTATGTGTGCCATGACCTTTGGTGCAGTATTAGAAAGAGTGGGGCTGCTTAAAAGAGCAGTAAGTGCATTTTTGAAAGGCGCTACGTCGGCTGGTGATATGATCACTCGGACTATTTTAACCTGTATTGGCACTAATATTATTACTGCTGACCAATATATGGCAATTGTGATGCCTGGCAGAATGTATAAAAATGAGTTCGAAAAGCGTGGATTACATCAATTGAATTTATCCCGTAGTTTAGAAGATGGCGGTACCTTGACGTCTCCACTGATCCCATGGAACACTTGTGGTGTTTACATGCACGGTGTATTGGCCGTCAACCCGTTAGATTATATTTTCTATACCTTTTTTAATTTGATTAACCCAGTGTTAGCTATTATTTATGCTTACCTAGGTATTAAAATCTTACGTATACCTATTCCTGAACTTGATCAGGAACCATTACCAACAAAAGTTTAATATGCAGACTTGTTGTTTGCCAGCAAGTCTAGTATCTCCTGTTAAATCTTGTTCATTTTTGAGGATATGATGTCCACTATTATACCTGCAGTAAAAAAACGCGCCGACTACCGTCAGCCTGACTTCTTAATTGATCACGTAGATCTAGAATTCACCTTGATTGAAACAACCACAAAAGTGATTTGTATTTCAAAGGTCACCAGAAACGGATCACATAATAAACCTCTTATCTTAGATGGCGAAGGTATTCAATTATCTTCAGTGTGTATAAATGGCACTGAGGCTGCTGATTATCAGCAAACAGATACATCACTTACAATTGATATTGATACTGATACATTTGAATTACGTATTGAAAGTATTATTAATCCCAAGGATAACTCTAGTTTAGAGGGTTTATACCTTCAAGCTGGCGCGTATTGCACTCAATGTGAGGCGGAAGGTTTTAGGAAAATCACTTATTTTCTAGACAGACCTGATGTACTTGCAACCTATGATGTTAAAATTATCGCTGACAAAGTTAATTTTCCCTTTTTACTTTCTAATGGTAACAAGGTCGACTCGGGTGATTTAAGTGATGGTAAACACTGGATAAAATGGTCAGATCCTTTTAAAAAACCTTGCTACTTATTTGCCTTAGTGGCGGGTGATTTTGATCTTTTGGAGGACAAGTTTGTTACTCAGTCAGGTAGAACTATAGCCTTAGAATTATTTGTTGATAAAGGTATGCTTGGTCGAGGACAACACGCACTTGACTCACTTAAAAAGGCCATGAAATGGGACGAAACTGAATTCGGTCTTGAGTACGACCTGGATATTTACATGATAGTTGCTGTCGACTTTTTTAATATGGGGGCCATGGAAAATAAAGGGCTTAACGTATTTAACAGTAAATTTGTGTTAGCCGATGCACAAACCGCTACTGATGAAGATTATTTTAATATTGAAGCTGTTATCGCACATGAATACTTCCATAACTGGACTGGCAACAGAGTGACTTGCCGTGATTGGTTTCAATTGAGTTTAAAAGAAGGGTTAACTGTGTTTCGTGATCAGCAATTCAGTGCTGACATGTCTTCGCCTATTGTTAACCGTATTCAAAATGTCAAAGTTATTCGAGAACGTCAGTTTGCCGAAGATGCAAGTGCTATGTCGCATCCTATCAGACCTGATGAAGTGATAGAAATGAATAACTTCTATACTGTGACAGTCTACGACAAAGGCTCTGAAGTAATCAGAATGTTATTTACACTGTTGAGTAAGACAGGTTTTTTAGCAGGTATCAAACTGTACTTTAAGCGATTTGATGGGCAAGCGGTGACTTGCGATGATTTTGTGCAAGCCATGGAAGATGCCAATGATAAAGATTTATCACAATTTAGGCGTTGGTATAGCCAATCGGGTACCCCTCAAATTGTGGTTACTGACACTTATGATGCGATTTCAAAAATTTATCGAATTGCCTTTGAACAGAAGCATATTGCTACTTTTGAACAAAAAGAAAAACAGAATTTGGTCATTCCGATTCAATTTAGTCTGTTGAACGATAAACTTGAATCTTTAAACTTGGGGGATACTGATCAACAGCAATTGACTTTAGAGTTAAACGAGACCCAACAATGTTTAGAATTTTACAACGTTGAGTCAAAGCCTATCCCCTCATTGCTTCATGGTTTTAGTGCGCCTGTTAAAGTGGATTATCCTTACACCCAGCAGCAGTTAGGCAATGTTATGTTAGGCTCTCCTGATGAATTTGCTCGTTGGGATGCAGGGCAACAATTATTTAGTAATTGTATCCATAATTTAGCGGGTAAAACCGAACTGCAGCAAACAACATCAATCGCTGAAACAATCGCGATGTTTGAACCCATCATCGAGTCTAAGGATATATCGTTGGCATTAAAAGCTGAAATACTGACCTTACCTAGTTTTGAAACTTTGTTTCAACAATTGGACACAGTCAATATTGACGCATTAAATCAATCAAGAAAACAATTATTTAAGGCATTAGCGCAAACATTTCAAGCAAACTGGTTGAGCCATTATTCGGCTTTTGAAAAACAACCTTATGCTTATCAGTCTCAGCAAGTAGAACAAAGAAAAATGCAGAATCTTGCGTTAAAGTATTTAACGTTGTCTGCACAACCTGATGTTGAACAATTACTCACTCAGCAATTTAATAACGCAGATAATATGACTGACTCCCTTGGCGTATTAGGAGCAGCACAATTAGGCGACTTGGACTTATTTGAAAGACTGATGTTAGCCTTTGAGCAAAAATGGCATGCTGACCCACTAGTCTTAGATAAATGGTTTGCGTTACATGCTAATACCGATCGTTCAGATATACTTGCTCGAATTAGCATATTGATGGGGCACAGCCGATTCACTATTAATAATCCAAATAGGGTTCGAGCGTTAATCGGCACCTTTTGTTTTTTTAATGTGGCTGGATTTCACAATATCGATGGTACCGGGTATAAATTTGTAGCTGATTATCTGATCAAATTAAACGAGGTTAACCCCCAAATTGCAGCTCGTATTATCACACCTTTAATACAGTGGCAAAAAGTCGATAAAACTAGGCAACAACTTATGCAGCTTCAACTTATGCGTATCGGTGATACAAAGGGGTTGAGTAAAGACTTATTTGAGAAAATATCCAAAAGTTTGCCCTAGAGGCCATTGAGCGTAGACTAAGAACATAAAAATGCAGACTTTTTATTTTACCTTGTCGCTCAAATACGACTTGTGCGAGCGACTTTATATTCCCGGCATCAATAGCGTTATCATTAGAGATGACAACGGCAAAAGTATCCAATTGCCCGTCAGAAACTTACGACTTCACGTCAGTCCAATTGGAATCAAAGGTAGATTTAGATTGATGATTGATGAAAATAACAAAATTATGAGTTTTGAAAAAATTACATAACTTCCCAAATGCTTGTAAAAATAATTTGCATAAGTATTTAATGAATTGATACCTTAAAGGCCCATATGGGTCTTTTTTATGCGCTCAATATGCATACCTATGAATTTTGTTAAAACTAAGTAAATATAAGTCTTTTATTGCGTGATTATATTAGCGAGAATAAGAGATAAAATACAAAAAACTGTATATATGTCAGTCTTTTGTCTAATCTAGTATGGCTAATATCAATAAGGTTAGCCTGCTCGGTAACTATAAATTTTCCTACTACTAACAAGTTATAAATAATAGGTAAAAACATGACGGTTGCAGATAACCAACATTCAGTTCTACTTGAAAATGTCTATCAACTAATTAATAAAAAGGTCGCGCCTGATCGAATTGAACAGGTCACAAATTTCTCCAAAATACTCTTCAAGAATATTGCTCATGATGATTTAGATAATCGCACTGAGGACAACCTGTATGGTGCAACCTTGAGTTTGTGGAATCAGTTTGTGGATTATCAAGGTGATGCACCATTTATTCGCGCTTTTAATCCAGCCATCAGTAAACATGGTTGGCAATCAACGCATACTATCGTAGAAATCATTGTTACGGATATGCCATTTTTAGTGGATTCAGTGCGAATGGCACTGAATAAAATGGGAATAACAGCGCACTTGTTATTGCATTGTCCTATTGGACTGATGCGAGATGAACAACATACATTTGTTTCCTTTGAAAATTCAAATAATAAAAAGAAAGAAGTTCTCAGACAAACTGTATTCCTGATTGAGGTAGACCGACAAACATCAAAACTTGCTTTAGAGCAACTTAAGGATGAGCTGATGTCAGTGGTGAATGATGTTTCTATGGCTGTGCAAGATTGGCAACCTATGCGAACCCGTTTACGCACTATTATTGAGGAATTTAAAACCAGTTACTGTCCCATTTCGGTAGAGCAAAAAAAACAAACTGAAACATTTTTGGCATGGCTTAATGATCATAATTTCACATTAATGGGATACCGTTCGTATAGTGCCAAAGGGATAAAAGGGGATTACCGTTGGGTAGCCGATAATGATTCCAGTCTAGGCTTAATGAAAAACTCAAAAACTAATCGTGATAGAATTTTGTCGAATATTCCCCCTTCAGCTAGAGAAGAAGCATTAAGTAAAAATCCATTAATGCTAACTAAAACTAATTCACGCTCTAGAGTTCATCGACCTGCTTATTTAGATTACGTAGGCATTAAGCGTTTTGATGAAGCAGGTAAAGTTATCGGTGAAGACCGATTTATCGGATTATATTCAGCTTCATTTTATAATAGCAGTGCAACACAATTACCCGTATTACAGGAAAAAATTGATGCGATTTCTGAATTGTCTGGTTTTGATCCTGGCTCACATGGACATAAAGCATTTCTAAATATTATTGAAACCTATCCTCGAGATGAATTATTGCAAGGCAGTGTAAAAGAACTCGGAAAGATTGTATTAGGCATTTTTCAAATGCAAGAGCGAGGTATTTCTAGACTATTTGCACGCAAGGATGTGTTCGGCCGTTTTGTGTCATGCATGGTGTTTGTACCTAGAGAGCGCTACAACACTCAGTTGCGAAAAGACACTCAGGTACTGTTAAAAAAATCATTTGCTAGTGAAGAAGAGGTTGAATTTACCACTTATTTTTCAGAGTCTGTATATGCGAGAACGCATTACATTGCCAGAGTGAAAAACAATAACGCGGAATATAATGTGAAGGATATCGAAAAAAACATCATCGAATTGAATAAAAGCTGGGATGACAGATTAGCCAACACTATTCGTAATAATCATGGCGAAGCTAAAGGTAAAAGACTTGAACAGAGATATGTCAATGCCTTTCCTAGCAGTTATAAAGAATACAATTTGCCTAGTGCTGCATTAGTAGATATCGAAAAACTCGAGTTACTCAATACTGAACATACTTTAGACATGTTGTTCTACAGACCTCAAGAGGAAGGGCCTGAAAGCAAAGCCGTTAGGTTAAAACTATTTCATAAGAATGAGCCTATCCATTTGTCTGCAGTATTGCCTATGCTTGAAAATTTTGGTTTACGTGTCATAGATGAAAGTCCTTTTAAGATAAGTCCTAATGAAGAAAAAGTTAACTGGATCATGGATTTCTCGATGCTACATAATACCAGTAATGATATGGATATGGGGCAAGCACAGATGTTGTTTCAAACAGCGTTTTCAGAGGTATGGTACAAGGCTTTAGAAGATGACCCGTTTAACCGTTTAGTTTTAGGTGCAGGGCTAACTGGCAGGAATGTAACTATCTTGCGTTCTTACGCAAAATATATGCGTCAAATAGGTACATCCTTTAGTCGTGATTACATTGCAAACACCTTAGCAAACTATCCAAAAATCGCTACTTTGCTGGTTCAATTATTTCATCAAAAATTTGACCCAAAAGTTAAGCGTAGTAGCAAGATTGAAGATACAACGCTTATCACTATTAAAGAACAATTAGACAACGTTTCTAATTTAGATGACGACAGGATTATTCGTCGTTACTTGGATTTGATTTTGGCCACACTTCGCACCAACTTTTATCAAAAAGATGAATTGGGTAATCAAAAACCTTATATTTCATACAAAATGTTACCTGAACTTATACCAGAGATGCCATTACCTCGACCAAAATTTGAAATCTTTGTATACTCACCTCGAGTCGAAGGTGTCCATCTAAGAGGCGGCAAAGTAGCACGAGGTGGATTACGTTGGTCAGATAGACAAGAAGATTTTAGAACAGAAATTTTAGGCCTAGTTAAAGCCCAACAAGTTAAAAATACTGTGATTGTGCCAGTTGGAGCCAAAGGTGGATTTGTTTGTAAAAGCTTACCTATGGATCAGGGCCGAGAAGCGTTTCAAAAAGAAGGCCAAGAATGTTACAAAATATTCATCCGAAGCTTATTGGATATCACCGATAACATAGTTGAAGGTAAGGTTGTTCATCCAAAAGATGTGGTCAGGTTAGATGAAGATGACGCTTATTTGGTTGTAGCTGCAGATAAGGGAACAGCAACGTTCTCAGATATTGCGAACAGTATTTCTGACGAGTTCAATTTTTGGTTAGGTGATGCGTTTGCCTCTGGCGGCAGTATTGGTTACGACCATAAAAAAATGGGAATTACCGCAAAAGGCGCCTGGGAATCTGTTAAACGTCATTTCAGAGAAATGGATATAGATTGTCAAACTACAGATTTTAGTTGTGTCGCAATAGGCGATATGGCGGGTGATGTGTTTGGAAACGGTATGTTGTTATCCTCACACACTAAATTAATTTGTGCTTTTAACCATTTACATATCTTTTTTGACCCTAGTCCAAATATTGAGACCTCATATAAAGAAAGAAATCGATTATTTGAAAATCCTTCTCTGAGCTGGGACGATTATGACAGAACGCTTATCTCAAAAGGTGGAGATATTTTTAGTCGTTCGGCTAAATCAATTAAACTAACACCAGAAATGAAAAAGTGGCTGGGCACTAAACAGCAAAGTATGACACCGAATGAACTTATTCATAACGTTCTAAAAATGCCTGTTGATTTACTCTGGAATGGGGGTATTGGTACTTATCTTAAAAGCACCAAAGAAACTCATGCTCAGGTAGGTGATCGTGCCAATGATGACGTACGAGTTAATGGTAATCAATTACAGGCAAAAATAATTGGTGAAGGTGGAAACTTAGGCGCAACACAACTTGGACGTATAGAATTTGCAGCAAATGGAGGTAAGGTAAACACCGATTTTGTTGATAATGTGGGTGGGGTGGATTGTTCAGACAATGAAGTTAACATCAAGATTCTCCTTAACTCTTTAGTGAATGCGGGTGATTTAACGATTAAACAACGCAACAAAATACTTTATGAAATGACGGATGAAGTGGGTGAGTTGGTTATTCAAGATTGTTACCGTCAAACCGAGTCCATATCCATCTCTGCATTAGGTGGAGTAGGTCAATTAAGAGAGCAGTTACGTTTTATCCATGGTTTAGAACGTGAAGGGTACTTAAACAGAGAACTAGAATTTATTCCTGCCGATGATGAGATTTCTGAAAGACTAGCGAAGTCTTCAGGTTTAACCAGACCTGAGTTATCAGTACTGATTGCTTATGGAAAAATGGTTATGAAAGAGAAATTTAATGTCGCTTCGATTACTGATAATCCATATCACGGAAAATTATTAATTGAAGCTTTCCCTAAAAAGCTTCAAGAAAACTTTTCTGCGCAGATGCAGCTGCACCCGCTTAGAAGCGAGATCATTGCTACAAAATTAACTAATAATATCATTAACGATATGGGCATGAACTATGTCTTTAGGATCCAAGAAGAAACAGGGGCTGGAGTTGATGAGGTAGCCACAGCTTATTCTGTAGTTAAAGGCATTTTTGGGATGCAAAGTTTGTGGGAAGAGATCGAGAATTTAGACAATAAAGTATCCTCAGAAGTGCAATTACGTATGCTCGACAGCATGCGAAGAACCTTACGTCGTGCATCTAGATGGTATCTGCGTCACGGTATTAAGACCTTAAGTATTCAAGATTCAATTGACAGTTATCGTTCTACTTTCGATGACTTGTTCGCGAATATTCAGGATTATTTGGTAGAAAGCGAATATGAACAACTTGAAAGCGCTACCCGTGCACTGAAAAATGCTGGTGTACCAGATTCAATTGCATACCGCGTTTCGTCACTTAGCAATATGTTCCCTTGTATGGACTTAGCTCAAGTTGCAGAATCTGATAAACGCGATATAAAACTGGTCTCTAATTTATACTTTAAATTAGGTTCAAAACTTGAATTACATTGGTTCTTGTCTCAAATTGATGGTCAAGCAGTGAGTAATCATTGGCAAGCATTAGCGCGGGCTTCGTATCGCGAAGAGCTCGATTGGCAGCAAAGATCGATTACTGCAGTGTTGTTAGCATCCGATCCAAAGAATAAAGACGCAGAATCAATTCTAAATAATTGGATGCTCAATAACCAAGTTCTACTCGATCGCTGGTATCATATGATGTCTGAATTTAAAACCAGTAGTACACATGAGTTTGCTAAGTTTTCAGTTGCCCTTAGGGAGTTAATGCTGCTGTGCATCAACGCCAACAACTGACAATAGGGCTTATCTATTTTAGCCCTTATATTTAACAATGCCCTGGTTTTCGTTAATACGTTCCAGGGCTTTTTTATGATTAAAGAGAAATTATGTATTCCATCATTCAAAAATTATTGTTCACCCAAGATCCTGAGTGGAGCCATGACCTTACTATTAACTGGCTGAAGCGCACTCAACACAACCTTCTAAATTGTGTATACAAACAAAACTTAGCTGAAAAACCGGTGCAAGCGTTGGGGTTAACGTTTAAAAATCCTGTTGGACTAGCCGCAGGTTTAGATAAAAACGGAGAATGCATTGATGCATTCGCAGCCATGGGTTTTGGTTATATTGAAATCGGAACCGTCACCCCTAAACCTCAACTTGGTAATGACAAACCTAGAATGTTTCGATTACCTAAAGGGCAGGCCATTATTAATCGTATGGGTTTTAATAATAAGGGAGTAGACAATTTAATTGAAAACGTTAAGAACGCAAAATACACGGGTATCTTAGGCATCAATATTGGTAAAAATAAAGATACACCAGAAGAGCAGGCACTGAATGACTACCTAATTTGCCTACGTAAAGTTTACAACTATGCCAGTTATATTACCGTTAATATCTCTTCACCCAACACCCCAGGATTACGGAACTTACAACATGGGCAAGCTCTAGATGCGCTGTTAGCAGGTCTTAAGAATGAACAAAAATTATTAGCCACACAGTATGCTAAATATGTACCGATCCTCATAAAGATCGCACCTGATCTTTCAGACCAAGAAATTGTCGACATGTCAAATTCCTTGATCAACGCACAGATCGACGGCGTTATTGCAACCAACACTACTCTAGATAGAACCGAAGTCCTAGGACAGAAATATTCAGAAGAAATGGGAGGTCTGAGTGGCGCAGTACTAAACGCTAAAAGCCTTGCTGTGACTGAGAAGCTGGTCGAATCGATCGCAGGTAGGATAACGGTTATAGGGGTAGGGGGTATTCATTCCGCTGAGTCAGCAAAAGCCAGGATCAACGCTGGATCAAATTTGATCCAACTGTACACATCTTTGATCTACCAAGGGCCAAAAGTGATCAGGGAGATCGTGGATTCTATATAATGATCCTGCGAAGATCTGCTTCTTTTAGACTAATTAAAAAGGTAAAAAAACGCCCAAAGGCTAAAAACATATGTTATTTTTTTAATGGTGATTAACAACAGAGATTATTCAGTTATATGCTGCACCCCATGTCAGATTGGTATTGGTTTTCTGAAAATAGACAACTCATGTTGTCTATGGGAGAAGAGTGGCAGTGTACAACTGCATACGGACAACAACAGATTATAGATTTACCAAAGTCGCAGCAGTTATTTAATTTATCTGATATGGAGTGTTACCTATTACTAGCTGAGCATTTAGTTGCAAGTGGTGGCCAATTTTCAGATGCGCAACTCACGCACATTTTAATCAATGCCACTGCAGCGACAATGTTTCACAAACCGGTGTCACCTAAAAGCTGGTTTTTAGATGAAATAGAATCTTTCGGTTTTCATCACCGGTTAGCCAGAGTCGTCAATAAATTTAATACTGGTGTGGTATTGGTGTTGACCGATGAACACAATTTAGCCACTTGCATGTTGATCTCTTCGAAGCTACAGCTGAATGAAAACAAATTTCTAAGACAGTTTGATTTAATTAAGTTAGCAAAAAACCGTCTTGAACCCTTATTGGCCGAAACCAGCTCCCAGCTGACTGCATGACTATTTTCAAGTTTCTTATTATCTCTAGATAAGGCTTGCTGTAAACAATAAATATCCGCTTCTTTTAAATGTCGATTAAACATGCGCTTAGTCGACATTTACCGTATAATCGCGCCCGTTTTAAATTATGAGTATCCTGAGCCGCACTATGAGTCTATGTATGTCGTCCGAAACTAATTTCGAATTTTTAATTACTACGTCTAAGGGCTTAGACGGGTTGCTATTAGAAGAAATAGCAGAGATATGCCCAGACGTGGCACTAAAATCTAAACCCGGACAAGTATTGTTTAGCGGCGAACTCGCTGACGCATATAAAGTCTGTATTTGGTCGCGCTTGGCAAACCGAGTATTAGTCAAGCTTGCAGAGGGTGAGGTTAATACTGCAGACGATGTATACAAAGTCACTGACCAAGCAAACTGGCCAACTCATTTTGGTGTAGACGATACATTTATGGTTGACTTTACAGGTACTAACCAAAGCATCAATAATACCCAGTTCGGTGGGTTAAGAGTGAAAGATGCCATAGTTGACCAATTCTCGACTTTTTTCGATGTCCGTCCTTCTGTCAGTAAAGTATCTCCAGACATTAGAATTCAAGCCCGTATGTGGCGGAGCATATTGGGTGTATATATCGATTTAACCGGCCAAAGCTTACATCAAAGGCACTATCGCTCTAAAACAGGTATCGCGCCGGTGAAAGAACATTTAGCCTGTGCCATGCTAATTAGAAGCGGATGGCCTAAGAATATGCAATCACCATTGATAGACCCTATGTGTGGTTCTGGCACCATTGCGATAGAAGCAGCTATGATGGCAACCAATATCGCGCCAGGATTAAAACGCGAGTCCTGGGGATTTGATGCGTGGAAACAACATGATAAGGCTAGCTGGGACAATTTAATACAAGATGCTGAACAGGCCAGGCAGACTCATAACGGTATTATTTGGGCAAATGATATTGAAAGTTCGATAATTTCGGTTGCCAGAGAAAATGCTGAATCAGCGGGTGTTGTAGACCTAATCAAATTTACTCAACAAGATGCCTGTACTTTACCATCAGCAGATTTGCCTAGTGGTTACATTGTCAGTAACCCTCCTTACGGTGAACGGTTGAGCGAAACTACCCAACTGATTCCAATTTTCCAGAAATGGGGGAGTTGGTTAAAACAAGAATTTAAGACTTGGCATCTTTCGTTATTGACATCTGACCGTGACTTGTTGCGACAGATGAAATTAGCAGCTAAAAAAGATTACAAATTAATGAACGGTAAATTGGAATGTTTATTAGTTAACTTTGAATTGGATGAAAAAAATTGCCAGGTACGAGAGAATAAAACGGTCAATAATGATTTTTCTAACCGCCTATCTAAAAATTTGGTAAAAACCAATAAATGGTTAAAAAATCAAAACACTAATTGTTATCGCATCTATGATGCTGATTTGCCTGAATATAATGTTGCCGTGGATAGATATGCAGACTACTTAGTTGTGCAGGAATATTCAGCACCTAAAGATGTACCTGAACACAAGGCTAAAAGGCGTGTACAAGAAGTAATGATGGCTTTGCCTCAGGTAACAGGAATTAATTCTAACAAGATTATTCTGAAAGTCAGAGAGCAACAAAAAGGTACAAACCAATATCAGAAAGTATCAGAGCGTAAAGAAACGGTAGAAGTGTTTGAAAACGGCGCTAAATTTCAAGTCAATTTATATGATTACTTGGATACGGGGTTATTTATAGATCACAGAGTGACACGTCAATTATTCCAACAGAAATCTAAGTCTAAAGACGTTCTGAATTTGTTTGCCTACACCGGTAGTTTCTCTGTGCATGCTGCTTTAGGTGGTGCAAAATCTGTGACCACTGTTGACATGTCGAATACTTATATTGATTGGGCAAAAGAGAATTTCAAAATCAATAAGTTAACTGGCGCTTATGAGTTTATACAAGCCGACTGTTTGACATGGCTTAACCGACACAATGGTAAATATGATTTAATGTTTATTGATCCCCCGTCTTTCTCTAATTCAAAACGAATGGAAGGAACATGGGATGTACAAAGAGACCATATTGCGTTGCTTACAGACGCATTAACATGCCTCAATCCTGGTGGAGAAATTTTGTTTTCGAACAACTTGCGCCAGTTTAAGTTAGACGAAGCTGCATTGGTTGCGTTGGGATTGAATATTGAAGATATTTCTAAGCAAACTTTGCCTGAAGATTTTCAACGTAACCCTAAAATTCATCACTGTTGGTCTCTAGTTAAACAATAGGGTGTGTTAAGTTGTGGTTTTAATTTTATATACAGGCCAAGGTTGTAGCCTTTGCGAACAAGCCGAGAGTCTACTTGAAAAAGTAGACAAAAGTGCGGCGTCCATCGTTAAAAAAGTGGATGTGCGTGCCAGCTCTGATTTGTACCATTTATATGGTGCTCGAATTCCGGTTTTGTATCGCGAAGATATACAAAGTGAATTGCCTTGGCCATTCGATTCTTTTCAATTAGGTGAGTTTTTACGTTGAGTTTATTGCAGTTAAAAAATGCCAGTATCATCCTTGGTCATCCTCCTTTACTAAATGGTATAGAGTTAGTCATTCATCCCGGTGAAAGATTATGTCTAGTAGGCCGCAATGGTTGCGGAAAATCCACTCTTCTCAAAGTCATTGAAGCAGATATCAAGCTCGACGACGGTCAACGTTTAGTGAACAAAGAAGTAAAAATTTCTCGTTTGCCACAAGACCCGCCTGCAAGTGTGGAATGCAGTCTGTTTGATTATGTAGCAGAAGGGCTTGCCGAAGTCGGGGAGTATCTTAAAGGCTATTTTCATACGGCTGACTTGGTTGCTGAAGACCCCTCTGATGCCAATATGGCTAAACTTGAGTTCTTTCAACAACAACTTGATCACCACAATGGCTGGCAGCTTGAACAACGTATACAGCAGGTTTTGACTAAGCTGCAGCTTGATCCAAATCAACAACTGAGCAATTTATCTGGTGGTTGGAGGAGAAAAGCGGCTTTAGCTAAAGCTATGGCGAGTGAGCCAGATATTCTTTTATTAGATGAGCCTACCAACCACCTTGATATTGATATGATCAAGTGGCTTGAAGATGCCATTCTTGGATATGCTGGCGCGGTGGTATTTGTTAGCCATGACAGAGCGTTTATTCGAAAAGTCGCCAGTCGTATAATCGATTTAGATCGAGGTAATTTAGTCAGTTATCCTGGAAATTATCAGGCCTACCTTGATCAAAAAGCCCATGACTTAGAAGTTGAAGAAACCCAGAATGCGTTATTTGATAAGAAGTTAAGTATAGAAGAAACATGGATAAGACAAGGTGTAAAAGCCCGCCGTACGAGGAACGAAGGTCGAGTACGTGCGCTTAAGGCATTAAGAACAGAACGTTCGCAAAGAGCTAACAAATTAGGGACGGCGAAAGTCAGCGTTAGCGAATCGAAGAGTTCTGGAAAGATTGTTTTTGAAACAGAGAATTTACATTACATTATTGCCGACAAGCTGATTGTTGAATCACTTACAACGACTATCCAAAGGGGCGAAAAATTAGCCTTGGTTGGTCCAAATGGTTGTGGTAAAAGTACCTTAATAAAATTGTTACTAGGCCAATTATCACCCACATCGGGTGAAGTAAAGTCAGGCTCAAAACTTGAAGTGGCATATTTTGACCAGCATCGTGACCAGTTAGATGGCGAGCTTAAAGTCATTGACGCAATTGCTGATGGAAGACGAGAAGTGACCATAAATGGCAAGACAAAACATGTCATGAGTTATTTACAAGACTATTTGTTTACGCCTGAAAGAGTGAATTCACCTGTTAAATCGTTATCAGGCGGTGAAAAGAATCGCTTGTTGTTAGCAAAGTTGATGTTAAGACCAAGCAATATGCTTATTCTGGATGAACCAACAAATGACTTAGATGTAGAAACCTTAGAATTGTTGGAAGATACTATATGTAATTACCCTGGCACAGTTATTTTGGTTAGCCACGATAGAGAATTTGTTGATAATGTGGTTACGTCCAGTTATTTCTTCGAAGGCAATGGCATAGTAAGAGAGTTTGTAGGGGGGTGCACCGATATTAGTGATTGGTACTCGCAGCAATTGACACAAAAAGTCACACCAGTTGCAACTAAATCTCAATCACATAGTCCTAAAAGCAGTTCGCCAGAGGTAAAAGGTAAAAAGTTGTCATATAAGTTGCAACTTGAATTAGAATCGTTACCTTTAAAAATTGAGACTCTTGAGCTCCATGTCGAAAGTCTTCAGAAATTAGTGAACGACCCAAATTTCTTTACACAAGAGGCGTCAAAATCAGACCCAGTACTTGCGGATTTAGCTGAATCAGAAAAAGCGCTAAAACTTACGTATGAAAGGTGGGATGAGATTGAAGGTATGTTCTAATAGAAGATAACCAAAAATAGACATTACAAATTAACATATTAGCAGTAAGTAGGATTATTTATACATGACTAAAACAAGGCTGTACGCCGCATTATCTTTAGCCCTTTTGGTAACACCTGTTAGCCAAGCCGCTAAGTACAGAGTAGTTGAATTACCTGTTGCAGGTGAAGGACGAAATAGTTTCCCTAGTGCAATCAACGAAGATGGCAATATCACGGTAAATGTGAGAAACCCTTACAATATTCCGATTGATCTAGATTTATTGGATTTTGAATCAGACGCGTTAATTAATGGTTTAACAGATGTTGAATCAGCCAGTAACGGTGACTTCAATATTACTGACTATGAACTGCTACTTGGGTTAATTAGGTCCGCAGACGGTTCGCAAAGTGCTCAACAAATTGCTGATACCGTTAGTTTTTTAGCCTCGGAAAATGACTCAAATTATATTTCTGGTTTTGACCAGCTTTCTGAACAAGATAATCAATTTTCGTTAAGTACCACTTCTATTGCTCGAGATCTGAATGACTCAGGTTTTATAGTAGGCAGTGGTGATGGGTTTTACAATAAAATTGATTACACGTTAGCTAGCGGTGTTGACATAAACCTTGTTGTGCATGAGTTTGGTACACGTGGATTTGTTAGTTTTGCCGATACGGTTATTGGTTTGCCAGCGCCAGACACAACTGCAGGTGGTTTTAGTGACGCCTTTGGGATTAATGAGAGTAACCAAGTGGCAGGTTATGGTTCTTCTTTATTTTTATCTGACACCTTACAAACAGCGATTACCGACTGTAAAAATGATGAATTAGTTGATGATGAAGATCCGGACACTCAGGATTTTCCCCTAAGAGGCGATATTCCAGTTGAATCTTGTATCAGTAATATTGTTGACTCATTTACTAATTCTCCCTCTACGTTCTCTCAACTGAGAGGATTAATTTGGCAACTAGATGGCCAAGGGAACTTGTTAAATACTAAAGTGTTAGGATTGTTGTTTGAGCCAGAAGCAGGTGATGAAAAATATTATCGCAGTCAATCTTTTGCGATTAATGATAACGGATTAGCTGTAGGTATTTCAAACGAACCATACATTCTAAACGGTGAAACAGTAACTCAAAATGGTATCCCAATTACCCTTAGTTATGCTGTGATATTCGATGGAGATGAAGTGATTAATATTACGCCAGATCCAGAAGACATAACAACCACTATTAGTACAGCGCAAGATATCAATAACAATAATTTAGTTGTGGGTTATCAGATAAAATCTGTCAATGGAACAAGTAGAACCAAGTTCTTTATTTACGATATGAACTTAGCCGAGTTAACTTTTCCAAATGACTTTTTCTTAGGCTCTTCCAGTGTTGCTTTAGATATTAATAACAATGATTTAGTTGTAGGTTATGGAGAAGTCGATGCGTCTCTAACTGGACGTCGTACTGAAGGTTTCTTATATGATCATGCTGCCAAACAGTTTTATGCTGCACGAGACCTCATCAGTTGCGATTCTCCTTACACCATAGTTCAAGCCAATAGCATCAATGATAAAGGCGAAATAGGCGCGACGGCTCTTTATCAAGGGCCCGCAAAAGATTCAAGAGGTGAAGTGAGACTTGATTCAACAGGTAGTGAAACAATTATTGATTTAGTTGTGGCCGTTAAATTAGAACCAATTACAGGTGGTGAAGTAGAAAATTGTGATGCCCCGGCCGATGATGTAAACAGGGATAGACAAGGAGCAAGTGTTTCTTGGATATTCTTATTTGGATTAGGAATATTAGGTTGGAGACGCTTTAAAAATCGGCTCTAGTTTGCCTAGCATTTAATCAGATTAGACCGCCTTATGGCGGTTTTTTTGTTTTCAGCGTAGTGAAAATTTTATTATTACCAATAGTCATAAAGTAGTCGTTTTATATTCAAATATAATTTATAGACAAAAAACACAATTATTCAAACAGTTAAATAATGTCAAATTAAAAAAATCACATTTATTATTGAACCAAAGCCTAAATTCAACTATCTCTATTACGTGGTTATCATGAGTTATTGACCACAAGTCATTAATCATTCAATAGAGGAAACCCAATGAAGCGACAAAAGAGAGATAAACTTTCAAGAGCACATTCTAAAGGTTACCAAGCAGGCATTACAGGCCGCTCAAAAGAGCATTGCCCATTTCAGTCAACTAATGTGCGATCTGAATGGTTAGGAGGATGGCGAGAGGCCATTGGAGATAGAAGTATAGGACTAGCCAGTCGTTAAAAAATAAGCCCCATCAGGGGCTTTAATTTTTTGTGAGCGTGAATTTACATTAAAAGTTACTGGTATCTTGAAATAAACCTACTTTTAAGTCTTTCGCTTCGTAAATTACTCTACCGTCTACTGCAACCGTGCCGTCACCTAAACCCATAAACAATTTACGCTTGATGACACGTTTTAAATCAATGCGATAGGTTACTTTTTTAGCAGTAGGTAACACTTGCCCTTTAAATTTAACTTCACCCACACCCAAAGCTCTACCTTTGCCTGGGCCACCTGACCAACCCAAGAAAAACCCAACTAATTGCCACATTGCATCTAAGCCTAAGCAACCAGGCATTACAGGGTCGCCTGGAAAATGGCATGCAAAGAACCAAAGGTCGGGTGTGATATCAAGCTCTGCTACAATATATCCTTTGTCGTGGCTACCACCGGTTTCATGAATTTCGACAATGCGATCCATCATCAACATATTAGGTGCTGGAAGTTGGCTATTTCCCGGCCCAAATAATTCGCCAGTGCTACAAGATAAAAGTTCTTCTTTTGTGAAACTATTTTGTTGTTCTGTCATTCTATATACTGCCTAAATAATCTGAGGTGGGTAATTTAGCGAACACTTGTACGCTAAACAACTCTGAACAGTGATATATTTTAACTTTTGACTAATTTAATCCTCAACAAATGAATATTACTACAATATGACCATACCAAAACGCAGTGCTAACGCTGAGAAACAAAAACGTTTTCGAGACAAACAAAAAGACAAGGGTAAAAAACAAGTCAGGGGATATGTAACGCCTCAGGCTATGGATTGTTACAAAGAATTGTCTGATAAAACTAAATGGACCGACAGTGAAATGTTATCCAATGCGTTACGTATAACCTATGCAGCCTATAAGTGTGGCCAAATTAAGCTTTTAAATGAATGGCTTAAGGATCATAATAAATAATATGAGAGATTTTTCAAGTAATAGTTTTAGCAGAAATTATGAGATTGATTTACTTAGAGGCTTAGCCATTGTGCTAATGGTTATTTTCCATTTTAGTTATGACTTAACGGTTTTTGGCTGGGCGGATTTCAGCACCAGTAAAGATATTGAATGGAGAATATTCAGAACAATTATCGTGAGCAGCTTTTTATTGGCTGTGGGCATGAGCAGTTATTTGGCATATCGAAAATCTATCAACAAAAAAAACTGGCTAAGGCGGTGGCTAAACTTTTTGCTGTTTCACTGTTTATCACCCTTGGTAGTCTTTTTATGCATCCGAGTACATGGGTGTACTTTGGCATAATCCATTTTATTACCTTAGCATTACCCATATCAGTGATATTTGTCCGCGCCCCAAACGTTGCCTTTGTGATCGGTATAGCATGCATAGTGGGCTACGCGATTGGTATAGTAAACTTAACTCCCATCTGGGAGTGGAGTGTTTTACATCTAGGTATACCTACACGAACCGTCGACCTAGTAAGCTTTTTTCCTTGGATTGGAGTGGTATTGATTGGTGTATTTGTGATGCATAAAGCGCTTTTTCAGATTAAAGTTAAATCGAATAGGGTTTTAAATAAATTGGTTTTTTTAGGTCAACATTCGTTGCTTATTTATTTAATACATCAGCCTATTTTGTATGGTTTATTTGGTTTGGCGGATATGATGTTAGGGCGATAATCATTAACTAATACACTAAAGTGGATAAATTAGGGACGACCGGTCTATTTATCCACTGTTTTGAAGGTCTTTACCTTGTTCAAGACTGTTTATTAAGTTCAAGACTGTTTATTAAGTTCAAGACTGTTTACTAAGTTCAAGACTGTTTACTAAGTTCAAGACTGTTTACTTCGCCCAAGACTGTTTAATGAAGCTTCAACTTTGCTCCCACTATATTGCTTAATTTTCGGCTCAGTAACACTAACAACCCTTTACGCCAGCCATGTACCGAAAATTGGTGCATGTTGTATAACGAAACATAAACCAATCTTGCAAGTCGACCTTCGATAAACATACTGCTATTACTTAAGCTACCCATCAGACTGCCAACGGTGCTGTATTTACTCAAATGTACCAAAGATCCGTAGTCTGTATAACGGTAATGTACCAACGGTTTCGACTTAATAATATTTTTCAAATTGATGGCTGCAACACCCGCCATTTGGTGAGCAGATTGAGCGCGGGGAGGGACCCAAGTACCGTCTTCTTGTTTAAATCCACAACAATCGCCAATGACAAATATTTGGTCGCTAACGGTACTCTGTAAATTTGCATTGACTAATATTTGCTGCGCTCTATTAGTTTCAAAGAAATTTAGATTTTGTATGAAGTCAGGGGCTTTAACGCCTGCAGCCCAAACTAATAAATCAGCTTCAATCAATACTTCCTCTTTGGTAACAAATCCCTCTTTTTGTGCTTTGATTATTCGAGTGCCTTCCAAAACGTGAATACCGAGTTTTGTTAAAGCGCTCTTTGCCGAGTTTGCAATTTTTACAGGTAAAGCTGGTAATATGCGTTCACCCGCTTCAATTATAGTAATAACTAGGCGCTTTGATGACATTTTGGGCATGCCATAAGAACGCGCTAAATTAGCGACATGATGCAATTCTGCCGCTAGTTCTGTCCCGGTTGCACCACCGCCCACGATAGCCACTTTTAAAGTACTGGATAAGTCAGATTGTTGATTAATTCTCAGTAATTGATTTAGCAATGCTTTATGAAATCGTTCAGCCTGAGCTAACGAGTCGAGGAAATATGCATTTTTAGTGACGCCTGGTGTGCCAAAGTCATTACTGACGCTGCCGATAGCTAATACCAGAAAATCATAGCTAATCTCTCTGTTAGGTATTAGAACTTCGTCTTGCTCATCGAGTATCGGATCGAGTTTTATGAGCTTATTCTTATGGTCGATATCACTCATGGTGCCAAGTTGAAATTGATAGTTATGCCTAGCAGCGTGAATACGATAATCCACACCATCTGAGTTTTTATCAATCACACCTGCCGCTACCTCGTGCAGAAGAGGTTTCCATACATGCGTTGGCTGTCGGTCAACTAATATGATTTCGGCCAAGCCTTTTTTGCCTAATGTTTGACTTAAGCGGCTAACGAGTTCCAGGCCACCTGCGCCGCCACCTACAATAACGATTTTCTGCATGTTGGTTCCCTAAAAGTAATATAAAGATAGGCCGTTTGAATTTGCAAAGGTATTAGGTTTTAAGGATATATCCGTATTAAAAATACAGTAACTTCAAATCAATAACGTAATATAAATATCATGCACAAATCCTTTATAGCTGTCTAGTCACTTATATCTGGGTTTAGACTCTTTGTGATTGTACTAATCAATACTGTGCGGCATATTCCTAAAATAACCTAGGGCTTAGCAACAGGTTCAAGTCTTAATTTATATCAATATAGGCAATTAAATAAAAGATATGATTTCAGTACTTTATAGCATTAGCACGCGTATTTGATACAAACACAACCGCATGACTCATACATGTCGGCTAAAACTCAATGTGAGCTCACTATGCAAAAAAACACCCTACTGGCCGAAGAAGAACGATACAAGATTTATGAAGGCGTAACAGAAAAACGGTCACATCGCGAAATTACCGCTCAGCCAAGTAAACATCACAGCAACGTTTCCAGAGGAGTTTTACATGATAAAAGACTCACGCTTGCGACTGATATCTGCGCTATGTAATAGTTATGAAGTGTAATAAATAAAATTTTAAGCTTGGTTTATTACATCCAGTACTTTTTTAATAAGAGTGTCTGCTATAAAAGGTTTTTCTATGAAATCCATGGTCTCAGCTTGCATTGCCCGAACCGCCTCGGATAAATCACTACCTGATGATAAAACAATGGTGGGTAACCTAACGCCTAAGTTGTTAATATGTTCTAGCAACGTTATGCCGTCCATATTAGGTAAATTGACTTCAATAATTAAGCAAGCTGCTCTGCTTCTTAATTTTGCTTTAAGAAAATCTTCAGCTGAGTCAAACACCTCAGCTACTAAGTTATTGAGTTTAAACAGTTTTGTAAGTGATCGTTGTAAATTATGATCACCATCTACTATGTATACAATCTGTTTTTCAAGAGTTTTAATATTGAGCACCATTAAGAACTAAATAATACGTTAGACATATTTTGAGGTCTAACTATTCATAATCGTGCTTATCGATGTCAATGTGGCATACAGCAATAAGCATTTGTACGTATATTAACTGCTAATTATTCAGTAGAGGAGGCATCAATCACCATTTTAACGAGTTCTGCAAGAGACTTAACTTCCATTTTTTCCATTACATGAGCACGATGAACTTCTATTGTCCTTTGGCTAAGATTAAGTTCAACGGCAATCACCTTGTTGGCTTTGCCTGTTACTATGGCATTCAGAATTTGAGTCTCTCGATGAGCGAGTGAGGCTAACTTAGTCTGAGTCTGTTCAACTTTATCGAGACGTTTTTGGTCTCTCTGGTTAACTTGTAGTGCTTTTTGAATCGCATCTATTAGAACTTGTTCTCTAAAAGGTTTTTGAATAAATTCAGTCGCACCATTTTTCATTGCTTCTACTGCTGTTGGCACATCTCCATGACCAGTCACAAAAACAATTGGCATACGACAGCCCATTTTTTCAAGCCTATGTTGACATTCTATGCCACTAATAAACGGCATTCTAATATCTAATAAAATACAGCCATTGTTTTTATCAAACGAGGCTTCACTATAAGCATCTAAAAATAATTGGACATCCTTGTAACAAGTGTTAACCAATCCAATGCTGTCAAGCAACATACCAACTGAATCCAATACTGCTTCATCATCGTCGACCACATGCACCATGGGTGGTGAAGACAGATGCTTGATTTGATCTTTTTGCATACTATTTCTCGATATCTTTTTGGCTGTCAGAAATGGCTGGTAAACTAAAAGAGAAAATACAACCTGATGGCCTGCCTGGGCCAAAGTATATTCTTCCTCCATGCGCATGAATGATCGTTTGACTCACGGCTAAACCCATTCCCATTCCTGTTTCTTTGGTGGTGAAAAAAGGGTTAAATATGCTACTGCCTGTTTCCACATCTATTCCGTGACCGTAATCAATAACCGACACCTCAATCATCACATCTGATAACCATTGGCTGTGGATATGCAGTGGAGCTCCTTTTATATGCTCCATGGCATCTATGCCGTTGCGGATTAGGTTAAGTAACACCTGCTGGATTTGCACTGGGTCAGCTATCAGTTGCGGCTTATTATGGTGACATAACTCTAGTATTATCTCGTGGTTAAGGATACGCGTGTCTACCTTTGCCAAATTGACCGTCTCACGTATCAGCTCATTAAGATCAACCAATTCCCTTTGTGTAACCCGCTTTTTCACAAATGTTCTCAATCGATTGATTACCTCGCTGGCGCGAATGGCTTGATTACAAATCTTGTCTAGCGCAGCGACTACCTTTAGTTCGTTTTCTTGTGAGGCTGATTGTAAAAGTCGTTTTGATGCTTGGGCATAATTCGATATGGCAGAAAGAGGTTGATTCATTTCGTGGGCAATGCCTGCTGCTAACTCCCCCATAGAACTTAACCTAGAAGCATGAGATAAACGCTCTCTACTTTGCCTTGCCTTGCCTCATTTCTGTCACGTTCTTGTTCAGAGATATCTCGAATGATACCGACAAACTGTATGTGGCTTGAACCTTTTACTTCTCCAACACTTAAAAATATAGGGAATTCTTCACCATTAGATTTTTTGCCTCTGACTTCTCTGCCTTTACCAATTATTTTTGGTTCACCAGAGGCCAAATAGGAAGATAAATATTTGTCATGTTCAACACTAAATGAGGGGGCATTAACATTTTTATATTTTTACCAAAAACGTCTTGTTGAGAGTACCCAAACATCTTCCGAGCAGCACTATTAAAAAGCTCGACATTGCCTTTTCCATCAATAATGACTAAAGCGTCAACTGCAGCGTCAAGTAATGCAATCAACTTCTCGTTCGCATCTTTAATCGTCCCTTGACTACTGGACTTATCTGACAATACTTGGTTCGAAATTGACTTATCAGATTCAAGCATTAACAACATCCTTATAAGTAATTTACGAGTTATTCCGGATATTTTGTGTTGTTATTTACGGTATATGATTTAACCCAAGAGTAAATGTGGCAGCTAGACAATTAAGCTTTATGTCAGTTGATATTTCTTAATTTTAGAGGTGATACCGAGATGAAGACTTCATATCAAGCACAAAATGACTATTACAATGCTGCATCACTCATGGACATTTGTATAGGTAATACAAACGCTTCACAAAATACACAGCAGCGTAATTCACATCGAGTTTTTCATCGAAGAGATAGCTTATTCTTAGCAGGTGATCATTTTGAAGGGATCTATATTTTACGTTCAGGCTCTGCTAAATCGTTTATTACCTCTAGGGAAGGGGAGGAACATATAACAAGATTTTATTATCCTGAGGATATGTTAGGAGTCGATGGGTTTGATGGACATAAACATAGCCAAACCGTGTGTTTTCTTGAAACCAGCAGTGTGTGTTTGATAAAAGAATCGCGACTAAATAATTTGATAAATACAAACACTGTGTTTCGTAATGGATTATTGCAATCGATGAGCCATACCTTAGCCTGCGACAGTTCCATGATGATGTGTTTAAGTACCTGTTCTAGCGAACAAAAGATAACTAGATTTTTGCTCGATTTATCTATTGGCTTTGCTGAAAGAGGCCTGTCAGGCAGTGAATTTATGTTAAGCATGACACGCACTGATATAGCTAATTATTTAGGAATGGCGATAGAAACTGTGAGCCGTATTTTTGCCAGTTTGCAACAAAGAAATATTATTGCCGTTAAGCTTCGATATTTGTGTATTTTGGACTTTGAGGAATTAAACTGTAGTGTTGCCATAGACATTTGTTCTCAACCTATTTCGGTCGGTCACATCCTAAAAAAGTAAAACATGCAACGAACTGATTCAAAGGTGGCAACACCGCTTTGCCAAATTTAATTAAATTTAGATTGTGACAATCAATAATAAATTTGATGTTAATCAATACTCGGCACTTACATTTTGCTTAAATACTGGGATTAAATATACCACACAAACGGTTACGCGTAACCAATTAAGCATAACTCATGGACTTTATAGCCCTAAACCTACTTATATCTGCATATAGATATTAAAGATATTAAATAATCACACATCACCTATTTGGAGTCGATACATGAAAAATTACCAACGCATATTAGTGGCTATTGATGTTTATTCTGAATATGACCAAGTGCTCAAAAAAGCCTTATCTGTCGTCAAAGATCCTAGTCATCTTCATATTGTTTTCGTGACTTTGCCTACCACTTATTTTCAACCGTATATTAGTGCAGTAGGCGGTGATTATGTTGCAGATATACATAATCAAGCGAAACATCGCTTAGATGACATTGGCAAAAATAATAACATTCCAATAAAACAACTTTATTTACCTACAGGCAATGCAGCTGAGGAAATTCACACCTTAGCAAATGAGATTAATGCAGATCTCATTGTTATCGGTACGCATGGTCGCAGCGGTATTAAACTATTGTTGGGCTCAACAGCCAATTCGGTTCTACATGTTGCAAAGCAGGATGTATTAGCTGTCAGGATCATTTAAATTAAAGCCAAACTGAAATGTATTTAACCAAACAGCAAAGGTATGCAACGTTATCCATTATTCTTCATTGGATCATGTTCTTGTTACTCGTTGTGGTTTACAGCTGCATAGAACTAAGAGAAATTTACCCAAAAGGAAGTGAGCCAAGAGACAACCTTAAAACTTGGCATTTTATGCTAGGGCTTAGTGTGTTCGTTTTGGTATGGGTAAGACTTATCGCAAGGTGGGTAACACAAACACCTAAGATCCATCCTCCTATAACTAAATGGCAGAAGTTGTTAGCGAAAGCTTTTCATTTTGGTTTATACATATTGATGATCTGTAAGCCAATCGCAGGTTGGCTTATTTTAAGTGCTGAAGGAAAGCCTATTCCTTTCTTTGGTTTGAATTTACCTCCATTAATTGCTGAAAATGAAGTGTTATCAGAAACAATCGAACAAGTGCATAAGACGGCGGGCACTATTGGTTATTATCTTATTGGTTTGCATATGTTTACGGAGTTTTTTTCATCATTACATACAACAAGATAATACTTTGCGGCGCATGTTTATCAGGTCTAATCCTTAGTCAAAGCAATAAACATTGGATTACAGCTACTATGTGCCCCCATATTTTATTCTCAAAAGAGACTAATCCAACACACCCAACTTTCTCATAATTGTTATCATAGGACACCAGTTTGTAAATATTGACTTAATTAGATTTGCCGAAATAAACATCATAAAATATATCTAATTAGCATGCACAAAATATGTCAGTGCCAGCGAAACTAAAATCATGATCCCAGCGACCAATCTCAAGCCTTGATTAATATTCATTTTACATCGCATTTTATATTAGATAATCCTAATATAAATCAAATTGGATTCAACAAACTTGGATCTAGATCAAATTAAAGACAATGCTTCTGAGGCGGAATCATTCTTAAAAATGATAGCGAATAAAAACAGGTTAATGATTTTATGCAGCCTAGTTGATAAAGAATGTTCGGTAAACGAGTTAAATCTATCAGTACCTCTTACGCAGTCAGCACTGTCTCAGCATTCAGCCGCACTGAGAAAAGCAGGAATGGTATCAACACGACGTCAGGCGCAATCAATTTTTTACACGTTTTCAGATGTCAGAGTGAAACAAATAATTGAGAAAATGTATGAATTATTCTGTGTTACCGAATAGTTGAAGGATATGAAAAAACATCCAATAGATAAACTCGTTGCCTATTCATTGAAAGGTGGATTTCCTCAATTTGTATTTATTGTTGATATATTTTTAGGGGCTATTGCGCTCACTTATACGCCACGTGAGGAAGGGCCACAGATAGTGGTGCCAATGATTGATGTATGGGTGGATGTGCCTAATCTATCTGCTCGTCAGGTTGAACGACAAGTTACCGTTCTACTAGAAAAACTGCTCAAACAAGTCCCCTGCATTGAACACATTTACTCTGCATAACACGATGGAACGTTAAAAGTCACCCTACGGTTTAATGTTGGCGAAGACAGAGAACGGGCGTTAATCAACACCTATAACAAATTGCATTCTAATCAAGACAGAATCCCCAACGTGGTAGCTAATTAGATTGTTAAACCCATTGAAGTTGATGATGTTGCAATACTGATGGTTGGGCTTTATAGCACCTCACCTGATCTCTATTCTGATTATGAACTTCGCAGAATGGCACAAGAAGTGTCGACTGTTATTCAAAGTCTGCCCAATACCAGTGAGGTCAACATAGTAGGTGGCCGCTCAAGATCGATACAAGTATTGCTTGATTTACAGGCACTTGCTGCCCGTCAAACCAGTGTCATGAATGTGGTGGATGCTCTGGCGCAATCGAATCAGCTCACTAGGCATGACGAATTATCGCTGGGACAAAATACTCTGGTGATTGAGTCTGGAGATGTCATCCGTGATTTGCATTCGTTAAATAACATTGTGGTTAACGTCATCAATGGAAAAATGGTATTGCTAAAAGACATTGCCGAAATTCGTGATGGGCCTTCCGAGCCTAAAAGTTACCAGTGGTTAGAATTTGCAAATGAAACGAATACTTCACTAAGCCAATAGTAGAATCGATTCAGGCTGGTATTAAAGCGAGAGAAGCGACCTTGTTATCCAGCCAAATCTTGGCTCGAATTAAAAACATTCATGTAAGGGCAGGGAACAACGTACAAAAAGGTCAGTTACTGGTTACGCTTGAAAGCGAGGGGCTAAAAGCACAGCTAGCTCAATCAATCGCTATGGTAGATGCTTCACAAGCCATGTTAACTGTAACAAAGGTCAATTTTGAACGCGCTCAAACACTAAAAGAAAAAGGCTTAGTCTCACAAAGTGAACTTGATGTGGCGGTGACAAATTTTAGGCGTTATGGATCAGAACTGGTGGCAGCAAATCAACGCAAACAAGCGGCACAAACTGCCCTTGAATATAGTAAAATAAACTTACCTTTTTCAGGCGTAGTGGTTGAGAGATCTGCTGAACCAGGAAATATGGCATCACCAGGCCAATTGCTTTTGTCTTTGTACGACCCATTAACCCTACAAATTGAAGCTGATGTTCGTGAATCATTGGCAACCCAGCTCGATATAGGTCGAAAAATAACAGTTAAGGTAGACTCTTTAGGTAAAGAGATTAATGCCATTATTGTTGAGATTGTGCCTGCCGCCGATCCTAATGCACGCTCATTTTTGGTGAAAGCAGGAATAGAATTTGATTCTAATCTAAGGCCTGGCATGTTTGCCAGAATGTTAATAAAAGATGGCACTAAAGAGGTATTGTCGGTCCCAGTGGATTATGTGAAAAGTTTTGGCCAACTTGATATGGTGTGGTTATTAAAAGATGGCAATTTAAGCCGACGCTTTGTGCAGTTAGGAAAATATCAACTTAATCAGGTAGAAATTGTTTCGGGTCTCAATTCAGGTGACATACTGGCTTTGAGCGCTAATTAAAGAATATATAAACTTTCAGGAATTTATTATGCTAAAAACACTTCCGCAGTTGCTTCAGCAAGCGAAACAAAACGTACAACTTTTAACCGCAAAAAAAGCAGCCCAAGAAATCAGTCAAAACCACGGTTTACTGATAGATGTTAGAGAGTCAGCTGAACACTTTGCTTCCCCTGCTGTTGGCGCTATCAATATTCCCCGAGGGGTGCTTGAAATGAAAATATTAGAAATTGAAAAAGACCCAGAACGTCCAATCTATTTGCATTGTGCTTCATCGCTACGTGCTACGTTAGCAGCGGAACAATTGGCCAGAATGGGTTATACAAATGTGAATGTCATCACTTGTCGAATGGAAGAAGTACTTAACATGGCCCAGTACTCACAGTAGATTTTCATATCCATAGCTATGATCAAGGGTCCATATCCACCTGGAAAAGCCACCAATGCCGGGCTCTGAGCACAAAATGTAATTTACGAATGGCCGACACATAAGCGCTATTGACTATTATTGCTTCTAACTTATTCTCTGTGGCTGGATCATCACAGATAAGGTTAGGTTTTTGCCATGGTAATGCTTCTTTACGACTTTTTGAGTAGCTCGGTTTTGGAATAAATAGCAGAAACTTTTGGGGGGCATTTGGATGTGATCCGCAACAAGTATGAGTTGGCTAATCATAGATGTTTTATAAGTATATATTTCATCCTTAAAATGCTGAATAGTCGATCTGTATCAATATATGATAAGACTAATACCCACACACATTAATTTCCTTCAATCTTTAATCTACAAATAAACACTAAAGGCGAAACGCTCACTGCATAATAAAATATCGATGGGGGTAGAACACATCTTGTAATTTTAGCACCCTCAAACCCATTCTTTTATTTGACCCAAATCAATAGTAGCCCATTAAAATAGCCTACTATTATTTCATGTTTTATTGCTGGAACAACAACATGAATGTTGGAGAAATATGTTCAAGAAATTTTATATATGTTTTACATCAAGACTCGGTGTTAGACGTTGCTAGAATTATGCGAGAACAACATGTTGGCTCAGTTGTGGTAGTGGATAATAATAATGGTGAAATGAGGCCTCAGGGCTTAATTACCGATCGTGATTTGGTACTTGAAGTGCTTGCTGCGAAAATAGATCCAGCGGTATTAAAAGCTGAAGACATTTTGACCAGTGAGTTAATCTGCGTCACCGAAACCCATGATGTTGAAGAGGCACTGAAATACCTACGTTATTATGGCGTTAGACGTGCTCCGGTTGTCAACGTAAACGGTGTACTAGTGGGTGTTTTTTGCATTGAAGATTCATTGGCAATACTGTCAGAGGAGTTTAGTGAACAGGTAAAATTACTCTGTAACGAACTGATTAATGAGAATACCGAATCGAAGATAATGTTGTAGTCTTTAAAGATTGACGCCCAGGTTGGTGAGTCTTTTGAACCGCGAATTTCAAATAGTTTAAAATATATACCTGATCTAGTTTCACAAATTGAATGCTCTGTATTGTTACTTTTAAAGGATAGTAAATAAAACTTGAGGTGAAGGTAGTTGTTAACAGTTTGAATTTTGATACTTAAAATGTTATTTAATTAGTTCGACTTATTGAACGTTTAAACGATAGAAACGCTAAACCTCCCCATAGAAACGTTAAACCCCATAACAATAACACTTTGTCTATTATTTGCTGGAGTGACGCGCCCATTTGATTAGCATGTACAAAAGCTTGAATAGCAGCTGTGCTTGGAAACAGTGATGTTATCCAGATAATAGGGCTTGGGATAATTTCAAGTGGCCAAATAACACCCGCAGAAAATATAAGGGGCATTGAGCTTATTAGTACAAAAAATGTAACTAATTCTCGTCTCGGTAGAATCGCTCCTAACCATATGCCAATAAAACAACTAGAGAGTAAAAAGGGGATTAAAATAGCAAATATAGTGGATATATCTGCCAACCGATTTACACCATACATTTCAAAGCTGACACCAAAATAATACAAGCTTAAAAGGACATAAATACTGCCTAAAATAAAGGTGCGTATAGCAAAAACTTTAAGTGGACTATATCGACGCCAATAGCCTTGACCTGACTTTTGTGACCCACCCATTAACCCTGCAGCCATGGCTAAGGTTTGTTGCAGGATGAGCACAAATACTGCCGGTACAACATATTGAATGTAACCCATACCGGCGTTAAACGTTGGCTTCATGTTTAATTTTACGGAAGATATATTGTTAACTGCGTAAGTCAGAGGCACATCTTCTGTTAGTAAATGAGATACCTTGATTTCTGCCGCCAGTGTGCCTCCAGCATTAGCTAATCCCTCTATTATTGTGCCGTACACTAAAAAAAAAGAGGCGTCGCCAACATAAGCCAACACCGGGCTTTTTCCAAGTAAAAAATCTTTGTAAAAATCCTCAGGAATAACAAGAATGCCGCTAATACCGTTATTGTTATGAGTTAATAGGGCATCCTTTGCAGCATCAATTGAATGATCCCTTCGCTGAACTTTAACTTGTGGTGTTGCATCAACCATTCTTTCTAATTGATAACTTGCTTGGCTTTTATCCAAATTAACAATGCTAATCTTTTGTTGTTTTGGGGTCTGATTAGCATATGGCAATGGATATAAAAATGAATAGAAAATTACGCCACCAAACACAGTTAACGCCACCGCAGAATTAGTCATTATTGCTTTCAATTCAAGCATGGCTAATGAAAGCATATTCATTTTGCAAGCTCATTGATTTGACGCTGTCTTTTTATCAAGACAACAGTCAATAATAAAGGTAATAAATAACCAAACATAGGCAGTAATTGCGTTAATGCCACAATCCATGAAGCACCATAACTAACCTGGCTGACTTGTACTTCAATATAATGGCTAATAGGTAATAAATTTCTCCATATCAGAGAGACATTATTCATATCGGTCACCGGAAATGTTATACCCATAAAGGCAAAACTGGGTGCGGTAAATGCGCCAGCTAAGCTGATTGCTCTGGCAGCATCAAAGGTTAGAAAATAGAAAAATACCCCCATGATCATACAAGCTACACATGTCACAAGCTGAGCAAAAAGTAAGACCACAAAACTGCCATGCATGGGCCACTCAAATCCTTGGTAAAACCACACTAAAAAAAGTGCACCTTGCAATAGAAAGACCGGTACATAGTAACCCAACGTTTTAATCATATGCACTATTGATGTTTCCTTTACCCAGCGCTGAGCGCCTTTGTTTGAAACATTAGCAGTGATAATTAAAACGGTGCCAGCAACAATAAAAATTTGCCATAGCGCGGGTATAATAGCGGAAACCAGGAATTGCGTATAATTGGTGTTTTTATTAAATAATGGTGTAATTTGAGTTCTAATAGTGACAGCTTTACCCATAGCACTTTGGGTTGTGGTGTCGCCATCAGCAAGGGATTTTAATACATCTATTTGAGCATTAGCAGTGCTTACAGCGCTAACAATGGCTGAATTAACGAGCTTGCCGACTAGAATATATTGGCTATTATAAAACACCGATATTTGTGGCGCATCAGCTCTATAAATATCTCGTTCAAACTGCGAAGGTATAACAACATATCCGTATATTTCATCGGTGACCAAGGCGTTTTTCGCTTGGCTGACATCTGAGTAGTTGCCAATAACCGCAAGAGTGGCACTGGCATCTAATTGACGAGTTATTGTTCTAGATAATTGACTATGGGATAAATCAACAACACCGATTGGCAAATTGCGGGCGCTGCCATGAAAAAATATCGCCCAAATTGAAAGGGCTAATAAAATAGGCACCCAAGTAAGACAAGATAACAGCCACTTATCTTGGTAAAAAATTTGCCATTGTTCTCGAAAACTCATCGCCATTGCCCGCTTAAATTACTTTAGAGTTCTACTACCAGACTCATACCCATACGTAAATCATCAGTTAACTCGACAGGCCTTGCTTCCACTTCAAATGTACGTAAATCAAACCCTTGTGCTGCGTCTGTTGAACGCCAAGTGGCGAAATCGCCCATTACGGCAATATGTGATACTTCAAAAGGTATTTTTTTATCTAAAGCAGGCAGATAAGCAATAAAACGCATGCCTTTTTGGAAGCTCTTGAGTAAATCTTCTCGAACATTTAATACGGCCCAAGCATCTTTTGTATCAATCACAGTGACCACTGGAAATCCTTGAGGCGCGAGTTCTCCGCTGTTTAGTAATACCTGTGAAACTTCACCATCAAACCAACTAGTTATTTTAGTGTCGGCTGCGGAAGCTTGTACTTCTGCTACCACACCGGCCGCCATTATTTCTTTCTGCTGGGCAGCAAATTTGGTTTCTTCACGAGCGCCTTCTTGAGTTAACTGATACATTTGAAATGCAGCATTCTCGGTATATTTTGCTGCAAGGCGCTGAGGTATTCGCTTCGTCACTTTTTTGTTCCGCAATGACCCCATCTTTATATAAATTATTAATACGTTGATAGGTTTTTTCCATTAATTCGGTGGCAGATTTAGCTTTTAACCATTGATCTTTTGATGCTTGAATTTCTTGGGTTCTAGCACCTTTTTCTGCTTCTTTTGCCATGGCACCTGCTGCTTTTTGCCCCGCAATGGCTTGATCTAGCTTCGCTGTAATCTCGGGACTATATAATGTAAATATCAGTTGTGATTTTTTAACTTGATCACCTTTTCGCACCAGCACTTGCTCTATGCGGCCAGGTACTTTGGAAGAAATACTATATTGCTGAGCTTGAATCTGGCCTTGAAGACGAATGGGTTGAGGTTGATACGCTCGATAAAATCGAAAACATAACCAACTGATTAACAACGCTACCAATATTAGAATAATGCTAAGTTTTAACTTTTTCATAGTGTGTATTTATTCCTGAATGTCTGTGGGTAACGCTGCAGTCTGATAATACTCAAAAGTGTTCATCTCACCACTTAACGCAAGTAGTTTAGTTAATGAGGTTAAATATTGAAATCGAGCAACAGATTGTTGTGTTTTAATACTCGATTGATTCAGTTCAGCATCCACTACATCAAGAGAATTAGACAATCCTTGTGTGAATCCTTTTTTGCGTAAACGAAGATTTTCTCTCGCTAATGCTAAACTAGAATCAAGTCCGATCACTTCTTCAATTGCTTGCTGCGCTTCAAGGTAGGTTTTTTGAACTAGAACAGTTAAATCTTGTAGAGCTTGTGCCTTTAAATATTGAACTTGATAAACAGCACTGTGTGCAGCCTTAACATTATTAGAACGACCTGAATTATCAAATAGTGGCACGCTTAAGCCTATACCAACAAACCAATCAGGTTTTAGCTCACTTGTTAATGTCTCTTCTTCGTAAAGATTATAATCACCAAATAAAAACACATCAGGATAATACTTACTTTTCTCAGCCGAGATTAAACTCCTCGCTTGTTTCTTTCTGGAGTCAAGAATATCTAGACCAGGATAGGTGTTAAGTGTTTTTTCAATAAAGCTGCTCATTTTGGGAAGAGTACTATTTATAAAGAGTGTGTCTTTTGGCAAAACAACTACGTTTTGATTTAATATTTGAGTTAGCGCAGATGAAGCAATATCCAAATCTTTTTGTGCTTTCTTGTAATCAACCTGTGCTTTATCTAGGGAAGCCTCTGCTTGCAATCGTTCAATGTGAGCCACTTGCCCTTGCTCTTCAAGCTTTATGGCAAAATCAAGATGCTGTTTAAGACCAGTCTCTACTTTTTGTCGTGTTTTCAGGACATCTTGAGCCAATAAAACCGAAAAATAATATTGGCTAAGCTCTTCAAATCTATGCTGAGTTTCCATGACAAGTTCGGCTTCAGCTTGATTAAATTGACCTTTTGCAGCATTTTGAGCTGCAGAAATTTTCCCCCCAGTATAAATGGGCCAAACCACACGAACAGAGGAGGTATAGACATCTTTACTTTCAAATGTTGATTCGAGGCCTGCAAGGCTCTCTGAAATTTGGCTTCCTAACAATGTGATATCGTCATTCAAACGGGTGTAATTAGCACCTAATGTAACGGCGGGTAAGTTAAGGTCCTTTTTACCTTCTTGTAAATACTTATAGCGCTCAACATTTGCGTGCTGGGCTGCTAAAGAATTATTACTTTTTTGCAGTAATGTCCAGGCATCTGAAAATGAAAGCAACTTTGTCGGTGCTTGAGTGGCATCTTGAGCTGCATTAAGAGGGGGAATATTCAATAAAATCATCGAAAAAAACGCCCCAAAAACAACCGTGAAATTTTCAGTTTCATGTACAGAGCAATTCCCTAAATATTGATATGTTTAATGATAATATTTCACTACTACATTTACATTATAATTTACACGAATATAGCTATAAATTCAGTATGTTAACAAGAGAGGAGTTTAATCTATTTAATTTTGAATTTCTCAGTTCAGTAATTAACCGCAGTATTAATAGTGTCCGAGTTTATAAAAGTTTGAAACTAAGTTTTAAATATTGGAACTGAATGAATGGTTGTTATGTTAAGCACTGATTTTACGACAAAGTAGACATACGAACTGACAAAAACATCCGTGTATTTTGCTACTAAATTATATCTTCAGGAACATCCTCTATTAGATGGGTTTGTGCCTCTGAATGCTCTACAAGGTCGCTTCTAGTGGAGCTCAGTGGTCAAGTCATTTAGCCTTTGTTAACTTGCCAAGAGTCATCCGCTTTCCAGTTAGATACCCACTCAGGAATATCACTACTAGGCATGGGTCGAGCAATGCCGTAACCCTGTGCCAAAACACAACCTAGTTGCAAAAGGGCAACTCCATGAGCGATGGTTTCCACACCTTCAGCAATTACATCACGCCTGAATACTTTAGCTAAACCAACGACACCTTCAACAATCGCTAAATCGTCTGCATCTTCTAACATGTCTCGGACGAAACTCTGGTCGATTTTAATCAAGTATGCTGGTAAGCGCTTTAGATAGGTGAGTGAGGAATATCCCGTTCCAAAGTCGTCTAAAGCAAAGCACACGCCAAGTTTATGACAGGTATTCATGGTCGTCGATACTTGGCTAATGTCATGCAACGCACTGGTTTCTAATATTTCCAATTCTAAATAATGCGGGGGCACTTCGGGATGTACAGCCAACAAACCTGCTAAGCGAGTTGTGAAGTTAACTTGCTGTAGTTGATAGGCACTAATATTGACGCTGATAGCTAAGTTTACTCCTATTTTTTGCCACTGGCTTATTTGGGTTAATGCGGTGTCTATAACCCATTCACCCAGTTCCAGACTAACGGCATGGCCTTCTATAGCGGGTAAGAACTCTAAAGGTGGGATTAAACCCCGAACAGGATGCTGCCAGCGAATTAAAGCTTCTACGCCTATCACTTCACCCGTGCGCATGTTGACCTTAGGTTGATAGTGAAGAACAAACTCACATTTTCCCAACGCGGAACTGATATCACCTATGCTTTGCCCAAGCGTCTTGCTCGCATTATCTTGTGCAGTATCAAAAAAATGATACCGGTTTTTACCTGATTGCTTAGCAATATACATAGCTTGGTCGGCGTGACGCATCAGAAGGTCTGCACCTACATGGTCTTGTGGATAAAAGCTTACACCTATACTAGCTGAAACTTGCATTACGGCATCACCTAAATAAACAGGATCGGAAGCGGCCTTTAGAAGTCGTTTTAATACGGGTTCACTATCTTCGATATTTCCCAAATCAACGATGACAACAATAAATTCATCGCCACCAATACGTGCCAGCGTATCACCTTCACGTAATGCTTCATTCATGCGATGTGCCACTTCAATGAGTAGTTTATCACCTACATTATGGCCGTGACGGTCATTGACAGCTTTGAAGCCATCTAAATCCATAAATGCAACGGCTAATGACTGATTGCGACGTTGACACTGCACCATGGATTGGCTTAGACGGTCTGCTAGTAATACACGGTTAGGCAAATTGGTGAGTACGTCGTAATGAGCCATTCGTTCTAGTTGCTCATGATGTTCTTTCATCAGTGTAATGTCAGTTATCAATGATACGTAGTGCTGCAAGAGACCATCAGCATCCTTCTCGGCGCTAATGGTGAGCCTTTCTAGATAGATTTCACCATTTTTACGGCAATTCCATACTTCTCCATGCCAATAGCCTTGTGTTAGCAGCGTATGACTCATTTCAGCATAAAATTCTGGTGATTGACGGCCAGAGTGAAATATCCTTGGATGTTCTCCCAACACGTCCTCTGGAGCGTAGCCAGTAATACTACTAAAAGCATCGTTGACTTCAGTGATACTGCCAGAGTCATCGGTTATTATGATCCCCTCATGGGTATGGGTGAACACGCTGGCAGCGCGTTTTAGCTTTTCTTCGGCCTGTTTTTTCAATGGCGATGCTTGCCATATTTGCGGTTTGTTCAATTACGGCAAGATCAGCTTCTGTTGGATGATTAATGTTACGGTGATAAATAGCGAAAGTGCCGAGCACTTTACCTTTTGTGGACCGTATTGGTTCCGACCAACATGCGGCCAACCCTGCCTCTTTTGCTATTTCTTTGTAGGCTACCCAGTAAGGATGAGTTTGAATATCATCAACAATTACACGCTGATTAATAAAGGCGGCTGTTCCGCAGGAGCCAACCCCTTCGCCAATCTCTATGCCATGAATCGCTTCATTATAAAAATCGGGAAGACTGGATGCTGTGCCACTTAATAGATGTTTTCCTTTATCGTCTAGTAATAAAACACTACATAACATGGCTGGGTTATCTTGCTCAACTACCTTAACAATGGCAGCCAAAATAACTGGCAACGGTTCTCCTTTCGTAATTAGCTCCAATACATGAGTGCGGGATTTCTCACGTAATTCGGCTTGTTTGCGTTCAGTGATATCAGCATGAACTCCATTCATTCTAATAGCTAAACCATTTTCATCACACAGAGAAACTCTACCTAGATCATGAACCCATCTCCACTGATTATCCCCACACTTCATTCGAAACTTGGCATCGTACACATCTGTCTCTTTACTTAAGTGTTTTTCAATAAGTTTATTTGTAGCTTCCAAATCACCAGGAGTAGCAATAGAAGCCCAATTTGTGGGTCCATCAATCACATCTGAGAATAATTCAGTATTTAATCTGAAGTCTTCATCTTCATCTTCATCTTTGTATTTTTTTTGAATTACCCATGTTTCATTCGCAATAATGCGATCTTCTTGAGGATAATAGTCCCAACAACCAATGTTTACTCCTGAGACAGCATCGCTTAAACATTTAATATTTTCCTTGTGTATTAACTGCTGTCCTTCCAAGTGATGAAGATTGGAAATATCCGTGAGTGAACTAACAATATTTCCATTATCGCCTTTGACCAACCTCATTTGAAATGTGTTTCTCTCGCTGTTATATTTAAAAAAACATTCCTGAACTGCAGATGATGCTACACATTTTTTAAAAATCGTTCTCAGCTTTTCACTTTCATCCCCAGAAAATAGATCAAATATCGAGACAGATTGAATTTCACTGACAGATAGCCTTCTGAGGATACGCTCTTGTTCATTATAGAAAATATATTTGCCTTCCAAAGGAGTAAGCTCAGCAATTCCAAAAGGCTGAAGGTTAAATATTTTGACTAATTCGACTTCTGTCATTCGACTCCCACGTTTTTCTGAACAATGTTGTTTTTTGATTTAATTATTTAAGTCAAACAAAATGTAAATGTAGAAAAATCTGCGCATAAAAAACTTGAATCGCAACATACTTCATTAAAAATATAGGGTCAATCTTTAAAGGCTGGCATCTAGTTAGTGCCCGTCCTGGTATATATGTGTAGTGCGAGCACCCCTGAAACATACTCTTAACACTACAAGATATAGTGATTTAGAATAGCTAAATACCTAGGTTTTGGAGCATCGATCTTATGTCACTGAAACGCTCTCGCCACAAGCCTATTTCAAGATGGACACTATTTAGCAAAAAATGGTTATAAAATGAACTTATGTAGCCATTTTTATCCCCTGTTTTATAGATTCAGCCAACATTGAGGCTTTGCGGTGGCATGTTGCATAAGTGCCAAGCCGCAAAGTACTGTACAGTTATATTTTTAAACGCAGCTATACCTTCTTTGATTAATTTATCTTTTAAGGTAAGTAACGCAACATTTTAAGTGGCAGTAAAAAAAAGCTTTAAGAACAGAATTACTCGTCATCAAGGATACATATGCTAGCACTAGAGTTTTTATTTCGATTTAAACGTACTCATCAGAAACAGATAAAACAGTCGCTTTGCCAATTAATACTGACTGTCTCTATGTTATGCCTAATGAGTTCGTGTGTGAGTTGGCTACAGCCAACTTTAAAACAAAAAATTGTTGAGGTACAAGTCGGCGAATATAAGCTTGATAAAGACCACGCTGCACTATTATTTAAAATTAACCATATGGGTTTTTCAAGCTATGTAGGCCGCTTCAATGAGTTTGATGTGAGCCTTAATTTTGATCCCAACAACATTGAAAATTCAAGTGTTGAAGCAGTAATTAATATGCGCAGTATTGATGTCAATAATCCAGCCTTTGCGACCACACTTTTAGGCGCAACATGGCTTAATACTGAAAACTTTCCTCAAGCTGTGTTTCGTAGTTTATCTGTTGAAAAAATTGAAAATGAACAGTTATTAGTACAAGGAGAACTTACTTTTTTAGGTACATCTCAGGCAGTAACCATGGTGGCTAAATTAAATGGTGCGGCCAATAATCCACTAACCCGAAAGTATACTCTTGGCTTTGCTGCCAATTTACGATTTAACCGTTCTGTATTTGGTTTGAAAAAGTTTATTCCAGTGGTGAGTGACGAAGTAGAGATTGAGATACACAGCGAATTTCAACGCCAGTAGTATTGAGGCTGTGGCTACTAACTAAATTTATAAATCTGCATAATATTGGTATGAGCTTTATATAGTATTTTCCCAGTTAGTGAGGCTTTAGCTTACTGGGAAATACGTAAATATATAGTTCAACGTATTGACGAACCCAACACCTCGTAACCTCATGGTGCTCACTTTTCATGGGCTACTATCACACTATTGTAATACTATTCGCTTTAGTTTATTTATGCTGAAACCAAGCATTCTTATATGCCAAGCTTCCCCACAATGCATGAGCCAAGGCTATATCAGCTAGTTCTTGGTTCAGTGGTGTTCGGACGAGTGTCTTTTCTTTTAAATCATATACAAAATTACTAGGTGTTTTATGGGGCTGCAGTATAGTGACTTCATCGCCTTGCATATAGCCAAAGTTTTCAGCATATTGCATCATAGCTCGCCCCGATGCTTCAGAGGCATTCAAATCTTGTCCCAGCATCGGTGAATGGTTTGAGATCCCCATTAAGGATAATAAAGTGGGGGGTAAGTCAATCTGACTTACGACTCTTTCATCCGATAAATAGGCCTTTCCTGAATTTAAAATAACACCAGGAATATGAAAGTTTTTGATTGGTACAAGGTCACGTCCCAATGCTCTAGCATCATGATCTGCCACCACAAGAAATACGGTATCTTTCCAATAAGGGCGATTTTTAGCATTATCAATAAACTTGCCCAAAGCGTAGTCTGCATACTGGATTGCTTTGTGACGCATGCGTTCTCTTGAGCCATATTTTGATAATTGCTCAGCGGTGTATTCAATGGGGGTCACAATACCTTCTGGAATTTCAAATGGGTCGTGGTTGCTTGAGGAAAAAATAAAACTAAAAAACGGTTTATTGCTGTTGTGAAGTTCAGTTAATTCAATATCAGCTTGATTAAATAAGTCCTCATCACTGGCTCCCCATGACGCCACAAACTGAGGATTAATAATATCATTGAAGTCAACAATATCGGTAAAACCATTGCCTAAGAAAAAACTTTTCATATTATCGAAATGACTTTCACCGCCGTATATAAATTGCGTTGTATAACCGTTATCTTTCAGCAAATTTGCAATAGTAAAGAAGCCTTGCTGAGATTTATCCAATTTAACTACCGCTCTTGCCGGTGTTGGGGTGAATCCAGTAATAACCGCTTCAATGCCTCTGACAGAACGAGTGCCAGTCGCATACAATTGTTTAAATGCCCACCCCTGTTTATTTAGTTTATCGATTTCAGGCGTAAGAGGCAGCCCTCCTAAAGATGATACAAATTGCGCACCTAGACTTTCCTCTAAAATAATCACTAAATTTTTAGGTTTACCTTGATAAACAGGTAAGCGCAAAGACCGAGAGGGTTGTGTATTATCTTTAAACGCGTGCAGGCCTAAGCCTGTTTCTTGCCTAATAAGAGTGATCACTTTCTCGTTGTCCATTATGCCGTAAAGTTTGGCAGCATTTTTTTCATTTCCAAATTGTTTATAGGCATGGGCAACACTATAAATTGAATTTAAGGTTAAAGAGTTGACTAAAGGATCAGTTGAAAAGTACACCAGTGATGGGTTGATGGGACGATGTCCTAATGTGCCTCTAGCACCAAGGAAAAAGACTAACAGCATGGTAAAACATGACAAAGAAGCAAAAATAATGGATACACGATTTATGGGTTTATCTAACCCAATAATCTTATCTAAAAAGGTCCAACACACTTTACTCAGGGTGATAAGAAATATACATACCAGCGCTAATGTCAGTAAATGTCCGTTGAATAACATTTTCATCACTTCATTAGGATAAGCTAAATATTCAATAAACAATCGATTCGGGCGAAAACCGTATTCGTTGATAAATGCGGGGTGGCGAGTTCAAAAAATACCACCACAATGAACACGCATAAAAATATAAACTTCAATATTTTAAGCCATACATCGCGGTATCTGGTTAACATTAACCAAGGATGCAGCATTGAAGGTAAAAGCAATAAATAACCCAGCCAACTTAGGTCGATTCTTAGTCCATTCAACAAAAGCGTGATTACGCTTTGTATGTCGTTAAACCGATCAACCTGCCATAAACTCAATCCAACCCTAGAAACAAAAAGTGTAACAATGAGGAGTACAGAAAATATGATAAAGGGTCGTAACAAATACACAACAGCGGTAAACATCGATATTCATATCTCTAATAAAACACGAGGCATACCTTAAAAAACGAAACTTAAGAATGGCTTAATTTAAACTGAAATTAAGCTAGGATAGACATTGTTTCGCCAACATAACGGCTATTACGTTTAACCTTATGCCACAAATTTTGAACACAAGGTAGGATTTGTAATTTTCGTTACTCAATATTTTAATGTTGTTTTAATGCTGAACGCTGCGGCAACAATACCACTAAAATAATAATCACCAATAAAAGTAAACCTGTCGTTGTATATCGACTAAAATCAAGACCTCCTTGCGCTATAGGTTTATCTAAAAAGTCACCGAACACGGCACCAAGAGGCCGAGTAAGAACGAATGCTAACCAGAATAAGATAGTCCGTGATATGTGGGTAAACAAAAACAAGCGATCACTAATATTAAGCCAGCACTGAAAATATATGCCGCGCCTACATATCCCAAACCAGCAGAGACCGCAGTCCAGTCACCAAGAGCCGTTCCAAGCGTTTGAGAGAACATGATGGTGAGCCAGTAAAATGCTTCAGCTTTTGGATTATGAATTGAGGCAACACTGATACTACCTAGTGATTTATGCCAAATGAGTAACGTGCTAACTAACAATATCGCTAAAAGTGTGGAGCCTCCAATATAACCAATACCTAAAGACCTATCAGCAAAGTCGGCAAGTGTTGTGCCAACCGTTGTGGAAGCTATGATTGCAATCCAATATATAGATGGTTTGAATTTTATAGCCTTAATTTGGCACACAACAGCCACAATTAAACAAGACATAAATATAATTGTGCCAATTAAATATCCAAGATTCATTGACATAGAAACAGCGTCACCGACTGTTTCGCCAAGGGTAGTGGCAAGAATTTTAATGATCCAAAAGCCCAAAGTAACTTGAGGTACTTTAATCAACGCTTCTTTAATATCAGGATCCACTTTCACCTCATTATAAATCATGTTTACTCAATCCAAATACAGCAATAACGACAGTTTAAAGTAAAATAATTAACCAAATACTGGCTGCAACTACTAGGCTAATTAACACGGCTGCAGAGCCTAAATCTTTTGCTAAACCAGATAACGGGTGTATATCTAATCCCACTCTATCTACTACTGCCTCTATCGCTGTGTTGATGATTTCTGTAAACAAAATGAATATTATCGCAAGAATTAATATCAGCTGTTGTTTAATACTGATCTCGAACATAAACGAAATCGGTATCGCCAGAAGCAAAAGTAATAATTCTTGCTTAAAAGCAGATTCATTATCGTAAAGCCACTTAAATGCTCGAAATGAATTGAGGGTGGCTAATTGGATCCTTCTTATACCTGTGAGCTTATTTTTATTATCAAACACTAGTTTTCTAGCTCCGTTCTTAATTTAGTTGATGTTGTGGTGCGTGCAATGGCACTTTGAGATTTACACTGAATGAAGGGATCACTATCCGTTCTATACGCGGTCGAACGGACAGACATAATGCTCAATATTGTATCGAAAATATTATCGTGAGATATTCTGGAATCTGCGGAGGCATTCAGACAAGTAAGGTTAAAGTCAGTTTGTAACGGGTCGCTCCAATAAATCATCGGGACGTGTGTTTGCTCCTCAGGCGCAAACGCATAGGGTAAGCCATGCAAGTAAATACCCTTTTCTCCGAGTGACTCTCCATGGTCTGAAATATAAAGTAAGGATGTATCAATATCGTCTTTTTCTGCTAAATCCCCTAATCCAGTGATAATTTCTGACAGCACAAAGTCGGTATAGGCAATAGTATTATCATAAGTATTAATAAGTTGTTGCTGTGAACAGTTTTGGATGTCGCTTCGCTGGCAATCGGGTGTGAAAACTCTTTTTTCTATTGGGTAGCGCTTAAAATAAGTGGGGCCATGAGATCCAATCATGTGTAACACAATCAGCGTATTTTGGTGAGTCAGATGTTTTAGCTTACTCCGCAATGGCGCCAAAAGCGCTTCGTCATAACAATATTCGCCATCACAATGAGGATTGGAGCGGCTGGTATCCAGTTGTTGCGTTTTAACCCGGGTACACACACCTTTACAGCTGCCGTTATTATTACTTATCCACAACACATCCGCACCGGCCAAATGAACCAAATCCACTGCGTTTTGTTGGGCGACCGCAATACGTTTATCATAGTTTTGTTTACTTAATCTCGAAAACATACAGGGTACAGAAACAGCCGTTGCGGTACCGCATGAATGCATATTGGAAAAAGACACCACGCCTTGCTTATCGGTAAACTGATTTGTTGGTTTATTGTAGCCATTTAGCGAAAAACTCTGAGCGCGGGCTGTTTCGCCCAGCACCATAACGGTGACATGTTTTCTTGAACTATCACGCACGATTGAGGGCGATGTATCGAGTACTTTGAATTCCAGAGGTGGAGTGAAATAGTGATTGCGCACAAATTTATATGACGCATCCAGCATTTTATACGGGGTAATATAGCTAATGAGTGCTTTGTTGTTTCTGCCCACTGACGCGTAATTTGAATAAAATAAGCCACCTATTAGAAGCATCACCGCAATATTTAATACAATAAGTTTTACACGGCTTAATAATTCTTTTAAAAAAGGCTGATAGGTAAGTTGCACCGCGTATATTATTATCGATGGGACAATACCAAATACAACAAAGAATAAGGTTGCGTGTACGTTAACGTAAGACAAGGCTTCTGCTCTGTCAGTTTCAACCGTATTTTGAACCATGCCGTAATCAAACACTATTCCATAGGAAGTCGTGCCGTAAAATATCAGAGATGAACAAATCACGGTGCTTATTAAAACGAATTTAGTGATCCACCTAAAAGAGAGAATACTTTGTAGGATTACGGTGAATGACAATAAAAATATAGGCACAGACAGTAAAAAAATGACGTTGTAGTTATCGAGGTCTATGATCACATGGGTTGTTTTCACCAAAAAAGGGAGATTTAAAATCAGAGCAATATAACAACAGGTAAAGAACACCAACTGGTTTGTTGTTATGGCTAAATTTTTAAAATACATCATAAATTTTTTCACTAAATTAAGCCTTAAAATGAATGTTTGGTGGTAATCCGAAATTCAACGCTGTTCACGTTGGGATCTGAGGAAACAGGTTTAATAATATCGACGTGAATAACGCGGGCTTCGCTAGAGTGAGTTGAAAAGAAGCGTGCCCCTAAGCCAACAGATGTCATCAAAGGTGAGTCGGGGAGTGATGAGTCGACTCTCCCAAACACTCGGCCGCTATCAATAAAGGCGGCAGCGCCTAGTTCGAGTAATTTATAAATATTGATGTGAGGGTAGTAACGCGCCTCAACCGTTAATTGAGCACTATGTTTGCCGTGCTGGAACTGCAGCGGGTACCCCCTAACACCCGATTCACCTCCCAGGACAATAGGGGAGTCCAAAAATTGGTTTTTACTGAATTGATTAGCCTGTTTAAAATAGGCGCCCCAGTTATCATTAAACTTATAAAAATATTCAGTATTAATGTTTAGAAGTAGCCTATTTTCGACCTTACTGTTGGCATACACCTCTGCCTCGAAAGAGGCTTCAAATAGCCAAATAGCATTATTAAATACGTCAAAACCTTTGGATAAATGTGACTGCCACAGTATTGCTGGGGAAGCTTCATTATTGCTCAAGTCAGAACCCATACTGGCAATAACATTCCAGCCTAAGTTGAAGTCCTCAATTTGGTTTATGACGTTTAGGTTAGTTAGTTTCCGATAATCTTTTTGGAGATACTCAACAGTAAGAAAAGGATAATTAAAGGACCTATCTAACGGTAAAATTTTACTCGGCAAGTTGCTGGATATTGCTGAGTCGGTTAATTCTAAAAAGCGATGTGTGTCGTGGGTGAAACCTAATCCAAATCTTAATGTGTCGGTGGCAGAGTCTTGCTGCAGCCATTGCCAATCAACAGTTGAGAAGTTTTTATGATGAGTATATTGAGAAGATTCAATGCCATTTTCATACTGTGTGTCAATTTGATCAAAGTTATCAAAACCAATTTTATAAGCGTTACGCGTATCAAAACTGACAAATTTCTTTTGTAAGAATATGGCTTCTGATGTGCCATCATCATTACTTGTCAGCCGAATGCTGACGTTGATGTTGTTTTTTAAAAATAGGGGAAATTGGGTTTTAAGTTTATAACCAGTACGCTGATCATTACTAAAGTACTCAACCTCTGCATCAATACCCAACCCCAATAGATTTCGGTCTTTTATGCCTATCGCAAATTTGTTTTTTCCACCTTTTCTACCGAAATCAACGGTGGGCATCAAAGACCAATTATCCCAGGTCTGCACCTCGATTGTATTATCTTCGTGGTAAGTTACTGCAGCATTCCGAATGTATTTTTCCTTTCGAAGGTGCCGCTCTAACTCCAGTAAATCGTCATCGTTTATTTGGCATTTATTTAGGAAGAATGCAGACTCATTGATGAGTGTTTTATGTTTGGTTTTTATATGAAGAAAATTTGCCCAATGATGAAGAAATATGGTGCCTTTTTCAGAGAGGTCAAAAATATCATAAGGTACGAACTTAACGTTTTTTGTTTGCTCACACGTTTGCTCTTCGCTAGCGGCTAGACCAGAAAGTACAAAGGTAACAATGAAACTGATAGTCGTAAAAAGTTTAAAAAACAACTGCATATAAACACCTATTAATAAGTGTTTATATAATAAAAAAGGAAACTTAAGATCGGCTTAGATTAAACTGATAATTGACATAGATTAAACTGAATTTGTGTGTGTTGTATTAGCTATATGTAGAACTTTTATATGGTTAGATTAAAAATGTAGCCTTATTTTCCCAAAGAGATTGTGGGCATTCTTTGACTTAATAGCCCTTGTATATAAGTTTCTTTTTCCAAATTTAGCCAACTCATCCTCATATTCGCCACCAAAACCGTAACTTAAGTACAATGCGGTTAATTTAGAAAACGAATACTTATAACGTAATTGAAATGTGTTTTCACCAAACGCAAAGTCTTCACTCTTGTGCAAACGTTGTACTGAACCATCAGCCTGAATGACATATGTATTTAGATTGTTTGCTTTACCAATAACTGCTTCGAATTTGATGCGTAGCTCTTGATTAGCATCTATTTGATAATCCATACTCAGCTCAACACCTTGCTCTGTAAAACTGAACTCGCTAATCATATTGTCTTGGTCCCAATCTACCCAACTATTGCTGTGGTATTGAGAAACGGTAAAACTTACATTGAAGTCTTGATTCAATTGTTGGGCAATGCTGGTTTGCATATCATAGAAATAACCATTCCATCCTTCAGTACCCAGCGCTAACTCAAATTCGTATTGCCCCCATAAATATTCAGCAGAGGCGACTTCAAGCTCTAAAATTTGTGACGAGGGTAACCATAAGGCAAGATTGCCACGGGTAACGAGGTCATCAAATCCAGATGAGATCATTTCGATTGAAAGCCCGTACTCAAATTCATCTTGTGTTAGCAGCTCTGCAGCAGCACCAATCACATGAGGTAGCTTTTCATGTTGGAAGTTTGTTTTTATTTCTGTTTCGAGTGCAAATGTTATATCCCTTATTAACGTCGACGCCACATTGGGTATTTGATATTGATACTGGTATTCAAATTGTTTACGGTTCACCCGCTTTACAAATCCGATGTCATTAAGTTGTAAATGCTCTCCATAGGAAAACATACTAAATTCGTGAGTGTGTTGCCCAGCAATATCACTACTTCCTGTAAGCCACCAGCCAATATCTGCTTCGGTTTTGTTGTATTGTTTTATATTTGCCTTGATGATCCCAAGGTTTAGAGACGTGTTATCAGTGATGGCATAATGTATATCAGATGATAAAACGGTGGCCTGTCTATCTATATTCGGCGTATTAACATGGTTTAAAGATAAGCCGACTTTGCTTGCACCAAACGAGTATTGACCACGCAAGGCTAGAAAATCTCTACCATCCCCCCTTGTTGTAGGCTTTTCAAAAGCAGACAAAACACCTACATCATAATTTGCACTATTTAGAGTGTATTTTAGGGCAGAATGAAGCTCACTTTGATGTGCTTCGTCATAGAAATTATTGCCTCCAATTCTGGGTGAATGCACCAGTGTTAGAGTTTCAGGTCCGGTGACTTCGAATAAGCTTTGATTGTGATTAAAGAAAGGTCGTTTTTCTGAAAAAAAGTTTTCAATGGCTGAAAAATTGACGACCAGTTCATCTGATTCTACTTGTCCAAAATCAGGGTTAAGCGTTGCACTTAACCGTTGTCCTTTTGATGGCTGCCAAAACACCTCAGCACCAACTGACTCGCTATTACGGGTATTTAGAAAATCTTGATTAAATGAAACATAAGGAAACAAGTCAAAACTAGTCTGATTAAGCACCCTGCTTGAATATTTTGAAAACCGTTGAAAAAAGCTGTTCATTTGTGGATTAGCTGGCTCTGACGCATAAGTCGCATTACTGCTTTCGTCAAAGCGGCTCACATACACCCCAAATTGATTTTGGTCTTCAATTCCAAATGACATTGCACTCCATGGAATAAACACTTCAGCTACCCAACTGTTATCGTTAGTTGTTACCTTATAATCCCACTGAGTATCCCAATCAAGATCCAACACTTTATCTACATCATAGATACCATCAAAATAGTTACCTTGATGATTTATGGCAAATACATAACTTTGTTGTTCATTGTTTTTCATATCTAGCATGACTTGAAAGTGGTCATTTGAAAAAATGCTGTCATTTTCTTGAGTGCGAACACGTAACGCTTTTTGAGTCTTAGCGGTTAAACCTAAATATATGCCCTTATCCGTGGTTAGCAGTCGGTACGAAAACTGATTGTCATCTCGGACAAGAGTTTGGGGTAAAACTTGATAACTCTTTGTGAGGGTAAGGGTTAACTGCCACTGGTTTTCATCAAGAACGCCATCGATTATCATGTCTTGTGAATGTGCATTGAATGCACACATTAAATGGCTAAAAATGTAACCTAAATATCTATACTGATTCACAATAATATCGTAAAGACGACCTGTTTTTCTGGCTCTAGCACCACAGATAATGAGGCGCCAATGTTGTCACAATAAGACTTCACTATTGCTAGTCCCAATCCATATCGTTCTGATGAAGTTCTTGAGTTATCCTTTTGCCAAAGAGGTTCGAAAAATTGCTCTAAATCTGCCTCAGAATAATCATGGGTGCTGGTATTTGATATTACTATCATCATCTTTTTGTCTATTGTGGGGCTAATTGATATAGAAATAGGCGTATCTTCGGGGCTGTAAAACAGCGCATTATTGACCAAGTTAGACAATATAGTGTCAATGGCTATTTCGCTTATATGCATATGCGTAGATGGATTGTTAAAGCTTAAGCGAATGTCTCTTGCTGATTTATTTTCACGTTCAATAATACATTTAAGAAGTGATTCTATGTTGACGTCAGTCTTCTGTAATTCAACGCCAGATGTACTTTTTTGTAGTAAAAGAATGCCATTAACAATGTTCTTTAGACGTTGTGCAATATCTAGCACGTCACTTTTATACGTGTCAGATATTTGTCTTTCATGTGGAAACTTAATCGCGACTTCACTCAAGCTGAGTAATTCTGCAATAGGGGTTTTTAATTCATGAGCAATATCCGAGGTGATCCTTTTTTCACGTGAATAAAGCACTTTATTTTCACTGATAAAATGGTTAATTCCGCTGGCGATTGAGATAAGTTCTTCAGGTAGGTTGTCAGTCGATATGGTGCTAATTTGAGAATTTAAATTAATTTGTTTGAGGTCATCATTGAGTTTAACAAGGGGGATTAAGCCACGTTCAACCACATTAAATACAATTATTTTAACTGCGACAATGGCTATAATAGAGGTAACTAAAAATATGATATCTACAAACCAGAGTATTTGATTTAAGTTTTCGTTACTTATGGCATAGGCTAATGACATAGGCTGTTGTGTTTTAGAAAACTCTTCCTTGGTAATTCCAAAATCTTCCCGTACATCGCTTTCAATTTGAGGTTTAAATGTTGTGGAATACATTCTGCCTGAACGTCCATCTGGTAAAGTAATGTTGGTAATAGAAGATGTATTTATAGGAAGACTCAATTTAGGCAATGAATTTATTTCAAAAATATCAAGGGTTTGTGAGCGTTCAAATATTTCTTCATTTAGCCATAATTGAAAGTATTCTGGGTCGTTAAACCCTGAAAATTCAGGCATGAATTCATCTGCAAAATCAAACTCTATTTCTTCCGTGTCTTCACTTACTAATGTCACAAGCAAACTAGACTTTATAGTCATAGCTCTATCAAATTCACTGCTTATCCACTTATCTACAATGACATCAGTTACCACGAATATAGATATTAATAATATTGAAACTGAAATAGATATATAACGGCTTAATTTTTATTTAATCGAACTCATTAGTTGTTTTCAACAAAGTAACCAAAGCCACGTTTAGTCTTAATGGGCAAATCGTAACCTATCTCCCTCACTTTTTTGCGGGCAGACGACAAATGAGCCTCAATTGAATTTTTAGCTATCGCATCATATTGTCCTGCTAGGTATTCACTCAGTTTTTCTGGAGATATGACTTTGCCTTGGTTAGTGAATAGGCATTCCACTAACTTATACTCATTTGGAGTGAAATTCGCATCTATACCATTACAGTGAAATTGTTTTAAATGGAGATCTAAAGAAAAAGTGCCAATATTAATTTTACTATCATTAATATTTAAGCTGCCTCGGCGCATAAGGCACAGTAGACGCACGTGAAGCTCGTCAAATGAAAATGGTTTGGTTAAGTAATCGTCGGCACCGTTCAATAACCCTTGAATTTTATCTTCTGTGAGATCGCGTGCAGATAATATTAATACTCTAATATTTTTTTTAGCATCGCGCAGTGCTTTTAGTATCGCCGTACCGTCAACAGAGGGCAGCATAAGGTCGAGAATTAAAAGAGAATAATCCCCAGCTAAGACCATACTTAAGCCTTCAGAACCATCGCCTGTATCGTCGACTGTAAAGCCAAGATTTGATAGCCCCACTTTTAAGCTTCTTCTAAGAGAGTTTGAATCTTCAATAATTAATATTTTCAAGATGCGAGCCAAAAACAATGAGTACAACCATTAACATATCAGATGAAACTTAAGTTTTGCTGATTTTATACTTAAGAAAGCGTTTTCTGCCCAAGTATATGCATCATGACTTTAATCACATCATTGATGTTCTCAGTCCAAGCATTTACCCATATTGTGTGGGTTTGTTGATTTCTAACTGTTGGTAACCAATTGAATCGCTGCAGTTCGCTGTAATGGGGCCACCAACACCAATGTATTGTGTCCCCATCCAAACAATAAACCCGGCATACAATACAAGCAGTATTTTACCGTTATTATTGGTCAGCTCGGAACTACTTCGTGCCAGAACCAGAAAAGTTACAGTGGCAAATATGAGAAACATCATCATTGGAATAACCCGGGGATAGTTGAAGACCACTGAGCCGGCAATGATCACGCCGGCAGGTAAGACCACCAATAAGTCGAAAACATTGCTGCCAAAGGCGTTTGTTAGGCTTGCGGAACTGTGGGTGCGTTGGGCGGCTTTGATGCTGACAAAAAGGTCAGGGATACTGGTTGCTGCCGCTAATATAGTTGCCCCCCAAAAATAACTCGGTGTTTGAAACATCTCGCCGAGATCAATTACCATTCGGATCATCATTTCTACCCCAAGGGTAACCAGCAACATGCAAAGAATCAGCTTGCCCCAGCTTTTGAGTGCTGAACAATTCGGATGTTTTTCTTTGGGGCTGTGGTCGCGTACTTCTTGATATTGTATGTAGATGTACAACCCGTAAAATAACAGCGGTAGGATCATCAGTGAACCGGTGAGTGTTCCGTTAAATTGTTGCACCGTAGACGGTTGATAAATTACCGCAAACGACAGCGTTAACATCACTATCAGCACACTGATAAGGTAAAACTGAGCTTCCCGGTACAGCACGTTGCGAGCTGCATGCAGTGAACCAGGTCTAAAAAATACCGAGGTCCCAGGGATGACCAATATATTGAACACTGCTGAACCAATAATGGTTGCCAGACCCAATTCAAAGTCGCCATGAACACCTGTCGCCAAAATGATAGTGACCAGTTCTGGGAAACTCGAACTGATTGCCATCACGGTGGAGCCTTTGACTGAGTCTGGCAACCCGTAACAGTTTGCTAAATCGTGGCATGCTTCCTCTAAATAGTGGCATGACTTCCAGACTATCGCTGTCGCAATAGCCAAAATAAGAAAGATATAGGCGAGTTCAGTTAGCACGTTGTTCCGTATTCATAATTGATTATATTGGTTCTATGGTAACCGATGCCATATTGGCTATTCAAATTTCACTTATTTGATAACGGAACATCTTCAAGTAGCTTAATGATCGTGGGGTTGTTGGATAATTTGGCTAGGTCAATAAGATAGCCTTTTTCAAGCTCTTGCATCGGTTGATTGGCTAACAACTCTTTTACCGATGACTCTTCACCATTTGCTATGGAGGTTTTCAAAGCCGCAAAGGTTGCGATACTGTGTTTATTTTCATCCGTCATATTAAATCCTATCGGTCTAGTTAGGTTAGCTCTGGTTTTGTTGCCTACTGTTAACACTTTATGTCACGGCTAGCAGTAACAAGTGACTGCGTTATTAATGCCGTTATCTGTATAAATCAAATAGTTTCCAAACTTAACTGATAACAAATAAGTCCATAAAAAGGTTTACTGGTGTTACCTCAAGTGTGCCTTGCTCTTTACAAAGTGTTGAGATCTTTTGACATTGTTGACTTGGGAAACGTGATGCTAGGTTAGTTTTGAATTTTTTCTCCAACAACGGGATGCCTTCTTTACGGCGAAGTCTATGACCTACTGGGTATTCTACAACCACTTCTTCAGTGCTACTGCCATCTTTAAAGAAAACCTGAATAGCATTGGCGATAGAGCGTTTATCTGCTTCTAAATACTCTGTGGTAAAGCGTTTATCTTCGACAATTTCCATTTTATCGCGAAGTTCATCGATGATGGGATGTGCGTTATGAAAATCGTCTTCGTAATGATCCGCCGTTAAATTACCAAACGCCAAAGGAACGGCAATCATGTATTGCAAACAATGGTCGCGGTCCGCAGCATTGGCAAGCGTACCCGTTTTTGAAATGATACGAATTGCAGATTCGTGAGTCCGGACTACGATTTTCTCGATATCCTGTAAACGAGCACTGACCTGAGGATACAAAATAACCGATGCCTCTGCAGCCGTTTGTGCATGAAACTCGGCTGGAAAAGAAATCTTAAACAAGATGTTTTCCATCACGTAAGAGCCGTAGTCTTGAGAAAACGAAAACTGTCGTTGAGCCTCTGGTTTCAGGGCTTGGTCTTTGTTTGTTTTAGAGAAAGAGACGTCATAAAACCCCCATTGCTCTGCAGTTAATGCGCTTGGTATACCCATTTCTCCGCGCATCGACATGTCAGCCAAACGCACTGCTCTTGAGGTTGCGTCGCCAGCTGCCCAAGATTTACGAGAGCCTGCGTTTGGTGCGTGACGATAAGTACGCAGAGCAGAGCCATCGACCCATGCCTGAGATACTGCCGCCATTATCTGCTCTCTATTGCCGCCCATCATTTTGGTAATAACCGCTGATGATGCAACGCGTACTAATAATACATGGCACAAACCCACTCGATTGAAAGAGTTTTCTATAGCGATCACTCCTTGAATTTCATGTGCCATCACCATGATCTCAAGTACTTCTCGCATAAAAAGAGGTGGCTCGCCTCTGGATAATCTAACTTGAGATAGATGATCTGCTACGGCCAGAATACCGCCTAAATTATCTGACGGATGCCCCCATTCAGCAGCCAACCAAGTATCGTTATAATCTAACCAACGAATGATACAACCAATGTCCCAAGCGGCTTTTACCGGATCTAGCGTCAGCGATGTTCCAGGTACTCGGGCCCCATTCGGTACAACCGTTCCTTGTACTATAGGGCCGAGGTGTTTGGTGCATTCAGGAAACCGAAGTGCCAGTAATCCACAGCCTAATGTGTCCATTAAACAGTTTCTTGCGGTGTCTAAAGCTTCTTCGCTGGTGACGTTATAATTTAATACATAATCGGCAATGTCTTGAATGACATGATCATAATCTGGACGGTTGTTAACATCTACATTACTGCTCATTTTGTATCCTTATTTGTTGTCTACATACTTGGCATAAGTTCTGTTGAAATTTACACTTAGGTTACTTAGAGGTGCTTTAGCATATTGAATGAGGCGACAGAGTTATGGCTGACTATGTGTCAGTAGTGCATAAATCCGTGGATAATTAATAAATCGGAAATTTATCATCCAAGTAACCACATCAAACTTTGAATCTGTACTCAGTGTTTACATTTTTGTGTCACCTACAATGGCTCTTGGTTCTAACCTTTCGATAAGTACAGCCTCATCTATATTGGTCAGCTCTTTGGCGACATCTAGTACCGTTCTGTTTTCTGTATAAGCTTTTTTGGCAATTTCGGCGCTTTTGTCGTAACCAATCAAACTCGTCAAGGCTGTCACTAACATAGGATTTCGTGCCACACTTTGCGCAATCTTTGCGTGGTTTATTTGCATGCCTTTGATGGCTTTATCCGCCAGCGAGATGCTACAAGTAGTCAGTAGTTGAATACTTTGTATTAGAGTATGGCTGATTAAAGGCAACATCGTGTTTAATTGGAAGTTGCCTGACTGTGCTGCCAAGGTGATGGTAGTGTCATTACCAATCACTTGAGTACATCCCATTAGCACGGCTTCGGGGATCACGGGGTTCACTTTTCCTGGCATGATACTGCTGCCTTTTTGAAGCTCAGGTAAGTGTATTTCATTTAAGCCATTTAACGGTCCGCTGCTCAGCCAACGGATATCATTACTGATTTTACTCAAGCTAACTGCGGCTGTTTTGAGGTTGCCACTGATGTTGACGGCTGTGTCTTGGGCACTGATTGCATGAAAGTAATTGTCAGCTGGGGTAAAAACCAATCCGCTATTGCCTGATAATATACGAGTCACGACAGTGCCAAATTCTGGATGTGTGTTGACACCTGTTCCTACAGCAGTGCCGCCAATAGCCAGCTTACATAAGCTTTGTAAGTTATGTTGGAGTTGGGTATGTATGAAGGTAATCTGATCTCGCCAAGCACTTATCTCTTGTCCAAAGCTTAACGGCATAGCATCCATAAGATGGGTTCTACCGGTTTTGATAGTATCCTGATGTTCCTTGGCTTTATTATCTAAAGTATCAACTAGGTGGGATAGGGCAGGCAGTAGTTCGTTTTCGATAAGTGTAGCTGCGCTTAAATGAATACACGATGGGATAACGTCATTAGAGCTTTGTCCTAAATTTACGTCATCCAAAGGGTGCACTGATATTTTTCCCTCACTTTGTAAAGCAACAAGGGAGGCAATCACCTCATTAGCATTCATGTTAGTACTAGTACCTGAACCAGTTTGAAATACATCGACTGGAAATTGATCGTCGTAGAAGCCGTTAGCCACGCTTTGTGCGGCACGTTTGATCGCCATCGCTTTGCCTGGCTCAAGTAGCCCTAGCTCCATATTGGCAATCGCAGCTGCACTTTTCACCTCACCCAGCGCCCAAAGAAAGGCACGGGGCATTTTCATCTCACTAATGGTGAAATTTCAAGCGCTTTAGCGGTTTCTTCACCCATATAAGACCTTACTGATATGCTCTGGATTATTAGTGTTATTGTTTTTGTTAGTGTCGTTTGTTGTTGTCATGTTTTATCCTTGATTTTTAGCCCATGGAATGATGCCCCGGCAATATTTTTTTGCGAGGCGACAAAAAATATTTTAATTAGATTGACGCATCTGCATCACGGATGTAGATGCGTGTATCGTCAGCAGCAACCTATGCATTTAACATATCACTTAATCGAATCATTATATGCCCTGTAGTTTTTGCTTAACTTGTTTCAGGTATTTACTGTCATTTAATTTATCTGAACGATATTCAGGACAGGCTTTTATCTGTTGCAAACTCATATTGCAGTTAACCGTTCTACTCCCCCAATTAAAAGCTTCAAACTGTTCTGGCGAGACAAGCACGTGTTTGCCACCAGGTAACCAGTCTCGCGTATCAATCACCAGATATTTTAGGGACCAGTTGTAGATATCCCAAATAAAGTCATAGATGTAACCCTTTTTACCATTCACGGCATTAATGCTGTAATGTGCAAGCTCATTAGCAGAACGCAAGTGGTTTGCTGTCTCAAGGTTGTCATCTGCAACATTGTCAGTTTCAGTGTCATCTATTTCTATACTCTCAAAAGGTAGTATATTTCCGCGAAATAGGGCGGTCGGGTATGCGTATTCTCCCCATGCACCTTCACCAGTCCAATAATAGCCGTAACCAAAATAATCGTAATATATTTTTTCAAACTCCCGAGATACGGTTTCATGCTCTTCAACTTTGGGGCAACTTTTTATCATGTCTTTTGACAATGACACCGTCATTGCATAAGCATCTGCACTAAATTCAAGTAATGAAATAGGACTTATTAATACTTTCTGACTCAGTGGCAGCCAAGGATGGGTATCAACTACCAAAAAACGAATTGTTAAAGACCTATCATCAAAATACACATCTTTGGCCTGACCTAAGTCACCGTCAGTTGCCTTAATGGTGCATCCGCTTAATTCTTTTAGACTGGCTAACATCGTTTTCTCCTCATTGATGAATTGATTTATCGACGTTTTTCAATATTATTTATGGAGCTATCCATAAATAATACTCATTAAAATATTGTCTTCGCTTGATGACAAATGGCTAAAAATCTCATTTTATATAAACTGAATTTAATTAGCACACGAATGATTATAACGCACCAACATGTTTAATGCATTTCATGCAGCTATCCAAAACTCAAAACATACAGGCATTTAACTTGACTGCAACCCGTTGTGTTATTATTACGGCCAAGGATAAAGAGTAGAGAACTAATTATTATTATGTATTTATACGATTTCATGTCGAATGCCAAATATAATTATGGGTGTTAGCCATACTCTTTATCAGTACACAGTAAAAATCTGCAAGGAAAGGTTATGAAATATAAAATAAGAGATGCAAACCGAAGGCATGCGCCACTTGAACGCAGCTTTCTTAAACTATCATCACCTTTAGAAGCCTTTATCAATAGCCAAGCTATGGCCGGAATAGTGTTATTTATTGCCGCTTTACTGGCTATTCTTATGGTCAATGTTGGGTGGCAACACCAATATGAAACCTTAAGTAAACTGGTGCTCGCAGTTTCACTCGGGGACTGGGAAATCAGTCACTCAATACACTATTGGATAAATGATGGGTTGATGGTGTTATTTTTCTTTATCTTGGGTTTAGAAATTAAGTATGAGTGTTTAGTTGGAGCACTGAGTGATCTGAAAGACGCCGCCTTAGTGATTGCTATGGCGATAGGTGGCATGGTGCTACCGGCATTAATCTATCTGCTAATTGTCAGTATAGGTGGAATAGACGCTTATCAGGGGTGGGGTATACCGATGGCAACGGACACCGCTTTTGCCATCGGTATTTTAACATTATTAGGCACTAGAGCTCCTCGAGCCGCCGCCATTATACTGACAGGTTTAGCTATTGTTGATGACATGGGGGCTGTTGCGGTTATTGGTCTTTTTTATACAGAGGAAATTGTGGTCAGTTCGCTTTTATGGGCTGGATTGACATTAATCGCAATGTTATTGATGAACTTGCTAGGTATAAGAAAGGCCTCATTTTATTTTATCGGAGGTGTTTTATTGTGGTGGTTTATTCTTCAATCTGGAATTCATGCCACGACGGCAGGAATTTTGGCGGCCTTAATGGTTCCCACAAGACCTTATGCCAACAAGGTTTGGTTTCAACGTAAAATGAAAAACGTGGTTAAGAATTTTGAAGAGGTCAACAAACCGGACTCCACTATTCTTGAAAGTGGGGAGCAACACGCACTGGCGGTTGAAGCTGAAGATATTGCTAAAAAAACCACTACACCGATAATACGCTGGGGTAACTCACTTGATAAACCCGTTAGTCTTATCATATTACCGTTATTTGCTTTTTTAAACGCGGGCATGCTGATACCCACCGATATTCCTGAATTTAGCGATGCGGTGGTCACATTGGCCGTTTTATTTGGTCTTGTATTGGGTAAAGGAATAGGGATCAGTGTTTTTGCGTGGCTATCTCTAAAAACGGGCATAGCAAGGCTACCCAAGGGTGTAGATTTTTATCACATCGTGGGTATTGGTTTCTTGGCTGGTATTGGGTTTACTATGTCTCTATTTATCTCAGCATTAGCATTCGAAGGACAACCTGAATTAATTGAACAAGCCAAATTAGGCATTTTGTTTGGTTCAATAATCGCTGGTATTCTCGGCACGGTGTTTTTATTATTTGCGTCTAGAAGATAAATTGAGGTTTGACCATTTTCACATTTGGTAATTTGAGCTGAGTAGGGGGGCTCAGAACAAACTATATCAAAAAGGAGCCCATCAAAGATTGTAATGAATGGGCTCCAAAAGGTTGTAAAACCTGTACTTTGAGGAATTCTATGCATTCATTTAGTGGCACGTTGTTATCTCAAATAAGAATGCCAGTCACTAATATTAGGGATTTCCGCAATAATACATAACTTCCGTTCAGACTAAAATTTACTGACAGGTATAGCCACCATCAATCACTAACTCAGTACCGGTCACGAATTTAGATTCATCCGATGCGAGATACAACACGCCTGTGACGTTGATATTCATTAGAGATTCCCATTCTATTTTGGTTATTTCATGAGTGGGTTTATTGACTCCGGCTATACCCGCGTTATTAACCAGGATATCAATTGTTCCAAACTCACTGGCCACTTCAGAAAACACCTGTTGAACGTTGTCTTCATTTGACGTCTCTAGATGCCAATATTTAGCTACACCGCCAGCTGCATTGATCTCATCAGTGAGGTTTTGACCTTGTTTATCATTGATGTCTGTTATGGCTACCTTCGCGCCTTGTTGCGCTATAAGAAGGGCGGTGGCTTTACCAATACCCAGTGCAGCACCGGTTATTAATGCTGTTTTATTTTCGACTCTTTTTATGTTGATATCCTTAATGTATATGAGCTAGTAAAAAATTAATCAATTCTATTAGTATCAATAAATTTGACTATTCAGCTATTTCAGGATGATCTGACGGGGCTGGTCCACAGATATTGGTATGAATATTCCTTTAGAGTCCTTGTGAACGCTATAAATTCTAGTGTATTTGAATCAGCGATACTCTGAAACTAATTCCAAATTGGATTATTAACATAAGCTAAATCAAATGTTATTTGATCTTTATATGCTTCACTGGCGCCTTCTACAGCATCTCCCCACAAACGTCAGTACTCTTTAAGTCTTTACTCACTTGCTGAATTTTTGATTTGCTTATGTCCTTGGCATTCTCAAGTTGTTGTTCTGCCTCGAGAAAAGCCTGTTACAACGTTTACCTTCTTGCATCACAAACGCTTCGACACTTTCAACCATTGCTTTATAGCTTGCCTGTAATTCTGTTGCTTGTTTATTTATTTTTCATGACGAAAACCTTAAAAAGATCATGTGAACATTAACCATAATTACCCTTAGGTGAGGCAGATACCATTCGGTATTATACCTAATAAATTGTGGACACTACCTACCTTGATTTATAAGGCTAGACGATAAGTCTGGGAAGAGAATAGTTCAGTGAAACTATTGATATGTCATGAACATATCATTTACCAAATAGTTATTTTATTTTGCTGGACTTAACGTACGTAACGACAAGCTGATTGGATAATGATCAGAAGAATGAATATCAGTATGTACAAGGGCATCGACTATTTCTAATCCGCGACAGTAAACATGGTCAAGATGCTGAAATAAATGACTCAACCTTGGCTGGCGCTTCATTTCCACTTCCTGTAACGAAAACGACAACGCTTGCTCAGTAAAATATTTTAATCTTTTTCCATTCCAAGTATTAAAATCACCTGCCAATAATATAGGCCCAGTATGATGCTCTAGTGTTTGGAATACTTGCTTGAGGTGCGCCCTGAATTTTTTAAAAGAAACAAAGTTAATAATATGACAATTGAGAACCAGCAATGATTGTGCCGATGTATCTAACGGATATACTGTTGCCAGCAACATTTTTTTTGTATTTGAAATCGGCTCGCTGTGTTTTGACGCTGCAAAATAATGTTTATTTGCCGTAACAGTCGACCCAGTTTTAACCCCAGTTTCGATGTTGGTTTTTACGTTTCTGAAGCTACGCGCCATAATCCACTGATGCTTTAATGACTTATTAAAATGCGGGTCGAGGGGAGAGTTTAAAATAGCTTCTTGTAGCAGAATTAAATCTTTGTTCTCCATAAGTTTTAAAAAATCGTCCCGCCATCCGTTCTTACCGCATTTAAATACATTCCACAATAAAATATTGATGTCTGGTCCTAACACCTGTTTTGAAGCGAGACCCATAATTTTTAGAGACTCAACTTTACTATATCGACTCTTAATCATAAAAATAATCCCTTTGTTACCCGCTCTTTAATACAATTTTTGACAACAGGGTGTAGTAACCTACCGATAGGGTTATAGATAAGGTGAAAATAAACGAAACAGGTTATTGCGAATTTTTTTGTAGATAGGTAGGCCATTAATTTCGTCCGCAACCACAGCAATAGAATTATGTTTTTTTAAGGTAAACATATCTGTGAGTTTCGTATTCAGAACCTCATCATAACATTCCAAGTTTATTTCGAAATTGAATTCCAGGCTTCTAGCATCCCAATTGCTGGATCCAATAAATGACCAGATATCATCGATAAGGACAATCTTACTGTGATCAAAAGGCCTTTTGTTTTTATATATCTGAATACCGTGCTCTATTATTCTCGAGAAGTTTGCTTCCATCACCCAGTCTACAAAAGGAATATTACTATGTTGAGGCACAATAATTTCGATGCACACACCACGCAATGCTGCAGCATGAAGTGAGCTCATTAATATTTGATCTGGGATAAAATAGGGTGTCATGATTTTTACGCTGTGTTGTGCGCAAACCAATGCATTAATCAGTGTCCAGCGGATTCTGTTGTGGTTTTCATCTGGGCCATCTTGAATGACTCGGGCAATGACGGATTGTTCATTTGTTTGCTCACTTGTGACTGAATGATAGCTGGGGAATTCGATCAACTCGCCGGTTGCAAAAAACCAATCCTCTTTAAAAACCTGACTAATCTGGTCAATCACTGGACCGGTTACTTTAAACTGAACATCATCAATAGGGTGTACTGAAAATTTAACCACATTATTTTTGGTTAGATTCATTCCGCCTATGTAAGCCACGTCACCATCGATGCAAAGTATTTTCCTGTGGTTTCTTAGGTTGATAAAGCGAATGCTAGTAAACGAAACGACAGGTAAATAACGGGCGGTTTTCACGCCCATTTTATTTAAAGCTCGGTCTGATTTGTGCCAACTATATCCAATCCCGATCCCGTCCAGTAAAACGTTCACAATAACCCCTCGTTGATGTGCTTTAGCTAAGGCATCAACAAATAAACGTCCAAGTGAATCATAATCAAAAATATAGCTCGATAAAACGATATAACGCTTAGCGCTATGAATGGATTGAATCATTGCAGGGTAGGCAATATCGCCATTAATCAGCGGTTCAACTGTGTTATTTGAGACATGATTTACTGGATGAATAGTAAATCCTGAAATAATGGCTGAATGCCATTTTTTAGGTAGTTTATGAAACTGAATGGGTTTTTCTTGGCACCTAAAATCTTCTTTAAGAATCTGTGGATGTTTTTTTTGCGCTAAACGCTTGATGCGATTTATCCCAAACAACCAGTAAAACAAGCTTCCCACAAAGGGCGAAAATATAACAAGGCCAATCCAGGCAAGTGATGTACGCTCGTTTTCTTTAAACAAAAGCACATGTAACGATGTCACAAGAGATAAGCTAAAATGTAAAATGACAGAGATTGTTACCCAATGGAGGGAGACCCATTCAATCAACATTTCAAATATTTGCATAAAACTCAACCTTGGATTCAACTTCGAAGTGCATTAATAATTGATGCTGCTAGATCAATGATGGAAAATAAAAGTGCTGACAGAATATTACAACAACATTGCAAAATACCTGAATGAAACTCTTGGCGCTGATGTTATATTTCTAACCATAGTGTTATCGACTGCGTCTGCTATTGTTTATTTTATAATCATAAGTTGCATCATCACCCAAATGGATAAACGTTACTTTATCCGCAGACAAATAACTGCTGAGAATGTAATTGTCGTTCCTCATTTAAAGTTGATAAACTCCAACCTAACCCAGCTGATAAACCTTGCAAAAATCATTGTTGGGGTATGCTTATTGTTGATAGGGATAGTGATGTTAGTTTTACCCGGCCAAGGGTTAATCACCATGTTAATTGGTCTCAGCTTGCTCCCGTTTCCGGGCAAAGACAAGATGGAACAAAATATTCTTTCTCGAAAATCAGTACGTACAACTCTTAACTGGATCCGAGTTAAAGCCAAGAAACCCCCCTTTATTTTTGATTGAAACTCTGTTTTATTTGCATCTTGCCTGATGCGGTTATTGAGTATTGAAAAGCCATTACCTTAACCATTAAGCTTGTCTTGCGCAGCGGAAAGCGCAATGAATGGTAGCTCCTTTTCTGTTACTGGGCTTGGACGTAATATTGACAATAAAGCATTAGAGAAACACTTTATAAAAAGGGTTGATAGGCTCTGTAATAATAGTTATTCACATTGCAAAACTGAGTTGATTTATCAGTGCATGATCACGAAGCTAATCGCACAGGATAGTCGCTCAGTCATCTGGGTTAATTGGTCAGATATAGACAACCGAAAACAACACTTTTTGCTAAGGGCATCATTGGCAACACAAGGGCGTTCGTAAACGTTGAATGAAGAAGTGCCCCCTTTAAATACAAAATAAAAACCTCAAACTCACCGTCAGTTTATGAGTAAATTAAAAGCTATGCTACCCAAACGTTGTCAGCCTATTATCGTGACGGATGCCGGTTTTCGAAATCAGTGGTTTAGGTTGATGGAATCACTCAGTTGGGATTTTATAGCAAGAGTTATAAATAGAACCTATTGCAAAAGGAAATCAAGCGATACATGGCATCCGTTGAAAAATCTTTAATCAAAAGGATCTAGAAAATCCAAAGATTTTGGGGTTTTTCAGCTAGTCACACGAAACAATAATTCTTTTGAAACAAGGCTGGTTGTATTTAAACGCAATCCCAAAGTTCACAAAGATAAAACAGCCACAGGAGAAGATTCACGTAATAGCAAAAAATCGCGGGCTTGTGCTGAACGCGAAAAAGAACCTCGGTTGTTAGCGATATCACTGACTTAAACAAAAGACTTATGTAAAAAAGTAAACAGAATTTATTCCACTAGAATGCAAATAGAAGAAAGTTTTCGAGATTTAAAAACGGGGCTAGGCATTAATCCTGGTGATAATCGCATAATAAAAAGACTAGGTGTGTTATTGAGCGTTGCTTGCATAGCACAATAACTTACTATTTTTACTCGGGTTAACGGTAAAAGAAGTGAGAAAACATAGGCAGTATCAATCTAGTTCAGTTAAGCGGAAAAACGTTTTATCAAACAAATTTATAGGCTTAAGAGCCTAAAAAGATAAAAATCTCAAGCTGCTAAAACGGCTTTGGGTAGCGGCTATAGCAACATTACAAACGCTCATAAATAAACCTAAAACTCATCTATGATTTTGTGGGGCTCCCTCAGACTCCTAGTCCTTTAAATTTAGGAGCAACAGCATCATAGCTGTTCGAGACAGTCATAAAGTTTTTATGACTGTCTCGATATATTCAAAACCCGTAAGATAGGATCTTATATACCTAAAACTGATTGTTTTTGGACGAGCTTATCAAACCATATACACGAGCTTAATAGACCGCTGTGTTTTTAGAAATGTTTGCTTGAAGTAAAATCTGCCAGGGTGTACCCATTAGCAATGGGTATTTATGCTTTAGCCCTGGGCCAATGTGTACCCAATGAACCCGGGATCTCATGCTTAAAACTGTGTAAGCCAGGTGTCAGGTCAGTATTTCCAAAACATATCCCCATTGACAAAGCACTGGCTAGGGCAGGGGTTTCTGTGGACACTAACCTACTTTTATCAGCAACATTTTTAAGAGAAGTACTGCATAGTTTATTGTCTTTTAGCACCACAACGGTGCCAAAGTGTTTGTTTGCCACTAATTCACAAAACTCTGTAAGCTCAAAATGTTCCGATGCTAAGATTTAAAGCGTATAAAATCTTTAAATCTTAGGGGCACGCCAGATTTATTTATAATGAGAATCAAGATTATCACTATGACCCTTCTCAAATAATGAGACTAATTATATTCAGTGTTGATGGACTGGATTCATCACCCATATCAAATTTATCAGCATTGATTGAACAATTTTTCTCCCATGCGTAGAATTCTTTTCTTATTTCGCATGCGGTTGAAACACATGTAACCCAGTATTTTTGCTTAAATAATAGAATCCGTGATGGGTCTTTTCAAATCAAATTTTATACTCTGTTGTAGGTTTGCAAAATCAAGTTAGGTCATCAAATTTATGTCCTGACAACGTTATATTTTTACTAAAACTGAATAATTCAGTGTCGATTAATAGAGAGCATAAATATGAGAATGGATAAATTTACTAGTAAACTGCAACTAGCGTTGTCGGATGCGCAAAGCTTAGCGTTGGGTCATGACAATCCAACAATTGAGCCAGTGCACTTATTATTTGCTTTGCTCAATCAGGACGATGGCACAGCAAGACCTTTGTTAAATAAGTCAGATGTCGATATTAATAAACTTAGATCACAACTAGGTGAATCCCTCGAGCGTATTGCCAAGTTAGAAGACAGCAACGGAGAGATCCATGTCTCTAGTGAACTTGCTAGGTTGTTTAATCAAACAGACAAGTTAGCCCAAAAACGTGGTGATAAATTTATCTCTAGTGACTTGTTTTTGCTCGCTTGTACAGCAGATAAAGGGCAGATCGGTAAGTTAATGAAAGACTCCGGTGCCACGACACTTGCTCTCGAAAAAGCAATAGCGGAAGCCACAGGTGGACAACCCGTTAATGATGCAAATGCAGAAGAGCAGCGTGATGCCTTAGATAAATATAGTATTGACGTAACAGAAAGAGCTGAGCAAGGGAAACTGGATCCCGTTATTGGTCGTGATGATGAAATCAGACGTGTTATTCAAGTATTGCAGCGACGCTCAAAAAACAACCCCGTTTTAATCGGCGAACCAGGTGTCGGAAAAACGGCCATTGTTGAAGGCCTAGCTCAACGTATTGTCAATGGAGAGGTTCCTGAGGGTTTAAAAGGTCGAAGATTACTATCTTTGGATATGGCAGCACTGATTGCAGGTGCTAAATTTAGAGGGGAATTTGAAGAGCGTCTTAAAGCGGTTCTAAATGATGTTGCAAGACAAGAAGGTAATGTCATTTTATTCATCGACGAAATTCACACTATCGTAGGTGCGGGGAAAAGCGACGGAGCAATGGACGCTGGAAACATGCTTAAACCCGCTTTAGCAAGAGGCGAACTTCATTGTGTTGGTGCAACAACCCTAGATGAATACAGAAAATATATTGAGAAAGATACGGCGCTAGAGCGTCGCTTTCAAAAAGTACTTGTAGAAGAACCGTCTATTGAAGACACGATTGCTATTTTACGGGGCCTAAAGGAAAAGTATGAAGTGCATCATGGTGTGGCAATCACCGACTCTGCCATAGTAGCCGCGACCTTATTGTCACAACGGTATATAGCTGATCGTCAATTGCCAGACAAAGCCATCGACCTTATTGATGAGGCTGGATCACGTATTCGAATGGAAATTGATTCGATGCCTGAAGAAATGGATAAGCTCGACAGGCGCTTAATCCAATTAAAAATTGAACGTGAAGCATTGAAAAAAGAAACCGACGACGCGTCTAAAAAAAGGTTAAACAATCTTGACGAAGAAGTGAATGTCTTAGAGCTGGAATTTTCTGACTTAAAAGAAACTTGGATCTCCGAAAAAGCCTACGTGCAAGGTGAAACCCAGGTCAAGGAAGAGCTAGAACAAGCAAGAAGGGAGCTTGAAGCTGCACGCAGGGCAAGTGATTTAACCCGCATGTCAGAGATTCAATATGGAAGAATACCTGAGCTCGAAGCTAAATTAATCGTAGTAAGTCAGAATCAAACCAAAGAAATGACCTTACTGAGGAATAAAGTAACGGATGAAGAAATAGCTGAAGTTGTCTCGAAGTGGACGGGTATACCCGTATCAAAAATGCTTTCAGGAGAACGCGAAAAACTTTTAAAAATGGAAGAGGCGCTGCATAGCCGAGTTATTGGTCAAGAGGAAGCGATAACAGCGGTATCAGATTCCATAAGAAGTTCAAGAGCGGGGCTGGCTGATCCACAACGGCCAAATGGCTCATTCTTATTTTTGGGTCCGACAGGTGTTGGTAAAACCGAATTAACTAAAGCACTCGCAGAATTTCTGTTTGACACTGAAGACTCTATTGTACGCATCGATATGTCTGAATTTATGGAGAAACATTCTGTTGCACGACTGGTTGGTGCTCCTCCCGGATATGTAGGATATGAAGAGGGTGGTTATCTGACTGAAGCCGTGAGACGTCGACCTTATGCAGTTGTATTATTGGACGAGGTCGAAAAAGCTCATCCTGATGTTTTTAATATATTACTACAGGTACTTGATGATGGACGCCTGACTGACGGACAAGGACGCACAGTAGATTTTCGGAATACGGTAATAGTGATGACATCAAATTTAGGTAGTCACTTGATATTAGATGTTGCGGGTGAAGAAAATTATGAAGAGATAAAAAAGAGGGTCTTAGAAGTGGTAGGCCAACATTTTAGACCAGAGTTTATCAATCGACTAGACGAAATTGTGGTGTTCCATCCACTTAAAAAAGACCAAGTGAGACAGATAGCAAAAATACAATTAAACTATTTGCATAAACGCCTAGCAGAGCAGGACTTGTCGTTAGATATTTCAGACAACGTGGTGGATGTGATTGCCGATGCAGGTTTTGACCCAGTCTACGGTGCTAGGCCATTAAAACGAGTAATCAAAAATCAGATTGAAAAACAGTTAGCTAAACGAATTCTAGGTGGCGAGTTTAGTCCTGGAGATATTATTCATGTTGTCATGGAGGGCGGCGAAGTGAAGTTTACTCAGACAACATCCGGCAACCTCGTTTAATTGCATGCGTCTCTTTACAAAGCTAATTAAATTTTGAAATACCTAATTGGCGTTTTAATTAAAATAAAACGCCAAAATTTTAATGAGTATTCAAGGCTATCAAAACGGCATTAGCATATAATTGCCGTGGTTAATGAGCTTAAGCTACTTCGGTTTGAATCAGTTATCGTTTTTGATTGTGTCGCAAGATGAATTGTAACTATTTAGTTCAATCATTCCTTGTAAAATCAGACCATGGAAATGAGCTTTCACCAGTTGGTAGTTCATGCTTGGCGCAAAAAAGTATGTGACTACTTCTGAGCCTGTTTGCTCGACCGGTATAAGTTGAATTTCGCCCCAAGAGGCTATGGTGGTGATTACTGTTTCTTTAACAGAGAACTGATAGGGTTCTACAGCATCAGAGGCTTGTCTTAAAAGTGTAAATTTCTGTCGATTATTAAGTATATTTTCACGTATTTGAATGGTTATGGTGTCGACATCTCTTAATGGTAGCGTTTTTGATTGGTAAGTCGTGATTGCCCCATCAAGATCAACACGTGATTCAAGGCCATTATTGGCAAGGATGACTTGCATATTTCGGGAGCGAAAACCTGTTATTTGTTGATGAAAGTTGTCCGTCAGCCATTCTTGACTAATATCTGACCA